>NZ_VZII01000009.1 GCF_009391885.1 Pseudomonas sp. MN1F | reverse complement strand
GTCACGCAAGGGTTTCTTTTTGGTTGGCATACATGCACCTCTTACTCATGTTATGCCCGAACACAAAATTTCTGACACCCTCTCGGCATCGTTGTGGCGACTACCTACCCACTTGAACACTGCCTAGATCGGTACCCATAAGCAAGGACGATAGAATCAGGAAGACCATACTAGGCCAAAACAACAGGCCTAACGACATCCATAGCCAGTTCGCAACTGTGAAAGTCGAATTGACTGCCCCGCTAATATCTCCCTCAGCACAATTTATAGCCCGCTGCACCCTCATTACAAACCAGGCATTCAGTACCGCCAACAAGAGTTGCAAGCAAACAATGGCATAGAGATTTTTAGTAAAAAGCCCGTGAGTCAAGAAAAACGGAAGCGCGCCAGTAGCGATGAGGCCCAAGGTAAGTGCAAGCGGCGACCATTGATACTTTCTCCCTGAAAAACGAAGCTTCTTATCCACACGTTTCAGCAGCGCATAAATAAAAAATACATCGAAGAATGCACGCACGAGGGGTAACACTCGCTCTCCAGAATACTTTCTGTGCGATGCCCAGCTACGATAGAAACAATAAAGCCAATACCAACCAAATGTAAAAAAACTAACGACAGCAATCTTCTTTAACGACACTGTAAAAAATTGCTGCCCCTCAGCAGCCGGGACCTTTTCTTGCTCTAGCATCATCAGCAACTCTTGGCGTGAATAGAGCTTGCTATTGGATACTTATTCCGCCTGAAAATATGCCATACGCTTCCGAGGCATAAGTAAGACTTTTCCGATAGCTGCACACTCTCTAAATATGCTGGCTGTGACCAACCATCATCTGGATCAATCATGGTAGCTACCCCAATGAGCCACACCTAGACTCGGCTGACGCCCGCTTAAGGACCGCCCCCTATGCCCGAGACCCTGCTCAGCCCCCGCAACCTCGCCTTCGAACTCTACGAAGTCCTCGACGCCGAAGCCCTGACCCAGCGCCCGCGCTTCGCCGAGCACAGCCGCGAAACCTTCGATGCGGCCCTGACCACCGCGCGCACCATCGCCGACAAGTACTTCGCCCCGCACAACCGCAAGGCCGACGAAAACGAGCCGCGCTATGTGGACGGCCGCGCCGAACTGATCCCCGAGGTGAAGCCGGCCGTCGATGCCTTTCTCGAAGCCGGCTTCCTCAACGCCAATCGCGATTTCGACGTCGGCGGCATGCAGTTGCCCAGCCTGGTCTCACAGGCCTGTTTCGCCCACTTCCAGGCCGCCAATGCCGGCACCACGGCCTACCCCTTCCTGACCATGGGCGCGGCCAACCTGATCGAGAGCTTCGGCAACGAAGAGCAGAAGCGCCTCTACCTGCAGCCGATGATCGAAGGCCGCTACTTCGGCACCATGGCGCTGACCGAACCCCACGCCGGCTCGTCGCTGGCCGATATCCGCACCCGTGCCGAACCCGCTGGCGATGGCACCTACCGGCTCAAGGGCAACAAGATCTTCATCTCCGGTGGCGACCACGAGTTGTCGGAGAACATCGTGCACATGGTGTTGGCCAAGCTGCCGGACGCGCCGCCCGGCGTTAAGGGCATTTCGCTGTTCATCGTGCCGAAGTACCTGGTTAACGATGACGGCAGCCGTGGCCCACGCAACGACGTGCTGCTGGCCGGGCTGTTCCACAAGATGGGCTGGCGCGGCACCACTTCCACTGCGCTCAACTTTGGCGACAACGGCCAGTGCGTCGGCTACCTGGTCGGACAGCCGCACCAGGGCCTGGCCTGTATGTTCCAGATGATGAATGAGGCACGTATCGGCGTCGGCATGGGTGCGGTGATGCTCGGCTACGCAGGCTATTTATACTCCCTGCAATACGCTCGCCAGCGCCCCCAGGGCCGCATGCCGGACAACAAGGACCCGCAAAGCCCCGCCGTGCCGATCATCGAGCACACCGACGTGAAGCGCATGCTGCTGACGCAGAAAGCCTACGTAGAAGGCGCCTTCGACCTGGGCCTGTACGCTGCGCGCCTGTTCGACGACACCCACACCGCCAGCGACGAAAGCGCACGCAGGCAGGCCCAGGAACTGCTCGACCTGCTGACCCCGATCGTCAAGTCCTGGCCCTCGACCTTCTGCCTCAAGGCCAACGAACTGGCGATCCAGATTCTCGGTGGCCACGGCTACACCCGCGAGTACCCGGTGGAGCAGTACTACCGCGACAACCGCCTGAACCCGATCCACGAAGGCACCGAGGGCATCCAGTCGCTCGACCTGCTGGGCCGCAAGCTGGCGCAGAACAACGGCGCCGGCCTCAAGCAACTGATTCGCCTGATCGCTGCGACCGCAGAGCGCGCCAGCCAGCATCCGGGCCTGGACAGCTTGCGCCAGCCACTGGAGCAACTGGTCAACCGCCTGCAAACGGTAACCTTGGCCCTGCTCGGCGACCTGGCACAGGGCAAGATCGCCGGCGCCCTCGCCAACTCCGCCTTGTACCTCAAAGCCTTCGGCCATAGCGTGATCGGCTGGCGCTGGCTGGAACAGGCGATCCACGCCGAGCTTGGCCTGCTCAGGGGCAGCGCTGCCGACCGCGATTTCTACCTCGGCAAGCTGCAGGCCGCGCGTTATTTCCTGACCTGGGAAATCCCCGCCTGCCATAATGACCTGGCATTGCTCGAGGCGCGCGACGACACTTGCCTCGCCATGCAAGACGGGTGGTTCTAGGGGGAGCCACCGTGAAAACGGAGGCTTTCAGATGTTCGATTCCAGCGCCCTGCTGCGCCAGCGCTTTGCCGCGCTGCGCAGTACGGCCGAGTTGTTTTCCCTGCGCCATGTGAAACAGTCGCACCAGGCGCTTTCGGTTCGTCGCAATGTGGCCGAACCGCCGATCTTCAGCCACGACGAAGGCGCCATGCTCACGGTGCGGGTCAAGGGCGTGGAGGCCTATGCGGCCACTGCCGACGTGTCCCAAGCCGGCCTGCAACGGGCACTGGAACAAGCCGAGGCACTGGCGCGACAGATCGCCAGGCACAGCCTGCTCGACCTACGCGAACAACCGGTAACCAGCGCTCGTCACGACCACATCTCACCCAACTTCGACCAGCCAGTACCGAGCCTGGCCGACTGCCTGGGCCTGCTCGCCGCCGAATCGGCCAGCGTGCCCAAGGACAGCCGCCTGGTGGACTGGCAGGCCAGCCTTGGCCTGACCCTGGTCGAGCAGACCTACCTGAACTCGGCCGGCGCCGCGCTGCGCCATGCCCAACGCTTCCTGTTCCCGGGGCTGAGCGTCACCGCCAGCGACGGCCAGGACAGCCAGAGCCGCAGCCTGGGCCGCGACAATTTCGGCCAGCAAGGCGGTTTCGAAATCGTCGAGCGCTGTGGCTTGGTCGGTGCTGCCCGCCAGATCGCCGACCAGGCGCTGCAGCTGCTGCTGGCGCCGAACACCCCCAGCGGTGCCCGTGACCTGCTGCTGATGCCCGACCAGATGATGCTGCAGATCCACGAATCCATCGGCCACCCGCTGGAGATGGACCGCATCCTCGGCGACGAGCGCAACTACGCTGGCACCAGCTTCGTCAAAGCCAGCGACTTCGGCCACCTGCAATACGGCTCCAGCCTGCTCAACGTGACCTTCGACCCGACCATCAGCGAAGAGCTGGCCAGTTACAGCTTCGATGATGACGGGACCGCCGCCAGCAAGCAGTTCCTGATCCGCAACGGCCTGCTCCTGCGCCCGCTGGGCGGCGCCCTGTCGCAGTTCCGTTCGGGCCTGGATGGCGTTGCCAACAGCCGCGCCTGCGGCTGGAACCGTGCGCCGATCGACCGCATGGCCAACCTCAATATCGAACCGGGCGACCAGTCTCTCGACCAGCTGATCCGGGGCATCGAGCACGGCATCCTGATGCGCACCAACCGCTCCTGGTCCATCGACGATGCGCGCAACAAGTTCCAGTTCGGCTGCGAATGGGGCCAGCTGATCGAGAACGGCGAGCTCAAGGGCATCGTCAAGAACCCCAACTACCGCGGCATCTCCGCGCAGTTCTGGCGCAACCTCGCGGCGGTCGGCGACCGCAGCACCTTCCAGGTCCTGGGCACGCCCAACTGCGGCAAAGGCGAACCCAACCAGGTGGTGCGGGTCGGGCATGCCTCGCCCGCCTGTGTCTTCAGCCACATCGACGTATTCGGAGGCGACGCCTGATGAAAGCTGTTTTCGAAGCCCTGATCGCGCAGCTGCGGCATGCCCTGCACGCCGACGAACAATTCACCCTCGGCTACAGCGCCGAACAGTCGCAATTCGTGCGTTTCAATCACGCCAAGGTGCGCCAGGCCGGCGAAGTGAGCCAGGCCAGCGCGCAACTGCGGCTGATCCGCGATGGCCGCCAGGCAGAACAGCAGGTGACCCTGAGTGGCGATGCGCGACTTGACCAGCAACGCCTGATCGCAGCCTTGGAGCAGTTGCGCCAGACCTTGCCACTGCTGGCCGTCGACCCGTACCTGAGCCTGGACGAAAGCGCATGGCACAGCCACAGCCAACAAGAGCAGCCGTTGCCCGCGCTGAGCGAAGTACTGGCCCTGCTCGATCGCGAGGCCGGTGACCTGGACTTGGTCGGCATCTACGCCGCCGGCCCCATTTGCCGGGGCTTCGCCAGCTCGTTCGGGGCTATTGGCTGGCACCAGGCCAACAGCTTCAACTTCGACTGGAGCCTGTTCCACGAAAACGGCGAGGCGGTTAAGGCCAACTATGCTGGCCAACTGTGGAGTGCCGAGGACTTCACCGCCCGCCTGCGCCTGGCACGGCAACAGCTGGGTTTTCTCGGCCGCCCGGCAGTAACCCTCAAGCCCGGCAGC
Source organism: Pseudomonas sp. MN1F (assembly GCF_009391885.1). Taxonomy (GTDB): domain Bacteria; phylum Pseudomonadota; class Gammaproteobacteria; order Pseudomonadales; family Pseudomonadaceae; genus Aquipseudomonas. The sequence continues at coordinate 367,895 of NZ_VZII01000009.1, read as the reverse complement.
TACCGCGCTTACCTGGCACCCGCGGCCATGGACGAAATCGCCGGCATGCTCTGCTGGGGGGGCTTCTCGGCTCAGGCCCTGGCCACCGGCAACAGCGCCCTGCAGCGCCTGTACAACGGTGATGCGCAACTGCACCCGCTGGTGAGCTTCAGCGAGCAGGTCAGCGGCTCGCTGAGCCCGGCATTCTCCGACGAGGGCTCACCGCGCCTGGATGTGCCGTTGATCCAGCAGGGCAACGCGATGCAGCGGCTGGTCAGTGCCCGCAGCGCCGCTGAGTTCGAGTTGCTGGCCAATGGTGCCGACAGCTACGAGTCGCCGTGCGCGCTGAGCCTGGCGCCAGGTAGCCTGCCCAGCGAGCAGATCCTTGAACGGCTTGGTACCGGGCTGTATATCAGCAACCTGTGGTACCTGAATTACTCTGACCTGCCAGCGGCACGCATGACCGGGCTGACCCGTTTCGCCACCTTCTGGGTGGAGAACGGCGAGATACAGGGACCGGTGAGCACCATGCGCTTCGATGACAGCCTGTACAGCCTGCTGGGCAGCCAGCTGGAGGATCTGACCCGCGAGCGCGAGATGATCCTGTCGACCAGTACCTATGGGCAGCGCAGTACCGGGTCGAGTCATCTGCCTGGAGCGCTGGTCAAAGCGCTGACCCTGACATTGTGATTGGCAGTACCGGCCTCTTCGCGGCTTCAGCCGCGAAGAGGCCGGTACAGACAGAAGAGGACGTCATGCCCGATCGAGCACCGCTGGACCCGACCACCGCCCGCTGGCTGCCCTGGGTGGTGGCCATCGCCTTCTTCATGCAGTCCCTGGACGGCACCATCCTCAACACCGCCCTGCCGGCCATGGCCCGCTCGCTGGCCGAAGACCCGCTGCGCATGCAGGGCGTGATCATCGCCTACATGCTCACCGTGGCCCTGCTGATTCCCGCCTCCGGCTGGATCGCCGACCGCTTCGGTACCAAGCGCATCTTCTTCGGCGCCATCCTGCTGTTCAGCTTCGGTTCGCTGCTGTGCGCCACCGCCAACAGCCTCGGTTTCCTGGTCTTCGCCCGCATCGTGCAGGGCCTGGGCGGCGCGCTGATGCTGCCGGTCGGGCGCCTGGTGGTGCTGCGCGCCTACCCGCGCACGGAGCTGGTGAGGATCATGAGCTTCATCACCATCCCCGGCCTGCTCGGCCCGCTGCTGGGCCCGACCCTGGGCGGCTGGCTGGTGGAAATCCTCAGCTGGCACTGGATCTTCCTGCTCAACCTGCCGGTCGGTGCGCTGGGCTGCTATGCGGTGTGGAAGTTCATCCCTGACTTGCGCGGCGCCGAGCGCACCCGCTTCGACGGCCCCGGGTTCATCCTGTTCGGCGCGGCGATGGTACTGATCACCATCGCCATGGAAGGCCTGGGCGAGCTGCACCTGCCGCACCTGCGGGTGATGTTGCTGCTGTTCGCCGGCATGGCCTGCCTGGCCGCCTACTGGCTGCGCGCCGGGCGCGACCCAGAGCCGCTGTTCTCGCCCAGCCTGTTCCGCGTGCGCACCTTCGCCATCGGCATCCTCGGCAACCTCTTCGCGCGCCTGGGCAGCGGTGCCCTGCCGTTCCTGGTGCCGTTGCTGCTGCAGGTGGCGCTGGGCTACTCGCCGGCCCAGGCCGGCATGAGCATGATTCCGCTGGCCGCGTCAGCGATGCTGGCCAAGTCCGTTGCCCGGTCACTGATCGAACGGCTGGGCTACCGCATCGTGCTGACCGGCAACACCTTGCTGCTGGGCATGCTGCTGGCCAGCCTGGGCCTGGTCGACGAGCAGACTCCGTATGCCCTGCTGCTGGTGCAACTGGCCCTGCTCGGCGCCGTCAACTCGATGCAGTTCACGGCGATGAACACGGTAACCCTGATCGACCTTGACGACGCCAGCGCCAGCAGTGGCAACAGCCTGCTGTCGGTGGTCGCGCAGCTGTCACTGAGCCTCGGCGTGGCCTGCGCCGGTGCCTTGCTCGGCGGCTTTACCGCAGCGGGCAGTGCCGAGGGCGTGGAGACTACGTTGGGCGCGTTCCAGCTGACCTTCGTCACCATCGGCGTGATGGCCATGCTGGCGGCGGCGATCTTCCTGCAACTGTCGCCGACGGACGGAAGGCGTGCCCGTCGTCCGGAACAACACATGGAGTCGTAGGGCGAATGGCCACGAGGCTGGTAGACTATGCGACATTTTTCGCTTTGCACCACAGGCCCGCCTCGTGACCACCGAATCCACCGCCTTTGCCACCCTGCCGCTGTCCACCGCCATGCTGGCCAACCTGGACGCCCTCGGCTATGCCTCGATGACGCCGATCCAGGCCCAAAGCCTGCCCGTCATCCTGCGCGGCCAGGACCTGATCGCCCAGGCCAAGACCGGCAGCGGCAAGACCGCCGCCTTCGGCATCGGCCTGCTCAACCCGATCAACCCGCGCTACTTCGGCTGCCAGGCGCTGGTGCTGTGCCCGACCCGCGAGCTGGCCGACCAGGTGGCCAAAGAGCTGCGTCGCCTGGCCCGCGCCGAGGACAACATCAAGATCCTCACCCTTTGCGGTGGCGTGTCGCTGGGCCCGCAGATCGCCTCGCTGGAGCACGGTGCACACATCATCGTCGGCACCCCGGGGCGCATCCAGCAGCACCTGGACAAGGGCACCCTGGTGCTCGACGGCCTGAACACGCTGGTGCTGGACGAAGCCGACCGCATGCTCGACATGGGCTTCTTCGACGCCATCGCCAGCATCATCGGCAAGACCCCGTCGCGTCGCCAGACCCTGCTGTTCTCGGCCACTTACCCGGCCGGCATCGAGCAGCTGGCCGCCGACTTCATGCGCAAGCCGCAGCAGGTCAAGGTCGAAAGCCTGCACACCGACAACCAGATCGAGCAGCGTTTCATCGAGATCGACCCGCAGCAACGTCTGGACGCCGTCACTCGCGTGCTTGGCCACTACCGCCCGCAATCGTGCGTGGCGTTCTGCTTCACCAAGCAGCAGTGCGAGGACGTGGTTGCCCACCTGACCGCCAAGGGTATCGTCGCCCAGGCCCTGCACGGTGACCTGGAGCAGCGTGACCGCGACCAGGTGCTGACCATGTTCGCCAACCGCAGCAGCTCGGTACTGGTGGCCACTGATGTGGCGGCTCGTGGCCTGGACATCGATGGCCTGGACATGGTCATCAACGTCGAGTTGGCGCGCGATGCCGAGATCCATGTGCACCGCGTCGGCCGTACCGGCCGTGCCGGTGAAAAAGGCGTGGCGGTCAGCCTGGTGGCACCAGCCGAAGGCCATCGTGCCCAGGCCATCGAAGACCTGCAGAAAAGCCCGCTGCGCTGGGACCAGCTGGACAACCTGAAGAACCAGGGCGGCGCGCCGTTGCTGCCACTGATGAGCACACTGTGCATCGCCGCCGGGCGCAAGGACAAGCTGCGTCCAGGCGACATCCTGGGTGCGCTGACCGGCGATGCCGGGATCCCGGGCAAGCAGGTGGGCAAGATCGCCATCTTCGACTTCCAGGCCTTTGTGGCAGTTGAAAGGCCTTTGGCCAAGCAGGCCATGCAGCGCTTGAACAGCGGCAAGATCAAGGGCCGGGCCCTGAAAGTTCGTATCGTCTGACCTATTTTGGGGCTGCTTTGCAGCCCATCGCCGGCAAGCCAGCTCCCACCGGATCTCCACAGGCCTCAGGCCAGGTGCATTCCCTGTGGTAGCTGGCCTGCTGGCGATGGGGCGTGCAGCGGCCCCGGCTATTTATGAGGTAACACCGTGCACTCCACCGACGTGATCATCCTCGGCGCCGGCGCCGCCGGCCTGATGTGCGCCCAGCTCAGCGCCCGCCGTGGCCGCCGGGTGCTGCTGCTCGACCACGCCAACAAGCCCGGCAAGAAGATCCTCATGTCCGGCGGCGGACGCTGCAACTTCACCAACCTGTACACCGAGCCGGCCAACTTCCTTTCGCAGAACGCGCACTTCTGCAAGTCGGCCCTGGCCCGCTACACCCAGTGGGACTTCATCGAGCTGGTGAGCAAGCATGGCGTGCCCTACCACGAGAAGAAGCTCGGCCAGCTGTTCTGCGACAACAAGGCCAGCGACATCCTCGACATGCTGCTGGCCGAATGCGACGACGCCGGCGCCGAAATCCGCATGCACACCAGCATCGAACACATCGAGAAAACCGAAGCTGGCTACCTGCTGCAGACCAGCGGTGGCCAGTTCGCCTGCCAGTCGCTGGTGATCGCCACCGGTGGCCTGTCGATCCCGACCCTGGGCGCCACCGGCTTCGGCTACCAGGTGGCCCGCCAGTTCGGCCACAGCCTGCTGCCGACCCGCGCCGGGCTGGTGCCATTCACCATCACCGAGCCCCAACTCAAGGCACTGTGCACCGAGTTGTCGGGCACTTCGCTGGACTGCACCGCCAGCTGCAACGGCACCAGCTTCCGCGAGAACCTGCTGTTCACCCACCGCGGCCTCAGTGGCCCGGCGATCTTGCAGATCTCGTCGTTCTGGGAAGCCGGCGACACGGTGGAAATCAACCTGCTGCCCGACCGCGATGCGCTGACCTGGCTGCAGCAGATGCAGGCCGAGCGCGCCAACGCCGAACTGAAGACCGTGCTGGGCGAAGTGTTCACCCGCAAGCTGGCCAACCTGCTGGCCGAGCAGTGGTTCGAATCGCGGCCGATGAAGCAGTACACCCCGGCGGAACTGGCGCAGATCGCCGAAAAACTGGCGAACTGGCAGGTGGTGCCGGCCGGTACCGAAGGCTACCGCACCGCGGAAGTCACCCTCGGTGGCGTGGACACCCGCGAAGTGTCGTCCAAGACCATGGAATCGCTGAAAAGCCCCGGCCTGTACTTCATTGGCGAAGTGCTCGACGTCACTGGCCATCTGGGCGGTTTCAATTTCCAGTGGGCCTGGGCATCTGCCAACGCCGCTGCGCAGTTCGTGTAGAGTAGAATCCATTCAGCAGCACGGAACGCTTCTTGCTGGCCGTGCTGCAATGCATTCATTCGATCACTGCCTAGCAGGCCATCATGTCATCGAGTTCGTTCCGTCAGTCACTGCGTCGCCTGTGGGGCCAAGACAAGTTCAGCTACAGCATCCGGGTCACCATCGCCCTCACCGGCAGCCTGGCCCTGTGCTGGTACCAGAACGAGATGGCCCTGCTGATTCCGCTGTTCCTCGGCATCATCGCCAGCGCCCTGGCCGAGACCGATGACAGCTGGCAAGGCCGCCTCAGCGCCCTCGCCGTTACCCTGCCCTGCTTTGCCATCGCCGCACTCGCGGTCGAGCTGCTGTTCCCCTACCCTTGGGTCTTCGTCATCGCCCTGGCGCTGGCAGCGTTCGGCCTGACCATGCTCGGCGCCCTGGGCGAACGCTATGGCGCGATTGCTTCGGCGACGCTGATCACCTCGGTGTACACCATGATCGGCGTGGACCAGCGTGGCGGCCTGGTCACCGACTTCTGGCACGAACCGATGCTGCTGGTAGCAGGCGCCGCCTGGTACGGCCTGCTTTCGGTGCTGTGGCAGGCGCTGTTTTCCAATCAGCCGGTGCAGCAGAGCCTGGCCAAGCTGTTTTTCGAACTCGGCAGCTACCTCAAGCTCAAGGCCAGCCTGTTCGAGCCAATCCGCAACCTCGATGTCGAGGCCCAGCGCCTGGCGCTGGCGCAGCAGAACGGCAAGGTGGTGGCGGCGCTCAACGCGGCCAAGGAAATCATCCTGCACCGGGTCGGCAACAGCCAACCGAATTCCAAGGTCAGCCGCTACCTCAAGTTGTACTTCCTGGCCCAGGACATCCACGAACGGGTCAGCGCCTCGCACTACCCTTACAACGCCCTGAACGAAGCGTTCTTCCACAGCGACGTGATGTTCCGCTGCCAACGCCTGCTGCGCAAACAGGGAGCCTCCTGCCAGGAACTGGCCCGTTCGATCCGCCTGCGCCAGCCTTTCGTGCTGGCCAGCGGCTTTGCCGAGGCCCTGGAAGACCTCAACGCCTCACTGGAACACCTGCGCGTCCAGAGCAACCCGGCCTGGCGTGGCCTGCTGCGTTCGCTGCGCGCCCTCGCTGCCAACCTGGCGACCCTCGACCGCCTGCTCAGCGCCGCCAGCAATCCCGACAGCCTGGCCGATGCCAGTGACAGCAGCCTGCTCGACCGCTCACCACGCAGCCTGAAGGACGTGTGGACGCGCCTGCGCACCCAGCTGACGCCGACCTCGCTGCTGTTCCGCCACGCCCTGCGCCTGCCGCTGGCGCTGTCGGTCGGTTACGGCATGGTGCACCTGATCCACCCGACCCAAGGCTACTGGATCATCCTCACCACACTATTCGTCTGCCAACCCAACTACGGCGCCACCCGGCGCAAGCTGGTGCAGCGGATCTTCGGCACAGCGATTGGCCTGACTGTCGGCTGGGCGCTGTTCGATCTGTTCCCCAACCCGGTCATACAGTCGCTGTTCGCAGTGGCTGCGGGCGTGGTGTTCTTCGTCAACCGCACCACCCGCTATACCCTGGCCACTGCAGCGATCACGCTGATGGTGCTGTTCTGCTTCAACCAGATCGGCGATGGCTACGGCCTGTTCCTGCCGCGCCTGTTCGACACCCTGGTCGGCAGCCTGATTGCCATCCTCGCGGTGTTCCTGTTCCTGCCAGACTGGCAGGGCCGGCGCCTGAACAAGGCGCTGGCCAACACCTTGGCCTGCGCCAGCGTGTATCTGCGCCAGATCATGCAGCAGTACGCCCACGGCAAGCGCGACGACCTCGCCTACCGACTGGCCCGGCGCAACGCCCACAACGCTGACGCGGCGCTGTCGACCACGCTGGCCAACATGCTCATGGAGCCGGGGCATTTCCGCAAGGAGGCCGATGTCGGCTTCCGCTTCCTGGTGCTGTCGCACACCTTGCTCAGTTACCTGTCAGGGTTGGGCGCACACCGCGATACGGCATTGCCGGCAGAGGTGCAGGAGCAATTGATCGATGGCGCCGGGCAGAGCCTGGCCAATAGCCTGGATGAGATTGCCAATGGCCTCGCGGCGCGGCTGCCGGTGGCGATACACAGTGATGCCGAAGAGGCGCTGGCCGATGCCCTGGAGCAGATGCCGGAAGAGCTGGATGAGCACCAGCGGCTGGTGCAGACACAGCTGGCGTTGATCTGCCGGCAGCTGGCACCGTTGCGGACCTTGGCAGCCCACCTCATCAAAGAGGCACCCGCGGCCTGAGCTGCGCAAGGTCAGAAGCCATGCTCACGTAGCAGCCGCGCATAGCTGCCATCGGCCTTCATCCCTGCGATAGCCTGCTCGAACCGCTCGACGATCTGCTGGTGGTCGGGGTGCTTCAGGCTCACCAGAATATGCAGGGTATTCTCCGCCAGCAGCGGCTCCACCAACGTCACGCCATCGCGCACTTCCTGCGACTCGCGCTGCAGGTTGTAGCGCGCCACGTACTCATCTTCCACGGCCAGGTTCACTCTGCCGGCTGCCAGCATGCGCACGGCGGTCGAGAAGTTGCGCACCTCCACCTTGTGCAGGCGGGTATCGCCATCGAACGCAGGTGAATAGGCATAGTCGCGCACGACTGCGATGCTGTAGGGATAAAGGTCGCCCTGATTCTTGTAGCGGAACGTGTCGCCCTTGCGCTTGAGCAGGCGAATGCGATTGTTCAGGTAGCCCTTGGAGAACTGCCCGATCTGTTTGCGCGCGTCGTTGTACCAGGCGTTGATGAGCACGTCGTAGCGCCCCTCGCCAATGCCCATCAACGCCCGCGCCCAAGGCACTTCCTCGTAGCCGCTGGCATACCCGGCGCGGGCCAGCGCCGTGCTGACCAGGCGGGTGGCCAGGCCACCACCTGGCAGGGTGCTGTCGGTGAACGGCGGCCAGTTGTCGGCCACCAGCCGCAGCCTGTCCTGGCCAAATGCAGGTGCTGCCAGGAACACGCCCAGCAAGCCCAACGCGCAAAGCAGCGGCCGCATGCAGAAGTCCTTTTGCAGTGGGAGGCACACGCTGTGAAAGGTGATTGGCCAATGAGATTACACAAAGCCGCTGCCTGGGGCAGCGGCCAATAATGTCATTTAGCCTCTATTTTGGCCGTGCTGCGAAAATTTGCGATGATCAGCCATCATTTTCAGGAGTTATCACCATGTCGATCCACTGGCTTTGCAAGCATCACTCCGACCTCGACAAACATGAGCTGTACGCCATCCTGCAACTGCGTACCGCCGTGTTCGTGGTCGAGCAACGCTGTGCCTACCAGGAAGTCGATGGCCAGGACCTGACAGGCGATACCCTGCACCTTATGGCCTGGCAGGATGACAAGCTGGTGGCCTACCTGCGCCTGCTCGATCCGCAGTCGCAGGGCGGCGATGTGGTTATCGGGCGAGTGGTGACCGCACCTGAAGTACGCGACCTGAAGCTTGGTCATCCGCTGCTGCTGAAAGGGCTGGAAGCAGCCGGGCACTGCTGGCACGGAACGCCGGTCTATCTGTCAGCGCAAGCGCACCTGCAAGGGTTCTATGCCCGGCACGGCTTTGAAGTGGTGGGTGAGCAATACCTTGAGGATGACATCCCGCATATCGGCATGCGCAAGGTCATGGATATCCCAGTACTTCCCTGACCTGCCGCAGGTGCTGGATGATCCACTGCTTGTCGATCGCCCCCCAGTCATGGATGCGGTAATGCCCGGCATGGTTGCGCGCACCTTCCTGCTGCTCGAACTCGCAGACGATGTCCAGGTCGGCGAGTGCGGCGATGGTGTCCTGAGCCGTACGCCGTGGCATGCCGGTGGCCTCCATCAGCGCCGGCACGCTGGTGGCGGTCTGGCTGTCGATCAGCCAGGCCACGTACAGGCGACGGTAGAAACTGCTCTTGGTCTTGCTCACATCCATGCTGCGTAATCCTTACAGGTTGCCTGGCAACTCCCGGTAGGTCAGGTAGACGCGCAGGTCGAATTCCAGTTGGTGGTAAGCCGGCTCCATGTGCTGGCAGAGCTGGTAGAACGCCTTGTTGTGATCGCGCTCGCGCAAGTGCGCCAGCTCGTGCACCACGATCATGCGCAGGAACTCGGGCGCCGCCTCCTTGAACAGCGAGGCAATGCGGATTTCCTTCTTCGCCTTGAGCTTGCCGCCCTGTACCCGCGAAACCGCGGTATTGAGCCCCAGGGCCCGATGGGTCAGGTCCAGGCGGTTGTCGAACAGCACTTTGTCGAGGTTTGGCGCGCTGCGCAGGTATTGCTGGCGCAGGTCCTGGGCATAGCCGTACAGCGCCTTGTCGCTCTGCACGTCATGGCGCCCGGGGTAGCGGCGCTGCAGGTACTCGCCCAGGCGGTCGCTGTCGATCATCTGCCGCACCTGCTCCTGCAGGTGCGGTGGGTAGGCTTGCAAATAGCGTAATACGGTCATGGCACGGCATTCGGCGTAACGAATGCCGATTCTAGCCAATCACGGCCGCTGCCAGGGAAAAATCGCCGGGAAGCCCGTGGCGTCGGTCGCCGTCATCGGGTGCGCGACCAGAAAACCCTGAACGTAAGCGCAACCGTTTGCCTTCAGCCACGCAGCCTGGGCCTGTGTTTCAACCCCCTCTGCGATCACGGTGATGCCGTAGTCTGCGCACAGGACGATGACACTGCGCACCAACGCGGCATCCACCGCCGAGTCCGGCAGGCGCGCCACCAGATGGCGGTCCAGCTTCAACGTGTCGATGGGCAGGTCGCGCAGCATGCGCAGCGAACAGTCGCCCGCGCCGAAATCATCCAGCGCCACCCGCACGCCCAGCTCGCGCAGGCGGTGAATCTGCTTGATCGCCGTGTCGATGTTGTACATCAACGAGGTCTCGGCCACCTCGACCTCCAGTTGCGCCGGGTCGAGCTGGTAATCCTGGATCACCCGCTGCAGTTCATCGACCAGGCTGGGCATGGAGAACTGCGCGCGGCTCAGGCTGATACCCAATACCAGCTCCGGGGCGAAACGCTGGCACCAGGCCTGACGCTGGGCGGCGCCTTGACGGTAAATCCAGCTGGCCAGTCGGTTGATCAGCCGCGCCTCTTCCAGCAACGGTATGAACAGCCCGGGCGGCACGTCGCCAACACTGGGGTGCTGCCAGCGCAGCAGGGCCTCGAAACCCCGTAGCTGGCCATCGGCAAAGGCCACCTGGGGTTGGTACACGAGGCTGAAATCCTGGGCCTCGATGGCATTGCGCACACTGTCCTCAAGCATCAGCCGCGAGCGGGCGCGACCATTGAGCTCCTGATCATAGAAGCGATACTGCTGGCGGCCGGCCCGCTTGGCGGCATACATCGCCGTATCGGCGGCGCGCAGCAGGCCTTCGACATTGCCGCCACAGTCGGGGTAGGTGGCGATGCCGATGCTGACACCCAGGCACACATCCAGCCCGTCCACCTGCTGCTGGATCGACACCCGCTCAAGCAGTTTCTCGGCATAGCGCCCGGCCTGTTCCGGGTAGGGCAGGCCATCGAACAGTGCAGTGAACTCGTCGCCGCCCATGCGCGCCAGCAGGGCCTCGCTGCCAAGGCAGTCCTTGATCTGCTCGGCCACCCAGTGCAGCACCCGGTCACCGGCCTCATGGCCCAGTGAGTCGTTGATCCGCTTGAAGCCATCGAGGTCCATGTACATCAGGGCCTGGCTCTTGTTCGAGCGCTCGCCGCGCAGCAAGGCGCCTTCGGCGGCCTGGTAGAACCCACGACGGTTGAGCAGCCCGGTCAAGGGGTCGGTCACCGCCTGGTATTCGAGCTGCTGGTGCAGATTGCGCTCAACCGACATGTCCAGCACCGTGACCACCATCGCCTGCTGCTCTGCCGGCAACGGCGCACACGACAGCGCCACGGGCAGCAGCTGACCACCCGGGGTGCGCAGGTGGGCATCGTGGACCCGCACGATCTGCCGGGCGAGATACGCGCTGTGGAACTCGGATTCGCTCCACAGGGTGGCGTTGGCCAATTGCAGCAGATCGAGCAGGTGGCCCCCCTGCAGTTGTTCGACCGGGGTATGCATCAAGCGCGAAATTGCCGGGTTGGCGAAGCTGATGACACCTTCGGCATCGACCACCAGGATGCCTTCGGCGGCATTTTCCAGAATCGAGGCGTTGAACGCCCGGGCAGCCTCAAGTTCGCGGGTCAGCCGCTGCAACATGCGCCGGTTGCGCTGCTGGTCCAGCTGCGCCTGCACCTTGGGCTTGAGAATCTGTGGATCGAACGGCTTGAACAGGTAATCCACCGCACCACTGGCATAGCCCTTGAGCACGGCGGCATCGGACTGCTCGTTGGCGGTGAGGAAAATGATCGGAGTCAGCCGGGTTCGCTGGCTGCCGCGCATCAGGCGGGCGACTTCAAAGCCGTCCATTTCGGGCATCTGCACATCGAGCAGGACCAGATCGACTTCGTGTTCGAGCAACGTACCCAAGGCTTCCATCCCTGAGCTTGCCGTCAACACTTGCCAATCGTTGCGCGCCAGCAAGGCCCGCATGCTGATGAGGTTTTCCGGGTAATCGTCTACCACCAGGAGAACCGATTGGCCATCCAGTGGTTGAGGGTAAGCGCCATCCATGCTGCTTCTCTTGTTTGACCGACTTCGACTTGCTATTGGATCCGATTAATACTCTAGACCTGCAGTTGCGACAAGCAATGCAATCAGATCGCTATCAATGGATAAGTTTCACGGTAGCCGACTAACGGTCGCCTTGCAGCTTTTTCGACGCATAAAAAAACCCGCATCGCTGCGGGTTTTCTTCTTACACCTGTGGATCAGTTGACCTTGGCGGCCAGCTCACCCTTCAGATAGCGCTGGAACATGCCTTCCAGGGAGATCGGCTTGATCTTCGAGGCATTGCCGGCAGTGCCGAACGCTTCGTAACGGGCGATGCACACGTCACGCATGGCCTTCACGGTTTCACCGAAGAACTTGCGTGGGTCGAACTCGCTCGGGTTCTGTGCCATCAGGCGGCGCATGGCACCGGTGGACGCCAGGCGCAGGTCGGTGTCGATGTTGACCTTGCGCACGCCGTGCTTGATGCCTTCGACGATCTCTTCGACCGGTACGCCGTAGGTCTCTTTGATGTCGCCGCCGTACTGGTTGATGATCGCCAGCCACTCTTGCGGTACCGAGGAAGAACCGTGCATCACCAGGTGGGTGTTAGGGATGCGCTTGTGGATTTCCTTGATGCGGTCGATCGCCAGCACGTCACCGGTAGGCGGCTTGGTGAACTTGTAGGCACCGTGGCTGGTGCCGATGGCGATGGCCAGGGCGTCGACCTGGGTCTTCTTGACGAAGTCGGCGGCTTCTTCCGGGTCGGTCAGCATCTGGCTGTGGTCCAGCACGCCTTCGGCACCGATGCCGTCTTCTTCACCGGCCATGCCGGTTTCCAGCGAACCCAGGCAGCCCAGCTCGCCTTCCACCGAAACGCCGCAGGCGTGGGCCATGGCCACGGTCTGCTGGGTAACGCGGACGTTGTACTCGTAGTCGGTCGGGGTCTTGCCGTCTTCACCCAGCGAGCCGTCCATCATCACCGAGCTGAAGCCCAGCTGGATCGAGCGCTGGCAGACATCAGGGCTGGTGCCGTGGTCCTGGTGCATGCACACCGGGATGTGCGGGAATTCTTCGATGGCGGCCAGGATCAGGTGGCGCAGGAATGGAGCACCGGCATATTTGCGGGCACCGGCCGAAGCCTGGACGATCACCGGGGAGTCGGTCTTGTCGGCCGCTTCCATGATGGCGCGCATCTGCTCGAGGTTGTTGACGTTGAAAGCCGGAACGCCGTAACCGAACTCGGCGGCGTGGTCCAGCATCTGGCGCATGCTAATGAGTGCCATTGTGTATCTCTCTCCCGACAAGCGTCGTTTGTTTCGTGCAAGCCTGCCGCAGGGGCGGTTGCTGTTCAAGTAGTGTGGGCCGCCTGTGCGGCCCGGCCAGTCACGGTGCCTTGCAGCCCCGCCCAATCAGATCGTTGGTTGCCACCCAGTACACCAGGCCTTCTTCGCCCTTGGTGTGAAAGGCCAGCACGCCATCGCTGTACAGCGCGCCAGAGGCGCCCGGCTCGGCCTTGAGCCGATAGACCTGATCACCGCCGCCGAGGCGTACGTCAACCTGGTCCCGTTGAGCATCAGCGAAGCGCCACAGCACCTCGACCTGGGTGTCACAGACCCAGCGGGTCCAGTTGTCCGCCGGGGCGGAAGGTGCAGGCTGCATCAGTGAGCATCCTGCCAGTGTCGCCAGGGCCATCGAGGCCAGCAGCGCTTTCATTACATATCCTCTAGATGACCACACAGCGGTCGCTTGGTTGCCTGCCCCGACGAAACGCTTGGTTCGGTCTTTCTCTTCAAGGGCAACCCGGCGCCTGGTGCTGGTGTTCTTCGTCGTACTTTTCCAGGCCTTGCGGGCCTACGCGCTTGCTGATGACCGGCACGGTCTCGGCCTGCCACTCGGACTGGTAGCACCCGCCCTTGGGCGGGTGCGCCGGGTCGGCATCCGAAGACGGGCTGCTGGAGCAGGCGCCCAGCAGGCCGGCCAGGATCATCACAGGCAATTGCTTGACCATCAGGTCGCTCCCTTTGCCAGGCGCCGCCATTGTCAGGCTTTTGCCCGCTCTTCCAGGATCGCCACGGCTGGCAGCACTTTGCCTTCGACGAACTCGAGGAAGGCACCGCCACCGGTAGAAATGTAGGAGATATCCTTGCTGACGCCATATTTGTCGATGGCAGCCAGGGTATCGCCACCACCGGCGATGGAGAACGCAGCGCTTTCAGCGATGGCCTTGGCCAGCACCTGGGTGCCGTTGCCGAACTGGTCGAATTCGAACACGCCGACCGGGCCGTTCCACAGAATGGTCTTCGACGACTTCAGCAGCTCGGCGAAATTGGCAGCGGTCTGTGGGCCGATGTCGAGGATCATGTCATCGGCGGCTACGTCGGCGATGGCCTTGACGGTGGCTTCGGCGTCTTCGGCGAACGCCTTGGCCACCACCACGTCGACCGGCAGCGGCACACTGACCTTGGCGGCGATGGCTTTGGCGGTTTCGACCAGGTCAGGCTCGTACAGCGACTTGCCAACCGGGTGACCGGCAGCAGCCAGGAAGGTGTTGGCGATGCCGCCACCGACGATCAGCTGGTCGCAGACGCTGCTCAGGCTGTTCAGCACGTCCAGCTTGGTCGATACCTTGGAGCCGGCGACGATGGCCGCCATCGGCTTGGCCGGGGCTTTCAGGGCCTTGCCCAGCGCGTCCAGTTCGGCAGCCAGCAGCGGGCCAGCGGCAGCGACCTTGGCGAATTTGGCGACGCCATGGGTGGAGCCTTCGGCGCGGTGAGCAGTACCGAAAGCGTCCATCACGAACACGTCGCACAGTGCGGCGTACTGCTGGGCCAGTTCGTCGGCGTTCTTCTTCTCGCCCTTGTTGAAGCGTACGTTCTCGAACAGCACCAGGTCACCGGCGCTGACCTGAACACCGCCCAGGTAATCGGCAACCAGCGGCACGTCGCGGCCCAGGGCCTTGCTCAGGTAGTCGGCTACCGGCTTGAGGCTGTTCTCGGCAGAGAACTCGCCTTCGGTCGGGCGGCCCAGGTGCGAGCAGACCATTACCGCCGCACCCTTTTCCAGGGCCAGCTTGATGGTCGGCAGCGCTGCCAGGATACGCGCATCGCTGGTTACCACACCGTCCTTCACAGGTACGTTGAGGTCTTCGCGGATCAGTACGCGCTTACCTTGCAGGTCGAGGTCGGTCATCTTCAACACGGTCATGAATGCAGTCCTTCAGGGCTGTTTGCTGCGGGTTGGGTGGACGACGTGCAGATAATGTTCGGCTACGTCGAGCATACGGTTGGCAAACCCCCATTCGTTGTCGAACCAAGCCAGCAGGTTCACCAGGCGTGGGCCTGAGACGCGGGTCTGGCTGGCATCGACAATGGCCGAATGCGGGTCATGGTTGAAATCACAGCTGGCGTGAGGCAGCTCGGTGTAGGCCAGCAAGCCTTTGAGCGGGCCGCTCTGCGCCGCCTCGCGCAACACCCGGTTGACCTCGGCCGCACTGGTGTCGCGGGCGGTCTGCAGGGTGATATCCAGGCACGAGACGTTGACGGTCGGCACGCGTACCGCTTTGGCCTGGATTCGCCCGGCAAGTTCCGGAAGCAGGCGTTCGATGCCGCGCGCCAGGCCAGTGGATACCGGGATCACCGACTGGAAGGCCGAGCGCGTGCGGCGCAGGTCCTCGTGATGATAGGCGTCGATCACCGGCTGGTCGTTCATCGCCGAGTGGATGGTGGTGATCTGCACGTACTCGATGCCGAATGCCTGGTCCAGCACGCGCAGCAGCGGTACGCCGCAGTTGGTGGTGCAGGAGGCGTTGGACACCAGGCGTTCGTTGCCCGTCAGGCAATCCTGGTTGATGCCATAGACCACGGTGGCGTCGACATCGGCCTCGCTGGCCATCGGCTGCGAGAACAATACGCGCGGCGCGCCGGCATCGAGGAAACGCTGGCCATCGGCGCGGGTGTGGTAGACGCCGGAGCACTCCAGCACCAGGTCGACACCCAGGGCGGCCCAGTCGATGCCTTCGGGGGTGGCACTGCGCATGACTTTCACGCAGTCGCCATTGATATGCAGACAGTCGCCGTCGACCTTCACCTCGCCGGGGAATCGCCCGTGGGTGGAGTCGAAGCGTGTCAGGTATTCGATGCTGGCCTGATCGGCCAGGTCGTTCAGCGCAACGATCTCGAAACCGGCCTTTGCCCCCCGCTCGAACAGTGCGCGCAGGACACAGCGGCCGATGCGGCCGTAACCGTTGAGTGCAACTTTGTAGGGACGCGGGTGGGGCATTCGTTGGCTCGCTAACGCATGATGGCTATTGGGGCCGCCATGCGGCCCATTCGCGACACAAGGCCGCTCCCACAAAGACCGCGATGCAAGCGGACCCTGTGGGAGCGGCCTTGCGCCGCGAACGAGGGCCTACGGCCCTCGCCTTGCCTGTATCAGTCTTCCAGCAGCTCTTCGGCGGTGCCCAGGATGTTTTCCAGGGTGAAGCCGAATTCCTCGAACAGTGCAGCAGCCGGAGCCGATTCACCGTAGGTGGTCATGCCGATGATACGACCTTCCAGGCCCACGTACTTGTACCAGAAGTCCGCGTGGGCGGCTTCGATGGCGATACGTGCAGCGACTTCGACCGGCAGTACCGACTGCTTGTAGGCAGCGTCCTGGGCGTCGAACACGCTGGTGCAAGGCATGGAAACCACGCGCACCTTGCGGCCCTGCTCGGTCAGCTTGGCGTGTGCCTGAACGGCCAGGCCCACTTCCGAACCGGTGGCGATCAGGATCAGCTCAGGCTCGCCAGCGCAATCCTTGAGCACGTAGCCGCCGCGGCTGATGTCGGCGATCTGCTGCGCGTCGCGCTCCTGGTGCTGCAGGTTCTGACGCGAGAAGATCAGCGCCGATGGGCCGTCCTTGCGCTCCAGGGCGTTTTTCCAGGACACGGCCGATTCGACCGCGTCGGCTGGGCGCCAGGTGTCCAGGTTCGGCGTGCTGCGCAGGCTGGTCAGCTGCTCGATCGGCTGGTGAGTCGGGCCGTCTTCGCCCAGGCCGATGGAGTCGTGGGTGTAGACGTGGATCACGCGCTGCTTCATCAGTGCCGACATGCGCACGGCGTTGCGGGCGTATTCCATGAACATCAGGAAGGTCGCGCCGTAAGGCACCAGGCCACCATGGAGGGCGACGCCGTTCATGATGGCGGTCATGCCGAACTCACGCACGCCGTAGAACACGTAGTTGCCGCTGGCATCGTTGGCTTCGACGCCCTTGCAGCCCTTCCACAGGGTCAGGTTGGAGCCGGCCAGGTCAGCCGAACCGCCGAGGAACTCAGGCAGCATCGGGCCGAAGGCGTTCAGCGCGTTCTGGCTGGCCTTGCGGCTGGCAATGGTTTCACCCTTGGCAGCCACTTCATTGATGTAGGCCTGGGCCTTCTCGCTGAAGTCGGCCGGCAGCTCGCCGCTGTCACGGCGTTTGAACTCGGCAGCCAGCTCCGGGTAGGCCTTGGCGTAGGCGTCGAAACGCTGGTTCCAGGCGGCTTCGGCCTTGGCACCGGCAGCCTTGGCATCCCACTCGGCGTAGATCTCGGCCGGGATTTCGAACGGACCGTGGTTCCAGTTCAGTTCCTTGCGGGCCAGGGCGATTTCGTCGTTGCCCAGCGGTGCGCCGTGGCAGTCTTCCTTGCCCTGCTTGTTCGGCGAACCGAAGCCGATGATGGTCTTGCAGCAGATCAGGGTCGGACGGTCGCTCTTGCGCGCAGTCTCGATGGCCATCTTGATCTCGTCGGCATCGTGACCGTTGACGTTGCGGATGACCTGCCAGTTGTAGGCTTCGAAACGCGCCGGGGTGTTGTCGGTGAACCAGCCGTGCACTTCGCCGTCGATGGAAATGCCGTTATCGTCGTAGAAGGCGATCAGCTTGTTCAGGCCCAGGGTGCCGGCCAGCGAGGCGACTTCATGGGAGATACCTTCCATCATGCAGCCGTCGCCGAGGAACACATAAGTGTTGTGGTCGACGATGTTGTGGCCGTCACGGTTGAACTGGGCGGCCAGCACTTTCTCGGCCAGGGCGAAGCCCACGGCGTTGGCGAGGCCTTGGCCGAGCGGGCCGGTGGTGGTCTCGACGCCTGGGGTGTAGCCGTATTCCGGGTGGCCCGGGGTGCGGCTGTGCAGCTGGCGGAAGGCCTTGAGGTCGTCGATCGACAGGTCGTAGCCAGTCAGGTGCAGCAGCGAATAAATGAGCATCGAGCCGTGGCCGTTGGACAGCACGAAGCGGTCGCGGTCGGCGAAGTCCGGGTTGCTCGGGTTGTGCTTCATGTAGTCGCGCCAAAGCACTTCGGCGATATCCGCCATGCCCATGGGGGCACCTGGGTGGCCGCTGTTGGCCTTTTGCACGGCATCCATGCTGAGTGCACGAATGGCGTTGGCACGTTCACGACGGCTGGGCATCGCTTATCTCCTGGGGCTTGAATAGGTGGTGTCACGAAAAAGGCGGCCATTTTCGCCCACTGCAGGGGCTGGGGGCAATGACGGATGGTCGCAGTTGGGGGATTTTCCTGTGATTGGCCTGCATAACGGCGAAAAAACCGCCAGAGCCATCCGCCCATCAGCCAATATCAAAACTTTTTGATATTGGCCTTGCGGGGGCAGCCCTGCCTGTCTAGACTGCCGCCCCATGAACCTCCGTGCGCAACCGATCCCTCAGCAAAGCGACACACTGGCCGCCCTGTGCAAGGCCAGTGGCGACGAGCTGCGCCTGAACGTGTTGCGCGCCCTGGCCAGTGATTCGTTCGGCGTGCTGGAGCTGGCGCAGATCTTCGACGTCGGCCAGTCGGGCATGAGCCACCACCTCAAGGTGCTGGCCCAGGCCGAGCTGGTGGCCACGCGGCGCGAAGGCAATGCGATCTTCTACCGGCGTGCCCTGCCCGACGGGCAGCGCTTCGGCGGGCGCCTGCACATGGCCCTGCTCGATGAGGTCGACGACCTGACCTTGCCCGAGGATGTCCAGGCCCGTATCGCCCAGGTGCAGCAACGCCGCGCCGCCACCAGCCAGGACTTTTTCCTGCGTGTGGAAGAAAAATTTCGCGCCCAGCAAGACCTCATCGCCGGCTTGCCGCAGTACCGCGAAAGCCTGCTGGCGCTGCTCGACAAGCTGAACTTCGCGCCGACCGCCAGCGCGCTGGAAGTCGGCCCCGGCGATGGCGGCTTCCTGCCAGACCTGGCACGGCGCTTCGCCCAGGTCACGGCCCTGGACAACAGCCCGACCATGCTCGAACTGGCGCGACAGGTCTGCGAACGCGAACGTCTGGGTAATGTAAACCTGCAGTTGGCCGATGCACTGGGTGCAACGGATGTGGAAGCCGACTGCGTTGTGCTGAACATGGTCCTGCACCATTTCAGCGACCCGGCCCTGGCCCTGCGCCAGCTGGCCAAACGGGTGAAAGCAGGCGGCAGCCTGCTGGTCACCGAACTGTGCAGCCATGACCAGGGTTGGGCGCGGGAAGCCTGCGGCGACCTCTGGCTCGGCTTTGAACAGGACGACCTGGCCCGTTGGGCCACAGCAGCCGGGCTGGTCCCCGGGGACAGCCTCTATGTGGGCTTGCGTAACGGTTTCCAGATCCAGGTCCGCCATTTTCAGCGGACGGCTGGCGACACTCACCATCGGTAAATTTTAGGAACCCGTCGAGATGAGCGAATACTCCCTTTTCACCTCCGAGTCCGTGTCCGAAGGGCATCCGGACAAGATCGCCGACCAGATTTCGGACGCGGTCCTTGATGCCATCATCACCCAGGACAAGTACGCCCGCGTTGCCTGCGAAACCCTGGTCAAGACCGGTGTCGCCATCATCGCCGGCGAAGTCACCACGTCTGCCTGGGTCGACCTGGAAGAACTGGTGCGCAAGGTCATCATCGACATCGGCTACAACAGCTCCGACGTCGGCTTCGACGGCGCCACCTGCGCCGTGATGAACATCATCGGCAAACAGTCGGTGGACATCGCCCAGGGCGTCGACCGCTCCAAGCCGGAAGACCAGGGCGCAGGCGACCAAGGCCTGATGTTCGGCTACGCCAGCAACGAAACCGACGTACTGATGCCGGCGCCGATCTGCTTCTCGCACCGCCTGGTCGAGCGCCAGGCCGAAGCACGCAAGTCCGGCCTGCTGCCGTGGCTGCGCCCGGATGCCAAGTCGCAGGTCACCTGCCGTTACGAGAACGGCAAGGTCGTCGGTATCGACGCCGTGGTCCTGTCGACCCAGCACAACCCTGAGGTTTCGCAGAAAGACCTGCAGGAAGCCGTGATGGAGCTGATCGTCAAGCACACCCTGCCGGCCGAACTGCTGCACAAAGGCACCCAGTTCCACATCAACCCGACCGGCAACTTCATCATCGGTGGCCCGGTGGGCGACTGCGGCCTGACCGGCCGCAAGATCATCGTCGACTCCTACGGCGGCATGGCCCGTCACGGTGGTGGCGCGTTCTCCGGCAAGGACCCGTCCAAGGTCGACCGTTCCGCCGCCTACGCCGGCCGCTACGTGGCCAAGAACATCGTTGCCGCCGGCCTGGCCGAACGTTGCGAGATCCAGGTGTCCTACGCCATCGGCGTGGCCCAGCCGACCTCCATCTCGATCAACACCTTCGGCACCGGCAAGGTGTCCGACGACAAGATCATCCAGATCGTGCGCGAGTGCTTCGACCTGCGTCCGTACGCCATCACCAAGATGCTCGACCTGCTGCACCCGATGTACCAGGAAACCGCAGCCTACGGCCACTTCGGCCGTGAGCCGCAGCAGAAAACCGTCGGCGACGACACCTTCACCACCTTCACCTGGGAGCGCACCGACCGCGCCCAGGCGCTGCGTGACGCTGCCGGCCTGTAATTTTCCTGCAGCGGTAACTGAAAGCCCCTGCCGAGTGATCGGCAGGGGCTTTTTTGTGACATATCGGCTGACAACTGCGCGGCGCATCCCTCGCTGCCGTTGCCTAGGCTGAGGCTTCCCCTCCGCCAAGCAAGGATGCTGGCCATGCCGTTGCTGCTCCTGTTTCTGCTCGTTCTATCGATCAATGCGCAAGCCGCTGGCTGCCCGACCTGGTCGTCCGAGCGGGCACATGCCGAAGTCACCCGCCTGCGCGAGACGGTCAGCCACTGGGATGACCACTACCATCGCCTGGGCGAGTCGCTGGTGCCCGATGAGCTCTATGACCAAAGCCGCCAACGCCTGCTGAATCTGCAAGCGTGCTTCGCACTGCACAGCGAGCTGGATTCACTGGCCAGCGCACGCGGGCCGATTGCCCACCCGATCCGCCACACCGGCGTCGACAAGCTCTCGAACGAACAGGCCGTGAGCCATTGGATGGCCGGCAAGACAGGTGTCTGGCTGCAACCGAAGGTCGATGGCGTCGCGGTGACCCTGGTCTATCGCCAAGGCCGGCTGGTCCAGCTGCTCAGCCGGGGTGACGGCAACCAGGGGCATGACTGGAGCCGGCATATCGAGGTACTGGAAGGCATCAACCGGCAGTTGCCCAACCCACTGGAGCTGACCCTGCAAGGGGAGCTGTACCTGCGCCTGGGCGACCATGTGCAAGCGCAGAATGGTAGCGTCAACGCGCGCGCCACCGTCGCGGGACTGCTGGCGCGCAAGCAGCTGGCCCGTGAAAAAGGCGCAAACATTGCGCTGTTTGTCTGGGACTGGCCACAAGGGCCGAGCGATCAGGGCGAGCGTGTGGCTCAGCTGGCTGCGCTGGGTTTCCCTGACAGCCAGCGCTACAGCGTGGCCATCAACAGCGCTGGCGAGGCGGCATACTGGCGCCAGCATTGGTATCGCTCTGCCCTGCCCTTCGCCACGGATGGGGTGATCCTGCGCCAGAACACACGGCCATCCGCCGAACGCTGGCAAAGCAATGCGCCTTACTGGATCGCAGCCTGGAAGCACCCCTTTGCCCAGGCGCTGACCGAAGTGCGTGACGTGCACTTTCGCATTGGCCGCACGGGCCGAATCACACCCGTCCTGAAGCTGCAGCCAGTGCAACTCGACGACCGCCTTATTACCCAGGTGAGCCTGGGCTCCCTGGCTCGCTGGCAAGCACTCGATATTCGCCCGGGGGACCAGGTAGCCATCAGCCTGGCGGGGCTGACCATCCCGCGCTTCGAACAGGTAGTGCTTCGCGCCACCGAGCGCGATGCCGTCACGGCGCCTGCGCCGGATCAATACAGCGCTTTGACATGCTGGCAGGTCAGCGAAGGCTGCGAAGAACAGTTCATCGCCCGCCTCACCTGGCTCAGCGGCAAACAAGGCCTGGCCATGCCGGGTACCGGGCCCGGCACTTGGCGACGACTGGTACGCGGCGGGCAGGTAGCATCGCTGGCAGACTGGTTGGCGCTGGACGCCGAGCGGCTGGCCCAGCTACCTGGCATGAGCGATACCCGCGCCAAGCACCTGCAACGTAGCTTCGAGGCTGGTCGCGCCAGGCCTTTCGCCCAGTGGATCAGCGGTCTTGGCGTGCCGATACCACGCAATCTGCCACTTGAGGGCGACTGGGCAACCTTCACTCAGCGCTCAGCCACTGAATGGCAAGCCTTGCCCGGCATTGGCGCAACCCGCGCCAGCCAGCTACAAGCGTTTTTCGCGGCCGAGCACGTGCAGGCCCTCGCACAGCAGCTGAGTGAAAGCGGCATCCAGGGCTTCCCCGCCACTGCCACCCGTATGAGGCAATGAGTTTTAACAAAAACCGTTGCAGGAAAACGCCTGGATTGTTCCAGAAATATCCAACAAGGGTTCCTAAATAGTCAAAACCAAGGCAGGATTTGCCCCATCTTTTGCTGCCCCGCCCCCTCAAGGAGGCTTTGATGAAATTGATTTCCACCCTGGCACTGCTGACCACGCTTGGTCTCGCTGTCGGCGCTGCCCAAGCCGCCCAGCCCGAAGAGGGCCTGACCGGTTGCGCCGCCAAGCGCAGTGCTATCGAGAACCAGCTGAAAATCGCCCGCGACCACGGCAACAGCGATCAGGTGGCAGGGCTCGAGGAGGCACTGCGTGGCGTTGACAATTGCACCGACGCCGGCCTGCGTAAAGAGCGCGAGCAGAAAGTGCTCGATGCCCGTCATGAGGTGGCGCAGCGCGAGAAAGACCTGAAGAAGGCCGAGAAAAAAGGCGACGCGGAAAAGATCAACAAGCGCAAGGACAAGCTTGCCGAGTCGCGTAAAGAGCTGCAGGAAGCCGTGGACGACCTGGACCGCTGATCTTGCCTGATCGCCTGTTGATGCAGGCGATCAATGATTGCGGAATTCGCTATGGCACGCCTTGCACGCCGCCTCGACCTTGTCCATCGGTGCCTTCAATTGCGCCGCGTCCAACGGCTGGGCCCGCGTCAGGTCGACCAACTCGCCGGTCACGCCCTCCAGTTGCCGGGCAAGGTCATGGAACCGCGCCTGCCGCTCCCACACCTCTGCTCGCGCGCTACTGTCACCTTCGTCCCGCGCTTGTGGAAAATGCTGCCACGGTGCATGGGCAAGGCCATCGAGCTTCAACGCACCGTCGGCGAACTTCACCCCGTCGAAGGGCAAGCGGCCGCGCAACATGCCGCCCATGTCTTCGCTGGTCTTGAGCATGTCCTTGAAGATTGCCTTGCGCTTGCCCAGCGGCGAGTTGGGGTCGACCCGGTCGCAGGCGGTCAGGGCAAGGGCAGCAAGCAGTACTACGGTCAATCGCTTGAACATCACGGTCACTTCAGCCGACGCAAAGGGGCGGCCAGTATCGCCGCCTGCCAGGCAAAGACCAATAGCCACATAAAACACAAGGGCGAATCTTCATGTTCGCCAGCCACAGGTACACTCTGATGAAATCTGCCCTGCGCCACTTGGCCTGGACACTCCCGGCACTCGCCCTGCTGGTCGGCTGCAACGGCGGCGAAAATGCCAAGCCCGAGCCTCATGCCATCGCCACCTATGCCCCGGCCACCTGGAAAGACCTGCCCGCGGTCAGCGATGAAGACCTGCTGGCCGGCTTCTACGCCTGGCGCAGCGGCTGCGAAAAACTCAAACGCGACCCTGTGTGGGCCGCCACCTGTGAAGCGGCCGGCAGCGACACCGCGAGCGCCACCCAAGTGCGCACGTTCCTTGAGCAGAACCTGCAGGTGTACGGCCTGCGTTCCGCCGACAACAATGCCAACGGCCTGATCACCGGCTACTACGAACCGGTCTACCCCGGCAGCCTGAAGCGCACCGAAGCGGCGCACGTGGCGGTTTATGGCGTACCCGATGACATGATCGTGGTCGACCTGGCCAGCGTATACCCCGAACTCAAGGGCAAGCGCCTGCGTGGCCGCCTGGACGGTCGCGTGCTCAAACCCTACGACACCGCCGAGGTGATCAGCCGCGATGGCGTCAAGGCGCCCGTGCTGGCCTGGCTGACCGATCCGATGGACCTGCAGTTCCTGCAGATCCAGGGCTCGGGCCGGATCCAGCTGGAAGATGGCCGCCAATTGCGCCTGGGTTACGCCGACCAGAACGGCCACCCCTACCGGCCAATCGGCCGCTGGCTGGTGGAGCAAGGCCAGTTGAAAAAAGAAGACGTGACCATGGGCAGCATCCACGCCTGGGCCATGGCCAACCCGCAGCGCGTGCCGGAACTGCTGGCCAGCAACCCTAGCTATGTGTTCTTCAGTGCCCGGCCGGACAGCAATGAAGGGCCGCGCGGCTCGCTGAACGTGCCGCTGACAGCGGGCTACAGCGTGGCCATCGACCGCAAGGTGATCCCGCTGGGTAGCCTGCTGTGGCTGTCCACCACGCGCCCGGATGGGTCGCCAGTGGTACGCCCGGTGGGGGCTCAGGACACCGGCGGGGCGATTGCCGGCGAAGTGCGTGCCGACCTGTTCTGGGGTACCGGACCGGAGGCCGGCGAACTGGCCGGGAACATGAAGCAGCAGGGGCAGATCTGGATGCTGTGGCCCAAGGGCAAGCCGCTGCCAGAGGTACCTGAAGTGCTTTGATCGGCGGTGGCTGCTTCGCGGGCAAGCCCGCGAAGCAGGCGACTCGGTTTTAGATGGAAACCACAAAGAACGCCACGATAATCGCCATCCCGGCAAGCCAAACCAGCGACCGCAACGCCGCCCAATCCGCCAGATAGCAGATGATGTACAACAGCCGGCTGGTGATATACATCACCCCCAGCACATCCTGGGTCACCTGCTCGGCGTTGCCGACGATATCCGCCACCAGCACTGCCGCAGCAAACGCCGGAAACGCCTCGAAGCTGTTCTGCTGGGCCGCATGCGCACGCCTTGGCAGGCCCGACAGGGTATCGAGGAATGCACGCGGGTCATGGTTGTCGCGCAGGCCGAAGCGGCCACTGCTCACCTTCGCAATCAATGCGCACAGTGGCGGCAGGCACAGGGCGATCAGGATGCACCACAGGGCAACAGTCATGCACAGGACTCCTTGTTCAATGTTCAGGTCAGAGCTTCATCACCAGCATGCCTGCCAGGACCAGCCCGCAAGCTAGGAGTCTCGGCCCGCCAAAAGGTTCTTTGAGGTAGCGCATGCCCAACAGTACCACCAGGATCACACTCAACTCGCGCAGGGCCGCCGCCTCGGCCACCGACCCCAGGTGCATGGCCCACAGCACCAGCGCGTAACTGAACAGCACGCAAAAGCCCACTGCCAACCCCAAGCGCCATTGGCTGCGCCAGAACAGCACGAATGGCGCCCGCCGCGCCACGCTGGCCAGCAACGGGAATGGCCAGGCGCTGAGCAGCGTCAACCACACCAGGTAATCCCAGGGCTTGCCCCACAACCGCACTGCCTGGCCGTCGAACCAGGTGTAGCAACCGATACACAGGCCGATCAGCGCAACCACCGGCAACATCGACCAGGGCAGGCGATCACCGCCGCCGCCCTGCCACAACAGGCACGCCATGCCACACGGGATCAGCAGGATGCCGATGATCTGCTGCTGGCTGAGCGACTCACCGGCAAACGCCAGGGTCAGCCCCAGCACCACCAGCGGCGACAGGCCGCGCATCAGAGGATAGACCAGCCCCAGGTCACCGACCCGGTAGGCCTGGATCAGCAAGAACCGGTACAACTGCTCGGCCAGCGCCGAAGCCAGCAGCCATGGCCAGATCTCGGCGGGCGGGAACTCGGTGAAGGCCACCGCGCAGACGGCGAACAGCAACGCCACGAGGTCCATGCTGGCGATCACCAGCAGGCGCTCGGCGCTGAATTTGATCAGGGTGTTCCAGGTCGCGTGCAGCAGGGCGGCGACCAATACCAGGAAAGTTGCCAGCACGCGGGAGAGTCCTTGCCTTGGGATCAAATGGGTTCGCAGCACTATACCTCGGAGCAAAGTGTGGCCACGGAAAAAGACTACACGCTCAGTAGAAGTTTCAGCACGTTCATAAAGCCGTTTCTCGTCGTTCCATTCAATACACTCATCACCCACCGCACCGCATGTAGTTGCGGCGCTCGCGCTGCACCTGAACTCAGCCACTTTAACGAATACACACTCACTTACGAAACACGATTGACGCTTGACCGCTCGCAGGATTAGGATCGCCGCAACGCATGGGGTAACCCGTGCCTACCTTCCGAGGCCCGCAATGCGCAAGCACGCGGGCTTTCGTGTTTCTGGGGCAAGGACACCCGGAACTCATGACTCACTTTGTGACCTACCTCGACGAATTCGGCCATGTCGGGCAATACGTCTCGCGCACTCACAGCCACTTCAAGACCAGCCCCGTGTTCGGCCTGGGCGGGATTCTTCTTCCCGCTGAAGAAGTACGAGAGTTCGCCATCTTCTTCTATCAGTTGAAATGCCAGTTACTTAGCTGGGACATAATCCATGAAAATCCCAGGAACCTTCCTGCCTATCAGTGGGAAAAGAAAGGTTCCAAACTCTTCACGACACGAAACGTCACGCAATACCGATCATTGAGACAGGCAACCTTTCGCCTGCTCAACCACATCAGGAACATTGGTGGATATGTCATCTATGCCGGTGAGCACAAGACTGGACCGGTCAAGCAGCACGACGCGACTGATACGTTCAAGCGCCAACTGCTGCACGCAATAAGAACAATCGATCGTTACTGCACGCCGTCCGCCTCGACCTTCATGCTTCTTCTGGATGAGCAGCGCGCCGGAAATGAATGGCGTGAACGAAATGTAGAAGCCTGCACCCTGGCGATGTTCGAAGATGCCAGTGAGAAATGTCGAAGCCTGATTGAGCCTCCCCTGCAGGGCGAAAGCCACCTCTTCCAGACACTGCAATGCGCAGACTGGATCTGCGGCCTGGTGGGGCGATTGATGGCGATGTCTGTTTCGCCTGAGGAGTACCCAGACTGGGAGCCTTTCGACAGATATTTCTCAGCCCGAATCGCTGAAGCCGCCCTGCCGGGCTCAGGCTTGCAGTACCACCCCGTCATGTTGCCTGTCGGCAAGCGCCCGATGGCAAGAACAGAAGCCTGAAGCTACATACAGGAAACCTCACAACGGATACGCGGTCTACCTGCACAGTCAAAAAGTGTGTCCCGACCCCCTCGCCAGATCATCAAAGAACTGCCCGAGCCATTCGGGTAACGACTTGGAAGCCACTGTCACAGGATTCGGGATGCTTGAACTAGTTGCCGCGTTTATCTGCCTTACCACCCTCCTCACCTATGTAAATTACCGCTTCATCGGCCTGCCACCCGCCATCGGCGTGATGGTCACGGCGCTGCTGTTCTCCCTGATACTGCAGGGCCTGAGCCTGATCGGCTTCCCTGGCCTGGAAGAACGCGTCGAAGGCCTGATGAACCAGATCGACTTCAATGACCTGCTGATGCACTGGATGCTGGCGTTCCTGCTGTTCGCCGGTGCACTGCACGTCAACCTCAGCGACTTGCGCAGCTACCGCTGGCCGATCGGCCTGCTGGCCACCCTGGGCGTGCTGATCGCCACCGTGGTGATCGGCTACCTGTCGCACTGGGTGTTCGCCCTGTTCGGCTGGCAGGTACCGCTGATCTACTGCCTGCTGTTCGGTGCGCTGATCTCCCCGACCGACCCGATCGCCGTACTCGGCGCACTGCGTACCGCCAATGCCTCCAAGCCATTGAAGACCACCATCGTCGGCGAATCGTTGTTCAACGACGGCACCGCGGTCGTGGTGTTCACCGTCCTGCTGGGCATCATCCAGCTGGGCGAAACGCCGAGCGTTGCCGACACCGCCCTGCTGTTCGCCCGCGAAGCCATCGGCGGCGTGCTTTTCGGCGGCGCGATCGGCTATGCCACCTACCGCATGATCAAGAGCGTCGAGCAGTACCAGGTCGAGGTCATGCTGACCCTGGCGTTGGTGATCGGTGGTTCGGCGATGTGCTACGAGCTGCATGTTTCGGCACCGATCGCCATGGTGGTCGCGGGCCTGATCATCGGTAACCTGGGCCGCAACCTGGCGATGAACGACATGACCCGCCGCTATATGGACGGTTTCTGGGAACTGATCGACGACATGCTCAATGCCCTGCTGTTCGCCTTGATCGGCCTGGAGCTGTTGCTGCTGCCATTCAACTGGCTGCACCTGGCGGCGGGTGGTGTGCTGGCGCTGGCGGTGCTGCTGTCGCGGCTGCTGACCGTGGCCCCAGCGATCATGCTGTTGCGTCGCTGGCGGCCGGTGCCTCAGGGCACCATCCGCGTGCTGACCTGGGGTGGCCTGCGCGGGGGCGTGTCGGTTGCACTGGCGCTGTCGCTGCCAATGGGCGACGAACGTGACCTGCTGCTGTCGATCACCTACATCGTGGTGCTGTCTTCGATCCTGGTGCAGGGTTTGAGCATTGGCCGCGTAGTGCGCAAGGTCAGCGCACAGCCTTGAGCATGCCGGGGCCGCTCTGCGGCCCCAGGAACGTCATTCCACCGCAGAGTCCGGGAACTGGTCCTGGACATACTTGATCTCGGTCCGCCCGTGGGCCGCTGGCAAGCCGTCTTCGCCCAGGTTGACGAAGACCATCTTGTCGACTGTCAGGATGCTCTTGCGGGTAATCTTGTTGCGCACTTCACACGTGAGGGTGATCGAGGTGCGGCCAAACTCGGTGGCGGTGATGCCCAACTCGATGATGTCGCCCTGGCGCGAGGCACTGACGAAGTTGATTTCCGACATGTACTTGGTCACAACACGCTGGTTGCCCAGCTGGACGATGGCGTAGATCGCTGCTTCTTCGTCGATCCAGCGCAGCAGGCTGCCACCGAACAGCGTGCCATTGGGGTTAAGGTCTTCGGGTTTTACCCATTTGCGGGTGTGAAAGTTCATCTTTACTCCTGACCGGCTTGGCTAACGTGCGGTAATGATGGCAGAGCGGCCGCCGCCTCTCCATTGATGATCGACTATCGTCTCGATTAATCGACAGAAAACCTTGGGCTCGAAGCACGTCACGGCTATAATCCTCGCCGTTTCACATGGCGGCCCACAGCGGCGCCATGCCCGCCACCTGTCCGAGGGGCGCTGCAGCAGGCTAGGGCCTGTCAGGCTCGGATGGGGCGTTGTCCGCTCTCGCGGGCGCTTAACGCACAACGGCGCCCATTCGCACATTACGAATGGAGGCTCTCAATGAGCGCTGTAAACACGCCTGCTGGTTTTACCGATTACAAAGTCGCTGACATTTCCCTGGCCGCTTGGGGCCGTCGCGAAACCATCATCGCCGAATCGGAAATGCCTGCACTGATGGGCCTGCGTCGCAAGTACCTCACCGAGCAACCGCTCAAGGGTGCGAAGATCCTGGGCTGCATCCACATGACCATTCAGACTGCCGTGCTGATCGAAACCCTGGTTGCCCTGGGTGCCGAAGTGCGCTGGTCGTCCTGCAACATCTTCTCGACTCAAGACCAGGCCGCCGCTTCCATCGCCGCCGCCGGTATCCCTGTGTTCGCCTGGAAAGGCGAAACCGAGGAAGAGTACGAGTGGTGCCTGGAGCAGACCATCCTCAAGGATGGCCAGCCATGGGACGCCAACATGATCCTCGACGACGGCGGTGACCTGACCGAACTGCTGCACAAGAAGTACCCTGCCGTTCTGGAGCGCGTTCACGGCGTTACCGAAGAGACCACCACCGGCGTGCACCGCCTGCTGGACATGCTGGCCAAGGGCGAGCTGAAAGTCCCGGCGATCAACGTCAACGACTCGGTCACCAAGAGCAAGAACGACAACAAGTACGGCTGCCGTCACAGCCTGAACGACGCCATCAAGCGTGGTACCGACCACCTGCTGTCGGGCAAGCAGGCCCTGGTGATCGGCTACGGTGACGTGGGCAAGGGTTCGGCCCAGTCGCTGCGCCAGGAAGGCATGATCGTCAAGGTCAGCGAAGTTGATCCGATCTGCGCCATGCAGGCCTGCATGGACGGCTTCGAGCTGGTTTCGCCGTTCATCGACGGCATCAACAACGGTACTGAAGCAAGCATCGACAAGGCGCTGCTGGGCAAGATCGACCTGATCGTCACCACCACCGGCAACGTCAACGTCTGCGACGCCAACATGCTCAAGGCCCTGAAGAAGCGCGCCGTGGTCTGCAACATCGGCCACTTCGACAACGAAATCGACACCGCCTTCATGCGCAAGAACTGGGCATGGGAAGAGGTCAAGCCGCAGGTACACAAGATTCACCGTACCGGCGCCGGCGACTTCGACCCGCAGAACGACGACTACTTGATCCTGCTGGCCGAAGGCCGCCTGGTCAACCTGGGCAACGCCACTGGCCACCCAAGCCGCATCATGGATGGTTCGTTCGCCAACCAGGTACTGGCGCAGATTTTCCTGTTCGAGCAGAAGTTCGCTGACCTGCCGGCCGAGAAAAAAGCCGAGCGCCTGACCGTTGAAGTGCTGCCGAAGAAGCTCGACGAAGAAGTAGCCCTGGAAATGGTCCGCGGCTTCGGCGGCGTGGTCACCCAGCTGACCAAGCAGCAAGCCGACTATATTGGTGTGACCGTCGAAGGCCCGTTCAAGCCGCACGCCTACCGCTACTAAGCGGCAGGCTTGAAGCGACACGCTTCAAAGCCGAAACCTGAACGATGCCCAAGCCAGATCGGCCATCACCGATCTGGCTTTTACTTGCAGCTTGCTGCTTGAGGCTTGCTGCTCGAGGAACGCCAGATGTCCCAAGATCGCCGTTACAGTTTCGAGTTTTTCCCAACCAAGACCGACGCCGGTCACGAGAAGCTGATGGGCGTTGCCCGCCAGCTGGCCGCGTACAACCCGGACTTCTTCTCCTGCACCTACGGTGCCGGTGGCTCTACCCGCGACCGCACGCTGAACACCGTGCTGCAGCTGGAAAGCGAAGTGAAGGTCCCTGCCGCGCCGCACCTGTCGTGCGTCGGCGATACCAAGGACGAGCTGCGCTCCCTGCTGGCCGAATACAAGGCAGCCGGCATCAAGCGCATCGTCGCCCTGCGTGGCGACCTGCCGTCGGGTATGGGCATGGCCAGTGGTGAACTGCGTTATGCCAGCGACCTGGTCGAGTTCATCCGCCAGGAAACCGGCGACCACTTCCACCTGGAAGTTGCCGCCTATCCGGAAATGCACCCACAGGCGCGTAACTTCGAGGCCGACCTGGGCAACTTCGTGCACAAGGTCAAGGCCGGTGCCGACAGCGCCATCACCCAGTATTTCTTCAACGCCGACAGCTACTTCTACTTCGTCGAGCGTGCGCAGAAAATGGGCGTGGACATCCCGGTGGTGCCCGGCATCATGCCGATCACCAACTACAGCAAACTGGCGCGTTTCTCCGATGCCTGCGGCGCCGAGATCCCACGCTGGATCCGCAAGCAACTGGAAGCCTACGGCGACGATACGGCGAGCATCCAGGCCTTTGGCGAAGAAGTCATCACCCGCATGTGCGAGCAACTGCTGCAAGGCGGCGCACCGGGCCTGCACTTCTATACCCTTAACCAGGCCGAGGCGAGCCTGGCGATCTGGAACAATCTGAAACTGCCACGCTGAAACTTTTTGGCATCAACAGATTCTGAAACAATTAAGGCTTTAGTCGTAGACTAGGGCCTTATTTACTTTCTGGCTCTGATAGGTGTCGCCTGCAATGCAACATTTCCTGCCATCTCGCCCTCAGCTCGTATACCTGGCGTTCGGCCCCGCCACCTATCATCAGGAAGCCTGTTTCAGCATCGTCAGCGCCCTCGCGCAGCTGGGGGGCAAGGCCAATCTGGCCATCGACATCCAGGTCTATACCGACAACGCCGAGCCTTACGGCAAACTGCCAGTAACCGTTCATCTGCTCGACGAGGCTACCCGCAAGGCCTGGAACCAGCCCCACGGCTATCACTTTCGCAGCAAGCATGTGCTGATGCGCCAAGTGCTGCAGCAACACCCTCAGGCCGTGCTGATCGACACCGATACGTTCTTCCGCAAGTCGCCACTGCAACTGTTCCAGCGGGTCAAGCCCGGCACGCTGCTGTGCAATGCCATTGGCGCGCGCTACGGCGCGAATCAGCAGTGCCTGCTGTACACCAACCTGCTCGGCATTCTCGAGTCACGCGGCCTCGCCGACCGCCAGATGCCGCTGGTCAACTCGGGGGTGATCGGCCTGTGCGCCGAGGACACCGACGTGCTGGACCGCTCCATTGCCATGATGGACGAGTTCTACCCGTTGGTCCGCACCGCCTACACCCTTGAAGAGTTCTGCCTGGCGGTGGCCGCTTACCGCAAGATGGAACTGGCCGAATGCACCGACGTCATCCACCACTACTGGAGCCGCAAGGCCCAGTTCCGCGCCAAGATCCAGGCCTGGCTGCGCAAACACGGCGATAACCCACTGGGGCCGGCGGCGCTTGCCGATGTGGCATTGGTCAACGACCAACTGCCACGCCCACCGACCCTGCAGCGCCTGGGTTACAAGGCCCTTAGCCTGACCATGCCCAGCCGCGAGCGCCAGTTCGTGCGCGAGCTGCTGTACGGCTGCTACCCCTACCCCAACGAGTTCGATCGCGCCTGTGCAACGGCCTGGTGGGACAAGGCGCTGGAGAACCTCAACGAACGCCACGGGCGCATCGAGCCCGAGCAGTTGCGCCAGTGCCTGCGCCACCCGAGCCTGCGCCTGTCTTTGGGCGACCGGCGCAAGGATATCGAGGCGCACCTGCTGCGTGCTTCCCATCGCTGATGGCCGAAACCGGGGCCTTTGATCTTCACTGGCCTTGCTCCGGGTGAGCGCGTAATCTCGCGCCATGCCCCACATCGTCCAATTGCTGTGCACCCTGCTGCTCGCCTGCCTGAGCCCGATGGCGCTAGGTGAGCGGCTGCGCCTGGTCAGCGATGACTGGGCACCGTATGTGTATCGCGATAGTGGCCAGGCCAAAGGGATCGACTACGAAGTCACCACCGAGGTATTCCGCCGCCTGGGTGTCGAGGTGGACTGGCAGTTCCTGCCGTGGAAGCGCTGCCTGGCCTTGGTGGAGCTGGGCCAGGCTGACGGGGTGATGGACATTTTCCAGGTCGAGTCGCGCAAGGCCTACATGGTCTATCCGGCAGAGCCTATGTCCGATGTCGAGTTCGTGCTGTTTCAGGCCAGCGACCGGCGCCATGCCATCCGCCAGCTGGATGACCTAGCCGGCCTGACCGTAGGCACGTCGCCGGGCTACGCCTACGACGCGGCGTTCAATGAGTCCGAGGATTTCCGCCGCGAAACTGCGCCGAGCCACGAAGCCAATTTTGGCAAACTCATACGCGGGCGCATCGATCTGCTGGTCACTGACCGCCTGGTCGGGCGTTACCTGCAAAACCAGCTTGGCCTCGAACAGCAGGTCGAAGAGCTGCCCCTGATCATCAGCCGTCAGGCGCAATACCTGGGCCTGGCGCGCAAACCCGGGCGCGAACAACTGGCCCAGGCGTTTACCGAAGAGCTGCGTCGTTTCAAGCAGGAACCGGCGTTCGAGGCGATTATCGAACACTACATCGGCGACGCAGGCGATCTTGTCGGCGCCGTTGAGCAGCAGGAAAGCAGCACGCTGCGTTAGCTCTGTTATACTCGGGCCTTCCCGCCCGGCTCACGCCCGGACGCTCGGCCTCGCAACAGGCATCCCGATCGGCATTGACGCCCCTTGGCGTCCACCCTCCGCTTCCCGGATGTGCAGTGAAAGCCCAGCTGGACCGGACGCGATCGCATCCCTTCGATGCCCGTCGCGCCAGGCAGAATATCCCAACGGGCCCAGCCCAAACGAGAACAGGATTGCCCATGTCCTTTGCTTCCCTCGGTCTCTCCGAGGCTCTTGTCCGCGCTATCGAGGCAGCGGGCTACACCCAGCCGACTCCGGTGCAACAGCGGGCCATTCCCGCCGTGTTGCAAGGCCGTGACCTGATGGTTGCCGCACAGACCGGTACTGGTAAAACCGGCGGCTTCGCCTTGCCGATCCTCGAGCGCCTGTTCCCGGCCGGCCACCCCGACAAATCCCAGCGTCATGGCCCGCGCCAACCGCGCGTACTGGTCCTGACCCCGACCCGCGAGCTCGCCGCCCAGGTACACGACAGCTTCAAGGTGTACGCCCGCGACCTGCCACTGGTCAGCGCCTGCATCTTCGGCGGCGTCGGCATGAACCCGCAGATCCAGGCCATTGCCAAGGGTGTCGACGTGCTCGTCGCCTGCCCGGGGCGCCTGCTCGACCTGGCCGGCCAAGGCAAGGTCGACCTGGCCCACGTGGAAATCCTGGTCCTCGACGAAGCCGACCGCATGCTCGACATGGGCTTCATCCATGACGTCAAGAAGGTCCTCAACCGCCTGCCGGCCAAGCGCCAGAACCTGCTGTTCTCGGCGACCTTCTCCAAAGACATCACCGACCTGGCCGACAAGCTCCTGCACAACCCGGAGCGCATCGAGGTCACCCCACCGAACACCACCGTCGAGCGTATCGAGCAGCGCGTCTACCGCCTGCCCGCCAGCCACAAGCGTGCCCTGCTGGCGCACTTGATCACGCTGGGTGCCTGGGAACAGGTACTGGTGTTCACCCGCACCAAGCACGGCGCCAACCGCCTGGCCGAGTACCTGGAAAAGCACGGCCTGACCGCTGCCGCGATCCATGGCAACAAGAGCCAGAACGCTCGCACCAAGGCCCTGGCCGACTTCAAGGCCAATAGCGTGCGCGTGCTGGTGGCAACCGACATCGCCGCCCGCGGCCTGGACATCGATCAACTGCCCCATGTGGTCAACTTCGAGCTGCCGAACGTCGAGGAAGACTATGTACACCGCATCGGCCGTACCGGCCGTGCCGGACGCTCGGGCGAGGCCATCTCCATGGTCGCGCCGGATGAAGAAAAGCTGCTCAAGAGCATCGAACGGGTCACCAAGCAGAAGATCCCGGACGGCGACCTGATGGGCTTCGATGCCAGCCAGGTAGAAGCTGAAAAGCCTGAAGTGCGCGAGCGCCAGCAGAACAGCGGCCGCGGCGGCCGCAACCAGCAGCAGGCCCGTGGCGAAGGCGGCAAAGACGCCAACGGCGGCCGCAAGGACAAGGGCAAGGACAAAGGCAAGGCCAAGCAGCAGGCCGCTGACAAGCCGGCCGACAAGGAAAAGTCCGGCGACAAGCAGCAGCAGCCACGCAAGCCGCGTGACAAGAAGCCTCGCCAGCAGCAGCAAGCCAGCAGCAACGGCGCGCCGAAAGCAACTGCCGACCGCGACCCGGAAGAATTCCTCGATGATGATGTGGATAACTTCGGCAACCGCGCCGACTACGTCAGCCCTTATCAGGGCAAGGGCCAGGGCCGTAACCGCCGCCCAGGCGGTGCCGGCCAGGGGCAAAGCCAGCAGGGCCAGGGCCAATCCCCGCGCAGCAACAACGGCGGTGGCCAAGGCCAGGGCCGCAATGCTGGCGGCCAGCAGCGCAACGCCAGCGGCGACAAGCGCCCACGCAACAACAATGGTGGTGGCGCCCGTCGTGACAACAATGGCGGTGGCCGCAACCGTTCGGCTGGCCGTGACGATGCATCGCGGCAGGAGCCAGCAGTGCGCAGCACCCGCGAACAGCACCAGCCAGTGATCATCCGCAAGGAATCCAAGCTCGACCGTTACCCGACGCCCGAGCAGCTGGACGATCTGCCAAGCCGCCCTCGCGGTGAGCGCCCAGCACTGCTTACCCGCAAGGGCTAAGTCGCGCATCAGGCATAAAAAAACGCCGCCCAATGGGCGGCGTTTTTTATTGCCTGGACAGCAACATCACTTCTGCTGAACACCTTCGAACACGAAGTACAGCTCAACCTTCTCGGACAGCGGGCCGAGGTCCATGGACTTGGGCGCGAAATCCTTGCGGTTGATATCGAGCTTGCCCTCGAAGCCGGCACGGTAGCCGCCCCATGGGTCTTTGCCTTCACCAATGAAGGTGGCCTTGATCACCACCGGCTTGGTGACGCCGGTCAGGGTCAGATCACCGGCGACATCGGCAGTCAGTTGGCCTTCGGCGTTCTTGCCGGTCGGGGTCACCTTGGTCGACTTGAAGGTCGCAGTGGGGTACTTGGCTACGTCAAGGAAGTCCTTGCTCTTGATGTGCTTGTCACGCTCGGCGTGGTTGGTATCCACGCTTACAGTCTTGAGGGTGACGTCGATCTTGCTGGCTTCAGGCTTGGCCGGGTCCCAGCTGAAGTTACCATCCCAGTCCTTGAAGGTACCGGTGATGAAGCTGTAGCCCAGGTGGCTGATCTTGAAATCAACGAACGCGTGCTGGCCTTCCTTGTCAACCTTGTACTCGGCGGCCATGGCCTGGCCGGCGGTGAACAGAGCGGTACCGAGCGCCAGAGCGGCAAAAGTCTTTTTCAACATCCTTACTTCCTTCCTATGCAATTGAGGTTGAGAGTCAAGCTTTGCGGCCCAGCATGCGGGTCAGGGTCGCGTCACGGTCGATAAAATGGTGTTTCAGGGCGGCCAGGGCGTGCAGCACGGCAAAGATCACCAGGCCCCATGCCAACCACAGATGAATCACGCCAGCCAGGTCCGCCTGATCAGGCAGGTCGCTGATCAGCGCCGGCACCTCGAACAGGCCGAACACCGGAATACCTACGCCGTCGGCAGTGGAAATCAGGTAACCGGCGATCATCACCGCAAACAGCCCCAGGTACAGCGCCAGGTGCCCCAGCTTGGCCGCCACGCGGGTGAATGCCCCGTGGTTGGCCGGTGCCGGTGGTGGCGGGCTGATGAAACGCCAGATCACGCGCAACAACATGACCGCCAGCAACACCAGGCCGATGCTCTTGTGCAGGTCCGGGCCTGCCTTGCGCCAAGGGTCGTAGTAGCCGAGGTCGACCATCCACAGGCCCAGGCCGAACAGGCCGAAGACTGCCAATGCAACGCCCCAGTGCAGGACGATGCTGACCACGCCATAGCGAGAAGGTGAATTGCGCAGTTGCATGATGACGTGGTTCCCCGTGAAAGCTGTGCACAGACTATCGCGTAACGTATCGAATAAAAGCTTAAAAAACTGCTTTGGATTATCGAGAAATATGATGATTAGTGTGTGAGTTTCCTATTAAGGAAACATTAACAATAGTCGGAGAGTTTGAGGCTGCCAGGGCTGGCCCTATCGCCGGCTTGCCGGTGATAGGGCCAGTGCTGATTTCACATCAGTTTGCCTGAGCCTGGGTATTGGCCACCGGCTTCTTCACAGGCTCGGATTTGACCGTGGCTTTCTTCGGCTCGACCGCCTTTTTCGCCTGCTTGGCCGCAGGCTTGTGCGCCGGTGCATGTTTGGCCGGTGCTGCCTTGGTTGCGGCGGGCTTGGCCGGCTCTTCCTTGGCCACTTCTGCAGGTGCAGGGGTAGCAGGGGCGGCTGCAGGGGCCGGGGCCGTTGCTGGCGCGACTTCCTCGGCCTTGGCAACCGGTGCAGCCTTCACTTCAGGTTTGTCGGAACCACCGAACAGGCGCGAGAAGAACCCGCCGCTGTCCTTCTTCGCCACCGCTGCACCGGCTGTCGCCGCAGCTGCGACGGTCGCAGCCTTGGCCGGGTCGAACGACTTGCCGGCGAGCAAGTCCTGCACCTGGCTGGCAGCGCGTTGGCCACTGCGCAGGGCACCCTCGAGGGTACCCGGATAGAGCGCGTCGGTGTGCTCACCGGCAAAGGTGATGCGCTGCACCGGGCGCTCCCACAGGCGCCAGTACTTGCTGATCTGCCCCGGGCCATAGGCCAGGTAGGCGCCACCGGTACCCGCATCGACGCTGTAACGTTTGACTTCGTAACCGGTGAACGCGCCACGGGCCTGTGGATAGAAGGCATGCAGGCGGATCAGCACCTGGTCGACCATCTGCTTGTCGCCAAAGGCCTGCAGCAGACGCGCATTGTCACCCGACAGGTTGATCACCACGTTGGCGCCCCCCTTGAGTGCGGGCTCGATCCAAAGCATGCCGAGGCCGGTGTTACTGAAGATCTCGCCCGACATGCGCGCGCGGCTTTCCCATACAGGTTGCTTGAACTTGAGCATCAGTTGGTCACGCCAGCCGTAGTTCGTGCCCTTGATCGCTGCCACGTGCTGGGTGTCCAGGCCAGGGGTGATCTGGATCTTGGCCAGCGCCCGCAGTGGCACTGCCATCACCAGGTAATCGGCCTTGTAGTCCGTGCTGCCGACCTTGACGCTGACGCCATCCTTGTCCTGCACGATTGCCGTGACTGGCGAGCTGGTCTTGATGGTCTTCAGCTGCTTGACGAATGCCTGGGCCAGTACCGGGCTACCGCCAGGCAGGCGCGCGGCGCGCAGGTCACGGTCGCTGACCCCACGGTAGACGCGGTTTTGCTGAGCAAAGTAGAGCAGCGACAGGCGCGATGGCTCATCGTAGCGGGTACGGATCTGCTGGTTGATCAGCTGACGCGCAGTGCTCGGCAGTTGCAGCTTGTCCAGCCAGGTGGACACGTTCATCTGGTCGAGGGCGAACAGCGTGCTGGTCGCCTGCGGGTTGAGCGGGTCATCGATCGAACGAGCCAGGTCGTCGAGGGTTTTCTCGTAGCGTTTGAGCGCCTCGGCGGTGGCCGGTTGCTTGGTGGCCAGGTCAGTGGCGCTGAAGTACTCACCGTCGATCAGGTAGCCCGGGGTACGCACGAACTCCGGCGCGGGCAGTGTTTCAAGCTTGAAACGGTCGAGGTATTGGTTGAGCACCGGCTGGGCCTTGGCATTGCCGATCCACTCGCTGGTGGCCAGGCCGGAACGCCCCCCCATGCCCGACTTGGCCTCCAGCAAGGTGACCTGCCAGCCTTTGTTCTGCAGCTCGTACGCCGCGGTCAGGCCTGCCAGGCCGCCACCCACCACGATTGCCGACGGTGTCTTGTCCTTTGCCAGCGCGGCGCCGCTGGACACACCGATCAATACCAACGCACACAGGCGCACCCAAGCAGCAGCCATGTCGGCGAACTCCGAGTTGAAATTGCAGGGATGAGAAGAGGCAGGAATGCCCCGAGAGACGATGCGCTAAGAATACGTCAGGTATTCAGACCCTGCCAGCACAGCGACATCAAGTGCCTTTGGCAACTGGCATTTTTGTCAGTAGCCAGGCTTTCGGCCATTGGGTGAAGCTGGCGAAAGTGGCTGAAAAAACCGACAACAGGAGCTACACGATGACCTATGAGGAGCATTTCGCACAGGTAAAACGACAATTCTTGTGGCACAACCAGACAGTACAAACCCCTTCAGGCCTGAAAATCCGCTCCAACGGCACGTCATGGACCGGATTGCATGAAGCGTTCAAAGGCGAAGATGGCACCGAACTGGTGATCGGCGAGCACAGTGACGTGGAGATTGCCTTCAACGAGGAAGTCGAATGCCTGCGGCTGGAATATTACGTCGTCAGCGACCAGCACTTCGACGATGTGCAGATGTTGCTGGATACCGATGGCTACGACATGGACCTGATCGCCCCGGTCCCGCGCAACTTCTACTGGCTGACCCTCTCTGGCAGCGGCTACACCGACTACAGGCCGGGGCCGATTTCCACGCACCCCTACCATCAGCTCATCGAAGGGCCCTTCCGCCGCCTGACCATCTCCACTTCACAGGCTGGCACCGTACATATCCGCAAGCTGGAATGGACCCGCACCTGCCGCCATTGAGCACTAGCGGTTGTCCTGCCCCCTGGCTTTGCTTAGGCTTACGCGGTCAAAGCAGGCAGTAAGCCAGGAGAAGTGCCCATGGGCCTCAACGATCAGTGGATGCAACGCGACCTCAAAGTCCTGTGGCACCCCTGCACCCAGATGAAAGACCACGAGCAGCTGCCACTGATCCCGATCCGCCGCGGTGAAGGGGTGTGGCTCGAGGACTTCGACGGCAAACGCTACCTGGATGCCGTGAGCAGCTGGTGGGTCAACGTGTTCGGCCACGCCAACCCGCGCATCAACCAGCGCATCAAGGACCAGGTCGACCAACTGGAGCACGTGATCCTCGCAGGCTTCAGCCACCAGCCGGTGATCGAGCTGTCCGAGCGCCTGGTCGCCATGACCCCCGCCGGGCTCGACCGGGTGTTCTATGCCGACAACGGCTCGTCGTGCATCGAAGTGGCGTTGAAGATGAGCTTCCACTACTGGCAGAACATCGGCAAACCGGCGAAAAAACGCTTCGTTACCCTGACCAACAGCTACCACGGCGAGACCATTGCCGCGATGTCGGTCGGCGACGTGCCGCTGTTCACCGAAACCTACAAGGCACTGCTGCTCGACACCATCAAAGTGCCAAGCCCCGACTGCTACCTGCGCCCCGAGGGCATGAGCTGGGAAGAACACTCGCGCAATATGTTCGCCGCCATGGAGCAGACCCTGGCCGAACACCACGAAACCCTCTCGGCGGTGATCGTCGAACCGCTGATCCAGGGTGCCGGCGGCATGCGCATGTACCACCCGGTGTACCTCAAGCTGCTGCGCGAGGCCTGCGACCGCTATGACGTGCACCTGATCCACGACGAGATCGCCGTCGGTTTCGGCCGCACCGGCACGATGTTCGCCTGCGAGCAGGCCGGCATCCGCCCGGACTTCCTGTGCCTGTCCAAGGCCCTGACCGGTGGCTACCTGCCGCTGGCCGCCTGCCTGACCACCGACAAGGTGTACCAGGCCTTCTACGACGATTACCCGACCCTGCGCGCGTTCCTCCACTCGCACAGCTACACCGGCAACCCGCTGGCCTGCGCCGCCGCCCTGGCGACGCTGGACATCTTCGAGCAGGACAACGTGATCGAGGCCAACAAGGCCCTGGCCGCGCGCATGGCCAGCGCCACCGCGCACCTGGCCGACCATGCCCATGTCGCCGAAATCCGCCAGACCGGCATGGCCCTGGCCATCGAGATGGTCCAGGACAAGGCCACCAAGGCCGCCTACCCGTGGCAGGAGCGTCGTGGCCTGAAGGTGTTCGAGCACGCCCTGACCCGCGGCGCCCTGCTGCGCCCGCTGGGCAGCGTGGTGTACTTCCTGCCGCCGTACGTGATTACCCCGGAGCAGATCGACTTCCTCGCCGAGGTGGCCAGCGAAGGCATCGACATCGCCACCCGCGACAGCGTCAGCGTCGCCGTCCCGGCCAACTTCCACCCCGACTTCCGCGACCCAGGCTAGCCCCGGCAGTTCGCCATATCACTATCCCTGTGTCTCTCTTCTACCGAGCAAACCCATGCGACTGTCCCGCTTCTTCATCGACGCCCCCCTGAGCCTTGGCGAGCACGACTTGCCCGAAGCCCAGGCCCACTACATCGGCCGTGTGCTGCGCATGGCCCCTGGCGATGCCGTGCAACTGTTCGATGGCAGTGGCCAGGAATACCTCGGCCAACTGCTCGAAGTCGGCAAGAAGACGGTACGCGTCAACCTCGAACAGGCCCTCGCCGGCCAGCCCGACTCGCCGCTGCAGGTCCACCTTGGCCAGGGCCTGTCGCGCGGCGAGCGCATGGACTGGGCGATCCAGAAGGCCACCGAGCTTGGTGCCAACGCAATCACCCCGATCGTCAGCGAGCGCTGTGAAGTGCGCCTGAAGGACGAGCGTGCCGACAAGCGCCTGGCCCACTGGCGCCAAGTGGCGATCAGTGCCTGTGAACAATGCGGCCGTTCGACCCTGCCGGTCATTCATCCGCCAGTGACCCTGGCCGAATGGCTCAAGGGCACCGAAGCCGACCTCAAACTGGTCCTGCACCCGGTCGCCGAGCCGCTGACCAGCCATGACAAGCCGGCAACGTTGGCTTTCCTGATCGGCCCGGAAGGTGGCCTGAACGAGGCGGAAGTCGAACAGGCCAAGGCGGCTGGCTTCCATGCTGCCCGCCTTGGGCCGCGGGTACTGCGTACCGAGACAGCGCCGGTGGTGGCGCTGTCGGTGGCGCAGCAGCTGTGGGGTGATTTTTCGTAAAAAAAAGCTAACGCACGTACAGCGACACCGCCACGAAGTGCATGAGGCTGCCGGCAATCACGAACAGGTGCCAGATGCCATGCCAGTGGCGGAAGCGGCTGTCGAAGGCAAAGAAGATGATGCCCACGGTGTAGAACACGCCGCCGGCCGCCAGCCAGGTGAAGCCGGCAGTGCCAAGGCTGTTCAGCAGCGGCTTGACCGCCACCAGCACGATCCAGCCCATCACCGCATAGATGATGATCGACAGGACGCGCGCTTCCGAGCGCGGCTTGATCTCCTGCAGCATGCCGATCACCGCCAGCCCCCAGACCACGCCAAACAGGCTCCAGCCCCAGGGCCCACGCAGGCTGACCAGGCAGAACGGGGTGTAGCTGCCGGCGATCAGCAGATAGATAGACAGGTGATCGAGCTTGCGCATGATCACCTTCGCCCGCCCGCGGGTGCTGTGGTAGAGGGTGGAAATGCTGTAGAGCAACAGCAAGGTGCTGCCGTAGATGGAGAAGCTGACGATCTTCCAGGGGTCGCCCTGCAGGCCAGCGACGACGATCAGCCAGATGGCACCGATACAGGCCAGGACGGCACCGACCAGGTGGGTCCAGGCATTGAAGCGTTCACCGTAGTACATGCAAACACAGACCTCCTGAAGCGGGCTGGGTTCATGACAGGATCCATTCCTGCTACATCCTACCCAAACGCAGGTTGCAGTTCAGCGTCACGCACCAATCTTTCCAGCCCGGCCAGGTCCGGTACCCGCGCCACCTGCTCGCCCACCTGCACGGCGGCCAGTTCCAGGCTGCCCAGCGGTA
Organism: Pseudomonas sp. MN1F; assembly: GCF_009391885.1. GTDB lineage: Bacteria > Pseudomonadota > Gammaproteobacteria > Pseudomonadales > Pseudomonadaceae > Aquipseudomonas. The sequence continues at coordinate 325,291 of NZ_VZII01000009.1, read as the reverse complement.
CATCCACATAATTGAGCTGGCTGTCCAGCTTGCACGAGCGTGGAATGTCCTGCAGCAGCACCGCCAGGTAGCGCAAGCCGGTGTCCCCGAGCGCATTCAGCACCACGATCCGCGCCCGCTCGCCACACGGCGTCTCACCGCCACACGCGGCCTCGAAACCGATCAACGGCAAATGCTGCTGGCGCCAGTCGATCCACCCCAGGTGCCAGGCCGGGTCGCCTGGTTCGCACACCAGGTTGCGCTGGCCGATCAGTTCGACCACGGCGACGTTGGGCAATACCAGGGTGCGGTCGCCCAGCGGCAGCAGCAGGCCGGTGAGGCTGCTGCGTTGCCCTGCAATCAGTTCAAGCATGGGTCTGGCTCCAGTGGGCGATGCTCTGCAGCAGCACCGACTCCTGATAGGGTTTGCCCAGGTAATCGTTGACGCCGATGGCCATGGCCCGGTCGCGGTGCTTCTGCCCGGTGCGCGAGGTGATCATGATGATCGGCAGGTCTTTCAGGCGCTCGTCACGGCGAATGCGGGTGGCCACTTCGAAGCCGTCCATGCGCGGCATCTCGATGTCCAGCAACAGCACGTCGGGGCGGTGCTCTTCCAGCAGGGCCATGGCATCGACACCATCCTTGGCCGTCAGCACACTCATGCCATGGCGCTCCAGCAGGCGGCTGGTCACCTTGCGCACGGTGACCGAGTCGTCCACCACCATCACCAACGTGGCTCGTCGTGGTGCCGGGCCGAACAAGGTGCGCTGCACCCCGCTACCACCGGGCAGACGCGCCAGCCGCCGCTGCTGGCCACGCAACTGGCCCAGCAGGTCGAGGATCAGCACCACCCGGCCATCACCGAGCAAGGTCGCACCCGACAAACCCGCCACAGCGGCGAACTGCGGGCCAAGGCTCTTCACCACGATCTCGCGGCTCGGCGACAGGCTGTCCACCTGGATGGCAAACGACTGCTCCTGGGAGTGCACAAGCAACACCGGCAACGGCACGCTCTGCCCCAGCAGTACCGGGCGCGGCAGCCCTTGCAGCAGCTCGCCCAGGTAACGCAACTCGTATTCATGGCCGCCGTACACGTAACGCGGGGCATCCAGCTGGTAACAGGCGGCCAGTTCGGCCGGCGGCACGCGCACGATGCCCTCGATGGTGTTGAGTGGAATGGCGTACTGCTCTTCGCCCAGGTGCACCATCAAAGCCCGGTTTATCGACACGGTGAACGGCAGGCGGATCAGGAAGCGCGCGCCCTTGCCCTGGGCCGACTCGATGGTCATCGAGCCGCCCAGCTGCTTGACCTCTTCGTGGACCACGTCCATGCCCAGGCCGCGCCCGGAAATCTGAGTGATCTTCTCCGCCGTGGAAAAGCCCGGGCGCAGGATGAATTGCAGGATCTCGTGATCGCTCAGCTGCGCCTGCGGGTCCAGCAGGCCGCGCTTGATTGCCTTGCGCCGGACCGCCTCCAGTGGCACACCAGCGCCGTCGTCGGTCATCTCGATGACGATGTCGGCGCCCTCATGCAGCAAGTTCAGGTGAATGGTGCCCTGCTCCGGCTTGCCCGCTGCCAGGCGCGCCTCGCGCGACTCAAGGCCGTGGTCGACAGCATTGCGCAGCATGTGCTCCAGCGGTGCGACCATACGTTCCAGCACACTGCGGTCCAGTTCACCCTCGGCATTGCCGACCACCAGCTCGACCTGCTTGCCCAGCTCGCTGGCCACCTGGCGCACCACCCGCTGCAAACGCGGCACCAGGCGCTCGAACGGCACCATCAGGGTCGCGGTCAGGCCTTCCTGCAACTGGCTGTTCACCCGCGCCTGTTGCTGCAGCAGGCTGTAGGCCTCCTGGGCGCGCTGGGTAAGGGTTTCCTTGAGGTCGAGCAGGTCGGAGGCCGACTCGAACAGTGCCCGCGACAGCTGCTGCAACTGCGAATGGCGGTCCATTTCCAGCGGGTCGAAATCTTCGTAGGCATCGCCCTCGAACGCCTGCCGGCTGCTGATCCGCCCCTGGGTCTCGATGTCCAGGCGCAGCAACTGGTCGCGCATGCGCTCCAGGGTGGTTTCCATCTCGTTGAGGGCGAACTGGGCGTCGTTGACTTGCTGCTCGATACGGCCACGGATGACCGAATGCTCGCCGGCCAGGTTGCCCAGGTCGTCGAGCAGCTCAGCGTCGACCTTGACCATGTCGCCCGGCGCCCGCTCCGGTGCCGCGGCTGGTGCTTCCGCAGGTGCGGTGTCGGCTGGGGCCTGGCCGGCTGCGCTGTCGGTCAGCGCGGCACTGCTGAAGTTGCGGATGTAGTCGATCAGCGCGGTAGCGGTGTGCAGCGGCTGGCCCAGGCGCACGGCGTCGAGCATGTGCGCCAGGCGGTCATGGCAGTTCTGCAGCAGCGCGAACAGCGGCGCGCTCGGCGGCAGGCGCCCGGCGGCAAGCAGCTCGTAAAGGAATTCCAGTTCATGGGCCAGGTCGCCGATGGCGCTGATCTCGACCATGCGCGCACCGCCCTTGAGGGTATGCAGGTCTCGCAGCAGGTTCTCCACCTCGACACTGTTGCGCGGGTCGGCCTGCCAGCGCGCCAAGGCGGCGGCGGCGCTTTCGACGATGTCCGAGCTTTCTTCGAGGAAGACTTCCAGCAGCTCCTTGTCGCCTGGGCTGTCGGGCTCATCATCCTGCTCCAGCGAGCCAGCCAGCGGCGTAACCGCATCAGGGCTTACCAAGCCGGTGGCATCCGGCGCCAGTGCACCGTCCAACAGTTCGCGCAGGGCGTCGACGCAGTCGGGCCGCGGGCTGAGCTCCTGCCCGGCCGCCACTTCGTCGAGCATGTCCAGCAGGGCTTCATGGGCTTGCTGGGCAACGGCGAAGAAGCGCGGGCTGGCGCCCAGGCTGCCCTCTTCCACCGCGCCGTAGAGGTCGAGCAGCGCCTCACAGACGGCATCCATCTGCCACAGGTCGGCCAGGTGCGCAGCGTGGCCAAGGCTGGTCAGCTCATCGAGCAAGGTCTCCAGCGGTTCGCGCTGCTCGGGCTGCTGCTGCCAGCGCGACAGCAGCGACTCGGCATCCAGCAGGATGTCCATGGCCTGGGCGAGGAAACTGGCGATCAGCTGTGGGTCGCGCTTGCCGTGGCGGGTGTGCTGGGGCTCGGCATGCAGGCTGGCCAGGCGCAGGTCCACCGCTTCGCCGACCTGCTCGATCAGCTGGGCCGCCCCCGGGATGGCTGCCAACGGCGCACTGCCCAACTGCGCCAGGCCCTGCAGGAACAGACCATGGGCTGTGTGCAACCAGTGCATCTCCGCCGCCTGCAACGGCAGCTGGTGCCCCCGGTACTCGCGCACCAGGCGGTCGAAAGCGGTAGCCAGCTCGGCGATCGACATGACCCCGGCCATGGCAGCGCTGCCCTTGAGGGTGTGCAAGGCGCGCTGCAGGCTGTCGCTGACTTCGCTGCCCTGGCTGTCGGCACCCTGCAGAAAGCCTTCCAGGCTGGCCAGGTGGCCCTGCGCCTCGTTGCGGAAGATATCCAGCAGCTGCGGGTCGAGGCCGTCGATGTCGGCGCTGACCGGGGTGTCGTTCTCGGCCAGGGCATGCAGGTGGCTCGCCAGTTGTTCGATTTCGCTCAACTGCGGCAACTGGCCAGCAGCAAAGTCGGCCAGCAGGTCCGGCAGATGGACGAACACCTGCTGCAGCGCCACCGCGCCTTCCGGAGTCAGGGCGATACGCCCTTCCAGCACCCGGTTGAGCAGGTGTTCAGCGCCCCAGGCCAACTCGGCCACCGCCTCGGCATGCACCATGCGCCCGCTTCCTTTGAGCGTATGCAGGTCACGCCGCACCTCGATCAGCGCATCGCGCAGGCTGTTGTCGGCGCGCCAGCGCAGCCAGTGCCGCTCGATCTCCGGCAGCAACTCGCCAGCTTCTTCGAGGAACACCTCACGCAATTCATCATCGATGCCATCGCTGCCATCCTGCGCCTCGGTCGTGCCCGCATGGCTGCACTGCACGCCCAGCGCCGTCAGGCTGGCCCGGGCCATGTCAAGAAACGGCTGAGCGTCGGCCAACGGGTCGGCGACCCGCCATTGCAGGTAGCACTCGGCGGCGCTGAGGGCCTCGGCCAGATGGTTCAGCTCATCCGCCGGCGGTTCCACCTCCAGGTGCTGCAGCCAGCCCTGCACATAACCCGCGCAGCCGGCAAACACCTCGGCGGCGGCCGGCAGCATCAGCATCGCCAACGCGCCGCGCACTTGCTGCAACAGCCCTGGCAGTGGCTGCAGGCGCTGGCGCGGCCAGCCAGACTCCAGGCAATCGCCAATCAGGTCCTTGGCTTGCTGCAACACCGATAGCGACTCGTTCAACACCAGCTGGCGAATCTCGGCCAGGTCGGAACCGGGCAGGCCGCCCTGCCCGCCTTCCTCCAGCGGCAGGACCATGCCGTTGAGCGTGGCCTCCACGTACAACAGGGCACCGGCCACATCCATCAAGACCGCGTCGTCCACCGCGCGCTCACCCAGGGCCAAGGCCTGCAGCGCCAGCACCTGGTCGATGATCACCCGGCGCGGTTGCTGGAAGCCCAGCACTGCCAGGGTGTCGGCGACATGGCGCAACGGTGCCAGCAGTGTGTCCAGCTCCTCGCTGTGCTGGCGGTCACCGCGCACGAACTGGTCCAGGCGCTCCTTGATCCGCATCAGGTCGTCGCACAGGGCGCTGATCACCGAGCGCAGGGCATCACGCCCCGGCCCGGCCTGCATCTGCTCCCGCCAGTTGCCCAACGACAAGTCGAGGTTGGCCAGGTCATCAGAGCCGGCAAAGCGCTGTGTGGCGCCGCTGATCAGGCTGGCCTGGGCCAGGGGCTCGACGCCACGGCAGGCACGCAGCTGGTTGAGCAGCGGCAGCATCACCAGCGGCAGGTCATGGCGCGCACCGCGCAACCGCTCCAGGTAGGACGGCAGTTGCTCCAGGCCACGGAACAGCGGCCCCAGGCAGTCACCGCGGGGGCTCACCTGGCCCTCGGCCAAGGCCTTGGCCAGCAGCTCCAGCTCTTCGGCCAGGCGGGTGGCGCCGCGCAGCTCGAGCATGCGCAGGCAGCCGTGCACCTGATGCAGGTTATCCACCACGAACGCCAGCATCGACAAGTCGTCGGTCTCGCCGGCAAAGCGTTCCAGGGCCTGCCGGGCCTGGCTCAGGCAATCGAGGATGGCGGCCCGGGTCCAGGCCAGGGCCACGGTATCGTGGCGCTCGGGGCTTACGACGGCAGAAGCCATGGGTTTTCCTCAGCTTCGCTCGGCGGGCGCCGGCAGGGTGAAACCGGAAACCGAGCGGCGCATCTCGCTGGCCATGCGCGCCAGGTGGCGGATGCTGTCGGCGGTGGCGCTGGAGCCGGCGGAGGTTTGCGCGGTGATCTGCTGGATCACCGCCATGGTGTGGGAAATCTGCCCCGCCGAAGAGGTCTGCAACTGGGCTGCATCAGAGATGCTGTGGATAAGTTCGGCGAGGTTCTGCGATACGCCTTCGATCTCGGCCAGCGCCACCCCGGCATCCTGGGCCAGGCGCGCACCGCGCACCACTTCGGCGGTGGTCTGCTCCATGGAGATCACCGCCTCGTTGGTGTCGGCCTGGATGGTCCGCACCAGCGCTTCGATCTGCCGGGTCGCCGAGGACGAGCGCTCGGCCAGGCGCTGCACCTCATCAGCGACCACGGCAAAGCCGCGGCCGGCCTCACCCGCCAGCGAGGCCTGAATCGCCGCATTGAGGGCGAGGATGTTGGTCTGGTCGGCAATGTCGTCGATCAGGCTGACGATGTCGCCGATTTCCTGGGAAGACTCGCCCAGGCGCTTGATCCGCTTGGCGGTGTCCTGGATCTGCTCGCGGATGTTGTCCATGCCGTTGATGGTGTTGTGTACCACCTCGTTGCCCTTGTTGGCGATCGCCACCGAGCGCTCGGCGACCTTGGCCGACTCATAGGCATGGGCGGAAACCCGGTCGATCGACTCGACCATGTCGCCGACCGCCTCGGACGCCTCGCTGATCTGCGCGGCCTGGTGCTCCGAGGCCTTGGCCAGCTGGCGCGCGGTGTTCTGCGTGTCCTGCACGGCAGCGGCGACCTGCTCGGCACTGTGGTTGATGGTGGCCACCAGGTCGCGCAGCTGGTCGACCGAGTAGTTGATCGAGTCGGCGATGGCGCCGGTGAAGTCTTCGGTCACCGACACGGTGACGGTCAGGTCGCCGTCGGCCAGCTCTTCGATTTCATCAAGCAGGCGCATGATTGCCTGCTGGTTGCGTTCGTTCTTCTCGGCGGTTTCGTGCAACTGGCGGTGGGTAGTGCGGACCATCACCAGGCCGATCAGGATGATCGAAGCCAGCGCCAGCAGGCCCAGCGCATAACCCCCGACGGTATCCAGGGTGCGGCCGCTGGCCAGGTTCTCGAAACCGTTGGCCAGGTGCGAGGCTTCATCGAGCAGCGTCTGCGACAGGCTGAAAATGTTGCCGGCCGCTTCGCGCACGCGGTACAGCTCGGGCGAGGTTTCGAGGATTTCATCGACCGAACCTGCCACGAACTGGAACAGCTCGGCGATTTCCGCCAGGCGCGCGCGGGCGTCAGCGTCCTCGACGCGGGTCACCTGGATCGCCGGGTTGCCACCCAGCATGCCCTCGAGCACCTGGCCGAAGCGGCTGGCATCGCGGCCGAAGGCATCGGCGGCCTGCGCCGCCGCGTCGTCGCCGGCCAACACGGTGTTGACCGAACCGAGAATGCGCTCGGCCAGCAGCAGCTGGCGCTGGGCTACCACCACCTGGTTGGCCGGGGCACCGCTCTGCAGCAGGATCTCGACCACTTTCTCGTACTCGACCTGCAGTTGCGGCACGGTTTCGGCAAGGGTCGCCGCCACCTGATGCAACGACAGCACAGTCTGCTCACTGGCCAGGATGGTGTCGGTGTTCTTGCGCAGGTTTTCCCAGTCCTGGCGCACCGCTTCCATTTCATCGCGCACCGCAGCCGGTGCCGCTGGCAGGCCAGTGGACTTGTCGCCCTCGCGCAGGTAGCCCCAGCGTCGCTCGAAATCGTTGCGCGCATCCGACAGCAGTTTGAATGCCAGGGCCTTGCCCGCCGCAGCCTCGGTGGCGTTCTTGGCGATGCGCTGGGACAACACCCGCAGCTCGCCGGCGTGACCGATGTACTGCTTGTCGTGATTGGCCTGGGTGTTGAGGTAGGCGAAGTTGGCGAACAACAGGATGATCGACAGGATCAGGATCACGAACAGCACGGTGATCTGCACGATGCTGCGCGTGCGTGGGGTCATGCTGGCGGGGGCGACGGGTGTGGCCGGCTTGTTCACGTTCAAAAGTCCTATAGCGCCACGTCAAGAAAGCCCGGCGCCTGGGCCAGGGCGAAGGGGCTGAAGATCGCCCAGTTGCGTTCCCGCGGGAAGTGCCCCTGCACGAAGCGCGCAGCAGCCCGCAACAGCGGTTGCGGCGGCGACAGCTCCAGGCTGCTCAGGGCGAAATGCTGCAGGCCCAGCACCTCGTCGACCAGCAGGCCGACGAACAGGTCATCGTGGTCCAGCACCAGCACCCGCCGCTGCTTGCCTGGCGCAGCGGGGCCAAGGCCGAAGAAACTGCTCAGGTCCATCACCGGCAACAAGCGGCCGCGCAGGTTGGCCACCCCACATACCCACGGCTGCACGCCAGGCACACGGCTGCTGCGCGGCTCGCGCAGTACCTCGGCGACTTCGCCCATGGGGGCGACGAACCACTGCCCGGCGATGCGAAAACCGATGCCGCTCCATTGCTGCAGGCGCGTGTCCTGCGGCGGCTGGTCGGCCACCAGCAGGCGGCAGCGCCGGTCGATGTCCAGCAACAGCTCGAAGGCGGTCAGCGACGCGCCCTGCGGGCGGGTGGTCAAGCGCCCAATACTTCTTTGAGCTTGGCGATCAGCGCGTCCTCATCCACCGGCTTGGTCAGGAAGTCGCGGGCACCCTGGCGCGTGGCCCAGATACGGTCGGTTTCCTGGTCCTTGGTGGTCACCACCACCACGGGAATGGCGCTGGTTTCCGGGTCCTTGCTCAGCTGGCGGGTCGCCTGGAAGCCGTTCATGCCGGGCATGACGATGTCCATCAGCACTGCATCGGGCTTTTCCTGGCGGGCCAGGGCCACGCCGTCGGCACCGTTGCTGGCCTTGAGCACCTGGTGACCGTGCTTTTCCAGCCATTCGGTCAATCTGTACATCTCTGTCGGCGAGTCGTCGACAATCAGAACTCGGGCCATGCTGTTTCCCCATCAGGAGTTTGAAGGCCGCGCCAGCGCGGCGCGGTCAGGGTGCGGGTTGTTCGGGCACGGCGAAACCGGGCACATGGGCCCTGATTGCGTCGAGCAGTTCTTCCTTGCTGAATGGTTTGGTCAGGAACTGGTCGGAACCGACCACCCGGCCGCGGGCCTTGTCGAACAGGCCATCGCGCGACGACAGGAGAATCACCGGGATGTCCTTGAAGGCACTGTTGTGCTTGATCACCGCACACGTCTGATAACCGTCCAGACGAGGCATCAGCACGTCGACGAAGATGATCTGTGGCTGGTGGTCGATGATCTTGGCCAGGGCATCGAAGCCGTCACTGGCGGTGATCACCTCGCAGCCCGCTTCGCCGAGCAACATCTGCGCGGTGCGGCGGATCGTGCGGGAATCGTCGATCACCATCACCTTCAGGGGCTGTTCCATAAGTTGCGCTACCATCGCTGCACTGTGTGGGCGGCAAGCCACTGATGGCTTGCAGCTTGAAGCTGAGGGCATTTTTAGCACACTCCGGGGGCCCGTTCCATCTGCCGCCCCCTTGACCCGCGGCGCTCACAGCGCCACCCTGAGCCACTTTTCGTTCGATTTACCGCGGCCACCGGCCGCCAAGAGGAACCCCCCATGAGCGTTCGCCTCGGCATTGTCATGGACCCGATCGCGTCCATCTCCTACAAGAAGGACAGCTCGCTGGCCATGCTGCTGGCCGCCCAGGCCCGCGGCTGGGAGCTGTTCTACATGGAGCAGCGTGACCTTTATCTGGGTGCCGGCCAGGCCCGCGCGCAAATGCGCCCGCTGAAGGTATTCGCCGACCCCGCGCGCTGGTTCGAGCTGGGTGAGGAGCAGGACAGTGCCCTGGCCGAGCTGGACGTGATCCTGATGCGCAAGGATCCCCCCTTCGACATGGAATTCGTCTACAGCACCTACTTGCTGGAGCAGGCCGAGCGCGAAGGTGTGCTGGTGGTCAACCGCCCGCAGAGCCTGCGCGACTGCAACGAAAAACTGTTCGCCACCCAGTTCCCGCAGTGCATGGCGCCGACCCTGGTCAGCCGCCGCGTCGATATCCTGCGCGAGTTCGCCGAGAGCCGTGGCGATGTGATCCTCAAGCCGCTGGACGGCATGGGCGGTGCGTCGGTATTCCGCCACCGCAAGGACGACCCCAACCTGTCGGTCATCCTCGAAACCCTGACCCAGCACGGTAACCAGCAGATCATGGCCCAGGAATACCTGCCGCAGATCGTGGACGGCGACAAGCGCATCCTGATGATCGACGGCGAGCCGGTCGACTACTGCCTGGCCCGTATTCCTGCCAGTGGCGAAACCCGTGGCAACCTGGCCGCCGGTGGCCGTGGTGAAGCCCGCCCGCTGACCGAGCGCGACCGCTGGATCGCTGCCCAGGTCGGCCCGACCCTGCGTGAAAAGGGCCTGCTGTTCGTTGGCCTGGACGTGATCGGCGACTCCCTCACCGAAATCAACGTCACCAGCCCCACCTGCATCCGCGAGATCGACGCTGCCTACAACACCGATATCGGTGGCCAGCTGATGGATGCCATTGATCGCCAGCTCAAGGCGCGCTGACCGCCGACGCAGAGCAAATGCGCAGAGTGGGGTATGATGCCGGTCCTTTTCGACTGAGCTGCTGCCCCGCCCTGCGGTTGCTGGATACCTGATGACGCTGCCTGCCGATATCCCTGCCGACCTGCTGCCACCGCGCGTTCGCCCGGTGGACCGGCTTGGCTTTACCCTGTTCCTGGCTGCCCTGGTGCACCTGGCGCTGATCCTTGGCGTGGGCTTTACCGTGGTCAAACCGGCCGAGATCCGCCAGACCATGGAAATCACCCTAGCCACCTTCAAGAGCGAAAAGGCACCGAAGAAGGCTGATTACCAGGCCCAGGCCAATCAGCAGGGCAGCGGCACCCTGGAGAAGAAGGCCGTGCCGACCACCACCGAGGTGGCACCGTTCCAGGACAGCAAGATCAACAAAGTCACCCCGCCGCCTGCGGCCAAGCCGGAGGTAACACCACCGCCCGTGCCGGAGAAATCCGCGGTGGCGACCAAGGCGACGAACGTGCAGAAGGTCGAGCCCAAGCCCAAGGAAAGCAAGCCGCAGCCCAAGCCGGCAGCAGCCACCCCGGACTTCGACAGTTCGCAATTGTCGAGCCAGATCGCCAGCCTTGAAGCGGAACTGTCCAACGAACAGCAGATGTACGCCAAGCGCCCGAAGATTCACCGCCTCAATGCGGCGTCGACCATGCGCGACAAGGGCGCCTGGTACAAGGAAGAGTGGCGCAAGAAAGTCGAGCGGGTGGGTAACCTCAACTACCCCGACGAGGCACGTCGACAGCAAATCTACGGCAACTTGCGGATGATGGTGTCGATCAACCGCGATGGCTCGCTGTACGAGGTGCTGGTGCTGGAGTCGTCCGGGCAGCCGGTGCTGGACCAGGCGGCCCAGCGCATCGTGCGCCTGGCGGCACCCTTTGCGCCGTTTACCGGCGACCTGGCCGAGTTCGACCGGCTGGAGATCATCCGCACCTGGCGGTTTGCCCGTGGTGACCGCTTGTCCAGTAACTGAGTCGGTGGACATCGACCTGTTATTTCTGCCAGTTTCGCCCACGTCGCGAACGCCCTCTAATTGCGCTTCCATTCCTGATTTGGAAGAGCGCCATGAAACACCCGAAAAGCAACGACGCAACTTGGCAGGTCACGCGAGAAGAGCAAGGTAACTGGCAAGTGACGTCAACCGCGCCACTACTTGAAATTCCCATCGACATTACCATCGAGCTGACTATCGATGACGCAGTTCGCCGTAGCTCTGTTGGCCAATGCCACCTCGATGGCAAAACCTATCTCGCGTTCTTTTTCTATCCAGGCGATGTATTCAAACCCGGAGAAGAAGTGGAGGCCATCGTCTTCATTCATGATCAAGCGCCTAATACGGGTAAGTTCGCTATTACCGATACCTTCGCCAGCGGCAGCTATTCAGCCCTTTTCGGCCGGGGGAAGATCGTCAGCGGCCAAGCGATAATCGGCGCAGACAGCTGGGGCAGCGGAACGATGGACATCAAGCGCGTGACCTCGACCCACGCAGGTATTACCACGCTCGATGCAACAGCGAAGTTCGAATTCACAGATCGCGCGGGCATAACCTTTAAAATTGACGTGACCAAACTGGTTGCATCCGACCCGAATATCGGTGGGCCTCGTTAGACAAGCCGCCTGCCTGGACAAGTGCCATTCAGCCCCCCCTGACGCAGCCCGGAAGCGGATCGGCTCCACTTCCGGGCTGTGCAGCCGCCCCGCTTCAGGACCTTGTCAGCCTCGCCACCTGGCGCCACACTATCCCCCATGAAAACCCTCACCCCGAGCTACCTCAAGCATCAGTTCCTGATCGCCATGCCGCACATGGCCGATCCGAACTTCGCCCAGACCCTCACGTACATCGTCGAGCACAACGCCAATGGCGCCATGGGCCTGGTGGTCAACCGACCGCAGGAGCTGAACCTGGCCGACATTCTCGAGCAGTTGCGGCCAGACGAACTGCCGCCGGCCAGCACCTTGCAGGTGCCGATCTACCAGGGTGGCCCGGTGCAGACCGACCGTGGTTTCGTGCTGCACAGCAGCGAATGCAGCTTCCAGGCCACCGTGGCCCTGGAAGGGCTGTCGCTGACCACCTCGCAGGACGTGCTGCTGGCCATCGCCGCCGGGGTAGGGCCAAAACAAAGCCTCATCACGCTCGGCTATGCCGGCTGGGAAGCAGGCCAACTGGAAGCTGAACTGGCCGACAACGCCTGGCTCAACTGCCCATTCGACCCAGAGATCATCTTCGGCCTGGCCAGTGACCTGCGCCTGGACGCCGCCGCCGCCAGCCTGGGGATCAACCTCAGCCTGCTGACCAGCCAGGCGGGGCACGCCTGATGAGCGAACTGCGTTTACTGCTGGGCTTCGACTACGGCACCAAGCAGATCGGCGTCGCCGTCGGCCAGGTGGTGACCGGCCAGGCCCGCGAGCTGTGCACCCTGAAGGCGCAGAACGGCGTGCCGGACTGGGCCCAGGTGGAAAAGCTCATCAGCGAGTGGAAGCCCGATGCCATCGTCGTCGGCCTGCCGCTGAACATGGACGGCACGCCGAGCGAAATGAGCGAGCGCGCGGAAAAGTTCGCCCGCCGCCTCAATGGCCGCTTCAACTTGCCGGTGCACACCCACGACGAACGCCTGACCACCTTCGAGGCCAAAGGCGAGCGCCTGGCCCGTGGCGGCCAGCGCGGCAGCTACCGTGACAACCCGGTCGACGCCATCGCCGCCGCCCTGCTGCTGCAAGGCTGGCTGGAGGCCAATACCTGATCTTTCCGCGTTTGCGTCGGGGCAATCACAACGCCCCCGGCGCCCCCAGGAGATACGCAATGAGCCTACCCAATCCCGCCGAGCTGATCCGGCAGATGGCTGTCGACCTTGGCGCCCATCTGGCCCGCCGCAACATCACCGAGCCGCGCTTCATCGGCATCCGCACCGGCGGCGTCTGGGTAGCCCAGGCCCTGCAGGAAGCAATGGCCGACCAGAGCCCGCTCGGCACCCTGGACGTGTCGTTCTATCGCGATGACTTCAGCCAGAACGGCCTGCACCCGCAGGTGCGCCCGTCAGAGCTGCCATTCGAGGTCGAGGGCCAGCACCTGGTGCTGATCGACGACGTGCTGATGAGCGGTCGTACCATTCGCGCGGCACTCAATGAACTGTTCGATTACGGCCGCCCGGCCAGTGTCACCCTGGTCTGTCTGCTCGACCTGGATGCCGGCGAACTGCCAATCCGCCCCAATGTGCTCGGCGCCACCCTGTCGCTGGCTGCCCATGAACGGGTAAAATTGACCGGACCCGCACCGCTCGCCCTCGAGCGCCAGGACCTCGCCACCGCTTCCGCCCTTTAAGAGTCCCCTCGCGATGACGCCAATCGACGCCAAGCGCCCGCTGCAGCTCAATGATCAGGGCCAGCTGCGCCACTTCCTCTCGCTCGACGGTTTGCCCCGCGAACTGCTCACCGAGATCCTCGACACCGCCGACTCGTTCCTCGAAGTCGGCGCCCGGGCCGTGAAGAAAGTCCCGTTGCTGCGCGGCAAGACCGTGTGCAACGTGTTCTTCGAGAACTCGACCCGCACCCGCACCACCTTCGAGCTGGCCGCCCAGCGCCTGTCGGCCGATGTGATCAGCCTGAACGTGTCAACCTCCTCGACCAGCAAGGGCGAGACCCTGTTCGACACCCTGCGCAACCTCGAAGCCATGGCTGCCGACATGTTCGTCGTGCGCCACTCCGACTCGGGCGCTGCGCACTTCATCGCCGAGCACGTGTGCCCGGACGTCGCCGTGATCAACGGCGGTGACGGCCGCCATGCGCACCCGACCCAGGGCATGCTCGACATGCTGACCATCCGCCGCCACAAGGGCAACTTCGAGAACCTCTCGGTGGCGATCGTCGGCGACATCCTGCACTCGCGCGTGGCCCGCTCCGACATGCTCGCGCTGAAAGCGCTGGGCTGCCCGGACATCCGTGTGATCGGCCCGAAAACCCTGATCCCGATCGGTATCGAGCAATACGGCGTGAAGGTCTACACCGACCTCGCCGAAGGCCTCAAGGACGTCGACGTGGTGATCATGCTGCGCTTGCAGCGCGAGCGCATGGCCGGTGGCCTGTTGCCCAGCGAAGGCGAGTTCTACCGCCTGTTCGGCCTGACCACCGCACGCTTGGCCGGCGCCAAGCCCGACGCCATCGTCATGCACCCAGGCCCGATCAACCGCGGTGTGGAGATCGAATCAGCAGTAGCCGACGGCAAACACTCGGTGATTCTCAACCAGGTCACCTACGGCATCGCCGTGCGCATGGCCGTGCTGTCCATGGCCATGAGCGGGCAGAACGCGCAACGTCAATTCGACCAGGAGAACGCCCAGTGACCCTCAGCATTCTTGGCGCCCGGGTCATCGACCCTGTCAGCGGCCTGGACCAGGTCACCGACCTGCACCTGGACGGCGGCCGCATCGCTGCCATCGGCGCCGCCCCGGCCGGCTTCAGCGCCAGCCGCACGATCGCAGCTGACGGCCTGATCGCCGCGCCCGGCCTGGTCGACCTCGGCGTCTCGCTGCGCGAGCCGGGCTATAGCCGCAAGGGCTCCATCGCCAGTGAAACCCGCGCCGCCGTGGCCGGTGGTGTCACCAGCCTGTGCTGCCCACCGCAGACCAAGCCGGTGCTGGACACCTCGGCAGTGGCCGAACTGATCCTCGACCGTGCCCGCGAAGCGGCCAACAGCAAGGTCTACCCGATCGGCGCCCTGACCAAGGGCCTGGAGGGCGAGCAACTGGCCGAACTGGTTGCCCTGCGCGACACCGGTTGCGTGGCCTTCGGCAACGGCCTGAAGGAAATTCCCAACAACCGTACCCTGGCCCGTGCCCTGGAGTATGCCGCCACCTTCGACCTGACCGTGGTGTTCCACTCCCAGGACCGCGACCTGGCCCAGGGTGGCCTGGCCCACGAAGGCGCCATGGCCAGCTTCCTTGGCCTGCCCGGCATCCCCGAGACCGCCGAGACCGTGGCCCTGGCGCGCAACCTGCTGCTGGTGGAACAGACCGGCGTGCGTGCGCACTTCACCCAGATCACCAGCGCCCGTGGCGCACGGCTGATCGAGCAGGCCCAGCAGCTGGGCCTGCCAGTCACGGCCGACGTGGCGCTGTATCAGCTGATCCTCACCGACCAGTCGCTGCGTGAGTTCTCCAGCCTGTACCACGTGCAGCCGCCACTGCGCACCGCCGCCGACCGCGACGGCCTGCGCGCGGCGGTGAAATCGGGAGTGATCCAGGCGATCTCCAGCCACCACCAGCCCCACGAGCGTGATGCCAAGCTGGCCCCGTTCGGCGCCACCGAGCCGGGCATCAGCAGCGTCGAACTGCTGCTGCCGCTGGCCATGACCCTGGTCGAGGACGGCCTGCTCGACCTGCCGACCCTGCTCGCCCGCCTGAGCAGCGGCCCGGCCAAGGCCATGCGCCTGCCGGCCGGTGAGCTGAAGGTCGGCGGCGCCGCCGACCTGGTGCTGTT
Source organism: Pseudomonas sp. MN1F (assembly GCF_009391885.1). Classification (GTDB taxonomy): domain Bacteria; phylum Pseudomonadota; class Gammaproteobacteria; order Pseudomonadales; family Pseudomonadaceae; genus Aquipseudomonas. Next base: position 309,966 of record NZ_VZII01000009.1, on the reverse strand, counting down.
CGACGCCAAGGCCTCAACCATTGCCGGTGAACAATGGCTGTCGCGTGGCGACAACTGCCCGTTCATCGGCCACTGCCTGCCGGCTGCCGTGCGTTATACCTTGGTCGATGGGCATGTCTGCCACGAGGCCTGACGGCTAGCTGCAAGCTACAAGCTGCAAGCCTCAAGAAGAAGCCGGCCGGTCATCCACCGATCGGCTTTTTCTTGTCGCTTGTGGCTTGAAGCTTGAAACTCTTTCCCCCTCCCCCCATATGAGTCTGCATCAGGCAATTTTGCCCCGCTGCGTGGAGACTCTCCCCTTGACCACCATCGTTTCTGTCCGCCGTAACGGCAAAGTCGTCATGGGCGGCGACGGCCAGGTATCCCTCGGCAACACCGTGATGAAAGGCAACGCCAAGAAAGTCCGTCGCCTGTACAACGGTGAAGTGATCGCCGGTTTCGCCGGTGCCACCGCCGACGCCTTCACCCTGTTCGAACGCTTCGAAGCCCAGCTGCAGAAACACTCTGGCCACCTGGTGCGTGCCGCCGTCGAGTTGGCCAAGGAATGGCGTACCGACCGCTCCCTGAGCCGCCTGGAAGCCATGCTGGCGGTGGCCAACAAGGACGCATCGCTGATCATCACCGGCAACGGTGACGTGGTCGAGCCGGAAGACGGCCTGATCGCCATGGGTTCCGGTGGTGGCTATGCCCAGGCCGCAGCCCGCGCCCTGCTGAACAAGACCGACCTGTCGGCCCGGGAAATCACCGAGGCTGCCCTGAACATCGCCGGTGACATCTGCGTGTTCACCAACCACAACCTGACCATCGAGGAGCAGGACCTGGCCGAGTAATCAGCTGTTCTGGCGTCCCGCTCGTAGCGGGACTTTTCCACGCTGACCTACTCCGCTCGAGGACCATTTTCATCATGTCCATGACCCCCCGCGAGATCGTCCACGAACTCAACCGTCACATCATCGGCCAGGACGACGCCAAGCGCGCCGTCGCCATCGCCCTGCGCAACCGCTGGCGGCGGATGCAGCTCCCTGCCGAGCTGCGTGCCGAGGTGACGCCGAAGAACATCCTGATGATCGGCCCTACCGGCGTCGGCAAGACCGAGATCGCCCGCCGCCTGGCCAAGCTGGCCAACGCACCGTTCCTCAAGGTCGAAGCCACCAAGTTCACCGAAGTGGGCTATGTCGGCCGCGATGTCGAGTCGATCATCCGTGACCTGGCCGATGCCGCGCTGAAAATGCTGCGTGAGCAAGAGATCGTTCGCGTGCGCCACCGCGCCGAAGACGCCGCCGAAGACCGCATCCTCGACGCCCTGCTACCGCAGGCGCGGGTCAGCAGCTTCAGCGAAGAAGCCGCGCAGACCAGCACCGATTCCAACACCCGTCAGCTGTTCCGCAAGCGCCTGCGCGAAGGCCAGCTGGACGACAAGGAAATCGAGATCGAAGTGGCCGAGAACATGGGCGTCGAAATTGCCGCGCCACCCGGCATGGAAGAGATGACCAACCAGCTGCAGAGCCTGTTCGCCAACATGGGCAAGGGCAAGCGCAAGACCCGCAAGCTGAAGGTCAAGGAAGCACTGAAGATGGTGCGCGACGAAGAAGCCAGCCGCCTGGTCAACGAGGAAGAGCTCAAGGGCAAGGCCCTGGAAGCGGTCGAGCAGCACGGCATCGTGTTCATCGACGAGATCGACAAGGTGGCCAAGCGCGGCAACGTCGGCGGCGCCGATGTATCCCGTGAAGGTGTGCAGCGCGACCTGCTGCCGCTGATCGAAGGCTGCACCGTCAACACCAAGCTGGGCATGGTCAAGACCGACCACATCCTGTTCATCGCCTCCGGTGCGTTCCACCTGAGCAAGCCGAGCGACCTGGTGCCAGAGCTGCAAGGTCGCCTGCCGATCCGTGTCGAGCTCAAGGCGCTGACCCCGGAAGATTTCGAGCGCATCCTGAAGGAGCCGCACGCGTCGCTGACCGAGCAATACAGTGCGCTGCTCAAGACCGAAGGCCTGAACATCGAGTTCGCCGCCGACGGTATCAAACGCCTGGCCGAAATTGCCTATCAGGTGAACGAGAAGACCGAGAACATCGGTGCCCGCCGCCTGCACACCCTGCTTGAGCGCCTGCTCGAAGAGGTATCGTTCAGTGCCGGTGACCTGGCCAGCACCCACGACGAAGCACCGATCCTGATCGATGCCGCGTATGTGAACGGCCACCTGGGTGAGCTGGCGCAGAACGAAGACCTGTCGCGCTACATCCTGTAACACCGCACGGGGCCGCTTCGCGGCCCCTTGCACAATGGCCTGAATCACTCGAAGCTTGCACCATCAGCTCCCGAGAGATTCAGACCATGGCCCGCCTGCCCACCGCCATCAACCTGCACAAAGCCTCCAAGACCCTCAGCCTCACCTACGCCCCCGGCGAGGTCTACCAGCTGCCCGCCGAATTCCTGCGGGTGCACTCCCCCTCCGCCGAGGTTCAAGGCCACGGCAACCCCATCCTGCAATTCGGCAAGATCAACGTCGGCCTCATCGGCCTGGAACCTGCCGGCCAATATGCACTGAAACTGACCTTCGACGACGGCCATGACAGCGGCCTGTTCACCTGGGAGTACCTCGAACAACTGTGCCTGCGCCAGGAGCAGCTGTGGGCCGAGTACCTCGATGAACTGCACAAGGCCGGCAAGTCCCGCGACCCGGCCGAATCAGTGGTCAAACTCATGCTCTAGCGCAAGCCTTCCAGGCTTTAGAGCGCATTTTCTAATCTCATCTGTTTGAATGCCTTACAGACAACTCTTAAACGGGCTGTCTTGCGCATTACATGAAAGTCGGGTAACCAATGGAGCTGGCAAGTTCCCTGCATCGCCTTGAAGGCAATCAGGCACTGGTCGGTATGTAGAGGTCGCGAGCGAAAGCAGGCTGTCTTCACACGCAGAATCCCCCGCAGCTCATCGCCGAATGCATCCGGCCCGCAGCACCGCTGTTCCTTATCACTGGTCACCCGAGTAGCAGTACCGGGCTGTCCGCTGTGCATTGCGCCACAGCAATCCGGTACTCGTCTCAGGACAACGGAGCGTCGTAGATGAGTAACAAGAACAACGATGAGTTGCAGCGGCAAGCCTCGGAAAATACCCTGGGGCTGAACCCGGTCATCGGCATCCGCCGCAAGGACCTGCTGAGCTCTGCGCGTACCGTGCTGCGTCAGGCCGTGCGCCAGCCGCTGCACAGTGCCAAGCATGTGGCGCACTTCGGCCTGGAGCTGAAGAACGTGCTGCTGGGCAAGTCCAGCCTCGCCCCGGAAGGTGACGACCGTCGCTTCCAGGACCCGGCCTGGAGCAAGAACCCGCTTTACCGCCGCTACCTGCAAACCTACCTGGCCTGGCGCAAGGAGCTGCAGGAGTGGATCGGCAACAGTGACCTGTCGCCCCAGGACATCGCCCGCGGCCAGTTCGTCATCAACCTGATGACCGAAGCCATGGCACCGACCAACACCCTGTCCAACCCGGCGGCGGTCAAGCGCTTCTTTGAAACCGGCGGCAAGAGCCTGCTGGACGGTCTGTCCAACCTGGCCAAGGATGTGGTCAACAACGGTGGCATGCCCAGCCAGGTGAACATGGACGCGTTCGAGGTCGGCAAGAACCTCGGCACCAGCGAAGGCGCCGTGGTCTACCGCAACGATGTGCTGGAGCTGATCCAGTACAGCCCCATCACCGAGCAGGTGCATGCCCGCCCGCTGCTGGTTGTCCCCCCGCAGATCAACAAGTTCTACGTCTTCGACCTGAGCCCGGAAAAGAGCCTGGCGCGCTTCTGCCTGCGCTCGCAGCAGCAGACCTTCATCATCAGCTGGCGCAACCCGACCAAGGCCCAGCGCGAGTGGGGCCTGTCGACCTACATCGATGCCTTGAAGGAAGCGGTCGACGCGGTGCTGGCAATCACCGGCAGCAAAGACCTGAACATGCTCGGCGCCTGCTCCGGCGGCATCACCTGCACCGCCCTGGTCGGCCACTACGCCGCGCTGGGTGAGCAGAAGGTCAATGCCCTGACCCTGCTGGTCAGTGTGCTGGACACCACCATGGACACCCAGGTCGCGCTGTTCGTCGACGAGCAGACGCTCGAAGCGGCCAAGCGCCACTCCTACCAGTCCGGGGTGCTCGAAGGCAGCGACATGGCCAAGGTGTTCGCCTGGATGCGCCCCAACGACCTGATCTGGAACTACTGGGTCAACAACTACCTGCTCGGTAATGAGCCACCGGTATTCGACATCCTGTTCTGGAACAATGACACCACGCGCCTGCCGGCCGCTTTCCATGGCGACCTGATCGAGATGTTCAAGAACAACCCGCTGACCCGCCCGGACGCCCTGGAAGTGTGCGGCACGCCCATCAACCTGAAGAACGTCCAGTGCGACATCTTCAGCGTCGCTGGTACCTCCGATCACATCACCCCGTGGCAATCGTGCTATCGCTCGGCGCACCTGTTCGGCGGCAAGATCGAGTTCGTGCTGTCCAACAGCGGCCACATCCAGAGCATCCTCAACCCGCCAGGCAACCCCAAGGCCCGCTTCATGACCGGCGCCGACCGCCCGGGCGACCCGGTGGCCTGGCAGGATAACGCCGAAAAGCATGCCGACTCCTGGTGGCTGCACTGGCAGACCTGGCTGGGCGAGCGCGCCGGCGACCTGAAGAAGGCACCGACGCGCCTGGGCAACCGTGCCTATGCCGCCGGCGAGGCTGCACCGGGGACCTACGTCCACGAGCGTTGAGTCGCAATGCCGTGGCCGCTTGGAGCGTGCCACGGTACATTTTCAAGCCACAGAGCCACGCGCATGCCGCTACCCTACATATTCCGCACCGTCGAGCTGGACGACCAATCCATCCGTACCGCGGTGCGCCCGGGCAAGCCGCACCTGACGCCGCTGCTGATCTTCAACGGCATAGGCGCCAACCTGGAACTGGTGTTCCCATTCATCGAGGCACTGGACCCGGACCTGGAAGTCATCGCCTTCGACGTACCCGGCGTGGGCGGCTCGTCCACTCCGCGCCACCCGTACCGCTTCCCTGGCCTGGCCAAGCTGACCGCGCGCATGCTCGACTACCTGGACTACGGCCAGGTCAATGTCATCGGCGTGTCCTGGGGTGGCGCCCTGGCCCAGCAGTTCGCCCACGACTACCCCGAGCGCTGCAAGAAGCTGGTGCTGGCAGCCACCGCTGCGGGCGCGGTGATGGTCCCGGGCAAGCCCAAGGTGCTGTGGATGATGGCAAGCCCCAGGCGCTACGTGCAGCCATCGCACGTCATCCGCATCGCACCGCTGATCTATGGCGGCGGTTTTCGCCGCGACCCGGACCTGGCCATGCACCACGCGGCCAAGGTGCGTTCCGGTGGCAAGCTGGGCTACTACTGGCAACTGTTCGCCGGCCTTGGCTGGACCAGCATTCACTGGCTGCACAAGATCCAGCAGCCGACCCTGGTGCTGGCCGGCGACGACGACCCGCTGATCCCGCTGATCAACATGCGCCTGCTGGCCTGGCGAATTCCCAATGCCCAGCTACACATTATCGACGACGGTCATCTGTTCCTGATCACCCGGGCCGAGGCCGTCGCCCCCATCATCATGAAGTTTCTCCAGCAAGAACGGCAGCGCGCGGTCATGCACCCCAGTCCGGCCTCTGGTGGCTGAATTGTTGCTTGCTGTTGCACGAGCACGACTGATGAGTACGACCGTGGCCTGACAAGGGAGTTGTTGCCATGAAAGAAAAACCGGCCAAAGGAACGTCAACGCTCCCCGCCACCAGCATGAACGTGCAGAACGCCATCCTCGGCGTGCGCGGTCGCGACCTGATTTCCACCTTGCGCAGCGTTGGCCGCCACGGCCTGCGCAACCCGTTGCACACAGCTCGCCACCTGCTGGCCTTGAGCGGCCAGCTGGGCCGGGTGATGCTCGGCGACACGCCTTACCAGCCGAGCGCGCGTGATGCACGTTTCAGCGATCCGACGTGGAGCCAGAACCCGTTCTACCGGCGTGGCCTGCAGGCCTACCTGGCCTGGCAGAAACAGACCCGCCTGTGGATCGAGGAAAGCCATCTGGATGACGATGACCGGGCCCGTGCGCATTTTCTGTTCAACCTGATCAACGATGCCCTGGCACCGAGCAACTCGCTGCTCAACCCATTGGCGGTCAAGGAACTGTTCAACACCGGTGGGCAGAGCCTGGTGCGCGGTGTCGCCCACCTGCTCGATGATTTACGCCACAACGACGGCCTGCCGCGCCAGGTGGATGAGCGCGCCTTCGAAGTCGGCGGCAATCTGGCCGCCACCCCCGGCGCCGTGGTGCTGCGCAACGAGCAGCTGGAGCTCATCCAGTACAAGCCGATGAGTGAAAAACAGCATGCCCGGCCCGTGCTGGTGGTGCCGCCACAGATCAACAAGTTCTACATCTTCGACATGCAACCGACCAACAGCTTCGTCCAGTACATGCTGAAGAACGGCTTGCAGGTGTTCATGGTCAGCTGGCGCAACCCTGACCCACGCCACCGTGAGTGGGGCCTGTCGAGCTATGTACAAGCGCTGGAAGAAGCGCTCAACGCCTGCCGCAGCATCAGCGGCAACCGTGACCCGAACCTGATGGGCGCCTGCGCCGGGGGCCTGACCATGGCCGCGCTGCAGGGCCACCTGCAGGCCAAGCACCAGCTGCGCCGGGTCCGCAGCGCTACCTACCTGGTCAGCCTGCTCGACAGCAAGTTCGACAGCCCCGCCAGCCTGTTCGCCGACGAACAGACCATCGAGGCGGCCAAGCGGCGCTCTTACCAGCGCGGCGTGCTGGACGGTGGCGAGGTGGCGCGGATCTTCGCCTGGATGCGGCCCAACGACCTGATCTGGAACTACTGGGTCAACAACTACCTGCTCGGCAAGACACCGCCGGCCTTCGACATTCTTTACTGGAACGCCGACAGCACACGCCTGCCGGCAGCCCTGCATGGCGACCTGCTGGATTTCTTCAAGGTCAACCCGTTGACCCGCGCCGCAGGCCTGGAAGTGTGCGGCACACCGATCGATCTCAAGCAGGTCGACCTCGACAGCTTCACCGTGGCGGGCAGCAACGACCACATCACCCCGTGGGACGCGGTATACCGCTCGGCCTTGCTGCTCGGTGGCGACCGGCAGTTCGTGCTGGCCAACAGCGGGCACATCCAGAGCATCATCAACCCGCCCGGCAACCCCAAGGCGTACTACCTGGAAAACCCCAAGCTATCGAGCGACCCGCGCGCCTGGTTCCATGACGCGCAGCGCCGCGATGGCAGCTGGTGGCCATTGTGGCTGGAGTGGATCACGCCGCGCTCCGGCCCGCTCAAGGCGCCACGCACGGAGCTGGGTAACGCCACCTATCCACCGCTGGGCCCTGCGCCAGGCACCTATGTCCTGACCCGATGAGCACCACGACTGGATGAAGACCCGCGACCGTATCCTCGAATGCGCCCTGCAGCTGTTCAACTCGCAGGGCGAACCCAATGTCTCGACCCTGGAGATCGCCAACGAACTGGGCATCAGCCCAGGCAACCTGTATTACCACTTCCACGGCAAGGAGCCTCTGATTCACGGGTTGTTCGACCGCTTCGAGGAAGCGCTGATACCGTTACTCGACCCACCGCTGGAGGTGCGCCTGGAGGCCGAGGACTACTGGCTGTTCCTGCACCTGATTGTCGAGCGCATGGCCCAGTACCGGTTTCTGTTCCAGGACCTGTCCAACCTGACCGGGCGCCTGCCAAAGCTGGCGCGGGGCATGCGCAGCCTGATCAATGCGCTCAAGCGTACGCTGGCGGCCTTGCTGGCCAGCCTCAAGAGACAGGGGTTGGTGCTGAGCGAGACCCAGGCGCTGGGGCAACTGGTGGAGCAGATCACCCTGACCCTGATGTTCTCGTTGGATTACCAGCGGGTGCTGGGGCGCGAAGGGGATGTGGGGATTGTGGTGTACCAGGTGATGATGCTGGTGGCGCCACACCTGGAGGTGCAGGCACGGGCTGCTGCAGAGGAATTGGCGGTGAGGTATCTCGAGGGGTAAGCCGGTAGGAGATGCATTGCTGCAGCCGACGCCTTCGCGGGCAAGCCCGCGAAGGCTGCTACACCGCTATCAGAGCAGAGAGCCGGTGCTGGCCGGAGCCGAAGGCGGGTTGCTGGCCGGGGCCGCAGCAGGTGCCGGCGCGGCGGTAGCTGCCGGCGCGGCGCTGGCCGCTGGCGCTGCCGGCTTGGCGGCTGCCGGTTTGGCCGGGGCCTTCTTCACCGCCGGTTTCTTCGCTGCGGCAGGCTTGGCTGCAACAGGCTTGGCAGCCGGCTTTGCCGCGGGCTTGGCCGCTGCCGTCTTGGCAGCGGGTTTAGCCGCTGCAGGTTTGGCTGCTGCGGTTTTTGCCGCCGGCTTGGCCAGTGGTTTGGCCGCTGCCTTGCTCGCTGCCGGCTTGGCAGCTGCAGAGCGCGAGGAGACCGGGGTAACCGAAGCACCGGTCAGTTTCTCGATCTGCTTGGTCAGGCTGTCGACCTGCTGGTGCAGGGCCTTGATCTCGTTGCGGCTCGGCACGCCCAGGCGCGAGATGGCGCTGTTCAGGCGCTTGTCGAAGGCTTCTTCCAGTTCGCTCCACTTGCCCAGTGCGCGGTCCTTCACGCCAGACACACGCGAAGTGGTCGAGGACTTGGCCGTTTCAGCAACGTCTTCAGCGGTCTTCTTCGCTTGCTTCTCGGCCTTCTCGCCATCTTTCACCAGCGAGTCGAACAGCTTCGGGCCGTCCTGGTCGACTTTCGAATAGATACCCAGCCCTGCCAGCCAGATCTTGCGGGAGTATTTCTCGATCCCGCCGATCCAGGAGCTGCCTTCTTTGTCGGAATTCTTCTTGCCAGCCATCCTGCTCTCCTTATGGTTTGTGCGCGACGCGCTCGAGCAGCTCATGCAGCTGTTCAAGCTTGATGGACAACGCCTCAACGTCATGTTTAGACGGAATGCCAAGGCGATTCAAGGCGCGACCTACCCGTGCGTCGAAAGCTTTTTCAATCTTGTCGAGTTGGATTTCGACCTTGCCGCGTACGCGGCTGACTTCTTCACCGGCTTCGTCGAGCTGGTGGTTGGCAGCATCGAGCTCTTTGTCGATGCGCTTCTTGCCACGCTTCTCGAGGCCTTCACCGGCCTTGACCAGCTCCTTGAAGTAGTCGGAGCCTTCCTGGCCGACGCGGGCGTAGGCGCCAATGCCGGCCAGCCAGATCTTGCGTGCGTAACCCCGTACTTCACCCAACGTGCCCAGGGCTTCGTCTTTTTTCTTCACAATCACTTTGGCCATGCTGTGTACCTCATGCTCATGAGTGGAGGAAAAACCGCCCATGGAGGTTGGGCTTGTGCACAAGGTAGGGAAGAAAATTAGAAACATCACCCTAAGGTAGAGGCGCTGCATTCATGTACCCCATCCGGGTGGGGGCAACCCGCTAGGGTCTTGGGCTTCATTCCACCGGAGCCCCGCCCATGCACGCATCCAGCACATCATCGACAACCACCTTCAAGCAGGCGGTTGCGGCCTGCTTCCGCCAGCGCCCGGGCCTGCGCGCAGTCCTGGCAGACGAAGCTTTCAAGGCCTTGATCGACCGTTATCCGATGATCCCGGGCAATTATCCACAGCTGTCTTCGCTCGACGGATTCGCGCTGGTGCGCGCGTCATCCGCAGCCGGCGATGTCCGCCCAGGCGCGCTGCTGGATGAACTGCTGCAGCACTACCTGAACGGCACGCCCCTGCAGCTGACGGCGAGCGATGCGCTGTCACTCGCCCCGCCCGCCATCTTCCATCCACAGCCGCAGGGCAGCGACAGCAGCCGACAACCGCGTATCGACCTGGACATGGCGAAACTGGAGGCGGACCTTGAGCATGTGCTGGTGCAGCTGCCAGAGGCCTTTGCGCAAGCCCAGATCAGCTTCTGGAACGGTGTCGACGAACTTTCCGATACCCCGCGCATGCAGTGGCTGGGCAACCTCATCAAGGCTGCCCAGCTGAACAATATCCCGCGCCAGGGGCTGGATGCCGATGACCAGGCTTTGCTTTACGCCATGCTCGAAGGGCCTGGCCAGAACGTGGCCGTGAACGTCGTCCAGGTTACCTTGAGTGTCGACGGCAAAGGTTGGTCGCGCTTGTTGCCAGATCTGCTGCTGAGCCCGGGCAAGGGCTCGGACCAACGGGTGCTCTGGTGCAAACCCTCCGGGGTGATTCGCCGCTACGTCGATCGGGCAGGCTTCGCAGCCGCCCTGCAGGACGAACTGGCGGATCGCTACCGCTTCGACAGCCTGTCCTGGGCGCAGCGACCGCTAAGCGGGAGCAGCGTGCAGTTTCAGGTCCTGCAACTGCTCAATGGCATGCTGGACGATCTCAGGCGCTTGCGGGTGACCGGCGTGGCCTCCATCGATGCACTGGAAATGGCGTTCGCCGCGGCCTGCGACCCTTCCGCCAATTTTCTCGACCAACCCTTGCAGGTAGCGGGCCTGCCCGCCATCGCGCTGCCAGGCTGGCTGGCGAATGCCGATGCGCAGCAGCGCTTCGCCTACCAGGGCGCCCTGCTCGACCTGGCCGCCAGCCAGGGGCAATCCCGTGGCAGTACTTCGCTCGGTGATATCGACGACATACGGCGCTACGCCCGTCGCCGCTTGCGCGACCAGATGCGGCTTGACCATCCGCGTGAAACACCCTGTGACCCTGACGAGGTCTTCATCAGCATCGACCAGGTGCTTGCCAGCTCCTTGCCCGCGCAGCCGCAAGCCCAATACCTGCGTACCGAAAGCCTCACCACGCTGGCCATTTCCCGCCTCGGGCCCGGCGAGGTGATGACCCGCATCAGCGAACGCCAAGGCCAGACCCACACGGGCTGGTTGACGGTCCGCCATGTCGAGGCCCTGATCCGTGCGATCGACATTGGCGGCAACTATCCCATCTACCTGCGCAGCCTGGTCGCTGCCCAGCCGCGAAAGCACGAGCGTATCGTCCAGTTCGCCAGGGAATGGCGCCAGCGCTTGCGCTTCGACACACTCAAGGCGCGTCTCGACCAACAGTTGAGCGAAGCCCAGAGCACGGCGCTACTGGGCTTTTGCAATGACGCTGGTGATGAACTGCCAGCCATTGCCCCGTTGGCCCTGCGTCGGGAGCCCGGCGCGACAAGCAGCGACCGAGTGCACGGCATGTTCCTGATCCAGTTGCCTGAGAGCTGGGTGCTTTACCGCCCCCTCCACGACGGTGACCCTCTGCTGGCGTTCACCAGCCTTGAGCGAATGCTGGAGCATGTACGCGGCAACGCCGAGGTGCAGAAGAGCGTCCTCGAGGCACTGGACGACAACGCCCGGCCGATCTACGAAAAGGGTGGCTTGCGCATACCCCACTTGCATGTCGGCCTGGATGAACTGGCGGCCACGCTGAATTTCGGCTCGGTGGTGACCGAGTTGGCACTGGAAAAGACCAGGCACCCGGTCGAAGTGGCGTTCGCGCCCTGGTCCAGCGGCCTGGATGGCCACCTGCTGGACGCCAGGGTGGATGCCATGCTGCATTTCGCCGCCCGCAGGAGCGCATCCAATGCCCAGATCAAGGGCGAGCTGGTCAGGCAGGTGGCCTGGGCCATCTTCAATGGCGCCACACTCCTGTGGCGCGGCCCCCTGGCCGGTATCACCTGGCTGATCGTGGCACTCTCGGCCTCTGCGGACGACCTGCACACCCTCGCCGAAGGCAGCGACGATGCGCGGATCATGGCCGCCACCGACCTGCTGACCAACCTCGCGATGCTGGTCGCGCAGCGTAGCGCCGAAACCGTGCCCCAGCCTGAGCGCGCTCCACAACTGCACTTCGCCGAACCGGCCGAACGCGGCGTGAACCTGGTGGAAGTAGCGAACCCCGTGCAAGAACGGAGCTGGCAAGAGGCTATGATTGAACGACAGTCGGTCCTGCTCAGGGGCAGTCGCTATGGCGATGTCCAGCGCCTGGACAAGTTGTCCGCCGAGCAGCGCCAGGCACTGGTCAGGCTCCAGGCCAGGCAGTCGCTGCAGGGGCAGGTGCCGCTGGAAAAAGGACGCCTGCGCGGCCTGTACCGGGTTGACGGGCGGCTCTATGTGAAGCTCGCCGATGCCGCCTTTGAAGTCCAGGAAAGCTGGAACGGCAAGCGCATCATCGGCCCTGACCTGAGCAAAGGCGAGTGGGTCGCCCAAGGCGGTACAGACGACGGTTACAACATTGTCGGTCGCGAGCGTGTCATGAGCCACTGGGTAAGCCGCTGGAACGGTGAATGGTCGATCAGCTTCAACCTGGCCGGAGGCGCGCCGGTAACGACTCCCGACAAGATCGAATACCGCAGGCTGCTCAATGCCCTGCTGGAAAATCAAGCGCCGCTCCAGGAATGCGATGCGATGATCAACAGCAACCTGTCAAGCTTGGCCCCGCTGGACGAGCATGAAAAGGCCTACTCGCAAGTGCTCATGGAACTTGGCAGCCAGCACAGCCGGGAAGCAACCGTCGAAACGCCACGCATGGCTGACATGCGCGCCGAGCGCGTCAGCCTCAGGGCAGCTCATGCCGGTACGGTACGGACCGTCAGCAAACTCTACGAACAACGGGCCGCCCTGCTGCAATCCAACATCGATCTGCTCAACTTCCTGAACACGCCGGCCATGCGGCGTTTTGCCGGTGTCGACTACCAGGCCGAGGTCGGGCTCTGGTACGAAACACTGATTCGGAACGATACCCAGTTGTACACCCGCCTGCTGTCGCAAGTCAGTTACGACGGCATCGACCTGCAGGCCATGGCGATTGCGCGTTTACCGACCACGTCGCCCCAGCGCCAAGCCTATGGCGTTTATCGCCAGACTCGTGAGAATGCCCTGGCCGTTCATAAACGCCTGCTTACCGTCAGCCAACGGCTGGACGAGGTGATCACCGAAGTCCTGGATGACCCGCGGATCGTCTATCCACAAAAACACACTCACCTCAAGGAGGTAATCGATACGCGCCCTTACTCCACGCTGGTCGTGCATGCCCAGATCATCTCCGACCTGCAGGCACTGGCCCTGGATCGCATGCAACTGAATGCCGAGAACGTCGACAGGATGTATCAGGAACAGCTGAACCTGCGGAACAAGGACATGCATCAGGCCATGCTCAGCCATGATGGCCTGTTGCGTGCCGACCCTTCTGTGCAAGACCAGATCGCCATCCTGGAGAGCAGCCTGCAACAGTACGAAACAGGACTGGGCACGGCGAAATACCTGCTGACGCTGGAGGACCCGGCCTGGAACACGCAACACCTGCAGGCCTACATCAGGGAAATGACGACGCTCAGGCACATGGCCGAGCGTGCATTGGACCACGCCAACGCCCGCCTGGATGCCGAGCAACATCCCGACTGGCCTGTGGCCAGGCCAGCGCCCCCGGCCAGGCCACAGAACACGCGCCACGCACGGCTGCGGGTGATCCGCACGGCCCGCCACAAGACCCTGCTGGTGGATGAGACGCTGCGCGACGGCAAAGCCGTACAGTACGACCCCGTCGCCATGCAGCCGGTTGCCGAATATGAAGCACAAGGCAGCACCTGGGTCGAGCTGCAGCCACAGCCACGTGCCAGTCAGAAGGCGTTGCGCAGCCTGGGCACCCGCCTGGTGGCCGAAACGGATGACGAAATTGCCCGAGCCAGGCTGTTCGACGACGAACCGAACAGCCTGACGGATGTGCTCGACCATCACATCGAAAGGCTGACGGCACTGACCAGCCAGCTCGAACGTCAATCCAGCCCGACGTTGCTCGACAACCTGAACGCCGCCATCGAGCGCGTGCAGAAGGAAAAGCACAATCGGCTGAAGGCCATCTACCTGGCCACTCGCCACCCCGACAGCAAGGCGCTGCGCTTTCTGCTGCAGCACAACCTGGTCGAGATCAGGCCTACCGTGACCCGCCGCCCCTTGGGCCAACGAGACTTCCTCGACGTCTATACCCTGTACCGGGCGGAATCGAACAGCAACGCCATCCTCTGGGAGGCTCACTTCCACTACACGCGCCAGGACGCTGCGCCCAGGGACTTCGCCAAGGGGCATCTGAAGTTCGCCACGGCCAAGGTGCGCGACGCCCAGCTGGAGGATGCTCTCAGCCCGCATGAGCGTCTGAAGGTCTACCGCGGCGACCTGACTTACGAGCAGGTCAAGGACCTGATTCCGTTCCCCAGCGCCTGATGCCCGTCAGGCCAGGGCCTTGTCCAGCGCTCGCTCGATCTCGCCCTTGATGGTGCCGCTCATCATCGACAGCATCATGCCGAGCTTGAGCTCTACGCGGATGCTGTCCTCACCGATGTGCACGCTGCCATTGGCGCCGCTGCGCGCCACGTCGACCCGGTCACCGTTCCAGGTGGCCTTGAGGTCGTATTCACGGCTGAGCTTGTCGACCAGCGCTTCGGCCTTGGCGCGGGCGGCATCGCGGCCGAGGGAGTGTTTGCGTTCGACGCTGATCTGGGTCATGCGGGTGTTCCTGGGTTTGTAGACATAATCTGCATTATGCCCGCCCCTGCCACCCGGCACACCCCGCCAAGACAAATCCGCCCGTTCGCCCTAGAATGGGCGGTAATTTTTTTCGGTGAAGCGATATGAACGACCAGCGCAAAGGCGACCACGCCGAACCCACCACCCATTTCGGCTACCAGGACGTCCCTGAAAGCCAGAAGGCGAAGAAAGTCGCCGAAGTGTTCCACTCGGTGGCCGCCAAGTACGACTTGATGAACGACGTGCTCTCCGGCGGCATGCACCGCCTGTGGAAGCGGTTCACCATCGAACTGTCGGGCGTGCGCGCCGGCAGCCGCGTGCTGGACATCGCTGGCGGTACCGGCGACCTGGCCGCCAAGTTCTCGCGTCTTGTAGGGCCGACCGGCCAGGTGGTACTGGCCGACATCAACGATTCGATGCTCAAGGTCGGCCGTGACCGCCTGCTCGACCGTGGCGTGGCCGGCAACATCGAGTTCGTCCAGGCCGACGCCGAAAAGCTGCCGTTCCCGGACAACCACTTCGACTGCGTGACCATCGCCTTCGGCCTGCGCAACGTCACCCACAAGGACCAAGCCATCCGCTCGATGCTGCGTGTGCTCAAGCCAGGCGGGCGCCTGTTGATCCTGGAGTTCTCCAAGCCGACCAACAAACTGATGTCCAAGGCCTACGACGCCTATTCGTTCGCCTTCATGCCGCTGGCCGGCAGGCTGATCACCAATGACTCCGAGAGCTATCGCTACCTCGCCGAGTCGATCCGCATGCACCCCGACCAGGAAACCCTCAAGAGCATGATGGTCGAGGCCGGTTTCGACCGCGTCACCTACCACAACATGACCAGCGGCATCGTTGCCGTGCACCGGGGAATCAAGCCCTGATGCTGCTGGCCGGGCTGCTCGCCAGTGTCGAACATGGCCTGAACCGCGTCCTGCGCATGGACAGCACGGCTTTGCCGCGGCTGGCCGCGCTGGAAGGCAAGGTCATCGAGATCGACTGCCGCCAACCGGCCCTGCAGGTGTTCATCCTGCCCGATGAAGAAGGCCTGATGCTCGCCGCCCACTGGGAAGGCGAGGTCGACTGCAGCCTGCGCGCCCCGGCTGGCAGCCTGGTGCAACTGGCCGTGGCCAGGGACAAGGCTGCCGTGCTGCACAGCCCGCAGGTCGAACTGCATGGCGACAGTGCCGTGCTGCTCGACCTGTTCGGCGTGCTGCAGGACCTGGAACTGGACTGGGAACACGAGCTGCAGCGCTGGCTCGGCCCGGTTGCCACGGCCATGCTGGCCGGGCACATCCGCCTGCGCGCACGCTGGACCCGCCAGGGCCTGGCACGCTTCAGCCAGAACCTTTCCGAGTACCTGGCCGAAGAGTCCCGTACCCTGGTCGGCAAGCGCGAAGCTGAAGCTGCCTTCAGCGAACTCGATACCCTGAAGCTCGACACAGAACGCCTAGAGGCCCGCCTCAAGCGCCTCTCCCGATCCCTTGATACCAGCGATAACGCATGAAGCTGCTCGCCGTCCGCCGTCTTTTTCGCATCCAGCGTGTGGTGATCCGCTACCGTCTCGATGACCTGTTGTTCGAACAACCCCTGCTGCCCTGGTGGCTGGCCAGCCTGCGCCTGCTGATGCCATGGCGCTGGCTGCCGCGCAAGCCCTCCGAGCTCAGCCGCGGTGCGCGCCTGCGCCTGGCGCTGCAGGACCTGGGGCCGATCTTCATCAAGTTCGGCCAGTTGCTGTCCACCCGCCGCGACCTGCTGCCCACCGACATCGCCGACGAGCTGATGCTGCTGCAGGACCGCGTGCCGCCGTTCGACCCGCAAAAAGCCGTGGCGATGATCGAAGATCAGCTCGGCGCCAAGGTCGGCGAAGTGTTCAGCCGCTTCGACGTCGAGCCGCTGGCCTCGGCCTCGGTCGCCCAGGTGCATGCTGCCCGCCTCAAGAGTGGCGAAGAAGTGGTGGTCAAGGTGGTCCGCCCAGGCCTGAAGCCGGTCATCGCCCAGGACCTGGCCTGGCTGTTCCTGATAGCCAAGGCCGCCGAGCGCGCCTCGGCCGACGCCCGCCGTCTGCACCCGGTGGAAATCGTCGGTGACTACGAAAAGACCATCTACGACGAGCTCGACCTGCTGCGCGAGGCGGCCAACGCCAGCCAGCTGCGGCGCAACTTCGAAGGTTCCGAGCTGATGTACGTGCCCCAGGTGTACTGGGACCTGTGCCGCCCCAAGGTGCTGGTGATGGAGCGTATCTACGGCGTGCCGGTCACCGACATGGCCACCCTGGCCGACCAGCGCACCGACATGAAGATGCTGGCCGAACGTGGCGTCGAGGTGTTCTTCACCCAGGTGTTCCGCGACAGCTTCTTCCACGCCGACATGCACCCGGGCAACATCTTCGTCAGCACGGTCAAGCCGTGGAGCCCTCAGTACATCGCCATCGACTGCGGCATCGTCGGCAGCCTCACCGCCGAGGACCAGGATTACCTGGCACGTAACCTGATCGCCTTCTTCAAGCGCGACTACCGCCGCGTTGCCGAACTGCACATCGACTCGGGCTGGGTGCCGGCGCACACCAAGGTCAATGAATTCGAAGCGGCGATCCGCACCGTGTGCGAGCCGATCTTCGAAAAACCGTTAAAGGATATTTCCTTCGGCCAAGTGCTGATGCGCCTGTTCCAGACCGCCCGGCGCTTCAACATGGAAGTCCAGCCGCAACTGGTGCTGCTGCAAAAGACCCTGCTCAACATCGAAGGCCTGGGCCGCCAGCTGTACCCCGACCTGGACTTGTGGAGCACTGCCAAGCCGTTCCTGGAACGCTGGATGCGCGACCGCATGAGCCCCAAGGCGGTGTTCGGCAACATTCATGGCCGGGTCGAGCAGCTACCGCACCTGGCCGGTATGGCCCGCGACCTGCTCGAACGCCTGTCACAGCCGCATCTGGAAGACCCGCAACTGCCGGAGCGCCGCCGCCAGGGCGACCGCTGGGCACTGCGCCTGCTCGGTGCCGGCCTGCTGGGCGGCGGAGCGGTACTGGCCACCGGCGCCGCCGAGGCCGCCAGCCTGGCCGCGCCTGGCGCTTGGCCGGCATGGCTGATGCTGGCTGCCGGGCTTTACCTGATCGTGCGCCAATAGCCAGCCGCGCTGCTGGCTGGCACACTAGCGCAAAGGGCCCGGCACAGGAGCGGGCCCGCTTTGGAGTCGACGATGAAAGACTGGCTGGACGAGATCAAGTGGAACAGCGATGGCCTGGTACCGGCGATCGCCCAGGACCACAAGACCGGACGCGTGCTGATGATGGCCTGGATGAACCGCGAATCGCTGGCGCTGACTGCCGCCGAGCAACGCGCCATCTACTGGTCGCGTTCCCGTGGCAAGCTGTGGCGCAAGGGCGAAGAGTCCGGCCATGTACAGAAGCTGCATGAAATGCGCCTGGACTGCGATGCCGACGTGATCATCCTGATGGTCGAGCAACTGGGCCATATCGCCTGCCATACCGGCCGCGAAAGCTGCTTCTACCGCGTCTTCGAAGACGGCCAGTGGAAAACCGTCGACCCGGTTCTGAAAGACCCGGATGCCATCTACAGCGCAGGACACTGACATGAGCGACACCCTCAACCGCCTGGCCGAAGTGCTCGAAGAGCGCAAACAAGCGGCTCCCGACAGTTCCTATGTGGCCAGCCTGTACCACAAGGGCCTGAACAAGATCCTCGAAAAACTCGGCGAAGAGTCCGTCGAGACCATCATCGCGGCCAAAGACGCCGCCGTGAGCAAGGATTACAGTGATGTCATCTATGAAACCGCAGATTTGTGGTTCCATAGCCTGGTGATGCTCAGCGCGCTGGGCCAGCATCCGCAAGCCGTGCTTGATGAACTGGAGCGCCGCTTCGGGCTTTCCGGGCATGATGAAAAAGCCTCGCGTCAGCCTTCGGCCTGAGCAAACCGTATTCTAGGAGAGCACCATGGGTATTTTTGACTGGAAACACTGGATCGTCCTGCTGGTCGTCGTGGTCCTGGTCTTCGGCACCAAGAAGCTGAAGAACTTCGGCAGCGACCTGGGCGAGTCGATCAAGGGCTTCCGCAAGGCCATGAGCGAAGAAGAGAACAAGCCGGCCGAGCAGACCCCGCCGCCCGCCCAGCCTGTGCCGCCTGTGCAGAACACTGCCCAGCCGCAGCAAGGCCACACCATCGAGGGCCAGGCCCAGCCGGTCCAAGAGCCGCAGCGGAAAGACTGACCCATGTTCGGCATCAGCTTCAGCGAGCTGCTGCTCGTCGGCCTGGTCGCCCTGCTGGTGCTCGGCCCCGAGCGCCTGCCTGGCGCCGCGCGTACCGCGGGGCTGTGGATCGGGCGGCTGAAACGCAGCTTCAATGCGATCAAGATGGAGGTCGAGCGCGAAATCGGCGCCGACGACATCCGCCGCCAACTGCATAACGAGCACATCCTGCAGATGGAAGAGCAAGCCAAGCGCATCCTCAACCCGCTGACGCCACCCGCGCAGCCGCCGGTCACCACGGCCAGCGTGCAGCCACCTGCCGGGCTCGAAGCCAGGCCGGTCGAGCCACCTGCCGCCCCGGTCACACCTCCTGAACCGCCTCAACCGCCGCGAGCCCCATGAGCGAGAACCCGGAACATGACCAGCCAATGCCGCTGGTTTCGCACCTGACCGAACTACGCACCCGCCTGCTGCGCTGCGTGGCGGTCATTTTCCTGATCTTTGCCGGGCTGTTCTCCTTCGCCCAGCAGATCTACACCCTGGTCTCGGCGCCGCTGCGCGAACACTTGCCGGCCAATGCGACGATGATCGCCACCGACGTTGCCTCGCCGTTCCTGACGCCGTTCAAGCTGACCATGATCGTCTCGCTGTTCCTGGCGATCCCGTTCATCCTCCAGCAGATCTGGGGCTTCATCGCGCCAGGCCTGTACCGCCATGAAAAGCGCATCGCCATTCCGCTGCTGGTGTCGAGCATCCTGCTGTTCTACGCCGGCATGGCTTTCGCCTATTTCCTGGTGTTCCCGCTGATGTTCAGCTTCTTTGCCAAAGCCACTCCGGAAGGCGTGGCGATGATGACCGACATCGCCGCCTATCTCGACTTCGTCATGACGTTGTTCTTCGCCTTCGGTGTTGCCTTCGAGATCCCGGTGGCCGTGGTGCTGCTGGTATGGATCGGCGTAGTCGACGTGAAGTACCTGAAGAAGGTCCGCCCGTACGTGATCATCGGCTGCTTCGTGGTCGGCATGATCCTCACCCCGCCGGACATTTTCTCGCAAACACTGCTCGCGGTGCCGATGTGGCTGCTGTTCGAGATCGGCGTGCTGTGTGGCAGCCTGATCCGTAAGCGCAGCCATGCCGACGACGAAGCCACCAACGACCATAACGACCAGCCGCCAGCGACCCAGCCGTGAACCTGTTACTCCTTGAAGAGGCCGACTTCGTCTCGGCCGACCGTGTCGTTCTCGCTGATCGGCGCTTCACCCACATGCAGGAAATTCACCGTGTCGCGGTGGGCGACACGCTGCGCGTGGGCCGTATCAACGGCCTGATGGGCAAGGCCACGGTACTGCGCCTGGACACGCATGAAGCCGAGCTGCAGGTCGCCTTCGACCAGCAGCCACCGGCCAAGCTGCCGCTGACCCTGGTGCTGGCCGTGCCACGCCCGAAGATGCTGCGCCGGCTGTTCCAGACCGTGGCCACGCTGGGTGTACCGCGGCTGATCCTGGTCAACAGCTACAAGGTTGAGAAAAGCTTCTGGCAAACGCCCTTCCTCAACCCTGAAACCATCCGCGAGAACCTGATTCTCGGCCTGGAGCAGGCCCGTGACACGGTGCTGCCCGAGGTCATCATCGAGAAGCGCTTCAAACCGTTCGTCGAAGACCGCCTGCCTGCCATCGCCGACGGCACCCTCGGCCTGGTCGGCCACCCCGGCCCCTACCCGGCCTGCCCACGTGCGGTTGAAGGCCCCGTAACCCTGGCCATCGGCCCCGAAGGCGGCTGGATCCCTTACGAAGTCGACCTGTTGGGCAAGGCTGGCCTGGCCCCCGTGCAGCTGGGTGATCGCATTCTGCGTGTGGAAACCGCCGTCACTGCCCTGCTCTCAAGGATTTTCTGACGAACGGGTCAGCTTTCTCCTATCAAGTTTCCCCGGCGCAAGCCGATGGTGTTGGCAACACTACAATAATCAGTGCTGCCACGTTGCCGGGGAGTCGAACATGTACCAATGGTTTTCCCAATCGCTGGGGAATGTAAGCGTCAATCGCAAGTTGGGGCTGGGCTTCGGCCTGGTGCTGTTGCTGACTCTGGCCATCACTTTTACCGGATGGCAGGGCTTGAACAGCGTGACCGAGCGCGGTGACAAGCTGGGCAACATTTCGGTGATCCACCAGTACACCCAGGAGCTGCGCATCGCCCGCCAGCACTACCAGCGCGACCGCAACGATGCGGCCATCGGCGAGCTGGAAAAGGCCCTGGGCAATCTCGAACGCCAGATCAGCTTCATGCTCGGGCAGATCGAGCAGCCCACTGACCGCCAGCGCCTGCAACAGCAACAGGCCGCCGTCAGCCAGTACCAGCAGGCCTTCAATGACCTCAAGCAGGCCGGCCAGCGCCGCGAGGCTGCTCGCGGTGTGCTGGGTGACAGCGCCGACAAGGCCGTCGAGCTGATCAAGCGGGTGCAGCAGCGCCTGCTGCAGAGCGGTGACATCAGCCAATACCAACCTGCCGTGGAAGTCAGCGCGCTGGTGCAGCAGGCGCGCTTCCAGGTGCGTGGCTACACCTACAGCGGTAACGCTGACTACCAGCAGACGGCGCTGAAGGCCATCGACGAGGCGCTGGCCGAGCTCAAGGCACTGCCAGCCAAGCTGCCAGCGGAATATGCTGCCAGCCTCGACGACTCAGCCACCGCGCTGGCCGCTTACCGCGATGCGGTAACCCAGTTCGGCAATGCCCAAAACGCCAGCGAGCAGGCGCTACAGCGCATGGCAGACCAAGGCACGCTGCTGTTGCAGACCAGTGAGGCGATGACCGTTTCGCAGACCGCAGTGCGCGACGCGGGCACTGCTCAGGCCAAAGTCATGCTCGGCGGCGCCACGGCCTTGGCCCTGGTACTGGGCCTGCTCGCGGCCTGGGCCATTACCCGGCAGATCATCATCCCCCTGCGCCAGACCCTGGCTGCCGCCGAGCGCGTGGCCAACGGCGACCTGCGCCAGGACCTGCTTTCGACCCGCCGCGACGAACTCGGCCAGCTGCAAGCCAGCATGCAACGCATGACCCAGGGCCTGCGCGAGCTGATCGGCGGCATCGGCGATGGCGTCACGCAGATTGCCAGCGCCGCCGAGGAGCTGTCGGCGGTCACCGAGCAGACCAGCAGCGGGGTCAACAATCAGAAAGTCGAGACCGATCAGGTAGCGACCGCCATGAATGAAATGGCTGCCACCGTGCATGAGGTTGCCCGCAATGCCGAGCAGGCTTCTGAAGCCGCAGCAATGGCCGACCAGCAGGCGCGCGAGGGCGATCGCGTGGTCGGCGAGGCCGTCGCGCAGATCGAGCGCCTGGCCAGCGAAGTGGTCAACTCCAGCGAAGCGATGAACCAGCTCAAGGCCGAAAGCGACAAGATCGGCAGCGTACTCGACGTGATCAAGTCGGTGGCCCAACAGACCAACCTGCTGGCGCTCAACGCCGCCATCGAAGCAGCACGTGCGGGTGAGGCCGGGCGTGGCTTTGCGGTGGTCGCTGACGAGGTGCGCAGCCTGGCCCAGCGCACCCAGCAATCCACCGAGGAAATCGAAGAGCTGATCGCCGGCCTGCAAAGCGGTACTCAGCGCGTGGCCAGCGTGATGGATGCCAGTCGCCAACTGACCGACAGCAGCGTCGAACTGACCCGCCGCGCCGGCAGCTCGCTGGAAACCATCACCCACACGGTGTCGTCGATCCAGGCCATGAACCAGCAGATCGCCACCGCCGCCGAACAGCAGAGTGCCACTGCCGAAGAGATCAATCGTAGCGTGATGAATGTGCGCGACATCTCCGACCAGACCTCGGCGGCGAGCGAGGAAACGGCCAGTTCCAGCGTCGAACTGGCGCGCCTGGGCACCCACCTGCAAGGGTTGGTCGGGCGATTCAGGCTCTGATGCCCCATTACTCGTGCTGAATTTTCCTACATAACTTTCAGGTCAAGTCCTACAAGCTCTCTGCCGATTGGCAGGGATGGGATGCCGGCACTACGCCAGTACCCCATCCCCACCAACTGGACGGAGACTTGCCATGTTCGGCTACCTCAATCACAGGCTCGGCAATATCAGTGTCGGCGCCAAGCTCGCCCTGGGCTTCGCCGTGGTCCTCGCGCTTACCCTGGCCACCACGGTCAGCGGCTGGCGCGCCCTGGACGGCGCCATTACCCGCTCGGAACAACTCAGTGAGATCGGCCGGATCAATGATCTGGTCAAGGACCTGCGCGCCGAGCGCATCACCTACCGAGTGCTGGCGGACGACGCCAGCAAGGCGCAGATCGCCGGCATCCTGCAGCAGCTCGATGCCATGCTGACCACGCTTCAGCAGCGCAGCAACGTCGATGAGTCACGCCAGATGCTGACCCAGAAACTGCAAATGCTGCAGCGCCTGCGCGATACCTTCACCACGCTGCAACGCAGCGTCGACGAGCGCCGCGCAGTACGCGCGGCGATGCAGGCCCAAGAACAGAAGCTCAACGACGTCATCGACGACCTGCAGACCCAGGCCCTGCTGAAGATGCCCGCCGACAGCCAGGGCGGCGTGCTTGGCCTGATGGATAACCTTAGCCGCCAGGTCGACACCGCCAATCAGCAAAGCCTGGTGCCGGCATACACCTTCTCGCCCCTTGAGGACTTCGCCAAGGTTGGCGATGTCGCACTAAATGCCGCCGATACCAGCCTCGGCCAGCTGCTCAAGGGCCTTGCGCCACTGGGCCTGCCACGTACGCTGACGGAACAGCCTGGCATCGAACTGGGCAAGTACCGCAGCAGCCTGGAGCAGTACCGCCAAACGGCGCTGCGGGTCGAGCAGTTGCAGAACGAAATGGAACAGATGGGCACCGAGCTCAGGGCCGTCAGCCTGGAACTGAGCCAACGGAAGGTGGAGCAACGCGACAGCGAAGCCGTGGCGGCCCGCTCCTTGCTCACCAGCGTGGCGCTGCTGGCCCTGATTGTGGGCATCCTTGCCGGCTGGTTGATTACCCTGCAGATCACCCAACCGCTGCGCCAGACGCTGGCCTTGGCCGCGAGTATTGCCAAAGGCGACCTTAGCCAGCTCGAGCCGGTGCAACGCCGCGACGAAATGGGGCAGCTGCAGACCCGCATGAGTGAAATGACCGCCAGCCTGCGCGAGCTGATCGGCGGTATCGATCAGGGCGTCGGCCAGCTGTCCCACGCTGCGTCGCAGCTGGCAGCCAGCAGTGAGGACACCAAGCTGCGCATCAACCAGCAGCGCGAGGAAACCGACCAGGTCGCCACTGCCATGAACCAGATGAGCGCCACGGTGCAGGAGGTGGCGCAAAACGCCGAGCAAGCGTCACTGGCGGCCACCAATGCCGACCAGCAGGCGCAACTGGGTGACCAGGTGGTAGGCGAAGCCATTGGCCGTATCGAACAGCTGGCGGGGCAGATGGACCATTGCCTGGCCGCCATGCAGCACCTGGCCGGCGAGAGCCAGCGTATCGGCAGCATTCTCGATGTGATCAAGTCGGTGTCGGAGCAGACCAACCTGCTGGCGCTGAACGCGGCGATCGAAGCCGCCCGGGCGGGTGAAGCGGGCCGTGGTTTTGCCGTGGTTGCCGATGAGGTACGCGGGCTGGCGCAGCGCACCCAGCAATCCACCGAGGAAATCGAGCAGCTGATCGCCAGCCTGCACAGCGGTACCGACGAGGTCACCAGCCTGCTCGACGACAGCAAGCGCCTGACCGAGCAAAGCGTTGAGCTGAGCCGCAGGGCCGGGCAGGCCTTGGGGCAGATCACCGACACGGTGTCGAGCATCCAGGGGATGAATCAGCAGATCGCCACGGCCAGCGAGGAACAGAGCGTGGTGGCCGAGCAGATCAACCGCAGCGTGATCAGTGTGAGGGATGTGTCGGACCAGACCAGCACGGCCAGTGAACAGACGGCGGCTTCGAGTGGGGAGCTGGAGCAATTAGGACGGAAATTGCGCGGGATGGTGGGGCGGTTCAACCTTTGATACCGGGTCGCTTGCTTCGCAGGTGAACCCGCTCCCACAGGTACTGTGCTGCCCTTGCGGCAGTGCAGATCCCTGTAGGAGCGGATTCATCCGCGATGAATCCACCGCGGCTACAGCACCTGGCGCAGGAAGGCCTGAGCGCGCGGGTCCTTAGGCGAGGCAAAGAACTCAGCCGGCGCCGAATCTTCCAGCAGCTTGCCGTGATCGAAGAACAGCACCCGGTCGGCCACTTCGCGGGCAAAGCCCATTTCGTGGGTAACGCAGACCATGGTCATGCCTTCCTGGGCCAGGGTCTTCATCACGTCCAGCACCTCGCCGACCATTTCCGGGTCGAGCGCCGAGGTAGGCTCGTCGAACAGCATCACCTTCGGGTCCATCGCCAGCGCACGGGCAATCGCCACCCGCTGCTGCTGGCCACCGGAAAGGCGCGACGGGTACTCGTTGGCCTTCTGCGCAATGCCGACCTTCTCCAGCAACGCCCGCGCCTTGGCCTCACGCTCGGCCTTGTTGCGCTTGCGCACCACCTTCTGCGCCAGGCACAGGTTTTCCAGCACGGTCATGTGCGGGAACAGGTTGAAGTGCTGGAACACCATGCCGACTTCGCGGCGGTAAGCGTTGATGTCGGTCTTCGGATCAGCCAGTTGCAGGCCATCGATGGCCACATGGCCCTGGTCGAAATGCTCCAGGCCGTTGAGGCAGCGCAGGAAGGTCGACTTGCCCGAACCCGACGGGCCGAGCACCACCACCACTTCGCCCTTGGCGACCTGGGTGGTGACGTTATCCACAGCCCGCACCACATGGCCACGGGTATCGAAGACTTTCAGCAGGTCACGGACTTCAATCACTTTGCGCAAGCCTCCGCTCGAGCCGGCTGGCGATGTGCGACAGCGGCAGGTTGATCAGCAGGTACAGGCCTGCCACGCAGAACCAGATCTCGAAGGTCGAGAACGACGTGGTAATGGCCTCGCGGCCGCTCTTGGTCAGCTCGGTGATGGCGATCACCGACACCAGCGAGGTGTCCTTGACCAGGCTGATGAACTGCCCGGCCAGCGGTGGCAGCACGCGCTTGAACGCCTGCGGCAGGATCACGTGGCGCATCGACTGGCCCGCGTTCAGGCCCAGCGAGCGAGCCGCCTCGTTCTGGCCCTTGGCAATGGACTGCACGCCGGCACGGACGATTTCCGCGACATAGGCGCCGGTGAACAGCGCCAGCGCGGCCACCCCGGCGAACTCGCGGGACAGGTTGAGCACGGTGCCGATGAAGAAGTAGAAGATGAAGATCTGCACCAGCAGCGGTGTGCCGCGCACCAGTTCGACGTAAACGGTCGACAGGTCGCGCAGGGTCGGGTTGTTCGACAACCGGCACAGGCCGGCGAACAGGCCGATCACCAGGCCCAGCGCACCGGACACCACCGAGATCCACAAGGTGGTCCACAAGCCCCAGGCCAGGGGGCCGGCTGCCCAGTGCCGGGTTACGCCAATCGGGTCGCCTTCGGCGACATCGTCGCCACGGCTCAGTTGCAGGCTGTCCTTGGCCACGTCGAGCACTTGCTCGGCGCCGCTCTCGTCCTTGAGCGTGACGCGGGCGTTATCGCCGGAGATGACGATTTCCTGCACGGTACCGTTACTGGCTGCGCGCTGGGTTTCCTCGGCCTTGTAGGCGAAATACTGCGGTACGCGGTTCCAGCGCCACTCGTAGGAAATCATCGAGGTGGCCATGTACAGGCTGAACGCCAGGCCCACCAGGACCAGGGCGGTCAAGCCATGCCAGGGCCACTGGGCTTTCTTGTGTTTGATCACGTGGGGTACTTCCGTAAATGCGAACGCGCAGGGTTTGCCTGCGCGTCGGGGTCATAAAGCCGGGCTTGTGGCCTGGGCCTTATTCCATTTCCTTCAGCCAATCCTTGTTCTTGAACCACTTGTCGTGAATACGATCGTAGGTCCCGTCATGCTTGATCTGGTGCAGGAAGTTGTTGATGAAGTTGATGCTGTCGTAGTCGCCTTTCTTCAGGCCAAAGGCCAGCGGCTCGTAGGTGAAGGGCTCTTCGAGGAACAGCAATTTGCCGGCACCGGCCTTCTCCACCGCCACCACGTTGTACGGCGCGTCGTAGACGAAGGCGTCAGCCTTGCCGTTGACCACGTCCATCACCGCTTCCTGCTCGTTGTCGTAGCCGTGGTACTTGGCTTTGCCGATCAGCTTCTTGGAAACCATCTCGCCGGTGGTACCGAGCTTGGAGGTCAGGCGGTACTTCTCGTTGTTAAGGTCCTTGTACGACTTGATCTCGCCCGCCAGCTCCTTGCGGATCAGCAGGGTCTGGCCAACCACGATGAAGGGTTCGCTGAAGTTCAGGCGCAGGTTGCGTTCCTGGGTCAGGGTCATGCCGCTGCCGATCATGTCGAACTTGTCGGTCAGCAGGGCCGGGATGATGCCGTCATAAGCAGTGGAAACAGCCTCGAACTTCACACCCATGGATTTGGCCATGGCTTTGAGGATATCGACTTCGAAGCCGATGATCTCGCCGCGCTTGTTGGTCATCTGGAACGGCATGTAGGTTGGGTCCATGCCCACCCGCAGGGTGCCGCGCTTGACCGCGTCATCGATGGCGCCGGCCTGGGCCGCAGTTACGGCGACCAGGGCGGTAACACCGACCAGCAGTCGCGACAGGTATTTCTTGATCATCACCAAGTCCCCTAGCAAGTAAAGAAGCGAATCTTATTGTCTTGGCACGGCCGTACCGGCCGATGCGGATTATCGGAGAGGGATGCTAACGCATGGCGGCGCTCGGACCTAGAGCCGGGGGGGACTTTGTTGGCCAAAAAAAAAATCGCGGGTAAATCCGCTCCTGGCAGGAGCGGATTTACCCGCGATTGCGATCGATCAGGCGCCGACGAGTGCCGGCTGGCCTTCATTCTCCGGATGCAGCGGCAGCAACGGCGAATGCGGGTCGTTGTTGATCGAGGCACGCCACACATCGATCCACGCCGCATTGTGCTCGGCCCAGACCTTTTCGTGCAGGCGGCTCAAGGCGACCGGGTCGCTGAGCAAGGCCAGGCGGGTATTGAGGTCCAGCCCTTTCGGCCCGACCTCGAGCGCCTTGGCCACGCGCTCGGCACGCATTGCCTCGATCGGCGCGGCCTGACCGTGACGGGCAGTGGCCATGGCGCAGGCCAGGGCATTCTGCCGTGGGTCGACCACCGCACGCACGAAACCGTCATGCAGGGCATGCCAGCGGTTCTCGTGGGTGTATTGGTCGGTGGCCAGCAGCTCCTGCGGCGTCGCGTACTCCTCGGGAATGAGGAACAGCTTCTCGTCCTTGGCCGCCAGGCCCAGGCGCGTGCGGCTGGAGATGACCGAGACCGGGATCGACAGCACCAGCGAGCCGACGATCGGCGCCAGCCACCACAGGAAGCTCGGGTTCAGCCAGGCCACCAGCCCGGCCCAGGCGAAGCCCAGCAGGGTCTGCGGACCGTGACGGCGCAGCGCTTCGCTCCAGGGGGTGGAGTCGTCGTCACGCTGCGGCGAGTTCCAGGTCGCTGCCCAGCCGAGGAACGCAGCCAGCACGAAGCGGGTGTGGAAGATCATCCGCACCGGCGCCAGCAGCATGGAGAACAGCATCTCCATCAGCATCGACAGGGTGACCTTGATGCGCCCGCCGAACTCGACGGCGCCCTTGGCCCAGATCAGGATGACGCTGAGCAACTTGGGCAGGAACAGCAGCACGATGGTAGTGGAGAACAGCGCCACGGCCTTCTCCGGGTGCCACTGCGGCCACAGCGGATAGAGCTGGTACGGCTCGATGAAGTACTGCGGCTCCATCAGCGTATTGGTCGCCAGCAATGCCGTCGACAGCACCAGGAACAGGAACCACAACGGCGCCGACAGGTAAGACATCACGCCGGTGAGGAACACCGCACGGTGCACCGGGTGCATGCCCTTGACCAGGAACAGGCGGAAGTTCATCAGGTTGCCGTGGCACCAACGGCGGTCGCGCTTGAGCTCGTCGAGCAGGTTCGGCGGCAACTCTTCGTAGCTGCCCGGCAGGTCATAGGCAATCCACACGCCCCAGCCGGCGCGGCGCATCAGCGCGGCTTCGACGAAGTCGTGGGAGAGAATGGCCCCGGCGAACGCGCCCTTGCCCGGCAACGGCGCCAGGGCGCAGTGCTCGATGAACGGCTTCATGCGGATGATCGCGTTATGGCCCCAGTAGTGTGACTCGCCCAGCTGCCAGAAGTGCAGGCCGGCGGTGAACAACGGGCCGTACACGCGGGTGGCAAACTGCTGCATGCGCGCATACAGGGTGTCCATGCCCGAGGCTTTTGGCCCGGTCTGGATGATGCCGGCGTCCGGGTTGGCCTCCATCAGGCGTACCAGGCTGCTCAGGCACTCGCCACTCATGACGCTGTCGGCGTCGAGCACGACCATGTACTTGTACTCGCCACCCCAGCGACGGCAGAAGTCGTCGAGGTTGCCGCTCTTGCGCTTCACACGGCGACGGCGGCGGCGGTAGAAGATACGGCCGAAGCCCTTGGTCTCGCGGCACACGTCCAGCCAGGCCTGTTGCTCGGCCACGGCGATGTCGGTGTCGTTGGTGTCGCTGAGCACGAAGAAGTCGAAACGGTCGAGGTTGCCGCTGGCCGCCACCGACTCGAAGGTCGCCCGCAGGCCTGCGAACACGCGCGGCACGTCTTCGTTGCAGATCGGCATCACCAGCGCGGTACGCGCCTCGGGGGCAATCGGCTCGTTGCCGGCACTGCTACCCGAAATCTTGTACTTGTCACGCCCGGTGAGCAGCTCAAGGAAGCCCATCAGCGCGGTCCAGAAACCTGCCGATACCCAGCAGAAAAGGATACCAAACAGCACCAGGATGGACGTCTGCAAGGCATACGGCCAGACCTGCACCACGGTGTCCCACAGCGGCTGGTTGACGATTTCGTTGAGGTCGACGAACGACCAGCCCTGGTACGGCAGGATGCCCTTCATGTACCAGCCGGCGACGATGGTCTGGCCAATCATGAGGGCGAGCAGGATGTAGCGGCGGATCGAGCCAACCGTGCGCCAACGCGCTGGCGGCAGCTCGCGCTTGGGCGGCTGCGGGGCGTTGGGGCGGCCGGTCATGCGCCGCCACAAGCGGATCAGTACGTTGGTGCGCCATGGCTCGGGCACGACCTTGGTGCGCTTGATCGGCGGTGCAATCTTCAGGCACAGGCGGCCGCTGCCGTCGACACCGAGCATCTCGGCGTCTTCCAGCTCGGCGGCGCTGCCCACGGTCAGGCGCGGGCCGACCGAGGCCTGAACGGCCTCGGTGGTGTTGGCGGCCGGGTTGGCCGCCAAACGTTGGTGCAGCTCACTGAACGAAGTGCAGCTGGCGAGTTCCGCGCGCTGCTCATCGCTCAGTGGAAGGTGGGCCAGGTATTCGCCAAGCGATTCCGGCCTTGCGCTTGAGTTACTCATCGGCAGGCAACTGATAGCTCCAGGTCTCGGTCAGCACTTTTTCAGTGGTGGCCGGGGTCCCGTTGGTGGGCGCCGCATCGGCGGCAGGTTGTTCGGCCTTGGCTGGTTCCGCCTTGGCGGTCTTCTCATGTTTGGCGTGCTTGGCCGCGGCCTTATCCTGCTTGGTTTCAGCAGCGGGCTTGGCCGGCTCGACCGGTACGTCACGCACCAGCGCAGCGCGCATTTCGGTGGACTTGTTGGCTTCCTTGACCTTCAGCCGCAGGGTCAGGCGCCAGCCCTTGGTCTCCGGGTTATAGCGCAGATTGTTCTCGACCACCTCGGCATTGTCGCCAACGCTGATCTGGCTGCGCACCGGGGTGTCTTCCGGCAAAGCGGCCAGGGCCGGGCCGGCGAAGTCGACCAGGAAGGCGACACTGCCGTCTGGCTGGCGGATCAGGTTGGACTGTTTGACGTCACCGGTGGAGCGCAGGGTCTGCTTGACCGAGCCCAGGTCAGGGGCCTGGAACTGCTGCTCGTCGATGGTCCAGTGCAGACGGTAGGCGTATTCGAACGGCTTGCCTGGCTCAGGCAGCTTCTCCGGGCTCCAGAAGGCAACGATGTTGTCGTTGGTTTCGTCGGCAGTCGGGATCTCGACCAGGTCGACGGTACCCTTGCCCCAGTCACCTTTCGGCTCGATCCAGGCACTTGGGCGCTTCTGGTAGTTGTCGTCGAGGTCTTCGAAGTCGCTGAAGGCGCGCTGACGCTGCATCAGGCCGAAACCACGCGGGTTCTCGACGCTGAAGTTGCTCACGGCCAGGTGTTTCGGGTTGTTCAGCGGGCGCCACAGCCACTCGCCGTTACCGGCATGGATCGACAGGCCTTCGGAGTCATGCAGGGCCGGGCGATAGTTCAGCACCTTGGACGGCTGGTTGGGGCCGAACAGGAACATGCTGGTCAGCGGGGCGATACCCAGGCGGCTGACCTGGTCACGCAGGAACACGCGCGACTGCACGTCGACCACGGTGTCGGTGCCCGGACGCAGGATCAGCTTGTAGGCACCCGTGGAGCGTGGCGAATCCAGCAGGGCGTAGATCACCAGGTGCTTGTCGGCCGGCTTGGGCTTCTCGACCCAGAACTCGGTGAAGCGCGGGAATTCTTCGCCCGATGGCAGCGCGGTGTCGATGGCCAGGCCACGGGCCGACAGGCCGTATACATGGCCCTTGCCGACCACGCGGAAGTAGCTGGCCCCCAGCAGGGTCATGATCTCGTCCTGCTTGTCGGCCTTGTTGATCGGGTAGAGCACACGGAAACCGGCGTAACCGAGGTTCTTGACGGTTTCCGGGTCGTGCGGCACGTCACCGAACTCGAAGCGGCTCGGGTCGTACTTGATTTCCTCGACATTGGTGGCGGTGATCTCGTTGATCTTCACCGGGGTGTCGAAGTGCATGCCCTGGTGGTAGAAGGACAGCTTGAACGGGGTCTTGTCCTTGGCCCACTCGGCCTTTTCCTGCAGGAAGTGGATCTTCTGGTAGTCCGCGAACTTCATGTCGCGGAACGCAGCCGGCAGATTGCTCTTCGGTGCTTCGTATTTCTGGCCGGCCAGATCCTTTGCCTTGGCTGCAACATCGTCAAGATTGAATGCCCACAGCTGGCCCGCGCTCATCAGGCCGACCAGTGCCACACTGGCCATCAGGGCCTTGCGCAGTCCGGTGCCGGGGATTCTTGATGCTTTTTGGGGACTAACAATCACGAGCAACCCTCGCCGAAAACAGATCATGAAACCAACGGCCAGCGACAAATGCCGGGTTGGCGAGCACTGTTCGGACCCCATAAGGGCCTAATGATTCCCCAAACGGGTCCAGACAATGCTCGAGTCAGAGTGAAACGAACCTGCGAACGCAGGCTCACGCAGCGCGCGATTATCCAGCAGGATGCGTTACAACGCATCAGTGTGGACTAACTATTTATCGTACAAAACCCCTTGTTTTCCTATAAACAAAGGGTTTTTCGACTTCATATTTGTAACAAGAATGTCACTGGGCCATCATTGACGAGGTGCACCTGCATGTCTGCGCCGAAGCGCCCGCTCGCCACATCGGCATGCTGGCCGCGCGCCTTGCTCAAAAGATAGTCGAACAATTCGGCCCCGAGTGCCGGTGGCGCGGCGGTCGAGAAGCTTGGGCGCATGCCGTTGCGGGTATCAGCCGCCAGGGTGAACTGGGAGACCAGCAGCAAGCCGCCACCGACATCCTTGAGCGACAGGTTCATCTTGCCCTGATCGTCGCTGAACACCCGGTAGTTCAGCAGCTTGTGCAACAGCTTGTCGGCATGTTCACGCGTATCTTCAGGCTCGACAGCCACCAACACCAGCAATCCCTGGTCAATGGCACCGACTATCTCACCACCGACCTCCACGCGTGCGCCACGTACGCGCTGCAGCAAGCCCCTCATGCTTCTTCCAGCGGCAGGTCGAGCAGCCGGCGCGCCATCTGGTCGGCCGCGCGCACCAGGGCATCGGTGATACCTGGCTCGGAGGCGGCATGCCCGGCGTCGCGGATCACCTTCAGCTCGCTGTTCGGCCAGGCCTGGTGCAGCGCCCAGGCATTGTCCAGCGGGCAGATCACGTCGTAGCGGCCATGCACGATCACCGCCGGCAGGTGGGCGATCTTCGGCATGTCGCGAATCAGTTGGTCTGGCTCCAGGAACGCATTGTTCATGAAGTAGTGGCATTCGATGCGGGCGATCGACAGCGCGCGCTGGGGCTCGGAGAAGCGGTCGACCACCAGCGGGTTCGGGCGCAGCGTGGCGGTGCGGCCTTCCCAGGTGGACCAGGCCTTGGCCGCATGCATCTGGGCGATCTGGTCGTTGCCGGTCAGGCGCTTGTGGAAGGCCTTGACCAGGTCACCGCGCTCTTCCGCTGGGATCGGCGCGATGTAGTCCTGCCAGTAGTCCGGGAACATGCGGCTGGCACCTGCCTGGTAGAACCACTCGATTTCCTGTGGTCGGCACAGGAAGATGCCGCGCAGGATCAGGCCGTGCACGCGCTCGGGGTGGGTCTGGGCGTAGGCCAGGGCCAGGGTCGAGCCCCAGGAGCCGCCGAACAGCACCCATTTGTCGATCCCCAGATGCTGGCGGATGCGCTCCAGGTCCTCGACCAGGTGCCAGGTGGTGTTGTTCTCCAGGCTCGCGTGTGGCGTGGAGCGCCCACAACCGCGTTGGTCAAAGGTGATGATGCGGTACAGGTTGGGGTCGAAGTAGCAACGGCTCTGGGCATCACAGCCTGCGCCAGGGCCGCCGTGGATGAATACCACAGGCAGACCTTCCGGCGAGCCGCTTTCATCGACATACAACACATGCGGCGCTTCCACGGCCAGATCATGCCGGGCGTAGGGTTTGATCTGCGGGTACAGGGTCTGCATTGCGCACTCCGTGTGAGGTTTGGGTCGGCCGAGGGCCATCATAAACCTGAATTGCGCTTTGAGCATGTGTCTGCGGCGAGATCATGTTATGTGCTTGCGCGGTATGTAGCTAAATAGCATCCAAGCCTCCCGAAAAGCGAGGCATCACATGATCGACTCACAGCAAGCACCTTCTGCCACCTCTTCATCGCCACTCAACCTGGTCGCCAACAAGCTGCCCGACTGGCTCGCCAGTACCCGGCCTGATGAACACCAACACATGCGCGCTGGCGCTGGCAAACCGAATAAATGGTTTGAAGTGGCGTGCCTGGCGCATCCTGACATTGCTCGGCAACTGATCGAGGAATACGGCATACAGCGCCAGGCTGAAGCAGAAGTACGCAAGCTGCTGACGACCGTGCCGGCGTTGAAACCGTTCGCCAGCAAATTGCTTGTCGCGCAAATCCGCCAGCGCTTTGCGCTGGACCCCGATGTGGCTGCCACTTTTCTGCTGAACGCAAGAAAAGCCGAAGCCTATAGGGAAAGCATGAGCGGTGACCCGTTCGTCACCACCGATCGTGCCGTGAAAAGAGCTACGCAATCTCTGCTGGATAGTGCCCTGCAGAACTTTGAAGCCAGCGAAGCAGCCCCTTCAGGGCTGGAAGCAGGCGGCAACCCATCACTGATCATCGACAGCAATCAGGTCAGCATCGTCGGTTCACCTGCCAAGCAGATTCCCATCGAACCCGAAGCGTTCGCGGCAATGGTGCGTGACCTGGATATCGGCGGCAGGTACCAGGCATTGGTCGCTGCAGCCATCGCTGGCGAAACTGCACACGAAGTAGTGCGCCGCGCCGAGCAATCCAGCCTGCGCCTTCATGTGCACCTGGCTTACCTGCAAGGCGCCATAGACGGGGCCACGCATGACGCGCTGAGCAAACTCGCCACCCAGGGCCTGGCCAGCTACCAGGGCCAGCCAATACTGTGCTCACGTATCACCCTGCTGCACGCCACCCTTACCGGCGCTGTGGCCTTTGGCATTGCAGCTGCCGGGCACACGGCTTCCGGGAAGTTTCCACCACCGACCTTTCCTTATGGTGGATGGGTGGTGCTCTACCTTCCCGGCACGCCTGTACCACTGACCGCGCACGCCTCCCGCCAGCAAGCCGAAGCATTTCTACTTGAACAGTTACCTGCGCTTCGCAACGCCGAGTCCTTGCAACTGGTGCCCGAACGAGACAAGTCGGTATTCCTGAGTAAACTCCAAGACACACTCGAGCCCTATACGTGGAATCCGGCGAAGGGCTACAAGGAACGCATCAAAGACCCGAACGCCCGGGTTTCCATGCATTTACAGCCAATCGCTCAGCCATTGCTGGACGAACTGACCAACCAACGTCAGCTGCGCCTGAAAGACGATGCCGCCTTCCACGCCGTATCCACCGCAGCGGAGGACGAAAAAACTGCAGCCAAACGGCTGGCCTACTTCGAGTCACTGACCCTCAATGCACTGAACATCGGCGCCTTCTTCATCCCCGGACTGGCACCGTTGATGCTCGGCCTGACCGTGCTGCAACTCGGCAACGAGGTTTTTGAAGGGCTTGCCGACTGGGCAGACGGCGAGCGCGAGCAAGCTTTCGGCTACCTGCTGGATGTGGTGGAAAACCTGGCCTTGGTCGGCGCCCTCGGGGCCATTGGCGGTGCAGGAGCAAAGCCTGCGGTCGAAAAACTCACAGTAGAAACCCCTTCCTTCATTGAAGAGCTCAAGCCTGTGGAGCTTGCCCCTGGCGACATCCGTCTCTGGCACCGCGATCTACGCCCCTTTGCCCATGACATCGTTTTACCCGCCAGCCTCAAGCCTGATGAGTTCGGTTTGTACCATTACAAGGGTAAAACCTGGCTTCCCCTCGAGGAACGGACCTACTGCGTAAGCACCGCGAACACCGATCATCGGCTGGTGCACCCTAGTCGTCCTCTCGGCTATCAACCGAAGCTGCAGCACAATGGCGCAGGTGCGTGGTTGCATGAACTGGATCAGCCTCGGGAATGGGCCGGGATGACACTGTTTCGTCGGTTAGGCCATCTGGCTCGCGAATTCGACGAACCGATCGCAAGCTGGATACTGCGTGTCAGCGGCATGGAAGAAAGCGTGCTGCGCCGCGTTCTCAGCGAAAACCAACGGCTGCCGGCGTTACTGGAGGACACCCTGCATCGCTTCGCCCTGGATCGGCAAGTCAGCCAGTCGCTCCCACAGGCAGGCTCAGCGGCGCGCAACGCCGAGTTTGGAAAGCGCTACCGCCAGCTGGCAGCCGGCGATGCACCCGGAGTCATCCAGCAGGTTTATCCGGGCCTCCCCCAAGCCATCGTCGAGGAACTGCTGCGCAATGCTACTGCAACCGAGCATCTGAGCATGACCAACGGCAGGGTGCCGCTGCGTATTGCTGAAGAAGTCCGGCATTATCAACAACAACTGCGCTTGGCCCGCGCATACGAAGGCTTGTACCTGAACTGCGTGCGTAGTTGGGACACTGACCGCCTGATCGCACACACGCTTGAACAATACGCTGGCTGGTCAGCTGATACCCGGCTTGAACTGCATCAGCGCAGCCAATGGCCGCGCCAACGTGACAGTGTCGGGCCACTGAACGCCAGTCATGTCAAGGCCATCAGCAGTTCCGAAGCCGGCTATATCGTCCACCACAGCGAACAGGCAACCGCTGCGACGAGTGCGCATCCAAGCCTTTATGGGGCCTTGTGCGAAGCACTGCCTGAGGCCATGGCGAGCCTGGGTATCGACGCTGCAGCAGGCCTGCGCCAGTGGGTGCAGAACGCCCCCTTGTTGCCACGCAATGCCCTCAGGCAAGTACTCGGCATGCACACCGTGCGGCCCGGCTTTCGTTCACCGATGCGCCTGGCCGACGGTCGCTTGGGCTACCCTCTGAGCGGCGGCCATTCGACCGCCGACAGCAACGTTCCACGGCAAGCATTGCTGGACGCCATCGCCGCCACCGGTTTGGCTGAGCATACGCAATGGACAGCGGACCAAGTGCTCAGGATGGTCACTGTCAACCGCACACGGCCACAGGCGCTTGCGCACTTGCAACTGTTGCGCGAGCAACGCGACATCCTGCAAGCAAAGCTTAACGACTGGAGCGAAGCCATCTCCCCAGCGTCAGACCAAGCGGCACACGATTACCACATCCTGCGCGAATCCATCCTCCAGCATTGGTACGACACCGCCCTGGAACAGGGGCTGGAGCACAGCGCCGAGCTGCGCATCCAGCAAGTACCACTGGCGGACATCCCGCTGATCCTGCCCGACTTCTTCACCGCCCGTGTTCGCCGTCTTACCCTGCACGACTTGCCCTCAGGCGCGCTAGCCGGTTGGGCGCAAAACGAACGCCTGTTGCAACGCCTGCTCCGGCAGATGCCAAACATTGATTCTCTGCAAATCAGCCGCCCATATGACCCCAGGTCGACCCCCTCCTCTTTCCTGTTCAGCATTCCGACCATTAGCGAAAGCTTGCCCGGCTTGCAGCGGCTGGCAATAACCAATCAGAACATTTCGCTATCGGAGAGCGATCTGAGCCTGTTGTCAGGGCTTGACCAGTTGCGCTATCTGGACTTGAGCGGTAATCGGTTGGCGCAGAACAACAGCCCGAGTTTCCATGAGCTGACCCTGGATTACCTGGGCCTGAACCAGATGCAATTGTCGCAATGGCCAATAGGCATTGGCAGTGACGCCCTGGGACGGATCGCCCAACTGTCCCTGCGCGACAACAACCTCAGGTCATTGCCCTCGTTCCTGCTGAACGAAGCAGAAACCATCAGCACTGCGCCGCAGATCTCATTGCAGGGCAACAGCATCAACGAAAGCCATTTGCAGCGCTTGCGGCTGAATGAGCGCGTCGATATGTCCGGCATCACCACAGACCAGACCGCCGCGCTCTCTGAACAACTCACCCGCATCCGCAGTGAGCGCCAGCAGATGCGTGATGCCATCGACGGCTGGGCGCACGCCTCCAGTTCGAGCAACCCGCTGACCCAGGAAGCGCTGGCAGACAGGCAGCGCATCGAGACCGCCATCAATGGGTTCTGGCAGCAGCAGGAACAGGGGCAACTCTACCTGCGTCTGCAGCTAGAGGATGTGGCCATTGAGCATTTCCCCCGCCGGCTGCCAGCGTTCTTTGGCGAGCGTGTCCGGGCAATGACCCTGACCCGTTTGCGTGGCAGCGCATCGCAGCTCGATGAACTGCTGAGCCGTTTTCCGAATGTCACCCGGCTGACCATCGATGCCCATCAGGCAGCAACACCTTCGCTGGCCTCGGCACTGGCGCGTGTTCCCCACCTGACCCACCTGGAATTTCGCAACATGGGCCTGGAAGTCGACCAGTCCACGCTGGAGATCTTCGCCGGGCTGGAAAACCTGACCTCCTTAGACCTTTCCGGCAACCGCGTAGGCACCATCGATCAAGTACCCGCACAACTGTCCCGCAACCTGCAGTCACTGGCGCTGACCAACATGGACCTGCGGGCGTGGCCAAGCTGGTGCGACAGCCTGCTGCCGCTCGAACTGCTGGACTTGAGTGCGAACAATATCAGCCAGTTGCCTGAGCACATTCTGTCGAACCTGAACAACCCGATGCCGATATCGTCGATCGCGCTGTTCGATAACCCATTGCCGCTCGATACCATCCTGCGCGTGCGGGCATTCTCGGACAGCCAGCACAGCTACTCATTCGCTCTGGATATCCCTGGCAACCTGCAGCTTGTCGACTCATCGAGCGAAGGCTCACTCGATCATCCGCACTTCCCCCTGCTTGGCGACGACACGCCCAGGCTGGAGGACTGGATGCTCGGCAACGAAGCACAGAACGAGGCACTCAAGGACTGCTGGGCACAGCTCGAAGGCAGTGACCTGTTGCGCCTGGCAGGCCGATTGCACAACGCAGCGCCCTACGTCGATCCAACCACGCGCACCACGTTCTGCGAGCGGGTACGCCTGGTACTGGTAGCAGCAGTGAGCAACGAGGTAGACCGGGCAACCATGGAGCAAATCGCCGTGGAAGCCCTGCCTCACCCTGTGAGCGGCTCGCAGACCTGCCATGATGGTGCGTTGCAGACGTTCAACAACATCGAACTGTACCTGATGAACCAGCACCTGCTTATCGACGCTGGAGATACCCTGCAAGCGCTGCGTCAACGCCTGTTGCAGCTGTTCCGGATTGATCAGTTGGAGACACTGGCCGAACACCGGAAGGGCTCAGGAGACGTAGTCTCGGTGAGACTGGCCTACCGTCGCGAACTGGCCAGGGAACTGGAGCTGCCGATTGCCGATAGCATGCGTTTCCGAGGGGCCGCGAATCTGGCCCGCGGTGAGCTGTCCAGCGTGCTGGAGAAGGTCCGCGAAAGCGAACTGGGCGATGCCCTGGTCGACTACATGCTGAGAAATAGAGATTGGGTTGCGCGCCTGCGCGCCATTCATGCCGACCGCTTCGCCGAAGTAGAGGCACGCTTCCGCCTGCGAGTGCTTGAGCTGGCCAGCCAGGACCACCCGCTGCAGGATGAGTTGGCTCTGCAGCTGGCACTGCAAATGGAAAAGGATCAGGAAGAGCTCGAGATACTGCGCGAACTCACCATCGCGCAAATCAACAACAATTGATCCGAAGTGACTGGCGACGCGCATGCCCTGCATCGCGTCGCCATGCTCACCGGCGAGCTTTACCGCCCATACCGCTCCTTACCCCACGCCAGCAGCGCTTGCAGAAGCTGCCTCAGTACTTGCTGAGTCGGCTGAGCCAGGTCTTCACGGTAATTGAACGGTTCAACTTCTTCCATGTAAGTGCTCTGTGCCAGCTCCAGTTGCACCGCATGGATATGGTTGGCCGGGTCACCATAGTGACGGGTGATATGCCCGCCCTTGAAGCGACCATTGAGCACATGGCTGTAGTTGCCCGCTTCGGCGCACACGCCTTGCAATCGCTCGCCCAGTTGCGGGTCGCAACTGGCGCCATTGAAGGTACCCAGGTTGAAGTCCGGCAGCTTGCCATCGAACAGGTGCGGGATCAGCGAACGGATCGAGTGGGCATCCCACAGCAGTGCATAACCATGGGCCTCACGCAGGCGCGCCAGCTCGCTCTGGATCGTGTTGTGATAAGGGCGCCAGATCGACTCCAGATAGGTCTTGCGCGCCTCGGCGGTCGGCGCTTGGCCTTCCTTGAACAGCGGCTCGCCGTCGAACAGGGTGGCCGGGTACAGACCGGTGGTGGCACCGACGTACAACGGTTTGTCGTCGTCCGGGCGGTTCAGGTCGATGACGAAGCGCGAATACTCCGCCGCCACCACGCTGGCGCCCAGCTCACGGGCGAAGTCGTACAGGCGCGGGATGTGCCAGTCGGTGTCGGGCAGGCTGCGGGCCTGCTCGACCAAGCCATTGTCCACCGCCGGGGTCAGCTTGAGGCCGGCATGGGGCATGCTGATCAGCAGCGGCAGGTGGCCCTGGTGAAAACTCAGTACCTTGTCCATCGTGCCTCGCTCAATTGGAAATTTCGTGGCCCTTGCGCACCACGCGCTTGGGCAGGTCACCGCCCAGCCAGTAGGCCAGGTCGGCAGGACGGGCGATCTGCCAGGCGACGAAGTCGGCAACCTTGCCGACCTCAAGCGACCCGTGGCTGTCACCCAGGCCCAGCGCCGTGGCGGCGTGCAAGGTGACGCCGGCCAAGGCCTCTTCCGGGGTCATGCGGAACAGCGTGCAACCCATGTTCAGCATCAGGCGCAGCGACAAACCTGGCGAGGTGCCCGGGTTGAGGTCGCTGGCCAGGGCAATCTTCACCCCGTGACGACGCAGAGCGTCCATCGGCGGCAGCTGGGTTTCACGCAGGAAATAGAAGGCGCCCGGCAGCAGCACGGCAACCGTGCCAGCCTTGGCCATGGCGATGGCGTCTTCCTCGGTCATGAATTCCAGGTGATCGGCCGACAGCGCCTGGTAGCGCGCCGCCAGGCTGGAGCCGTGCAGCGACGACAACTGTTCGGCATGGAGCTTGACCGGCAAGCCCAGTGCGTGCGCCTTGATGAACACCTTTTCGACCTGTGCCGGGGAGAACGCCAGGTGTTCGCAGAACGCGTCCACCGCATCCACCAGGCCTTCAGCGGCCAAAGCGGGCAGCATCTCGTCACAGATATGCGCGATGTAGTCATCCGCCCTGCCGGCATACTCCGGCGGCAAGGCATGGGCGGCCAGGCAGGTGGCGCGCACCGCCAGCGGCAGCTCATCGGCCAGGCGCCGGGCCACGCGCAGCATCTTGCGCTCGTTGGCCAGGTCCAGGCCGTAGCCGGACTTGACCTCGATCGTGGTCACGCCATCGCGCATCAACGCCTGAACCCGCTGGCGAGCACTGGCGAACAGTTCGTCCTCGCTGGCCGCGCGGGTGGCCCGCACGGTGCTGGCGATACCGCCACCCTGGGCGGCGATCTCGGCATAGCTGACGCCTTGCAGGCGCTGCTCGAACTCGCCGCTGCGGTTGCCGCCGAACACCGCATGGGTGTGGCAGTCGATCAGCCCCGGCGTGACCCAGGCGCCGCCCAGGTCCACCGTGCGGTCGAGCTCGAACGGCTGCAGCTCGGCGCGGGGGCCGATCCATTCGATCAGCCCGGCGCTGGTGACGATGGCCGCGTCCTCGATGATCGAGTAACGGCCCTCGGCCAGGGTTGCCGCGTGGCAGTGCTGCCAGAGGGTTCTCATGTGCAATCTCCTTGACTAGCGGTGCAGCTCGACCGGCACGTGCTTGCCTGCACGCGGCTTGCACCACAGCAGGTAGGACGCCACCAGGAACACCACCCAGACCACGCCGACCAGCAAGGCCGCCTGAGTATCCGGGAAGTAACCGAGTACACCGAAAATGAACACCATGAAGGCAATGGCCATGGCCGGGCCGTAAGGCCAGAACGGTACCGGGAACTTCAGCTGGGCCGCCTCTGCAGCGCTCATGCTGCGGCGCATGGCCACCTGGGTGACCAGGATCATCAGCCACACCCACACGGTGGCGAAGGTGGCGATGGAGGCGATCAGCAGGAACACGTTTTCCGGGATCAGGTAGTTGAGCAGCACACCAACCAGCAGCGCCGCGCCCATCACTACCACGGTCATCCATGGCACGCCGTGTTTCGACAGCTTGCCGAAGCTGCGCGGTGCATGGCCTTGCTGAGCCAGGCCGTACATCATGCGGCCGGCGCCGAAGATGTCGCTGTTGATTGCCGAAATCGCAGCCGAGATCACCACGATGTTCAGCACGGCAGCGGCAGAGCCAATACCGAGATGGCTGAAGATCTGCACGAACGGGCTGCCTTCGCTGCCGATCTGCGGCCACGGGTACAGGCACATCAGCACCAACAGGGTCAGCACGTAGAACAGCAGGATGCGCAGGGGCACGGCGTTGATCGCCTTGGGGATGACGCGCTGCGGGTCCTTGGCTTCACCGGCAGTGACGCCGATGATCTCGATGCCACCGAAGGCGAACATCACCACGGCGAAGGAGGCGATCAGGCCACCGATGCCATTGGGCATGAAGCCGCCATGCTCGAACAGGTTGCTGATGCCCACGGCATGTTCGCCAGTCACCTGGCTGAAGCCAAAGGCCATGATGCCGAGGCCGGCCAGGATCATCGCCACGATGGCGCCGACCTTGAGCAGCGACAGCCAGAATTCCATTTCGCCGAACACCTTGACGTTGCACAGGTTGAGGCCGCCGATCACGAAGACGATGCCCAGCACCCAGATCCAGCGGGCCACTTCCGGGAACCAGAAGCCCATGTAGATACCGAAGGCGGTGATGTCGGCGATGGCCACGATGACCATCTCGAAGGCGTAGGTCCAGCCGAGGATGAAGCCGGCCATGGGGCCGAGGTAGGTGGTGGCGTAATGGCCGAAGGAGCCGGCCACCGGGTTGTGCACGGCCATTTCGCCGAGGGCGCGCATGACCATGAATACCGCGGCGCCGCCGATCAGGTAGGCCAGCAGCACCGCCGGGCCGGCCATCTGGATGGCCGAGGCGGAACCGTAGAACAGGCCGGTGCCGATGGCAGAGCCAAGGGCCATGAAACGGATGTGGCGGGCCGTTAGCCCGCGCTTGAGACCTTGAGCTTGTTGCATGTCACGTCCTTAAATTGTTTTTGTGGTCGTGAGGTCGATGGGGGCTGTTTTGCAGCCCTTTCGCCGGCAAGCCGGCGCCCACAACGGGCGGGTTTGCACCGTCAATGTGGGAACCGGCTTGCTGGTGATTGGCCGCGCAGCGGCCCTGGGGGTATCACAGGCTAGGCAGGACACCAGCAGGCAGCAGCCCGGTCAGGCTGCCCTTGGCCAGCAGCTCGACAGCTGCCTCGATGTCCGGAGCAAAGAAGCGGTCACGGTCATAGTGCGGCACTTCACGACGCAGCGCCTGGCGCGCCTGCTCCAGCTTGGCCGAAGTCTTCAGGCCTTTGCGCAGGTCCAACCCCTGACACGCACCCAGCCATTCGATGGCCAGCACACCACGGGTGTTCTCGGCCATTTCCCACAGGCGCTTGCCAGCAGCCGGGGCCATCGACACGTGGTCTTCCTGGTTGGCCGAGGTCGGCAGGCTATCGACACTGTGCGGGTGCGACAAGGCCTTGTTCTCGCTGGCCAGGGCTGCAGCGGTGACCTGGGCGATCATGAAGCCGGAGTTGACCCCGCCATTTTCCACCAGGAACGGCGGCAGCTGGGACATGTGCTTGTCCATCATCAGCGAGATGCGGCGCTCGCTCAGCGAACCGATTTCGGCGATCGCCAGGGCGATGTTGTCGGCGGCCATGGCCACCGGCTCGGCGTGGAAGTTGCCACCGGAAATCACGTCGCCTTCGGCGGCGAACACCAGCGGGTTGTCCGACACGGCGTTGGCTTCGATGCCCAGCACCTCGGCGGCCTGGCGGATCTGGGTCAGGCAGGCGCCCATGACCTGTGGCTGGCAGCGCAGCGAGTACGGGTCCTGGACCTTGTCGCAGTTCTTGTGCGACAGCGACACTTCGCTGGAGTCGCCCAGCAGGTCGCGGAAGCAGGCAGCGGTGTCGATCTGGCCACGCTGGCCACGCACTTCGTGGATGCGTGCATCGAACGGCGAACGCGAACCCAGCGCGGCTTCGACGCTCAGGCCACCGCAGGCGATGGCGGCGGCATACAGGTCTTCGGCGTGGAACAGGCCGCGCAGGGCGTAGGCGGTGGAAGCCTGGGTGCCGTTGAGCAGGGCCAGGCCCTCCTTGGCAGCCAGGGTCAGCGGCTCGAGGCCAGCAACAGCCAGGGCTTCGGTAGCCGGCAGCCACTGGCCCTGATAACGGGCCTTGCCTTCACCGAGCAGTACCAGCGACATGTGCGCCAGCGGTGCCAGGTCGCCGGAAGCACCCACCGAGCCCTTGAGCGGGATGTGCGGATAGACTTCGGCGTTGACCAGGGCGATCAGCGCATCGATGACCTTGCGGCGGATACCGGAGAAACCACGGCTGAGGCTGTTGATCTTGAGGACCATGATCAGCCGCACCAGGGCGTCATCCAGCGGCGCGCCGATACCGGCGGCGTGGGACAGCACCAGCGAGCGCTGCAGGTTCTCAAGGTCGTGGCTGGCGATGCGGGTCGAGGCCAGCAGGCCGAAACCGGTGTTGATGCCGTAGGCGGTACGGTCTTCGGCAATGATCTGCTCGACGCAGGCAACGCTGGCGTCGATGGCTGGCGTGGCGCTGGCATCCAGCTGCAGGCGCACGGGTGCGGCGTGGATGGCGCGCAGCTGGGCCAGGGTCAGGGTGCCGGGCTTGAGGGTCAGTACGGTCACTTCGCTACTCCAATTCTGTCAGGGGCCCGCAGGCCCCTCTTAGTGTTCAGTATCACTCAAAGCGCAGCGATCAGCCCGTGATCATTGGCAGGTCGAGGCCCTGCTCCTTGGCGCAGTCGATGGCGATGTCGTAACCGGCATCGGCGTGGCGCATCACGCCAGTCCCCGGGTC
The DNA here is from genome assembly GCF_009391885.1 of Pseudomonas sp. MN1F. GTDB lineage: Bacteria > Pseudomonadota > Gammaproteobacteria > Pseudomonadales > Pseudomonadaceae > Aquipseudomonas. The sequence goes on along the minus strand of NZ_VZII01000009.1, from coordinate 265,448 downwards.
GTTGGTCAGCACGCGAGCGATACGTGCGGCGGCTTCATCGGTACCGTCGCAGACAATGACCATGCCCGAGTGCTGGGAGAAGCCCATGCCCACGCCACCGCCGTGGTGCAGCGAAACCCAGGTGGCGCCGCCTGCGGTGTTGAGCAGGGCGTTGAGCAGCGGCCAGTCGGAGACGGCGTCGGAGCCGTCGCGCATCGCTTCGGTTTCGCGGTTAGGGCTGGACACCGACCCGGAGTCCAGGTGGTCACGGCCGATCACCACCGGTGCCGACAGCTCGCCGCTGCGGACCATTTCGTTGAAAGCCAGGCCCAGCTTGGCGCGCAGGCCCAGGCCAACCCAGCAGATACGTGCCGGCAGGCCCTGGAAGCTGATGCGCTCGCGGGCCATGTCCAGCCAGCGGTGCAGGTGGGCGTCGTCCGGGATCAGCTCCTTGACCTTGGCGTCGGTCTTGTAGATGTCTTCAGCGTCGCCGGACAGCGCCGCCCAGCGGAACGGGCCGATGCCGCGGCAGAACAGCGGACGGATGTAGGCCGGGACGAAGCCTGGGAAATCAAAGGCGTTGCTCACGCCCTCTTCCTTGGCCATCTGGCGGATGTTGTTGCCGTAGTCGAAGGTCGGGATGCCCTGCTTCTGGAAATCGAGCATGGCCTGCACGTGCACGGCCATCGATTGTTTGGCGGCCTTGACCACAGCAGCCGGCTCGGTCTGCGCGCGGTCGCGGTACTGCTCCCAGGTCCAGCCGGCAGGCAGGTAGCCGTTCAATGGGTCGTGGGCGCTGGTCTGGTCGGTGACCATGTCCGGGCGCACGCCACGCTTGACCAGCTCTGGCAGGATTTCGGCGGCGTTGCCGTGCAGGGCGATGGAGATCGCCTTGCCTTCGGCGGTGTACTTGGCGATGCGGGCCAGGGCGTCGTCCAGGTCAGTGGCCTGTTCGTCGACGTAGCGGGTTTCCAGGCGGAAGTCGATGCGGCTCTGCTGGCATTCGATGTTCAGCGAGCAAGCACCGGCCAGGGTCGCGGCCAGTGGCTGGGCGCCGCCCATGCCGCCGAGGCCGGCAGTCAGTACCCACTTGCCTTTCAGGCTACCGCCGTAGTGCTGGCGGCCGGCTTCGACGAAGGTTTCGTAGGTGCCCTGGACGATGCCCTGGCTGCCGATGTAGATCCAGCTGCCGGCGGTCATCTGGCCGTACATGGCCAGGCCTTTGGCGTCCAGTTCGTTGAAGTGCTCCCAGTTGGCCCAGTGCGGCACCAGGTTGGAGTTGGCGATCAGAACACGCGGGGCGTTGCTGTGGGTCTTGAACACGCCGACCGGCTTGCCCGACTGCACCAGCAGGGTTTCGTCGTCTTCCAGGCGGGTCAGGGTCTCGACGATCTTGTCGTAGCACTCCCAGTTGCGTGCGGCGCGGCCGATGCCACCGTACACCACCAGCTCTTTCGGGTTTTCCGCGACCTGCGGGTCGAGGTTGTTCATCAGCATGCGCAGTGGCGCTTCGGTCAGCCAGCTCTTGGCGGTCAGCTTGTTGCCACGTGGGGCACGGATTTCAACGTCACGGTATTTGTTGTTGTCGGTCACGGGAAGGTCCTCGGCGGTTGTCCGCAGGCAGATGTGTCGTGGTCAATATACAAACACATCTTTACTTGTATGTACAAGCATGGACAACCAAAATAATCGGACCGCTCCTCGGATTTCTGCGCAAAGCAAAAGGGGCCGCTATGCGGCCCCTTGCTGATTACAGCGGATTCAGCGTGGCATCAGCTCGATCAGACAGAACCGACCCTGTACCTCCAGCCCCAGCAACTCGTCATTGCCCTCCAGCCGCAGGCAGTCATACAGGCCCAAACGCTGCACTTCATGCCCCGCCATCGCTACTTCAACCTGATTGCTCGCGGCAAACAGCAACACCGTCGACGCCGAGCTGTACAACCGGCTGGTGCCGTCGAACCACTGCAAGCGCGCCCGATAGCGCTGCGGCGCATAGATCAGGTTGAAGTCGCGGATCGCCCCACCGAGCAATTTGCAGCTGACCTGGCTCTCACCACTGAAGGCGAACGCATCGAACGGCAGCAATGGCCGACTGGCCTGGTCGTCGACCAGCAGGCGCATGCCGTCACCCTGCAGCACGGTGATGATCCGCTGGTAGCCGGCGAACACGGAAAACCCGCCCGACTCCTCGATATCGGCGATCGACAGGCGCCAGCCGAAGCCATCGAGCCCCTCGCCGTTGTCGCGGGTGATCTCTTCGGTGAAACCGCCACCGTTCTTCCAAGGCATGCGCGGGTAATCCTGCGCACGCAGCAACTGCGACTGGGTCATTTACTGAAACGTCCTTCAAGGCGGTGACGGGAACCGGGGTGAATCAACCGCGCCGCCGTGACGGGCTGGCGACCCGACCAGGTGCGACGGCGGATCAGCAGGCAGGGTTCACCGCGCTCGATCTGCAGCAGGCGGCACTCTTCGGGCTCGGCGAGAATCGCCTCGACCACGTGCTCACCCTCGGTCAGCGGCGCGACCTGGGACAGGTAGGCATAAGGCGTCTGCCGGGTGAAGTCCTGCTTGAGGTAGTCGGGGGCAATGGCCGCGTTGACGTAGCGGTCCTCGATCTGCACCGGCACGCCGTTCTCGTAATGCACGATCAACGAGTGGAACACCCGCTGCCCTTCGCGCATGTCCAGGGCCAGGGCACGCTCGGAACCGGCGGCCTCTTCGGCCAGCTTGATCACCTGGCAGCTATGCTGGTGGCCACGGCCGGCGATCTCGTCGGCGATGTTGTTGACCTCGAACAGCGCAGAGCGGGTCTTGGGCTCGGCGACGAAGGTACCCACGCCCTGCATCCGCACCAGCAGGCCTTCAGCGGTGAGCTCGCGCAAGGCGCGGTTGATGGTCATGCGGCTGAAGCCCAGCTCGCTGACCAGTTCGCTCTCCGAAGGCACCCGGTGATGCGGCGGCCAGCTGCCGTTTTCGATCTGCTGGATGATCATCTGCTTGACCCGCGCATACAGCGGCGCCGGGCCCTCGCCCATCTGGGCAACCAGCGCGGAGACAGGAGGTGTCGGCACGGCGTTGAGTCCTTAGGCAATGGAATGAGCGGTAGCTTGCCGCAGTTTACCCGGCAGGCAAACGCCTGTATATGTATATACAAGTTAAACAATAACAGGATTTTTGCCGATGTCCGCCTATTTTGCCGAACGCGCCCTGCTACCGACGGGTTGGGCCAGTAACGTCCGCTTCGAAGTATCCAGTGACGGCTTGCTCAGCCGGATCGAAGCCGACGCTTCGGCCGAAGGCGCCGAGCGCTTGGCCGGGCCGTTGCTGCCAGGCATGCCCAACCTGCACTCGCATGCGTTCCAACGGGCCATGGCGGGGCTGGCGGAAGTCGCGGGCAACCCCAACGACAGCTTCTGGACCTGGCGCGAGCTGATGTACCGGCTGGTCGGCAAGATCACCCCGGAGCAGCTACAGGTCATTGCCCGCCAGCTGTACATCGAGATGCTCAAAGCCGGCTACACCTCGGTGGCCGAGTTCCACTACGTGCACCATGACCAGGCGGGCAAGGCCTACGCCGACCCGGCCGAGCTGTCCCGACGCATCAGTGCGGCCGCGGCCAGCAGCGGCATCGGCCTGACCTTGCTGCCGGTGCTGTACAGCCATGCCGGTTTCGGCGGCCAGGCACCAAACGAAGGGCAGCGGCGCTTCATCAATTCCACCGAACAGTACCTGCAGTTGCAGGCGCAGCTGGCGCCAGTATTGGCAGCACAACCCGCGCAGCAGCTGGGCTTGTGCTTCCATTCGCTGCGCGCAGTCACGCCCGGGCAGATCGCCGAAGTGCTGGCGGCCGGTAACCCGCAATGCCCGATTCATATCCACATCGCCGAACAGCAGAAGGAAGTCGACGACTGCCTGGCCTGGAGCGGGCTGCGACCGCTGCAATGGCTGTATGAGCATGTCGAGGTGGACCGCCGCTGGTGCCTGGTGCACGCCACCCACGCCGAAGCCGACGAAGTCACGGCCATGGCGCGCAGTGGCGCAGTGGCCGGGCTGTGCCTGACCACCGAAGCCAACCTGGGCGACGGTATCTTCCCGGCGGTGGACTTCCTGGCCCAGGGTGGGCGCATGGGCATTGGTTCGGACAGCCATGTGTCGCTGAGCGTGGTCGAGGAGTTGCGTTGGCTGGAGTACGGCCAGCGCCTGCGGGATCAGCGGCGCAACCGGCTATACCGTGGCGACCAGCCGATGGTCGGGCGCACGCTGTATGACGCTTCGCTGATCGGCGGGGCGCAGGCGCTGGGGCAACCGGTTGGCGAGCTGGCGGTGGGCAAGCGGGCCGACTGGCTGGTACTGGATGGGCAAGACCCGTATATCGCCATGGCCGAGGGTGACGGGATTCTTAACCGCTGGCTGTTCGCGGGCGGTGACCGCCAGGTGCGAGATGTGATGGTCAACGGCCAGTGGGTGGTGCGTCAGGGGCAACATGCCCATGAAGAACAAAGCCGTCAGGCATTTGCCAGCGTACTGCGAACGCTGCTGGGCTGAATGCAGAGGGGCCGCAATAGCGGCCCCCGTCTTTTCAATGCATCTGCACGATCTGCTTGTCCGGCGTCCGCCAGATCAGCCGGCTGGTGTCATAGCCCTGCTGACGGGCCTTCGACATCAGGCTCTCGCGCTCCCACACCGGCAGGGTCGGCGTGCGCGACAGGATCCACAGGTACTTGCGGTCCGGGCTGCCGACGATCGCGGTACGGTAGTGATCATCCACGTACAGGATCCAGTACTCGCCCTTGGCCACGCCCGGTACCAGGCGGGTGAACCAGTTGTCGAACTCGACCCACAGCCTGTCGGTATGCCCCGGTTCCTGGATATTGGCGTGCCCTTCGGCGCGCAGCCATTCATCACCCATCGTGCGGCAGCGGTTGAGTACGCCGTACGAGCCATCGGGCTTGAGGTTGTAATGCGCTTCGGACTGCGCGCACTCGGCCTGGTACTTCATTGGCAGGCGCGCCAGTTCGTACCACTTGCCCTGATAGCGCTTGAGGTCGACATCACCGGCGGTCTTCGGCGCCAGCGGGTCGTTGGCGGAGGTGGCGCAGCCACCCAGCAGCATCACCAGGCACAGCCCCAGCAGTACATGCAAACGCCTCATTTGAGGCCCTGCCCGGAGTAGATCAGCACCTTGTCGGCTGCGTATTGCACGCTGATGAAGCTCTTCTCGTCCCCCCAGGTACAGCTGCTCATGCCCAGCGCGCCAGAGCACTCGGTGGGCGTGCCGAGCAGCTGCTCGACCTCGGCCTTGTTCATGCCGGCCTTGAGCTTGGAATAGTTTTCCTGATTGATCTTGCTGCACGCGGTCAGGACGACGCACAAGGACAACAGGGCGAGGGAACGCAACGACATGAAGGGACACTCCTGGGAAATAGACACAGGCGAGTGGCCTGCAGTGATCTTCGACGGGAAAAACCCTCCCTGGTTCCCTGACAACAGCGCTTTCGTCGTACGCCGTTGGTCGGCTGGGCCTGCGCAAACGATTAATGTTTTAGCCCGCCGCGACGACACAGCGAGCACGCTGTGGCGCATTGCCACAGCCCTCTCCTATGCCTTGCCTTGTGCAGACCAGAAAAATGACCAAGAACCTCAAGTTCAGCCACAAGATTCTGCTGGCCGCCGCCCTCGTGGTGGCCGTTGCCTTTACCTGTTTCGTGCTGTTCAACGACTACCGACAACGCCAGTCCCTGCGCAGCGACACGCAGACCAACCTGCAGGACCTGGGCAACCTCACCGCCGGCAACATCCGCAACTGGCTCGACAGCCGTATCCAGCTGCTCGACTCGCTGGCCCAGCAAGTTGCGGTCGATGGCCCGGGCAAAGCCAGCCTGGACCGCAGCCTGGCCTTGCCGGTGTATGGCAAGAATTTCCAGCTCACCTACTTCGGCGGCCAGGATGGCAGCATGCAGTCGGTACCGGTGGGCAACCGCGCCGCCGACTACGACCCGCGGGTGCGGGGCTGGTACAAGGCAGCCAGCGCCAGCGGCCAGACCATCGTCACCGAGCCGTACATCTCGGCCTCGGCCGGCAAGCTGGTGATCACCCTCGCCACCCCGGTGCAGCAAGCGGGCCGGCTGATCGGCGTCAGCGGCGTCGACACCGACCTGCAGACCATCAGCAACCTGATCAACGCCCTGGACTTCGACGGCCAGGGCCATGCCTTCATCGTCAACGGCGAAGGCAAGATCCTGATCCACCCCAAAGCCGACCTGGCCCTGAAAACCCTGGCCGACGTCTACCCGCAGGACACGCCCCGCATCGGCAGTGGCCTGAAGGACGTCGAAGTCGATGGCCGCAAACAGTTCATCAGCTTCACCCACATCGACGGTGTGCCGTCGGCGGACTGGTACGTGGCGCTGGTACTCGACCAGGATGCAGCGTTCGCCATGCTGGGTGAACTGCGCACCTCCGCCATCGTCGCCACCTTGATCGCAGTGGTGGCGATCATCGCCCTGCTCGGCCTGCTGATCCGCATGCTGATGGAGCCACTGCACCTGATGGGCCGCGCCATGCATGACATTGCCGAAGGCGAAGGCGACCTGACCCGGCGCCTGACCATCCATGCCCAGGATGAATTCGGCAGCCTTGGCCAATCGTTCAACCGCTTCGTCGAGCGCATTCACGAGTCGATCCGCGAAGTGGCCTCGGCCACCGGCCAGGTCAACGCCGTGGCCGCCCAGGTGGTGAACGCTTCGAATGCCTCGATCAATAACGCCGACCAGCAGTCCAGCCGTACCAGCAGCGTGGCGGCCGCCATCAATCAGCTGGGTGCTGCCGCCCAGGAAATCGCCCAGAACGCCGCGCTGGCCTCGCAACATTCCAGCGAAGCGCGTGGCCTGGCCGAGGACGGCCAGCAGGTGGTCGGGCGCACCATCGAGGTGATGAACCAGCTGTCAGCACGGATCAGTGACTCGTGCGGCAACATCGAAACGCTCAATGCCCACACCGCCAACATCGGCCAGATCCTCGATGTGATCAGCGGTATTTCCCAACAGACCAACCTGCTGGCGCTCAACGCCGCCATCGAAGCGGCCCGCGCCGGCGAGGCCGGGCGTGGCTTTGCCGTGGTTGCCGATGAAGTACGCAACCTGGCGCACCGCACCCAGGAGTCGGCACAGCAGGTACAGCGCCTGATCGAGGAGCTGCAGGCCGGTGCGCAAATGGCGGTCAGCACCATGAGCCAGAGCCGCGAGCACAGCGACCACAGCGTGGGCATTGCCAACCAGGCCGGCGAGCGCCTGGGCAGCGTGACCCAGCGCATTGGCGAGATCGATGGCATGAACCAGTCGGTGGCCACCGCCACCGAAGAGCAGACGGCCGTGGTCGAGTCGATCAATGTCGACATCACCGAGATCAATACGCTGAATCAGGAAGGGGTGCAGAACCTGCAGAGCACCTTGCGTGCCTGCACTGACCTTGAGCATCAGGTCGAGCGGTTGAAGCATCTGGTGGGCAGCTTCAGGATCTGAAACCGCTGGGGCCGCGGTGCGGCCCCACTGGCACTAGAACCTGGACCCAGGCTCCAGCAGGAAGTCCATCTCTTCGCTGGTACTCGGCCGCCCCAGCACCAGGTTACGGTGCGGGAAGCGGCCGAAGCGGGCAATCACCCGCTGGTGTTGTTCGGCGTAATCAAGGAAGCCTTCGAACAAGCGCCGGTTATCCTCCGGCTGCTCTTCGAGCAGCACCTGGTAACGCTCGACGCACAGGTTCTGCCAGTCCAGCACCTCGGCATGCTCCAGCACCAGCAGCACGAACACCCGCTGGATCGGCAGCAACTGGTAATCCCAGTTCTTCTGCAGCCCCTGCATGGCCACCACCTGGGCCCGCCGGTCCCCCTCGAAGGCACGCGGCGTGTCGCGGTAGAGCATGCGCGGCAGCTGGTCCAGCAGGATCAGCAAGCCGAGCCAGCCCTGCGGGCTCTGCTGCCACTCGTCGAGCCCCCCCGCCAGGGCGTGCTCGACCAGGTCGCCAAACAGCGCCTGGGCTTCGGCATCGTGATGCTTGCCGAACCACAGCGTGCTCTTCTCGTCAGCCACGGCCTGGGGACTGGTGCCCCAACCGAACCACCACTCCAGCAACGGCTGCCAAGGTGCGAGCATGACTTACTCCTTGTGGTACGCGGTGACGCGCTCGACCTCTTCCTTCGAGCCGAGGATCACCGACACGCGCTGGTGCAGGCTTTCCGGCTTGATGTCGAGGATGCGATCGTAACCGTTGGTGGAGGCGCCGCCAGCCTGCTCGATGATGAACGACATCGGGTTGGCTTCGTACATCAGGCGCAGCTTGCCCGGCTTGCTCGGCTCGCGGGCATCACGTGGGTACATGAACAGACCGCCGCGGGTCAGGATACGGTGCACGTCGGCCACCATCGAGGCGATCCAGCGCATGTTGTAGTTCTTCTTCAGCGGGCCGGTCTCGCCAGCCAGCAGTTCGCCCACGTAACGCTGCACCGGGGCTTCCCAGTGACGCTGGTTGGACATGTTGATGGCGAACTCGGCGGTGCTTTCCGGCACGCGAATGTTCTCGTGGGTCAGGACGAAGCTGCCCAGCTCGCGGTCCAGGGTGAAGCCCTTGACGCCGTTGCCCAGGGTCAGGATCAGCATGGTCTGCGGGCCATAAATGGCGTAACCGGCGGCGACCTGCTCGGTGCCTGGCTGCAGGAAGGCGTTTTCGTTCAGGGTTTCGTTCTGGCTCAGGTACTCGTTAGGGCAACGCAGTACCGAGAAGATGGTGCCGACCGACACGTTGACGTCGATGTTGGACGAGCCGTCCAGCGGGTCGAAGACCAGCAGGTAGGCGCCTTTCGGGTACTTGCCCGGGATCTGGTAGGCGTTGTCCATTTCCTCGGACGCCATGCCGGCCAGGTGGCCGCCCCACTCGTTGGCTTCGAGCAGAATGTCGTTGGAGATCACGTCCAGTTTCTTCTGGACTTCGCCCTGCACGTTTTCAGTGCCCATGCTGCCCAGCACGCCGCCGAGGGCGCCTTTGGACACGTGATGGCTGATTTCCTTGCACGCACGCGCCACCACTTCGATCAGGAAGCGCAGATCGGCAGGGGTATTGTTGCTGCGGGTCTGCTCAATCAGATAGCGACTCAGGGTAACGCGGGACATGTATGGCTCCGAAAGGATAGGGGGTGAAAAACCCCCGCAGTTTACAGGGAGAGTTGCAGCCTAGCGAGCAAAGAGACTCGACTTCCGGCGTTGAGTTCAGCAAGTGCCCGGCCAATGGTCGGCTGGAGCCGCTGTGCGGCCCCTGGGCTCAGTCCAGTGCCTTCCAGATCTCGGTGGCATATTCACGAATGGTCCGGTCCGAGGAGAACCAGCCCATCCGCGCCGTGTTCAGCACTGCCATGCGCCACCATTCCTGTGGTGTGTGCCACAGCTCCTCGACCCGCCGCTGGGCATCCCAGTAGGCATCGAAGTCGGCGCACACGAGGAAGCGGTCATAGCCCACCAGCCCGTCGATCAGCCCGGCATAGCGCGCTGGGTCATCCGGCGAGAACACTCCACTGCGGATCGCCTGCAGCACATCGTTCAAGCGGTTGGACGCGGCAATCGCCGCACTCGCACCGAAGTCGCCCGCCTTGTGCCGTGCCTCCACCTGCTGGGCGGTCAGGCCGAAGATGAACATGTTGTCCGCCCCCACCTGCTCGCACATCTCGACGTTGGCGCCGTCGAGCGTGCCAATGGTCAGTGCGCCGTTGAGGCCGAACTTCATGTTGCTGGTGCCGGACGCTTCGTAACCGGCGGTGGAAATCTGCTCCGAGAGGTCCGCCGCCGGGATGATGCTTTCGGCCAGGCTGACGTTGTAGTTGGGCAGGAACACCACCTTGAGCAGGCCACGCACGGTCGGGTCGTTGTTGACCACACGGGCGATGTCATTGGCCAGCTTGATGATCAGCTTGGCCTGGTGATAACTGGCCGCGGCCTTGCCGGCGAAGATCTTCACCCGCGGCACCCAGTTGGTACCGGGGTCGTTGCGCATGGCCTGGTACAGCGCCACGGTGTGCAGCAGGTTGAGCAATTGGCGCTTGTACTCGTGGATACGCTTGACCTGCACGTCGAACAGCGCCTCTGGGTTTACCGTGACGCCGATCCGGTCCTGGATGATGCTGGCCAGGGCACGCTTGCTGTGCAGGCGCTGGGCGGCGAACTGCTTGCGGAAGCTGGCTTTGTCAGCGAACGGCACCAGCCCGGCCAGGCGCCCCTCGGGGTCGTCCTTGAGCTCCGGCCCGAGCGCCTCGACCAGCATCTCGGTCAACTGCGGGTTGGACTGGTACAGCCAGCGGCGGAAGGTGATGCCGTTGGTCTTGTTGTTGATCCGCTGAGGGTAGAGCTTGTGCAGCTCGGCAAACACCGTGCTCTTCATCAGCTTGCTGTGCAGCGCCGACACGCCATTGACGCTGTGCGAGCCCAGAAATGCCAGGTTGCCCATGCGCACCCGCCGGCCGTTGTCCTCTTCGATCAGCGAGACCGCGCGCAGCACGTCAAAGTCGTGCAGGCCTTTGGCGCGCAGGCTGTCGATATGGTAGGCATTGATCAGGTAGATGATCTGCATGTGCCGCGGCAACATGCGCTCCATCAGCGCCACCGGCCAGGTTTCCAGGGCTTCGGGCAGCAGGGTGTGGTTGGTGTAGGCCAGGGTGCCGACCGTCAGTTCCCAAGCGGTGTCCCAGGGAATTTCGTGCTGGTCGACCAGCAGGCGCATCAGCTCGGCCACGGCGATCGATGGGTGAGTGTCATTGAGCTGGATGGCTGCCGCGTCCGGCAGGTTGAGCAGGTTGTCGTGCATGTTGAGGTGGCGACGCAGCAGGTCCTGCAGCGAGGCCGACACGAAGAAGTACTCCTGACGCAGGCGCAGTTCCTGGCCGGCTTCGGTGCTATCGGCCGGGTACAGCACCCGCGAAATGCTTTCGGCCCGCGCTACTTCGGCGACCGCGCCGAGGTGGTCACCGGCATTGAAGCGCTCCAGGTGCAGCTCTTCCAGCGCCCGCGCCCGCCACAGGCGCAAGGTGTTGACGCTGGCACCGCGCCAGCCAACCACAGGCGTGTCGTAGGCTACCGCTCGCACCGTCTCGCCCGGCCACCACACCTGGCGTTGCTGGCCGCGGGTATCGAGCACCGTTTCGACACTACCCCCGAAGCTGATCGGGTAAATCACCTCGGCGCGCTCGAACTCCCAGGGGTTACCGAAATCCAGCCAGTTCTCGGTCTGCTCCTGCTGCCAGCCATCGACCACCGCCTGGCGGAACAGGCCGTGTTCGTAGCGGATGCCGTATCCATGGGCGGCGATGCCCAAGGTCGACATGCTCTCCATGAAGCAGGCCGCCAGGCGGCCAAGGCCACCATTGCCCAAGGCGGCATCCGGCTCAAGCAGGCGAATGCGCTCCAGATCGACGTTCAGGCCTTCGAGCGCATCGCGGGCGATATCCAGCAAGCCGAGGTTGCTCAGGCTGTCGTAGAGCAGGCGGCCGATGAGAAATTCCAGGGAAAGGTAGTAGACCCGCTTCTGGCTACGTCGGTAGGCCCGGCGAGTGTGGTCCATCCAGTGGTCGACCATGTGATCGCGCGCGGCCAGGGCGATGGCTTCGAACCAGTCATGGTCAAAGGCATGCTCCGGGTCCTTGCCGACCGCGTAGGTCAGCTTATCCAGTACAGCAGCGCGAAAATCCGCGACTTCGGCGTCACGAGCTTCAGGTTCCTGGGACATGGGGCATCCTCGGGCAAGTTGACGAAAGCGGAGGCAGATTGTTGAGCCTAGACGCTTCGACCAAGAGCGACAGCCTGTGTTCGTGGTTTTCATGAACGTTTGCGCATTCGGTCAAAAGGTTGTTCATAAATTGAGCAATTCCGGTATGATCGCGCGCCCCAAGACCGTGATTCACCCCCATAACGATGAAAACGACCCTGATCGCCGCCGCCGAAGTCGACCGCCTGGAGACCTGGCAGCGCTACACCAGCAACATGTGCCATGGCTGCCATTCGACCTGCTGCACCCTGCCGGTGGAGGTGAAGATCAAGGATCTGATCCGCATTGGCGTGGTGGACGAGTTCGAGAAAGACGAACCGCCGAAGAACGTGGCCAAGCGCCTGCAGAAGGAAGGCATCATCGAGCGCTTCAACCAGAAGTCGGGGATCTTCACCCTGACCCGGATGAGCAACGATGACTGCATGTACCTGGATCGCAAGAGCCGGCTGTGCACCATTTATGACAAGCGGCCGGATACCTGCCGTAACCATCCGAAGGTCGGGCCGCGGCCGGGGTATTGTGCTTACAAGCCGAAGGTGGTTGGGCGTTGACGGTCTCGCCAGGACTCAATAGACTTTCACCTGTCTCGATGTACACGGAGCTTCCGTCAGGAAGTGTCTAGACGCCGCCACCTGGTTCCGGCCGTGCCGGTTGATGGGATTAGTCCCTAAGGGCATCCGCGATACGACCCCCTTCATTGGGGGTTTCGTATTTTTACAGGCTGCTATCGCCTTACAGGCCGTCGAATCGGCTCATTTCTCAGCTTCTTCAGCATCAGCAACCAGCCTTTGATCTTTTCGTGCCGTTTCAGCGCCGTAGGCCGATTCGAAGGATGGCCAGGGTCACGCACGTAAGCGCTTTCGACATAGAGTTTCAGACTACGGGGCGAGTCTCGACGCAAGTTGAAATACACCTCATATCGGCTGCCTTCCGGATACCCGAATTGATTACCCTCGATGGTCAACCAGTTGCTATGCCCAGTAAACAGGCACTGCCGCTCAGGCAAAGAAGCAATAATCGAAGGCAACTGAACTGACAGCTTGTGACGGTTAGGGCAGAAGGCACGACGAATTCCTCGATGATCGATCAGCAAGTGATCGTGCCCCGAATGATCGAAGTCCAGTTCAGTACCTTGCTTGGGGCCATAGCTGACACAGTGGCTTGAGTACTCAACCGCCAGCACTACTTCCCCCGTCTCCTGATCGGAAAGGCCCGGGATCTTCAACTGATGAGAGTTTGGGCGCAAATGGAGCAGACTCCACGTGCTGCCTGCTACCTCAATCTGGCCACGAGCCAAGTGCTCCTTCCACCCCTTGCCCTTCATTCTCTGCCTCAATCGATTGCCAGCAGGCAGCGTACTGAGGCCATCGGCCATTGCCAAAAACAGCTTGGTAAGTAATTGAGTACAGAGAAATATGCTGTAACCGACACTGGAAATATCGGTCTTCTAGACTGCCCAAAATCTAAGTGATACACCTCCCAGCCAAGGCAACTGAAAACTGTTCATCTATGCACCAAGAAACTTTCCCACTATTGATGCAGATAATTCCTACAAGTATTGGCTGGCGACTTCAGTCCTCGCGAAATACCCTACAAACCCTGTCGACTCGCGTCTGATTGTCACTGGAAACCTGTCTCTCTAGGCTTTCCAGGTCGCTGAATGGTTCAGCGATCGGGGTGTGGAAACCTCGGCAACTCAACTGGCTGCTGTCGTCATGACAGCTGTACGCGGGAGGCTTTCGAGCCTACCGGGTTTGCCATGTGCCTGGTTTTCCACCCCGTGTGCAGCTGTCACCCCAATGTGTGGAAACGGACGGGTGGCACATGAACGACATGGTGCCAATATGAAAAAGATCGTCCCCGACCCACCCCACCACTTCGACCTCCCAGACGGCACGACCCTCACCCACGCCATCTGCGAAAACCTCGTCCCTCTCGACCACGTCGTGGTCAACATCACCCACTACCTGATGATCGCCTACAACCACAGCCACCGCGCCCTCGATGGCATAGAGGATGACCGCACGCGGGAGACGCTGGTGAATGGCTTGCGGGCCATGCAGTTGGCCTGGGGGCAGGCGGATGCCTTGTCGCTCGCCCTGGAGCGTGCCGGCAGCACGCATTGATGTTCGCCGCTTCCACCACATGACTCAGGGAGAGAAACCAATGACCGACAACAACCAGACCACCCCCGGCAAAACCTGCTTCTACCAGGGCGAAGAGCACAAACAACCCCTGTTCCAGGTCTGCGCAGGCATCCCCTGCCAGGACGCCCGCGACCAAGCCTCCGAACTGCTGGGCTGCGTGCGCGACCTGACCCTCACCGCCGTGATGGACAATGACCCGCAACTGATCTGGGCCGCGCATTACCTCAGTGCATTGGCCAAGGCCCTGCTGGACGACGCCGAACTGGGCATGCCGCACTGAGCCAGCGGCTCACGCACTGTCCCCCGGGAAGCTGTGGCTAGCACCACCGTGATCCGTCAGCGGATGCTCAGGGTATGTCCGCAGGAACACTCCGGCACGCCCCGCCTAGGTCCGCCGGCGGATGATCCGGGAAGGTCTGCGGCCAGACACTGACCGGGCTGGTAGCGATGAAACCGTCAGCGAAGGTGGCCTCGATGAACTGCGCCTGCCAACCCACGCTGGGTGCAGTTCGCTGCACGGTAAGCCGCCGCTTCGGCTTGATCGTCTGGGAGACGTAGCGCACCCCGCAGGCATAGCGGAAATCCCGATCCCGACTGTTGCTGGCCGTCCACACCTTGACGGTCAATGGCCGCTCGGAAAATCTGACCTGCATCGTTCCCGCGCGCTCATCGGCGATCAGTTGCACCCTCGGCAGCGGCTCGCCCTCATGCAGGCGCCTCACCACAGGCACCAGCGTACTGACCACCGCCTCACGCACCCCGGCATGGTCCGAATTCGGCAACACCCTCAGGCTGGTCTGCCCCGGCAGGCGCTGCTGGTAATCGGTAACCGGGTCGGGGGCGAAGAAATCATCGCCACTGGCGGATATCAGGTACTTGGGGATCGCCAGGCGCTGGCCATGCTCATTGAGGTACTGCATCGGATCGATCATGGCAGCCAGGCGCGCAAATCCGGGGCTGTCCAGCTGCTTCAAGACTCCCGCCTGCTGGTAAGGCAACAGCGCCAGGGGCCAGTGGCCACCGTAGCGCTTACGCAAGCCGGCCAGCATGGCGGCGGTATCCTCCACCTCGATCACGTTAGGAACGATGGCCATCACGCGGTCATCGGCCAGCGCCGTCAACCACGCCCCCCAACCACGCTTGGAGCCACCCGTGATGATGAACCGGTCAACCTTGTGCCCGATTTTTTTCAACTGTTCCTGCGCAAGATCCATCGCCCGGCTCGCCGCTGCGGCCATCGGCACCTGCAAGGGCAGCTCCGGCGCGGCAGCCTGGTCATTCAGCGAATGCGCCCAGGTATGGGCAACGGCTTCATCTTCACGCAAGGGCTTCTGGACGTCGCTGAAGGTCAGCGCCTGATTCGGCACATCACTGACCATCACCACCGCGATGCGTGCCTTGAGGGCAACCTCACGCAAAACTTCGCGGGTATAGCTCGGGGGCTGCGCAGCACCAAAGCGCACGCCGTTGTTCACGACGAGCAACGCCTTGCCGGGCACAGCATGGCGCGGCACGTACAACTCGACATCGTGCTTCCATTCGCGTGGCTCAGTGACCGGGGCCGGCGCCCATTGCTGTGAGGTCATGTGAAACGCCAGGAACCTGTAGTCAGGCGATGACGTCTGTTCGAACAGTTGGGCATCCAGTGGCGCCTGTCGAACATTGCCGATGTAGCACCTGACCACTTCCTGCGGGCGCAGGCCGGCGCAGTCCTGCTGGCCGCTGGCATGGAAGCTGGCGATCAGACAGGCACTCGCGAATACCAAGCGAACATTCATGAAGCCTTCTTCCTTGAAGATAAAGCTCATCAGCCTAGACAACACCTCGACAGGCCGCCAGCGGATGCCGCATAAACAAAAACGCCCCCGGCCTTTCGACCGGGGGCGTTTTCATTCAGCCTGAACTAACTTAGCTGTTCTTGGCTTTTTTGGCAGCGCGGGTACGCTCGCTTTCGTCTAGGATCTTCTTGCGAAGACGGATGGACTTCGGCGTTACTTCGCACAGCTCGTCTTCCTGGATGTATTCCAGAGCCTGTTCCAGGGTGAAGCGAACTGGCGGAACCAGGGCGATGACTTCGTCTTTACCCGAAGCACGCATGTTGTCGAGCTTCTTGCCCTTGGTAGGGTTGACGCCCAGGTCGTTGTCGCGGCTGTTCTGGCCGATGATCTGACCGTTGTAGATCTCTTGACCGTGCTCGACGAACAGCTTGCCGCGCGCCTGCAGGGTTTCCAGCGAGTAGGTCAGCGCCTTGCCGGTTTCGACCGAAACCAGTACGCCGTTCTGACGGCCGGACATGTGGCCGGACTTCACGGTGTCGTAGCGATCGAAGATCGAAGTCAGGATGCCTGCACCGTTGGTCAGGGTCAGGAACTGGTTACGGAAACCGATCAGACCACGAGCCGGGATGTTGTATTCCAGGCGTACACGGCCCTTGCCATCCGGGACCATGTTGGTCAGGTCGCCTTTACGCAGGCCCATCTCTTCCATGACCTTGCCCTGGGATTCTTCAGGGATGTCGATGGTAACGTTTTCGAACGGTTCCTGCTTCACGCCGTCGACTTCACGGATGATCACTTCCGGACGGCCCAGGGCCAGTTCGAAGCCTTCGCGACGCATGGTTTCGATCAGTACCGAGAGGTGCAGCTCGCCACGGCCCGACACCTTGAACTTGTCTGGGGAGTCGGTTTCTTCAACGCGCAGGGCAACGTTGTACAGCAGCTCCTTGTCCAGACGGTCCTTGATGTTACGGCTGGTGACGAACTTGCCTTCCTTGCCGCAGAACGGCGAGTCGTTGACCTGGAAGGTCATCGAAACGGTAGGCTCGTCAACGGTCAGCGGCTTCATCGCCTCGACAGCAGTCGGGTCGCACAGGGTGTCGGAGATGAACAGCTCGTCGAAACCGCTGATGCAGACGATGTCGCCAGCCTGGGCTTCTTCGACGTCGACGCGGTGCAGGCCGTGGTGGCCCATCAGCTTGAGGATACGGCCGTTACGCTTCTTGCCGTCAGCGTCGATGGCGACAACCGGGGTGTTCGGCTTGATGCGACCACGGGCAATACGGCCAACACCGATCACGCCCAGGAAGCTGTTGTAGTCCAGTGCGGAGATCTGCATCTGGAACGGGCCGTCACGGTCAACAGCTGGCGCTGGAACGTGGTCGATGACAGCCTGGTACAGGGCAGTCATGTCGTCGCCCATGGCGGTGTGGTCCAGACCGGCGATGCCGTTCAGGGCCGAGGCGTAGACGACTTTGAAGTCCAGCTGCTCGTCGGTGGCACCGAGGTTGTCGAACAGGTCGAAGATCTGGTCCAGAACCCAGTCAGGACGCGCGCCCGGGCGGTCAACCTTGTTGATCACGACGATCGGCTTCAGGCCGGCTTCGAAGGCCTTCTTGGTCACGAAGCGGGTTTGCGGCATCGGGCCGTCCTGGGCGTCTACCAGCAGCAGCACGGAGTCGACCATCGACATTACACGCTCAACCTCGCCACCGAAGTCGGCGTGGCCGGGGGTGTCGACGATGTTGATGTGGTAGCCGTTCCAGTTGATGGCGGTGTTTTTCGCCAGAATGGTAATACCGCGCTCTTTTTCCTGGTCGTTGGAGTCCATGACGCGCTCGTCGTTGAGCTCGTTACGCTCCAGGGTGCCGGACTGACGCAGGAGTTTGTCGACCAGGGTGGTTTTACCATGGTCAACGTGGGCGATGATGGCGATGTTACGCAGATTTTCGATCACAACTGTATCTCGATCAGAGGATTCGGTTGCCGCCAGTGTAGGCGGCGAATATGTACGGTTTGAGGCTCAGCGGGCCCGATGGTCGGGAGGGCGATGGCGGATGCTGCCGCCATACAGCCCTGGCGTCTTATGTCGGACGATAAACACGCACATTGGCATGTCCCTCACTGAGCAGGTGGTGTGCGTGCAAACGGCTCATCACACCTTTGTCGCAATACAGCAAGTACTGGCGCGTAGGGTCCAGGTGCTTGAACTTGCTGTTGATCGCATAGAACGGCATGGCCTGGACTTCGATACCTTCGAGCACCAGAGGTTCGTCTTCCTGGGCATCGGGGTGACGAATGTCGATGACGATCTGGCCCGGCAGTGCCTCGGCCACTTCCTCGACTTCGATGTCCTTGCCCAGCTCATCGATCACATGGTCGATGGAGATGAACTTGGCACGCTCCAGGGCACGTTCCAGCACGGCCATGTCGAACTGCTTTTCTTCGTGCTCCATGCGGTGACGCTTGGCATGGGTGGTCGGGTTCACCGAGATCACGCCGCAGTATTCCGGCATGTGCTTGGCGAAGTCGGCGGTGCCGATTTCGGTCGCCTGGTCGATGATGTCCTGCTTGTGGCTGGCCAGCAACGGGCGCAGCACCAGCTTGTCGGTGGCCGAGTCGATGATCGACAGGTTCGGCAGGGTCTGGCTGGAGACCTGGGAAATCGCCTCGCCGGTGACCAGCGCGTCGATCTGCAGGCGCTCGGCCATGTGCGCGGCACCGCGCAACATCATGCGCTTGAGGGTCACGCCCATGTAGCTGTTGTCGACCTTGTTGAGGATCTCGCCGACCACTTCTTCGAACGGCACGCTGATGAACAGCACGCGCTGGCTGCTGCCGTACTTTTTCCACAGGTAGTGGGCGACTTCCATCACGCCCAGCTCGTGGGCACGGCCGCCGAGGTTGAAGAAGCAGAAGTGGGTCATCAGGCCGCGGCGCATCATCTGGTAGGCCGCCACGGTGGAATCGAAACCACCGGACATCAGCACCAGGGTCTGCTCCAGGGCGCCCAGCGGGTAGCCGCCGATGCCGTTGTGCTGGTTGTGGATCACATACAGGCGCTGGTCGCGGATTTCCATGCGCACCACGACTTCCGGCGTCTTCAGGTCGATGCCGGCGGCGCCGCACTGCTGGCGCAGCTGGCTGCCGACGTAGCGGTCGACGTCCATCGAGGTGAAGTCGTGGTGGCCGCCGCGTTTGCAGCGCACCGAGAAGCGCTTGCCGGCCAGCAGGTGGCCGAAGTGGTGCTTGCACTTGGCGACGATGTCGTCGAAGTCACCCAGCGGGTACTCATCGACCTGCAGGAAGTGGGTGATGCCCGGGGTGCAGGTGAGGCGCTCGATCATCTCGCGCTGGACCTTCTCGTCTTCGACGCGGGTAACCACCTCGAGATTGTCCCAGACACCATCGACCGCGAGCTCTGGATCAAGATCCTTGAGCACGTTGCGGATGTTCTTGCCGAGCTGGCGGATGAAGCGCTTGCGCACCGGCCGGCTCTTGATGGTGATTTCTGGGAAGACTTTGACGATAAGTTTCATTGGGTTAACAGCGCGCGCAGGGCCTGCCGAAAATGAGGGGCGCGAATTATAGCGGAAATTGCTCAGGATTTGACCAACTTTTGATCAGAAGCTTTGAGATAAATGTGGGAGACAGAATTTGCAGTGCCTGTGCCGGCCTCATCGCGGATAAATCCGCTCCTAATCAGGTGAGCGGTCATTGTAGGAGCGGATTTATCCGCGATGAGGCCCTCAAAACAAGCACACCTTTCATGCCATGCACTCATTTGGTGCTCTACACTGGATTTCTGCCTCCTAAGGGTGCACTTTTACCCGCCGTCAGCCCGGCAAATGCCCGCAAACGCCCCTTTTTATCCCGCCCTCGCCATTTTCGGGCACTGGCATGCAATTTGCTCCCTTGTGAGGCAGGTACGCTTGGCCGACTATCCGCGCCCGGCAACACCCTTTTTCCAGAGCAGCGGCCCACCGCGCTCTAGACCCTCCGGAGGACAACATGTCGAAGTCGGTTCAACTCATCAAAGATCATGACGTCAAGTGGATTGATCTGCGTTTCACGGACACCAAGGGCGTACAGCATCACGTGACCATGCCGGCGCGTGATGGCCTGGACGAAGACTTCTTCGAAGTCGGCAAGATGTTCGACGGCTCCTCCATCGCTGGCTGGAAAGGCATCGAAGCTTCCGACATGATCCTGATGCCGGTCGACGAGACCGCCGTTCTGGACCCGTTCACCGAAGAACCGACCCTGATCATCACCTGCGACATCGTCGACCCATCGAGCATGCAGGGCTATGATCGCGACCCACGTGCGATCGCCAAGCGCGCCGAAGAGTACCTGAAGAGCACCGGCATCGGTGACACCGTCTTCGCTGGCCCAGAGCCAGAGTTCTTCATCTTCGACGAAGTGAAGTTCAAGTCGGACATCTCCGGCTCGATGTTCAAGATCTTCTCCGAGCAAGGCTCGTGGATGTCCGACGCAGACGTGGAAGGCGGCAACAAAGGCCACCGTCCAGGCGTGAAAGGCGGCTACTTCCCGGTTCCGCCGTTCGACCACGACCACGAAATCCGTACCGCCATGTGCAACGCTCTGGAAGAAATGGGCCAGACCGTTGAAGTTCACCACCACGAAGTGGCGACTGCCGGCCAGAACGAAATCGGCGTCAAGTTCAACACCCTGGTGAAGAAGGCTGACGAAGTACAAGCCCTGAAATACGTCGTGCACAACGTTGCCGACGCTTACGGCCGTACCGCCACCTTCATGCCGAAGCCACTGTACGGCGACAACGGCTCGGGCATGCACGTGCACATGTCGATCTGGAAAGACGGCAAGAACACCTTCTCCGGTGAAGGCTATGCCGGCCTGTCCGACACCGCCCTGTACTTCATCGGCGGTATCATCAAGCACGGTAAGGCCCTGAACGGCTTCACCAACCCGTCGACCAACTCGTACAAGCGTCTGGTCCCAGGCTTCGAAGCGCCGGTAATGCTGGCCTACTCGGCTCGCAACCGTTCCGCCTCGATCCGTATTCCTTACGTCGGCAGCCCGAAAGCCCGCCGTATCGAAGCACGCTTCCCGGACCCATCGGCCAACCCATACCTGGCCTTCGCAGCCCTGCTGATGGCTGGCCTGGACGGCATCCAGAACAAGATCCACCCAGGCGATGCTGCCGACAAGAACCTGTACGACCTGCCGCCAGAAGAAGCCAAGGACATCCCGCAGGTTTGCGGCAGCCTGAAAGAAGCTCTGGAAGAGCTGGATAAAGGCCGTGCGTTCCTGACCAAGGGCGGCGTGTTCTCCGACGACTTCATCGATGCCTTCATCGAGCTGAAGAGCGAAGAAGAAATCAAGGTCCGCACCTTCGTGCACCCGCTGGAATACGAGCTGTACTACAGCTGCTGATCTGATTGGCGCCTTGCGCCGATGACCTGATCAAAAGGGCCTCCTTCGGGAGGCCCTTTTTCGTACAAGCAATACAGATCCAGCTGACAGACTCACTCATCACCATTGCGCAGGGTGGACGATTCATTCATCCACTGGGGCTCTTTTCATGCGCATCCTCGCAATACTGACCTCTGCGCTGCTGATCAGCGGCTGCGCCAACCTCGATGCCGAACCGGCAACGCTCACATCCAACGTCTTGCTCCGTGCCTCCAATGGTTGGGACGGCACGCCCTACATGCGCTATCCCGAAGGCCAACCTGAACTGTCGCTGCTGAGGATTCAGATCCCAGCCGCCACCTCACTCGAGTGGCACTGCCACCTGGCGCCGAACATGGGTTACCTGGTCAAAGGCGAAATCGAAGTAGAAACCCTCGACGGCAAGCGCACCCGAGTACGTGCGGGTGAATCGCTGGCGGAAATCGTCAATCGCGTCCACCGCGGTCATACCTCTGAGCAACCCGCCGAACTGCTGGTGTTCTACGCGGGCGCAGCAGGCATTGCTCCCGCCACCCCCGCCAGTGAGTGCCCAACGGGAAGCGTAGTCCAGTGACATGAAACTGGGCCGTCGAGGATGCCTTCATCGAGCTGAAGAGCGAAGAAGAAATCAAGGTCCGCGCCTTCGTGCACCCGCTGGAATACGAGCTGTACTACAGCTGTTTTACGCCAATCGCTTTCAGATGCTTCCTACAAGCAAGACTCTCCTGACTGCGCACAATCAAGTCTCTGACAATAAGGAGATTGCCATGCGCCCCCTGCCCTTCGTGCTGTGCTTCGTCATTACGCTTCTCGGCTGCAGCTCCCCCTCACAACCTGAACTCAAGCCTTTGCTCGCGGCAATCGGGCAGCGCCTGGACCTGGCCTACGCAGTAGCCGTGCACAAATGGGACAATGGCGTACCCGTCGAGGCCCCGATGCGAGAACAAGAGGTTCTGCAGCAGGTTCAAGCTGCAGCGCATGACTACGACTTGTCTCCCGAACGGGCAGCGGCCTTTTTCGCCGACCAGATCGAAGCCTACAAGATGGTCCAGTACGGCCTGATCGACCGCTGGACTGCACTGGGGAAGCGGCCCCCACAGCAAGCTCGGAACCTCGCCGATGAACTGCGCCCGCGCCTGGACATGCTGCAGGCGACATTGCTGTTCGAACTGGGCAACTTGGACCGCAAGCCACTGAACGACTGCCCTCGCCAACTGACAGACGCCCTGGCCGGGCACACCAGCGAGCCGCTCCGACACATGGCTCTGGTCCGCGCAACAGCACAATTGTGCGTAGAACGCTGACCTCAGCAATGCTCTATATTGGTGCATAAGCACGCCAAGGGCTTCAATCTGTAACCCAAAACAGGTCACGTGGAACGATAAATCAGGGCAATCTGTTCCGAATAAGCGCAATTCCAGGTCTTTATCAGGCAATTCCGCTTCTTTTCGGAGCCTTGGTTTGTTTCTTGCATTTTCCTGTGCAGAGACTGGCATCCGCGGATCCACCGCCTGCCCGGCCATGGCCGTGCCCTGCCTGACAAGCGCCAAAAGAGGTCAACGACGCCCTTATGACCATCAGCGATGCACAGCACCGTCTGCTTCTGGACAACCTGACCACCGCCACGCTCTTGCTCAACAGCGAGCTGCGCCTGGAGTACATGAACCCGGCTGCGGAAATGCTCCTGGCGGTCAGTGGCCAGCGCAGCCACGGGCAGTTCATCAGTGAACTGTTCACCGAATCGACCGAGGCGCTCAATTCGCTGCGCCAGGCCGTGGAACAGGCGCACCCGTTCACCAAGCGCGAAGCGCAACTGACCTCGCTGACCGGGCAGGCCATCACCGTCGACTACGCGGTGACACCGATCCTGCACCAGGGCAATACCTTGCTGCTGCTGGAAGTCCACCCGCGTGATCGCCTGCTGCGCATCACCAAGGAAGAGGCTCAGCTGAGCAAGCAGGAAACCACCAAGATGCTGGTGCGCGGCCTGGCCCACGAGATCAAGAACCCGCTCGGCGGTATCCGAGGCGCAGCACAGCTGCTGGCCCGCGAACTGCCCGAAGAGGGCCTGCGCGACTACACCAACGTGATCATCGAAGAGGCCGACCGCCTGCGCAACCTGGTCGACCGCATGCTCGGCTCGAACAAGTTGCCGTCGCTGGCCATGACCAACATCCACGAAGTCCTGGAGCGGGTCTGCAGCCTGGTCGAGGCCGAAAGCCAGGGTTGCATCACTATGGTGCGCGACTACGACCCGAGCTTGCCGGACGTGTTGATCGACCGCGAGCAGATGATCCAGGCCGTACTGAACATCGTGCGCAATGCGATGCAGGCGATCAGCTCGCAGAACGAGCTGCGCCTGGGCCGCATCACTCTGCGCAGCCGCGCCGTGCGTCAGTTCACCATTGGCCACGTGCGCCATCGCCTGGCGGCGCGTATCGAGATCATCGACAACGGCCCGGGCATCCCTGCGGAACTGCAGGACACCCTTTTCTATCCCATGGTCAGTGGGCGCCCGGACGGTACCGGGCTCGGCCTGGCCATTACCCAGAACATCATCAGCCAGCACCAGGGCCTGATCGAGTGTGAAAGCCACGCAGGGCACACCGCCTTCTCGATCTTCCTGCCCTTGGAACAAGGAGCCACCGCCTCATGAGCCGAAGTGAAACCGTATGGATCGTCGATGATGATCGCTCCATCCGCTGGGTCCTGGAAAAAGCCCTGCAACAGGAAGGCATGACCACCCAGAGCTTCGACAGCGCCGATGGCGTCATGGGCCGCCTGGCCCGCCAGCAGCCTGATGTGATCATTTCCGACATTCGCATGCCCGGCGCCAGCGGCCTCGACCTGCTGGCGCAGATCCGCGAACAGCATCCGCGCCTGCCGGTCATCATCATGACCGCCCACTCCGACCTGGACAGCGCAGTGGCGTCCTACCAGGGCGGTGCCTTCGAATACCTGCCCAAGCCGTTCGACGTGGACGAAGCGGTGTCGCTGGTCAAGCGTGCCAATCAGCACGCCCAGGAACAACAAGGCCTCGATGTGCCGCAGGCCTTGGCCCGCACCCCGGAAATCATCGGCGAAGCACCCGCGATGCAGGAGGTGTTCCGTGCCATCGGCCGCCTGAGCCACTCCAACATCACCGTACTGATCAACGGCGAATCAGGTACCGGTAAAGAGCTGGTGGCGCACGCCCTGCACCGTCACAGCCCGCGTGCCGCATCGCCGTTCATCGCCCTGAACATGGCGGCCATCCCCAAGGACCTGATGGAGTCGGAGCTGTTCGGCCACGAGAAAGGCGCCTTCACCGGCGCGGCCAACCTGCGCCGCGGCCGCTTCGAACAGGCCGACGGCGGCACCTTGTTCCTCGACGAGATCGGCGACATGCCCGCCGATACCCAGACCCGCCTGCTGCGGGTTTTGGCCGATGGCGAGTTCTATCGGGTGGGCGGCCACGTGCCGGTGAAGGTCGATGTACGCATCATTGCGGCGACCCACCAGAACCTGGAGTCGCTGGTAACGGCCGGCAAGTTCCGTGAGGACTTGTTCCACCGCCTGAACGTGATCCGCATCCATATCCCACGCCTGGCCGACCGCCGCGAGGACATCCCGGCGCTGGCGCGGCACTTCCTCGGCCGTGCCGCCCAGGAGCTGGCCGTCGAGCCGAAGTTGCTCAAGCCGGAAACCGAAGAGTTCATCCGCAACCTGCCGTGGCCGGGCAACGTGCGCCAGCTGGAGAACACCTGCCGCTGGATCACGGTAATGGCCTCCAGCCGCGAAGTGCTGATCGGCGACCTGCCGCCGGAGCTGCTGAACCTGCCGCAGGACGCAGCGCCGGTGACCAACTGGGAGCAGGCGCTGCGCCAGTGGGCAGACCAGGCCTTGGCGCGCGGGCAGTCGAACTTGCTCGACAGCGCGGTGCCCAGCTTCGAGCGGATCATGATCGAGACTGCACTGAAGCACACTGCCGGGCGCCGGCGTGATGCCGCGGTGCTGCTGGGTTGGGGGCGCAATACCCTGACCCGCAAGATCAAGGAACTGGGTATGAACGTGGACGGCGGGGATGAGGATGAGGGCGAGGACCACTGATCCTCGTCAACTCGTTAAACCCCTGGGGCCGCTTTTGCGGCCCCAGCCATTTCTACCCTCCGGTGCACCGATGCTGTGCCCGATGCACCTCACGAAGGCACAAAACCCCTCAAAACTCGGCCAAATCGCCCTGAAACTCCCTGTTTCCGGGTTTTTCAAAACTGGCACGCCCCCTGCAATAGCTAATACATATCCAGTTTCGGGGGCCCTGGTACAGGCAGGCCGGGTGACCCCTCTTTTATTCGCAATAACGCCGCTTTCGGGGACCTCGGTACAGGCAGGCCGGGCCATCCCCCCTTTAATTCGCTGTAAGCCCTTTTGGGGACCTTGGTACAGGCAGGCCGAGATATCCCCTCTTTTATTCGTGCAGTTTCACCTGCACCCGCCAACGTCCAGCGTCCTCTGCACCGGCCCATTCGCCGTGCAGGGGACGCGCGGCAATCACCGTCAGCAACAGCCCCTTGTCGCTCTTCTGCAATCGCCAGCCAACCGGTTTGCCCTGCAAGTCCAACTGACCACGCTGCGCCTTGCCCTCGGCCTCGAACAGCAGCGCCACGGTACCCTCGACGTTTTCGCCATGCAGCTTGGGTTCTTCGTTGAACCACAGGTCCAGGCCATCCTGTACCACTTCGACCTGCTCCAGCACATGCTCGTCAGGGGCAGTCAAACGGCCAATCATCAGGCCCACCAATACGCCGAACAGCGCCAGGGAAAGCAGCATGCGTGGCCAGGCCTTCGAACGCAGGTCGGGTTCAGGGGTAGAATGCTCGTCATCTTCACGTTTGGAGCCGTGCATGTTTCACGTCATCCTTTTTCAACCAGAAATTCCGCCGAATACCGGCAACATCATCCGCCTCTGCGCCAACAGCGGTTGCGCCCTGCACCTGATCGAGCCGATCAGCTTCGAACTGGACGACAAGCGCCTGCGCCGGGCCGGGCTGGATTACCACGAGTATGCCACGCTCAAGCGCCACGAAAGCCTGGCCGGATGCCTGGAAAGCCTGGGCAATCCGCGGCTGTTCGCCTTTACCACCAAGGGCTCGCATCCGTTCCATGAAGTGGCTTATCAGCCCGGTGATGCATTCCTGTTCGGGCCTGAGAGCCGAGGCCTGCCGGCCGAGGTGCTGGACAGCCTGCCGGCCGAGCAACGCCTGCGCCTGCCGATGCGGCCGGGGTGCAGGAGCCTTAACCTGTCCAATACCGTGGCGGTTACCGTCTATGAAGCCTGGCGGCAGAATGGGTTTGCCGGGAGCTGATCCGTAGCCGGCACAGGCAACAAAAAAGCGCCCCGAGAGGCGCTTTTTTGATACCGGCAGAATTACTGCACGGTCGGCGTTTCGCCAGCTTCCTGCATGCGCTGCAGCTCTTGCGCGTACAGGGCGTCGAAGTTGACCGGCGACAGCATCAGGGCCGGGAACGAACCGCGGGTCACCAGGCTGTCCAGGGTCTCACGGGCGTACGGGAACAGGATGTTCGGGCAGAACGCGCCGAGCGTGTGGCTCATCGACGAAGCGTCGAGGTTCTTGATCAGGAAGATGCCAGCCTGCTGAACTTCAGCGATGAAGGCCACTTCGTCACCGTTCTTGACGGTCACCGACAGGGTCAGCACCACTTCGTGGAAGTCACCTTCCAGGGCCTTCTGCTTGGTGTTCAGGTCCAGGGCAACGCTCGGCTCCCAGGTCTGACGGAAGATCTGCGGGCTTTTCGGGGCTTCGAACGACAGGTCACGCACGTAGATGCGCTGCATGGAGAACTGAGGGCTGTTGTCTTCTGCAGCAGCGCCGTTGGTCTGTTGGTCAGTCATGGCAGATCCTTAATCCTAATGTTTTTGAATGCAGTGCAAATCAGGCTGCCAGCAGCGCGTCGAGCTTGCCGGCGCGCTCCAGGGCATAGAGGTCATCGCATCCACCGACGTGGGTGCTGCCGATCCAGATCTGCGGCACCGAAGTACGGCCGGCCTTCTGGCTCATCTCGGCGCGGAGCTGCGGCTTGCCGTCGACCTTGATTTCCTCGAAGGCCACGCCTTTGCTCTCGAGCAGGTACTTGGCGCGCATGCAGTAAGGGCAGTAGTCGCTGGAATAGACGATGACGGGCTTCATATCACTTCACCAGGGGCAGGTTATCGGCTTTCCAGCTGGAAACGCCACCGCTCAGTTTGGCGGCAGTGTAACCAGCCTTGAGCAGCTCGCCGCAGACCGCGCCAGACTGCTGGCCCATCGCATCGACGACGATCAGCGTCTTCTCTTTGTGCTTCTCGAGCTCGGTCATGCGGTTGGCGATCTTGTCCTGCGGGATGTTCAGCGCACCGACGATGTGGCCGGCGGAATATTCCTTGGACGGGCGAATGTCGATGACCAGCGCCTTGTCGGCATTGACCAGCGCGGTCAGCTGGCCGTTGCTCAGGCTCTGGCCGCCACGGCGCAGTTCATTGACGAGCAGTGCAACCAGCAGAACCACGAAGATCGCCACCAGGATGTAGTGATCTGTCGCGAATTGAATCAGGTGAGCAACCATCAGCGGTGTTCCAGGCGATTGAAAATGCCGGCCAGTATACACAGCCCCCCAGTGCCACCAAAGCCCGAAGGGTTGGCGGTAAAGGTAGCTTCATGTTACCGGTGGCCTGCGCCGGTCGGGCGACAGGACGATTATTCGCCGTTGATGGCGCATTTGCCCTAAAATGCGTGTCTTTATCATCTTTGAACAACCGTGAGTTTGATTGATGACGAGTACGCCCAAACCCCTGGTCCTGATCATCCTGGATGGATTCGGCCACAGCGAAAGCCCCGAATTCAACGCCATCTATGCCGCCAACACACCGGTCTATGACCGCCTGCGCGCCACCCAGCCGCATGGCCTGATTTCCGGATCAGGGATGGATGTCGGCCTGCCGGACGGGCAGATGGGCAACTCCGAAGTCGGCCACATGAACCTCGGCGCCGGGCGCGTCGTCTACCAGGACTTCACCCGGGTGACCAAGGCCATCCGCGACGGTGAATTCTTCCAGAACCCGGTACTCACCGGCGCGGTGGACAAGGCAGTGGGCAACGGCAAGGCCGTGCACATCCTCGGCCTGCTGTCCGACGGCGGCGTGCACAGCCACCAGGACCACCTGATCGCCATGGCCGAACTGGCCGCTCAGCGTGGTGCCGAAAAAATCTACCTGCACGCCTTCCTCGATGGCCGTGACACCCCGCCACGCAGCGCCCAATCGTCGATCGAGCTGCTCGATGCAACCTTCGCCAAGCTCGGCAAGGGGCGCATCGCCAGCCTGATCGGCCGCTACTTCGCGATGGACCGCGACAACCGCTGGGACCGCGTCAGCGCTGCTTACAACCTGATCGTCGACAGCGTTGCCGAATACACCGCCGACAGCGCGCTGGCAGGCCTGGAAGCGGCCTACGCCCGTGAAGAGAACGACGAATTCGTCAAGGCCACGCGCATTGGCGAGGCGGTCAAGGTCGAAGACGGCGACGCCGTGATCTTCATGAACTTCCGCGCTGACCGCGCCCGCGAGCTGTCGCGTGCCTTCGTCGAGCCGGACTTCAACGAATTCCCGCGTGCACGCCTGCCGAAAATGGCGGCCTACATCGGCCTGACCCAGTACTCGGCAAAAATCGCCGCGCCGGCCGCCTACGCCCCGTCCAGCCTGAACAACGTACTGGGCGAGTACCTGGCGAAAAACGGCAAGACTCAGCTGCGCATCGCCGAAACCGAGAAATATGCACACGTCACGTTCTTCTTCTCCGGTGGCCGCGAAGAGCCGTTCGAAGGCGAAGAGCGCATCCTGATCCCGTCGCCAAAGGTCGCCACCTACGACCTGCAGCCCGAGATGAACGCGCCTGAAGTGACCGACCGCATCGTCGAGGCCATCGAGCAGCAGCGTTTTGACGTGATCGTGGTCAACTACGCCAACGGCGACATGGTTGGCCACACCGGCGTGTTCGAGGCGGCAGTAAAAGCTGTCGAAGCCCTGGATACCTGTGTCGGGCGTATCGTCGAGGCGTTGGAGAAGGTCGACGGCGAAGCGCTGATCACCGCCGATCACGGCAACGTCGAGCAGATGGAAGACGCCTGCACCGGCCAGGCGCACACTGCGCACACCAGCGAGCCGGTGCCGTTCATCTATGTCGGCAAGCGCAAGCTGCAGGTCCGCGAAGGCGGTGTGCTGGCCGACGTGGCGCCGACCATGTTGAAACTGCTGGGCCTGGAAAAGCCGGCAGAAATGACCGGTACTTCGATCCTGGTCGACGCCTGATTCGGTGTACCGGGGCCGCCTTGCAGCCCCTTTGCACATGAATTCCGGACAAACGCCCCGCTGCCCCGGCAGCGAGGCGTTTTTTTTGCCTGCCCGCACGGGCATACTAGGCCAGTCTCCATCCCTGGTACGCCAAACCCCATGCTACGCGCCCTGATCCTATTAGCCCTGTCTTGCCTGCTCAGCCCGGCCTTCGCCGATGAGCGCGCGCAGACCCAGCAGCAACTGGACGCCACCCGTCAGGACATTGCCGAGCTCAAGAAGACGCTAAGCAAGCTCCAGGAAGAAAAAGCCGGTGTGCAAAAAGACCTCAAGGCCACCGAGACCGACATCGGCAACCTGGAGAAGCAGGTGGAGGCCCTGCAACAAGAACTAAAAAAGACCGAGGGCGAGCTGGAGCGCCTTGATACCGAGAAAAAAAAACTCCAGAGCGCCCGCGTTGAACAACAGCGACTGATCGCCATCCAGGCCCGTTCGGCCTACCAGAACAACGGCCGCGAGGAATACCTCAAGCTGCTGCTCAACCAGCAGAACCCCGAGAAATTCGCCCGCACCCTCACCTACTACGATTACCTGAGCAAGGCGCGTCTCGACCAGCTCAAGGCGTTCAATGAAACCTTGCGCCAGCTGGCCAACGTCGAGCAGGACATTTCCCGCCAGCAGGAACAGTTGCTGGCCCAGCGCGCTGACCTCGACACCCGCCGCCAGGCGCTGGACGCCGAGCGCGGCAAGCGCCAGCAGGTCCTGGCCAAGCTCAACAGCGACGTGAAAGACGGCGACCAGAAGCTGCAGGCCCGGCAACAGGACCAGGCCGACCTGGCCAAGGTGCTCAAGACCATCGAGGAAACCCTGGCCCGCCAGGCCCGCGAAGCCGAAGAAGCGCGCAAGAAAGCCCTGCTTGCCCAGCAGGAAGCCGAGAAACGCCGCCAGCAGGAAGCCCTGGCCGCGCGTGCGGACAAGGAAGATGCCGAGCCACCGAAAAAGGCCCGCACCACCCTCGGCCCGCTGGTTTCCAGTGACGGCGCCAGCTACGGCGGAGCATTTTCTGCTGCACGGGGAAAACTTCCCTGGCCGGTCAATGGTCGATTGCTGGCACGCTTCGGTGACGCCCGCGGCAGCGATGCCCGGGCCAAGTGGGACGGCGTGATGATCAGCGCCAGCCCCGGCACCCAGGTACGCGCAGTGCACGGCGGGCGGGTGGTGTTTGCCGACTGGTTGCGTGGCGCTGGACTTCTGGTCATTCTCGACCATGGTAATGGTTACCTGAGCCTGTACGGCCACAACCAGAGCCTGCTCAAGAGCGCCGGCGACATCGTCAAGGCCGGCGAAGCCATTTCCACCGTTGGCGACAGCGGTGGCCAGGACAGCGCAGGCTTGTACTTCGCCATCCGCCAGCAGGGCCGGCCTACCGACCCTTCGCAGTGGTGCCGCGGCTGACACATTACATACGGCGTAGCGCCAGGCGCTGCGCCGATGCTCCGCAGGGAGCGCTTACAGGATCAGGAGTTTGTTCGACATGCTGCACTCGCCTCGCCTCACCCAGCTGGCCCTGACCATCGCCCTGGCGATTGGTGCGCCCCTGGCCAGCGCCGCGGAGCCGGCGAAAGCATCGCCAGCCAAGACTGCCGCAGTGCCAGCCACCGAAGTGACCGCCAAGGCGCCACTGCCGCTGGAAGAGCTGCGCACCTTTGCCGAGGTCATGGACCGTATCAAGGCTGCCTACGTCGAACCTGTGGACGACAAGACCCTGCTGGAAAATGCCATCAAGGGCATGCTCAGCAACCTTGACCCCCACTCGGCCTACCTCGGCCCTGAAGACTTCCAGGAGCTGCAGGAGAGCACCAGCGGCGAATTCGGCGGCCTCGGCATCGAAGTGGGCCAGGAGGACGGCAATATCAAGGTGGTGTCGCCGATCGACGACACCCCAGCCTCGCGTGCCGGCGTGCAGGCCGGCGACCTGATCGTCAAGATCAACGGCGCACCAACCCGCGGCCAGACCATGACCGAAGCGGTCGACAAGATGCGTGGCAAGGTGGGCGAGAAGATCACCCTGACCCTGGTGCGCGACGGCGGCAGTCCATTCGACGTGACCCTTGCCCGCGCGGTGATCCAGGTCAAGAGCGTGAAGAGCCAGTTGCTGGAAAGCGGCTATGGCTACATCCGCATCACCCAGTTCCAGGTCAAGACCGGTGACGAAGTCGGCAAGGCCCTGGCCAAGCTGCGCAAGGACAACGGCAAAAAACTGCGCGGGGTGATCCTCGACCTGCGCAACAACCCCGGCGGCGTGCTGCAATCGGCTGTGGAAGTGGCCGACCACTTCCTGACCAAGGGCCTGATCGTCTACACCAAGGGCCGCATCGCCAACTCCGAATTGCGCTTCTCTGCCGACCCGGCCGACGCCAGTGAAGGCGTACCGATGGTAGTGTTGATCAACGGCGGCAGCGCTTCAGCCTCGGAAATCGTCGCCGGTGCCCTGCAGGACCAAAAACGCGCTGTGTTGATGGGCACCGACAGCTTCGGCAAGGGCTCGGTGCAGACCGTGCTGCCACTGGCCAACGACCGCGCACTGAAGCTAACGACTGCGCTGTACTACACCCCCAACGGCCGCTCGATCCAGGCCCAGGGCATCGTCCCCGACATCGAAGTGCGCCCGGCCAAGCTGACCGCCGATGCCAGCGACAACGACACCTTCAAGGAAGCCGATCTCCAAGGCCACCTGGGCAACGGCAACGGCGGTGCCGACCGCCCGACCGACAGCAGCAAGCGCAAGGAGCGCCCGCAGGACAGTGACTACCAGCTGAGCCAGGCGCTGAGCCTGCTCAAGGGCCTGAACATCACCAAGGGCGACTGATCCACCCCATGCGTTATCTGTTGTGTCTGTTGTTCTGCCTGATGGCCGGGGTCGCGCAAGCGGCGCCGGCCGGCAAGGCCTACCTGAGCATCATCATCGACGACCTGGGCCAGAGCGCCGATCGCGACAGCCGAACACTCGCCCTGCCCGGGCCGGTGACCCTGGCGATCATGCCCGATACCCCACACGCCACCGACTTCGCCCGCCAGGCCCACAAGGCCGGCAAGACGGTGATCCTGCACATGCCCATGGACCCGGCCACCGGGCCCTTTGCCTGGCACCCAGGCATCCCGATCGAAGAGCTGGCCCGGCGCCTGGATGCGGCCCTGGCCAAGGTGCCGTATGCCGCTGGCATCAACAACCACATGGGTAGCCGCATGACCGCCCAGCGTGAGCCGATGGCCTGGTTGATGGGTGAGCTGCAGCGTCGGCACCTGTTCTTCGTCGACAGCCGCACCAGCGCGGCCACGGTCGCTGCCGCCGAGGCCCAAGCCCAGGGGCTGGCCCATGTGTCGCGGGATGTGTTCCTCGATGACGTGCGTACTACCGAAGCAATCACCGGGCAGTTGCAGCAAGGCATTGCCCTGGCGCGCAAGCAGGGCTCGGCGGTGCTGATCGGCCACCCTTATGCACAGACCCTGGAAGTGCTGGAGCGCGAGCTGCCACGGCTCAAGAGCCAGGGCATCGAACTGATCCCGCTCAGGCAGATGATTGCCCTGCGCAGCAACCTGGCGATGCCGGGGCATGGCAAGAACGGGCGTTACACCAACCGCTGAAGAAGCCCCCACCTATGTACCGCCAGACGCGCCCATAATCCCTTCACCTTTCGTCCTCCATCTATAAGGAGGTACGACATGCAAAAGCCATTACGCCTCGCCACGCTGAGCCTCACACTGGTCACCCACTTGGCCAATGCCAGCGACACCACGCCCCCTCCCCCAGCACCGCTTATCCTGTACAACAGCCAAGGCCAGAACTCGCAGTGGACCGGCGTTGGCCGGCTGACCTGGAACAACCGGCATTGCATCGGCACGCTACTGGACAGCCGCGACGCCACCCTCGGCACAAATGGGCCGGCCTACATCCTGACGGCTGGGCACTGTGTCGGCGGCATAAATGGCAAGGTCCTCGTGGACCAGGCGATTACCGGCAGTATCAGCTTCAATTATTTTGTCGATACACAAGACCAGCGCCACACCGTGCGCCTGAAGCGAACGCTATGGAACAGCTTGCAAGGTGCCGACCTCGCGCTTCTCGAGCTCGACGCCACGCTGGGGGAACTGTTGGCTCTAGGTATAACGCCACTCAAACCAGGCATATCCCCGTTACAGGGAAGCGCAGTCCAGATAGCCGGCGAGCCAAGTTCGATCGGCAAAGGCTTGCGCCTGTCCACCTGTACCGAGTGGCGCCATGACACATCCAGTGTCGGAAGCTGGGTGTGGCGCAATGCCAGGCGTAACGATTGCCAAGGCCTGGATGAGGGCGCCTCCGGGAGCCCGGTCGTGGCCACCGGGAGCAATCGCCTGGTCAGTGTTGCCAACAGCCTGCATGACAACGAAGTCGGTGCAATTCCGGTACACCGCCTGCTTGGCTGCTTCAGTGCAGGTCGTGTGGACCTCGATAAGGAAGATTGCCAGCTACTGCCGGGTTTTCAACTCGAGCCGCAGGGCAACAGCTTCAAGGCACTGACCAAAGCCCGAAGCTTGGCTGATGGCTCCCTTGAGCCTGCACGCTGGGGCTTCCAGTTCCTGATCGATACACCGCGCTACCGCTACAAAACCAGCACTGACGCACTTGCATGCGAAGACCCGGTTGGCTACAGCGGCACCCTTTCTTCCAGCGAGACCCTGATCGATGACCCGATCGGCCCAGAGCCCGGCACTCACTACTTGTGCCTGATCGGCATACAGTCGCCAGAGCAACTGCCTTCTCGTGCGCTGATGGCCAACAGCCTGAGCGTCAAAGTGGATCTGCTGCCACCCGGCCGCCCCCAGGCCCGGGTGATGACTGAACATTCGCCCGACGGTGGCGTGCGCATCAGTTGGCTGCGAGACCCTGACGTCGTGTTCTACCGGGTAAAGCGTGGTGCACCGGCAACGACCGACTGTCATGATCAGTCAGGCTATCGCCTGCTGCGCGCACAGAGCCGCGACATCCCGGGTTCGGCCTTGCCTTTGAAGCTGTGCAGCGTCGCCATCGATGTGATTGGGCAAAGTTCCGAAGTGCGCACTGACCTGCTGCAAGCCGCCGTACCGTAACAGCAGCCCGAGCCTGCGGTACCTGGCATGAGTGCCAGGTACCGCTGCTCCCGACTTGTTACTCGGCCGCTCAATTGAACGGAATGATGCCCTCGGCTTGCTCCAGCGTCAGCTTGCCACGGTGCAGCCGTTGCCCCGCAATTGCAGCGAGGCGGCTGCTCATGCGACGCTGGCTCCAAGTCTTCAGGTGGCCGGCAATGAAATCCTTGGGAAAGGCGTCAGGCGACGGGAAATGAAAGTGCGCAGCCCAAAGATTACGTTTACTCGGCAGGCGCAGCACCCGGTACTCGTCAAACGCACTACCGTCCTGCATGGTGCGCCGCTCACTGTATTCGACCGTGATCAGGCCCTCTTCATAAAGAAAACGCAGGGCTTGGGCGGAGGGATAGCTGGTGTCCGTGTAAAGGGTAGTGAGTTGCAGCTTCTTTTCTGCACGTAGCGCATCTGCCTCTCGCTCCACGGTCCTGAGCAGCGTGTCGTTGCCACCCACATCACGCACGGTGCTGGCTGCCTGAGCCAGTTTGTGCAGCTGCTGGTCGAATAACTGGGCAAGCAAGGCACCCTTGATATCGTTTTGAACGTATGCCTTGGCTTTCACCCGCACGGCATTGTTCTCGTCCAGCAGTGACTGTACCCACATGGCCAGATCGCCGGGTGGGGTTTCGTCAGATAACGACGGTCGCTTATCTTCACGCTGGCGCCACTCATCCCCCACTTTTTCGAAAGTGGCCAACACCGCATCGCTGAACGCCTCACGCACCTCAAGCACGTGCTGCCCCTGAAATTCGATTTCGGTTCCGATCAATAGCTGGCCCTGAGCGTTACGCACCAGCCGCTGCGGCACGCTGGACATCGGGTAAGGCGTACGCTTGCTGGGCACGCTGGCGTCATCCTGCTCACGAGCCGCCTGGACCAAACGGCTGCCCGCATCGAGTTTGAGCTTGCCGACATGCTCCCGGTATCGATCGATCATGGCCGGCTCGACCAGTGCCCCGCCCTCCTGGCGAATGCGGTCGCTGTTGAGCAGCGCGGCACTGTATTCATCCCAGGCCTCCTGCAGGATGACAATCCTGTCCTGCGCCGGCAGGTTGGCAAAATCCAGTTCGCCGTGAGCCTCAGCCGCGTTACGCAGGCTCAGGCTAGCCAGGTCCTGGCGGTAGCCTGAAAGGAGGTTTTGCCCCGTGACGCTGTCCAAATGCAACGCAAGGTCCGCCAGGTTCAATACCTGGTGGAAACGCAACTGAACCGTGTTGACGCTGCGCTGGGCAATCAATTGCGCAACGGTGCGTACTGGTTCGCCCGACGAACCGGTAATCGCGAAATCGTCTGCGGTATCCGCCAGTAGCTGATCGAGATGCTCATACCCTGCCAGGATGCGCTCCTGCAGGCCGACAACGGTTTCCAGTTTGAGGCGGAACTTCTGATACAACTGAGCGACTTCAGCAATTGGCTGCCCATCCAGGGCCTTTTGCATCTCGACCAGTTCGGGATAGTCCACAAGGTTCCAAAGCTCATTGACGATGAAGTCGTTATTGCGGATAAGCCCCTCCCGTACAGTGGTCTCGTGCTGCGTAAGCATCGCATCCCAATCGCCTTTCAGGCGTTCGCTGGTATATTTGGGCTCCCTGATGGTCGCCAGCAGCGGCAGTATTGCCTTTTCAGCGCTGACGGCAGCTTCCAGTTGCTGTATCGACTGGTCCCTCTGCTCGGAGTCATTTCGTTCCAACTCGGTTATGCGTTCATCGTAGCGCTGTAGCAAAACTTGCAAACTCGCAGCTTCGTCCCCCTCGGGCAACGAAGATTGTTTTTCGGCTGCCTTGGCTCTGAGGTCCTTGAGGGTTTGCAGCTTTTGCTTCGACTCCAGCGAACTCAGGGCCAGCCTGCCGAATTGTTCTCGCGCAAGGTTGACCTGCTGGTCCAGCTGGTTGACCTTTTTATGTAATTCGCGAAACCGGGTCGCCAGCCGAGCGCGGGCGACGTTCTGCTGCATACCGGCCTTCAGGCAGAGTGACGCGTCAACTCGCCAGAAGCCTTCGTCAAAACTCAGCCAGGGCCCCGGGGCTCCCTTGGCATCGACCACCTGCACGCCATAGGGCTTTCGCTCGACACGGTAGACATACCCGCCCAAGGCTACGTAATAGTTGTCGTCAATGCGGTACAAGCCCGCCGCTTCGCCGGCGCTCAACGGTTTCAGGCCATTGAGCGATACACCTGAACGCATGGCCATGAGCTTTTTCTTCAGTTGTTCCGGCAACCAGTTGACGCCACCCCGGCCTCGGTAGGCATGATCAAGCCAGGGGCCAGGCAACGCTTCGCCAGATGCCGGCGCCACCTCCTGCGCAGCGACAGCGATCTCGGCAAAAGCTCCGCGCTGTGCCTCAGGCCCTTCGATTGCTGCCGCGCTGGGCAATTCAGGACGGGGGCTTTGCTGGGCGGGCTGCCTGGCATGCAACAACACCATGCTCATGTTCAGCATCAGGTCGGCAGTTGCAGCCGCGCGGTCGAACTCATCGCCACGCTCGAGGGCTTCAAGGTCGTGCTGCAAGGAAGCCAGCAGTTGCACCAACCACGCCACAGAGGCCACCGGCCCTCGGAGCGCCAATGTCACGACATCGAACAATAGCCATGCGCCTTCGCTCAGGGTCTGCCAGCGGCTCTCGGCATTGGATACAGACTGTTGGTCAGCGAGCCTGAGCAGCAAGTCCCGATTTGCCGCATACAGTTTCTCGTCAATGTCGTTACGCCAGTAGCTGATGGCCAGCTTGGCAGGTTGCGCACGCACAGGCTGAACGTAAGGATCGATGCCAATGGCACTGATGTGGGGTTCGCTGAAACCTCCATGGTCGTAGATTGCCCTGACGCTCGGCTCCATCCAGTCGAGAAGGCTGTCCTGCAGAATCTTCGACTCGCGCACATGCTCGAGCAACGCCGACAAACTGGAATATTCACGAAGCGTGTCTTGCGCAAACAAGGGGCGGTAAAGCAATGCCAACGAGGGCTCTGCGCAATACAGGATGTACATGCAGCGGACCGTGTCGGTTTGCGCGGAGGTTGCGCTGCGCTTGAATGCCAATGGCATCAACGTCATGCGCGGCGTGTCTGCGTCGACTTGCCCGGCACAGAAGTCGACCACGCATTGCAGCCCTGGCTCTCGGATCTTTCCGTCCAGCTTGGCAGTGATCGCAGTGGCGAGCAGAGCCGCACGCCATTCACCACCCAGACGCTTGACCCGGCCCGCGCGCCTGGCCGGATCGTCCAGCTGCGCAGCGACATAGGCAGGGTAATGGCTTCCGATATCTACCTTGCTGACAAGCGCCCTGGCAGCCTTGGCATCCAACCATGGCGGCACTTCGCCTCCGCTGCGCAGGTAAATGCGTTCGATGCTCGCCCCCTTGAGGGAAGCGAGATTACCGATGGCGAATTCGGTGAGCGTCTTGCTGCCAGCGAAGACCAATGGTTCGCCGCCGCCAGTGCCTGTTGCCGCACCTCCCGGCACCCCACGGGCAAGGTAGAGGTCGAACATCAGTTCGTCCGGGGAGCTGTCAGCCCCATGATCCGCGCGGATTTGGGCGACAAGCTTCTGGCGAGCGTAATCGTTCAGCGACTGAATGCCCTCCAGCGCAGCGGCGCCACCCGAGTCGAGTTGATAAAGCGCAATCTGCAGCAACGCGGCGCTGCACGCGAAGCTGTCCTGCGCCACACTGCCCCGCAACCCCGGGGGTGGCTTCACTGCAGGGGTGTCATCCTGATACACCTCGAACCAGGGCGAAGGGTCGCTAAGCACGCTTAAACGCTGCTCAAGCGCCGCTAGATCCTTGATGTCGCGATAGCGAGCTCGCTCAATCCGTTGCAGCAGCGAGTCGAGCAAAAGCGAAACCTGCTGGGCAAATACATTGCCGTAGGCTGGATAGCGTTGCCAACTCATCTGTTCGAAGGCATAGACCTGCGCCAGTTCGTCACGCAATGCGAGGCCAAACGCGCTCAACGAGTCGAAGCTGCGTACCGCCCCGGAAGGTGCGCACCACAGAATGACCTCGCGCTCATCCCACTCGCCACAGACCAGCATCTGGCATTGCATTGGATCATGCTGCAGGGCCGCACTGGTCAGACGGGCCTGGACGAAGTACACCGGGGGCTGGTCGTCACCGCCGTGCAGCACGCCACGGATACACGCTTGCTCCTCAGAAGCCAGCCCTTGCAAGGGCAAGCTGCGCAGCAGAGAGATCCTGAGCAGCAACTGCAACCAGTCGTCGCGACTGACTCCGGCGCTGCCCTTGGCCCGCCAATACTCGAGTTGCGCCTCGCAGAAACGTTGTGGAAGCTCTTCTACCAGCTGATTGAGGGCGGATGACAAGCCTGACAATTGACGGGTATCGAACTCACTCGTCGAGCCGGCGAAAAGATAGGCGCCGGTCAACCCGAGGTTGAAATGGCGACCATCTGCCAGTGGCTCGAAACTCAGCGGCTGCGGGTCGAGCAAGGCTTGCAGAATCCGGTCCACCAAGGGGCCGGTGGTCCAATAGTTGCCGGAGGGCTCCGGGCTGTCCAGTGTCAGCGGGTCAGCCGTTGTCAGGGCAGGGGTAACGTAGGCCAACCATGGCAACTCTGCCAGCAACACGCGCAGCAGCTGTGCACTGGCGACCTGGCGCAGGGTCGGCCGATCGTCGAACTGCCTGGCAACGGCTTGCCTGAAATCAAAGACTGGAACCTGGGAACGGGTCATGCTGGGTACCTCCGCCTTAAAAACGGTAGGCTGCGGCAATCAGGCCCGATACCCGCACTACATATTGCTAAAAAAAAGGCCTTGCTCTGTCGGGCAAGGCCTTTTCTTCAATGCATCAGCCTCAGCTGTACACACGCCCCAGCAACTGGCGGTGGCTTTCGAACTGATCCAGCACATCACGCACGATCTGCTCCGGCGCAAAGCCCATCAGGTCGTACTCCTGGCTGCCATCATGCAGATACACCTCGGCACGGTAGAAGCGCTGACGCACTTCCGGCTCACCCTCTACCGGCGCCTCGCTCGGCGCGGCCATGTAGCCGTCCAGGCTCACTTCGTAAACGAACGGGTTGCCCTCGTCCATCATCACCCGCAGGCCCATCATGTTGCGCGACTGGCCAACACGGGTTTCCACCTCGAAGCCCAGGGTCTGCAACTGCGCGGCGGCTTCCTTGAGCGCCGGGCTGACGTGCTTGTCCATGAAGCGCTGCACCACGGCCTGGGTCGGCTGCAGGTCCAGCTGGCTCAGGCGCTCGGTGAAGCCGCGACGGCCACGGGCGGCCAGTTCGGCGCGCTCCTGCTCGACCGCCACGTCCTGCTTCATGGCTTTGTACAGGCCGAACATGAACAGCACCAGCACCACCGAGAACGGCAGGCCCGCCAGCACCACCATGGTCTGCATGGCTTCGAAGTTACCGGCGAACAGCAGGCCGATGGTGACCAGGGTGATGACCACCGACCAGAACACCACCATCCAGTGCGGGGCGTCTTCGTCGACCTTGCCGCCTTTGCACGACAGGTTGGCCATCATCACCGCGCCCGAGTCGGCCGGGGTGAGGAACAGCACGAAGCCGACGAACACCGCCACACCGATCACGATCTTGGTCGCCGGGAAGTATTCCAGCAGCTGGTAGATCGACATCGACGGCTGCTCCAGCGCTGTCTTGCCCAGCTCCACGGCGCCCTGGTTGATCACCAGGTCCAGCGCGGTATTGCCAAAGATCGACAGCCAGGCCAGGGTGAAGCCCAGCGGGATCAGCAGCACGCCGCTGACCAGCTGGCGCACGGTGCGGCCCTTGGAGATACGGGCAATGAACATGCCGACGAACGGGCCCCAGGAGATCCACCAGGCCCAGTAGAACACGGTCCACAGGCCCAGCCAGCGCTCGGACTTGCCGGCTTCGCCTTCGTATACATAGAGGTCGAAGGTCTTCAGCACGATGCCGTTGAGGTAGTCACCGATGTTCTGCACGAAGCCGTTGAGCAGGTGCAAGGTTTCGCCGCCCAGCAGGACGAAGATCAGCAGGCCGCTGAACAGCACGATATTCAGGTTGGACAGGCGACGAATGCCGTTCTCTACACCCGATACCGCCGCCACGGTGGCCACGCCAGCCATGACCAGGATCACCACCAGCAGGTTGGTCTTGCTGTGGTCCATGCCGAACAGGTATTCCAGGCCGGAGGACACCTGCATCGAACCAATGCCCAGGTTGGTCACCAGGCCCAACAGGGTGACGAACATGCCGAAGATGTCCACGGCATTGCCCGCAGCGCCTTTGACCCAGCGCTCACCCACCAGCGGGTACAACGCCGAGCGCAGGGCCAACGGCTGATTGTGACGGTAGGCGAAGTAACCCACGGCCAAGCCGACCAGGGCGTAGATCGCCCAGCCATGCAGGCCCCAGTGCAGGAAGGTCAGCTGCAGGCCCTGGCGCGCCGCGTCGAGGCTGGCAGAGGTGCCTTCCGGTGGATTGAAGTAGTGGTCCAGCGGCTCGGACGCGCCGAAGTACAGCAGCGAAATGCCGATACCGGAGGAGAACAGCATGCCGGCCCAGGCGCCGTAGCTGAAGTCAG
Organism: Pseudomonas sp. MN1F; assembly: GCF_009391885.1. Lineage (GTDB taxonomy): Bacteria > Pseudomonadota > Gammaproteobacteria > Pseudomonadales > Pseudomonadaceae > Aquipseudomonas. The sequence continues at coordinate 224,276 of NZ_VZII01000009.1, read as the reverse complement.
GCTGGTCGTCCTTGCCGCCAAGCTTGAGCTTGCCGTAGTCGGAAAAGGCCAGGTAGATGACGAACAGCAGGTAGCCGCCGATCACCAGCATGTAGTACCAGCCGAAGGTGCGCGTCAGCCATTTCTGGGCCACGCCCAGCACCTGGCCGGCGGCTTCGGGTACAGCGATCAACAAGGCAGTCAGAACGAGGATCATCAGCGCGGAGGTGAAGAACACCACGCGGTTGACCCGGACCCTCTCGGCGGGGGGCTTGGTAAGTGAGGCAGAACTCATTGCACGAATGCTCCGGGCAGTACGGCTTTGGAGGCTAATCAGTCTTTTCCCGAGCAATTGGTGGAATTCCGCCACTGCATCAGGTGTTATAAAAGCACCCTGGAAACCGTGATCCCGAATCGATACGTTGCAAAAAAACAGACAGGTGGCCTGCTGAAAAATGCCACGCCTCCACGGAGGTGCGCGCATTCGTCACAGATCACCCCGCCCGCTCCAAGGGCCTGTCGCAGGGCCAGTGACCGTACGGCAGAATCTGCATCTCGCATCGCTCATGCCCGTCAACGCCTTGTATTCCGGGGGTTACGCGATTTCCTGGGGTGTCAATCGGTGCCTTCTCGACGGCCTGAAAAGCTGTCAATGGCACAAATTGTCGCAGAGCTTATTCTTTATTGATTGAACGTTCAATCAAAACAAAATAGACTGGCCTTCGCCGAGTCAGCCGCCTGTCGTCTGCTCGCAGGCCTGAGGAGATAGCAAGATGCCCAAGGTCGGTATGCAACCCATCCGCCGCCAGCAGTTGATCGAAGCCACGTTGCAGGCGGTCGATCAGGTCGGACTGGGTGACGCCAGCATTGCGCTGATTGCCCGTTTGGCCGGTGTGTCGAACGGCATCATCAGTCACTACTTTCGGGACAAGAACGGCCTGATTGCAGCGACGATGGGTTACATCATGAACATGCTCAACGAAGGCGTTAGAGCACGTCGCCAGGCCCTGACGGACGACAGCCCGCGCGCCCACCTGAAAGTGATCATCGAGGGCAACTTCGATGCCAGCCAGGTGAACGGCCCGGCAATGAAAACCTGGTTGGCCTTCTGGGCTTCCAGCATGCACCAGCCCGATTTGCACAGGTTGCAGCGGATCAATGATCACCGCCTGTATTCCAACCTGTGCTGCCAGTTCCGCCGCGCCCTGCCGCTCTACCATGCGCGCAAGGCCGCCCGCGGCCTGGCGGCCCTGATCGATGGCCTGTGGCTGCGGGGTGCCCTGTCGGGAGATGCATTCGACACCGACCAGGCGATACGGATTGCATACGAATACATGGATCTACAACTGGCTAAACAGCACACCCTGGACACCAACGACCAGGCCGCTGATCAAGCACGCACGGCCCTTGCCCACCCGGCAGGAGCGTGACGCGCAGCCAACCACACACTGCACTTGCGAGGACACTATGGCCCGTTTCGGAACGCAAAAACTCTACATTGATGGTGCTTACGTCGACGCTGGCAGCGATGCCACCTTCGAAGCCATCAACCCGGCTACCGGCGAAGTCCTCGCCCACGTGCAACGTGCCACCCAGGCCGATGTCGAGAAGGCTGTGGAAAGCGCCGAGCGCGGCCAGAAAGTCTGGGCCGCGATGACCGCCATGCAGCGTTCGCGCATCCTGCGTCGCGCCGTCGACATCCTGCGCGAGCGCAACGATGAACTGGCCATGCTGGAAACCCTGGACACCGGCAAGTCGTACTCGGAAACCCGCTACGTCGACATCGTCACCGGCGCCGACGTGCTGGAATACTACGCCGGCCTGGTACCGGCCATCGAAGGCGAGCAGATCCCGCTGCGCGAATCGTCCTTCGTCTACACCCGCCGCGAGCCGCTGGGCGTGACCGTCGGTATCGGCGCGTGGAACTACCCGATCCAGATCGCCCTGTGGAAATCCGCCCCAGCCCTGGCCGCTGGCAATGCGATGATCTTCAAGCCGTCGGAAGTCACTTCGCTGACCACCCTGAAACTGGCCGAGATCTACACCGAAGCCGGCCTGCCGAACGGCGTGTTCAACGTCCTGACCGGCAGCGGCCGCGAAGTCGGCACTTGGCTGACCGAGCACCCACGCATCGAGAAAGTCTCCTTCACCGGCGGCACCACCACCGGCAAGAAGGTCATGGCCAGCGCCTCGAGCTCGTCGCTCAAGGAAGTCACCATGGAGCTGGGCGGCAAGTCGCCACTGATCATCTGCGCCGACGCCGACCTGGACAAGGCCGCCGACATCGCCATGATGGCCAACTTCTACAGCTCCGGCCAGGTCTGCACCAACGGCACCCGCGTGTTCATCCCGGCTGAAATGAAGGCGGCCTTTGAAGCCAAGATCGCCGAGCGCGTTGCCCGCATTCGCGTTGGCAACCCGGAAGACGAGAACACCAACTTCGGCCCGCTGGTCAGCTTCCAGCACATGGAAAGCGTGCTCGGCTACATCGCCAAAGGCAAGGAAGAAGGTGCCCGCGTGCTGTGCGGCGGCGAGCGCCTGACTGCCGGTGATTTCGCCAACGGTGCCTTCGTGGCCCCGACCGTGTTCACCGACTGCAGCGACGACATGACCATCGTCAAGGAAGAGATCTTCGGCCCGGTGATGAGCATCCTCACCTACGAAACCGAAGAAGAAGTCATCCGCCGTGCCAACGACACCGACTACGGCCTGGCCGCCGGTGTCTGCACCAATGACATCTCCCGCGCCCACCGCATCATCCACCAGCTGGAAGCCGGTATCTGCTGGATCAATGCCTGGGGCGAATCGCCAGCCGAAATGCCGGTTGGCGGCTACAAGCAGTCGGGTGTCGGCCGTGAGAACGGCGTCAGCTCGCTGGCTCAATACACTCGCATCAAGTCGGTCCAGGTCGAGCTGGGCGGCTACAACTCGGTCTTCTAAGGCCCAGTCCCGCCACGCCCGTGCCACTGCGCACGGGCGTTTCCGCTCCCTGACCACCGCCAACACGAGGGTACTTTCATGTCCCAAGAATTCGATTACATCATCGTCGGTGCCGGCTCCGCCGGTAACACCCTGGCGACCCGCCTGACCGAAGACGCCGGCGTCAGCGTACTGCTGCTGGAAGCCGGTGGCCCCGACTACCGCTTCGACTTCCGCACCCAGATGCCGGCCGCCCTGGCCTTCCCGCTGCAGGGTCGCCGCTACAACTGGGCCTACGAGACCGACCCGGAGCCACACATGGACGGCCGCCGCATGGAGTGTGGCCGCGGCAAGGGCCTGGGTGGCTCGTCGCTGATCAACGGCATGTGCTACATCCGCGGCAACGCCATGGACTTCGACGGCTGGGCGAAGCTGCCAGGCCTGGATGACTGGAGCTACCTGGACTGCCTGCCGTACTTCCGCAAGGCTGAAACCCGCGACATCGGCCCCAACGACTACCACGGCGGCGAAGGCCCGGTCAGCGTGACTACGCCTAAGGCCGGTAACAACCCGCTGTTCCATGCCATGGTCGAAGCCGGCGTGCAAGCTGGCTACCCACGCACCGAAGACCTCAACGGCTACCAGCAGGAAGGCTTCGGTCCGATGGACCGCACCGTGACCAAGCAAGGCCGCCGTTCCAGCACCGCCCGTGGCTACCTGGACCAGGCCAAGAAGCGCCCGAACCTGACCATCGTCACCCATGCCCTGACTGACCGCGTGCTGTTCGACGGCAAGCGTGCTGTTGGCGTGACCTACCTGGTCGGCGACAGCGAAGAGCGCGTCGAAGCCCGTGCCCGCAAGGAAGTGATCGTCAGCTCCGGCGCCATTGCTTCGCCGCAGCTGCTGCAGCGTTCCGGCGTTGGCCCGCGCGCCCTGCTGGAAAGCCTCGACATCCCGGTCGTGCACGACCTGCCGGGCGTCGGCGAAAACCTGCAGGACCACCTTGAGCTGTACCTGCAGTACGCCTGCACCCAGCCCGTGTCGCTGTACCCATCGCTGCTGTGGTGGAACCAGCCGGCCATCGGTGCCGAGTGGATGTTCAACGGTACCGGTATCGGCGCCAGCAACCAGTTCGAGGCCGGTGGCTTCATCCGTACCCGCCCTGAGTTCGAGTGGCCGAACATCCAGTACCACTTCCTGCCGGTCGCCATTAACTACAACGGCTCCAACGGCGTGAAGGAACACGGTTTCCAGGCGCACATGGGCTCGATGCGTTCGCCAAGCCGTGGCCGCATCCAGGCCAAGTCGAAGGACCCGCGCCAGCACCCGAGCATCCTGTTCAACTACATGGCCACCGAGCAGGACTGGCAAGAGTTCCGTGACGGCATCCGCCTGACCCGCGAAATCATGGCCCAGCCGGCGCTGGACCCTTACCGCGGTCGCGAAATCAGCCCGGGCGAGCACGTGCAGACCGACGAGGAACTGGACAAGTTCATCCGCGAGCACGCCGAAACCGCCTTCCACCCGTCCTGCTCGTGCAAGATGGGCACCGACGACATGGCAGTGGTCGACGGTGAAGGCCGTGTACACGGCATGCAGGGCCTGCGTGTGGTCGATGCGTCGATCATGCCGATCATCATCACCGGCAACCTCAACGCCACCACGATCATGATCGCCGAGAAGATCTCGGACAAGATCCGCAACCGCAAGCCGCTGCCGCGCAGCACCGCCAAGTACTACGTGGCCAACGGTGCACCGGTGAAGGGCAAGCCAATGCGTGAGGTGAAGCAGGCGTAAGCCTGCCCTGGCCTCTTCGCGGGCAAGCCCGCGAAGAGGCCCACCCAGACAACACTGCAAAAGGCACCCTCCGCGGTGCCTTTTGCACATCTGCAGAAACGCTTTACAGCCTGCCAATTCATCAGGTTAGAATCAGTTGGCACGCGACTTGCCAAGTCAAGGAGCCAAGCCCCCTTCCCGCGATATCCCGGAGTACCTGCCTTTGGATGCAAGCACCATCAACAGCCTGTTTTTGATCGGCGCATTGCTGGTGGGCGCAAGTATCCTGGTCAGCTCGCTGTCGTCGCGCCTGGGCATCCCTATTCTGGTCATCATCCTCGCTGTCGGCATGGTCGCCGGCGTGGATGGTGGCGGCATCATCTTCAACAACTACCCGACCGCCTACCTGGTGGGCAACCTGGCCTTGGCCGTGATCCTTCTCGACGGCGGCCTGCGCACGCGGGTGGCGAGCTTCCGCGTGGCACTGTGGCCGGCGCTGTCGCTGGCCACCGTCGGCGTGATGATCACCACCGCGCTCACCGGCATGGTAGCCGCCTGGCTGTTCAACCTGAGCCTGATCCAGGGCCTGCTGATCGGCGCCATCGTCGGCTCCACCGACGCCGCGGCGGTGTTTTCGCTGCTCGGTGGCAAAGGCCTGAACGAGCGGGTGACCGCCACCCTGGAAATCGAATCGGGCAGCAACGACCCGATGGCCGTGTTCCTCACTGTTACCCTGATCGACATGATCGCCAGCGGCCAGACCGGCCTGCACTGGAGCCTGCTGGGCCACTTGCTGCGCGAGTTCGGTATCGGCGGCCTGCTGGGCCTGGGCGGCGGCTGGCTGCTGCTGCAACTGGTCAACCGCATCAACCTGGCCGGTGGCCTGTACCCGATCCTGGTGGTGGCCGGCGGCCTGGTGGTGTTCTCGCTGACCAACGCGTTGCATGGCAGCGGCTTCCTCGCCGTGTACCTGTGCGGCCTGGTACTGGGCAACAAGCCGATCCGCAGCCGTCACGGCATCCTGCACATGCTCGACGGCATGGCCTGGCTGGCGCAGATCGGCATGTTCCTGGTGCTGGGGCTGCTGGTCACGCCCCACGACCTGCTGCCGATCGCCCTGCCCGCGCTGGGCCTGGCGCTGTGGATGATCCTGGTGGCGCGGCCGCTGTCGGTGGTTGCCGCACTGCTGCCGTTCAAGGCCTTCCACGGCCGCGAAAAGGGCTTCATCTCCTGGGTCGGCCTGCGCGGCGCGGTACCGATCATTCTGGCGGTGTTCCCGCTGATGGCCGGCCTGCCAGACGCCCAGCTGTTCTTCAACCTGGCGTTCTTCATCGTGCTGGTGTCGCTGCTGGTGCAAGGCACCAGCCTGCCGTGGATGGCCAAGCTGCTGAAAGTCACGGTACCGCCAGACCCGGCGCCTATTTCCCGCTCGGCGCTGGAAGTGCACGTCACCAGCGAGTGGGAGCTGTTCGTCTACCGCCTGGGTGCGGAAAAATGGTGCATCGGCGCCGCCCTGCGTGAGCTGAAAATGCCCGAAGGCACGCGGATCGCCGCGCTGTTCCGCGGCGAGCAACTGCTGCACCCGTCCGGCAGCACCGTACTGGAAGTCGGCGACATGCTTTGCGTGATCGGCCACGAACATAACCTTCCAGCACTGGGCAAACTGTTCAGCCAGGCACCGCAGCGTGGCCTGGACCTGCGCTTCTTTGGCGACTTCGTGCTCGAAGGCGATGCCGAGCTGGGCGCGGTGGCCGCACTTTATGGCCTCAAACTGGACGGCCTGGACGCGAAAATGCCACTGGCGCAGTTCATCCGACAGAAGGTCGGAGGCGCTCCAGTAGTAGGCGACCAGGTCGAATGGCACGGCACGATCTGGACCGTGGCGACCATGGACGGGAACAAGATCCAGAAAGTCGGCGTCAGATTCCCCGAAGGAACGCGACCCGGACCAGGATTGTTCCTCTAAACTCCGTTTCTGCCTGATCCACAAGTAGTCTGCCTATGTCCCTGCGCGTGTACCTTCGCACAGCCCTGCTGGGGTTGTGCCTGTCCCTTTCTTTCGCGGTCAACGCGGCAGAAGCCCCGACCACCGCCAGCATCCAGAACAGCCTCGACAAGATCGCCGAGCGCAAACTGCCCGAGGCCGACCAGAAGGCCCTGCAGCAGGTGCTCGAGCAGACCTTGAGCCTGCTCAACAGCAAGGAAGACAGCGAGAAGAAGCTGGCCGCGCTCAAGCAGCAGCTGGCCAGCGCCCCCAAGGAAACCACTGACAACCAGAAAGAACTGGCCAAGCTCAAGGAAAGCAAGCCGCAGCCGGTCGCCCAGCGCTATGCCAACCTGACCGTGCCGCAGCTCGAGCAGCTGCTCAGCGAACGCAACACCCAGCAGGGCGAGCTGCAGAGGGCGCTGTCCGAAGCCAACAGCCTGATCATCAATTCGCAGACCCGCCCGGAACGGGCCCAGGCCGAGATCAGCAACAACCAGACCCGCACCCAGCAAATCAACAACAGCCTCAAAAGCGGCAAGGACGGCGGCAAGCCGATCAACGCCGACCAGCGCAACCAGCTCATTGCCGAGCAGGCCTCGCTCAACGCGCTGACCCTGTTGCGCCGCCAGGAGCTGGCCGGCAACGGCCTGCTGCAAGACCTCGGCAACGCCCGCCACGACCTGCTGATCGAGCGCGCCGCGCGCCTGGAGCAGGAAATCCAGGACCTGCAGACGCTGATCAACGAAAAGCGCCTGGCCCAGTCCCAGCAAACCGTCACCCAGCAGTCGATCGAAGCGCAGAAGGCTGGCGGCAGCAGCCTGCTGGCCACCGAGAGCGCGGCCAACCTGAAGCTTTCCGACTACCTGCTCAAAAGCACCGACCGCCTCAACGAGCTGACCCAGCAGAACCTGCGCACCAAGCAGCAACTCGACAGCCTGACCCAGGCCGACCAGGCCCTGGATGAGCAGATCAATGTGCTCAAGGGCAGCCTGCTGCTGTCGAAGATCCTCTACAAGCAAAAGCAGGCGCTGCCGCACCTGAAGCTCGACCGCGACCTGGCCGACCAGATCGCCGATCTGCGCCTGTACCAGTTCGAGATCAACCAGCAGCGCGAGCAGATGAGCAACCCGGTGACTTACGTCGACAAGCTGTTGGCCAACCAGCCGCAGGAAGACGTCACGCCGCAACTGCGCAAGGCCCTGCTGGAAGTGGCGATCACCCGCAGTGACCTGCTCGAACGCCTGAACCGCGAGCTGTCGGCGCTGCTCAACGAATCAATCACCCTGCAGCTCAACCAGAAGCAGCTGCTGGGCACCGCCCAGGGCCTGCGCAACACCCTCGACGAGCAGATGTTCTGGATCCCCAGCAACAAGCCGCTGGACTGGGACTGGCTGCGCCTGGTGCCGGAACGCTTCCCCGAACAGGTCGCCAGCCTGCCCTGGGGCTCGGGCATCAAGGAGCTGGCCGACGGCCTGAGCCAGCGGCCGCTGCTGTTCCTGCCCCTGCTGCTGGCGATCGGCGCCCTGCTGTGGCGGCGCAAATACCTCTACCAACGGCTGGGCAAGGTGCACCAGGACATCGGCCACTTCCGCCGTGACAGCCAGTGGCACACGCCCCAGGCCATCCTGATCAACATCCTCCTGGCGATGCCGGTGAGCCTGGGCCTGGCGCTGTGCAGCTATGCCCTGCAGATCGACGCCCGCGGGCAGAACGCCAACCTCGGCGCGGCGCTGTGGCAGCTGGCCCAGGCCTGGCTGGTGTTCTACACCGCCTACCGCATCCTCGCCCCTGGCGGTGTGGCGGAAATCCACTTCCGCTGGCACAAGCCGCAGGTCGAGTTCTTGCGCGGCTGGGTTCGCCGGCTGGGTACCGTGGTGCTGGCGCTGGTCGGCGTGGTAGCGGTCGCCGAGCATCAGCCTTCGGCCCTGGCCGACGACGTGCTCGGCATCGGCGTGGTGTTGACCTGCTATGCATTGATGGCCTGGCTGCTCAGCCGCCTGCTGCTGAGCAGCCCGGCGCACCGCGATACGTCGCTGTTCCGCAGGGCCGTGGGGGTGGCCTTCACCGCCCTGCCGATCGCGCTGTTCGTGGCCGTGTGCTTCGGTTACTACTACACCGCACTGAAACTGACCGACCGGCTGATCTACACCCTGTACCTGCTGCTGTTCTGGCTGGTGATCGAAGCCGCCTTCGTCCGTGGCCTGTCGGTGGCTGCACGGCGCCTGGCCTACCAGCGCGCGTTGAGCAAGCGCCAGGCCGCCAAGGAAGGGCTGGATGGTGAAGTCATCACCGAAGAGCCGACTCTGGATATCGAGCAGGTCAACCAGCAGTCGCTGCGCCTGATCCGCCTGGCCCTGCTCGGCGGCTTCATCGCCGGCCTGTACTGGGTCTGGTCGGACCTGATCTCGGTGTTCGCCTACCTCAACAACTTCGTCCTGTACGAGTACACCAGCGGCACCGGTGCCGCCGCCAGCATGGTGCCGATCAGCCTCGGCGACCTGCTCGGCGCGCTGGTGATCGTCGGCATCACCTTCGCCCTGGCGGGCAACTTGCCGGGCCTGCTGGAAGTGCTGGTGCTGTCACGCCTGAACCTGGCCCAGGGCAGCGCCTACGCCACCACCACGCTGCTGTCGTACACCATCGTCGGTATCGGCATCGTCAGCACCCTGTCGACCCTCGGGGTGAGCTGGGACAAGCTGCAGTGGCTGGTAGCAGCGCTGTCGGTGGGCCTGGGCTTCGGCATGCAGGAGATCTTCGCCAACTTCATCTCCGGCATCATGATCCTGTTCGAGCGCCCCGTGCGGATCGGCGACACCATCACCATCGGCAACCTGTCCGGCACGGTGAGCAAGATCCGCATCCGCGCCACCACCATCACCGATTTCGACCGCAAGGACATCATCGTCCCCAACAAGACCTTCATCACCGGCCAGCTGATCAACTGGTCGCTGACCGACACGGTCACCCGGGTGACGCTGAAGCTGGGCATCGACTACGGCTCGGACCTCGACCTGGTACGCGACCTGCTGCTCAAGGGCGCCCACGAGAACCCGCGGGTGCTCAAGGACCCGGAGCCGATCGTGTACTTCCTCAACTTCGGCGAGAGCTCGCTGGACCACGAACTGCGCATGCACGTGCGTGACCTCGGTGACCGCAACCCGACGCTGGACGAGATCAACCGCTACATCAACCGCGAGTTCAAGGCCCACAACATCAAGATCTCGGTACGCCAAGTCGAGGTGTTCCTGATGGATGCCAAGGGTGGCAAGCAGCAGTTGATCGCGACAGAGCAACCTAAACCGGATGGCACTGCACCGGCCTGAGTGGGCTCGAATGCTTTATTCTGTGCTGAATCTCAGGAGCAGCCCGTGAAAGCCCTCGACCAACTCACCTTCGACAACCGCTTCGCCCGCCTGGGCGATGCGTTCTCCACCCAGGTCCTGCCCGAGCCGATCGCCGAGCCGCGCCTGGTGGTGGCGAGCGAGTCGGCCATGGCCCTGCTCGACCTCGACCCTGCACAGGCTGAACTGCCGGTGTTCGCCGAGCTGTTCAGCGGCCACAAGCTGTGGGAACAGGCCGACCCGCGGGCGATGGTCTATTCCGGCCACCAGTTCGGCTCCTACAACCCGCGCCTGGGCGATGGCCGCGGGCTGCTGCTGGCCGAAGTGCTGAATGACCAGGGCGAGTACTGGGACCTGCACCTGAAGGGTGCCGGCCAGACGCCCTATTCGCGCATGGGCGACGGCCGCGCCGTGCTGCGCTCGTCGATCCGCGAGTTCCTCGCTTCAGAGGCCCTGCACGCGCTGGGCATCGCCACCAGCCGGGCGCTGTGCGTGATCGGTTCGAGCACCCCGGTGTGGCGCGAAACCCGCGAAAGTGCGGCAATGCTCACCCGCTTGGCGCAGAGCCATGTGCGTTTCGGGCATTTTGAATACTTCTACTACACCAAGCAGCCGGAACAGCAGCGTGTGCTGATCGACCACGTGCTGGAGCAGCACTACCCAGAGTGCCGCGATGCCGAGCAGCCATACCTGGCCATGTTCCGCACCATCGTCGAGCGCAACGCCGAGCTGATCGCCCGCTGGCAGGCCTATGGCTTCTGCCACGGGGTGATGAACACCGACAACATGTCGATCCTCGGCATCACCTTCGATTTTGGCCCGTTCGCCTTCCTCGACGACTTCGACGCCAACTTCATCTGCAACCACTCCGACGACCGTGGCCGCTACAGCTACGCCAACCAGGTGCCGATTGCCCACTGGAACCTCAGCGCCCTGGCCCAGGCCCTGACCACGGTGATCGAAGTGGAACCGCTCAAGGAAGCGCTGGGCCTGTTCCTGCCGCTGTACCAGGCGCACTACCTCGACCTGATGCGTCGGCGCCTGGGCCTGACCAGCGCAGAAGACGACGACATGGCGCTGGTCGAGCGCCTGCTGCAGCGTATGCAGAGCGGCGGCGTGGACTACAACCTGTTCTTCCGCAAGCTGGGTGACCAGCCTGTCGCCGAAGCGTTGAAGGTGGTACGCGATGACTTCATCGACCTCGCCGGCTTCGATGCCTGGGGCGCGGATTACCTGGCCCGTTGCGAGCGCGAGAGCGCTAATGCCGAAGGCCGCCGTGAGCGGATGCATGCGGTGAACCCGCTGTATGTGCTGCGCAATTACCTGGCGCAGAAGGCCATCGAAGCGGCCGAAGCTGGGGATTACAGTGAAGTACGCCGCCTGCATAAGGTGCTGAGCCAGCCGTTCGAGGAGCAAGCCGGCATGCAGGCCTATGCCGAGCGCCCACCTGAGTGGGGCAAGCACCTGGAAATCAGCTGTTCTTCATAATCTTCAAGGAACCGACATGTCCGACCCACTGGTAATCCCCTGCCCCCACTGCAACGGCCTCAACCGCCTGCCGGCGGCGCGCCTGGGTGACGCCCCGAAATGCGGCCGCTGCAAACAGGACGTGCTGCTGAGCACGCCCTTCGAGCTCAGCGAGGCCAACTATGCCAGCCAGATCAAGGGCGACCTGCCGCTGCTGATCGATGTCTGGGCCGACTGGTGCGGCCCGTGCAAGTCCTTTGCCCCGACCTTCGAGCAGGCCGCCCGCCAGCTCAGCGGCCGCTGCCGCCTGGCCAAGCTCGACAGCGAAGCCAACCGCAACCTCGCCGGGCAACTGGGCATCCGCTCGATTCCCAGCCTGATCCTGTTCAGGAACGGCCGCGAACTCGGTCGCCAGGCCGGGGCGTTTCCGCTCCAGTCGTTGCTGGAGTGGGTGCGTAGCCAGGGGGTCTAATTTTCAGGCATTTGCCAGTAGGGACTCGTAGGGAATGCGCAGACCATCATGCAGGCGCTTGATCATGGAAAGGCTTAGACCGCGCTTACCATTGAGGACTTCCGAAACCCGCCCGCTTGGACCGATAAAGGGTTCAAGATCCCGAGGCGTAAGCCCCTGTTGATCCATGCAGAACTTGATGGCCTCAATGGGGTTGGCAGGATGAATGGGATAGTGCTTGTTTTCGTACACCTCGATCAGTGTCACAAGCACTTCCATTTCATCAGCTTCTGGCGTGCCAGCTTCTGCCTGGAAAATAGTTTCGAGCCGCTGAAAGGCCGCTCGAAGATCGTCATCATTGCGGATTGGCTTAATATTCACAGATTGTCTCCACGTCAATCTCGTCATAGCGCCTGTGCGTGCCGACGAATTTCACCCAGGCAATACCGGCTCGATACTGCATTTCGACCACTAGCCGGTACTTGTTACCTCCGATGTTGAAGACCACGCGGTTATTGCCACATATGCTGGCGTTGCCAATCTGATCCTTTACATCCTGCGGACCCGGCTTGGATGCAAGGGATTGGGTGCAGGGCTTACTCGCAACGCTCAAGCAAATCGTGCAGCTCGACAAACTGCTGTGTCAGCTTGTGCCGCGGTTCCAGGTGAATCAGTGGCAGGCTGGCGTGGTGCGATTCGCGCATCTTCACCGAGCTGCCCAGATACACCGGCAGCACCGGCAGCCCTTCGGCCAGCAGCTCGTCGAGCATCTGCTGCGGCAGGCTGGCGCGGGACTGGAACTGGTTGACCACGATGCCTTCGACCACCAGGTCTTCGTTGTGGTCGTCCTTGAGCTCTTCGATTTCAGCCAGCAGGCCGTACAGCGCCTGACGCGAGAAACTGTCGCAATCGAAGGGGATCAGCACACGATCAGCGGCGATCAATGCGGAAACCGCATAGAAATTGAGCGCCGGCGGCGTGTCGATGTAAATCCGCTCGTAGTCCTCGTCCAGCTCATCGAGCAACTTACGCAGCTTGTTGATCTTGTGCTTGGCTTCCAACTTGGGCTGCAGGTCGGCCAGCTCCGCCGTGGCAGTGACCACATGCAGGTTATCGAACGGAGTTTCGTAGATATCGACCTTGTTCTTCTTGCTGAACGGTCCGCTGGACAGGCTCTGCTTGAAGAAGTCGGCAATGCCCATGGGGATGTCGTCGCCGGTCAGGCCGGTCAGGTACTGGGTCGAGTTGGCCTGGGCATCCAGGTCGATCAGCAGGGTCCGATAACCTTCGCTGGCGCTCACTGCCGCCAGGTTGCAAGCGATGCTCGACTTGCCCACGCCACCTTTCTGATTGAACACCACGCGCCGCATGATTGACCTCCGTGTATCAACGAATGCCCGAGTATGTGGCGGCGCAGCGGCAATGGCCAGTGCCATTTGCCCATTCGCTGGCACAGCGCGGGAACATCACTGCTGGCCCGCCATCAGCCCCTTCAGCAACTCGGCAAACGCCCGCGCCATCGCCGAACCCCCGCGCTCGCGCTGCACCAGCCACACTGCCGACATCGCCCCTTCATCCAGCAGCGTGCGGTACACCACGCCTTCGATGCGCATACGCTGGAACGACGCCGGCAGCACCGAGACCCCAAGCCCCGCCGACACCAGGCCGATGATGGTCATCGCCTCCCCCGCCTCCTGGGAGAAATGCGGGCTGAACCCGGCCTGGCGCGCCAGGCTCAACAGCTGCGCATGCAACCCGCTGCCATAGCTGCGCGGGAAGAACACGAACGGTTCATGGGCCAAGGCAGCCATGTGCACGCCCTGTTCCGTGCCTTCGGCCAACGGGTGCGAGGCGTTGATCACCGCCACCAGCGGCTCGCGGAACAGCTCGGTGGCCACCAGGCCTTCCGGCAACGGCATCGGCCGCATCAGGCCGACCTCGATGGATTCGTCGAACACCCCTTCGGCGACATCCCGGCTGCTCATTTCCTTGAGATTCAGGTGTACTGCGGGGAAACGCTGGCGAAAGGCATGAATGGCCTTGGGGATCTTCGAGGTGAACGGCGCCGACGACGTGAAACCAATCTTCATCTCGCCCAGCTCACCCAACTGTGCACGCCGTGCCACATCGGCCGCCTTCTCCACCTGCGCCAGTACCTGGCGCGCCTCTTCAAGGAACAGCCGGCCAGCCTCGCTCAGCTCGACCCGACGATTGGTCCGCTCGAACAGACGGGCGCCCAGCTCCTGCTCCAGCGCCTGGATCTGCTGGCTCAATGGCGGCTGGGAGATACCCAGTTGCTGGGCCGCGCGGCCGAAGTGCAGCTCTTCGGCAACGGCGATGAAGTAACGCAAATGGCGCAGTTCCATGACGGGCTCCAATTAGGTCGATGAACGTCTCAAATAGGTCGAACAATATATTGGATCTAATCATTAGCCAGCTATATGCTTTTTTCATTGCGCCAGAGGTACCGCCCGTGAAAACTGCTGTAGCCCCCCTTCCTGCCGGCCCAGAACCTGCCCCCCTGAACGACATGTGGATCGAAAAAGGCACCCCCGCCTTCATGCAGACCGTGCTGGCCCTGTTCAGCGGCGGCTTCGCCACGTTCGCCCTGCTGTACTGCGTGCAGCCGATGATGCCGCTGCTGTCGAAGGAGTTTTCCATCAACGCGGCGCAGAGCAGCCTGGTGCTCTCGGTATCGACTGCGATGCTGGCGTTCGGCCTGTTGATCACCGGCCCGATCTCCGACCGCATCGGCCGTAAGCCGGTGATGGTCTTTGCCCTGGTTTGCGCCGCCCTGTCGACCCTGGCCAGCGCGGTGATGCCGAGCTGGGAACTGGTGCTGGCCACCCGCGCTCTGGTGGGCTTGTCGCTGAGCGGCCTGGCGGCGGTGGCAATGACCTACCTGAGCGAAGAAATCCACCCGCAGCACATCGGCCTGGCCATGGGCCTGTACATTGGTGGCAATGCCATCGGCGGAATGAGCGGGCGACTGATCACCGGTGTACTGATCGATTTTGTCAGCTGGCACACGGCGATGCTGACCATCGGCGGCCTGGCCCTGGTGGCGGCGCTGGTGTTCTGGAAAGTGCTGCCCGAATCGCGCAACTTCCGACCACAGTTGATGAACCCGCGTAGCCTGCTGGACGGTTTCGTCATGCACTTCAAGGATGCCGGGCTGCCTTGGCTGTTCCTCGAAGCCTTCTTGTTGATGGGCGCCTTCGTCACCCTGTTCAACTACATTGGCTACCGCTTGTTGGCCGAGCCTTACCACATGAACCAGGCGCTGGTCGGGTTGCTGTCGGTGGTGTACCTGTCGGGTATCTACAGCTCGGCGCAAGTCGGCGCACTGGCTGACAAGCTGGGCCGGCGCAAGGTGTTCTGGGCCAGTATTGTCGTAATGGCTGGCGGCCTGCTGATGACCTTGGCCACCCCGCTGGCGCTGGTGATCGTCGGCATGCTGGTGTTCACCTTCGGCTTCTTCGGTGCGCATTCGGTGGCCAGCAGCTGGATCGGCCGCCGGGCGCTGAAGGCCAAGGGGCAGGCTTCGTCGCTGTACCTGTTCAGCTATTACGCAGGGTCCAGCGTGGCCGGTACGGCGGGTGGGGTGTTCTGGCACCAATGGGGGTGGAACGGGATTGGCTTGTTCATTGGCGGATTGCTGACGGTGGCGTTGCTGGTGGCCCTGCATTTGAGCAAGTTGCAACCCAAAGCAACCTGAAAGGCCGAGGCATCATGCCTCGGCCAGCATCATCACGAAGCGCGCCTGAAGCAGCTCGCCTTCGGCTTGCAGCTGCAGGTTGAGCGGTTTGCCACCCTCCTGCTCCAGTAGGTGCAACCAGGCCAGCACGGCCGCAGCAGCCCCCTCCAGGCTGATATCCACCTGCCCGGACCTGGCCTCCAGGCTGGTGATACGCAGGCCCGCAGCCTTGGCGCGCTCGTTTAAACCTGCAGGTGTCTGTACCTCGACGGTGGTTGGCGACCGAGGCGGCCCCTGCACGACTCGCTGCAGTTGGGCACCCAGCTCATGCTCACGCGCCAGGTCTCGCTCAGCCTGTTGCAGGCGGGCCTGGCCCGGCACCCAGAGTAGCTGGCAGATCGCTATCAAGGCCAGGCCCCATAAAGCGACCTTCAATTGCGTGCGCCGGTTGGGTGATAGCTGTTGCCACTGGCGTACCAACGCAGTTTCTCTCCAATACTTCATTCAGCCTCCCGCCAGGACAAGGTCGCCCGCACCCCTTGATCGGCCTGTCGTCCCTGTTCCATCCGCATACCGGGAACACGTGTGCCAAGCCTTTCGAGATCGTCAAAGCCCTGGGCGACAACCTCGACGCGCCAGCCTTGCTCAGACGTCGATTCAGCCCGCTCGATCACCACATTGCCAACGCCGACCAGTTGTTCCGAGAGCAGTGCCAGCTGCTCGACCGTAGTCGCATGCCTTGGGCGGTGTTCGAGTAACCTGATTCGCGTAGCCAGGTCGCCACCCGGAGGCTGCTCAGGCGCCCAGCGCTGCAAAACCCGAACATTCTCGGCATGCAGCCGTGATGCTTGCTGCATGAGCCACTGCGCACGCACGTGATCGACCAGGCAAACCATCAGTAAAGCCAGCACCACACCGCTTGCCAGGCCTCGCCATGCCGGCAGCATACGCCGCCGACGCAGTGCACCTTGGCGCAAGTCCACAGCACCAGCATTGCCTTGCATCAGGATGTCCACTGCACTGGCGATCGGCTGATCACTGTCCGCCGCACCTGCTGAGCCTGCCTCGGCCATCCAGGGCAAGGATGCATGTTTCTGCTTCAGTGCCTGTGCGGCCTGGGCACTCAGGGCCAGGCAAGAGCCCTTGCTGCCCCCCAGCAACCATCGCCCCTCGAACCACAGGGCGCATGCGCGCTCGGCACTCAGCAGGTCGGCATCAACATATACCGCGATGGGGTCGATGCCCTGTTGCTGAAGCCTCGACATCAGCTGGCGCAAACATTCCAGCGCTATCACCCATACCTTGCGCCGGCCCTCTTCATCTACTGGCCCGAACGCCAGGTGCAGCGCCTCCAAGGGCGCTGCCAGCTGTTCTTCCGCTGCATAGCCCAACGTCTCCCGACTGGGGCGCCTGCCCGGTATCGGCCCGATCACGCAGCACCCCGTCAGCTCCATCGGCAACACGAGCACCACCGCAGCAGCGGCCAACTCGGGCGGCAAGCTGCCCAACTCTGACCGGTACTGGTGGCCCTGCGCTGTGCGTACGAGCACCGGCCATGCTCCATCGTCTTCGACCACGCCCCCGGCCAGCAAAAACAGATAAACATCACTCAACTTGCAGGTGCTCCGGTTGTGCAGAAAAAAACCGACGCAGCACACGCACCTGATGCGTGCTCGGGTCGATTTCAAGGTCGCTGTACAGATAACCAAGGTTGCCTTGCAACGCTGCTCGTACCTCCAGACGGTACCAGCGGCTCGTCACCGACAACCCATGGCTGTCGATGCCAAGCCCCACCAGCTGTGGTTGCGCCAGAAACTGCTGAACGCTGGCATAGCCCTCATCGGGCCGCTTGCCCATCACGCTCCGTGCAACAGAGGCATCCACGCCTTCAAGGCCTTCAAGTACCCGTGCCAGGGCGGTATTGACGTTGAGCCCAGCCTGGGGGGGCAGCGCCACGATCCAGGGCTGCAAACGTGCCATCACCTGTGCATCGACGCCCGGCAAGACGCGCAGCTGGCTGGGGTCGAGCATGCGCTGCCCGGCCAAGGGTTCCAGCACCGGCACCTCGATCTGCAGGGCGTGGCACAACCGCTGCCAACGTTCGAACAACACAGGGTCGAGGGTTTTTCGTGCGGTCAGCGCAGCGATATTGAAGCGCCCGGAAAGGTCCTCCAGGCGCATCCGAACTTGCCCCTGCTCAAGGTCCAGCAAACGGGTTTGCGCCCAGGGCTGACCGCCATGGGTCACCTGCAGCAAGGTCGCAGCCTGCTGTTTCAGCTGCTTCAAGGCATGCCGCTCGCCAGCATGGGCGAGTTGCAGCAAGCGCGAGGCATCGATCTGCTGCCGGACGCTGCCCAGCATCCCCTGGTGGCTACGCAGCATGCTGGCAACCAGCAGGGTCGACAGTGCCATTACCAACAGAACCGTGATGAGCGCCACGCCCTGCTGCCCCGAGTTTTTCACAGGCTTGCCCCCGCCAGAGGCAGCACTCGGCGAATCCCCTGAAAGCGCTGGGTCGACAGGGTGATTTCAAGTGCCTGGGGCGGTTGCGCAGCCACCCAGTTGGATACCCATCCGCTTTCTGGACCATACAGCCGCCAGCGCAGATCCTCGATACCTTCGAGCAGCCGTTGTGGGCGTACCTGCCCGTGCTCCAGTGTCCGTCGCTGACGCCACAACACACCGTCCTCCAGCCAATACTCGACCACCCGCAGATCGCTGCGCGGCAACGATTGTCGATCACGTTCTGCGCCAAGCAACCAGCCCACCCGCTGCGGCGTCAGCAATACACCGTAACCAGCCCCCCTCTTGCTGATCGCGGGCCAGTACCCTTGCAATGCATCCCGCTGCATCACACTCATTGCCCGCCCCAGTGCACGCAATTCTTCGGCCTGGGCCTGACGTGCGGCATCTGCCCGTACCAAGGCAGCCAACAATTGGCTGGTACCCGCCGCCAGCAAGGCAAAGAGGGCGATGGCCAGCAACAGCTCCAGCAGGGTAAAGCCGCGCTGGATACGGGCTGACTCACTGCGTTGCATCGGCAACCTCCATCCAGCCTACCGCGTGGTGAAGCGGCTGGCGGTCCGATGCCAGGCTGACGCTCACGCCCACTTCGACGAGTGCCAAACCCGCCTGATGACGCCGCGACTCGACGATGAGCCAGGTGCGCTGATCGAACTGGACCTCCTGGGTGCGGCGCTGTGCAGTCGCAGGCGCAGTCGCATGCAAGCGAAGCTCGTTGAGGTGGTTATCGGCGATCCAGCTGGCGAACAGGCGATCACGCATACCCTGCGACTGTGCCAGGACCTGCTGGCTGGCGGTGGTCACTGCTGCGGCCAGTACGGCGAATACCGACAGCGCCACCAGCACTTCCAGCAACGTGAACCCACGTTCAGCGTTCGAGCCAGGGGGCATTGAGGCCATCGCTTGATAGTTGCGCAAGGCCGACACCCGCCTCATCGAATGACAACGAGAACGGGGTGTACTCGTCGTTACGGGCAAACACCAATTGCGCAGCATCGCCTGGCCCGGCAAGCATCACCGGGAAGCCGTCGATACTCAGGCGCAGGTCCAGGCCAGTGTCCCGGCGCGGCCCTGCTGCTGCCCATTTGTTGCCGAATGCCCTCATCAGCTGATAGCCGCGGGCATCGATCTGCACACCCATCTCCTGCCCCTCCAGCACCGCCTGCTGCCTGGCATGCTCGACCAGTTGCAGGAGCAACCCGGCCTCCTGGCTGGCCAGGCGTTGCGGGTCGCGCCCCAACTGCAACCCGGCCATGCCCATGACAACGCCTGCCAGCAATAGCACCAGCAACATTTCCAGCAGGGTGAAGCCTTTCGAGCGGCGCAGGGTCATTCGGCCCAGTTACCGATATCGGCATCCGCCTCTTCACCGCCGGGCTGGCCGTCGGCGCCAAACGAGAACAGGTCGAACCCCTGCCCCGATCGCGTACCAGGGTTGCTGTATTGATAAGGCATGCCCCAAGGGTCCAGCGCCCGGCTCTTGAGGTAACCCTGGGCATTCCACTGGCGTGGCAAGGGTGCAACGGTCGGGCGCCGGATGAGCGCCTCCAGGCCTTGGGCGGTGGTCGGATAGCGCCCGTTGTCCAGGCGGTATATTTCCAGGGCCGTGGAGATTGACTGGATATCGGTACGCGCCGCCGTGAACTTGGCATGGTCCGGGCGGCTCATCACGTTGGGCAGCACCAACGCGCCGAGCACACCCAGAATGATGACCACCACCATGATTTCGATGAGCGTGAAGCCACGCTGCGCATGACGTGCAAAGCCAGAAGACATATCAGTTGACCAGTTGGTTGAGGTTGAGAATGGGCAGCAGGATGGCCAGCACGATGAACAGCACGATGCCACCCATCAGCAACAGCATCAGGGGTTCGCACAGGCTCACCAGGAGGGTTATACGACCAGCCAGTTGCCTGGCCTGGAGCTCGGCGGCACGTTCGAGCATGCTGTCCAGTTCCCCGGCACGCTCACCACTGGCGATCATGTGCAGCATCAGTGCGGGCATGCTCTGGCTACGTGCCAGGCTGTGGGCCAGCGTTGCGCCTTCACCCACTTCACGCACCGCGGTTTGCAAGCGCTCGCGTAAAACCAGATTGCCCACCACGCCGGCAGCGATGTTCATGGCATCGACCAGCACAACACCGCTGCGGCCAAGAATCGCCAAGGTACTGATGAAGCGCGCAGCCTCGCTGGCTAGCACAAAGCTGGCGTAACCTGGCAGGCGCAGTGCCATGGCATGCCATTGCCTTCGCCTCGCAGGCGCGCGCAACAGCAAGACAGCACCGGTAACGCCTGCCAGCAGCACCAGCAAGGCCAGCAAGCCGAAGCGGCCAAAAGCATCGCTGAGTGCAATCAGCACCTGGGTCGCCAGCGGCAACTGTGCCTGGTCGCGGGCGAAGGCCTGCACCACGTCCGGCACTACATAACCGAGCAGAAAACCCACCACCAGCAGGGCGACGATCGTCAGTATCAACGGGTAGAGCATCGCCAATTGCACTTTCTGACGCAGGGCCTGCTGATCTTCGCCATGCCCCGCCAGACGCTCCAATACCCCTGCCAAGTGCCCGGAGCGCTCCGCCGCCTCGACCGTGGCGCGGTAAACCAGCGGAAAGGCCAATGGGTAATGGGCCAGTGCATTGGCAAAGGTATTACCTTCGGCGACTCGCTCAGCCACGCCAAGCAACACCTGCCTGGCCTGACGCTGGCCACTTTGCGCCGCCACCGCCTGTAGCGCTTCGGTCAACGGCATGCCCGCCTGCAACAGCGTTGCCAGCTGCCGGGTCAGCAAACAGCGGCGCGCCAGGGAAAGACGATTGCCCGCAACCAGGGCGGCAAGTGGCGAAGGCTTTAAAAGCTCGATCGTCATGACCGACCAACCCTGCTCGCGCAACTGCTGCCGGGCCTGACGCGCACTAGCTGCCTCTAGCGTGCCGCGCTGGCGGGCGCCATCCTGGCGTTGGGCCTGATACCGGAAGATCGCCATGTTCAGTCCTGGCCCGTCACGCGCAGCAATTCTTCAAGACTGGTCTGCCCTTGGCAGACACGTTGAACGCCATGCTGAAACAGGCTGGTCGTGCCCGGGCGAAGTAGATCCTGCATCTGTGCCAACGATGCGCGGCCGTGGATGGCCTGCGCCAGCTGCGGGGTAATGACGACCATCTCATGCAATGCCAAGCGCCCGCTGTAGCCCAGCTGGCACAGCTCACAACCTACAGCCTGGTAAAGCTGCTGCGGCAGGCCGTCAGGGTTGCCAAGGGTGCTGGCGGTGGCGTCGTCCACCTCGTATGCGGCCTTGCAGTGCGGGCACAACACACGCACCAGGCGCTGTGCCATGACACCGGCAAGGGAGGATGCCAGCAGGCAGGTATCCACCCCCATGTCTGCCAGCCGTGTGATGGCGCCCAAAGCACTATTGGTATGCAGGGTCGACAACACCAGATGGCCTGTCAGCGATGCCTGCACGGCAATATCTGCAGTTTCCCGGTCACGAATCTCCCCGACCATGACGACGTCCGGATCCTGCCGCAGGATCGCCCGAAGCCCACGGGCAAAGGTCATGTCGACCTTGCTGTTGACCTGGGTCTGGCCGATACCGGGCAAGTGGTATTCGACCGGGTCTTCGACGGTGAGGATATTGCGCGACTCACGGTTCAGTACCGAAAGTGCCGTATACAGCGTGGTGGTCTTGCCCGAGCCAGTCGGGCCTGTCACCAGGAAAATGCCGTGGGGTTTGTCCAGCAAGGCCAGGAATGCGTTCTGCACCGTGGGTTGCATCTGCATGTGCTGCACATCCAGGCGCACAGCCTGCTTGTCCAGCAAGCGCAGCACCACCCTTTCCCCATGGGCCGCTGGCAAGGTGGACACACGCACATCCACCTCATGGCCGGCCAGCCGCAGGCTGATGCGGCCATCCTGTGGCACGCGCTTTTCGGCGATGTCCAGACGCGCCATGACCTTGATCCGCGACACCAGCAAGGCCGCGAGCGCTCGGGGCGGCGACAGCACTTCGCGCATGACCCCATCGACGCGCATGCGAACGCGCAACTGCTGTTCGAACGTTTCCAGGTGGATATCGGAAGCGCGCGACCTGACCGCTTCGCTGAGCAAGGCATTGAGCAAACGGATGATCGGCGCATCATCCTGCTGATCGAGCAAGTCGCTGGTCTGCGGCAACGCCTCAGCCAGGCGTGACAGGTCGATGTGCTCATCCAGCCCCTGGATCACCGACTGCGCTGCATCCTGGGCGCCGCCGTAACAAGCAGCCAGGTGCTCTGCAAACTGGTCGCCATCCACCAGGCGCAGTGGCCAGTGATGCCCAACGATACGCAGCGCCTCGGAGAGTGATGCCAAGGCGGCATCGTCACGCATCATCAGGGTGGGCTCGGCTGCCTGCCGGTCCAGCAAAATGCCATGACGCCGGGCGAAGCCGAATGGAAGCAAAGGGTTCAAGGCTATGGCTCCCGGCCTTCCGGCATCGGCCGCGCTTCGAACAGCCTGCGGGGATCCTGAGGCACGTGCACCGGGTCGGAGGCGCGAACATCATCGTAGGCACGACGCCCGGACTCCACCCATTCGGCCTGGGTGCGCAAAATGGTAGGGCGCAGGAACACCATGAGATTGGTCTTTTCCTGGGTATCCCGGGTCCAGCGGAACAAGCCACCCAGCAGAGGAATACGGCTGAGCAACGGCACGCCACGCTGCTCTGTGCGCACACTGTCCTTGATCAGGCCACCGATCACGATGATTTCGCCGTCCGCCGCGAGGATGGTGCTCTTGAGTGTTCGCTTGCTGGTAATCAGGTCACCTTCGAGCGTGCTGGGTGCCAGTTCCGAGCTTTCCTGCTCGACCTCAAGGCGCAGGCTTCGGCCTTCGTTGATGTGCGGGCGAACCTTGAGGCTGATGCCGATATCCTTGCGCTCCACGGTGGTGAACGGGTTATCCGCGCCATTGCCGGACGTGGTGTACGAGCCTGTCTTGAACGGCACGTTCTGCCCCACCAGGATCTGCGCTTCCTGGTTGTCGAGCGTGAGCAGGCTGGGGGTGGACAGCAGGTTGCTACGGCTGTTGCTGGCCAATGCGGAAACCAGCAGGCCAAAGCGGTCAGAGCCTAGCGCCAGCGCCGCGCCACTGGGCAGTGCCTTGTCCGCCCCCAGCACATCGGCCAACAGCGCACCGCTGTCCGGGAATGTCACCCCGCCCCTGAGGCTGCCGGTGTCCACCCCCCACTGCAATCCCAAGGCCTCATTGATATCGCCACTGACTTCGACGATGGCCGCGTGTATCAACACCTGTGCGCGGGGCTGGTCCAATTGCTCGATGATCTGCACCACGCTCCCCAGCGTCTTGGGTTCGCCCAGCAGCACCAAGGCGTTCTGGCTGGTATCTGCCTTGACCATCGCCCCGGTCGCGAGCGGCTGGCCCAAGGCTTCTGTGCCCGGCTTGCCATCCAGCCGCTTGCCCACTTCACCGAGCACCTCGGCCAGCTGCTCGGCATTACCATGTTGAAGGCGCACCACGCGCCAGTTATGCGAATTTTCAGGTGTCGGCACATCCAGCTCGCGGGCCAGTCGTGCCAACCGTTGGCGGGACTTTTCCGGCCCAAGCACAAGCAGGCGATTGCCACGCGTATCGGCCAATACCCGCACGCCACTGTCCGGGCTGCCTGCCGAAGCCTCGACGACAGGCAATACATCGGCGGCTTGCGCTGTATGCAGCGTTACCAACTCATAGTCATGCCGCTGTCCGCTGTCCAGTTGGCGCACCAGAGCCTGCAAACGCTCGAGGTTGGCAGCCGAGTCGGTGACGACCAGGGCATTGGCGGAGCTGGACGGGCCGATATAGCCGTTGCTCGACACCAGTGGCCTGAGCAGGCCGGCCAGGTCGGCGGCAGTGCTGCCAGACAGGCTGAATACTCGTGTGGTAAATGCAGAAGGAATCGCATCGACCTGCTGGTTGGCCCAGGCTTTGGCTTCACTTGCCGGCAACACCAGCAAGCGGTCACCATCGTTCACTGCGGCAAAGCCTTGCGCATTCAAGACCGAGTAAAACAACCTCCGTACGCCTTCACGGTCGTGCGCCTCATTGGACAGTACGGTGATGCGCCCTTGCACACGCGGGTCAAGCACGATTGTCTGATCAAGAATGGCTCCGACTTCGCGCACCACATCGCGCACATCGGCATCGCTCATCGCCAATTGCCAGGTTGGCGCATCAGCCAGGGCCAGTGGGCAGGTCAAGCTCAGGCAAGCCCCGAGTGAGGCTGCCCGCAAGTAACGTTGAAATCTCATTGCACCTCCCGCAACAGGCGGGGTGATTCGGCAGGGGCAGGAACGCGCACAGCGTTATTGCCAGATTGAACGAAGACGTTGGCGCCGCCGCCGGACAAGGTCAGGATTTCCTCACGCCCGTCGACCCAAAGGGTGATCGCTCCCACGTCGATTCGGCGCAGCACGCTGCCACCCGGCAAGCGGTCGCCCACGCCATAGAAGCTGTCACCCTCGCGGCTTCCCACCAACGCACGGGTTTGGCCGCGACTGGGGATGAAACAAGCCTTGAGCACCAACCCGGCCTGGCTTGCTAGCCGCTCCCCTGGCTCGCTGAAGCCAAAGGCCAATGCCAGGGTCGCCGTCGGCAATGGCTGTTGTGCGGGTAATACACGGGCAACACTGTCTTGCCCGACAGGTTCAACCAAGGCTGGGCGCGTGGCTTCGCGCCAGGCCAGCATGACCAACGCCAGCAGAGGGATTGCTACCCAGGACAAGACAGAAGAATGCTTCATTGGCTCAGGGCAGCATTCGACTAACCACGCGCCGCCCGGCAAACTCATGGATGGCGACTGCCCCTACGTGCACCACCACGGCCAAAGCCAAGGCGACGTTTGCTGCGATATGCAGCATGAACCAGGCGCTTAGCCAGAACGGATCCGTCAGCCAGGGCTCGATTGCAAACCAGCCAAATACGTCAATTGCACGGTCCATCATCAGCACGCCTGAAGCCAGCACGGACGCGGTAAGCCAGTAGATGCCTTCGTGAACAACATGCGCTATGCGCCGAACCCAGGGGTTTTCGTTCAGCGCGCACGGCCTTGGCTTCAGGTAGCGCATCAACCAACGCAGCAGAAAGACCGGGATAAACAGTGTCGTCAGACCAACATTCACGAAACCGACCCACTGTGCTGTGGCGGGTTCGACCGTAAAACCTGACACGTAAAAGCCACTTACCAGCGCCCAGACGATCACCAAGGCAGAAACCCAGTGCAATAGCATCTGCTGCCAGCAATAAGTGTGTTGTTGCATAAGAAATACCGTGACACGGCCCGGCATGCCCCATCGGGCTGCCAGGCCGCACTCCTTTTAGCGCTTGATCCAGGCGTCTTGCCAGTTGCTGCCTACACCGGGCTCATAATGGTTGGCATTTGCCGAATAGCTCTTGCACCAACCCTCGAACGGGAATGGCTTGCACTCGAATATCTCACCGGTCTTGGGCTGCAAGACAAGCGTGCCTTCCTTGTAGCTGGCAATCGATTGAGGGAATTCGAAATCGTAGCCTTCAGCAGCGGCTTTGAGCGCAACATCACGTTGTTCTTGCAGCAACACGCGCTGCGCCTTGTCGACACCAACGACCTTGAGCGTGTGCGGGCCCTCGACGCCGGTGGCTTCCAGCACCAACTTGCCAGTGCCATTGACCTGCTCGCGAACATAGCCGACCTGCTTGTTGTCAGCATCGAACAACCGCGCGCTGACCTGCAGGTTCTTGTTGCTCATGACGGTGAAGTCGAGGGTGGTCTTACCGTCCTTGAGCTGGTACTCAGGCTTCAGGTCATGCAAATGCATGTAACCAGGCTCTGGGGTCGCGGCGTCGATCTCCAGTTCGAAACTGGTGATGCCACTTTCGCTCTTGGCATAGAGCGTATTGGCGCCTTGCACAGGCTCGAAGTCGCCATCCGCGTTAGGCTTGCCAGCTCGCACGAGCGCTTGGGTTTCATTGATACGGCTGGCCAATTTGTATGCCCAGTTGAAGGCAGTGCCTTCCTCGGCATGCTCAATGGCGATAGACGTACTGAACTGCTTACTTTCCGTACCATTCACAAATGCGCGGACCTTGACCTTGTCGCCAACTTCCAGGTCTCGATGCGGGTTGATTGCGCCAACTGCAGGCCATTCCGGCGCGGGCCCACCTTCAGCCTGGATGTCGACGTCGATCACATTGTGGAATGCGGCAGCGGTGTCGGCGATTGTCCACAGCCCCAGAACGACATGGTGCCCGGTGCGATCGGCTGGCAATGTACAGTGGTGCTTTTCAGGCGCCGGGCCTCTGCCCGCATGGTTGCCGCCAGTCGCAAACTTGCCATGACCGTCCACAGTGCAGAACGGCTTGCTTTCGAATGCCTCTCGAGCCAGCGGCGCATTTGGATTCCAGCCTGACTTGGTAATGAAGTACTCCCACTTGGTGGTCGGGTGTCCAGTGGTGTAATACCAGTCAAAGGTGATTTCACGGTCGAGAATAGGTGTCAGGTGCCAGCGCGCGGCTGACTGCTCGTCAACCAAAGCGAAATCAGCGCGCGCGCCACCGCTTGCGATCTTGCCATCCACGGGGCCGAGTTGAGGAAACCCTTTTGCGGCCTCACCTACAGATTGCGGCTCGTAAATGGGCTGGCCACACTCGGTGTTCAGACCTAGCTGGCAGGCATATGCCCGCGATGGCGGTTCACTGGCATAACCATGCGCATTGGCCAACTGGGCATGCACGCCCGCACCGGCAACTGCCAGCCATAGGCCGCTGGCAGCAAACCTTCGCAGGTTCTTTCTTGTACTCATGACGCACTCCGGACTACTTGAGCTTGCGTCGGGGAGGCCCGACAGAAGTGCGCGAGTCTAAGGAAGGCCATGGCGCCAATATGTAAGAAAAGGTCTGAAGCTGTTCAGGCTTCTCTTTTTCGGCTTGATGGCGTCGATTTCCTCGGTGTAAGCGTCGTATTGAACGCAACAAAAAGCCCGGCACTTGGCCGGGCTGTTCGTTTCAGCGCACTTACTGGTGGTACTGCGCCGACAGTTCATGCACCGCGTTGATGAATACGCCTGCGTGTTCCGGGTCGACTTCCGGGGTGATGCCGTGGCCGAGGTTGAACACGTGGCCAGTGCCCTTGCCATAGCTGGCCAGGATGCGCGCCACTTCCTTGCGGATGGCTTCTGGCTTGGCGTAAAGCACGGTCGGGTCCATGTTGCCCTGCAGGGCTACCTTGTCACCGACGCGGCGGCGAGCGTCGCCGATTTCACACGTCCAGTCCAGGCCCAGCGCGTCAGCGCCGGCTTCGGCGATGCTTTCCAGCCACAGCCCGCCATTCTTGGTGAAGAGGATCACCGGCACCTTGCGCCCGTCGTGCTCGCGAATCAGGCCGCTGACGATCTTGCGCATGTAGGCCAGGGAGAACTCCTGGTAGGCCGCTGCCGACAGGTTGCCACCCCAGGTATCGAAGATCTGCACCGCCTGGGCGCCGGCAAGGATCTGGCCGTTGAGGTAGCTGGTGACCGATTGGGCCAGCTTGTCCAGCAGCAGGTGCAGGGCTTGCGGGTTGTCGTAAGCCATCGCCTTGGTCTTGCGGAAGTCCTTCGACGAGCCGCCTTCGACCATGTAGGTTGCCAAGGTCCAGGGGCTACCGGAGAAACCGATCAGCGGCACCCGGCCGTTAAGCTCGCGGCGGATGGTGCTGACCGCGTCCATCACGTAGCCGAGGTCTTTCTGCGGGTCAGGGATCGGCAGCGCTTCGATGTCGGCCGGGGTGCTGATGACCTTCTTGAAACGCGGGCCTTCGCCGGTTTCGAAGTACAGGCCCAGGCCCATGGCGTCCGGGATGGTGAGGATGTCCGAGAACAGGATCGCCGCGTCCAACGGGTAGCGTTCCAGCGGCTGCAGGGTAACCTCGCAGGCGAACTGCGGGTTCATGCACAGGCTCATGAAATCACCGGCCTTGGCGCGGCTGGCGCGGTACTCCGGCAGGTAGCGGCCGGCCTGGCGCATCATCCAGACAGGGGTGACGTCAACGGGTTGCTTGAGCAGCGCACGCAGGAAACGATCGTTCTTCAGGGCAGTCATGTCGGCATCCGGAAAAATAGTGCGGGCATTTTCTCAGACGCCAGCGCAAAAGGCACGGTCAAGACCATGCGTTTTGTCTATTGGGTGCCACAGATCAAACGATTTTGTATACAAAAATGCCTGGGGCCGCAAAGCGGCCCCAGCAATCGATCAGACTTCGAGGTAGTCCAGGATACCTTCGGCAGCGTTACGGCCTTCGAAGATCGCCGTCACCACCAGGTCCGAACCGCGCACCATGTCGCCACCGGCGAACACTTTCGGGTTGCTGGTCTGGTGCTTGAACTTGGCTTTCTCCGGCGCTACCACGCGGCCTTGGCTGTCCAGCTGGATGCCATGCTGCTCGAACCACGGTGCCGGGCTTGGGCGGAAGCCGAAGGCGATCACCACGGCGTCGGCCGGCAGGATCTCTTCGGAGCCCGGGATCGGCTCGGGGCTGCGACGGCCACGGGCATCCGGCTCGCCGAGACGGGTCTCGACCACCTTCACGCCTTCGACCTTGTCCTCACCGACGATGGCGATGGGCTGGCGGTTGTAGAGGAACTTCACGCCTTCTTCCTTGGCGTTCTTCACCTCTTTGCGCGAACCCGGCATGTTGGCTTCGTCACGGCGATAGGCGCAGGTCACCGACTTGGCGCCCTGGCGGATCGAAGTGCGGTTGCAGTCCATCGCGGTGTCACCACCGCCCAGCACCACAACCTTCTTGCCTTGCATGTCGACGAAGTCTTCCGGCGACTTCTCGAAACCGAGGTTGCGGTTGACGTTAGCGATCAGGAAGTCCAGCGCATCGTGCACGCCAGGCAGGTCCTCACCCGGGAAACCACCCTTCATGTAGGTGTAGGTGCCCATGCCCATGAACACCGCGTCGTATTCGGCGAGCAGCTGTTCCATGGTGATGTCCTTGCCCACCTCGGTGTTCAGGCGGAACTCGATGCCCATGCCGGTGAAGACTTCGCGACGATTGCTCAGCACGGTCTTTTCCAGCTTGAACTCGGGAATGCCGAAGGTCAGCAGGCCGCCAATTTCCGGGTTCTTGTCGAACACCACCGGAGTCACGCCACCACGCACCAGCACGTCGGCACAACCCAGGCCCGCCGGGCCGGCACCGATGATGGCGACGCGCTTGCCGGTTGGCTTGACCTTGGACATGTCCGGGCGCCAGCCCATGGCGAAGGCGGTGTCGGTGATGTACTTCTCCACCGAACCGATGGTCACCGCGCCGAAACCGTCATTCAGGGTGCAGGCACCTTCGCACAGGCGGTCCTGCGGGCACACACGGCCGCACACTTCCGGCAAGGTGTTGGTCTGGTGCGACAGTTCGGCCGCAGCCAGGATATTGCCTTCGGACACCAGCTTCAGCCAGTTGGGGATGAAGTTGTGTACCGGGCACTTCCACTCGCAATACGGGTTGCCGCAGCCCAGGCAACGGTGCGCCTGCTCCACGGACTGCTGCGGCTTGAACGGTTCGTAGATTTCCACGAACTCCTTCTTGCGCTGGCGCAGCAGCTTTTTCTTGGGGTCCTTGCGGCCCACTTCGATGAACTGGAAGTCGTTGTTCAGACGTTCAGCCATTTTTCAAAACCTCTTTACCGCAGTTGCCAGCCTCAGGCTGCAAGCTGCAAGACGATCACTTGAGCACGACAGGCCCCGCGCACGGGGCCGTCACTTGCAGCTGTTCTTACTGCGGGTTGGCACGGGTGCTGGACAGCAGTTGCTTGAGGTTGGCCGCCTTCGGCTTGACCAGCCAGAAGCGCCGCACATAGTCGTCCAGGTTCTCGAAGAGCTCACGCCCCCACTCGCTGCCGGTCTCTTCCACGTATTCGCCAAGGACCCGCGCCAGGTGGCTGCGGTAGGCTTCCATCGCCTCACCACTGATGCGCTGGATTTCCACCAGCTCGTGGTTGAGTTTGTCGACGAAGCTGTTGTCCATGTCGAGCACGTAGGCGAAGCCGCCAGTCATGCCAGAACCGAAGTTGTAACCGGTCTTGCCCAGGACGCAGACAAAGCCACCGGTCATGTATTCACAGCAGTGATCGCCAGTGCCCTCGACAACAGCGTGAGCGCCGGAGTTACGTACAGCGAAGCGCTCGCCCGCAGTACCCGCGGCGAACAGCTTGCCGCCGGTGGCACCGTACAGGCAGGTGTTGCCGACGATGGCGCTGTGCTGGGTGGCGAACGGGCTGCCGGCGGGTGGCACGATGGTCACCTTGCCACCGGTCATGCCTTTGCCGACGTAGTCGTTGGCGTCGCCTTCCAGGTGCAGGTTCAGGCCACCGGCGTTCCACACACCGAAGCTCTGGCCAGCAGTACCCTTGAAGCGGAAGGTGACCGGCTTGTCGGCCATGCCCTGGTTGCCGTACAGCTTGGCGATTTCGCCAGAGATACGGGCACCGATGGAGCGGTCGCAGTTGCAGATGTCGAGGCTGAACTCGCCACCGGCCTGGTCGCGGATCGCCGGCAGGGCCATCTCGACCATCTTCTCGGCCAGCTCGCCCTTGTCGAACGGCGGGTTCTTGTCGACTTCGCAGAACTGCGGCTTGTCAGCCGGGATGTGCGAGCTGCCCAGCAGCGGGGTCAGGTCCAGGTACTGCTGGCGCTCGGTGTCACCTGGCAGCACGTCGAGCAGGTCGGTACGCCCGATCAGCTCGCCGAGGCTGCGCACGCCGAGCTTGGCCAGCCATTCACGGGTTTCTTCGGCGACGAAGGTGAAGAAGTTGATCACCATGTCGACGGTGCCGATGTAGTGGTCCTTGCGCAGCTTGTCGTTCTGCGTGGCTACGCCAGTGGCGCAGTTGTTCAGGTGGCAGATGCGCAGGTACTTGCAGCCCAGGGCGATCATCGGCGCGGTACCGAAGCCGAAGCTCTCGGCGCCGAGGATGGCTGCCTTGATCACGTCCAGGCCGGTCTTCAGGCCGCCGTCGGTCTGTACCCGTACCTTGCCGCGCAGGTCGTTGCCGCGCAGGGTCTGGTGGGTTTCGGCCAGGCCCAGTTCCCACGGGGCGCCAGCGTACTTGATCGAGGTCAGCGGCGACGCACCGGTGCCACCGTCGTAACCGGAGATGGTGATCAGGTCGGCATAGGCCTTGGCCACGCCCGCGGCGATGGTGCCAACGCCAGCCTCAGCCACCAGCTTGACCGAAACCAGGGCCTGCGGGTTGACCTGCTTGAGGTCATAGATCAGCTGGGCCAGGTCTTCGATCGAGTAGATGTCGTGGTGCGGCGGTGGCGAGATCAGGGTCACGCCCGGTACCGCATAACGCAGCTTGGCGATCAGGCCGTTGACCTTGCCGCCAGGCAGCTGGCCGCCTTCACCGGGCTTGGCGCCCTGGGCAACCTTGATCTGCAGCACTTCGGCGTTGACCAGGTATTCCGGGGTCACGCCAAAGCGGCCGGTGGCCACCTGCTTGATCTTCGAGCTCTTGATGGTGCCGTAGCGCGACGGATCTTCACCG
Source organism: Pseudomonas sp. MN1F (assembly GCF_009391885.1). Lineage (GTDB taxonomy): Bacteria > Pseudomonadota > Gammaproteobacteria > Pseudomonadales > Pseudomonadaceae > Aquipseudomonas. Next base: position 192,595 of record NZ_VZII01000009.1, on the reverse strand, counting down.
CCCTCACCGGAGTTGGAGCGCGCACCCAGGCGGTTCATCGCCTCGGCCAGGGCTTCGTGAGCCTCCGGCGAAAGTGCACCCAGCGAGATACCGGCGGAGTCGAAGCGCTTGAGGATGGCCTCCAGCGGCTCGATCTGGTCCAGCGGCAGGGCCTCGTCGGCCACTTTCACTTTCAGCAGGTCGCGGATCATCGACACCGGACGCTGGTCGACCAGCGTGGTGTATTCCTTGAACTTGGCGTAGTCGCCCTGCTGCACGGCGGCTTGCAGGGTGTTGACCACATCCGGGTTGTAGGCGTGGTACTCGCCACCGTGGACGAACTTCAGCAGGCCACCTTGCTGGATCGGCTTGCGCGCGCTCCAGGCTTCGGCCGCCAGCAGCTTCTGGTCGCCTTCGAGGTCGACGAAGCGCGCACCCTTGATGCGGCTGGACACACCCTTGAAGCTCAGGCCGACCACTTCCTCGGCCAGGCCCACAGCTTCGAACAGCTGGGCGCCACGGTAAGAGGCGATGGTGGAGATACCCATCTTCGACAGGATCTTCAGCAGGCCCTTGGAGATGCCTTTGCGGTAGTACTTGAAGACTTCGTCCAGATCGCCCAGCACTTCGCCGGTACGGATCAGGTCGGCCAGCACTTCGTAGGCCAGGTACGGGTACACCGCCGAGGCACCGAAGCCCAGCAGTACGGCGAAGTGGTGCGGGTCACGGGCAGTGGCGGTTTCGACCAGGATGTTGCTGTCGCAACGCAGGCCCTGCTCGGTCAGGCGGTGGTGCACGGCACCCACGGCCAGCGAAGCATGCACCGGCAGCTTGCCCGGAGCGATGTAGCGGTCGCTCAGCACCAGCTGGGTCTTGCCGCTGCGCACGGCTTCTTCAGCCTGGTCGGCGATGTTGCGGATGGCCGCTTCCAGGCCGACGCTCTCATCATAGTTGAGGTCGATCAGCTGACGGTCGAAGCCTTCACGCTCAAGGTTCATCAGCGAACGCCACTTGGCGGGCGAGATGACCGGCGAGCTGAGGATCACCCGCGAAGCGTGCTCCGGGGACTCCTGGAAGATGTTGCGCTCGGCACCCAGGCAGATTTCCAGGGACATGACGATCGCTTCGCGCAGCGGGTCGATCGGCGGGTTGGTCACCTGGGCGAACTGCTGGCGGAAGAAGTCGTACGGCGAACGCACGCGCTGCGACAGCACGGCCATCGGCGTGTCGTCACCCATCGAACCGACCGCTTCCTGGCCCTGCTCGCCGAGTGGGCGCAGCACCTGGTCACGCTCTTCGAAGGTGACCTGGAACATCTTCATGTATTGCTTGAGCTGGTCAGCGTCGTAGCTGGCCACGCCCTGGTCATCCGTCAGGGTCGCCTGGATGCGGGTGGCGTGCTGACGCAGCCAGCGCTTGTACGGGTGGCGCGACTTCAGACGGTTGTCGATGGCGTCAGTGTCGAGGATCTGGCCGGTCTCGGTGTCCACGGCAAGGATCTGGCCCGGGCCGACGCGGCCCTTGGCCAGGACTTCCTCTGGCTGGTAGCCCCACACGCCGATTTCCGAGGCAATGGTGATGTAGCCATTGGTGGTCGTCACCCAGCGCGCCGGGCGCAGGCCGTTACGGTCGAGCAGGCACACCGCGTGGCGGCCTTCGGTCATGACGATACCGGCCGGGCCATCCCACGGCTCCATGTGCATGGAGTTGTATTCGTAGAAGGCGCGCAGGTCGGCGTCCATGGTCTCGACGTTCTGCCAGGCTGGCGGTACCAGCATGCGCACGCCGCGGAACAGGTCGATGCCACCGGTGACCATCAGCTCCAGCATGTTGTCCATGCTCGACGAGTCGGAACCGACGCGGTTGACCAGTGGGCCGAGCTCTTCGAGGTCGGGGATCAGGTCGTTGGCGAACTTGGTGCGACGGGCCATGGCCCAGTTGCGGTTGCCGGTGATGGTGTTGATCTCGCCGTTGTGGGCGAGGAAGCGGAATGGCTGGGCCAGCGGCCATTTCGGCAGGGTGTTGGTGGAGAAGCGCTGGTGGAACACGCAGATCGCGGTCTGCAGGCGCTCATCACCCAGGTCTGGATAGAACGCCGCGAGATCGCGCGGCATCATCAGGCCTTTGTAGATGATGGTCTTGTGCGAGAAGCTGCAGATGTAGTGGTCGGTGTCGTGGGCATTGGCCACGGACGAACGGCGACGGGCACTGAACAGCTTGATGGCGAATTCCTGATCGCTCAGGCCTTCACCGCCGATGAACACCTGCTCGATCTGCGGCAGGCGCTCCAGGGCCAGGCGGCCGAGCACACTGGTGTCGATCGGGACCTTGCGCCAGCCGACCAGCTTCAGGCCGGCCGCGACGATTTCGCGGTCCATGTTGGCGCGGGCAGCTTCGGCTTTGACCGGGTCCTGGTTGAAGAACACCATGCCGACGGCGTACTGCTTGGGCAGCTCGACGGCGAAGTGTTCCTGGGCCACGGCCCGCAGGAATTGATCGGGCTTCTGCATGAGCAGACCGCAACCGTCACCGGTCTTGCCGTCGGCGTTGATACCACCGCGGTGGGTCATGCAGGTCAGTGCCTGCATGGCGGTTTGCAGAAGGTGGTGGCTCGGCTCGCCCGTCATATGGGCGATCAGGCCAAAACCACAGTTGTCCTTGAATTCTTCGGGATGGTACAGACCTGTTTTCATAGACACTTTCTCACCAGGTTCACCTCTCAACCGGAGGTAAATCTCTTTTATGTACAACCACTTACCATCCACGCCGATCAAACGCCAGCTTTTTTGCGGTGGCCATGGAAAACCATTGTTGCACAGCGACAGTCATACCCACAAATTTTCATGTCTCACCATTGAAAATTTATGTCGCAATTTTGAATGTTTTTGCGCCATGCGCCGTGATAGCGGCTTGGCTCGAGTCTGAAGCGTTTCAGCCATGACTGCAACAGAGGCTTGTGGCCGGCAGTCCGGGACAGAAAAGCCTGCCGCGCTCAGGCGCAGCAGGCTAGTCGAATGTCATTAATCGCTCAGCAACTGGGCGGCGGGGTGATGCCGCCCGGCAGGTATCAGCGGGCCGAGGCCAGCTCTTGTTGGACGCTGGCGACGGTACGTGGCCAAGGTTTACCAGCCTGGACCTTCGCTGGCAAGTTCTTGATTGCCGCAACCGCTGCGTCGCGGTTGGCGAAGTTGCCATAGGTGACCACGTACAGGGGTTTGCCCTGCAGGTTTTTCTTGAAGTAGCGATAGTCGCCACCCTGCTCCTTGACGAAGGCCTGGGCCGACGCTTCGGAGCTGGTGCCAAGAATCTGCACCACATAGTTGCCTGGCTTCTGGCCCGCGTACCAGCCTCCGGCGCCGCCGGTGCTGACGCTGGCGGCCGGCTTTTCCACCGGCTTGGCGGCTGGCTTGGCGACAGCGACCTGAGTCGGTGCCGGCTTGGCAGGCGCAACCGGCTTGACCGGCTGGGTAGCGACAGGCTTGGGCGCAGGCGCAACCGGCTGCACCGGCGCGGTAGCCTGGGCCATGCTCGGCGCCGGGCCTGCAGGCACGCCCTGTGGCGGCGCGATCGTGGTTACGGTAGGCGGGTTGCCTGGCTGCAAGGCGGTATTGCCAGCCGGGCCACCCTCCTCGCCGTCACCCATGCCGGCAGCCTGCGCCAGAGGCTCGCGCATCACCGGCTGGGACTGCCCCACCAGCGGCAGCGGCATCGGCTGCGACTGGCCGGAGAACTCGATGGCCGGGTTGCCGTTGTTCGACTGAGCGCTACCTGGCTGGCCCTCGCCCAGCGGCAACTGGGCCTGGGCCACAGGCGCCTCGGCAGGGGCCTTGTCGCCTTTCTTGGGCATCAGAACCGCAGCACCTACGGCGACCACGACGACAGCGGACAGCGCGAGTACGTGTTTCTTAGGCATTTTGAACCCCATGGATGGTCGCTTGACCGTGGTACGGCTGGCGATCATGGCTTCGATCAAAGTATCGCGGGCGACCTGGTTGATGTTGCCAGGCCATCCGTCGGAGTTTTCATGAATATCGACTAGCTGTTCACGGGTGAACACCTCGATGCCCCGGCCAGCGCCTTCCAGGCGTTGCTCCAGGTACTCGCGGGTTTCTTCCTCGCTGTAGGGGGCGAGTTCAATAACGTGGAAGCGCTCTTCCTCGATCTGGATCTCGTCCAACCCGGCAATCAGCGAGGGCTCGCCGAACAGGAACACGTGCGGGCGCCCTTCCGGTAGCCCTGCCGCCAGTTCCAGCAACGCTTGGAGTGCCGACTCGTCGAGTTGTTCCGCATCATCAACCAGCAAATAGACTTCCTGCCCGGTCAGTGCCAGCTGCACCACCTTGTTCAGGATCGCCTGCACTTCAGGCTGGGCCACTTCCAGCGTCTGCGCCACCTGGCCGAGGACACTGGCGGCATCGCTGGCGCCGCGGGCAGATACCACCACGCTCAGCACCGACTGCTTGTTGGTGCTGGCCACCAAGGCCTGGCGCAGCAGGGTCTTGCCGCTGCCCACGGGGCCAGTGACCACCAGCATCAGCTGGCTATAGCGAGCCAGGTGATGCAGCTGGCCCAGCACCGGCTTGCGCTGGGCGGGGAAGAACTTGAAGCCGGGCACACGCGGCGCGAACGGATCGTGGCTCAACTGGTAATGTTCGAGGAACGCCTCATCGGCATGCAAACTGGTCATTACGCTGTCACAACCTCAAAGCTGGGCCACGATCGCGCGGTAATCCGCCGACAGCGTGGCCTGAAGAATCTCTTTCGGATAGTCGTCAGTGATCACGGCTTCGCCCAGCTGGCGCAGCAGCACCAGCCGCAGGCGGCCATCGAGGACCTTCTTGTCGACCGCCATATGCTCCATGAAATGCGCCGGGGTCATTTCCTGTGGTGGCACCACCGGCAAACCTGCGTCCTGCAACAGGCGGATTGCCCGATCACGCTCGGCCTGGTCGATCCAGCCCAGGCGCATGGACATTTCCAGGGCCATCACCGTACCTGCGGCCACGGCTTCACCGTGCAGCCACACGCCGTAGCCCATGTGCGTCTCGATGGCGTGGCCGAAGGTGTGGCCCAGGTTCAGCGTGGCACGCACGCCGGATTCGCGCTCGTCGGTACCGACCACGGCAGCCTTGGCGGCGCACGAGCGGCTGATCGCTTCGGTCAGGGCAGCCGGCTCGAGAGCGCGCAGGGCCTGCATATTGTCTTCGAGCCAGGCGAGGAACGGCTTGTCGCAGATCAGGCCGTACTTGATCACTTCGGCCAGGCCGGCCGACAGCTCGCGTTCGGGCAGGGTCTTGAGGCTGGTGGTATCGATCAGCACCGCGTTGGGCTGATAGAAGGCACCGACCATGTTCTTGCCCAAGGGGTGGTTGATACCGGTCTTGCCACCCACCGAGGAGTCGACCTGAGACAGCAGGGTGGTCGGCACCTGGATGAAGTCGACGCCACGCTGGTAGCAGGCCGCCGCAAAGCCGGCCATGTCACCGATCACGCCGCCGCCGAGGGCGACCACGGTAGTACGGCGGTCATGCCGCGCCGTCAGCAGGCCATCGAAGATCAGTTGCAGGGTTTGCCAATTTTTGTGGGCTTCGCCGTCTGGCAGGATCACCGGCAGCACCGAGTAGGCGCCGAGGGTCTTGCTCAGGCGTTCGAGATACAGAGGCGCGACGGTTTCGTTGGAAACGATGGCAACCTGCCGCCCGCGGATATGCGGCGCCAGCAGTTCGGCCTGGTCCAGCAGGCCTTCGCCAATATAGATCGGGTAGCTACGCTCGCCGAGGTCGACCTTAAGTGTCTGCATGTATCCCCACAATGTACTTGGGCGCGGCGCCGGCTGTTCGACCCACGCGGTAACGTTGAACCTCGCCTCGGCGCTGGCCGAGAATAGTCCCGGCTTAGCGGGGCGGCAACTGCTGCAGGCGCTCGAGAATATCGAGCACCACCATGCGCGGCGGCCGTTCGTCGGTTTCCACCACCAGGTCGGCGATTTCGCGATAAAGCGGGTCGCGCGCCTCCAGCAAGGCGCGCAGCGTCGCCTCCGGGTTGGCGGTGCGCAGCAACGGGCGGTTGCGGTCGCGCGCCGTGCGCCCGACCTGCTGCTCCACCGAGGCGTGCAGGTAGATGACCCGGCCGCCCTCGTGCAGCGCCTGGCGGTTTTCCGCGCGCATGACTGCGCCACCACCGGTCGCCACAACCACGCCATCGAGCGCGCAAAGCTCGGCGATCATAGCCTGCTCACGGTCACGGAAGCCCGGCTCGCCTTCTTTATCGAAGATCCACGGGATGTTGGCGCCGGTTCGCAGTTCGATTTCCTTGTCGGAATCTTTGAACAGCAGGCGCAGCTCTTTGGCCAACAGGCGCCCGATGGTGCTCTTACCAGCGCCCATGGGCCCTACAAGTATCAAATTTCGCACAGAATCAACGACTCACAGCAATCGCCTGGTCACTCATGATACGCGGAGTCAGGAAGACCAGCAGCTCGGATTTTTTCTCTTGTAATGCATCGCGTCGAAACAGCCGCCCAACATACGGCAGATCGCCCAAAAATGGCACCTTGTCGACCACATTGTTTTGCGTGGTCGAGTAGACACCCCCGATGACGATGGTTTCACCATCCGCCACTCGGACCTTGGCATTGACTTCGTTCTTGCGAATCGGTGGCACGTCGTTCAGGGCATTAACGAAGTCAGGCTCGTCCTTGGTCACCTTGACCGTCATGATGACCTTGCCGTCCGGAGTGATCTGCGGCGTGACCTCCAGCGACAACGAGGCTTCGCGAAAGGCGACCGAGGTGGCGCCACTCTTGCTGGTCTCCTGATAAGGCACCTCGGTGCCCTTGAGAATCCTGGCGGTTTCCTTGTCAGCCGTGACCACCTTGGGCTGGGAGATGATTTCACCGTTGCCGCTCTTCTCCATGGCGCTGAGTTCCAAGTCCAGCAGCATACCGCCACGCAACAGGCCTACGCCGATGCCGGCACCGCCCCGCTCCACGCCCAGGTCGACAAACAGGTCCTTGCCCAGTTGCGGCGCTTCACCATACAGCTGCCGCCCCCAGCGCACGCCCAGGCCTTTCTCGTAGTCGACATTGGCCTCCACGATGCGCGCCTCGATTTCTACCTGCCGCACCGGCACATCCAGCTGAGCGACCAGCTGGCGCAACTCGGCAAGGCGGTCCGCAGGCTGGTGCGCGACCAAGGTGTTGGTGCGGGCGTCGACGCTCAGGCTGCCACGACCGGTCAGAATGCCGTCATCCGCCAGGGTTGCCAGCAACAGCTCTGCGAGGTCGGAAGCCTTGGCGTGATGGATCGGCAGCAACTCACGCCGCAAGGGTTGCAGCTGCGCATCCAGCTCTTGCCCGATACGGGCGCCAAGGGATTGCTCGGCCAACTCGGTGGCTGGCGCTACCAGCAGCACATTCCCCTCCTCGCGCCGCGCCAGCCCTTTAGTACGAAGGACCAGCTCCAGCGCCTGATCCCAGGGGACTTGGTGCAGCCGCAGGGTGACATTGCCCTGCACCGTGTCACTGGCGACCAGGTTGATCCCGGCGTAATCAGCCAGCACCTGAAGCACCGAGCGCACCTCGACATCCTGAAAGTTCAGCGAGATGGGCTCACCCCGATAGGACGCCGCCATGCACCACTGGCTGGGTATCAACGCCACCGCCACCCACTTCAACAGCCATTTCATCACCGTCCCTGGCCTCCATTGTCACGCTCTTCCTGAGCGCCAGCGTTACCGTGCGCTCACGCCACACGCCCCCTATGAACAGCCGCTCACGCACCTCCAGCTGCCGCTCGCCGACTTCCACCACAACACCGCCATCACGCCCCAGCCGATCACCGGAGCGCACGCGATACAAGCGGCCTGCCGCCGACAGCAACGCTTCGCGCTGCTGCCCCCGCTGCAGGCTACCGACCATCTGCAGCTGAGCCAGCGGGACGCTGGCAAGCCCAGCCTGGACGACACGCGCTGCCCAGGCGGAAAACGGATCGTGAACCACCGGCAGCACCTCACCCCGAGCCGGTGAATCGGCCAGGGACAAAGGCTCAGGCACCGCCCCGTCGGCTTGATAGGCATGCACGCGCATGCCAAGGTGCAACAACCCAGGCCTGTCACCGGCAGGTGCCAACCACAAAGCCTCGGCACGCAGCAGACGAGCCTGGCCAAGCCAGTCGTCCAACCACATCCGCAGCCCCGAATAGCGCCCAACTACCTGCACGTCCAAGGGCGTCTGCCAGTAGCCGGGCTGCTTTACCTCATCAAGTACATCGAGCCGCTCGAAGTGCAGGCCATGCGCATGGCCCGAGGCCGCCAGCTGGTCAAGCAGATCGCTCATGTCGGCCCCGGCAGCAAGGCGCCAGCGGGCATCCTGCAAAAGGTGCCGTGCGTCATCGAGGGCCTCGCGCATTTGCGACGATGCCAACACTTCGGCAGCCTTGGTTTCATGCGCCTCAAGCAGGCGAACGTGCCGGGCGCGCTCTGCCTCTTGAAGCTGCAACCAGTGCGGCAAGCGAAACAGACAGCCGAGCCCAACAAGGATGAGGCCTATGGCAAACGGCAGCGCGCAGCCAAAGAGCCGCGAGCGCTCGATGAGTGCCAGCCATGCGCCTTTCTGCAGCAGATTCATGACCAGAACGCCGATATGCGCGCCAACAACAGAAACTCGTCGCCATCCGCCTGGCTCTTCAAGCTTTTGAGTTCCAGTTCACGCATCACTCCAGACCGCTCCAGCTCGCGCATCAGCTGCGCCACGACTGCCCCGGAGGCGGCCACACCGACCATGCGCAAGCGTGAACCTTGCAGTTCGAGCCTGAGCAGTTGTACGCCCTCCGGCAGCGCCCGCTCCAGATCCGCAAACACGGCTGTCACCAGCCCCTGCTCAGCACGCAAGTCAGCCAGGGCCGCAGCCTGCGCGCGCACTTCGTCATAGGATTGCCTGACACGATCATGCTCAGTCCTCTGCGCCTCCAGCACATCGATTGCAGCTTGCTGGCTATCGTTGGCAACGGCTTGCTGGTGGGCTCGCTGACGGGCCAGCTGGTCGATCAGCAGCACCGCAAACAACGCCACAACTGCCGCCCCCAGCAGCATCAGGCGCAAACGCCGGAGCGCTGCCAGGCGCTGCCGCTCTCGCCACGGCATCAGATTCAGACGCAACATCAGCGCACGCTGCCCATTGCCAGTGCAAAAGCCAAGGCCATGCAACCATCACTGCAATCCACACCCGCCACAGGCGGCAATGGCCGGCACGGCAAGCCGAGACGCTCAGTCAGTCGAGCAAGCACGCCTTGCCCGGGAGCCGGAGCGCCGACGACAAGCACTTCTTCCGGCCCTGCCCCTTCAGCGAATACGTCACCGGGCAGATCAGGTAACGCGCCCGGGAGCAATTCCTGCCGTAAAGGCATCGTATCGCCAAGCCAGCCATGCAACGTCGAGCTGCCCGGCTCGATGCGCAGCAGCGCTGCTGGGCGGTTGGTTTGGTTGGGCATCAGGCGGCGCAAGGCAATGCTGTCCACTTCCGCGACTTCCAGCTCCAGCCCTGCGGCTTCGAATGCTGCTTGCACCGGTTGCAATGCACTCTGACGGCTGGCCGCGACCAGGACATCCAGGCTCCCGGGTTGCAGCAACGAGGCACCCAGCACCTGAAAATCCAGTACCAGGTCTTCAAGGGGAAAGGGAAACAGGCGGTCTGCTTCTCCCAGCAGTTGCGCCTCCATTTGACCAGGGGTCTGACTGACTGGCAGCTGGCACAGCTTGCAGATCACTTGTGAGGCAGGCAGTGCCACGGCGGCCCGGCGCTCGCGGCAACCAGATTGCCGATAAGCGCTGCGCAGGGCAGCGACAATTCGATCAGGGTCCTGCCAGCCGTTACCAGGAGCAAACGGCTCGACCGCCCAGGCCAGCTGCTTGTAGCGCCCCCTGTGGCGCCGCAGCTGTGCAATACGTATGGAGTCGGAAGTGATTTCCACCCCCAGCAGTGAACTGGCATCCTTGCCAAAACGTCCAAGCATAGCGACTTCCTTGTTACAACCATGAACCGCCGCATTGCCAGGCCCGACCGGCCAGACGGTGCAGCGGGCCGCCTGGCCGGTCACCCGGCGAGGCGAAAAGTGCTTATAATGCCCAGCGTTTTTTCGTCCGCCGGCCCCGTGCGCAATTCACCCCTCAATCTGGACACCGAAAAGCCTTGATACGCCTGCTGAAGTTCTTCTGGTGGTCTTTCGTCGCAGTCATCTGCGCGCTCGTACTCGGTGTGAGCGGTGCGTTTCTGTATCTTAGCCCCAACCTGCCATCGGTCGATTCGCTCAGAAGCATCCAGTTGCAGATCCCCCTGCGGGTGTACAGCAGCGACGGCAAGCTGATTGCCGAGTTCGGCGAAATGCGCCGTTCGCCGATCCGCTTCGCGGAAATTCCGCCACAGTTCATTCAGGCGCTTCTGTCAGCCGAGGACGACAATTTCCTCAATCACTACGGGGTCGACCCAAGCAGCCTGATGCGTGCTGCGACCCAGCTCGTGAAGACCGGCCACATCCAGACCGGCGGCAGCACCATCACCATGCAGGTGGCGAAGAACTTCTTCCTCACCAGCGAGCGCAGCTTCTCGCGCAAGACCAACGAAATTCTCCTGGCCCTGCAGATCGAACGTGAGCTGACCAAGGACGAGATCCTTGAGCTGTACGTCAACAAGATCTACCTGGGTAACCGCGCCTACGGTATCGATGCAGCCGCGCAGGTGTATTACGGCAAGTCGATCCGTGACGTGAGCCTGGCGCAGATGGCAATGATCGCCGGCCTGCCCAAGGCGCCGTCGCGCTTCAACCCGCTGGCCAACCCGGTACGCGCCAAGGAGCGCCGCGACTGGATTCTTGGCCGCATGTACAAGCTCGGCAAGATCGACGAGGCGAGCTATCAGGCCGCCCTGGCCGAACCGCTGAACGCCAGCTACCACGTACCGACCCCAGAAGTGAACGCGCCCTACGTCGCCGAAATGGCCCGCGCCGAAATGGTCGGCCGCTATGGCAGCGACGCCTACACCGAAGGTTTCCGTGTCACCACCACCGTGCCGAGCGACATGCAGGAAATGGCCAACAAGGCCATCCTCAACGGCCTCTCCGAGTACGACGAGCGCCACGGCTACCGCGGCCCCGAAGCTCGCTTCCCGGGCAAGACCCTGGTCGCCTGGCAGCAGGAGCTGAGCAAGCAACGCACCCTGGGCAGCCTGGAGCCGGCCATCGTCACGCGCGTGGAAAAGAGCGGCATCAAAGTGCTGACTCGCGGCGGCAATGAAGAAGAGGTTGCCTGGGACACCATGAAGTGGGCGCGCCCGTTCATCAACAGCAACTCGCAGGGCCGTGCACCGCAATCGCCTGCCGACGTTGCCCAGGTGGGTGACCTGGTACGCCTGCAGCGCCTGAATGACGGCAAGCTCAAGTTCAGCCAGGTGCCCGGTGCACAGAGTGCGCTGGTATCCCTCGACCCGCAAAACGGCGCAATCCGCGCCCTGGTCGGCGGTTTCTCGTTCGAACAGAGCAACTACAACCGCGCCATGCAGGCCAAGCGCCAGCCAGGCTCCAGCTTCAAGCCGTTCATCTATAGCGCGGCACTGGACAGCGGCTACACCGCCTCCAGCCTGGTCAACGATGCGCCGATCGTGTTCGTCGACCAGTACCTGGACAAGGAATGGCGACCCAAGAACGACACCAACACCTTCCTCGGCCCGATCCGCCTGCGCGAAGCCTTGTACAAGTCTCGCAACCTGGTGTCGATCCGCCTGCTGCAGGCCATGGGCGTAGACCGTACCATCGACTACATCGCCAAGTTCGGCTTCAACAAACAGGACCTGCCGCGCAACCTTTCGCTGGCGCTGGGCACTGCTACCCTGACGCCGATGGAGATCGCCACTGGCTGGAGCACCTTTGCCAACGGCGGCTACAAGATCAATCCGTACCTGATCGAGCGCATCGAGAGCCGCAGCGGCGAGACCCTGTTCACCGCAAACCCTGCGCGTGTACCGCAAGGTGCCGAAGACCATGCCGGCCTTGCGGCACCGGAACAGCCGATCAGCACTGCCGCCATGCCTGGCGAGGCTCCGTCCGCCCTGGGCCAGATTGCCCCACCACCGCAGACGCCAGCTGTCGCCGAGCAGATCGTCGATGGCCGCACCACCTACATCCTGACCAGCATGCTGCAGGACGTGATCAAGCGCGGTACCGGCCGCCGGGCATTGGCCCTGGGCCGCACCGATCTGGCCGGCAAGACGGGGACCACCAACGAATCCAAGGACGCCTGGTTCTCCGGCTACAACGCCGATTACGTGACCACCGTATGGGTTGGCTTCGACCAGCCGGAAACGCTCGGCCGCCGTGAGTACGGCGGTACAGCGGCCCTGCCGATCTGGATGAGTTTCATGGGTGCGGCTCTGAAGGACAAGCCGAGCCATGCACCGGCGGAACCGGAAGGCATCCTCAGCCTGCGGGTCGACCCGGTCAGCGGCCGTGCAGCTTCGCCAAGCACGCCAGATGCCTACTTCGAGCTGTTCAAGGCCGAGGATTCACCGCCGTCGGTGGATGAGCTGGGCAATGGCACAGCGCCGGGCAGCCCGCTGCCAGCGGACGAAGCAGCGCCGATGGATCTGTTCTGAAGCAGAGCGCCTGGCTCGGCTTAAGCGCGGGCGCGTAAATCGAGCGCCGCCCGCGCGGCGCTCGACCTCACAGGCGCTGATACGCTCTCGGCAAACAAAAAGCCCCGGCTCTCACGAGCCGGGGCTTTTTGGTATAGCTGCAGCTACTATCAGCCGTTAAACACTTCATCCACGCTGTTCAGCGGGTAGTGCTTCGGATACGGCAGGGTAGCCACGCCGGATTCGATGGCGGCCTTGGCCACGGCGTCGGAAACGACGGTGATCAGGCGAGCGTCCAACGGCTTCGGAATGATGTACTCACGACCGAACTCCAGGCCTTCAACACCGTAGGCTTCGCAGACTTCCTTCGGCACTGGCAGCTTGGCCAGGTCTTTCAGCGCGATGGCGGCGGCGATCTTCATTTCTTCGTTGATGCGCTTGGCGCGAACGTCCAGGGCACCACGGAAGATGAACGGGAAGCCCAGTACGTTGTTGACCTGGTTCGGGTAGTCGGAACGACCGGTAGCCATGATCACGTCGTTGCGGGTGGCGTGAGCCAGCTCCGGGGAGATTTCCGGGTCCGGGTTCGAGCAGGCGAACACGATCGGGTTGGCAGCCATCGACTTCAGGCCTTCCGGGCTCAGCAGGTTCGGGCCGGACAGGCCTACGAACACGTCAGCACCGTCCAGGGCATCAGCCAGGGTGCGCTTGTCGGTAGCGTGGGCGAACTGGGCCTTGTACTGGTTCAGGTCGTCACGGCCAGCGTGGATCACGCCGCTGCGGTCGATCATGAAGATGTTCTCGACCTTGGCGCCCATGCTGACCAGCAGCTTCATGCAGGAGATAGCGGCAGCGCCGGCACCCAGGCAGACGATCTTGGCTTCTTCCAGCTTCTTGCCAGCGATTTCCAGGGCGTTGATCATGCCGGCTGCGGTGACGATCGCGGTGCCGTGCTGGTCATCGTGGAATACCGGAATGTCGCACTGCTCGATCAGGGTGCGTTCGATTTCGAAGCACTCTGGGGCCTTGATGTCTTCGAGGTTGATGCCACCGAAGGTGATCGAGATGCGGCGAACGGTGTCGATGAAAGCCTGCGGGCTTTCCGATTCGACTTCGATGTCGAACACGTCAATACCGGCGAAACGCTTGAACAGAACGCCCTTGCCTTCCATCACTGGCTTGGAGGCCAGTGGGCCGAGGTCACCCAGACCGAGGATGGCGGTGCCATCAGAAATAACCGCGACCAGGTTGCCCTTGCCGGTGTATTTGTAGGCCAGCTCAGGATCACGGCCGATTTCACGCACGGGTTCTGCAACACCTGGGCTGTAGGCCAGGGCGAGATCGCGGGCGGTGGCGGTGGGCTTGGAGAGCTCGACGCTCAGTTTCCCCGGACGAGGTTGAGCGTGGTATTCGAGAGCGGCGGTTTTCAGGTCTGACATGGTGGGCATTCCGCTATTTACTGTTCTGACGGACCGCCGAGGATACGCAAAGAGCCGGGGGGCCACAAGACTGGTCAGTCACTTGTGTCAAGGCCTTTGGCCTACGACTTTAAGCTATCACGCACGGGGGCATTCGACTCACAGTGTGTACAATCTGATAGCGAACTGTCTACATCTTTTCAGCCTGAAGTACGCTCCAGCATCCCGGGATCGGTCAGCGGCAACACCCAGCGTCGCTGCCCTGGCTTGAGCCCACCCTTACGGGAACGATCCCGCACCCAGCCGCGCGCCTCGACCTGGCGTCCTTTGAGGTTAGCGAAGAAGCTGGCGGGGAAGGTGCGTTGCAGACGAGCGGGAATCTGCAGCACCACAGTATCATCCAGTTCAAGCCAGATACCGCCACGATTGCGCTCGATGCCCCGGATAGTGCCTGCGACAACGGCGAAACCCGATTGCTTCACGTTTACCGCCTTGAGCACTGGCGAACTGCGCCACAGACCTGCCCGCGCCTCGCGCGCCGCCCGCTCCGCCGCTTGTTGGCAGCCCGTCAGGCGCACGTTGGGGGCGATCGCTACGTGATAGCCAAGCCCTTCGCTGAGCAGCTGCGCCTCGAGATTGTCGCCATTACGCCCATAGATGTTCGCCAGGGTACGACCGTACTTGTCCTTGCCCTCGACACCCGGCACCAGCCCGACGCGCCCGTCACTGGCCTTGACCAATGCCTGCAGGCGCTGCCTGGCAGCCTCGGCATAGGGTTCACTGCTACGCCCCTTGCGCCCGATTTCCGGGGCATTGATGCCGATCATGCGCACACTGCGACCGTCGGTCAGGCGCAGCGTGTCGCCATCCACCACCTGGCGCACCGCCACCTGCTGTGGTTGCACCGGCAACGGGCAGAACGCCAGGGCCGGGAGCTGCCAGATTGCGCCCACAAAAAAGGCGCCCACAAGGGGCGCCTTTTTCAGCAACAATGCGAAGCCCGAAGGATTCGCCATGCGCATGATTACTTCTTGGTACCGAACATACCGAAGCGATCGGCGAACTTCTGTACGCGACCACCGGTGTCCAGGACTTTCTGCTTACCGGTGTAGAACGGGTGGCACAGGTTGCAAACGTCGATCGCCAGGGTGTTGCCCAGGGTCGAACGAGTTTCGAACTTGTTACCGCAGCTGCAGGTGACTGCAACTACTTCGTAGTTCGGGTGGATACCTTCTTTCATGGTCACTTCCTCGAGCTGCGTGCCGCCACCCAACACCTATTGTTGAATACCGCACGTAATTAGGCGGCGAATAATACCAGAGCACCACGCCAACGCAAGTTGTCGCTTGCACCGACCGTCGTCTGCTAGGCTCGCCAGTCTTTGAAACACCCTCCGAGACCTGCCGCGTGTCCGACGTCATCCTGCGCCTTGCCCTGCCCTCCCCGTTGCGCCGCCTGTTCGATTACAAGGCGCCTGCGAGCATGGCGCGTCAGGTGCTGACCCCTGGCATGCGCATCCGCGTGCCTTTCGGGCGCCGCGAAATGATCGGCGTGCTGGTGGAAGTGTGCGCGCAGAGCGAAGTGCCTGCCGACAAGCTCAAGCCTGCCAGTGCCTTGCTCGACCCGGTTTCGCCGATCCCGGCATCGCTGTTCAAGCTGTGCCTGTGGACTGCCCAGTACTACCAGCACAGCCTCGGCGATACCCTGAGCTGGGCGCTACCCACGCTGTTGCGCCAGGGTGAACCTGCCGAAATGCGCCAGGAACGCTTCTGGCACGTGGCGCCCGGCGCACGCCTGGAGGACCCGCGCATCGCCCGCGCCCCGCGCCAGCGCGACGCCCTCAAGACCCTGGCCCAGCACCCGCACGGCGTGGCGCACAGCCTGCTGAGCAAGCTCAACCTGAACAAGGACAGCCTCGACCTGCTGCTGGCCAAGGAGCTGGTGCAGCTGGAAGTACGCCGCCACCTGCCAGCCCACCGCCACGAGCACTGGCTGGCGCAGCCGGAACTGCCGCTCAATGAAGAGCAGCGCGAAGCCTTCGATGCCGTGCGCGAGGGCTTTGGCGGTTTCGGCGCCTTCCTGCTGGCCGGCGTCACCGGCAGCGGCAAGACCGAGGTATACCTGCAACTGATCCGTGAAACCCTTGAAGCTGGCAAGCAGGCGCTGGTACTGATCCCCGAGATCAACCTCGGCCCGCAGACCCTGGCGCGCTTCGAGCAGCGTTTCAACGCCCGCATCGCCCTGCTGCATTCGGCCGTTAACGACCGCGAGCGCCTCGATGCCTGGCTGGCCGCCCGCGACGGCGAGGCCGACATCATCATCGGTACGCGCTCGGCGCTGTTCACGCCGATGAAGAACCCCGGCCTGATCATCATCGACGAAGAGCACGACGGCTCTTACAAGCAACAGGAAGGCCTGCGCTACCACGCCCGCGACCTCGCGCTGGTGCGCGCCCACCAGGAAAACATCCCGATCCTGCTCGGCTCCGCCACGCCGTCGCTGGAAACCCTGCACAACGCGCTCACCGGCCGCTATCGCCTGCTGCGCATGAACCAGCGGGCGGGTGGCGCCCGCCCACCGCGCATGCTGCGCCTGGATGTCAAGAGCCTGCCGCTGGACAGCGGCATCAGTGGCCCGTTGCAGCAGGCTATCCGCCAGACCCTGGAGGCCGGCCAGCAAGTCCTGGTGTTCCTCAACCGCCGCGGCTTTGCCCCAACCTTGCTGTGCCATGACTGCGGCTGGTTGTCCGAATGCCCACGCTGCGATGCCCGCATGACCGTGCACCAGCGCTCTGGCGTGCTGCGCTGCCACCACTGCGGCTACGACGAACGCCTGCCGCAGCAGTGCCCGCAGTGCAACCACGTCGACCTGCGGCCAGTAGGCGCCGGCACCGAACGTGCCGAAGAGCGCCTGAAAGTGCTGTTCCCCGATTACCCGATTCTACGCGTGGACCGCGACAGCACGGCGCGCAAGGACGCCATGCACAACTTGTTCAGCACCATCCAGCGTGGCCAGCCAAGCATCCTCGTCGGCACCCAGATGCTGGCCAAGGGTCACCACTTCCCAAGGGTGACGCTGGTCGCCATTCTCGACGCCGATGGCGGGCTGTTCTCGGGGGACTTCCGCGCCAGCGAGCGCATGGCCCAACTGATCGTCCAGGTGGCCGGCCGGGCCGGGCGCGCCGAAGAGCCCGGCAAGGTAATCATTCAGACCCACCTGGCCGACCACCCGCTGCTGGTGCAACTGACCGAACAAGGTTACTTCGCCTTTGCCGAGCAGGCCCTTGACGAACGCCGCAATGCCGGGCTGCCACCGTTCTCCCACCTGGCCTTGCTGCGTGCCGAAGCGCACAAGCCCGGCCAGGCCGAAGGCTTCCTCGACGAAGCCTGCGCCGCCGCCGAACGCCTGGTCGCCGAACAGCGCCTGCCCGGCATCGAACTGCTGGGGCCGGTGCCTGCACCCATGGAGCGGCGCGCCGGTCGCTTCAGGGCGCAATTATTGATTCAGGCCAACACCCGAGCCCCCTTGCATCGACTGATCAGCGCCTGGTTGCTAGTGTTGGAGCAACTGCCGAGCGGGCGCCAGGTACGCTGGTCACTGGATGTCGACCCGGTCGACCTTTATTAAGCTTCGGCCGCAAAGGTTGGCAACCCGCCCCCGGCAACGGATAATGCCCAGTTTTTCCACCTGCGCATCCAGGCGCTCCACCGCGCTTGCGGTCGAAAAGAGATCCCCATGAAAGACACCATTCGCCAGCTGCTCCAGCAAGCCCTCACCCAACTCGTCACCGACGGTGTGCTGCCTGAAGGGCTGTCGCCGGCGATCCAGGTGGAAAACGCCCGGGACAAGACCCACGGCGACTTCGCCAGCAACATCGCCATGATGCTGGCCAAGCCGGCCGGCATGAAGCCGCGTGACCTGGCTGAGAAACTGATCGATGCACTGCCGGCCAGCGCCGACATCAGCAAGGTCGAGATTGCCGGCCCAGGCTTCCTGAACTTCTTCCAGAACACCGATGCCCTGGCCAACCGCCTGGACGCCGCCCTGGCCGACGCCCACCTCGGTGCACGCAAGGCCGGCCCTGCGCAGAAGGTGGTGATCGACATGTCGGCACCGAACCTGGCCAAGGAGATGCACGTCGGCCACCTGCGTTCGACCATCATCGGTGACAGCGTCGCGCGCGTTCTGGAGTTCCTCGGCGACGAAGTGATCCGCCAGAACCACGTAGGCGACTGGGGCACCCAGTTCGGCATGCTGCTGGCCTACCTGGAAGAAAACCCGATCACCAGCGACGAGCTGTCGGACCTGGAAAACTTCTACCGCGCCGCCAAGAAGCGTTTTGACGAATCCGAAGAGTTCGCCACCCGCGCCCGCGGCCTGGTGGTCAAGCTGCAGGCCGGCGACCCGGAGTGCATGGCCCTGTGGACGCGCTTCAAGGACATCTCGCTGTCGCACTGCCAGAAGACCTACGAACTGCTCAACGTCAAGCTGACCATGGCCGACGTGATGGGCGAAAGTGCCTACAACGCCGACCTGGCCAACGTGGTCTCCGACCTCAAGGCCAAGGGCCTGCTGGTCGAGGACCAGGGCGCACAGTGCGTGTTCCTCGAAGAATTCAAGAATAGCGAAGGCGAGCCACTGCCGGTGATCGTGCAGAAGGCTGACGGCGGCTACCTGTATGCCACCACCGACCTGGCTGCGGTGCGCTACCGCAGCAACGTACTCAAGGCCGACCGTGCCCTGTACTTCGTCGACCAGCGCCAGGCCCTGCACTTCAACCAGGTGTTCGAAGTAGCCCGCCGTGCAGGTTTCGTCGGCCACCCGATGCAGATGGAGCACATGGGCTTCGGCACCATGAACGGCGCCGACGGCCGCCCGTTCAAGACCCGCGACGGCGGCACCGTGAAGCTGATCGACCTGCTCACCGAGGCCAAGGAGCGCGCCTACGCGCTGGTCAAGGAAAAGAACCCGAGCCTGGCTGAAGACGAATTGCGCCACATCGGTGAAGTGGTAGGGATCGGCGCAGTGAAATACGCCGACCTGTCCAAGCACCGCACCAGCGACTACAGCTTCAACTTCGAACTGATGCTCAACTTCGAAGGCAACACTGCGCCTTACCTGCTGTATGCCTACACCCGCGTCGCCGGCGTGTTCCGCAAACTGGGCAAGGGCTTCGACGAAGTCGACGGCAACATCGTGCTGCAGGCCGCTCACGAGCAGGACCTGGCCGCGCGCCTGGCCCAGTTTGGCGAGATCCTCAACAGCGTCGCCGACAAGGGTACCCCGCACGTACTGTGCAGCTACCTGTATGACCTCGCCGGCCTGTTCTCGAGCTTCTACGAGAACTGCCCGATCCTCGCCGCCGAAACGCCGGAACAGCAGCAGAGCCGCCTGCGCCTGGCTGCCCTGACCGGTCGCACCCTCAAGCAAGGTCTGGAGCTGCTCGGCCTGGAAACCCTGGAGCGCATGTAAGTTGGCTGCCAAGAAAAAACCAGCGCCAAAACGCGGCGCCAGCCGCCAGACGGCCCCAGCCAAGCAGCCGATCCCCGGCTGGGTATGGCTGGCGGTCGGCCTGACGATCGGTGCTTTCATCGTCTTCCTGATGAAGCTCGAACCCGGTGGCGGTGACATCAAGCGCACCAAGCCCGAGCAGCAGAAGCCGGAGAAGGTGGCCGAGGCCAGCAAGTTGACCACCCCTGCAACACCACAGCAGCCGGTGAAGCCGAAGTACGACTTCTACACCCTGCTGCCGGAGTCCGAGGTGATCGTGCCGCCTGAGGCTGTGCCGGAGAAGACCCCGCCTGTGCCTGCGCAGCCGGTGACCCCGGTCACACCAGCCGAAGCGGCGAAAATCGACACCGCTCGCGCCCAGGCCGCACTGCTGGGGCAGACGCCACCACCAGCACCACCGGTGATCAAGCCAGCGGCGACCACGCAGTACTTCCTGCAGGCCGGTTCGTTCCGCAAGCAGGCAGACGCCGACAAGGTCCGCGCGCAAATCATCCTGCTCGGCCAGGTGGTCAAGGTCGAGTCGGGTACGGTCAAGGAAGAAACCTGGTAC
Source organism: Pseudomonas sp. MN1F (assembly GCF_009391885.1). GTDB lineage: Bacteria > Pseudomonadota > Gammaproteobacteria > Pseudomonadales > Pseudomonadaceae > Aquipseudomonas. The sequence continues at coordinate 172,518 of NZ_VZII01000009.1, read as the reverse complement.
CGCGTGCTGGTCGGGCCGTTCAGCAACCGCGAACAGCTGACCGTGGCGCAGAAACAGCTGGCGGGGGCCGGGTTCAGCAACCTGCTGCTGCAGCAGCGACAGACCCGCCAGTAACGAAAAAGGCCTTGCCGCACAGTGCGACAAGGCCTTTTTTGTGGGCGCCAGGTGCCTTATCGGCTGCGGGCGTTGGCTTCGGAAACCTGGCTGTTCAAGGTCCAGAAGTCATACAGCACACCCACCAGGCACAGGCCGCCGGTGAAGAAGTAGATGATCGCCGAGATCCACTTGCCCTGGTACAGGCGATGCACGCCAAAAATGCCCAGGAAGGTCAGCAGGATCCAGGCGATGTTGTAGTCGATGCGCCCGGACTGGAAACGCATGTCGGCCTCACGGTCCATCGACGGGATCAGGAACAGGTCGATCAGCCAGCCGATGCCGAGCAGCCCCAGCGTGAAGAACCAGATCGTCCCGGTGATCGGCTTGCCGTAGTAGAAGCGGTGCGAGCCGGTGAAGCCGAAGATCCACAGCAGGTAACCGATGACCTTGCTGTGGGTGTCGTGGTACGGCGTCCCCTGTTGATAACTGTTCATTCATAGCCCTCGTGGGTTATCCGAAAATTTTCTAAACAAAAATGTGACTTTTCCGTAGCAGGCCGACGTACGGCATCATGACAATCGACCAACGGCCCTGAAAGGGAGCAAAAAGCTGTTATAAAGTTGCGCGCCAAACACATAAACATTCATAAGAGCTTCATCTATGCCGCCTTTCTTCAAGACATGGCTGACCCTCTGCCTATTATTGCCCCTGGCCGCCCACGCCACCAATCGTGAGCAACGTCTTCCCAATGGTTTCACCGGCTACACCAGCAATGCCTCGGTGAAACATGCGCCCGTCAAGCAGACCACGCTGCATGCACGCTCGAACTATTCGGGCAAGGGCCACAACCTGCCTGCCGTTGCGGCGATGTCGCCGAAGCAGAGCAGCGATGTGCTCAGCCGTGCGGTCAATGTGCTCGGTACCCCTTATGTTTGGGGCGGCAGCAACCCGAAAAAAGGGTTCGACTGCAGCGGGCTGGTCAAGTACGCCTTCAACGACGTGGCAGACGTCGACTTGCCGCGTACGTCCAACGCCATGGCCCAGGGCCACGGGGTGAAGGTGGCCAAGGGCGACCTCAAGCCAGGCGACCTGATTTTCTTCAACATCAAGAGCCGCCGGGTCAATCACGTTGCCATCTACCTGGGTAACGACCGCTTCATCCATGCGCCGCGCACCGGCAAGCGGGTGAGTATCGACAGCCTGAGCAAGCCTTACTGGCAGCAGCATTATGTGGTTGCCAAGCGCGTGTTGCCGAAAGAGCAGCAACAGCTGAGCCTGGCCAAGCGCTAATCGGTTCCAACCTTTTCGCGGGCTTGCCCGCGAAGAGGTTGGAACAGGCACTAGAGATCGCCGATCAATCCTTTCGCCCTCAGCCCCCGCATCGCCCCCTCCATCGTCCGCATCCCCTCCGCCGCCCCGGCCTGCATCACCGAACCCAACTGCGCCATGCGCCCCTCACGCACCAGATTGCGCACCGCCGGTGTCGCCACCAGCACTTCTCGCGCTGCCACTCGGCCGCCGCCCACACGTTTGAGCAGCACCTGCGCCACCACCAACCTCAGCGACTCTGCCAGCATCGCCCGCACCAACGGCTTCTCCTCTGCCGCAAACACCTCTACCAGCCGGTCAATGCTGCTGGCGGCCGACCGCGTATGCACCGTGGCCAGTACCAGATGCCCGGTCTCCGCTGCGCGCAGCGCCAGGCGGATGGTTTCCAGGTCGCGCAGTTCGCCAATCATGATCACATCCGGGTCCTGACGCAGGGCACTGCGCAGCCCTTGAGCGAAGTCACGACAATGCCGGCCAATCTCACGCTGGCTGACCAGGCTGCGCTGGCTGCTGTGGATAACTTCGACGGGGTCTTCGAGGGTGATGACATGCTGCGCCTGCTCTCGATTGAGCCGGTCGATCAGTGCCGCCAGGGTGCTCGACTTGCCGCTACCGGTCGGGCCGCCTACCAGCACCAGGCCATCCGCATGCTGCGCAACGGCTTGAAACACTTCTTCAAGATCAAGTTCATCGACACCGGCAATACGTTTCGGAATCAGACGAAACGTGGCTGCCAGGCCGTTCAGCTGTCGAAACAGATTGAGACGAAAACGCCCCAGTGATGGCAACTCCAGCGCCAGATCCAGCTCATCGCCCTGCAACCATTGCCGGCACTGGCCTTCGTCGAGCAGCGGCGTCAATGCGGCGTTCAAAGCTGCTGAGGTCACGCTCGGCAGCGCCATGCGCCGCAGCTCGCCATCCACGCGCAGCATCGGTATCTCGCCCGCAGCCAGATGCAGGTCGCTCGCGCCTGCCTCCACGGCCCGGGCCAACAGGTCGGTCACGTCCATGAGACTCCCCAATAGCCATCAAGCAGGTAGAATGCCGAAGATCTCCAGAGCCGACGGCATCGATCCATGTCCACCATAGCAGACAACCTTTCCGCCCTAGCCGCCCGCATCCACAGCGCCGCCCAGGCTGCCGGACGCGACCCGGCCAGCGTCCAGCTGCTGGCGGTGAGCAAGACCAAACCGGCCAGCGCCATTCGCGAAATCCACGCGGCCGGCGTGCGTGATGTCGGTGAAAACTACCTGCAAGAAGCCCTGGCCAAGCAGGAAGAACTGCGCGACCTGCCCTTGATCTGGCACTTCATTGGCCCCATTCAGTCGAACAAGACCAAAGCCATTGCCGAACATTTCGACTGGGTACACTCCGTGGACCGCCTGAAGATCGCCCAACGCCTGTCCGAACAGCGCCGTGCGGGCTTGCCAGCGCTGAACATCTGCCTGCAAGTGAACGTCAGTGGCGAAGACAGCAAGTCCGGTTGCGCCCCGGCCGACCTGCCAGCACTGGCCAAGGCCGTGGCGGCACTGCCAAACCTGCGCCTGCGTGGGCTGATGGCAATCCCCGAGCCGAGCGAAGATCGTGCCGCCCAGGAGGCCGCCTTCGCCAGCCTGCGCCAGCTTCAGGAAAGCCTGGGCCTTGGCCTGGATACCCTGTCGATGGGCATGAGCCACGACCTGGAGGCGGCCATCGCTCAGGGAGCGACCTGGGTACGTATCGGTACCGCCCTGTTCGGCGCGCGCAATTACGGCCCCGTCTGATTCCATGCTTTACTCACTCTTTCCTTCAAGGACCTGACATGAGCAAGACACGTATTGCCTTTATCGGCGCCGGCAACATGGCCGCCAGCCTGATCGGCGGCCTGCGTGCCCAGGGCCTGGACGCGGCGCAGATCCGTGCCAGCGACCCCGGCGCCGAGACCCGCACCCGCGTCCAGGCCGAACACGGTATCGAGGTGTTCGAAGACAACGCCCAGGCCATTGCCGGTGCCGACGTGGTCGTGCTGGCAGTCAAACCACAGGTCATGAAGGCCGTGTGCGAGGCGCTAAAGCCGAACCTGGCAGCCGGTCAACTGATCGTCTCGATCGCCGCCGGCATCACCTGCGCCAGCCTGCAGACCTGGCTCGGCGCCCGCCCGGTGGTACGCTGCATGCCCAACACGCCGGCGCTGCTGCGCCAGGGCGTCAGCGGCCTGTACGCCACCGCTGAGGTTTCCGCCGAACAACGCCAGCAGGCCGAACAACTGCTGTCGGCAGTCGGTACCGCCCTGTGGCTGGAGCACGAGCAACAACTGGACGCCGTCACCGCGGTCTCTGGCAGTGGCCCGGCCTACTTCTTCCTGCTGATCGAAGCGATGACCGCTGCTGGCGAAAAACTGGGCCTGCCACGCGAAACCGCCTCGCAACTGACCCTGCAAACCGCCTTGGGCGCCGCGCGCATGGCCGTGGCCAGCGATGTCGACGCCGCTGAGCTGCGCCGCCGTGTCACCTCGCCAGCCGGCACCACCGAGGCGGCGATCAAGTCGTTCCAGGGCAATGGCTTCGAAGCCATCGTCGAGCAGGCGCTGGAAGCGGCGTCGAAGCGTTCCGCCGAGCTGGCCGAACAACTGGGCAAATAAGGAGCTGTTGATGAATGCACTGTCCGGCGCCGCGATCTTCGTGGTGCAAACTCTGGTCAGCCTGTACCTGGTGATCGTTCTGCTGCGCTTCGTACTGCAACTGGTCAAGGCCAACTTCTACAACCCACTGAGCCAGTTCGCCGTGCGTGCGACCCAGCCACTGCTCAAGCCGATCCGTCGGGTGATCCCCAGCATCGGTGGCCTGGACACTTCGTCGCTGCTGCTGGCGATCGTCATCCAGGCGCTGCTGATGGGCTTCGTGCTGATGGTCACCTACGGTACCTTCGGCGACGTTCTGCACCTGCTGATGTGGGCCATCATCGGCATCACTTCGCTGTTCCTGAAGATCTTCTGGGTGGCGATGATCGTCATGGTGATCGTTTCCTGGGTCGCACCGAACAGCCACAACCCGGCTGCGGAGCTGGCCTGGCAGATCAGCGAACCGGTGCTGGCACCGTTCCGCCGCATCGTGCCCAACCTGGGCGGCATGGATATCTCGCCGATCTTCGCCTTCCTGGCGATCCAGGTGATCCAGTCGTTCGTCATGCCGCCGCTGGCTGCCTATGCGGGCATGCCACAGGAACTGTGGCGGATGATCTGAGCCTCAAGCACTGCTGCTTAACCCAGTGGCAAGCCTTCGCTTGCCGCTGGGGGGAGTGCTCTTTAGACTTACGCCTCCGTCAAGCGTGAGCAGGGTCGATGTCCACTGTCCTTCCCGAAGATTCCGTCGGTCTGGTTACACCGCAAATTGCCAGGTTCGATGAACCACTGGCCCTGGCCTGTGGCCGTTCGCTCAACAGCTACGAGCTGGTCTACGAGACCTATGGCACCCTGAACGCCAGCGCGAGCAATGCCGTGCTGATCTGCCATGCCCTGTCCGGCCATCACCATGCCGCTGGCTACCATGCCGCCACCGACCGCAAGCCGGGCTGGTGGGACAGCTGCATCGGCCCTGGCAAGCCGATCGATACCAACCGCTTCTTCGTGGTCAGCCTGAACAACCTCGGCGGCTGCAATGGCAGCACCGGCCCGAGCAGCATCAACCCGGCCACCGGCAAGCCCTATGGCGCCGAATTCCCGGTATTGACCGTGGAAGACTGGGTGCATAGCCAGGCACGCCTGGCCGACCGCCTGGGCATCCAGCAGTGGGCGGCTATCGTGGGTGGCAGCCTGGGCGGCATGCAGGCCCTGCAGTGGACCATGACCTACCCCGAGCGCGTGCGCCACTGTGTAGATATCGCCTCGGCACCCAAGCTGTCGGCGCAGAACATCGCCTTCAACGAAGTGGCCCGTCAGGCCATCCTTACCGACCCCGAGTTCCACGGCGGCTCGTTCCAGGATCAGGGCGTGATCCCCAAGCGCGGCCTGATGCTGGCGCGCATGGTCGGCCACATCACTTACCTGTCCGACGACTCGATGGGTGAAAAATTCGGCCGCGAACTGAAGAGCGACAAGCTCAACTATGACTTCCACAGCGTCGAATTCCAGGTAGAAAGCTACCTGCGCTATCAGGGCGAGGAATTTTCTGGCCGTTTCGACGCCAACACCTACCTGCTGATGACCAAGGCCCTGGACTACTTCGACCCGGCTGCGGCCAATGGCGGCGACCTGGCGGCGACCCTGGCCCACGTCAAGGCGGATTACTGCATCATGTCGTTCACCACCGACTGGCGCTTCTCGCCGGCCCGCTCGCGGGAGATCGTCGACGCCCTCATGGCGGCCCGCAAGAACGTCTGTTATCTGGAAATCGACTCGCCTTACGGCCACGATGCCTTCCTGATCCCCACGCCTCGCTACATGCAGGGTTTCGCGAACTACATGAACCGCATCGCCATCTGAGGACAGCATGAGAGCCGATCTGGAAATCATCCACGACTGGATTCCCGCCGGCAGCCGGGTACTCGACCTGGGCTGCGGCAGTGGCGAGCTGCTGGCCTCGCTGCGTGACCGTAAGCAGGTCACCGGCTATGGCCTGGAGATCGACCCCGACAACATCGCCGCCTGCGTGGCCAAGGGCGTCAACGTCATCGAGCAGGACCTCGACAAAGGCCTGGGCAACTTTGCCAGCAACAGCTTCGACGTAGTGATCATGACCCAGGCCCTGCAGGCCGTGGAGTACCCTGACCGCATCCTCGACGAGATGCTGCGGGTGGGCCGTCAGTGCATCATCACCTTCCCCAACTTCGGCCACTGGCGCTGCCGCTGGTACCTGGCCACCAAAGGGCGCATGCCGGTTTCGGACTTCATGCCGTACACCTGGTACAACACGCCGAACATCCACTTCTGCACCTTCGCCGACTTCGAAGAGCTGTGCCATGAGCGCCGCGCCAAGGTCCTTGACCGCCTGGCCGTCGACCACTTGCACCGTAACGGGTGGGGTGGGCGGCTTTGGCCTAATCTTCTAGGTGAAATCGGCATTTATCGCGTCAGCAGCCCGGGCCTGCAGGAGCATCAACTGGCGGTCTGACGCCCACCGGAGGATTCGCACCATGCGTCGCCTAGCCCTGTTCCTGATCAGCCTGTGCCTGGCCCTGCCAGTGATGGCGGCCGATGCCGCCCGCCCCGAGCGCAAGGAAGTCTTCGGCGACGTGACGGTGCACTACAGCGCCTTCACCTCGAACATGCTGCAGCCGGACATCGCCGCTGCCACCGGGCTGAATCGCAGCAAGAACCAAGGCGTGCTCAACATCGCCGTGCTCAAGGCCGACAAGCCCGCCATGGCGGTGGTCAGCGGCACGGTGAAAGACCTGACCGGGCGCACCAGCCCGCTGTCGTTCAAGCAGATAACCGACCAGGGCGCGGTGTACTACATCGCCCAGTTCAAGATCGAGCAGGCCGAGACCCTGACCTTCGACCTGAATGTCGAAACCGGCGGGGTCAGCCACCAACTCAGTTTCAACCAGGAAGTGTTCCCAGGCGAATGATGAATTTCCAGCAACTCGTATTGGCCAGCCACAACGCCGGCAAACTCAAGGAACTCCAGGCCATGCTCGGCCAGTCCGTGCAGCTGCGCTCGATCGGTGAGTTCAGCCAGGTAGAGCCTGAGGAGACCGGCCTGTCGTTCGTCGAGAACGCCATCCTCAAGGCCCGCAACGCGGCGCGCATCTCCGGCCTGCCAGCGCTGGCCGACGACTCCGGCCTGGCAGTGGATTTCCTCGGCGGCGCGCCGGGCATCTACTCGGCGCGCTATGCCGACGGCAAGGGTGACGCGGCGAACAACGCCAAGCTGCTTGAGGCCCTGCAAGATGTACCGCCAGAGCAGCGCGGTGCCCAGTTCGTCTGCGTGCTGGCCCTGGTGCGCCACGCCGATGACCCGCTGCCGATCCTTTGCGAAGGCCTGTGGCACGGCAGCATCCTGTTCGAGGCAAGCGGCGAGCATGGCTTCGGCTACGATCCGCTATTCTGGGTGCCGGAGCGCAAGTGCTCCAGCGCCGACCTCGCCCCTGTGGATAAGAACCAGCTCAGCCACCGCGCGCGCGCCATGGCCCTGCTGCGTCAACGTCTGGGCCTGGCATGATCGCAACGCTGCCCGAAGCCAGCGCGGTGGCGCTCACCAGCCTGCCGCCGCTGGCGCTGTACATCCACATCCCGTGGTGTGTGCGCAAATGCCCTTACTGTGACTTCAACTCCCATGCCGCCGGGCCTGAGCTGCCAGAAGAGGCTTACGTCGACGCCTTGTTGACCGACCTCGACCTGGAACTGGCCGCCGTGCAGGGCCGGACCCTGTCGTCGATCTTCTTCGGCGGCGGTACGCCGAGCCTGTTCAGTGCCAATGCCCTGGGGCGCCTCCTGCGTGGCGTGGAGCAACGCATCCCGTTCGCGGCGGACATCGAAATCACCCTGGAGGCCAACCCAGGCACCTTCGAGCAGGAGAAGTTCAAGGCCTACCGGCAGACCGGTATCAACCGCCTCTCGATCGGTGTGCAGAGCTTCCAGCCAGCCAAGCTGGAGGCGCTGGGCCGCATCCACAATGGCGACGAAGCGATCCGCGCCGCCGGCATGGCGCGATCAGCCGGCTTCGACAACTTCAACATGGACCTGATGCACGGCCTGCCCAACCAATCGCTGGATGACGCGCTGGGTGACCTGCGCCAGGCCATCGACCTCGGGCCGACCCACCTGTCGTGGTACCAGCTGACCGTCGAGCCGAACACGGTGTTCTGGAACCAGCCACCGGAGCTGCCTGAAGACGATACCCTGTGGGACATCCAGGAAGCCGGCCAGGCGCTGATGGCGGCCAACGGTTTCAAGCAGTATGAAGTTTCGGCCTATGCCCAGACTGACCGCGCTGCCAAGCACAACCTCAATTACTGGCGTTTCGGCGACTTCATCGGCATCGGTGCTGGCGCCCACGGCAAGTTGACCTTCACCGATGGCCGCATCCTGCGGACCTGGAAGACCCGTCTGCCCAAGGACTACCTGAACTTGGCCAAGCCGTTCAAGGCCGGCGAGAAGCTGTTGCCGGTGGATGAGCTGCCGTTCGAGTTCCTGATGAACGCTCTGCGCCTCACCGATGGCGTGGAAGCCGAGTTGTTTACCCAGCGCACCGGGCTGCCCTTGGCGCAACTGGCGCAAGCCCGCCGCGCAGCCGAACAAAAGGGCCTTTTGCAGGTCGAACCGGATCGACTGGCGGCCACACCGCGCGGCCAGCTGTTCCTCAATGACCTGCTGCAGTATTTCTTGACCTAAGGATGACCCATGGATCTGGTACTTGATCTGCTCGCCACGGTTTCGCGCTGGAGCCGCAGCAATCTGTCTGAGATTTCCCTGGCCCTGGTAGGCTGCCTGCTGGTGCTGTTCGGCACCGACATCAAAGGCTGGGTGGACCAGCGCCTGGGTGCCCTGGCGGGCGCGCTAAGGGTGCCGGTGATGGCTGCCCTGGTGATGATCGGCAGTGGTGCGGCGCTGATCTATGCCACACCGTGGGTGGTGAAGGGTTTGGGGCAGTTCAACAACTACGCGCTGGCGCCGGTGTTGTTGGTGGTGCTGGTGTTGATTGGCGTGGTGGCTGATCGCCGCGGGTGAGCCTGCTAAAAGCTGCCCCGGAGAACCAGGGCAGCCCTACCACCTGACTAGCCCTTATTGGGCATCATCGAAGTGGTCGCGCATGAAGTCTCTTGCGGTCTTGAGCACAGTCAAGATCCGGATGAGCTTCCAGACGCGGCTCAGCGCATCAAGCAAACGCTTCATATGCCTTGGCCTCCGTGTTGGCGGGCCAATCCTCCAGCATCTAACCGGCGCTTCGATGCCTTCGAAAACTGTGTGAAGTTCTCAGTGAAGTGGCCAGGTTGATGGCCCTTCGAAGAGATTCACCGGCATGGTTCTCAGGCCATGTCGAAGGGGCCGAAAAGCAGAATTCTTCTCCTACCCGGCCCATCACTGAGTTGGCTCACACAGGAGCAACGCAATAGTACTCGGACTATCCGGCCAAGACTGTTAACCGCTTCGACACACGTAATGCGGGATATTTCCGCACATTGACCCTAGCTCTGAAGGTGCCTATGATCTTGTGACTGTGTGGAGTTTTCGGTGAAGCCTCAGAGCGAAGGATACTCAGTCCTTTCGCTCCCATAAAAAAATCGCTCTTCTCAGAGCGGTTTTTTTTCGCCTGCATTTCTACAAGCCTCAGCATCTCGAAAGGCTCAATCAGCCAATCAATCCACCTTCTCGAACTTCAGATCCCACACCCCATGCCCCAGCCGCTCGCCGCGGCGTTCGAACTTGGTGATCGGGCGCTCTTCCGGGCGTGGCACGTAGGTACCGTCTTCAGCACGGTTGCGATAGCCCGGGGCGGCGCTCATCACTTCCAGCATGTACTCGGCGTACGGCTCCCAGTCGGTCGCCATGTGGAACACGCCACCGGGCTTGAGCTTGCGCCGCACCAGTTCGGCAAACTCCAGCTGGACGATGCGGCGCTTGTGGTGACGCGCCTTGTGCCATGGGTCCGGAAAGAACAGCATCAGGCGATCGAGGCTGTTATCGGCTACGCAGCGGTTGAGCACTTCAATCGCATCGCAGTCATACACCCGCAGGTTCTTCAGGCCTTGGGTCAGCACGCCGTTGAGCAGCGCGCCCACACCCGGACGGTGCACTTCAACACCGATGAAGTCCTGCTCAGGCGCGGCAGCGGCCATTTCCAGCAGGGAATGGCCCATGCCGAAGCCGATCTCCAGGGTACGCGGCGCCGAACGGCCGAATACCTGGTCGTAGTCCACCGGGCTGTCGGCCAGCGGCAGGATGAACTGCGGACCGCCCTGGTCGAGGCCGCGTTGCTGGCCTTCAGTCATGCGCCCGGCGCGCATCACGAAGCTTTTGATGCGGCGGTGTGGGCGCTGGTCGCCGTCGGCGGAGATCGGCGTATCTTGCGAGTCAGTCATCAGGGGCTCTTACTTGATCAGACCATCCAGCGGCGAAGAGGCGCTGGCATAAAGTTTTTTCGGCATGCGGCCGGCCAGGTAGGCCATGCGGCCAGCCAGGATGGCGTGCTTCATGGCCTCGGCCATCAGCACAGGCTGCTGGGCGTGGGCGATGGCCGAGTTCATCAGTACGGCTTCACAGCCCATTTCCATGGCGATGGTGGCATCGGAGGCGGTACCGACACCCGCGTCGACCAGCACCGGCACCTTCGACTCCTCGAGGATGATCTGCAGGTTGTACGGGTTGCAGATGCCCAGGCCAGTGCCGATCAGGCCGGCCAGCGGCATCACCGCGATGCAGCCGGCTTCGGCCAGCTGGCGGGCGATGATCGGATCGTCGCTGGTGTAGACCATCACGTCGAACCCGTCCTTGACCAGCACTTCGGCGGCCTTGAGGGTTTCGATCACGTTGGGGAACAGGGTTTTCTGGTCCGCCAGCACTTCCAGCTTCACCAGGGTGCGCGACTCGTGGGACTTGTGGCCATCGAGCAGCTCACGGGCCAGACGGCAGGTACGCACCGCCTCGACAGCGTCAAAGCAGCCTGCGGTGTTTGGCAGGATGGTGTACTTGTCGGGCGACAGCACGTCGAGCAGGTTCGGCTCGCCCGCATTCTGGCCAAGGTTGGTCCGGCGCACGGCCACGGTGACGATTTCGGCACCCGAGGCCTCGGTGGCCAGGCGGGTTTCTTCCATGTCACGGTACTTGCCGGTGCCTACCAGCAGGCGCGACTGGAAAGTGCGCCCGGCCAGGATGAAGGGCTTGTCGCTACGAACGTTGCTCATCGTTGTTCCTCGGGAAATGATTGCTGGGCTTGCAGGTGAATCGCCGGGCCGGGCTCAGCCGCCACCGATGGCGTGGACCACTTCGACCTGATCGCCATCGTTCAGCTGCGTGCTGTCGTGCTGGCTACGCGGCACGATATCCAGGTTGAGTTCCACCGCCACCCGGCGCCCGGTCAGTTCCAGGCGGGTCAGCAGGGCCGCGACGCTTTCGCCAGCGGGCAATTCGTAAGGTTCACCGTTCAGTTGAATGCGCATGCGCACGGCCACCATTGTTCTTTGGGGCCCGCATTCTAGCGCCGATCCACGCACGAACCCAAGGGCGCTGCACGCCATTAGTCGCGATTGTGGACCGCTTGGTCAGCCCAGGCGCCAGGCAGCCAGGCCCAGGCACAGCCAACCGGCGAGGAAGCACAGGCCGCCGATGGGGGTGATGATACCCAGTTTGCCGAGGCCGCTGAGGGTCAGCAGGTACAGGCTGCCGGAGAACAGCACGATCCCGAGGGCGAACAGACCGCCAGCCCAGCCGACCAGGCGCCCCGGCAAGTGCGCCGACAGCAAGGCGACAGCGAAGATTGCCAGGGCATGTACCAGCTGATAGGTCACCCCCGTATGGAAAATGGCCAGATAGTCGGCCGTCAGGCGGTTCTTCAGCCCATGTGCGGCGAACGCGCCCAGGGCGACGCCGGTAAAGCCGAAGAAAGCAGCGAGCATGAGGAAGCTGCGAAGCATGGGACGACTCCTTGTATCGGGTCTGTATAATGGCCCGTTCCACCGGTCCGGCCAAGCCATCGCCATGCTGTCATCCATTCTCCGCCGCCTCGCCCGCGCCCTGCTCTGGTTCGCTGCCGGCAGCATCGTGCTGGTGTTGGTGTTTCGCTGGGTACCACCGCCTGGCACAGCCTTGATGCTTGAGCGCAAGGTGCAATCATGGGTAAGTGGCGAGCCGATCGACCTGCAGCGCGACTGGGAACCGTGGGAGAAGATCTCCGACGAGCTCAAGGTGGCGGTCATCGCCGGTGAAGACCAGAAGTTCGCCAGCCATTGGGGCTTCGACATTCCGGCCATCCAGGCGGCGCTGGCGTACAACGAACGCGGTGGCAGCATTCGTGGTGCCAGCACCCTGTCCCAGCAGGTGGCCAAGAACCTGTTCCTGTGGTCGGGCCGTAGCTGGTTCCGCAAGGGGCTGGAGGCCTGGTTCACCGCGCTGATCGAACTGTTCTGGTCGAAGGAGCGGATTCTCGAGGTATACCTGAACAGCGCCGAGTGGGGTAAAGGCGTGTTCGGCGCCCAGGCCGCGGCGCGTTACCACTTTGGCGTCGATGCCAGCCAACTGACCCGCCAGCAGGCCGCACAACTGGCCGCAGTGCTGCCGAGCCCGATCAAGTGGAGTGCCAGCCGGCCCAGCGCCTATGTGGCAAGCCGGGCGGGCTGGATTCGTCGGCAAATGAGCCAGCTGGGCGGGCCCAGCTACCTGATGCAACTGGACAGCTCGCGCAGGCCGTAAGCCTCAACAAAAAAGCCGCTGCCCCTCTCGGGTCAGCGGCTTTTCAATGCAGCCTGGCTTGATCAGACGGTGATCAGCGCCTTGACCTTGTTCATCGCATTCTTCTCCAACTGGCGAATCCGCTCAGCCGAAACGCTGTACTTGTCAGCCAGCTCATGCAACGTGGCCTTTTCTTCCGCCAGCCAGCGCTGGTAGAGAATATCGCGACTACGGTCATCCAGGCCTTGCAGTGCTTCGTGCAGGTTGCTGGTGGAGTTGTCACTCCAGTCGGCATCCTCCAGCTGCACAGCCGGGTCGTAGCGGTGGTCTTCCAGATAATGCGCTGGCGACTGGAAGGCGCTGTCGTCATCCGCTTCGGCTGCCGGGTCGAAGGCCATGTCCTGGCCACTCAGGCGGCTTTCCATCTCGCGCACTTCACGTGGCTCGACGCCGAGGCTTTCTGCAACGCGATGCACTTCGTCGTTGTTCAACCAGGCCAGACGCTTCTTCTGGCTGCGCAGGTTGAAGAACAGCTTGCGCTGGGCCTTGGTGGTGGCGACCTTGACGATGCGCCAGTTGCGCAAGATGAATTCGTGAATCTCTGCCTTGATCCAGTGCACGGCGAAGGACACCAGGCGCACACCCATTTCCGGGTTGAAGCGCTTGACCGCCTTCATCAGGCCGACGTTGCCTTCCTGGATAAGGTCGGCCTGGGCCAGCCCGTAGCCTGCATAGCTACGCGCAATATGTACAACGAAACGCAGGTGGGCCATCACCATTTGCCGAGCGGCCTCGAGATCCTGCTCGTAATAGAGACGCTCGGCCAGATCACGCTCCTGCTCGACAGACAACAGCGGGATGCTGTTGACCGTGTGCACGTAGGCTTCCAGGTTTGCACCGGGCACCAGGGCATAGGCAGGTTGCAACGATGTGGTCATTCAAGAACCTCCGACTTACTAAACTCGCGCCTTGTGAGCGCTGCCTACATTGACCCGGAACGACCGTACAAGTTCCATCGTGAAGAAAATGTCAATGCTGGCACGTAAACACTATCGCGGCGCCAGCTCGTTCAAGTGGCGGGCGACTGCAATCCATGCACCGATATACCCCAACAACACCGCTCCGATCAAGAGCGACAGACCATCGGACGCCGGCACCCCGCCCAGGGCGAAGTCACTGCCATACAGCCCGGACAGCCCTACCACGGCCTCGTTCAGCCAGTTCAGGCCGAAGGCCAGGATGGCCCAGGCCAGCAAGCCCGCACCCAGGCCGTACAAGGCGCCCATGTACAGGAAAGGCCGGCGTACGTAGCTGTCTGTGCCCCCCACCAGCTTGATCACTTCGATCTCGATGCGGCGGTTTTCAATATGTAGACGAATTGTGTTACCGATTACTAACAACAACGCAGAAATCAGCATCACCGCCAGGCCGAAGACAAAACGGTCGCCCAGCTTGAGGATCGCCGCCAGGCGCTCCACCCATACCAGGTCCAACTGCGCGTTCTCCACCCTTGGCAGCTCCGACAGGCGCTGACGCAGGGCTTCCAGGGCCGGTTTGTCGACTTCGGTCGGGGTCACCACCACCACACCGGGCAACGGGTTGTCGGGCAGTTCGCGCAGGGCCTCGCCCAGCCCGGACTGCTGCTGAAACTCTTCCAGGGCCTGCGCGGGGCTGACGTACTGGGCTTCGGCGACACCCGGCATGCGCTTGATGTCGTCCCGCAACGCTTCACCCTGCTGGCTACCTGCATCAAGCTTCAGGTACAGCGAAATTTGCGCCGCGCGCTGCCAGGAGCCACCCAGCACCTCGATATTCTTCAACAGCAGCGACAAGCCCATGGGCATGCTCAGCGCCACGGCCATCACCAGGCAGGTGAAGAAGCTGCCGATCGGCTGCTTGCCCAGGCGTCGCAAGCTGTCGGCCAGGCTGGCGCGATGGCTTTCCAACCAGGCGTGCAGCAGGGTGCGGAAGTCCGGGCCGTCGTCGTCGTGATCGCCGCCTTTCTTCTTGGCCGGCTGCGGGTCGGCAGCCTTCGGCGCAACGCGCTCGGAAACCTTTGGTGTACGTGTAGTGCTCATTGCCCGGCCTCCCCATCGCCGATCAGACGACCGCGCTGCAAGGTCAGCATGCGGTGGCGCATGCGCGCAATCAGTGCCAGGTCGTGACTGGCGATCAGAACCGTGGTGCCCAGGCGGTTGATGTCCTCGAAAACCCCCATGATCTCCGCGGCCAGGCGCGGGTCGAGGTTACCAGTGGGTTCATCCGCCAGCAGCAGGGCCGGCTGGTGAACAATGGCGCGGGCAATACCAACCCGCTGCTGCTGGCCGGTGGATAAGTCAGCCGGGAATAGCTCGCCCTTGTCGGACAGCGACACCCGCTCCAGCGCCGAATCCACGCGCTTGGCAATCTCGGCCTTGGACAAGCCGAGAATCTGCAGCGGCAGGGCGATGTTGTTGAACACCGTGCGGTCGAACAGCAGCTGGTGGTTCTGGAACACCACGCCAATCTGCCGACGCAGGAACGGGATCTGGGCATTGCTGATCTGGCCCAGGTCCTGCCCGGCCAGCATCAGCTTGCCACTGGTCGGGCGCTCCATGGCCAGCAACAGGCGCAGCAAGGTGCTCTTGCCCGCACCCGAGTGCCCGGTGACGAACAGGAACTCGCCCCGGCGCGCCCGGAAACTCAGCTCATGCAAGCCGACATGGCCATTTGGGTAGCGCTTGGCAACCTGTTCGAATCGGATCATGGTCAGTCTCGCTCGGCGAACAGAGCCTTGACGAACGGCTCGGCTTCGAAGGTGCGCAGGTCGTCGATGCCTTCACCGACACCGATGAAGCGGATCGGCAGCTTGAACTGCTTGGCCAGGGCGAAGATCACCCCACCTTTGGCAGTGCCGTCCAGCTTGGTCAGGGCCAGGCCGGTCAGTTCGACGCTCTGGTTGAAGTACTTGGCCTGGCTGATGGCGTTCTGCCCGGTACCGGCGTCGAGCACCAGCAGCACCTCGTGCGGTGCTTCGGCGTCGAGCTTGCCGATTACCCGGCGGACCTTCTTCAGCTCTTCCATCAGGTTGTCTTTGGTGTGCAGGCGGCCGGCGGTGTCGGCGATCAGCACATCGACACCACGGGCCTTGGCGGCCTGCACGGCGTCGAAGATCACCGAGGCGGAGTCGGCGCCAGTGTGCTGGGCGATCACCGGGATCTGGTTGCGCTCGCCCCAGACCTGCAGCTGCTCCACGGCAGCGGCACGGAAGGTGTCACCGGCAGCCAGCATGACCTTCTTGCCTTCCAGCTGCAGCTTCTTGGCCAGCTTGCCGATGGTGGTGGTCTTGCCGGCACCATTCACGCCGACCACGAGGATCACGTAGGGCTTGTTCTGCGCCTGGACCTTCAGCGGCTGCTCGACCGGGCGCAGCAGTGCGGCCAGCTCTTCCTGCAGCGACTTGTACAGCGCATCAGCGTCAGCCAGCTGCTTGCGGGCAACCTTCTGGGTCAGGTTCTGGACGATGGTCGAAGTGGCTTCGACACCGACGTCGGCGGTCAACAGGCGGGTCTCGATCTCGTCGAGCAGGTCGTCATCGATGACCTTCTTGCCCAGGAACAGGCTGGCCATGCCTTCGCCGATGCTGGCGCTGGTCTTCGACAGGCCCTGCTTGAGGCGGGCGAAGAAACCGGGCTTGGACTGCTCGGTGGCAACCGGAGCAGCAACCACCGGGGCGGGCTCAGGCTCGATAGGGGCAGGCGCAGAGGCCACGACCACCGGCTCTGGCGCGGGACGTTCCGGTATCACCGGTGGCGCCTTCGGCTCCAGGTCCGGCACCAGCGCCACCGGCTCTTCGGCTACCGGAAGCACCAGGTTGCTGACAGGGGCGGCATGCTCGACCACCGGGGCAGGCTCGACCGGCGCCGCTTGCAGCGGCATGGAGGCGACAGGTTCAGGGGTCGGTGCGATCAGCGGTGCAGACGCAATCGGCTCAGGCTCGGGCGCCTGCAATGGCTGGGAAGCGACCAGCTCTGGCACAGGCGCTTCGACCACCGGGGGCAGGGGCTCGACCGGCACAGGCTCGACCGGCGCCGGTTGCTGCGCCTCGACAAGCGGCTGCTCAACGGCGGGCTGTGCTGCTACCGGCTCGGCTGGCTGCACCTCGGGCGCTGGCGGCTCAGGCGTTTGAGGCTGTTCGGCGACAGGTTGCTGCGGCTTCTTGCGAAACCAGCTGAACAGGCCTTTTTTCTCGCCAGCCTCGGCCGGCGCTTTTTTGTCGTCGTTGGAACCAAACATGGAAGACGGCTATCTCAGGGTAGCGATGGGCCAGCAACTGGCACATCGGGAATTCTCTAAACGCAGAACAGACTATTTTGAATCCGACTGGTTCATGCGCAATGTTTTGTCTTAATGGGCCTGCGGGCCAGAACGGCGACAGGCATGGTCGCCAGGCAACCGGATCAGTATCCTAGCACCTCCTGGCCCGCCGACGCTAAACCAGCGGGCCGCCGAACAGGTTAATCACCGTATGAATGCTCTAGCCCGCCGCGCCGCTGGCCTGTTGCTCAGCACGCTCTGCCTGCCGCTCGCGGCATTGGCCGCCGACGTGCAGCCGACCCACGAATTCATCCTCGACAACGGCCTGAAAGTGGTCGTGCGCGAAGACCACCGAGCCCCCGTGGTCGTCTCGCAGATCTGGTACAAGGTCGGCTCCAGCTACGAGACCCCGGGCCAGACCGGCTTGTCCCATGCCCTGGAGCACATGATGTTCAAGGGCAGCGCCAAGATCGGCCCCGGCGAGGCCTCGCGCATTCTGCGGGACCTCGGCGCGGAGGAGAACGCCTTTACCAGCGACGACTACACCGCCTACTACCAGGTGCTGGCCCGCGACCGCCTGCCGGTGGCCTTTGAACTGGAAGCCGACCGCCTGGCCAGCCTGCGCCTGCCTGCCGACGAGTTCGCCCGCGAAATCGAGGTAATCAAGGAAGAGCGCCGCCTGCGTACCGATGACCAGCCAAGTTCCAAGGCTTTCGAGCTGTTCCGTGCCATGGCCTTCCCGGCCAGCGGCTACCACACCCCGACCATCGGCTGGATGGCCGACCTCGAACGCATGAAGGTCGAGGAGCTGCGCCACTGGTACGAATCCTGGTACGCACCGAACAATGCCACCCTGGTGGTGGTTGGCGATGTCACCGCCGACGAGGTCAAAGGCCTCGCGCAGAAATACTTCGCCAGCATTCCCAAGCGCGCCGTGCCCCCCGCCAAACTGCCCCTGGAACTGGCCGAACCGGGCCAGCGCCAGCTGACGTTGCACGTGCGCACCCAGTTGCCGAGCCTGATCTACGGTTTCAACGTACCGGGCCTGGCCACCGCCAAAGACCCACGCACGGTGCACGCCCTGCGGCTGATCTCGGCCCTGCTCGATGGCGGCTACAGCGCGCGCATGCCGGCACGCCTGGAACGTGGCCAGGAGCTGGTGGCCGGCGCCTCGTCCAGCTACAACGCCTTCACCCGTGGCGACAGCCTGTTCCTGATCTCGGCCACGCCGAACGTGCAGAAGCAAAAAACCCTGGCCGACGTCGAAAAAGGCGTCTGGCAGCTGCTCGACGAGCTCAAGACCACCCCGCCAAGCGCCGAAGAGCTGGAGCGCGTGCGTGCCCAGGTCATCGCCGGCCTGGTCTACGACCGCGATTCCATCAGCAGCCAGGCCACCACCATCGGCCAGCTGGAAACCGTCGGCCTGTCCTGGAAGCTGATCGACAGCGAACTGGACGAGCTCAAGCGCGTCACCCCGGAAGACGTGCAAAACGCTGCACGCACCTATTTCACCCGCGAACGCCTGAGCGTTGCCCACGTACTGCCCGAGGAGTCCGCTCATGAGTGATCGCAGCGCACCACGCTACACCCTGATCGGCACGGGCATCATCGCGCTGGTGGTGGCGATGGCTGCAGTACTCGCCCGGCCGGCCCATTCAGAAGCCGAAGGCAGCGCCGCACGCCCGGCCAACACCCTGCAATCGCTGGCCGAGCTTGATGGCAAGGCGCCCAGCCGGCGCCAGCTGAACATCCAGAACTGGACCACCGCCGAAGGCGCCCGGGTGCTGTTCGTCGAAGCCCGCGAGCTGCCGATGTTCGACCTGCGCGTGACCTTTGCCGCTGGCAGCAGCCAGGATGGCAACACCCCAGGGTTGGCCACCCTGACCAACGCCATGCTTAACGAGGGTGTGGCAGGCAAGGACGTGACCGCCATCGCCGAAGGCTTCGAGGGCCTGGGTGCCGACTTTGGCAACGGCTCCTACCGCGACATGGCCGTGGCTTCGCTGCGCAGCCTGAGCGCCAAGGACAAGCGCGAGCCAGCCCTCAAGCTGTTCGCCGAAGTGACCGGCAAGCCGACCTTCCCGGAAGATGCACTGAAACGCATCAAGAACCAGCTGCTGGCCGGTTTCGAGTATGAGAAGCAGAACCCTGGCAAGATTGCCGGCAAGGCCCTGTTCAGCAAGCTCTACGGCGACCACCCTTACGCTCAGCCAAGCGATGGCAGTGCCGAGAGCGTGCCGGGCATCACCCTTGAGCAGCTACGCGCCTTCCACGCCAAAGCCTATACCGCTGGCAACGCAGTGATCGCCCTGGTCGGCGACCTCAGCCGCGAGGAAGCCGAGGCGGTCGCCGCCCAGGTATCCGCCGCCCTGCCCAAAGGCCCGGCATTGGCCGCTCCAGCCCAGCCGGTTGAACCCAAGGCTGGCGTCACCCATATCGACTTTCCGAGCAAGCAGACTCACCTGATGCTCGCCGAGCTCGGTATCGACCGCCAGGACCCGGACTGGCCGGCCCTCTCGCTGGGCAACCAGATCCTCGGCGGCGGCGCCTTCGGCACCCGCCTGATGAGCGAAGTCCGCGAAAAACGCGGCCTGACCTACGGCGTGTATTCGGTGTTCAGCCCGATGCAGGTGCGTGGCCCGTTCATGATCAACCTGCAGACCCGTGCCGAACTCAGTGAAGGCACGCTCAAGCTGGTGCGGGATATCCTCGCCGATTACCTCAAGAGCGGCCCGACCCAGCAGGAACTGGACGACGCCAAACGCGAACTGGCCGGCAGCTTCCCGCTGTCCAATGCCAGTAATGCCAGCATCGTCGGCCAACTCGGCGCGATCGGTTTCTACAACCTGCCACTGACCTGGCTGGAAGACTTCATGCAGCAGTCCCAGGCACTGACCGTCGATCAGGTCAAAGCGGCGATGAACAAGCACCTGGCAGCCGATAAACTGGTGATTGTTACCGTTGGCCCGAAAGTGCCACAGCAGCCGCTGCCCGCCCCCACTGACAAACCGTCCGAGCAGCCGCTCGGCGTACCGGAGCACTAATGCCTAGATCCACCCCTCCCGCCCGCCCGCAGCAGGGCCAAAGCAAGGGCCAGGGTCACCTGCGCATCATCGCCGGCGAGTGGCGCAGCCGCCGCCTGGCGGTACCGGAAGGCGAAGGCCTGCGCCCAACGCCTGACCGCGTGCGCGAAACCGTGTTCAATTGGTTGGCGCCCTACATCGAAGGCGCACAGGTGCTGGATGCCTTCACCGGCAGTGGCGCCCTGGTGCTGGAGGCGCTGTCCCGTGGCGCCGAGGATGCCGTGGCGCTGGACAGCAACCCGGCTGCCATCAGCAACCTGAAGAACAACCTCGAGATCCTGCGCTGCCCACGCGGGCAAATCCTGCAGACCGACGCACTGCGCTACCTGCAGAACCCGGCCAAGCAGCAGTTCGACGTGGTGTTCCTCGACCCGCCGTTCCACCAGGACCTGCTGGCCAACACCTGCAACCTGCTGGAACAGAACCAGTGGCTGCGTGAACAGGCGTGGATCTACACCGAAAGCGAGGCCGCACCTTCGACGCTGCCGATGCCCGGCAACTGGCGCCTGCACCGCGAGAAAAAGACTGGCCAGGTGCACTACGCGCTCTGGCAACGCGGCTGAACCCCTAACGCTGGCTAGCCGTACTTAGTTACCGCAAACCCGCCGCAGCCATGGTTGAAGCTGCTCCTGCATTCTTGCAGGAGTACTTCAACCATGACCGATCGCACTTCGGCGCCCATCCTGGGCAGCAACGTTCAATCATTCACCCTCGCCAACGGCCTGCGCATCTACCTGCGCGAAGACCATCGTGCGCCGCTGGTCAGTGTGCAGCTGTGGTATCACGTCGGGTCGAGCTACGAGCCAGCAGGCCATTCCGGCCTTTCCCATGCCCTGGAACACTTGCTGTTCGAGGGCAGCAGCAAACTGGCAGGTGGCCAATATTCGGCCGTCATGACTCGTCTTGGCGGTGAACCGAATGCCTTCACCTTGACCGACGCCACGGTATTTCCGCTGACACTGCCAGCCAGCCGCCTGGAGGTTGCCCTGGAAGCCATGGCCGACGTCATGGCGAGCGCCACACTCAGCGATACACCTTTCGCTCGCGAACTGAACGTAGTCATGGCCGAGCGCCGAGAGCAGGTCGACAACAGCCCGTTGGCACTGGCATTGGAACATCACCGGTTACTGGCTTACGGCACCGGTGGCTATGGCACGCCCATCATTGGCCACAAGGCTGATCTCGAGCACCTCACGCCTGCTGCGGCCCGTACGTGGTACCAGACCTGGTACCGACCCAACAACGCCACGCTTGCAGTATCGGGCGATATCACCCTGGCACAGTTGCAAAGCCTGGTAATGCGGCACTTTGCAACGATCCCCGCCAACCGCCTGCCTGCGCGAGAAGCACCCTCCGCGCCCCCGCTGCAGAATCGCCGTCATCAGACGCTGAGGCTACCGGGCCAGTACACAGGCACGATGCTCAGTTTCAATATCCCCAGCCAATGTACGGCCCAGTCCGACGAGCAGGCTTATGCATTGCGGCTTCTGCCCGACCTGCTTGCCGACGGGCAGAGCAGCACCCTGCAACAACGACTGGTGCTGGATGACCCGATTCTGCAGGCCCTGAGCTCAGCCTACGAACCCTGGCAGCGGGGTGACAGTTTGCTCGAGCTCTACGCATTTTGCAGTCCCCAGGTAACGCCGGAGATCGCAGCCGAAAGGCTGTTGCTGGAAATCGAAGCCTTTAGCCATTCGGCACCTTCCAGGGAAGACCTTCATCGCGCCAAGGCTCGCTTACTGGCCAGGCAGGTGTTCGAAAAGGACGACATCGACAAGCAAGCTCAAGCCATTGGCAAACAGGCCGCCTGTGGCCTGGACCCCATTGAGCTGGAGAATGAGCGACATGCCATCGAAGCCGTGACGGCCGAACAGGTCGGCCAAGTCGCCCTTGAGTTCCTGACCGATTCCCGCGCTGCCATTACTTTCATGCACAACAAGGAAAGCGCCCATGCATGACTTGACTACGGCTCCAAAGCCTACCGAAACCAACAGCATTTACGGCAGCCTGCTCTGCGCCCAAGGGCTCGACCTGGATCAGTTCGAGCCCATCCAGACGCAGGTGCAAGCCTGGACGACGGCAGCGGGCACAGGCGTGAAATTCGTCGAAGCCCGTGGGTTACCTATCGTTGACGTAGTACTGAGGTTCAAGGCCGGTACGGTTCAGGACACTGAGCACTCCGGCCTGGCAGCCTTGACGCTGTACATGCTTGATGAGGGTAGCCAGCAGTACACGGCCATCCAGCAGGCCGTTCAGCTGGAACGCCTGGGGGCGATTAGAGAAAAGCAGATACGTCTGGAACATGCGACGTTGAGCCTGCGCAGCCTGAGCACCCCGGCCGTGCTGAAGCCGTCCCTGGCGCTTTTCACCGACCTTGTGGCACGACCTGCATTCCTCTCCCCCGCTCTGGACAAGATCAAGCAGCAGTTGCTGCGGAGCAACGCGTCACGCGAGTGGCGTCCTGTATCGAGGGCGCGTAGCGAAGCCTTCCGCCACCTGTTCAGTGGCCATCCTTATGGCAGCCCACTAGGCAGCTCCGAACAAGGTGTAGCGGCGGTTACCACCGACGATTTGCGGAAATTCCACCAACGCGCCTACTCCGCCAGCAACCTGGAGATGGTCGTGGTCGGCGACCTTTCTTTCGCAGAAGCCCAAGCACTCTCACAGCAGATCAGCCAAGCGCTGCCACAGCATTGGTCGGCAACAGATCTGCCAACTGTCCCAGCCGCCACCGGCACGACCATAAAAGTCGAACAGCCTGGCGCGAGCAGCGCTGTCCTGCTGGCACTTCCCTTGAACGTGCCCGCCAATGATCCGCAGTTCCCGGCCCTGGTACTGGCCAGCGATGTACTGGGAGAAGGGCTCGAATCGCGCTTGATGGTCGAACTGCGCCAACGCCGCGGCCTCACTTACGGCGTGCACACCCGTGTATCGCCATTACGGGCAGGCGGGTTGTTCAGCGTCGAATGGGAGGTCGCCCCCGCGCATGTGGAAGGCTCCCAGCAACTGGTAGTGAACCTGCTGCGCGATTTCATTGAGCAAGGGCCAACCCAAGCAGAGCTGCAAGTGGCTCGCAAACAGCAGGAAGGGCAGTTGCTGCGCGGTGTCGCGCAGAACAAAGGCCTGGCAGCATTGCTCGCGGATCTGACCCATCAACATCAACCTGACGATCATCTCAACACCTACATCGAGCGCATCAACCGTTTGACGCCGGCCGATGTCCGCGCCGCCATGCAGCGTCATCTCGACCTAAGCTACATCGTAAAGGTCAGTGTCGGCCCAAGCGTCGAACAACAACCTCTGCCAGCCCCCGACCAATAGCGCAGGTACAGTGGCGAGGTTTCATGGCAGTCTACGCAGGCACATCACGAGTCGCCCAGCATGCCCAGTCTCTCCGCCACGTTCCGCCCGGCCATCGGCCTGTCCAACCCCCACCTGCAAACCCTGTGGGGGCCACTGTGGCGCAAGCTGCCAGAGCTGGAACGAAGCCGCGAACGCCTGTGGCTGGCCGATGGCGATTTTCTCGACCTCGACTGGCATGGGCCACACAGCCCGGACGCGCCGCTAGTGCTAGTGTTGCATGGCCTGACCGGCTCGTCCCATTCGCCCTACGTCAAGGGCTTGCAACAATCGCTGCAAGCCCGGGGCTGGGCCAGTGTGGCGGTGAACTGGCGCGGTTGTTCGGGCGAACCCAACCTGTTGCCGCGAAGCTACCACTCCGGGGCCAGCGAGGACCTCGCCGAGGTGGTCGCTCACCTGCACGCTCAACGTCCATCGGCACCGTTGTATGCCGTTGGCTACTCACTGGGCGGCAATGTACTGCTCAAGTACCTGGGCGAAACTGGCGCTGCCAGCCAATTGCAAGCCGCAGTCGCCGTCTCGGTGCCGTTTCGCCTGGACCAGTGCGCCGACCGCATCGGCCTGGGTTTTTCCAAGGTGTACCAAGCGCATTTCATGCGCGAGATGATGGCCTATGTGCAGTTGAAACAACGACACTTCCGTGACCGCGGGCACCATGAGGGCCTGGCCGCGCTCGACCGGTTGGGGCCTCTGGGCAGACTGAAGACGTTCTGGGATTTCGATGGCAAGGTCACCGCGCCGCTGAACGGCTTCAGCGATGCCCACGACTACTATCGCCGCTCATCGAGCCGATTCTATCTGGGGGAAAACCGCACGCCGACGCTGATCATCCATTCCACCGATGACCCTTTCGTGTTCGGCCACAGCTTGCCCACGGCCAGTGAACTGGCAGCGCAGACACAGTTCGAGCTGCACGCGCGGGGTGGGCATGTGGGGTTTGTCGACGGCAGCCTGCGGAACCCGGGTTATTACCTGGAGCGGCGGATTCCACAGTGGCTGGTCGACGGTCAGTGATTATTCCCCAGTCGCCACGCCATGCTTGGGATCATTGATCCACTCGCTCCAGGAGCCTGCGTACAACTTGCCCAGCGGATACCCCGCCAGCGCCAGGGCAAACAGGTTATGGCATGCCGTCACCCCTGACCCGCAATAGGCCACCAGTTGCTCTGGCGAGCGCCCTGCCAGCTTTTCTGCAAAGCGCAGCTTGAGCTGCTCCGGCGCCAGGAAACGCCCATCGGCATCGAGGTTCTCGTTGAAGGCGGCGCACTGGGCGCCCGGAATATGCCCTGCCACAGGGTCGATCGGCTCGACTTCGCCCCGGAAGCGCGGCAGCGCACGGGCATCGATCAGGGTCAGGTCAGGGCTGCCCAGGCGCTTGGCCAGGTGCTCGGCGTCGATCAGCAGCTTGGCGTCCGCCTCGCCACTGAACGTCCCCTCGCGCTTGGCTGGCGCATCCAGGCTCAGCGGCAAATGCGCCGCATGCCAGGCCTTGAGGCCGCCATCGAGGATGGCCACGTTGCTGCGCTTGCCCAACCAGACCAGCAACCACCAGGCGCGGGCAGCAAACGCGCCAGGGCCATCGTCGTACAGCACCACTTCGCTGTCATCGTCCAGGCCCCACTCGCGCAAGCGCTCGACCAGCCGGTGCGGGTCCGGCAGCGGATGGCGGCCGGTACGGCCCTTGCTCACCGGCCCGCTCAGGTCACGCTCCAGGTCGGCAAAATGCGCCCCGGCGATATGCCCCTCGGCATAGCTGCGTTGGCCGTAATCCACATCCTCCAGGGCAAATCGACAATCGAGGATCACCAGCTTGGGCGAGTCCAGACGCTCGGCCAGCTGTTGCGGGGTGATCAATTGCGCAAGGGGCATGACAATCTCCTGATCGATGGCACGAAGGCCCTGGCTACTGTTCCAGGGCCTGATTGAACGGAACGTGGAATTCCTGGCACAGGGCGTCCACCGCGCCACGGGCATTGCCGGTGACAAAGCCCAGCTCCAGCACCAGCACCTGATAGACGCCACGTTTGAAGGCTTCTTCACCCAGATGCGCGGAATGTTCGCGCGTGGTGCTGAGAAAACGTACCCATGAGGTCAGCACGATCCAGGCATTGATGGTCAGTGACTCGATCTGCGCAGGTTCCATGGCCAGGATCCCGGCGTCGACGAAGCCACGGTAGATCGCCTGGCCCTGGCGCAGGCAGCGCTCGGAAAAGCGCCGATAGCGGGCGGCCAGTTCAGGGTCGCTTTCCAGCAGGTGTTCCAGGTCACGGTGCAGGAAGCGATAGTTCCACATCGCCGCGAGCAGCGCCTTGAGGTAGAAGCGCTTGTCCTCGACCGTGGCCATACGGCCCTGCGGCGGGCGCAGGAAGCTGTCCACCAGTTCTTCGTACTGGCTGAACAGCAGGGCGATGATCGCCTGCTTGTTGGGGAAGTGGTAGTACAGATTGCCGGGCGAAATTTCCATGTGCGCGGCAATGTGATTGGTACTGACGCTGCGTTCGCCCTGCAGGTTGAACAGCTCCAGGCTGTTCTGCACGATGCGCTCTCGGGTCTTCATGCGCGGGGCCATGCTCAGCTCCCAGTTTGCGGGCTTTCGATAATGGGTCATCTTACGGTCAATCACACCACGGGGGCACCGTTCTCCCGGTTAAAAAAGTCGCACCATGGTACGAATTAGAGTATAGGCTCTAGGGACTTCAAGCCCAGACGAGAGACCGCCGTGACCTCGCCCATCGCCTTGCCTCCTGTGCATTCCGACACCGACCTTGACGCGACGTTCGCCGCTCAGCGCCAGGCCTTTGCCGGCAACCCCATGCCGCCTGCGGCACAGCGGCGGCAGTGGCTTAAAAGCCTGCGCGAGGCATTGCTGGCGGACCAGCAAGCGCTTATCGAAGCCATCGATGCCGACTTCAGCGGCCGCAGTGCCGACGAAACGCTGCTGGCCGAGCTGCTACCGTCGGTGCAAGGCATTCGCCATGCCGAGCGCCACCTGCAACGCTGGATGCGCCCGGCCCGGCGCGCAGTGGGCCTGGCTTTCCAGCCGGCCAGCGCACGGGTGCTGTACCAGCCATTGGGAGTGGTTGGCATCATCGTGCCGTGGAACTACCCGCTGTTCCTCGCCATCGGCCCGTTGACCTGTGCCCTTGCTGCCGGCAACCGGGTCATGCTCAAGTTGAGCGAAGCCACACCGGCCAGTGGAGCAGCCCTCAAAGCGCTCATTGAGCGGGTTTTCCCCGAAGATCTGGTCAGCGTGGTACTTGGCGAGGTCGAAGTCGGCCAGGCGTTCGCTCGCCTGCCCTTCGACCACCTGCTGTTTACCGGCGCCACAAGCATCGGCCGCCAGGTCATGCTGGCGGCCGCGCAAAACCTGACCCCGGTGACCCTGGAGTTGGGCGGCAAGTCCCCGGCCATCGTGTCGGCCAGCGTGCCGCTGAACACGGCTGCCGAGCGTATCGCCTTCGGCAAGGCCCTCAACGCCGGCCAGACCTGCGTCGCGCCCGACTATGTGCTGGTGCCCCGTGACCGCCTGAACGACTTCGCCGATGCCTACCGCAACGTGGTGAAGCGCATGTACCCACGCATCGCTGACAACCCCGACTACAGTGCCATCATCAACCCACGGCAGTTGCAGCGCCTGCAGCACCTGCTGGACGACGCCCGCGGCAAGGGCGCCCAGGTGCTCGACCTGTACCCCGACGAGACCCGCCAGGGCCGACGCCTGCCGCCGCACCTGCTGACCCGGGTCAACGACAGCATGCAAGTGATGCAGGACGAGATCTTCGGCCCGCTGCTGCCGCTGGTGCCTTACGACCACCTCGACGAGGCCCTGGCCTACATCAATCAACGCCCTCGCCCCTTGGCGCTGTACTACTTCGGCTACGACCGCAGCGAGCAGCAGCACGTGCTGCAGCACAGCCATTCCGGCGGCGTGTGCCTGAACGACACCTTGCTGCACGTGGCCCAGGACGACTTGCCGTTCGGCGGTATCGGCCCCTCCGGCATGGGCCATTACCATGGCCATGAAGGCTTCCTGACCTTCAGCAAGGCCAAGGCAGTGCTGGCCAAGCAGCGCCTGAATGCCGCGCGGCTGATCTACCCGCCCTATGGCAAGGCCTTGCAGCGCCTGGTCTACAAGTTGTTCATCCGCTGATGCAGCGCCGTGACCTGCTGCGCTTCAGCCTGGGCGCCAGCCTTTTCCTGAGTACTGCCAGCCTGGTCGGCTGCAGCGCCAAGACGCCTGCAACCGGTTACCAGGTGCTGCGTGAGGATGACCTGCCGGCCCTGCTCGCACTTGTCCCGGTGGTACTCGCCGGCACCTCGGCAAACGGCGAGCTGGTGCTGCACAGCCTCGACCACAAGCTGGCAGCGCTGTCACCGGAAATGCTCAAGCTCACCCGGCAACTGTTCGATGTGCTCAACCTGCCGCTGACCCGCGGCCCTTTGACCGGCGTCTGGGGGGCTTGGGACCAGGCCAGCGGTGCGCAGGTAACGGCCTTTCTGCAGCGCTGGCAGGACAGCTCGCTGAACCTGCTGCGCATGGGCCATGCCTCGCTGCTGCAACTGCTGCAAATGGCCTGGTACGAACGCCCGGAAGCCTGGGCCGCATGCGGCTACCCCGGCCCACCCAAGATCTGACAAAAAGAGCATCTTCAATGCCTGTAACCGACCCGTTTCGCCAAGGCCTCGAACGCGGCTGGACCACCCATGACGGCTCACGCATGGAGCACGACCTGACGCTGGAGGCCGATATCGCTGTGATCGGCAGCGGTGCCGGCGGTGCCACCAGTGCGCAGATGCTCAGCGCCGCCGGCTTCAAGGTACTGCTGATCGAGGAGGGCCCACTGAAGACCAGCAGCGACTTCCATCTACTGGAAGACGAGGCCTACGCCAGCCTCTATCAGGAAGGCCTGGGGCGGATGAGCAAGGATGGCGCCATCACCATTCTGCAGGGCCGCGCTGTCGGTGGAACCACCCTGATCAACTGGACCTCGAGCTTTCGCACGCCGCCACAGACGCTGGCACACTGGGCCACCGCCCATGGCGTCACGGGCCTGGGGCAACAAGAAATGCAGCCCTGGTTCGAGCGTATCGAGCACGATCTGGGCATCACGCCGTGGGCGATGCCAGCGAACGCCAACAACGACGTACTGCGGCGCGGCTGTGAACAGCTTGGCTATCGTTGGGCGGTGATCCCGCGAAACGTGCGTGGCTGCTGGAACCTCGGCTATTGCGGCATGGGCTGCCCGGTGAATGCCAAGCAATCGATGCTGGTCACGCGCATCCCGGCGACCCTCGATAATGGTGGTGAACTGCTCTACCTCGCACGCGCTGAACGCTTCGAACACAATGGCGAGCGTATCGCCGGGCTGCAGTGCCAGGCGCTGGATGCTCAAGGCGTGCACCCCACCGGCCGGCAGATCAGCGTGCGCGCCCGCCATTACATCGTGGCCGGGGGCGGTATCAACAGCCCGGCCCTGCTGCTGCGCTCCAAGGCCCCCGACCCGCATGGCCGCCTGGGCAAACGGACCTTCCTGCACCTGGTCAACTTCAGCGCTGCGCGTTTTGACGCGCGCATCGACCCGTACTACGGCGCCCCGCAATCGATCTACAGCGATCACTTTCAATGGCAAGACGGCGTCGACGGGCCGGTGGGCTACAAGCTGGAAGTGCCGCCCTTGCACCCGGCCCTGGCCAGCACCCTGCTCGGTGGATACGGCAGCGACAATGCCCGGCGCATGGCCGACTTGCCGCACACTCACGTAATGCTGGCCCTGCTGCGCGACGGCTTTCACCCCGAAAGCACGGGAGGCGCGGTGGAATTGCGCGGCGACGGCTCACCAGTGCTGGATTACCCGCTCACCGACTATCTGCGCGACGGCCTGCGCCGCGCCTATCACAGCATGGCGCAGATCCAGTTCGCTGCCGGCGCCACGCAGGTCACGCCGGTCCACAGCGACGCCCGCGCCGCTGCCAGCCTGGGCGAGGTTCAGCGGGTGATCGACGCCTTGCGCCTGGAACCGTTCCGCACCCGGCTGGGCAGCGCCCATGTCATGGGCGGCTGTGCAATGGGCGACGACCCGCGCCAGGCAGTCTGCGACAGCCTGGGCCGCCATCATCAGCTGGAAAACCTGTCGATCCATGACGGTTCGCTGTTCCCGACCAGCATCGGCGCCAACCCGCAGCTGTCGGTTTATGCCATCAGTGCCCGGCTGACCGAGGCCTTGGCCACCCGCCTGGCACAGAGTGCATGACAACGAATACACGCCCTGTCTATAGTGCCATCAGCCGGCCGCATGACTTGGCCGGGCGCAATCGCTGCGCTACCATCCGACTCCCCAACGCACTCCAGCCAGGATGACGCGATGAACCGAGTGTTGTACCCGGGTACTTTCGACCCCATTACCAAAGGCCATGGCGACCTGGTCGAGCGCGCTTCGCGCCTGTTCGACCACGTGATCATCGCGGTGGCGGCCAGCCCGAAGAAAAACCCCCTGTTCCCGCTGGAACAACGGGTCGAGCTTGCCCGTGAGGTCACCAAGCACCTGCCCAATGTCGAAGTCATCGGCTTCTCGTCACTGTTGGCGCACTTCGCCAAGGAACAGGGCGCGAACGTGTTCCTGCGCGGCCTGCGCGCAGTATCGGACTTCGAATACGAGTTCCAGCTGGCGAACATGAACCGGCAACTGGCGCCCGACGTCGAGAGCCTGTTCCTCACGCCTTCGGAACGCTATTCGTTCATTTCCTCGACGCTGGTGCGGGAAATAGCCGCGTTGGGCGGAGATATCAGCAAGTTCGTCCACCCTGTGGTGGCCGAGGCGCTGACCGAACGCTTCAAGAAGTAACCTTGCGCGCCTGATCATCGCGCCCGCGTGCACTGCGGGCGCGAATGCGGCACAATTGTGCCCAAAGCGTTGAACATGCCCGGGCGATGCGCCCCGGCCGGAGTCCCCATGTCCCTGATCATCACCGACGATTGCATCAACTGCGACGTCTGCGAACCCGAGTGCCCGAACGAGGCCATCTCCCAAGGCGAAGAGATCTACGTGATCGACCCTAACCTGTGCACCCAGTGCGTAGGTCACTACGACGAGCCGCAGTGCCAGCAGGTCTGCCCGGTCGATTGCATCCCGCTGGATGAAGCGCACCCGGAAACCGAAGACGAGCTGATGGCCAAGTACCGCCGGATCACCGGCAAGGCCTGAACGCAGACGGCTAGCGCTGGCAGCGCGGGCAGAACACGCTCGCCCGCTGCCCGAGCTTCACCTCGCGCAAGGTCGTGCCGCACAGCTTGCACGGCTGACCGCCCCGCCCGTAGACGAACAATTCCTGCTGGAAGTACCCCGGCTGCCCGTCGCCGCCAATGAAATCGCGCAAGGTTGTGCCGCCCTGCTCGATGGCCGCGGCCAATACCCGTTTGATTTCGATCGCCAGCTTCAGGTAACGAGCCCTGGAAATCCCGCCCGCCTCACGGCGTGGGTCGATGCCAGCGGCAAACAGCGCCTCGGTCGCGTAGATGTTGCCCACCCCCACCACCACCGCGTTGTCCATGATGAAGGGCTTGACCGCCATCGAGCGCCCGCGCGACAGCTGGAACAGGCGCTCGCCGTCAAACAGGTCGGTCAACGGCTCTGGCCCCAGGCGCAGCAGCAGCTCATGGTTGAGCGGGTCGAGGCTCCAGAGCATGGCACCGAACCGTCGCGGGTCGGTGTAACGCAGCATCAGCCCCGATTCCAGCTCGATATCGACATGTTCATGCTTGGCTGCAGGCAAGCCCAGCTCCACCAGGCGCAGGTTGCCCGACATGCCCAAGTGGCTGATCAAGGTGCCCACCTCGGCGTTGATCAACAGGTACTTGGCCCGCCGCTCGACGCTGACGATGCGCTGCCCGGACAGGCGCACATCGAGGTCTTCAGGGATCGGCCAGCGCAGACGCCCGTCTCGCACCACCACGCGGCTGACACGTTGGCCCACCAGATGGGGAGCAATCCCACGCCGGGTGGTTTCGACTTCAGGTAATTCCGGCATGGATCAGCGCCCACCCAACTCGCGAATGTTCTGTTTCAGGGTCTCGAAGTCGTACTCCGACAAACCGATATAGTCCAGCACCAGCGGGCCGACCGCATTCCACTCATGGTCGATGCTCTGGTTGCCCAGCACGCGGTAAGAGGCGCAGATGTGCTCGGCCATCTTCAGCACGGCCAGCAGGTTCTTCAACTGGCTTTGGGTATTGCTCGACGAATCTTCGCGGAAGATCGCCAGGGCATTATGGTGGTTGGCGATGGCCGCGCTGATGTGCTCCGGCAGGCGCCAGGATTTGGCCGTGAAGTAGCCAACCACAGAATGGTTGGTATTGAAGACGCGGTTCTCGGTATCGACTACGCGAGTTTCCTCACCGGCCTTGGCGTAGGCTTCTTCCAGCACCTGCATGTACTCGGGGAAGCGCTTGAGCATCAGTGGTACGCCGCAGTCGTGGAACAACCCAAGGGTATAGGCCTCGTCGGCAGCCTGGATGCCGGTGCGCTTGGCCAGGGTCAGGCAGGTCATGGCCACGTCCTGGGCGGTGTCCCAGAAGCGGTTGAGGGTGACGATGGTCTCGTCGCTCATCTCGCCCTTGATCGACTGTGCGTTGATCAGGTTGATGATCGAGCGGCTGCCCAGCAGGTTTACCGCGCGCTGGATCGAGCCGATCTTGTTCGACAGGCCGAAATGCGGCGAATTGACCAGCTTGAGCAAGGCACCGGCAAGCCCTGGGTCCTGGGAAATCAGCTTGGCGATGGTTTCCAGGTCCGGGTCAGGCATGTACTGCTCGAACTGCAGGTCGACCATGATCTGCGGTTGCGGCGGAATGGTGATGCCTTGCAAGGCTTGCTGGATCTGTTCGGCGCTGAGTTCTTGGGACATGCGTACACACTCGTGAAGGACGACGGATTCTAACCCCGTACTCCGGCACCACACCAATCGCCAAAGGTGGGCGGCGCGGTAAAAATTCAGACAATTGGTGTCTGTTCCGGGCTCCTCGCGGCACTGGCCTGCAGCAGGCAAGGGGCCAACAGGCTATAATCCCGCTCTTTTTTCCCGGAGCGACGTCATGTCCCTGCCCAGCCTTCGCCTCAAAGCCAATGCCGACCGCCGCCTGCGCGCCGGCCACCTGTGGGTCTACAGCAACGAAGTCGACGTTTCCGCGACCCCGCTGCAAGGCTTCCAGGCCGGCCAGCAGGCAGTACTCGAAGCTGCCAACGGCAAGCCGCTGGGCATCGTCGCGCTGAGCCCGAACAACCTGATCTGCGCCCGCCTGCTGTCGCGTGACATCAAGCTGCCGCTGGACAAGTCGCTGCTGGTACACCGCCTGAACGTCGCCCTGTCGCTGCGCGAGCGCCTGTTCGACCAGCCGTGCTACCGCCTGGTATACGGCGACTCTGACTTGCTGCCGGGCCTGGTGGTCGATCGCTTCTACGACATCCTCGTGGTGCAGCTGGCCTCGGCCACCATGGAAGCGCACAAGGACGACGTGATCGCGGCGCTGATCCAGGTGCTCAAGCCTAGCGGCATCCTGTTCAAGAACGACTCCGCCGCCCGCGACGCCGAAGGCCTGCAGCGCTACGTCGAAACCGTCTACGGCGAAGTGCCGGACTGGGTCCCGCTGGAAGAGAACGGCGTCAAGTTCGAAGCCCCGGTACGCGAAGGCCAGAAGACCGGCTGGTTCTACGACCACCGCATGAACCGCGCGCGCCTGGCACCGTATGTCAAAGGCAAGCGCGTGCTCGACCTGTTCAGCTACATCGGTGGCTGGGGCGTGCAGGCCGGCGCGTTCGGCGCCAGCGAAGTGTTCTGCGTGGATGCTTCGGGCTTTGCCCTGGATGGTGTCGAGCGCAACGCCGCGCTGAACGGCATCAGCGAGAAGCTGACCTGCATCGAAGGTGACGTGTTCGAGGCCCTGCGTGAGCTGAAGGCCGCCGAAGAGCGCTTCGACGTAATCATTGCCGACCCACCCGCCTTCATCAAGCGCAAGAAAGACCTGAAAAACGGCGAAGCGGCCTACCGCCGCCTCAACGAGCAGGCCATGCGCATGCTGAGCAAGGACGGCATCCTGGTCAGCGCCTCGTGCTCGATGCACCTGCCCGAGGACGACCTGCACAACATCCTGCTGACCAGCGCCCGCCACCTGGACCGCAACCTGCAGCTGCTCGAACGCGGCGGTCAGGGCCCGGATCACCCGGTGCATCCAGCCATCGCCGAAACCCGCTACATCAAGAGCATCACCTGTCGGTTGCTGCCGAACAGCTGATCCGCAAGGTCCGGGGCGCGACGCGCCCCGGACCGGTATCAGATTTCCAGCACCTGCGACGCAATCCCGAAGTACACCAGCACCCCCGCCGCATCGGCGATCGAGGTCACCAACGGACCACTGGCGGTAGCCGGGTCGAGCTTCACGCGAGTAAACAGGAACGGCAGGCTCATGCCGATCAGGCTACCGATCAATACGATAACCAGCATGCTGCTGGCCACTATCAAAGCGACGTCAGCGCCACCTCGCAGAGCCCCCAGCGATGCCACCGCCAAGGCCATGGTGCCGCCGAGCGCCAACGCCACCCCACATTCGCGACCTAGCATGCGCATCCAGTCGCGCATGACCACTTCCCCCGTCGCCAGCGCCCGTACCATCAAGGTGGCCGACTGCGCTCCCGCGTTCCCCCCGCTGTCCACCAACAGAGGCAGGAAGAACACCAGCACGATGTGCGCGGCGATGGTTTCTTCAAAGGCAGCAATACCGGCACCGGAAAACAGGTTGCCAAATACCAGCAGCACCAGCCATAGCACTCGCTTGCGATACAGCAGACCGACTGTGGCATTGCGCAGGTTACCGACGTGATTGGTGATCGATGCACCTTTGTGGAAGTCTTCGGTCACCTCCTGGCGAAGCTTTTCCAGCGCTTCGCTGGTCTGGCCATGCGAGAGCGGTTCTTTGCAGCGGATGCAGTTTGCGCAGACAGAATACATACGAGTCTCCAGGCGCCAGCGCAGGCACCTGCGAGCCTAGACCTCAGAGGTTCAAGCCTTCGCAAGCCCTGGCGCTGACGCACTCAGTGCCAATTTGCAAGTTCGTGGTGAACTGAAACTGGGAAGGTCCATTGAGGTAATTTCTCGTGAAGCCGCACATGCGGCGCGGCGGATGATAGCCAGCACAGGCGGCAAGGTCAGCCCCGCACACGTCGTTTCAGAAGCGTCCTACGAGCAGTCGGGAGCCCTTCCCGAACCACCGTCCAGACACATCTTCATTCCCTCTCCGCGCCAGCGGTGTAGAATCGGCCTATTCATCGCCAGTCATCCCCGGCGGGTTTATGAGCTCTGCCCAAGCACGCGGCGATCCCGCGCGGTCTTCGGCCCCATCCGTGCCTGTGGCAACCGGCCTGCGGTACAAAGGACAAGAGAAGCTCACTCCCCTTTTTGTGACCTGATTAAGCCGCCAGGAGTGTTTCATGCCTGATTATCGTTCCAAGACTTCCACCCAAGGCCGCAACATGGCCGGCGCCCGCGCCCTGTGGCGTGCCACCGGGATGAAGGACGAAGACTTCAAGAAACCGATCATCGCCATCGCCAACTCGTTCACCCAGTTCGTCCCGGGCCACGTGCACCTGAAGGACCTGGGCCAGCTGGTTGCCCGCGAAATCGAACGCGCCGGTGGCGTGGCCAAGGAATTCAACACCATCGCCGTCGATGACGGCATCGCCATGGGCCACGACGGCATGCTGTACTCGCTGCCAAGCCGCGAGATCATTGCCGACGCCGTCGAGTACATGGTCAACGCCCACTGCGCCGACGCCATCGTCTGCATCTCCAACTGCGACAAGATCACCCCCGGCATGCTGATGGCCGCCCTGCGCCTGAACATCCCGGTGATCTTCGTTTCCGGCGGCCCGATGGAAGCCGGCAAGACCAAGCTGGCCAGCCACGGCCTGGACCTGGTCGACGCCATGGTCATCGCCGCTGACTCCACCGCCAGCGACGAGAAAGTCGCCGAGTACGAGCGCAGTGCCTGCCCGACCTGCGGTTCGTGCTCCGGCATGTTCACCGCCAACTCGATGAACTGCCTGACCGAAGCCTTAGGTCTCGCCCTGCCGGGCAACGGTTCGACCCTGGCCACTCACGCCGACCGCGAGCAGCTGTTCCTCACCGCTGGCCGCACCATCGTCGAGCTGTGCAAGCGCTACTACCAGGAAAACGACGAGTCGGTGCTGCCGCGCAGCATCGCCAACTTCAAGGCGTTCGAGAACGCCATGATGCTCGACATCGCCATGGGCGGTTCGACCAACACCATCCTGCACCTGCTCGCTGCTGCCCAGGAAGGTGAAGTCGAGTTCGACCTGCGCGACATCGACCGCCTGTCGCGCAAGGTGCCGCAGCTGTGCAAGGTGGCGCCGAACATCCAGAAGTACCACATGGAAGACGTGCACCGCGCTGGCGGCATCTTCAGCATCCTCGGTTCGCTCGCCCGTGGCGGCCTGCTGCACACCGACCTGCCGACCGTGCACAGCCGCAGCATGGAAGAAGCCATCGCCAAGTGGGACATCACCCAGACCGATGACGAAGCCGTGCACACCTTCTTCAAGGCAGGCCCGGCCGGCATCCCGACCCAGACCGCGTTCAGCCAGTCGACCCGTTGGGAAACCCTCGACGACGACCGTGAAAACGGCTGTATCCGCAGCTTCGAGCACGCCTACTCGCAAGAAGGCGGCCTGGCCGTGCTGTACGGCAACATCGCGGTCGACGGTTGTGTGGTGAAGACCGCCGGCGTCGACGAATCGATCCACGTGTTCGAAGGCAACGCGAAGATCTTCGAGAGCCAGGACAGCGCCGTGCGCGGCATCCTCGCCGACGAAGTGAAGGCCGGCGACATCGTGATCATCCGTTACGAAGGCCCGAAAGGCGGCCCGGGCATGCAAGAGATGCTCTACCCGACCTCGTACCTGAAGTCCAAGGGCCTGGGCAAGGCCTGCGCCCTGCTCACCGACGGCCGTTTCTCGGGCGGTACTTCGGGCCTGTCGATCGGCCACGCCTCGCCGGAGGCCGCTGCTGGCGGCGCCATCGGCCTGGTGCGCGACGGCGACAAGGTGCTGATCGACATTCCCAACCGTTCGATCAACCTGCTGGTCAGCGACGAAGAGCTGGCTCACCGTCGCATCGAGCAGGACAAGAAAGGCTGGAAACCGGCTGAAGTGCGCCCACGCAAGGTAACCACCGCGCTGAAGGCCTACGCCCTGCTGGCGACCAGTGCCGACAAGGGTGCTGTGCGTAACAAGGCGATGCTCGAAGGGCTGTGAGGCTCTGACTGCGTGAATGAGAAACCGGCGCCCTGAGCGCCGGTTTTTTTATGCCTGTACCCGCGAAGAGACCAGTGCAGGCAATACGAGGCCTACTGGATCTGCTCCGGCGTCACGATCACCCAGTTCTTGTCTGCCGTCACCGGCAACCCTTCCTTGGCCTGCGCCGCCGCGTTCTTCGCGATCATGCCGTTCAACTGGTCCATGTACTTGGCCTTGCGGTTTATCCACAGGTGGATGCCGCCCTTGTTCACATCTACGCCATGGAACTGCATGTAGCCATCGCTGGTTGGCGTATCGCCTCCCACCAGTACCGGCTTCTTCCATTCATCGATGTAAGTCAGGATCGCCGCCTGCTTGCCCGCCATCCAGGTGGCGGGGGTCCACAGATAAGGCGTCAGCTCCAGCCCTTCGTTGGCCTTGGCCTCATACTGCCCGGCGCTTATCTGCTTGCGCGCCGTGGTCAGCTGGCCGTTCGCGCGATCCTTCAGTAACAGGCTGACACCAATCACGTTCTGCGGTTTGACGTTGTAGCCGTACTTGGGATCGGAAGCGACCATGCGCACCAGTTCCTCGGAGGCCGCCGAAATCACGTACACCTCGATACCATTCTCCATCAGCTTGTTGTACAGCTCGGCCTGGCCAGTGAAGACCTTCGGCGGTTGTACCTCGATGGCCTTGACCTGGTCGCCTTCGAAATAGGTGCTGGGGATCGGCTTGCCCGAGGCCATCAGCTCATCGACCTGAGCCTTGAGTTCCTTGAGGGTGAAGCCGGCAAACACCTGCGCCACCCACGGGTAGCAGACCATGTCGTCGATCTCGCACAGGCGGTAGTAGTAGCTGAACAGGCTTTCCTTGTGCTCGGCAGTGTCCTTGAACGGGATCAGCTTGAGCGACGGGTCGAGCTTGTCGCGGGTCAGCAGGCCCTTGTTTTCCATGAACGGCAGCAGCGCTTCTTCGAGGTCGTAGCGGTAGCTGGTGTTGTCCATGTCAAAGACCGCGTAGTTACCTTTGTGGGCATTGGCGGCAATCATGGCGTCGAGCTGCTTGGCTGCATCGGCGGGCCAGTGCTTGAGCTCGGTGGCGAAGCTTTCGACACTAAACAGCAGGGATAAACCCAGGACGAGGGCTTTCGGAGCGAACTTCATGTGCGAATCTCCTGAAATGACCCGGAAAAACTAGTGCATCATTCGCCGATTCCGGCCCCTCACAACGACCTTCACAAAACTGTAAACGTCGCGTGCATTGCTATCCGCGACCGCCAGTTATTCCATAAACGACTAAGTAAATTACTTTTGGGTATAAATTCGTTTGTTTTCATGCTGTTAGCATTTCCGTTCGCAATCGCTCACCAGAGGCGATGCTTCTTCTGCTTTTTCCTGGAGCTTCAATGAACCTGCCGTTGTCCCTCAACCTGCTGGCGTTCCTGGCCCTGCTGCTAGGCCTGGCACAAACCGGCCGTACCGATTGGAGCCTGGCCAAGAAGGTCCTCCTGGGCCTGGCGCTGGGCGTCGCGTTCGGCCTGGCCCTGCACAGCATTTACGGCGCCGGCCACCCGGTGCTCAAGGCCACCATCAGCTGGCTGGACCTGGTCGGCAACGGCTATGTCGGCCTGCTGCAGATGATCGTCATGCCGTTGATCTTCGCCTCCATCCTCAGCGCCGTGGCCCGCCTGCACAACGCTTCGTCGCTCGGCCGCATCAGCGTGCTGAGCATCGGCACGCTGCTGTTGACCACCGCCATTGCCGCACTGATCGGCATTGTGCTGACCAACCTGTTCGGCCTGAGCGCCGAAGGCCTGGTGGCCGGCGCCCAGGAAAGCGCGCGCATGCAGGTTATCCACAGCGATTACGTGGGCAAGGTTGCCGACCTGAATGTGCCCCAGCTGCTGCTGTCGTTCATCCCCAGCAACCCGGTAGGCGACCTGGCGCGAGCCAAACCGACCTCGATCATCAGCGTGGTGATCTTCGCCGTGTTCGTCGGCCTGGCCGCGCTGCAACTGATCAAGGACGACGCCGAGAAGGGCGCGCGCGCCCTGTCGGCCATCGATACCCTGCAGGCCTGGGTGATGCGCCTGGTACGCGTGGTGATGAAGCTCACCCCTTACGGCGTACTGGCGCTGATGACCAAGGTGGTGGCCAGCTCGAACCTGGAAGACATCCTCAAGCTGGGCAGCTTCGTGGTGGTGTCGTACCTGGGCCTGGCGCTGATGTTCGTGGTCCACGGCATCATCCTCGCCACCACCGGCGTGAGCCCGCTGCGCTTCTTCCGCAAGGTCTGGCCAGTGCTCACCTTCGCCTTCACCAGCCGCTCCAGCGCTGCGAGCATCCCGCTGAACATCGAAGCGCAGACCCGTCGCCTTGGCGTGCCGCAGTCGATTGCCAGCTTCAGTGCATCGTTCGGCACCACCATTGGCCAGAACGGCTGCGCGGGCCTCTATCCAGCCATGTTGGCCGTGATGGTGGCGCCGGCGGTGGGCATCAATACCTTCGACCCGCTGTGGATCGCGACCCTGGTGGCGATCGTGACGCTGAGTTCGGCGGGTGTGGCTGGCGTCGGCGGTGGTGCCACTTTCGCCGCGTTGATCGTGCTGCCGGCCATGGGTTTGCCGGTCGAACTGGTGGCGCTGCTGATTTCGGTGGAGCCACTGATCGATATGGGCCGCACGGCATTGAACGTGAATGGCTCGATGACCGCGGGTGTGGTGACCAGCCAGTTGCTGAAAGAGACCGACAAGGCAGTGCTGGCCGGCGATGAACATGCCGAGCTGAGTCATACCTGACAATGATTGGGGCCGCTGTGCGGCCCCGGCTATCTCAAACCTTGTCCCAGACCTCGAAGTGGTACGCAGGCTTGCCTTCTTCAGCCTGAGCCTCGCTCGACACCAACTTCCACTGGCCCTCATCGAACGCCGGGAACCAGGCATCTCCTTGCGGCTTCAACTCCACCCGCGTCAGGTACATCCGGCTCACCAGCCCCTTCTCCAGCGCCTGCCCATACAGCTGCGCCCCGCCAATCAGCATCAGCTCGCCAACGCCCTGCTCACGCGCCCACTGCTCGGCCCGCGCCACTGCGGCCTCCAGCGAGGCAAACACCTCGGCCCCGGCCAGTTGCAGGCCCGCCTGCCGGCTGACCACGATATTCAACCGCCCCGGCAACGGCCGGCCCAGTGAATCCCAGGTCTTGCGCCCCATGATGATCGGCTTGCCCAGGGTGGTGGCCTTGAAGTACTTGAAGTCCCCCGGCAGGTGCCAGGGCATGGTGTTGTCGATGCCGATCACGCGGTTTTCGGCGTGAGCCGCGATCAGGCTGAGGGGGAGTGATGTATTCATGCCAGCGAGGATAGCACCGGGTGTGTGGGTTATGCTTCTGCCCTGAACCACGCAATGGAAGACCTTGTGACTGCACCGACTCCACTGGACAAGCGCTGGCTCACCGAAGCGGTGCGCCTGCGCGAGGAACACGCAGGCCTCCTGGACGATCAGGAGGCAAACCGCCACGCCCGCCAAGTGGGCGGTGACCTGGCAGCGCGCATCGAAACCCGCGCGCTGTTCCTCGCCGAACGCGATGGCATGACCACGGCCCTGCGCCACTGGAAGCAGGGCGCCCGCCTGGCGCTGCTGGCCCTGATGCTGCTGGCCGTATTCAGCGGCGCAGGCCTGGCCTTCGCCGCCTTGGGCGACGGCCAGCGCCCGGTCAATGTGTTCTGGGCCCTGGGCAGTCTGCTCGGGCTGAACCTGCTGATGCTGCTGGGCTGGGCCGTGGGCTTTGCCTTGAGCGGCGAACACGGCGCCAGCCTCGGCCGCCTGTGGTTGTGGATGAGCGAACGCTTCGCCCGCGACGCCAAGGCCGCACACCTGGCGCCGGCGCTGCTGGTGCTGCTGCAACGCCAACGCCTGAACCGCTGGCTGCTCGGGGTGCTGGTGCACGGCCTATGGCTGCTGGCGATGGTCGCCGCCCTGGGCATGCTGCTGGCCTTGCTGGCTACCCGCCGATACGGCTTCGTCTGGGAAACCACGCTGCTGGCCGCCGACCCGTTCATCCACCTGACCCAGGCCCTCGGCGCCCTGCCCTCGCTGCTCGGTTTCGCCGTGCCGGACGAGGCCATGATCCGTGCCAGTGGCGATACCTTCCCCGCCCTGGATGCCGCCCGCCAGGCCTGGGCCAGCTGGCTGCTCGGCGTGGTGCTGGTGTACGGCCTGCTGCCGCGCCTGCTGCTGGCCGGGCTGTGCCTGTGGCGCTGGCGCCAGGGCCGTGCCCATCTTGCGTTGGACCTCAGCCTGCCCGGCTTCGCGCAACTGCGCGATGCACTGATGCCACGCAGCGAACGCATCGGTGTGCAGGATGCCGCTCCCGATGCCCTGCCACAGTTCCAGGCCGGCCAACTGGAAGGCGGCAGCAGCGGCGCCTTGCTGGTCGGCCTGGAACTCGACGACCAACGCCCCTGGCCGCCTGCCCTGCCCAAAACGGTGACCGACGCGGGTGTGCTCGATAGCCGCGAATCGCGTAACAAGCTGCTCGAACAGCTCAGCCGCTTCCCGCCGGCACGCCTGGCCATCGCTTGCGACCCACGTCGCTCACCCGATCGCGGCAGCCTGGCGCTGCTCGCAGAGCTGGCGCGCAATGCCGGGGCCACACGTATCTGGCTGCTTCAGGCAGACCCCGGCCAGGCCCTGGATGCCGAACGCCTGGGCGACTGGCATGACGCCCTCGACCGCCTCGGCCTGCCCCATGCCGACACTTCGCCCCTGACCTGGCTGGAGCATGGCCATGACTGAGCCGCTGAAACTGGCCGTGGTCGGCCACACCAACGTCGGCAAGACCTCGCTGCTACGCACGCTCACCCGCGATGTCAGCTTCGGCGAAGTTTCGCACCGCCCCAGCACCACCCGCCATGTCGAGGGTGCGCGGCTGTCGGTGGACGGCGAACCACTGCTGGAACTCTACGACACCCCTGGCCTGGAAGACGCTATCAGCCTGCTCGACTACCTCGAACGTCTGGAGCGCCCCGGCGAACGCCTGGACGGCCCGGCCCGCCTCGAACGTTTCCTGCAGGGCAGCGAGGCACGCCAGCGCTTCGAGCAGGAAGCCAAGGTGCTGCGCCAGTTGCTGGCGAGCAATGCCGGCCTGTATGTGATCGACGCCCGCGAGCCGGTGCTGGCCAAATACCGCGACGAACTGGAAGTGCTGGCCAGCTGCGGCAAGCCTTTGCTGCCAGTGCTCAACTTCGTCGCCAGCACCCAGCACCGCGAACCGCAATGGCGTGAAGCCCTTGCCCGGCTTGGGCTTCACGCATTGGTGCGGTTCGACAGCGTGGCCCCGCCGGAAGATGGTGAACGCCGGCTGTACGAAAGCCTGGCGCTGCTGCTGG
Source organism: Pseudomonas sp. MN1F (assembly GCF_009391885.1). Lineage (GTDB taxonomy): Bacteria > Pseudomonadota > Gammaproteobacteria > Pseudomonadales > Pseudomonadaceae > Aquipseudomonas. Next base: position 130,362 of record NZ_VZII01000009.1, on the reverse strand, counting down.
AAGACGCCCGCCCGGCCCTGCAACGGCTGATCGACGACCAGCAAGCCCAGCGCCTGGCACGCCAGCGCAGCGGCAAGCGGCTGATCGCCGAATTGCTGCTCGATTGCGCGGCCTGCCGACGCAGCGTCGAGGCCGAGCCAGCGGCTGAAGCCAAGGCCATCGAGGCCTTGCGCCAGGATGTGCGCCAGCGCGAGCAGCGATGCGTGGAAGCCCTGCTCAAGCTGTATGCCTTCCGCCGTGAGGATGCCAATGCCGGTGATCTGCCACTGCTGGATGGGCGCTGGGGCGATGACCTGTTCAATCCCGAGACCCTGAAATTGCTGGGTGTGCGCCTGGGTAGCGGCGTCGCGGCCGGTGCGGCTGCCGGTGCCGGGGTCGATCTGCTGGTGGGCGGGCTGACTTTAGGCGCCGCAGCGTTGGCAGGCGCGATTGCCGGTGGCGCACTGCAGACCGCACGTAACTATGGATCGCGGTTGATGGGCAAGTTGAAGGGGCAGCGCGAGCTGACAGTCGACGACACCGTGCTGCGGCTGCTCGCGTTGCGTCAACAGCAGTTGATGGTGGCGCTGGAGGGGCGCGGGCATGCGGCGCAGGACAGCATTCGGCTGGGCGAGCTGGATGAAAAGGCCTGGCGCGAGGGCAAGCTGCCCGAAGCCTTGAGCAAGGCGCGGGCGCATCCGCAGTGGTCGACGCTCAATCCCGGGGCGAAGCTGAATCAAGCTGAGCGGCAGGAGCAGCTGGAGGCGTTGGTTTCACAGATCTGATTGTGCAGGCCAGGCCTCTTCGCGGGCATGCCCACGAAGAGGCTTCACTGCTGGGGCTTATTGTTGTGCCACTTTCTCCGACTTGCCGTCATAGCGCTTGCGCCATTCACCGAGGATCTGGTCGCGGTTTTTCGAGGCCCAGGCAAAGTCGTTCTTGATCAGGCGCTGTTCATAGTCGGCCGGCAGCTCGGTCTGCGGCTTGGCAATGCCCGGCGCGGCCAGTACGGCAAAGTTGTCCTTGTACAGCGCCATGGCCGCCGGGCTTGCCGAGAAGTCAGCCAGGCGCTTGGCAGCGTCAGCCTTCGGCGAGCCCTTGATCACAGCGGTCGCCTCGATCTCCCAGCCCAGGCCTTCCTTCGGCAGCACGATATCCAGCGGCGCGCCCTGGCGATTGAGCTGCACGGCGGGGTACTCGAACGAAATCCCGATCGGGAATTCACCCGCCGCCGCCAGCTTGCACGGCTTGGAACCGGAGTGCACGTACTGGCCGATATTCTGGTGCAAGGCGTCCATGTAGGCCCAGCCCTGCGGCTCGCCGAAGGTCTGCAGCCAGGCACTCACGTCAAGGAAGCCGGTGCCGGACGAAGCCGGGTTGGGCATGACGATCTTGCCCTTGTATTCAGGCTTGGTCAGGTCCTGCCAGCTCACCGGCTTGCTCAGGCCCTGCTTTTCGGCTTCGACGGTGTTGAAGCAGATGGTCGCGGCCCACACGTCCATGCCGACCCAGGCTGGCGGGTTGGCGGCGTCGCGGTAGTTCGCGGAGATCTTGCCCAGGTCTTTCGGCGCATAAGCTTCGAGCATGCCGTTCTGGTCAAGGATGGCCAGGCTGGAGGCGGCCAGGCCCCAGACCGCGTCGGCTTGCGGGCGGTCTTTCTCGGCCAGCAGCTTGGCCGTGATGATGCCGGTGGAGTCACGCACCCACTTGATCTCGATGTCCGGGTTGGCCTTTTCGAAGGCCTGCTTGTAGCTTTTGAGCTGCTCGGCTTCCAGGGCGGTGTAGACAGTCAGCTGGGTGGCTGCGGCCGTAGCCTGCAGGCTGAAGACGGCGGATACGGCAACGGCAAGTACAAGGGGCTTGAACATGATGCGTTTCCTATCAGAGTGGGCAGTCGGTCAATGGCCGGGGGCGCGCTGGCGCCAGGCCTGGGAGCGGCGCAACAGGCCGCGGGAAGCAGCGGCCAGCAGCAGGGAAGCCGCGGCGCTGGTCAGCAGGATCAGGGTCGACATGGCGGCAGCACCGCCGACGTTGCCGGCATCGTCCATGTTCAAAACGGCGACGGCGGCGAGGAGGGTGTCGGGGCTGTAGAGGAAGATTGCCGCCGACACGGTGGTCATTGCCGAGACGAACAGGTAACGGATGATGTCCAGCAGCGCCGGCAGGCAGATCGGCACGGTGACCCGCACGAAGTGCCTGTACAGCGGCGCCTTGAGCGACAGTGCGGCGGCCTCGAACTCGCCGTCGAGCTGGCGCAGCGCGGTGGCGGCGGTCATCTGCGCGGTGGTCAGGTAGTGGGCGATGGTGCACAGCACCAGCAGCGCCATACCGCCATAGAACACGTGCAGCGGGTTGCCATCGAGGTTGAAGAAGAACACGTAGCCCAGGCCCAGTACCAACCCGGGCACCGCCATGGGGATGAAGCTGAGCAGGCGCAGGGCCTGGTTGAGCAAGCGCTGGCCCTGGGTTTTCTCCATCAGGTAGGCGCCGGTGAAAATCACCAGGCTGCCGATCAATGCGCTGCACAGGGCCATGGTCACGCTGTTGCGATAGGCCAGCCAGCCACCACCGGCCGTGTCGTCGAACCTGTAGTGCTTGAATGACAGGGTCAGGTTGTACGGCCAGAACGTCACCAGCGACGAGTACACCGCCATGCCGATCACCACCAGCAGCGCCGCGCTGACCAGCAGCACGATGGCCAGGAAGCAGGCGTCACGCCAGCGCGACCGCTTGGGCTCGAACACCTGGGCGCGGCCGCTCATGGCCTCGCCCTGGCGCCGACGCAGCCAGGCATCGACGCCGAAGCTGAGCAGCGCCGGCAGCAGCAGCACCATGCCGATCAACGCACCACGGCCGAACTGCTGCTGGCCGACCACCGCCTTGTAGGCTTCCAGCGCCAGCACCTGATAGTCGCCCCCCACCACGACCGGCACGCCGAAGTCGGTGATGGTCAAAGTGAACACCAGGCAGAACGCAGCGAACACCGCCTGACGCGTGGCAGGCCAGGTGATGCTGCTGAATGCCCGCCACGGCCCGGCGCCCATGCTCGACGCCGCGTCGAACAGACGCGCATCGGCTAGCGACAAGGCAGAAAGCAGGATCATAAGCGCATGGGGGAAGGTGTAGATGGCCTCGCCGAGGACGATGCCCCAGAAGCCGTAGATGTTGTCGTTGAGCAGGCTACGCAGCAGGCCCTGATTGCCGAACAGGTAGACCAGGGCAATCGCCGGCAGCATCGACGGCGCCAGCAGCGGCAGCAGCGAGATGCCGCGCCACAGGCCCTTGCCCGGAATCAGCGTGCGTTGCAGGGCGTAGGCGAATAGATAGGCCAGCGGCACCACGATTGCCGCAACGCTGAAGGCCACCGACAGGCTGTTGCCGAGCAGCCAGTGGAAGTTTGCGCTGGCGAACAGTTCACGGGCGGCCAGCAAGCCACCGCCCTGGCCGGCTTCACCGCTGAAACCTTTCCAGAAAATGGCCAGCAGCGGCATCACCACGGCCAGCAACAGCAGGACCAGCAGCAGGCTCTTGCCACCGATGACGAACAGGCGGTCACCCAGGGCGACGTCACCGCGTCGCGCATCCTTGGCCTGGGTCACCGGCAGGGACATTGGCGCGGCCATCTCAGGCAAACACCTGCAGGCTCTGCGGCGGCAAGGCCACCCAGATATCCTGCGAGCCCAGGCGCGGCATGGCTTCCGGCGCCAGTTCAGCGAGCAGCGCATGGCCCGGCAGGGCCTTGAGCTCGAAGCTCATGCGGCAGCGGTTGCCGAGGAAGGTGATTTCGCGAACCTTGGCCGGGAACAGGTTTTCCTCATGCACCGCCGGGTTCACCGTGATCGCCTCCGGGCGGCAGAACAGCCGACCGCTGCGGGCGGAGCCGGCGTTGGCCGCCAGGCGCATGCTCATGGCGCCGACCTGGGCATGGCTGTCGCCACTGCACTGGAACGGCAGCCAGTTGCCCTGGCCGACGAACTCGGCGACGAACGGCGTGGCCGGCTGGTCGTAGATTTCCTGCGGGGTCGCATATTGCTCGACCTGGCCGTTGTTCATCACCGCGATGCGGTCGGCCATGAGCATGGCTTCGTCCTGGTTGTGGGTGACCATCAGCGTGGTGATGCCCAGCTGGCGCTGCAGTTGACGCAGCTCGGTGCACAGGTGCTCTCGCACCCGGGCATCCAGCGCCGACATCGGTTCGTCGAGCAGCAGCAGCGATGGCGACGGCGCCAACGCGCGGGCCAGCGCCACACGCTGCTGCTGGCCGCCGGACAGTTGGCCGGGGTATTTCTTTTCGCTACCGGACAGGCCAACCAGTTCGAGCATTTCGGCCACACGCTGGCGGCTTTCGTCGCGGCTGCTGCCGGTCAGGCCGTAGGCGATGTTGGCTTCGACGGTGAGGTTGGGGAACAGTGCGTAGGACTGGAACAGGATGCCGTAGTCCCGGGCCTGGGGAGGCAGTTCGGAGATGTCGCGCTCACCGATGTACAGCGCGCCGCGGTCCTGGCGTTCGAGGCCGGCGATGCAGCGCAGCAGGGTGGTCTTGCCGCAACCAGACGGGCCGAGCAGGCAAACCAGCTCGCCAGCAGCGATGTCCAGAGACACGTCGTTGAGCGCCGTGAAGGCACCGAAACGCTTGTGGATACCGCGCACTTTCATCTGTGCGCCTGGGGTGGCGTGGTTCATGGCAAGGCCTCATCGAACAAGTGAGGGCCATGCTAGGAAGGCTGTGGGAAGGTTCTGTGGCTTTTGGGCAAAAGCCGGTGATAGTGGTATAGGCAGATTTTGTAATAGCCCGACCTACAGGTGCGAACCCACCACTTCCTGCGCCACGCCAAGGAAGGCCGCTGGCAACCGGGCCTGGCGCCGCTCCTTCAGGCAATACAGGTATTCATGCATCACCGGCGCATTGTCCAGCGCCAGTACCCGCAGCTCGGGGTTGTGCGGCACCTCGTGCCGGGCAATCACGCTGATGCCGATATTGCGCAGCACCGCCTCGCGGATCGACTCGCGGCTGCCGATCTCCAGCAACGCCCCGGCCTTGACCCCGGCCTCCAGCATCATCTGCTCGGTCAGCTTGCGCGTGGTCGAGCCCTTCTCGCGCATCAGCAGGCAATGCCCCGCCAGCACATCGATGGACACCGCCTGCCGATGAGCCAACGGATGATTGCGGTGCACCGCCACCACCAGCGGATCGATGCCCAGCACCCGTCGCACCAGCCGCGCATCCTCTACCAACTGCGACGAAGCAGCCATATCCACCCGGTAGTCTTCGAGCATCTCCAGCACCTGCTGCGAGTTGCCGATCTCCACCGTCACCTCGACCTGGGGCAGGCGCTCGCGGAAGATCTTCACCAGGTCGAGGATGTAGTACGGCGCGGTGGCGGCAATGCGCAAGCTGCCCTGGGCCTGGCCACTGTTGCGCAGCTCGAACTCGATGTCGGCCTCCTGCTGCAGCAGCGCCTTGACCATCGGCAGCAGGCGCAAGCCCTGCTCGCTCAGCACCAGGCGCCGGCCACCGCGGTAGAACAGTTCCACCGCATAGTGGCTTTCCAGGTTGCGGATCTGCGTGGTCACCGTCGGCTGGCTGAGCCCGAGCTTTTTCGCCGCCAGGGTGATGCTGCCCAGGCGGGCCACCATGTAGAAGGCTTTGAGCTCGGCACTCAGCATTGCAGGACCTCATTTGCGCAGCAGGCGCAGACCGTTGAACACCACCAGCAGGCTGACGCCCATGTCGGCGAACACCGCCATCCACATGGTGGCCATGCCGGCAAAGGTGATCGCCAGGAATATCGCCTTGATGCCCAACGCCAGAACAATGTTCTGCGTCAGGATCGCCGCACTTTGGCGCGACAGCCTGACGAACGCCGGGATTTTGCGCAAGTCGTCATCCATCAGCGCCACGTCGGCGGTCTCGATCGCCGTGTCGGTGCCGGCCGCCGCCATGGCGAAGCCGATTTCGGCACGAGCCAGGGCCGGCGCGTCGTTGATGCCATCACCGACCATGCCCACCCGGTGCCCTTCGGCGTACAGCTGCTCGATGCTGTGCAGTTTGTCGGCCGGCAGCAGGTTGCCCTCGGCCCGGTCGATACCCACCTCGGCGGCGATGGCCTGAGCGGTGTGTGGATTGTCGCCGGTCAGCATGACGGTCTTGATACCCAGCGCATGCAGTTCGGCGATGGCCTGGCGGCTGCTGTCCTTGACCGTGTCGGCCACGGCGAACAAGGCCAACGGCCCGGAACGGTCGAGCAGCAGGACTACAGTCTTGCCCTGGCGCTCCAGCGTATCCAGTTGGGCTTCCAGCTCAGGTGAGCACAGGCCCAGCTCCTCGACCAAGCGATGGTTGCCCAAGTGATAGGTTTCGCCGTCAATATCACCGCGCACGCCACGGCCGGCCAGGGCAGCGAATTCGCTGACCTCGCTCAGCGGCAGGTTCTGCGCCCTGGCAAACTGGGCGATGGCGCCCGACACCGGGTGGTCGGAACGGTCGGCCAGGCTCGCCGCCAACGCCTGGGCACGGCCCTCGAACAGGGGTGAAAGCACCTTGGCATCGGTTTGCACCGGTTTGCCGTGGGTGATGGTGCCGGTCTTGTCCAGGGCCAGGAAGTCCAGCTTGCGGCCGCCTTCCAGGTACACCCCGCCCTTGATCAGGATGCCTTTGCGCGCTGCAGCGGCCAAGCCACTGACAATGGTCACCGGGGTAGAAATGACCAGCGCGCACGGGCAAGCCACCACCAGCAGTACCAGCGCACGGTACACCCAGTCGAACCAGGCACCGGCCATGAACAGCGGCGGAATCACTGCCACCGCCAAGGCCACGGCGAACACCACCGGGGTGTAGATGCGCGAGAACTGGTCGACGAAACGCTGGGTTGGCGCACGCGCACCTTGTGCTTCTTCGACGGCCTTGATGATGCGCGCCAGGGTCGACTGCCCTGCGGCGGCCGTCACGCGGTATTCCAAGGCACCGGCCTGGTTGATGGTGCCGGCGAACAGTTTGTCGCCCGCTGCCTTTTCCACAGGCAGGCTTTCGCCGGTGATCGGTGCCTGATCGACGCTGGATTGCCCGCTGACCACTTCGCCGTCCAGGCCGATGCGTTCGCCCGGGCGCACCCGCACCAAGGCACCGATAGCCACCTCACGCACCTCCACCTCACGCCACTGGCCATCGGCCTGCTGCACCGTGGCCATGTCCGGAGCCAGCTGCATCAGCCCGCCGATGGCATTGCGCGCACGGTCCAGCGAGCGCGCCTCGATCAGCTCGGCGACGGTGAACAGCACCATGACCATAGCCGCTTCCGGCCACTGGCCAATCAGCACGGCGCCGGTCACGGCGATGCTCATCAGCGCGTTGATGTTGAGGTTGCGGTTCTTCAGGGCGATCCAGCCCTTCTTGTAGGTGCCCAGGCCGCAGCCAAGGATTGCCGCCAGCGCGAGCCCAGCAACCAGCCATTCCGGCGCGAGGTTGGCGAAGTGCACGATTTCGGCGGCGATCGCGGCAATACCCGACAGGGCCAGCGGCCACCAACGGGGCTTGTGCGGCTGAGCTGCGGCGCCGCTGCCGTCGTTTTCAGCAGTCAACGGCTCGGCCTTCATGCCCAGGCTGTCGATGGCACGCTCGATCTCGCTGGTGCCGTTCAAGGTATGGCGCACACCGAGCACGCGGTTGATCAGGTTGAATTCCAGCTGCTCGATGCCCGCCAGCTTGCTCAGCTTGTCCTGGATCAGGGTCTGCTCGGTAGGGCAGTCCATGGCGTCGATGCGAAAGCGGCTGAGCTGCGCGTGGCTGCTGGCCTTCTCGCTCAATTGCAGCAAAGCGGGCGCGGCGCTGGCGCCACAGCAGCTGTGAGCGTGAGCGGCATGGCCATGGTCATCATCGCCATGGGCATGATCGTGGGAATGCTTGTGTTCGTGGCTGACAGGCGGGTTCATGGAGTCATCCTTAAATTGAGCCTGTTGCCAAGTGAACACCCTGTAGCCACTATAGGGTCAAGCCACTTGCTGGAGATTTCGTCATGAAGATCGGAGAACTGGCCAAAGCCACCGATTGCGCCGTGGAAACCATCCGCTATTACGAGCGTGAACAATTGCTGCCGAAACCAGCGCGCACCGAGGGCAACTACCGGCAGTACACCCAGGCCCATGTCGAGCGGCTGACCTTCATCCGCAACTGCCGAACGCTGGACATGACCCTGGACGAAATCCGCAGCCTGCTACGCCTGCGCGACAGCCCCGACGACTCATGTGGCAGCGTCAATGCGCTGATCGACGAACATATCGAGCATTTGCAGGCAAGGATCGATGGCTTGGTGGCGTTGCAGGAGCAGCTGGTGGAGCTGCGGCGGCGCTGCAATGCACAGGGGGCTGAATGTGCGATCTTGCAGCAACTGGAGACGAACGGGGCGGTATCGGTGCCGGATACCGAGCATTCGCATGTGGGGCGAAGCCACGGGCATTGAAATTGCCGGGGCTGCCTTGCAGCCCCCGGCAATCTGGAAAATCACACCGCCATCGGCGCCGTCATCGGCGCATGGTGCTCATACCCATCCAGGCTGAAGTCGCTCGGTTCGATCTTCTCCAGCCACTCCGGCTCGTACTTGCCAGTCTTGGAGAACTCCGGCACACGGTCACTGATCACCAGCTTCGGCGCTTGCAGCGGCTCGCGCTTGAGCTGCTCGTTGAGCATGTCCAGGTGGTTCTCATACACATGGGCATCGCCGATGAAGTAGGTGAACCAGCGCGGGGTGTAGCCGGTCAGGCGGCCGAACAGCGACAGCAGCGCCGCGCCTTCGGTGAGGTTGAACGGCGTGCCCAGCCCCAGGTCGTTGGAACGGATGTAGAGGGTCAGGGAAATCTCCCTGGTCTCGACATTCGGGTGGAACTGGTACAGCAGGTGGCACGGTGGCAGGGCCATTTCATCGAGCTGGGCGCAGTTCCAACCATGGAACAGGATGCGCCGGCTACCCGGGTCGTTGGCGATGGTATCCAGGCACTGGCGCACCTGGTCGATGGCCTTGTACAGGATGACGAACGCCACGCCGTCCTCTTCGTCCTGGGCGATACGGCGGAAGCCCGCCTGCTCGGCCATTTCGATGGCCGCCGGGTTGCTCAGCGGGATGCGCTTGTAGCCTGGCCACTGGCGCCATTGCACGCCGTAGATCTCGCCGAGGTCGTCATGGCCCTGGCGGAACGGGTTGGCCAGCCACTGGGCGTTTTCGTTGGCGTTCTGGTCCCAGACCTTGCAGCCCAGCTCGCGGAACTCACCGGCGTTCTTCACGCCACGCAAAAAGCCGACCATCTCGCCGATCGCCGACTTGAACGCCAGCTTGCGCGTGGTGATGGCCGGGAAGCCCTTCTGCAGGTCGAAACGCAGCATGGCGCCCGGCAGGCTGATGGTGCGGATGCCGGTGCGGTTGCCCTGCAGCGTGCCGTTCTCGATGACGTCGCGGACCAGGTCCAGATACTGTTTCATGGCTTACCTGTAACAAAAACGGCAGGGGGATCACCCCTGCCGTGGGAATAATCAGGCGGGTTTCGCCGTGGGTTTGCGATTATAAGCCCACCAGATCAGGCCAAGGCCAGCCAGGATCATCGGCACGCAGAGAATCTGACCCATGGTCAGCCAGCCCCAGGCGATGTAACCGAGCTGCGCGTCCGGCACACGGACGAATTCCACGATGAAGCGGAAGATCCCGTAGAACAGCGCAAACATACCGGAAACCGCCATGGTTGGCCGCGGCTTGCGTGAGTACAGCCAGAGGATGACGAACAGTGCCACGCCTTCCAGGGCAAACTGGTACAGCTGCGACGGGTGGCGCGGCAGCTGGGCCGGGTCGCTGAACGGCGGGAAGATCATCGCCCATGGCACGTCGGTGGGTTTGCCCCACAGTTCGGCGTTGATGAAGTTGCCGATACGCCCTGCGCCCAGGCCAATCGGCACCAGCGGCGCGACGAAGTCCATCAGCTCGAAGAACGACTTGTTGTTGCGCTTGCCGAACCACAGCGCGGCCAGCATCACGCCGATGAAGCCACCGTGGAACGACATGCCGCCTTTCCACACCTCGAAGATCAGCGTCGGGTTGGCCAGGTAGGCGTGCAGGTCGTAGAACAGCACGTAGCCCAGGCGCCCGCCGACGATCACCCCCATCGACAGCCAGAACACCAGGTCGGAGAGCTTTTCCCGCGACCAGGTAGGGTCGAAGCGGTTGAGACGGCGCGAAGCCAACAGCCAGGCGCCACCGATGCCAACCAGGTACATCAGGCCGTACCAATGGATTTTCAGTGGCCCGAGGGCTACGGCCACGGGGTCTATCTGCGGGTAAGGCAGCATGGAACTTCCTCTCGATTCAAATCAGAAAGCTGAGGCCGACGCAGAACAGCAAGGCTGCGAACAGGCGTTTCAACAGGCGTGGCGACAGCTTGTGCGCCAGGCGCGCGCCGAAGCGCGCGAAAAACATGCTGGTCACGGCAATGCCGACCAGCGCCGGCAAGTAGACGAAACCCAGGCTGTGGGGCGGCAAGTGTTGCTCGTGCCAGCCCAGCAACATGAAGCTCAGGGCACTGGCCAGGGCGATCGGCAGGCCGCAGGCCGACGAGGTCGCCACGGCCTTTTGCATCGGCAGGCCGCGCCAGGTCAGGAACGGCACGGTCAGCGAGCCGCCGCCGATGCCGAAGATCGCCGAAGCCCAGCCGATCACCCCGCCGGCGCCGATCAATGCCGGCTTGCCGGGGATGCCATGGCTGGCCTTGGGCTTGAGGTCCAGAGCCATCTGCGCGGCGATGATCAGGGCGAACACGCCGATGATCTTCTGCAACTGCGGGCCCTGGATCAGCGAAGCAGTCTTGGCGCCGATACCGGCACCGATGAGGATACCCAGGGTCATCCAGGCGAAGACCGGCCATTGCACCGCGCCCTTGCGGTGGTGCTCGAGCACGGCGTTGATCGAGGTGAAGACGATGGTCGCCAGCGAGGTACCGACCGCCAGGTGAGTCAGCACCGACGCGTCGAAGCCTTGCAGGGTGAAGCTGAACACCAGCACCGGCACGATGATGATGCCGCCGCCCACGCCGAACAGCCCGGCCAGTACACCGGCACAGGCGCCCAACAGCAGATAGAGCACGAATTCCATTCGTCTTCCCCGAACAAACAATCCGGCATGGTAACGGAAGCCGGGCTCGTGGCTCTAGTGAACTCTGTGACAGGATGGATCGACACCCGTGCAGTAGGTACAGTGGGCAAAAACACAGAGGCCCAACCTATGTGCCTGATCGTATTCGCCTGGCGGCCAGGGCATGCCCTGCCGCTGATCGTCGCGGCCAACCGTGACGAGTTCTACGCCCGCCCGACCCAGGCCCTGGCAGCCTGGGACGATGCGCCCGGGGTGCATGCCGGGCGCGACCTTGAAGCTGGCGGCACCTGGCTTGGCGTCGGCCCGCAGGGGCGCTTTGCGGCACTGACCAATATTCGTGACCCAAGGCAGGTACTGGGGCCGCGCTCGCGGGGTGAACTGGTGGCGGCTTATCTGCAGGGTGAACTGGGGGTGGAGGCCTACCTCGACCAAGTGGCCAGCCGCAGCGGGCAGTACTCAGGGTTCAATCTGCTGGTGGGTGATGGCCGTCAATTGGGCTACCTGCATGCCCGGGACGCGGCGCCGCGCGTGCTGGAGGCCGGGGTGTACGGGCTTTCCAATGCCGGGCTCGATACGCCATGGCCAAAGCTGGTGAAGGCGCGCACTGGGCTGGAAGCGCTGCTTGAGACGGCAGATCCGCAGCGATTGCTGGCGTTGCTGGCGGATAACGAGCCGGCAGCCGACGGTGAGTTACCGGAGACCGGCGTGGGGGTGGCGACCGAGAAGTTGCTGTCGAGTGTGTTTATTGCCAGCCAGAACTATGGCACTCGGGCGAGTACCGTGCTGATTGTCGATGATCAGGGGAGAAGGCGGCTGGTTGAGCGCAGTTTCGGCCCCTTTGGTGGGCACTTGGGCGAAGTCGAGCTTTTAGTTTGAAGGCCATGGGGCTGCGCCGCAGCCCCAAAAATCTCAAAGGGTCTTGTTAGCCCCAGGCCCGATCATCCGTGCTAGCCCGAGGTTCTTCAGGGCCAGTTGCAGCGAGCTGTGGATAACTTGCGGGTTGTCATGGCTCAAGGCTTCGACCAGCAGCTCCTTGGCCTTGCTCATGTTCACCTGGCGCAGCATCCACTTCACCTTCGGCAGGTTGGTGGCGTTCATCGACAGGCTGTCGAAGCCCATGGCCATCAACAGGATCGCCGCTGCCGGGTCGCCTGCCATCTCGCCGCAGATGCTCACCGGTTTGCCTTCGCCATGGGCGTCACGCACCACGGTATTGAGCGCCTGCAGCACCGCCGGGTGCAGGTAGTCGTAAAGGTCGGCGACCCGCGGATTGTTACGGTCCACCGCCAACAGGTACTGCGTCAGGTCGTTGGAACCGACCGAGAGGAAGTCCACCTGCCGCGCCAGCTCCTTGGTCTGGTACACCGCCGCAGGGATTTCAACCATCACGCCCACCGGCGGCATCGGTACGTCGGTGCCTTCGTCGCGCACCTCGCCCCAGGCACGGTGGATCAGGTGCAACGCCTCTTCCAGTTCGTGAATGCCGGAAATCATCGGCAGCAGGATGCGCAGGTTGTTCAGGCCTTCGCTGGCCTTGAGCATGGCGCGGGTCTGCACCAGGAAGATTTCCGGGTGGTCGAGGGTGACGCGGATGCCGCGCCAGCCAAGGAACGGGTTTTCTTCCTTGATCGGGAAGTACGACAGCGCCTTGTCACCCCCGATGTCGAGGGTGCGCATGGTCACCGGCAGTGGGTGGAACGACGCCAACTGCTCACGGTAAATGGCCAGCTGCTCTTTCTCGCTCGGGAAGCGCTGCTGAATCATGAACGGCACTTCGGTGCGGTACAGGCCCACACCTTCGGCGCCACGCTGCTGGGCACGGGCCACATCGGCGAGCAGGCCGGTGTTGACCCACAACGGCATGCGGTGGCCGTCGGGGGTGACGCATGGCAGCTCGCGCAAGGCGTCGAGGCCCTGGGCCAGTTGGCGTTCTTCCTCGACCACTTCGCTGTACTGCTTGCGCAGCACCTCGCTGGGGTTGGTGAACACCTCGCCCTTGTAGCCGTCGACGATCATCTCGATGCCATCGACCTTGGAATACGGCAGGTCGACCAGGCCCATCACCGTCGGGATGCCCATGGCGCGGGCGAGGATGGCGACATGGGAGTTGCCCGACCCCAGTACCGAGACCAGGCCCACCAGCTTGCCTTCCGGCACTTCGCCGAGCATTGCCGGGGTCAGCTCTTCGCTAACCAGGATGGTGTTGTCGGCATACACCAGCGACTGCGCGCGAGCTTCCTGCAGGTAGGCCAGCAGACGCCGGCCAAGGTCCTTCACATCGGAAGCGCGTTCGCGCAGGTAGTCGTCGTCCATCAACTCGAAGCGGTTGACGTGCTCGCCAACCACCTGGCGCAAGGCGCCCTGGGCCCACTGGCCGGTCTTGATGACTTCGATCACTTCGCCACCGAGGGCGGCGTCTTCGAGCATCATCAGGTATACATCGAACAACGCGCGCTCTTCCGGGCGCAGCTGGGTCGCCAGCTTGGCCGACAGCTTGCGCATGTCTTCGCGCACGCCTTCGAGAGCGTTCTGGAACAGTTTCAGCTCGGCGTCGATGTCATCGACGGTCTTGTCCGGCACCACTTCCAGGTCGGCCGGTGGCAGCATGACCACGGCACGCCCGACAGCGGCACCCGGCGAACCCGGCACGCCGACGAAGCGCGCTTCCTGGATGCCTTTGCCTTGGCGGCCCAGGCCCCGGATCGAGCCCGTGGCTTCGGCGTGGGCGATAACCCCGGCGAGCTGGGCGCTCATGGTGACAAGGAAGGCTTCTTCGCCTTCGTCGAACTGGCGGCGCTCCTTCTGCTGGATGACCAGAACACCGACCACACGGCGGTGGTGGATGATCGGCGCGCCCAGGAATGAGGCGAATTTTTCTTCGCCGGTTTCGGCAAAGTAGCGATAACGCGGGTGATCAGCGGCGTTTTCCAGGTTCAGCGGCTCTTCCCGGGTACCGACCAGGCCGACCAGGCCCTCGTTGGGGGCCATGCTGACCTTGCCGATGGAACGCTTGTTCAGGCCCTCGGTGGCCATCAGCACGAAGCGGTTGGTTTCCGGGTCGAGCAGGTATACCGAGCAAACCTGGCTGCCCATGGCCTCCTTGACGCGCAAGACAATGATCCCCAACGCCGTCTTGAGATCTTTGGCGGAGTTCACTTCCTGGACGATCTTGCGCAGCGTATTGAGCATGGCTCGGGGTCGAACTCCGTCGTCAGTCGCGCGTCAGCAGACGCGGTGCAAGCTCTTTCAGGGCACGGCGGTAGACTTCACGCTTGAATGTCACCACCTGGCCCAGCGGATACCAATAGCTGACCCAACGCCAGCCGTCGAATTCCGGCTTGCCGGTCAGGTCCATCCGCACCCGTTGTTCATTGCTCACCAGGCGCAGCAGAAACCACTTTTGCTTCTGGCCGATGCACAGCGGTTGGCTGTGGGTGCGGACCAGCCGCTGGGGTAAACGATAACGCAACCAGCCGCGGGTGCAGGCAAGAATTTCCACATCATCGCGTTCAAGGCCAACTTCTTCGTTCAGCTCGCGGTACAGGGCATCTTCTGGCGTCTCATCAGGGTTGATACCACCCTGGGGGAATTGCCAGGCATCCTGGTTGATCCGCCGAGCCCATAGCACCTGCCCGGCATCATTCGTCAGAATGATCCCGACATTGGGGCGAAAACCATCCGGGTCGATCACGGCAGCAACCTCGCAAACGCATGTCACCGCATTGTTCCACAAAGCCTGCGAGCGCAGCAACGCGCCCGCCAAGCTTATGTGCAGTACGGTGAAAACTCCGTATTCTGCGGGCCTACCCTGTGGCTGATACGAGTGACCGCGATGCGCCTGGCTTTATTCGACCTGGACAATACTCTCCTCGGTGGCGACAGCGACCACGCCTGGGGTGACTACCTGTGCGAGCGGGGCATTCTCGACCCGGTCGCGTACAAGAAACGCAACGACGCTTTCTACCAGGACTACCTGAACGGCACCCTGGACCTGCAGGCCTACCTGGCCTTTTCCATGGAGATCCTGGCCGCCACCGAGCCGGCCCAACTCGACCAATGGCACCACGACTTCATGCGCGACTGCATCGAGCCGATCATCCTGCCCAAGTCCCTGGCCTTGCTGCAGCAACACCGCGAAGCCGGCGACCAGCTGGTGATCATCACGGCCACCAACCGCTTCGTCACCGCACCGATTGCCCGCCGCCTGGGTGTACGCGTGCTGCTGGCAACCGAGTGCGAGACGCACGAAGGCCGCTATACCGGGCGTAGTACCGATATAGCGTGTTTCCGTGAAGGCAAGGTGACGCGGCTGGAGCGCTGGATGCTGGAGAACGGGTTCGACCTGGAAGACAGCTATTTCTACAGCGACTCGATGAATGACCTGCCGTTGCTGGAGCGCGTGACCCATGCGGTGGCGGTAGACCCCGATCCCAACTTGCGGGCCGAGGCCGAGAAGCGCGGGTGGCCGGTGGTTTCGCTGAGGGATTGAGCGTGCCGGGGCTGCTTTGCAGCCCATCGGCTGTCAGATGGGCTTGGCGCCCATCAGCCCGGCGATGGACAGGAAGCACACCCCACTGAACACCGCCAGGGCCAGGGTGAACCGCAAGCCCACCGCTTCAGCCTTGCGCAGCCGGTTCAGCCGCACCAGCAGCCACCAGGCGGCAAACCCGCCCAACGTATAGATGACGCTGGAAGCCAGCACCCAGGTCTGCCCCAGCGGCCAACCCACCAGATGCACCAGCCACCAGCCGGTGACCGGCATACTCACCAGGCACACCCCCATCACCAGCCAGACAAACACCAGCGGCCGACGCAGCAGCTTGCCATAAGCATCGCCATCGCCCTGGCGGCGAGCCCGCACGGTCCAGGCCGTCAGGCCCAGGGCGCCCAGCAGCAACAGCGCGGTGGCGATGATGTGCAGGGCTTTGAGGGTAGTCAGGTGTTCCATGGCGTCACATCCTTGAACGATAAGCCAAGCTTAGCCGCTCAACCCAGGAACAGCTTGTACGCCGGGTTGTCTGTCTCGTCCCAGTACGGGTAACCGATCTTGGCCAGCGCCGCCGGCACCAGGTGGCGCTCGTCCTCCGGTACCTGCAAGCCGGCCACCACGCGCCCGTCAGCCGCGCCGTGGTTGCGGTAGTGGAACATCGAGATATTCCAGCGCCCGCCCAGCTTGGTGAGGAAGTTGAACAACGCCCCCGGCCGCTCGGGGAACTCGAAGCGCAGGACGATCTCGTCGCTGGCACCGGCCGAATGACCACCGACCATGTGGCGGATGTGCAGCTTGGCCAGTTCGTTGTCGGTCAGGTCGGTCACCGGGAAGCCCTGTTCGATCAGGTGCTGCACCAGCGCTGCACGTGGGTCGTTTTCCGGGTGGGTCTGCACGCCGACGAAGATGTGCGCCTCATCGGAGGTGTGCTTGCGGTAGTTGAATTCGGTGATCTGGCGCTTGCCGATGGCCTCGCAGAAGGCTTTGAAGCTGCCTGGGCGCTCGGGGATGGTCACGGCGATGATGGCTTCGCGCTTTTCGCCCAGTTCGGCACGCTCGGCCACATGGCGCAGGCGGTCGAAGTTGACGTTGGCGCCCGAGTCGATGGCAACCAGGGTCTGCCCGGTCACGCCCTTGAGCTCGACATACTTCTTGATGCCCGCCACGCCCAAGGCGCCAGCAGGTTCGGTGATCGAGCGGGTATCATCGTAGATATCCTTGATTGCCGCACAGATCTCATCGGTGCTGACCGTCACCACTTCATCCACATGGTGGCGACAGATGTCGAAGGTGTGCTGGCCGATCTGCGCCACCGCCACGCCGTCGGCGAACAGCCCGACCTGCGGCAATACCACGCGCTCGCCAGCCGCCATTGCGGCCTGCAGGCAGTTGGAGTCATCTGGCTCGACGCCGATTACCTTGATTTCCGGGCGCAGGTATTTCACATAGGCCGCGATACCGGCAATCAGGCCTCCGCCGCCAACCGGGACGAAGATCGCGTCCAGTTGCCCCGGGTGCTGACGGAGGATTTCCATCGCCACGGTGCCCTGGCCAGCAATGGTGTGCGGGTCATCATAGGGGTGGATATAGACGAAGCCCTTCTCGTCGACCAGTTTCAGCGAATAGGCCAGCGCTTCAGGGAACGAGTCGCCATGCAGCACCACCTTGCCACCGCGCGAGCGCACACCTTCGACCTTGATCTCCGGGGTGGTCTTGGGCATCACGATGGTGGCCTTGATACCCAGCTCGCGGGCCGCCAGGGCCACGCCCTGGGCATGGTTGCCAGCCGAGGCGGTCACCACGCCGCGAGCCAGCTCTTCCTGGGTCAGCTGCGCCAGCTTGTTGTATGCCCCACGGATCTTGAACGAGAACACCGGCTGCAGGTCTTCGCGCTTGAGCAGAATCTGGTTGCCCAGGCGCTTGCTCAGCTGCCCGGCGCTCTGCAACGGGGTTTCGACAGCGACGTCGTAGACGCGCGAGGTGAGGATCTTCTTGACGTACTGTTCGAGCATCGGGAAAGCATCACTGGCCGCGGGACAAGGGCTGCGAGTCTACCCCAGCGCTACGTCGGGCGACCACAGCAAAGCCGCCCGAGCCGTTATACTAGCCCCTTTCATTACCGCCCTGCCCCTTTCCGGAGCCCGCATGACCCAGGACCAACTCAAACAGGCCGTCGCCCAGGCCGCTGTCGACTTCATTCTGCCGAAGCTGGATGAAAAGAGCGTTGTCGGCGTCGGCACCGGTTCGACCGCCAACTTCTTCATTGACGCCCTGGCCCAGCACAAGACCGCCTTCGATGGCGCGGTCGCCAGCTCCGAGGCCACTGCCCAGCGTCTGAAGGGCCATGGCATCCCGGTCTACGAGCTGAACAGCGTCAGCGAGCTGGAGTTCTATGTTGACGGCGCCGACGAAAGCGACGCGCACCTGAACCTGATCAAGGGCGGCGGCGCAGCCCTGACCCGCGAGAAGATCGTCGCGGCCGTGGCCAAGACCTTCATCTGCATCGCCGACGGCAGCAAGCTGGTACCCGTGCTGGGCGCCTTCCCGCTGCCAGTCGAGGTCATCCCGATGGCCCGCAGCCACGTGGCGCGTCAGCTGGTCAAGCTGGGCGGCGACCCGGTGTACCGTGAAGGCGTGGTGACCGACAACGGCAACGTGATCCTCGATGTGTATAACCTGCAGATCACCAACCCGGTGGAGCTGGAAGCACAGATCAACGCCATCGTCGGCGTGGTGACCAACGGTCTGTTCGCGGCGCGCCCGGCAGACTTGCTGCTGCTGGGTACCGCCGAAGGCGTGAAGACCCTGAAGGCCGAGTAACGGCATTCGCGAGCGAGCCGAAGTCACCGGTCAGTCGTTCTTCTTGAAGCGATAGAACAGGTTCGGCTCGCTGACCATGTACAGGTTGCCCTGATCGTCCATGGCAACGCCTTCGGCACGCGGGATGGTGTGCTGCAGGCCGTTGAAGCCACCCAGCAAGGTCATGAAGCTGACCTGCTGGCCTTGCTCGTCAAGCTCCAGCAGCATGTTGGAATCAGCCGACAACACCAGCAGATGCCCGGTGCGCGGGTCGACCCCCAGGGCCGACAGGTTGCGCAGGTCGAGCTCGTCGTTGGCCAAGACCTGTTTGTCACCCTTGAGCGGGCTGCGCCCGTCGGTGCTCCAGCTGTACAGCTTCGGCGGCCGCTCCTCGCCGATCACCAGGCGCTGGCGCATCGGGTCCCAGGCCACGCCTTCGAAGCCCTTGTTGCGCTTCACCGACTCGCCCAGGTCGTAACTCTGGAAGTCCGCGCGGTTCAGCGAAGCGGTCTGCGCATCCACCTTGACCACGGTCAGGTCATGCAGACGCTCATCAGTGATCGCCACATGGCCGTCTTCCATCACGGCGACGCCTTCCGGGTTGCTCCAGCCTACCAGCGGGATCTTGCGCAGCACGTCGCCGTCGAGGCTGAGCTCGACCAGGAAAGGGTTCTTGCCCATCACCGCGAACAGCGTGCGCGTGTGCGGGCTGTAGGCGACGTCCGAAGCTTCGTCATCTTCCATGCCCGGCAGCACCTTGGCGTCGATGTCGACCTGATAGTCCGGCAGCCACACGCTTTCGCTACGTTCGGCGCTGGTTTCGAAGCCTTCCTTGACCCACAGCATGCCGCGGTCATCCCAGTGCATGGCAACGGCCACGCCGTAACCGATCAGCGCCGCAACGGCCAGGCCGAAAGGCCAGCGCAGGTAGAAGCGGCGCTTGGGGGATGCGGGTGCACTGGTGGATGCTGGCATGCAAAAATCCTGGGGGAATGGGCGAAGATCCGCGCATTATCCGGATGGGGTGTGAAAAATCGGTAAACAGGACCGGCCCTCTTCGCGGGTTTACCCGCGAAGAAGGCGACGCGGTTTCAGGTCAGAGCACCCGGCTCTCGAAGCGGCAAACGCCCGGCAGCTCCAGCACCAGCTCGTCCCCGACAGTGAACGGCCCGACACCGGCCGGAGTACCGGTCAGGATCACATCCCCCGCCTGCAGCGAGAAATGCGCCGCCATGTACTGGATGATCGGCACGATCGGGTTGAGCATCATCGCGCTGTTGCCATCCTGGCGGACTTCACCATTGATGGTCAGGCGCACCGGAATATCGGTCACATCTTCAAAAGACGCTGCGGAAACAAACGGTGGCAGCACGCAAGCACCGTCAAAGCTCTTGCACAGTTCCCACGGCAGGCCCTTTTCCTTGAGTTTCGCCTGCACGTCGCGCAGGGTCAGGTCCAGCGCCGGGGCGTAACCGGAGATGGCGTCCAGCACTTCTTCCTCGGACGCATTGGACGACAGCGGCTTGCCCAGCAGCACGGCGATTTCGGCCTCGTAGTGCACCGAGCCACGGTCGGTCGGGATCTTGAACCCGCCTTCCAGTGGCACCACGCAGCTGCCCGGCTTGATGAACAGCAGCGGCTCGGAAGGAATGGGGTTGTCCAGTTCCTTGGCGTGTTCGGCGTAGTTGCGGCCGATGCACACTACCTTGCCCAGCGGGAAATGAATGCGCGTGCCGTCTACATACTGGTGCTGGTAACTCATGGCCGACTCCTTTGATTACTGCTTTTGTTCAGGAGCGAAGATCTTACCCGGATTCATGATGCCATTCGGGTCGAAGACGGCCTTTATTGCCTTCATGCAGGCAATTTCCTCCGGCGAACGGCTGTAGCCCAGGTAGTCGCGTTTGGTCATGCCCACGCCGTGCTCGGCCGAGATCGAGCCGTTGTAGCGTTCGACGATCTCGAACACCCACTTGTTGACCTTGGTGCACGAGGCGAAGAAGTCGTCCTTGCTCATGTGCTCGGGCTTGAGGATGTTCAGGTGCAAGTTGCCGTCGCCGATGTGGCCGTACCAGACCACTTCATAGTCCGGGTAATGCTCGCTGACGATGGCATCGATATCGCGCAGGAACGCGGGCACCTTGGAAACGGTGACGGAAATGTCGTTCTTGTAGGGCGTCCAGTGGGAGATGGTCTCGGACAGGTATTCGCGCAGCTTCCACAGGTTTTTCAGCTGGGTTTCGCTCTGGCTCATCACCCCATCCAGCACCCAGCCCTGCTCGACGCAGTGCTCGAAGGTGGCCAGCGCTTCGTTGGCCACCTCCTCGGTGCTGGCTTCGAACTCCAGCAAGGCATAGAACGGGCAGTCGGTGGCGAACGGGGCCGGTACATCGCCACGGCCCATGATCTTGGCCAGGCCCTTGTCGGAGAAGAACTCGAAGGCGGTCAGGTCGAGCTTGCCCTGAAACGCATGCAGCACCGGCATGATCGAGTCGAAATCCGGCGTGCCCAGCACCATGGCGGTGAGGTTGCGCGGCGCGCGGTCCAGGCGCATGGTCGCTTCGACCACGAAGCCCAGAGTGCCTTCGGCGCCGATGAACAGCTGGCGCAAGTCGTAGCCGGTGGCGTTCTTGATCAGGCCCTTGTTCAGTTCCAGCAGTTCGCCGTTGCCGGTGACCACTTTCAGCCCGGCCACCCAGTTGCGGGTCATGCCGTAACGGATGACCTTGATACCGCCGGCATTGGTGCCGATGTTGCCGCCAATCTGGCTGGAGCCGCTGGAGGCGAAGTCCACCGGATAATAAAGGCCCTGTTCTTCGGCGAAGGCCTGCAACTGGCGGGTGATCACCCCCGGCTGGCACACCACCGTGCGGTCGAAGGCATTGAATTCAACAATCTGGTTCATGTAGTCGAAGGCGACGACGACTTCGCCATTGGCCGCCACGGCGCCAGCGGAAAGCCCGGTTCGCCCGCCGGACGGCACCAGCGCAACCTTGTGCTGGTTGGCCCAGCGGACGATGGCCTGTACTTGCTCTACTGTCTTGGGGAACACGATGGCCGAGGGCGCTGGCGGGTAATGCTTGGTCCAGTCCTTGCCGTAGGCTTCCAGGGAAACGGGGTCGGTCAGGACCTTGCCAGGGTCGACAAGGGTCATCAGTTCATCAATTACAGCGGGGTGGGTCATCGCTGGAACTCTCGACTTATTCATAGTCACCCTGAGCACTCTTCACCTGTCGGGATAAGCTCAGATTGTGTCGCGTATGCTAGCATAGCCCTCCCGCTGTTCATGCTAAGGCTGCCGTAGCGCCTGGCATCAGTCCTCGCCATTTTTTCTCCGGGATACAGGTTTACGCAGATGAGCAAGACTTCTCTCGACAAGAGCAAGATCCGGTTCCTTCTTCTTGAAGGTGTGCACCAGAATGCAGTCGATACCCTCAAGGCTGCCGGCTACACCAACATCGAATACCTCACGGGTTCCCTGCCGGATGCCGAGCTGAAGGAAAAGATCGCCGATGCCCACTTCATCGGCATCCGCTCGCGCACCCAACTGACCGAAGAAATCTTCGACTGCGCCAAGAAACTGGTCGCCGTCGGCTGCTTCTGCATCGGCACCAACCAGGTCGACCTGGCTGCGGCCCGCGAGCGCGGTATCGCCGTCTTCAACGCACCGTACTCCAACACCCGTTCGGTGGCCGAGCTGGTGCTGGCCGAGGCCATCCTGCTGCTGCGCGGCATCCCTGAGAAGAACGCTTCCTGCCACCGTGGCGGCTGGATCAAGAGCGCGGCCAACTCGTTCGAGATCCGCGGCAAGAAGCTGGGCATCGTCGGCTACGGCTCGATCGGTACCCAACTGTCGGTCCTGGCAGAAAACCTGGGCATGCAGGTGTACTTCTACGACCCGCTGACCAAGCTGCCGCTGGGCAACGCCGTACAGGTCACCAGCCTCAACGAGCTGCTGGGCCTGGCCGACATCGTTTCGCTGCACGTACCTGAGCTGCCGTCCACCCAGTGGATGATCGGCGAGAAGGAAATCCGTGCAATGAAGAAGGGCTCGATCCTGATCAACGCCGCCCGTGGCACCGTGGTCGAACTGGACCACCTGGCCGCCGCGATCAAGGACAAGCACCTGATCGGCGCCGCCATCGACGTGTTCCCGGTCGAGCCGCGCTCCAACGACGAAGAATTCGAAAGCCCGCTGCGTGGCCTGGACAACGTGATCCTGACCCCGCACATCGGTGGCTCCACCGCCGAAGCCCAGGCCAACATCGGCCTGGAAGTGGCCGAGAAGCTGGTCAAGTACAGCGACAACGGTACGTCGGTGTCCTCGGTCAACTTCCCGGAAGTTGCCCTGCCAGCGCACCCAGGCAAGCACCGCCTGCTGCACATCCACGAAAACATTCCGGGCGTGCTCAGCGAGATCAACAAAGTCTTCGCCGAGAACGGCATCAACATCTCCGGTCAGTTCCTGCAGACCAACGAGAAAGTCGGTTACGTGGTCATCGACGTTGACGCCGAGTACTCCGACCTGGCGCAGGAGAAACTGCAACAGGTCAAAGGCACCATCCGTTCGCGCGTCCTGTTCTAAGGCCGCTGGCGGTATGAAAAAGGGAGGCCCTGGTGGCCTCCCTTTTTTTTATTTCACTTCAACCGTGATCTTCTTCGATTCGACACTCGGCTTGAACGGTACGTGATACTGGTCACCCAGCACCAGTTGCAGGGTGTGCTTGCCCGGCGTCAGGGTGATGGTCGTTTCGGTCTGCGCCTTGCCGAAGTGCAGCACTTGCGGGCCGGCCGGCAACGCGGTACCGGCTGCCGGCATCAGGCTGGCCGGCAGCGGCATGTCGGCCACAGGTTCCTTGTCCACATCCACCAGCAGGTGGTGGTGGCCGGTATGCGGGGTCTGGTCTCCGGCAGGCTTGAGCTCCATGCCCTCGATGGCGAACTTGACGGTGAACGTCCCGGCGACCTGCTCGCCATCTTTGGGGGAAAGGATGGAAACCTTGGCACCCGCGGGCGGCTCCTGGCTCTTCAGGGCATCGGCGGCGCTGGCGAACACCGAAGCGCCCATCAGCAGACCGGCAACGGCAGCACGCGAAAATAGGCTGTTCATTCACTTCTCCTGTGATTCACTTATTGACCGCTGGGAAGTTCACGATAGCCCACAAAGAGAAATATTTCAGTTAGGGTTAAACCTCGCCAAGGCTTCAAGGTCATAGGCTGCGCTCGACCGCGACGGGGAAGAAAGTCGCGGCGAAAGTTATTCATCTGCTGAACAAAAAGGGGCATTACATGCGTTCGACCATAGGCGTACTGCTGGCAGTACTGATCACGCCATTGGCTCAGGCCGAGTTGATAGACGACATCAACGACCGGGGCGAATTGCGCATTGCCGTGCAGGCCGACCACGCACCGTATGCATACAAGGACAAGGAAAGCGACCGCCTGACTGGCTTTGAAATCGAGTTTGGCCAGGACTTGGCCCGGGAACTGGACCTGCGCGCAGAGTTCGTCGAAGCGACCGCTGCAGAAGTGCTGCCGGGTGTGGAGAGTGGCAAATACGACATCTCGCTGATACCGTCGAGCGAGTCACCCAAGGCGGATGGCCCGTTCGACGTGAGCCAGGTGTTTGGCGACAAGAAGCTGGTGATCCCGTTCCAGAAGGACAACCCGGCGTTCGAGAGCGCGGTGAACAACGCGCTTGAGCGCCTTGAGAAAAACGGCCGCACGGCGGAACTGGAGAAGAAGTGGTTCAAGGCGATGCAGGCAGGCGAGCCAGCGCCTGCCGCGCTTGTTCCAGCTCCAGCTCACTGAAAACCTGCACGCCCTCACGCCGCAGCAACGCCGTGGTCACCCCCGCGCCCGGCACCTTCACCCCGCTGAAGGTGCCATCATAGGTCAGGTGGTTGCCACACGAAGGGCTACCCGCCTTCAGCACCGCCACCCGAATCCCATGCTGCCGCACCAGCGCCAACGCCTGCTGCGCCCCGGCCAGAAACTGGGCAGTGACATCCTCGCCGGCCACCGTCAGCACCTGCACACCACCATCGAGCACCTGCGCGCCCTGACCACCAGGGATCTCCGCCGGTGGTCGAGGTGTTGGCAAACCACCCGCCACTTCGGGGCACAATGGCAGCACACGCCCTTCGGCCTGCCACTGCTGCAACAGGTCGGGATGCCCGCTGGCCCGGCCGTCATAGCGCACCGGCTGCCCCAACAGGCAGGCGCTCACCAATACTTTGGGCAGATCAGAACGGGTCATTGCCACGGCGCCGGAACCAGCCGGTCAACGACAGGCGCTCGCGCCTGGCCGGCAGCACCTCGTGCGGCACCTCACCGGAAAGGAATATCGCCAGGCAGCCTGCCACCGGCTGCACATCGTGCTCGACATCATCCGCCAGGAACATGCGCAGCTGCCCGCCGTCTTCCGGCTGCCAGTCTTCGTTCAAATAAAGCACCGCCGACACCATGCGCCGGTCATCGTCGCGGAAGCGGTCCAGGTGCCGGCGATAGAATGCCCCCGGTGGGTACAGGGCGAAGTGGCATTCGAAATCTTCCAGGCCGAGGAACAGGCCCTGGTTGATGGCCTGACGCAACTGGTCCATGGCCGCCAGGTACTGGTCGCAGGCTTCGGCCTGACCGGGATCGATCCACTGGATCTGGTCACCGCGAATGCTCTCGCGCACCTCCTGGGCATCCCCGCGCCCGACCCCGGCCGGGTTGAGTTCGCCTTCGGCATCACGCCGCCGGCATTCGGCCGCCAGCGCGCGCACCAGGTCGGCAGGCAGAAAGAGCGCCTGCTGCGACCAGCCATGGGTGGCCAGATCGTCGACGACGGCCGCAAACATCGGGTTTTCAGGGGAGATGTGCATGGCGCGCATCATATCCATTCACCCTGTCGGCGCACAGCGCCACTTGGCTGAGAAGCGTTCGGATTGCTCGACAAAACGGCGCCGGGCCTAGGACAATAGCCACCTGCCGACAGGAGTCCTGAATGCACCGTCTGTTTTCCCTGCTTCTGCTGATGATCTGCACCATGCCTGTCTGGGCAGACAGCCTCGATCAACTGTACAAAGCCGCCGGCTGGCCCGACCAGCGCGCCCATTTTTCCGATGCCGTGAGCGCCGCCCAGCAGCGCTACCGCAGCAGCCTGCCGCCTGCGGTTTACCAGGCGCTGGTCAACAACAGCAACCAGCGCTTCCAGGCCCAGGCGATGGACAAGCGTGCCTTGGCCAAACTGCGCAGTACGTTGCCCAACCCGGCGCCGGCCCTGGCCTTCTTCCAGTCGCCGCTGGGGCGCAAGATTGTCGCCGCCGAACTGCTGGCCACCAGCAAGGACCAGTTGGCCAAGAATGCCAAGGGCCTGCCGAAGATGCAGGCCAGCGACAACCGCATGCTGGTCATCGGCCACCTGGCCCAGGCCCTGCCAGCCCGCGAAGCCGGCGCCGAAGTCAGCCTGGCGATCGCCGGGGTGGCCGCTGACAGCCTGAGCTCGATGATTCCCGGCCTGTTCGGCGCCAGCCAGGCACAGGGCCTGCTCGACGGCCAGCGCCAGCGTCTTATGGGGCAGATCGGTGAAGACCTGAACAACACCCTGCTGTACGTCTACCGCGACCTGTCCGACGACGAGCTGGAAGAGTTCGCCACCTTCGCCGAGTCACCGGACGGCAAGGCCTATTACCAGGCCGCCGTGGCTGCTGTGCGTGCCGGCCTGGCGGTGGGCCAGAACAGCGCCGACCTCAAGTGATCAGCCCAGGCGCTGCTCGATGAAGTCGAAGTAGCGTCGGCGAATGTCCGGCAGCTCGTTGGCCAGGTGATGACGAGCTTCGGGCAACATCAGGATCTGCGGCTCGCTGAACTTGGCCTTGAGCACTTCGAGGTTGTGGGGCCAATCCACCGTACCATCCGCTTCCCCCTGCACGATCAACGGCCGTCGCGCGCAATGCGGCGCCGCCTCGATACGCTTGACCCAGGCGATCAACGCGCCGACCCAGGCCGTGGGCAGCCGCCGCGGTTGCAGCGGGTCGGCTTCGAGGAAGGGCAGGAAAGTCGGGTCGTTGGTGTTCTCGCTGAAGCGCCGCTCGATGCCGTCGACGAAGTGGCGCAGTACCCGATAGCTGAGTTTCGACCAGCGCCAGGACTGTGGCCGCACCAACGGCGCCAGCAGGATCACCTCGCCGTCGATGGGGCTACGCTCGCCTTCATTCAGCAGGTGATCCACGGCGATGGCGCCACCGGTGCTCTGCCCGCAGAGATGCCAGGGGCGTGGCAGGTCAAGGCCACGCGCCTGTTCGAACAAGGCTCCCAGCACCTGCTGGTACACCGCGAAATCACTGATATTGGCGCGCTCGCCACTGGACAGGCCGTGGCCTGGCAGGTCGCAGCTGATCACCGCGTAACCGAGCTTTAGCGCCCACTCGATCACATGCCGATAGAGGCCCATGTGATCGTAGTAGCCATGCAGCAGCAACAACGTCGCGACCGGCTTTTCCGGTAGCCAGACCTGCCCGACCAGCTCGAACCCCGCGGCCTGGAAACCGCCCAGCCAGCTCTGCGCCGGCAGGTTCAGGCCATAGAAGCGCTGATAGTCCTGCGCCTGCGTGGACAACGGCTGACGTTTGGCCAACGGCGCGAGGCTGGCACGCAGGGGATCGGGGTGAAAGGCAGCGGGCATCGGGTACATCCAAGGCGGAGCGAGTATTGATCTGGGATATTCAGCTGTTGGCCGCATCGTGGCAAGCTTGGGCACCTTTTCATCAGGCAGATGCGCTGCCTGCACCGGCCTCATCGCCGGCACTGTGGATAACTCATGTCGAACCGTATCAAACGGACACTGATGGTGTCAGTGCTTGTAATCTGCGCCATTGTGCTCTGGCAGGCCTACTCCACCTTCCAGTCCAGCTACCTGCGCCCGTTCGACAACCAGACCACGCTGTTCGATGGTAGCCAGCTGCAACTGCCCGCCGAACTCGCCGGCCCCGGCCCGATCCGCGTGGTGCACTTCTGGGACCCGGCCTGCCCGTGCAACGTTGGCAACCAGCAGCACCTGGGCGACCTGATTACCCAGTTCGCAGGCCAGGGCGTGGCCTTCCACGTCGTGCAAAAGCCCGGCAGCCACGGCCAGCTCCCTGCCAACCTCATCAACCTGCAGCCTATCGCCCAACTGCCCGGCAGCGAACACCTGCCCGCCTCCCCCGCGGTGGCCATCTGGGACCGCCAAGGCAACCTCGCCTATTTCGGCCCTTACAGCGAGGGCGCGGTGTGCAACGCCAGCAACAGCTTCATCGAGCCGATCCTCAAGGCGCTGCTGGCCGGCCGCAAAGTCACCGCCTCCAATACGCTGGCCGTAGGCTGCTATTGCCCCTGGGCCGGCTGACGCACCCGCGCCGGATTGCCCATTGCCGTCACCCCCGCAGGCACATCACGGGTCACCACACTGCCGGCACCAATTACGGCGTTGTCACCAATGGTCACCCCCGGCAGGATGATCGCCGCCCCGCCGATCCACACGTTGTTGCCAATGGTCACTGGCCGCCCGCTTTCCAGCCCGCTGCGTCGGACCTCGGGGTCGAGCGGGTGGTCGGCCGTGTAGATCTGCACATTGGGGCCGATCTGGCAGTCGTCGCCGATACGCACCGGCACCACGTCGAGGATCACGCAGTTGAAGTTCATGAACGTGTTGCGCCCGACGCTGATGTTGTAGCCGTAGTCGCAATAGAACGGCGGGCGGATCACCGTGCCTTCGCCGACATGGCCGAAGTGCTCGGCCAGCAGGCCGTTGCGCGCGTCGTTGAGCAGCTCGACGCTGTTGTTGTAGCGGTGCATCCAATGCTTGTTGGCGATCTGTTCGGCTTGCAGCTCGGGGCAGCCAGCGTGGTAGAGCTGGCCTGTGAGCATTTTCTGTTTTTCGCTGAGGGACATGGAAACTCCTTCCGGGGGCTATGCTCTGTTCGCGAATCCGTCGATGATCGGACCACAGTTTCCGCTCGAATGCACAAGGAGTCTCGATGAAGCGCAGCCTGACCCTGTTGGCCGTGGTCATTGCCGTGGCCGCTGGCACTGGTTACTGGTACGTGCAAGGCAAGCTGCCACAGCGCGAAGGCGAAGTGGCCATGGCCGGGCTGCAGGCGCCGGTCAGCGTGCGCTACGACGCACGTGGCGTGCCCCATCTGCAAGCGCAGAGCGAGGCGGACTTGTACCGCGCCCTGGGCTACGTGCATGCCCAGGACCGATTGTTCCAGATGGAGATCATGCGCCGCCTGGCCCGTGGCGAGCTGGCCGAAGTGCTTGGCGACAAGCTGCTGCCCACCGATACGCTGTTCCGCAGCTTGCGCATCCGTGAACAGGCCGCACTCATGGCCCAGCGCCAGGACCACCAGTCACCCTCCTGGCAGGCCTTGCAGGCCTATCTCGACGGCGTCAACGCCTGGCAGGCCAGCCACCCCAAACCGATGGAGTTCGACCTGATCGGCATCACGCCACGGCCATTTACCGCCGAGGACACCCTCAGCATCGCCGGCTACCTGGCCTACAGCTTCGCCGCCGCATTTCGCACCGAACCCGCACTGACCTACATACGCGATCAACTCGGTCCGCAATACCTGAAGATCTTCGACCTCGACTGGCAACCGCAGGGCGCCCTCGGCACGCCACTGGCGGCGGTCGACTGGCAAAGCCTCGAAGCCGTGGCCCGCGCCAGCCACGAGGCGCTGGTCGAAGCCGGCATCCCGCAGTTCGAAGGCAGCAATGCCTGGGCGGTTTCCGGCAGCCGCACCCGCAGCGGCAAACCCTTGCTGGCCGGTGACCCGCACATCAGTTTTGCCGTACCCGCCGTCTGGTACGAGGCTGAGCTTTCGGCGCCCGGCTTCAACCTGTACGGCTACTTCCAGGCGCTGAACCCGTTCGCCATGCTGGGGCACAACCGTGATTTCGGCTGGAGCCTGACCATGTTCCAGAACGATGACGTCGACCTGATCGCGGAAAAGGCCAACCCCGCCAACGCCGACCAGGTAATGATCAACGGCCAGTGGCAAACGCTGGAAAAGACCGAGCAGCAGATTGCAGTCAAAGGCGAGCAACCGGTCACCATCAAACTGCGCCGCTCACCCCACGGGCCCATCGTCAACGAGGTCCTCGGCGCTACGGCAGGGGCCACGCCGATTGCCATGTGGTGGGCGTTCCTCGAAACCGAGAACCCGATCCTCGAAGGCTTCTACCAGCTCAATCGCGCCGACACCCTGGCCAAGATGCGCGAGGCGGCTGCCAAGGTGCAGGCGCCGGGGCTGAACTTCGTCTGGGCCAATGCCCGTGGCGATATCGGCTGGTGGGCGGCGGCGAAACTGCCGATTCGCCCGGACGGTGTGAACCCGGCGTTCATCCTCGACGGCGCCAGCAGCCAGGCCGACAAACCCGGTTTCTACCCTTTCAGCGTCAACCCGCAACAGGAGAACCCGGCCAGCGGCTACATCGTCTCGGCCAACTACCAGCCACCGGCCGTGGTGCCGATACCCGGTTACTACAACCTGCCCGACCGCGGTCGCCAGCTCGATCGCCAGCTGGCCAACCCGGAAGTGAAATGGGACACGCAGAACAGCCAGAGCCTGCAACTCGATACGGCCAGCGATTACGGCCCGCGTACCTTGGCACCGCTGCTGGCGACCCTGCGCCAGATCGCCGAGGGTGACGAGGAAAAGGAACTGGTCGAGCAGCTTGCCGCCTGGCGCGGCGACTATCCGCTGGATTCCACCAGCGCGACGTTATTCAACCAGTTCCTCTACGACCTGGCCTATGCCGCGTTGCATGACGAACTGGGCGACACCTGGTTCCCGGTGCTGCTCAGTACCCGCACCATCGATGCCGCGCTGCCGCGCCTGGCTGCCGATGCCGATTCGCCCTGGTGGAACACCCGCGGCACCAACCAGCGCACTGACCGCAGCGCCATCGTGCGCATGGCCTGGCAGAAGAGCCTTGCCCACCTGCGTGACACCCTCGGCAAAGACCCGGCCAGCTGGCAATGGGGCAAGGCCCATACCCTGACCCACAACCATCCGCTGGGCTCGAAAAAACCGCTGAACCTGCTGTTCAATGTCGGCCCGTTTGCCGCCCCCGGCACCCACGAGGTGCCGAACAACCTGTCGGCGAAGATCGGCCCGGCGCCGTGGCCGGTGACCTACGGGCCTTCGACCCGGCGCCTGATCGATTTCGCCGATGCCGGGCAGGCGCTGAGCGTCAACCCGGTCGGGCAGAGCGGGGTATTGTTCGACAAGCACTACGCAGACCAGGCCGAGGGGTATGTCGAAGGGAAGTACCAGCGGGCGCAGATGGGCGTGATCCCAGCACAAAGCACCCTCAGGCTGGTGCCATGACATCCAGGTGCAACTGCTCTGGCACGCCATTTCGAATACCCTGAAGCATCTCTTGCCGAGACCTATTCCATGCAAAAACACTTCATCGAAATCGACGGCGCACGCATGAGCTATGTCGACCAGGGCCAGGGCGTCCCGGTGCTGCTCGGCCACAGCTACCTGTGGTCGGCCCAGATGTGGCAGCCGCAGATCGAGGCGCTGTCTGAACACTTCCGCGTCATCGTCCCCGAGCTCTGGGGCCACGGCGACTCCGATGCGCCGCCCGCTACCACCACCGACATGAGCGCCCTGGCCCGCCAGCACCTGGCACTGCTGGACGCGCTGGACATCCCCCAGTGCCACCTGGTCGGCTTGTCGGTCGGCGGCATGTGGGGCGCGCAGCTGGCCATCGAACACCCCGAGCGGATCGACCGCCTGGTGCTGATGGATACCTACCTCGGCGCCGAGCCAGAGGCGACCCGGCTGAAGTACTTCGGTTTGCTGGATGCGGCGAGTGCGGCGGGCTTGTTCCCAGAGCCACTGCTGGACATCGTCGTGCCGATCTTCTTCCATGCCGGCGGGCAGACCGTGCCCACAGTGCGCGACAGCTTCCGGGCGGCGTTGAAGGCGAGCAGTGCCGAGGTAATTCGCAACGGCCTCGACCCGATGGGGCGGATAATCTTCGGGCGGCCCGACCTGCTGGGGCGGCTGGGTGAACTGAAGGGTGACAAGACCATTGTGATCTGTGGTGACCAGGACATTCCGCGGCCGCCTGAAGAGTCCAACGAAATGGCGCGGATCATTGGTTGCCTGGCGGCGCAGATTCCGTTTGCGGGGCATATCTCCAGCCTGGAGAACCCGCGAGTGGTGAATGAGTTCTTGTTGAACTGGCTGCCGCGCAAGGCCTGATATTGCTGGGGCCGCTCTGCGGCCCATCGCCGGCAGCCAGCGATGGGCTGCAAAGCAGCCCCAATGGCCGGATCAACCCTGCCACTTGCCGCCTTCGACGATCACGCTCTCCGGCTTGGTGTCATCGCTCAGCTCCTTGCGCACATACTGGTCATACAGCTTCAGCAGGAACTTCTCCTCCCCCAGCTTGGCCAGCTCGGCATTCACCCAGTCGCGCAGTTCGGTATTGCCCTTCTTCACCGCTGGCGCAATCGGCGCCTCCTCACCCAGCAACTGCGGCAATACACGGTAGCCCGGGTTCTGCTTGGCCCAGCTGAACAGGATCAGGTTGTCCTGGGCATAGGCATCGCCACGGCCATTGGCCAGCGCTTGCAACGACTCACTGTTCTTCTCGAACTTGAGCAGCTTCCAGTCCGGATGGTTTATGGTCAGCCAGATATCAGCTGTGGTACCGGTGGTGACGATGATGGTCTTGTCCGCCAGGTCATCGAGCTTCTGCACCGGGCTGCCGTCGGCAACGATAGCCTGCACGGCCACGCGCAGGTTGGGGTTGGTGAAGTCCACCGCCTCCTTGCGTTCCGGGGTCACGGTCATGTTGGCGAGAATCAGGTCGACCTTGTCACTTTGCAGGAACGGAATACGGCTGGCCGGCTCGACGGCGACAAACTCCACCTTGTTCTCGTCGCCCAGCAGGTCTTTGGCCAGGCGCCGGCCGATGTCGGTGTCGAAGCCGACGTAACGGCCGCTCGCGTCGACGAAGCCGAACGGCGGCTTGTCGGTGAACACGCCGACGATCAGCTTGTCGCGGGCCTTGATGGTTTCCAGGTAGCTGGTGGCCGGCGATGCAGCGGCCGGCTTGGGCGGTTCCTCGGCTTTGTTGCAGCCGGCCAGCAGGGCCAGGCCGAACAACGGCGCCAGCAGTTTGGTAAGCGGGGCAGTTTTCATGACAGTTCCTTTTGCGTTGTCTTCGGCAGGCTTTCGACAAAGGAGAATTTGTCCAGGAACTGCTGCGCGCGTGCGGTCCGCGGTTGGCTGAAGAAGCTCTCGGGGTCGCTCTGTTCAAGGATCCTGCCGGCCTCCATGAACACGATTCGGTCGGCCACCGCGCGAGCGAAGGCCATTTCGTGGGTAACGATGAGCAGGGTCATGCCGTCGCGGGCCAGGCCCTGAATCACTTGCAGCACCTCCTTGACCATTTCCGGGTCAAGCGCTGCGGTGACTTCATCGAACAGCATCACCTGCGGGTTCATGCACAGCGAACGGACGATGGCGATGCGCTGCTGCTGGCCACCGGACAACTGCCGTGGGTAGGCGTCACGCTTGTCCAGCAGGCCGACCCGCGCCAGTAGCGCTTCGGCCTGGGCCTGGGCTTCGGCGCGTTCACGCTTCTGCACCTTGAGCGGGCCGAGCAGCAGGTTGTCCATCACGCTCATGTGGCCGAACAGGTGATAGCTCTGGAACACCATGCCCACCCGCTGGCGCACTTGGCGCCAGTCGGTATCCACGCTCAACAGTTCCTTGCCCTCCAGGCGCAGGTGCCCGCTGTGTGCCTGTTCCAGGCCATTGAGGCAACGCAGCAAGGTGCTTTTGCCGCAGCCGCTGGGGCCGAGAATCACCACCACTTCGCCGGTACGGACCTTGAGGTCGACGTTATCCAGCACCTGGTGTGCGCCGAAATACTTGTTGAAACCCTGGAATTCGATCAGTGCAGTCATGAGTGAGCCCCGCGGCGCTCCAGCACGCGCGAGGCGGCGGACAGCGGGTAGCAGACGATAAAGAAGAACAGGAACAGCACGGCGTAGATCAGCAGCGATTCGTAGGTGCGCTCGATGATCTGCTGGCCGGCCTTGATCACTTCAACCACGCCGATCAGCACCGCCAGCGAACTGGTCTTGATGATCCGCGTGTAGATGTTGATGGTCGGCGGAGTCATGCGCTTCAGGGCCTGGGGCAGCAGCACATAGCCGTACAGCTGGCCAGTAGAAAGCCCGATCGACAGCCCCGCCTCACGTTGCCCACGCGGCAGCGATTGCAACGCGCCACGCACCACCTCGCCGACCTCGCTGGCACCCCACAAACCCAGTACCAGCACCGCGCACCAGAAGCTGGGAATGCTCAGGGCGAAGAAGATCGGCAAGCCAAAGAACACCAGGTACAGCCAGACCAGCACCGGAATCGCCCGGAACAGCTCCAGGTACACCTGCAAGGCGATGTTCAACAGCCGGTTGCCCAACGTCGCCAGGGTGCCGTACAGCACGCCGCCAAGCGTTGCCAAGACAATCCCCAGTGCCGAGATGGCCAGCGTCTGCGCCGCCCCCTTGGCCAGCAGTGGCAATGACGTCAGCAGCAGTTCAGTTGCCGAACTGGCCATGTTGCAGCCTCCTTTCCAGGTAGCGCAGCAGCAGCGACAGCGGCAGGAACAACAGCACGCAAAGCAGCGTCAGTACGGCGAGCATCTCGTAGGTCTTGTAGTACAGGGCGATGTAGCTCTTGGTGGTGTAGAGGATTTCCGGCACCGCCACGGCCGAGACCACGGTGGTTTCCTTGAGCAGGAAGATGAAGTTGGCGAACAGTGCCGGCAGGCTGAGGATGCCGGCCTGGGGCAGGATCACATGGCGCAGCAACTGGCCTTCCGAAAGCCCGATGGAACGGCCCGATTCCAGCTGCGCACGCGGCACGGCCTCGACACCGGCACGCAGCACCTCGGTGAGGTAGGCACCGCCCATGAAGGTCATGGTGATGATCGCCGCGGCAAAACCGGAGATCTTCACACCCAGGCTGGGCAAGGCGAAGTAGATGAAGAACAGCTGGATCAGCAGCGGGGTGTTGCGTGCGAGTTCCACATAGCCTTTGACCAGGTGCCGCAGGTAAGGCGTGCGCAGTACCAGGATCGCGGCGTTGAGCAGCGCCACCAGCAGCGAGGTGGCGATGGCGATCAGCCCGACCTGCAAGGTCACGCCGACAGCCTTGAAGAATGCTGGCAATGTGCCGAGAATGAAAGCGGTGTCGAAGGTCATGGAGTTAGCCTCGACACCCGGTTTGCAGAGTACGACATAGGAAAGTCTGAACGATGCGCCAGGCGCGATCAGTAGACTCTAAAGGTATAAAAAGCTTTCTCTAAATACCTTTATTGCATATTGATATCACTGGCTGGGCTATCGAAACTTTTCTGCATGACGCCTCTCAAACAGCTTCAGACCGTGACTTGCAAGGCCATCACCCACAAGGACGATAACGATGAATAGCCCCTGCTCGCCTGACTCGAACGAACAATTGCTGTGGCTGCTGGCACTGCGCCGGGCGCTGGGCAACCCGCGCTGATCGGCTGCCAGCCACACACAAAAACGCCGACGCAAATGCGTCGGCGTTTTCACATCACCCAGCGCGAATCAGAACGCAGGCAGTACCGCACCCTGGTACTTCTTGGCGATGAATTCCTTCACCTCAGGGCTGGTCAGCGCCTTGGCCAGCTTCTGGATGGCCTCGCTGTTCTTGTTGTCCGGGCGGGCTACCAGGAAGTTCACGTATGGCGAGTCGCTGCCTTCGATCACCAGCGCATCCTTGGCCGGGTTCAGGCCGGCTTCCAGGGCGTAGTTGGTGTTGATCATGTCCAGGTCGACCTGGTCCAGCACGCGCGGCAGCATGGCCGACTCAAGCTCGCGGAACTTCAGCTTCTTCGGGTTCTCGGCGATGTCTTTCGGGGTCGCCAGGGCGTTCTTCGGGTCTTTCAGGGTGATCAGGCCAGCCTTCTGCAGCAGCAGCAGGGCGCGGCCGCTGTTGCTGCCCTCGTTCGGGATGGCAACGCTGGCGCCTTCTTTCAGTTCGCTCAGGCTCTTGACCTTCTTCGAGTAGCCACCGAACGGTTCGACGTGCACGCCGATCACGGTTTCCAGGTGGGTGCCCTTGCCTTCGTTGAAGTTCTGCAGGTACGGCAGGGTCTGGAAGTAGTTGGCGTCCAGGCGCTTCTGGTCAACCTGCACGTTCGGCTGTACGTAGTCGGTGAAGACCTTGATCTGCAGGTCCACACCTTCCTTGGCCAGGGTCGGCTTGATCAGCTCGAGGATCTCGGCGTGCGGCACCGGGGTCGCGGCAACCACCAGTTTCTCGGCGGCGGATGCCAGGCCAGCGAACGACAGGGCGGCGGCCAGGGCAGTGGTCAGCAGGGTCTTCTTCATGGTGTTCCTTGTTCTGGTTCTGGGCCATCGGGGATGGCGAAGTCGGGTGCCCAACCGTTTCACCGGCGGGCGTGAGGCGGACGATACCGAGATTTTTTATTCCGTAACAATACCTTTTAATTAGCTGCTTATTCCAAAAACAAACTGCCACCATCCTGTTTGCTTATTAGCTCGTCTAGCGCGCGGGGTTTGGCAGGTCGAGGTCCTCCGGCAACAGTTCGTCCCCGTCGTTCACCAACAGCGCGAAGTGGATCACGTTCTCCAGTTCGCGGGTGTTGCCTGGCCAGGCATGCGCTTCCAGCACCTGCTGCGCGGCCTCGCTGATCAACGCCAGCGGGCGCTGCAGGCGCACGCTGTAGATGCCCACGAAATATTCGGCCAGCGGCAGGATATCGCCCGGGCGCTCGCGCAGCGGCGGCAGCTCCAGCGCGCCCTCGCGCAGGTACTGGTACAGGCGCTCGTTGAAACGCCCGGACTTCACCACCCGCGCCAGGTCGATGCTGGTCGCAGCCACCAGGCGTACGTCCACTGGCTGTGGTTGCTGCGCGCCGACACGGGTGACCTCGCGGTTTTCCAGTGCCGCCAGCAGCTTGCCCTGGATCGCCAACGGCAAGTCGGCGATCTCGTCCAGGTACAAAGTGCCACCATTGGCCGAGCCGAACCAGCCGGCGCGGCTGCTGGCCGTACCGCCCTGGCTGCCGGCGCTATAGCCGAACAACTCGGCGTCGGCATAGGTCGGGCTGATGGCCGCGCAGTTGACCGAGACGAACAGGCCGGGGCGGTCACTGGCGCGGTGAATCTGCCGTGCCAGCAGTTCCTTGCCGGTACCGGTCTCGCCGCGGATCAGCACCGGTACCGGTTGCGGCGCCAATTGCTCCAGGGCCTGGCGCAACTGCTGCGAGCGCGGGTCGATGAACACCAGCGCCTTGGCACGGATGCTCAGGGGGCTCTTGTCCAGTTCAGGGAAGGTCAGCAGTGGCTGGCCGAACGGGTTTTGAAAAGTCATGACGAACTCCCGCCCCAGGCCATCTGTGGCCGGGCGTCAGGCAAACGGTGAACGGTCGGGGCCGATCAGGCGCGGCGCAATGCGCGCTGCTCGACCCGGCTTTGCAGGCGATACAGGTAGGCGAAGCCTTGTTCCCAGCGCTCGTGGCCAGACTTCACGTTGATGTGCCCGGCATTGCTCAGCAGGCCTGCCTCGGCGCCCCAGGCCTGGGCCAGGTACAACGCACGCGGCACGCTCACTGCCGGATCGTTGTCGGAGCTGACCACCTGGCTGGGGAACGGCAGCGCCTGCAGCGGGATCGGCGCGAAGTTGCGCAGGGCCGGCGCGCAGGTGGGCCGCTCGACATCTGCCGGGGCCACCAGCAAGGCACCGCGCACCCGGCGCAGCAGGGCCGGGCTGGCTTGTGCAGCCCAGTGGGCAACGGTGACGCAGCCCAGGCTGTGTGCGATGAGAATCACCGGCGAGCGTTCGGCGGCAATCGCCTGCTCCAGCGCCTGCACCCAGTCACGGCGCTGTGGGGTGAGCCAGTCCTGCTGCTCGACCCGGGCGCTGTTGGGCAGCGTGCGCTGCCAGTGACTCTGCCAATGGTTGTCTGGCGATCCTTGCCAGCCCGGCACAATCAGGTAACGAATCGACTCATTGCGCATGGGGACGCCTCCAGTAAGTTTGCGTGCTTGGTGATCAGTATAGGGAGGCAGTTATATCCGTAAAGGAATAAGAAGCTATTTATTAATAACCAAAAACCACAGACAGATGACAGGCAAAAAAAAGGGCCAACCCCTGCCAAGAGATATGGCCCATAAAGCCTTGCCTGAAGAGGGTTGCCAGTCAGCGTGCCGTAATGACCGCCAGTTTGCTGATCCCGGCGCGCTCGATCGCGGCCATGGCCCGCGCCACTTCGCCATAATTCACGCCATCGTCGGCCTGTAACTGCACACGCACGTCGGCGTCCTTGTCCTTGGCTGCCTTGAGGTTGGTTTCCAATAGCTCCGGCTGGATCTCGTCCTTGTTGATGAACAGCTTGCCGCCACCGTCGATGCTCACTACCAGCGGGTCCTTCTGCTCCACCGGGGCCACGGCCTCGGTCTTGGGCAGGTTGATCGGGATGGCATTGGTCAGCAGCGGCGCGGTGACGATGAACACCACCAGCAGCACCAGCATGACGTCCACCAGCGGCGTGACGTTGATTTCACTGAGGACTTCGTCGCTGTCCTGGGTCGAAAAGGCCATGTCAGGACGCCTCCTTCACTGGCTGGGTGAAACCACCCTGGGCCTTGTGCACAGCCGGGTGCACCAGCACGCGGAAGGCACTCTTCTGCGCCAGGCTGTAGAAGTCGTGGGCGAAGTCATCGAGGTCGGCCGCGGTCAGCTTGAGGCGACGCAGGAAGTAGTTGTAGACCAGCACCGCCGGCACGGCGACAGCGATACCCACACCAGTAGCGACCAACGCCGCGCCGATCGGCCCGGCCACGGTTTCCAGGCTGGCGGAACCGGCCGCGCTGATGCCCTTGAGCGCTTCCATGATGCCCCACACGGTGCCGAACAGGCCGATGAAGGGCGAGGTGCTGCCGATACTGGCGACCACTGCCAGGCCAGTTTCCAGCGACCTGCGTTCACGCACGATCTGCTGGCGCAGGGCACGCTCAAGGCGGTCCTGATGATTGATGGCATGGCTCAGGTCATTGGCGTGGGTATCACCGACCGCAATTGCGGCATAACCGGACTGGGCCACGCGGGCGGCCGGGCCAGGCAGCTCGTGGCTGATTTCCGCCGCCGAGTCGAGGCTCGATGCAGCCCAGAATTGCTGGTGGAAGCGCTTGTCCTGATTCTTGAGCCGCACGAACTGCGCGAGCTTGACCAGGGCCAGGCCCCAGGTGGCAACGGAAAAACCGACCAGCAGCCAGATGACTGCGCTTTCAACGGATTCGAGGGGGGATGCCAGCAGGCTCATGATGATGTCTTCCTGTGTTCTGCGAAAAGTTAGCGAAGCTTGAAATCGATCGGCACGCTGACCCAGCCGGCCTGGGCCACGTCGCCCTGCTTGGCGGGGACGAAGCTCCAGCGCTTGACCGCAGCCAGTGCGGCGGCGTCGAGGGCATCGCGGCCGCTGCTCTGCTGGATCTGGATCTGCCCCGGCTTACCGCTGGGCAGTACCTCGACGCGCAGCAGCACGGTGCCTTCCCAACCACGGCGCAGGGCCATTTGCGGGTACTCCGGCGCCGGGTTCTTCAGGTACGCGGCGTTGGCCGATGGCGGCGTGACCGGTGCCGGGGCGGGTGGCGCAGGCGGCGCCGGGGCCGCAACCGGAGCAGGCGGCGGCGCCTCGACCGGCTTGGGCTGTGGCTTGGGCGGTTGCTTGGCGACCGGCTTGGGCACGGGTTTAGGCTTGGGCTTGGGCTTGGCGGCCAGTTCGTCGATCACCGGCGGCGGCGGCTCGACTACCGGCGGCGCGGGCGCAGGGGGTGGCGGTTGCACCACCGGCGGCGCGGGCGCGGCAAACTCGATGGTCATGGGCGGAATCTGTGGCGGTACCACGGGCAGCGCGGGCGTGGGCGCCTGGCTGACCCAGTAGGCGGCGGCGCCATGCAGGGCCAGCACCAGCAGGCCCAGCGCCAGCTTGTCACGGCGCTTGAGGCCGCTGACCGGGGTGCGTTGCAGGCGCAGCTGGCCCAGTGGCAGGCGAAGCGTCCGTCCAAGCTCGACCAGGTCACCCGGGCTTGGGCGCCATGGCTGGTCGTAGGCCCTGACGGCCGACTGGACATTACCCATTGATCAAACTCCTGGGGGTTCTTGATTCAGGTGTGTGGCTGAATCATCGGGGGCAGGGGCTTATCTCTGAAAGTAATGTTTAAAATTAAAGTTAGAGCTTTTTGGAATATTAATTTTGCCGGTTTGGCTCTAGGCCGCGGGTTTCGCGGGGTGTGGGTTTGCAGCGATCAGGCGATGCTTTACAGGCATATGAAATATTCGTGCAAGGCATCAGATTGCCGCGAGGGCTGCGCCCTCGATCGCGGGTAAACCCGCTCCTACAGGGGCCGCGTCAAGCTTGAGGCAATAAAAAACCCGGGAGCAGGCCCGGGTTCTCATCACTCACAGCGGCTTAGATATCCGCCACCTTCTGCCACACCTTCGGCCGGAAGAACAGTGTCTCCCCGCGCGCCAGCCCGGTCAGGCTGTCGTGGTCCTTGACCACCTCGGCCTCGATCAGCTCGCTCTGCCCTTCCACCTTCAAGGTCACTCGGGTAGTGGCGCCCAACGGGCGGATGTCGCGCACTTCGGCAGCATGGTGGCCCTCGGTCTCATGCCGCGACAACGATACCTCGTGCGGGCGGAACAGTACGTGGTGCCCTTCGCTCAAGGCCAGGCGGTTGGAATCGCCGAGGAAGTGGTAGACGAAATCGTTGGCCGGCTTCTCGTATACCTCGCCCGGCGAGCCGATCTGCTCGATCACGCCCTTGTTCATCACCACGATGCGGTCTGCCACTTCCATGGCCTCTTCCTGGTCATGGGTGACGAACACCGAGGTCAGGTTGATGTCCTCGTGCAGCCGCGCCAGCCAGCGGCGCAGCTCCTTGCGCACCTTGGCGTCGAGCGCACCGAACGGCTCGTCCAGCAGCAGCACCTTGGGCTCCACCGCCAGTGCGCGGGCCAGGGCGATACGCTGGCGCTGGCCACCGGACAGCTGCTCGGGGTAGCGGTCGGACAGCCAGTCGAGCTGCACCATGTTCAGCAGTTCATGGACCTTCTCGGCAATCTTGCTTTCGCTCGGGCGCTCGCCCTTGGGCTTCATGCGCAGGCCGAAGGCGACGTTGTCGAACACGCTCATGTGGCGGAACAGCGCGTAGTGCTGGAACACGAAGCCGACATTGCGATCACGCACGTCATGGCCGGACACATCCTCGCCATGGAACACGATGTTGCCCTGGTCCGGGGTTTCCAGGCCGGCAATGATGCGCAGCAGGGTGGTCTTGCCGCAGCCGGACGGGCCAAGCAGGGCCACCAATTCGCCGCTGTTGATGTCCAGGTTGATAGTGTTCAGGGCCTGGAAGCTGTTGAAGCGCTTGCTGACGTTACGAACTTCGATCGACATGAATCATTCCTCCGCGGCGCTTTGGCGCAGGCGGTTAATACGGTTCTCGCTCCACTGCTTGAGCAGCAGGATGAAGAGCGCCAGGATCAGCAACAGGCTGGCCACGCTGAAGGCCGCGACGTGGTTGTACTCGTTGTAGAGGATCTCCACGTGCAGCGGCAAGGTGTTGGTCACGCCACGGATATGGCCGGACACCACCGACACCGCGCCAAACTCGCCCATGGCCCGCGCGGTGCACAGCACCACGCCGTAGATCAGGCCCCATTTGATGTTCGGCAGGGTCACGTGCCAGAACATCTGCCAGCCGTTGGCGCCGAGCAGGCGCGCGGCCTCCTCCTCTTGCGTACCCTGCTCCTGCATCAGCGGGATCAGCTCGCGGGCGACGAACGGCACAGTGACGAAGATGGTCGCCAGGACTATGCCCGGCAAGGCGAACACGATCTGGATGTCGTGGTCCTGCAGCCAGGGGCCGAACAGGCCTTGCGCACCGAACATCAGCACGTAGACCAGGCCGGCGATCACCGGCGACACCGAGAACGGCAGGTCGATCAACGTCACCAGGATACTCTTGCCGCGGAAGCTGTACTTGCTCACGCACCAGGCGGCGCTGACACCGAACACCAGGTTCAGCGGCACCGAAATGACCACGGCGAACAAGGTGAGCTTGAGCGCCGACAGGGCATCCGGCTCGAAGATCGCCTCGAAGAAGGTGCCGAAGCCGTTCTTCAGCGCCTGCGACACCACGATCACCAGCGGCAGCAGCAGGAACAGCGCGAACACCAGCCAGCCGAGGCCGATCAGAACGCGCCGCGAGGTGGCGCTGCCACGCCGGGCGGCGTTGGCGGCGGCGCTTGCACTCAGGGTTGAACTGGACATGCGGCCTCCTTCAAGGGGTTTCGATGCGGCGCTGCAGCAGGTTGATCAGCAGCAGCAGGATGAAGGAAACCACCAGCATCAACACGCCGATGGCAGTGGCGCCGGTGTAGTCATACTGGTCGAGCTTGACCATGATCAGCAACGGCAGAATTTCGGTCTTCATCGGCATGTTGCCGGCAATGAAAATCACCGAACCGTACTCGCCAACGCCACGGGCGAAGGCCAGGGCGAAACCGGTCAGCCAGGCGGGCAGCAGCGCTGGTGCGAGGATGTGGCGGAACACCTGCAACGGCTTCGCGCCCAGGCATGCCGCGGCCTCTTCGACTTCACGCGGGATGTCGGCCAGCACCGGTTGCACCGTACGCACCACGAACGGCAGGGTGACGAAGGTCAGCGCCAGGGTGATGCCCAGCGGCGTGTAGGCAATTTTGAAACCGAGGTCGCTGGCGAACTGGCCGACCCAGCCCGCAGGCGCGTACAGGGCGGTCAGGGCAATACCGGCAACGGCAGTAGGCAGGGCGAACGGCAGGTCGATCATCGCGTCGATGATCTTGCGCCCGGGGAACGTATAGCGCACCAGCACCCAGGCCAGCAGGGTACCGATCACACCATTGATGATGGCGGCGAACAGGGCGGTGCCGAAACTCAACTGTAGCGCGGCGATTACCCGCGGCGCACTGATGACGTTCCAGAACTGCTCCCAGGTGAGCTGCGCGGCATGCACGAACATGGCGGCCAGCGGTATCAGCACGATCAGGCTGAGGTACACCAAGGTGTAGCCCAG
Source organism: Pseudomonas sp. MN1F (assembly GCF_009391885.1). GTDB lineage: Bacteria > Pseudomonadota > Gammaproteobacteria > Pseudomonadales > Pseudomonadaceae > Aquipseudomonas. The sequence goes on along the minus strand of NZ_VZII01000009.1, from coordinate 87,788 downwards.
CGTCAGCCCGAAGCCGGGTATGACGGGGGAAATGCGACGTGACATAAATATCCCTGGTTGAACGCACGAAGCCCGGAAACAATTCCGGGCCGGTGCAGGCTTCTGAATCCTGGGGCTGCTATGCAGCCCTTTCGCGGCTGAAGGCCGCGCCTACAATGACCGCGTTACTGTGCCTGATAGATCTGGTCGAACACACCGCCATCATTGAAGAATTTCGGTTGTGCAGTCTTCCAGCCACCGAAGTCCTTGTCGATGGTCACCAAATCCAGTTTCGGGAATTGCTTGCCAAATTCGGCAGCGACTTTCTCGTCACGTGGGCGGTAGAAGTTCTCGGCGGCAATCTTCTGCCCAGCCGGGCTGTACAGGTGCTTGAGGTATTCGCTGGCAATCTCGGTATTGCCCTTCTTCTCGGCGTTCTTGTCGACCACCGCCACCGGTGGCTCGGCAAGGATCGACAGCGACGGCACGACAATGTCGAACTTGTCAGCACCACCGTCTTCCTTCAACGCCAGGAAGGCTTCGTTTTCCCAGGCCAGCAGCACGTCGCCCTGGCCGTTGTTGACGAAGGTGATGGTCGAGCCGCGAGCGCCGGTGTCCAGCACTGGCACATGCTTGAACAGCTCCTGCACGTAGGCCTTGGCCTTGTCTTCGCTACCACCGGTTTTCAGGCCGTAGGCCCAGGCGGCGAGGAAGTTCCAGCGGGCGCCACCGGAGGTTTTCGGGTTGGGCGTGATGACCGACACGTCCTTCTTGATCAGGTCACCCCAGTCCTTGATGCCTTTCGGGTTGCCCTTGCGCACCAGGAACACGATGGTCGAGGTGTACGGCGTGCTGGCGTCCGGCAGGCGCTTCTGCCAGTCCTCGGGCAGGGTCTTGCCGAGCTTGGCAACTTCGTCGATGTCACCGGCCAGGGCCAGGGTCACCACGTCGGCGCGCAGGCCGTCGATCACTGCACGGGCCTGCTTGCCCGAGCCGCCATGGGATTGCTGGATCTTCACCTTGTCGCCCGGGTGGGCCTGTTGCCAGTGCTTGATGAATTCGGCGTTGTACTGCTGGTACAGCTCGCGGGTCGGGTCATAGGACACGTTCAGCAGTTCGTAGTCCTTGGCGATGGCGGAACCGGCAAAAACAGCACTGGCCAGGGCGGCGAGCGCATAACGGCGGATGGACATGGTGAAGCTCCCGATTGGCATTTTTCTAGTTTCGGATGTTGTGGCGCGAATCAGCCGGCCTTGTTGCCAGGCTGTTGCAGGCGGAACTTCTCCTTGCGCTCGATCTGCACGACCTGAGCGTTGTGCACGGTGATTTCCACCGCACCGAAACGCAGGTCGCGCAAGGCGCTCTGGATTTCACGCAGAATGGTGGCTTCGTCCTGACCGTCGATGCTACGCAGCGATGCACTCATGCTCGTTCTCCTTGGAATGAGGGTGCCGGGCATGGATTTGAAGGGGTTTATTGCCTGGCTTGAAGGCAATAGTAGTGATGCGGAGTTATTCTTAAAAATACTGTTTAAGAATGTTTATATAACCAGAATAAAACGGCGATCCTGCGGGCGATCACATGCCTCTATGGGAGCGGGCATGCCCGCTCCCACAGGGTTCAGTGTTGCGTCCTGGTGCTGTTTTCAGGCTCGCGGATCTTGTACCAGGCCACATACAACGCCGGCAGGAACAGCAGCGTCAGCAGGGTCGCGACGATGATCCCGCCGATCATGGCGTAGGCCATCGGCCCCCAGAACACCTCGCGGGCAATCGGGATCATGCCCAGGCTCGCTGCCGCCGCCGTCAGCAGGATCGGCCGGCGCCGGTGGTTGGTCGCCTCCACCACCGCATCCCACGGCGAGAAGCCCTGGGCCTCGAACTCGTCGATCTGGGTCACCAGAATCACCGAGTTACGAATGATGATGCCCGCCAGCGCGAGGATGCCGAGGATCGCCACAAAGCCCATCGGCGTGCCCGTCGGCACCAGCGCCAGCACCACCCCGATCAGCCCCAGCGGCGCCACGCTGACCACCAGGAACAGCTTCTGCACGCTGTGCAGCTGAATCATCAGGAAGGTCGCCATGAGGAACAGCATCAACGGGATGACCTTGCGGATCGGCCCTTGGGCCTTGGCGCTCTCCTCCACGGTACCGCCAGTGGCCACTTCAAAGCCCACTGGTAGCTTGCTGGCGAACTCGTCGATCTGCGGCTTGAGCTGGGCCACCAGGTCGGTAGGCTGGATATCACCGTTGACCGAGGCCTTGATGGTGATGGTCGGCTTGCGGTCGCGGCGCCACACCAGCGGTTGCTCCAGCTCGTAGCGCACGGTCGCGAACGACAGCAGCGGGATCGAGGTACCGCTAGGCGTCAGGATCTGCAGGTTCTGCAGGGTATCGGGTGAGCCCCGCTCGCTGTCCTCGGCACGGGCGACCACGTCGACCAGGTAGATGTTGTCGTTGACCTGGGTGATCTCCACGCCACTGACGATGCTGTTCATCACCTTGGCCACGTCCTCCGACGACAACCCCAGCTGGCGCGCCTTGTCCTGGGCGATTTCCACCCGCAGCACCTTACCGGGCTCGTTCCAGTCGTAGATCATCTCGCCGATGTGCTTGTTCTGGTCGAGCAAGGTGGCCAGGTCGATGGCATGCTTGCGCACCTCGTCGATATTGGCGCCGCTGACCCGGTACTGGATCGGCCGGCCTACTGGCGGGCCCATTTCCAGCGATTGCACGTTGACGCCGATGCCGACGAAGTCCTCATGGAGGATCTTCTGCAGCCGCTGCATCATGCCCTTGCGCTCTTCGAAGCCCTTGCTGACGATCACCAGCTGTGCGTAATACGGGTTCTGCAACTGCTGGTCGAGGGGCAGGTAGAAACGAATAGCACCCTGGCCGATGTAGGTGCTCCAGCTCACCAGGTCCGGGTCATCCTTGATGCGGGCCTCGAAGCGGTCCACCACCTTGCGGGTTTCTTCGATCGAGGCGTTTTGCGGCAGGTTGAGGTCGACGAGGATTTCCGGGCGGTCCGATGACGGGAAGAACTGGTTCTGCACGAAGCGCTCGCAGAAGATCGCCAGGGCAAACAGCACGATGGTGCCGATGATGGTCAGCCAGCGGTTGCGCATGCACCACAGCAGGCCATGCTCGAAGGCCCGGCCAACACGCCCAGGCTCGGCTTCATGAGCCTTCAGCTTGGAGCTGCTGAGTATGTGCACGCCCAGCACCGGGGCGAAGAACACCGCCACCACCCACGACACCATCAGCGCCACCGCGATCACCGCGAACAGCGTGTAGGTGTATTCACCCGCAGAGCTGGCGTTGAGGCCAATGGGCACAAAACCGGCTACCGTCACCAAGGTACCGGTGAGCATGGGGAACGCCGTCGAGGTGTAGGCGAACGTGGCCGCCTGCTCCTTGCTCTCGCCCATTTCCAGGCGTGTGACCATCACCTCGACGGTGATCATCGCGTCATCCACCAGCAAGCCGAGGGCGATGATCAGCGCACCCAGCGAAATCCGCTGCATGGTGATGCCGCTGTATTCCATGAATACGAAGACCATCGCCAGCACCAGCGGAATCGAGCAGGCCACCACCAGGCCAGCACGCATGCCAAGGCTGACGAAGCTCACCGCCAGTACGATCACCACCGCCTCGAACAGCGCGCTGGTGAAGCCGCCGACCGCTTGCTTGACCACCACGGCCTGGTCCGACACGGTGTGAACGCCGACGCCAATCGGCAGGTCTTCGACCACCCGGTCCATGCGCTTTTTCAGCGCCGCGCCAAATACCTGCATGTTGCCGCCGGCCTTCATGCCGATGGCCAGGCCGATGGCGGTCTGGCCGTTGTAACGGAACATCGGTGACGGCGGGTCGACATAACCGCGCTGGATATCGGCGATGTCGGCCAGGCGGAAGAAGCGGTCGTTGATCTTCAGGTTGACCGTCTGCAGGTCCTTTTCCGAGGCAAATTGCCCGGTGGTGCGTACCGAAATGCGCTCGGGACCAGCCTCGATCACCCCGGCCGGGGTCACCGCGTTCTGCGATTGCAGGGCCTGCATGACCTGGCGCTGATCGATGCCCAGGGCCGCCAGTTTGCGGGTCGAAAAGTTCAGGTACAGCACTTCGTCCTGAGTGCCGACCAGCTCGATCTTGCCGATGTTGGGCACATCGCGGACTTCGGCGCGCGCCTGTTCCACGTAGTCACGCAGCTGACGCAGGGTGAGGCCGTCGGCGGTGAAGGCGTAGATCGAGCCAAACACGTCGCCGAATTCGTCGTTGAACCCAGGCCCCTGGATACCGGCAGGGAATTCGCCACGGATGTCGGAAATCTTCTTGCGCACCTGGTACCAGATTTCCGGGATGTCCTTGGCCTTGGTGGTGTCGCGCAGGTACACATACACCGTCGACTCGCCCGGGCGGGTGTAGCTCTTGGTGTAGTCGAGGGAGTCGAGCTCCTCCAGCTTCTTCTCGATGCGGTCGGTGACCTGGTAGAGGGTTTCGTCCTGGGTCGCACCCGGCCAGCGGGTCTGGATCACCATGGTCTTGATGGTGAACGAAGGGTCTTCCTCACGGCCAAGGTTGAAGTACGAGAAAATGCCCATCAGCAGGCCAACGAACATCAGGTACCAGACGAACGATTGATGCTTGAGCGCCCATTCGGACAGGTTGAAGCTTCCTTTCATTGCGCATCCTCGTCGAAGGTGACCTTCTGGCCAGGCTTGAGGCTGTTCACGCCCGCCGTCACCACGCGCTCACCCGGCTGCACGCCTGCAGTCAGGACGATGCTGTCGGCGGTACGGTCGATCAAGGTGACGTCGCGGGTACCTACGGTTTTCTGCTGGGTGTCGATCACCCAGACCTGAGTCTTGCCATCACGCTCGAACAAGGCGCTCAGCGGCAGTTCGCTGCGCGGGGTCACTTCCGAGCTGAGGGTCACACTGATCGCGGTGCCCAGGTGGAAGGCCGCCGGGGTGCTGGCCAAGGTCAGGCGCGCGCGGCGGGTCCGGGTCGTCGCATCGGCCTGCGGCTCCAGCTCGCGCAGGGTGGCGGTGGTGTTGATGGTCGGGTCGAGCTGCGAAGCCACGGTGAAGGTCAGGCCCTTGTTCAGTTGCTCGGCCAGGCCGATCGGCAGGTCTATCACCGCCTCCTTCACATCCGGCCGCGCCAGGGTCACCACGGCCTGGCCGGCGGTGACGGTCTGCCCGGCTTCAGCCTGCCAAGCGGTGATGACCGCCGCATGGTCGGTGCGCAGGGTGCTGTAGTCGAGCTGGTCGCGGGCCTGGCTGAGTGCCGAGCGCGCCTGCTCCAATGCGGCGCTGGTGGTTTTCAGGTTGGTCTGAGCGATATCCAGCTGGGCCTGGGCACCGACGCCGCGGTCGAACAGCTGCTGCTGGCGGCGGGCATCGGCCTGGGCGTTGATCCACTGCGCCTGCACCTTGGCCAGGTCGCCTTCGGCGGCACGCAGCTGGTTCTGCTGGTCGGTGGGGTCGAGCGTGGCCAGGGTGTCGCCCGGTTTGACCTGGGCCCCCACATCCAGCCAACGCCGGGCAATGCGCCCGCCAACCCGGAAGCCCAAGGTGCTTTCGAAGCGCGCCTCGACCAGGCCGGCGAAGCGGCCCAACTGCGACTGCATCTGTGGCTCAACCTTGACCGACAGCACTGGCCGGATCGGCTCGGCCACTTCCTGCTCTTTACCGCAGGCGGCCAGCAGCATGCCAGCCGACAGCATCAGCAGCAGGCGCTTCATAGCTCACCTCCCTGGGCCTTGGCATCGACCTTCTGCACCTGCATGCCGGGATGCAGCAACTGGCTACCGACCACCACCACGGTCTCGCCAGCCTTCAGGCCGCTGGCGACCACGATCTTGCCGGTCAGGTAACGGCTGACCTCGACCTTGCGCAGCTCGACCTTGTCGCCCTCGCCCACCACCCAGACTGCCGGCTCATGCACCGCCTTGGTCAATGCCGACCACGGCAACTCGACGCTAGGCCGCCCCACCGCATTGGTGCTGGCAGTGACTGGCGCGCCCAGTTGCATGCCCGGCGGCACATCCTTCAGGCCCACTTTGACCTGCACGGTGCCGCTTTGCGCCGAGACGGTGGGGGTGATCTCACGGACAAAGCCGTGAGCCTGGACCTTGGGGTCGTCCAACAGACTGACGATGACCCCTGCGTCGCTGGGCGGTGCCACCAGCAGCGATTCGTAGACGTTGAAGACCGCGTCGCGGTCGCCGTCACGGGCCAGGCTGAAGATCGGCATGGTCGCCTGCACCACCTGGCCGACCTCGGCCTGGCGCTCGGTGATCACGCCATCGGCATCGGACACCAGCGCGGTGTAGCTCAGTTGCTCATTGGCATCGGCCAGCTCTGCCTGGGCCGCCTTGAGTGCGCTCTGGTTACTGCGCAGCGCGGCTTCGGCGGAGTCGTATTCACTCTGGCTGGTGTAGCCCTTTGGCAGCAGCTTTTGCTGGCGCACGAAGGCGGCGCTGGTCTGGGTGACCCGCGCCTGGGCGGCGAACACTTCGGCCTTGGCCGAGTCGACGTTGTTCTGCAGGTCTTTCGGGTCGAGCCGCGCCAGGACCTGGTTGGCCTTGACGTGGTCGCCGACGTCGACGCTGCGGGAAATGATCTTGCCGCCCACGCGGAACGACAGGTCGGTCTGCACCCGCGCCTGCACGTCGCCGGTCAGGGTGACCCTGGCAGCGAAATCGGTGGGGGATACCTGTTGTACGCCGACCCTTGGCAGGGTTTCGGGGGTTTCTTCCTTGCTACAGCCGGTGAGCATATACAGCAGCCCCAGGCAAACGACCGACAGCGGACGCATCAACGTCATGCAGGCTCCTTGCTTTGCGCGCAAATGATTCTTGGGATGCGACTGTCAGCGTAGTTCAGGGTTGGATAAACGGCACTGACCGGGATCAGTTCGGCATTTTCAGCTCCTGTGCCGGCCCTTTCGCGGGTACAACCACATGTAAGTCACTGCCATATCTAGAAACCAACAATTGCAGGGTGACTGCAGCACAGCATGTCGCCAGGCATATCGTTGCCAACCCATTGCGGGCTGGACTGGTCAAAAGTGTAAGGGACTACCCTCACTGGGATGCGGTCTGGCTGTGAATATGTGCTGGAGCATTCGCGGGTGAACCCGCTCCCACAGGGTCATGCGCAGCCTTCAAAGCTTGCGCAGTACCTGTGGGAACGGGTTCACCCGCGAAAGGGCCGGATCAGGCCGAAGCGGCCACTTGAGTCGGGCGCTTGACCTGTGGCTGCGAGGCATTTGCCGCCGCACCCTCTTCGATCGCCTGCTGGATCGCCTTGCGACGATGCTCTTCGGCGCGGCGGCTGAAGAACCAGACAAAGAAGGTCACCAGCGACACCGACAGCAGAATCAGGCTGGCCACGGCGTTGATCTCAGGCTTCACGCCCAGGCGCACAGCCGAGAACACTTCCATCGGCAGGGTGGTCGAGCCGGGGCCGGACACGAAGCTCGCCAGCACCAGGTCGTCCAGCGACAGGGCGAACGACATCATGCCGCCCGCCGCCAGCGACGGTGCGATCATCGGGATGGTAATCAGGAAGAACACCTTCCACGGCTTGGCACCCAGGTCCATCGCCGCTTCCTCGATCGACAGGTCCAGCTCACGCAGGCGTGCCGACACCACTACCGCCACATACGCCGCACAGAACGTGGTGTGGGCGATCCAGATGGTGACGATGCCGCGCTCCTGCGGCCAGCCGATCATCTGCGCCATGGCCACGAACAGCAGCAACAGCGACAGACCGGTGATCACCTCAGGCATGACCAGCGGTGCAGTGACCAGGCCGCCGAACAGCGTGCGGCCCTTGAAGCGGGTGACCCGGGTCAGCACGAAGGCCGCCAGGGTACCCAGTGCCACTGCGGCCACCGCCGTGTAGCAGGCGATTTCCAGCGAGCGCATCACCGACCCCATCAGCTGGGTGTTGTCGAGCAGGCCGACATACCACTTCACCGACCAGCCGCCCCATACCGTTACCAGCTTGGAGGCGTTGAACGAGTAGATCACCAGGATCAGCATCGGCAGGTAGATGAACAGCAAGCCGAGCACCAGCATCAGCTTGGAGAAACTGAAACGCTTCATGCTCTGCCCTCCATTTCTTTGGCCTGGCTGCGGTTGAACAGCAGGATCGGCACGATCAGGATCGCCAGCATCACCACCGCCAGGGCGGATGCCACCGGCCAGTCACGGTTGTTGAAGAATTCCTGCCACAGCACTTTACCGATCATCAGGGTTTCCGGGCCGCCGAGCAGTTCAGGAATGACGAACTCGCCCACCACCGGGATGAACACCAGCATGCAGCCGGCGATGATGCCGTTCTTCGACAGCGGCACGGTGATCTTCCAGAAGCTGTTGAAGGTGCTCGAACCCAGGTCCGAAGCGGCTTCAAGCAGGCTCTGGTCGTGCTTCACCAGGTTAGCGAACAGCGGCAGGATCATGAACGGCAGGTACGAATAGACCACGCCGATATACACCGCCAGGTTGGTGTTGAGGATCTGCAATGGCTGATCGATCAAGCCGGTCCACAGCAGGAAGCCGTTGAGCAGCCCGTTGTTGCTGAGGATGCCCATCCAGGCATAGACGCGGATCAGGATCGCGGTCCAGGTCGGCATCATGATCAGCAGCAGCAGGACCGTCTGCGTCTCCTTTTTGGCGTTGGCGATGGCGTAGGCCATCGGGTAGCCAATCAGCAGGCACAGCAAGGTGCTGAAGAAGGCCATCTTCAACGAGCCCAGGTAGGCCGAGATGTACAGCTCATCCTCGGTCAGCAGGCCGTAGTTGGCCAGGTTGAGCACCAACTGGACTTTGTCTTCGACGTAGGTATAGATCTCGGTGTACGGCGGGATCGCCACGTCGGCTTCGGCGAAGCTGATCTTCAACACGATGAAGAACGGCAGCATGAAGAACAGGAACAGCCAGATGAACGGCACGCCGATCACCAGGTGCCGTCCCTCCGGGATAAGGCGCTGGAAGGCTCGCTTGAGCTTGCGAGGTTTCATGACCGCAGTACCACGCCGCTGTCGTCTTCCCACCACACGTACACTTCATCGCCCCAGGTCGGGCGGGCGCCCTGGCGCTCGGTGTTGGCGACGAACGACTGGACGATCTTGCCGCTTGGCAGCTCGACGTAGAACACCGAGTGGCCGCCCAGGTAGGCGATGTCGTGGACCTTGCCGCGCGACCAGTTGTGCTCGCAGGTCGGTTGCTGGGAGGTGACCAGCATCTTTTCCGGGCGCAGGGCGTAGGTGATGTGCTTGTCTTCCACCGAGGTGGTGATGCCGTGGCCGACGTAGATCTTGCGCTCCAGCTCCGGGCTGGCAATGATCGCGTGGCCTTCGGCGTCGTCGACCACTTCACCGTCGAACAGGTTGACGTTACCGATGAATTCGCACACCAGGCGGCTGGTCGGGGTCTCGTAGATATCCACCGGCGAACCGATCTGGGCGATCCAGCCCAGGTGCATGATGGCGATGCGCTGGGCCATGGTCATGGCCTCTTCCTGGTCGTGGGTCACCATCACGCAGGTCACGCCCACGCGCTCGATGATTTCCACCAGTTCCAGCTGCATCTGCGATCGCAGTTTCTTGTCCAGCGCGCCCATCGGCTCGTCGAGCAGCAGCAGCTTGGGGCGCTTGGCCAGGGAACGGGCCAGGGCCACCCGCTGGCGCTGGCCACCGGAGAGCTGGTGTGGCTTGCGCTTGGCATACTGGGTCATGTGTACCAGCTTGAGCATCTCGGCCACACGGGCGTCGATCTCGGCCTTGGGCATCTTGTCCTGCTGCAGGCCGAAGGCGATGTTCTGCGCCACGCTCATGTGCGGGAACAGCGCATAGGACTGGAACATCATGTTGATCGGCCGCTCGTACGGCGGCATATCGGTGATGTCGACGCCATCGAGGAAAATCCGACCCTCAGTCGGGCGTTCGAAGCCGGCCAGCATACGCAGCAAGGTCGATTTGCCGGAACCGGAGCCACCCAGCAGGGCGAAAATCTCGCCTTTGCGGATTTCCAGGGACACATCGTCCACGGCGACCGTTTCGTCGAACTTTTTTGTAACCCGGTCGATCTTGACCAGCACCTGCTTGGGTTGCTGGCCACCCTCGAGGGCTTTTTTATAGGCACCGGAGGCAACTGCCATGAGTGAAACTCCCAACAAGATTTTTGTGCCCGCGCGGCCTGAGTTTCAGGTACCGCAGCGGGTCTGGATAATTACTTGCCCGACTTGACCTTGGTCCAGCTGCGGGTCATCAGACGCTGCACCTTGGGCGGCAACTCTGAGTTCACGAACATCTTGTCCAGCACTTCCTGCGGTGGGTAAACCGCAGCGTCAGTCCTCACGGCCTGGTCCATCAGGTCGCCAGCCTTGGGGTTCGGGTTGGCGTAACCGACGTAATCACTGACCTGGGCGATAACCTCAGGTTTCAGCAAATAGTTGATGAAGGCGTGGGCCTCCTTGACGTTCTTGGCGTCCTTGGGGATCGCCAGCACGTCGAACCAGAGGTTGCCGCCTTCCTTGGGAATGGCGTAGGCCAGGTTCACGCCCTTCTTCGCCTCTACGGTGCGGGCCTTGGCCTGGAACACATCACCCGAGAAACCTGCCGCGACGCAGATGTCGCCGTTGGCCAGGTCGGTGATGTACTTGGACGAATGGAAGTAGGTCACGTACGGGCGTACGGCCAGCAGCTTCTGTTCGGCCTTGGCGTAATCCTTGGGGTCGGTGCTGTTGGGATTGAGCCCCATGTAGTTGAGCACCGCCGGGAGCATTTCATCCGCCGAGTCGAGGAAGGCCACACCGCACTTGGAGAGCTTCTTCATGTTCTCGGGTTCGAACAGTACGGCCCAGGAGTCGATCTTGTCCACGCCCAGCGTGGCCTTGACCTTGTCGACGTTGTAACCGATACCGTTGGTGCCCCACAGGTAAGGCACGGCGTACTGGTTGCCCGGGTCGTTCTTTTCCAGGCGCTTCATCAGCGCCGGGTCCAGGTTGGAATAGTTGGGTAGCAGGCTCTTGTCGAGCTTCTGGAACGCGCCCGCCTTGATCTGCTTGCCGAGGAAATGGTTGGACGGCACTACCACGTCATAGCCGGTGTTGCCGGCCAGCAGCTTGCCTTCCAGGGTTTCGTTGGAATCGAAAACGTCCTGCACGGGCTTGATGCCCGTTGCTTTCTCGAAGTCCGCGAGGGTGTTCGGGCCGACATAGTCCGACCAGTTGTAAAAGTGCACCGTAGGCGCCGCTTGGACGCTGCATGCCAGCGTCAGGCCCGCTCCAGCCATCAAGGCCTTGCGTAATACAGAAATAGACAAGTGGGTGGTCCTCACAATCAGTGCCTTGGTGACGGCGTACTTTTTGGGTACAAGGGTTGCCGCGCACACAAAACCGGCGCGCAACTTACCTGCGCAGCTTCGATGCCGCAATCATCAATTGCCATTCACTGGCTCCGGGCCGGGAAACCCCGGCCCAGAGGTCACGCATCGGGGTTATTTGCCCGATTTGATCTTGGTCCAGCTACGGGTGATGTCACGCTGGACCTTGGCATCCGGTGCAGCGATGGCATACAGCTCTTTCTTCACTTCAGCTGGCGGATAGATGCTTGGGTCGCTGGTGATGGCCTTGTCGACCAACGGTGTAGCGGCCTCGTTGCCGTTCGGGAAGCGCACGGCGTTGGTGATTTCAGCCATGACTTCCGGCTGCATCAGGAAGTCCATGAACTTGTAGGCTGCGTCCTTGTGCTCGGCATCTTTAGGGATGGCGACCATGTCGTAGAAGGTACCGGCACCTTCTTTCGGAATGATGTAGTCCACTTTGACCTTGTCGCCAGCTTCGTGGGCGCGGGCCTTGGCCTGCTCGACGTCACCCGAGTAACCGACGGCTACGCAGATGTTGCCGTTGGCCAGGTCGCCGATGTACTTGGACGAGTGGAAATAGGTGATCGAAGGACGGACCTTGAGGAACAGGTCTTCGGCGGCCTTCAGGTCTTCCTTGCTGGTGCTGTTGGTCGGCTTGCCCAGATAGTGCAGCGCGGCCGGGAGCATTTCGGTCGGGGCGTCCAGGAAGCTCACGCCGCAGCTCTTGAGCTTGGCGATGTTCTCAGGCTTGAACACGACATCCCACGAGTCGATGTGATCGACGCCCAGTGCGGCCTTGACCTTCTCCGGGTTGTAGCCGATGCCGATCGAACCCCACATGTACGGGAAGGCGTGCTTGTTGTCCTTGTCGCTGGCGTCGCCAACGGCCTTGAGCAGGTCCTTGTCGAGGTTCTTCCAGTTAGGCAGCTTGGAGCGGTCCAGTTCCTCGTAGACGCCGGCCTTGATCTGCTTGGCCAGGAAGTTGTTCGACGGCACGACGATGTCGTAGCCCGACTTGCCGGCCAGCAGTTTGGCCTCCAGGGTTTCGTTGCTGTCGAACACGTCGTACTTGACCTTGATACCGGTCTGCTTCTCGAACTTGGCGATGGTGTCCGGAGCGATGTAGTCCGACCAGTTGTAGACGTTCAACACGGTATCGTCAGCGTGAACAGCGGTAGCCATGCCACCCATCAGGGCGGCGGCCAGCAACGTTTTGCCCATTTTATTCATGCGTAGTGCTCCAGAATTTTTATGTTAGCAACTGTCCAGCAGCCAGAACCCACGGTGCAGAGCGCGCGGCGACTGAAACAACCGCTAGTCTGGCAAGTTACAAGGCTCTGTATCAAGGAAAGCAGGGCCTTGTAACGACTTAATGTCACATCGCTAGCCTAGCAAACGCTTATCGAATCGCTTCCAACGTCAAATCGAGGCATTTGCGCGCCTTTTCCACCAACTCGTCGATCTCTTGATGGCTGATCACCAGCGGCGGAGCGATGATCATCGTGTCGCCGACCGCACGCATGATCAGGCCGTTCTCGAAGCAGAAGTTTCGGCAGACCATGCCGACGCCCTTGCCCTCATAACGGCTGCGGGTCGCCTTGTCCTTGACCAGCTCGATCGCGCCGAGCATGCCCAGGCCGCGTACCTCGCCAACCAGCGGGTGGTCTTGCAGCTCACGCAAACGCTTTTGCAAATACGGTGCCGCTTCCGTACGCGCCTTCTCGACGATGTTCTCGTCGCGCAGGATGCGCAGGTTTTCCAGGCCCACCGCAGCCGCCACCGGGTGGCCGGAATAGGTGAAGCCGTGGTTGAAGTCACCCCCTTCACTGATCACCTTGGCCACCTTGTCACGCACGATTACGCCGCCCATGGGGATGTAACCGGAAGTAAGGCCCTTGGCGATGGTCATCAGGTCGGGCTTGAGGTCGTAGTAGTCGGAGCCGAACCACTCGCCGGTGCGGCCGAAACCGCAGATCACTTCGTCGGCGACGAACAGGATGTCGTACTTGGCCAGGATCTCCTTGACCTTCGGCCAGTAGGTTTCTGGCGGAATGATTACCCCGCCGGCGCCCTGGATCGGCTCGGCGATGTAGGCGGCGACGTTGTCTTCGCCCACCTCCAGAATCTTTTTCTCAAGCTGCTCGGCAGCCCACACGCCGAAATCGTCGGGGCTCATGTCGCCGCCCTCACCGAACCAGTACGGCTGAGGAATGTGCACGATGCCCGGGATCGGCAGGCCGCCCTGCTCGTGCATACCGCTCATGCCGCCCAGGCACGCACCCGCGAAGGTGGAGCCGTGGTAGCCGTTGATGCGGCCAATGATGGTCTGCTTCTGTGGCTTGCCTTTCAGCGCCCAGTAGTGGCGGACCATGCGCAGCACGGTGTCGTTGCCTTCGGAGCCGGAGCCGGTGAAGAACACATGGGTCATGCCTTCCGGCGCCACGTCGGTGATCGCCTTGGCCAGCTCCAGGGCTGGCGGGTGAGCGGTCTGGAAGAACAGGTTGTAGTACGGCAGCTCACGCATCTGCTTTTCTGCCGCCTGCACCAGTTCTTCACGGCCATAGCCGACCGCCACGCACCACAGGCCGGCCATGCCATCGAGGATCTTGTGCCCCTCGCTGTCCCACAAATGCACACCCTGCGCCTTGGTAATGATGCGCGGCCCCTTCTCCTTCAACTGCTTGTAGTCAGAGAAAGGTGCAAGGTGGTGCTCGCCGCTCAGGGTTTGCCATTCACGGGTTTGCGGGTTGTTGACGCTCATGTGCCTCTCCATTTTCCGGCGGCCGCACCCGCGGCCTCAGGGTTGATCAGACAGCGAACAGCAGGAACTCACGTTCCCAGGAGCTGATGACGCGCTTGAAGTTCTCGTGCTCGGCGCGCTTGGTGGCGACGTAGCCGGTAATGAATTTCTTGCCCAGGTACTGCACCAGCGCACGGCTGTTTTCCATGCGTTCGAGGGCGTCCTCGATGGTCAGCGGCAGGCGCAGGTTGCGGCGCTCGTAGCCACGGCCCTGGACCGGTGCGCTGGCCTCGATGCCCTCGACCATGCCGATATAGCCGCACAGCAGGCTGGCGGCGATGGCCAGGTAAGGGTTGGCATCGGCGCCCGGCAGGCGGTTCTCGACGCGGCGGTTCTGCGGGCCGGCGTCCGGTACGCGCAGGCCGACGGTACGGTTCTCCTCGCCCCACTCGACGTTCACCGGCGCCGAGGTGTCGGGCAGGAAGCGGCGGAACGAATTGACGTTGGGGGCGAACAGCGGCAGCGCTTCGGGGATGAACTTCTGCAGGCCACCGATATGGTGCAGGAACAGTTCGCTCATGCTGCCGTCTTCGTTGCTGAAGATGTTCTTGCCGGTGGTCACGTCGACCACGCTCTGGTGCAGGTGCATGGCGCTGCCCGGCTCGCCGGTCATCGGCTTGGCCATGAAGGTGGCGGCCACGTTGTGCTTGAGCGCGGCCTCGCGCATGGTGCGTTTGAACACCAGGATCTGGTCGGCCAGGTGCAGGGCGTCACCATGACGGAAGTTGATTTCCATCTGCGCCGTGCCATCTTCGTGGATCAGCGTATCGAGGTCCAGGCGCTGCAGTTCGCACCAGTCGTACACGTCTTCAAACAGCGGGTCGAATTCGTTGGCGGCTTCGATCGAGAACGACTGGCGGCCGGTTTCCGGGCGGCCAGAGCGGCCGACCGGTGGCTGCAGCGGGAAGTCCGGGTCTTCACTGCGCTTGGTCAGGTAGAACTCCATCTCCGGCGCGACGATCGGCTGCCAGCCCTTGTCGGCGTAGAGCTTGAGGACTCTCTTCAGCACGTTGCGCGGCGACAGTTCGACCGGGTTGCCCTTCTTGTCGTAGGTGTCGTGGATCACCTGGGCAGTCGGCTCGATGGCCCACGGCACGAGGAACACCGCGTCCTGATCGGGACGGCAGATCATGTCGATGTCGGCCGGGTCGAGCAGGTCGTAATAGATGTCATCGTCAACATAGTCGCCGGTCACGGTCTGCAGCAGTACGCTCTCGGGCAGGCGCATGCCTTTTTCGGCGATGAATTTGTTGGTCGGTGAGATCTTGCCGCGGGTGATGCCGGTCAGGTCGCTGATCATGCATTCGACTTCGGTGATCTTGTGCTCTTTCAACCAATCGGTGAGCTGGTCGAGGTTGTTACTCATAAATACCTCAGGAGGTAAGGTGGTCCGCGCCCTGATTCTGGATGGAGTAGATTGCTAAAGCAAAAACCCACGCGCAGGCGCACTGTGGATACACTGAAATTAAGCGTGTCCGTAGTGAAATCAAAGGGCAGGAATACGAGAAGAGCAACGAAAAAGCGTTACGAGGTGTGGTCCGAAGGCGCAAAGCGTCAATTATTGCGGCCATGCAAGCCACAGCTCGACTGATGCGTGCGGGAACGGCAGGGATACCCGACTGCACTGCGCAGGCAGCGCGTTCAGGTCGCGACAAGCGGACCATGTGACCCTCGTATTATTGTGTTCTGGGTTGAGTCCGAGCTTAGCCTTGTTAATTTTTTTACACAACACCTCCGTAAAAAATAAAACACGGCACGTCGGAGATAGCCCTTTGCGAGGGAAATAGCGGATAATGGCACGCCCCCGATATGCAGCAAATCTGCCGTCGATGTGCCATTTCGAGGCATCATGGGGTTGGCTTGACATCAGTTTGTCTTTTCGATTGACTGGTCCTGCAAGCCCCCCTTGATTGATATTTTTAACAACAAAGGTGTTGCATCATGTCGGTACCCCCGCGTGCCGTTCAGCTTAACGAAGCGAACGCGTTCCTTAAGGAACATCCTGAGGTTCTCTACGTTGACCTTCTGATTGCAGATATGAATGGTGTGGTGCGTGGCAAGCGCATTGAGCGCACCAGCCTCCACAAGGTTTACGAGAAAGGCATCAACCTGCCTGCCTCCCTCTTCGCCCTGGACATCAACGGTTCCACCGTCGAAAGCACCGGGCTGGGCCTGGACATCGGCGATGCTGACCGCATCTGCTATCCAATCCCCGATACGCTCTGTAATGAGCCATGGCAAAAGCGCCCGACCGCGCAGCTGCTGATGACCATGCACGAACTGGAAGGCGAGCCGTTCTTCGCCGACCCGCGCGAAGTGCTGCGTCAGGTGGTGAGCAAGTTCACCGATATGGGCCTGACCATCTGCGCCGCGTTCGAGCTGGAGTTCTACCTGATCGACCAGGAGAACGTGAACGGCCGCCCGCAGCCGCCACGCTCGCCAATTTCGGGCAAGCGCCCACAGTCGACCCAGGTGTACCTGATCGACGACCTCGACGAATATGCCGACTGCCTGCAGGACATCCTGGAAGGCGCGAAAGAGCAAGGCATCCCGGCCGACGCCATCGTCAAGGAAAGCGCCCCGGCGCAGTTCGAAGTCAACCTGCACCACGTTGCCGACCCGCTCAAGGCCTGTGACTACGCGGTGTTGCTCAAGCGGTTGATCAAGAACATCGCCTACGACCATGAAATGGACACCACTTTCATGGCCAAGCCCTACCCGGGTCAGGCTGGCAACGGCCTGCATGTGCACATTTCCGTGCTGGACAAAGATGGCAACAACATCTTCACCAGCGAGGATCCCGAGCAGAACGCCGCGCTACGTCACGCTATCGGCGGTGTGCTCGAGACCCTGCCCGCGTCCATGGCGTTCCTCTGCCCGAACGTCAACTCGTACCGCCGCTTCGGTGCTCAGTTCTACGTGCCGAACGCACCGAGCTGGGGCCTGGACAACCGTACCGTGGCCCTGCGCGTGCCGACCGGCTCTGCAGATGCCGTGCGTATCGAGCACCGCGTAGCCGGCGCCGACGCCAACCCGTACCTGATGATGGCTGCCGTACTGGCAGGCGTTCACCACGGCCTGACCAACAAGGTCGAGCCAGGCACGCCAATTGAAGGCAACTCGTACGAGCAGCTGGAGCAAAGCCTGCCGAACAACCTGCGCGATGCCCTGCGCGAGCTGGACGACAGCGAGATCCTCAACAAGTACATCGATCCGAAGTACATCGACATCTTCGTCGCGTGCAAGGAGAGCGAGCTGGAGGAGTTCGAGCACTCGATCTCCGACCTCGAGTACAACTGGTATCTGCATACCGTGTAAGCAAAAACGCCGCCCCTGAGGGCGGCGTTTTCGTTTCAGGGGTTGTGCTGGCCGTACTGGCTACAGGGACTTCTCGAAAATCTTCGAGTTGCGCTGGTAGTTGTACAGCGAAGCCCGCGCCGCCGGCAGCCGCTCGACGCCGCTGGGCGCAAAGCCGCGCTCCCGGAACCAGTGCGCCGTGCGCGTGGTAAGCACGAACAAGGTAGTCAAACCCATCTGCTTCGCCCGCCCCTCGATGCGTTCGAGCAGCTCATCCCCGCGCCCGCCATGGCGGTACTCCGGGTTAACCGCCAGGCACGCCAGTTCACCCGCCTGCGAATCGGCAATCGGGTACAGCGCCGCACAGGCGATGATCATGCCCTCACGCTCGACCACGCTGAACTGCTCGATCTCACGCTCCAGCACCTCGCGCGAACGACGCACCAGAATGCCCTGCTCTTCCAGCGGGCTGATCAACTCCAACAAGCCACCGACATCGTCGATGGTCGCCTCGCGCACCACTTCGAACTGTTCCTGCGAGACCAGCGTACCGCCACCTTCGCGGGTGAACAGCTCGG
Organism: Pseudomonas sp. MN1F; assembly: GCF_009391885.1. Classification (GTDB taxonomy): domain Bacteria; phylum Pseudomonadota; class Gammaproteobacteria; order Pseudomonadales; family Pseudomonadaceae; genus Aquipseudomonas. Next base: position 69,750 of record NZ_VZII01000009.1, on the reverse strand, counting down.
TCAGCAGCGCACCATCTTCGGCATAACTGACGATATGGCTACGCGCCACGCCGCCTTTGCAGGCCTCGGCGGCAGCATCCAGCAGCTCGCCCTGGTAATCGCTGCCCAGGCGCGCGAGGTGCGGGGCGATCTGCTGCGGGCGCAGTTCACGCACCAGCTTGCCGTTTTCGTCCAGCAGGCCAGGCTCGGCCCCGAACAGCAGCAGCTTGTCGGCGCCCAGCTCGATTGCAGCGCGAGTGGCGACGTCCTCGCAGGCGAGGTTGAAGATCTCCCCGGTGGGCGAGTAGCCCAGTGGCGACAGCAGCACGATGGAGCGCTCGTCGAGCAGGCGGCTGATGCCCTTGCGGTCTACCCGGCGCACTTCGCCGGTGTGGTGGTAGTCCACCCCTTCAAGCACGCCGATCGGCCGCGCAGTGACCAGGTTGCCGGAGGCCACGCGCAGGCGCGAACCCTGCATCGGCGAGGCGGCGATGTCCATCGACAGGCGCGCCTCAATGGCCAGGCGCAGGGCGCCGACGGCATCGATCACGCAGTCCAGGGTGGCGGCATCGGTAATGCGCATGCCCCGATGGTAGTGCGGGGTCAGGCCGCGATCCGCCAGGCGGCTTTCGATCTGCGGGCGCGAACCGTGCACCAGCACCAGGCGCACACCCAGGCTGTGCAGCAGCACCAGGTCGTGGACGATGTTGCCGAAATTCGGGTGTTCAACGCCGTCGCCGGGGAGCATGACCACGAAGGTGCAGTCGCGATGGGCATTGATGTACGGGGAGGCATGACGTAGCCAGTTGACGTATTCGGGCATGACAGGGCCTGTGGATAAAGTGGACGGAGAACGGTGAATCACACGGCGTTCAGGATCATCGTCGGAACAGGCTTGCGGTCACGCGCGGTCTCCTCTAGGCAAGAACGAATCAGCAGGGTGGACGTTTAATTCAGGCAATAGTGCCGGATCAGGTCACGCAATAGACGCACGGTAGGCTCGATTCGTGACATTTCAAGGTATTCACCGGGCTGGTGGGCGCAGGCGATGTCGCCAGGGCCCAGCACGATGGTCTGGCAACCCAGCTGCTGAAGATAAGGCGCTTCGGTACCGAACGCCACCGCTTCAGCCCGATGACCGGTGAGGCGCTCGGCCACTTGCACCAGCTCGGCATCGGCAGCCTGCTCGAAAGGTGGTACTTCAGGGAACAGCGGTGCGTAGTCGATGCGTACCTCATGACGCTCTGCCACCGGCTGCAGCTTGCCACGAATGGCGGCGCGCAGCTGTTCCACATCCATGCCTGGCAGCGGGCGCAGGTCGAACTCCAGGGCGCACTGGCCACAGATGCGGTTGGGGTTGTCACCGCCATGGATGCAGCCGAAGTTCATGGTCGGCGTGGGTACGGTGAACTGCGGGTTGCTGAAGGTTGCCTGCCACTGCCGGCGCAGGCCCATCAACTCGCCCATCACCTCGTGCATGGCCTCCATCGCACTGTGGCCCAGGCTCGGGTCGGACGAATGGCCACTGCGCCCGAGGATGTCGATGCGGTCCATGAGGATGCCCTTGTGCATGCGGATCGGCCGCAGGCCCGTAGGCTCGCCGATCACCGCCGCGCGGCCGAGCGGCTGGCCGGCAGCGGCCAGGGCGCGAGCGCCGGACATGGAGCTCTCTTCATCGCAGGTGGCGAGGATCAGCAACGGCTGCTTGAAATCGTGCTCCAGCAGCGGGATCACCGCCTCGATGATCAAGGCGAAAAAGCCTTTCATGTCGCAGCTGCCCAGGCCGACCCAACGGCCATCGGCTTCGGTGAGCTTGAGCGGGTCGCTGGACCACAGCTGCTCGTCGTAGGGCACCGTGTCGCTATGGCCGGCCAGCACCAGGCCGCCAAGGCCACTACCGCGGCTGGCCAGCAGGTTGAACTTGCCGGGGCTGACCTGCCGGATGTCACAACTGAAACCCAGATCGCCCAGCCAGCCGGCCAGCAGGTCGATGACCTGGCGGTTGGACTGGTCCAGCGCCGGTTGGGTGCAACTGACCGAGGGCGCGGCGATCAAGGCGGCAAACTGGTCTTTCAGCGTCGGCAACGGCATGCACATACTCCTCGGAAGCGTTGCCCATCATAGGACTATCCGCCGTCTGGAATAAACCGTTGCCGGCCGACTCCTGTAGACTGCCCTGCAACGACGCCCCTCCTTCGAGCCTGTGATGCACAAAGAAACCGAACTCAAGCTCCGCGCCAGCCGCGAGACCCTGGCCGCCCTGCGCGAGCACCCCCTGCTGAAAAAGCGCAACAAGTCCGGCTGGCAGACCCGCGAGCTGCTCAACCAGTACTTCGACACCCCCGAGCGCGCCCTTTCCGCCGCCCGTGTCGCCCTGCGCCTGCGCCGCGACGGCGAGGCGATCATCCAGACCCTGAAGTGCCGTGGCCAGAGCGTCGCCGGGCTGTCCGAGCGCAACGAATACGAATGGAATCTGGACAAGGCCAAGCTCGACCTGAAAAAGCTCGACGCCACCTGCTGGCCCGAACAACTGGCCGAGCTGGACAAGAAAACCATCAAGCCGCTGTTCACCACCGACTTCACCCGCGAATACGCTGAAATCAGCTGGGGCCGCGGCAAGAGCAAGGTGGTGATCGAGGCGGCGCTGGACCAGGGTTTCGTGATTGCCGGCAAGCGCAAGGAAGAAATCTGCGAGGTGGAGCTGGAGCTGCGCGAAGGTGCCCCTGAAGCGCTGCTGGAGCTGGCCGCCGAACTGGCCGCCAGCCTGCCGCTGATGCCGTGCGACATCAGCAAGGCCGAGCGCGGCTACCGCCTGCTGGAGCCGGACAGCTACGAGCTGGGCCTCCCGGCTACCGAGCTGAGCGCCGAGATGGCCGTGGACGATGCCTTCGCCGCACTCGCCTGGCAATTGCTGGGCAGCAGCCAGCGCCTGGCCGAGCAGTACCGCCACAATGGCCACTGGCGCCTGCTGCAGGACTGGGTGCAGTGCCTGGCCGAACTGCGCGCACTGGTTGCCAGCCTGGGCCAGGCCGCGCCGCGCGCGACCACCCGCGAGCTGCGCGCCAGCCTCGATGCGCTGCTGGAAGACTGGCGCCCGCTGGTGCAGGCCGGCAATGACGACGAAGACATCCGCCGTGCCGCGCCCGAACAGTTCATCGAAGAACTCGAGGATGTACGCTGGGGCCAGTTCTCCCTGGAAACCTCGCGCTGGCTGCTGGCCCGTGCCTGGACCGTGGAGCGCAAGGGCCGTGGCGAGCGCCAGGGCAAGGCGCAGCTGGCCAGCTGGCTGGCGCACCTGCTGGGCGAAGAAGGCCGCTCGCTGAAGCTGCCGCTGTACACCCAGCGCCCGGAAGACCTGGCCGAACAGCTACCGCGCATCGAACAGCTGCTGGCCTGGCTGCACCATGCCCGCCAGGTGCTCGAAGCGCCGCAGATGGACCGCTTGTATGGCGACCTGAAGAAGCTGCATGAGCTGGCAGAGCTGCCGATCAGCGATGAAGTGCTGGAAGCGCGGATCGAGCAGGCTCGGGCGGTTGATCAGAGCCGGGGCTGGAAGCACCTGCTCAAGGCCTGATAACGCGAAGGCTTCACCTCGATAGCGGCAGGCTGGTGGTGGACTTGATCTCCGATAACGCGACGATTGAGTTCACCTCCTGGATCCCTGGCACGTTCGACAGCTTTTCGAAGAAGAAGCGCTCATAAGCCTCGATATCCGAGGTGACGATGCGTAGCAAAAAATCCACCGCTCCCATCAACACATAGCACTCCAGCACTTCCGGGAACCCGCGAATCGCCTCGGTGAATTCGGTGAAGTTGGAGCGGCCGTGGGCATTGAGTTTCACCTCGGCGAAGATCTGCGTATTCAAGCCAACCTTCTTGCGATCCAGCAGGGTCACCTGCCCACGGATCACCCCCTCCTCTTTCAAGCGCTGAATCCTGCGCCAGCAGGGCGATTGCGAAAGCCCCACACGCTCGGCGATCTGCGCGCTGGACAGCGACGCGTCCTCTTGCAGCAGCTCAAGAATGCGCCGGTCGTAGGCATCCAGTTCGCCTTGCATGAATAATTCTCCAAAATACATTTGCCCGAATTGTTTGATCTGCAATACCTGCAAATCGATGGAATCATAGCGAAAAAATACCGGCGTCGACGTGCAAGAATTTCTCCCACATTCGCGGAGACCCAGCATGAACGCACTCGAACGCCCCCAGCCCCGCAGCGATGCCTGGGCCGCCAACGCCAGCCACAGCACCGTGCGCTATCGCCTGCAGGCCGAAGCCGAGCCGGATACCCTGTGCCGGGTGCTCAACCTGTTTGCCCTGCAGTTCCTCACGCCGCACAGCGTGCTGGTCAGCCAGCAGGACGACTGGCTCGACATCGAGGTCGGCATCGGTGGGCTGAGCTGGCACCGGGCGCAAGTGATTGCGCAAAAACTGCGCAACCTGGTGTGTGTCGGGGACGTGAGCCTGGAAAACCTGGCCCGTCTGGAGCTGGCTGCGGTCTGAAACCCAACGGCGAAAAAACCCGAAACCCTTTCCCGAGGCTCGCTGCGCCAGGCCCGGCTAGCCTTGACACAGGACTCCCCCAAGTCACGGACGCCGCCGATGTTCACCCCCAACGAGCAACCCCTCGACCTCAAAAGCCTGCTGGACGCCTTGCAAGCCGACCAGCACCTGACCGCCAACGATTCATGCCAGATTCGCGAACAAGCGTCCCGTTACAGTGCTCACCACCCGCTTGAGACCATCGCGGCCCTGGGCCTGGAAGACCGCAGCCAGCCTGGCCAGTTACTGAATCTGGACACCCTGTGCCAATGGCTGGCGCAAAAGGTTGGCCAGCCCTACCTGCGCATCGACCCCATGCAACTCGACCTGGCCCAGGTCAATGGCCTGATCTCCCCCGCCTTCGCGCAACGCCATGGCATCCTGATCGTGGCCAACGACGCCAACGCCATCACCGTGGCCAGCGCCGAGCCTTATCAACAGCTGTGGCAGGCCGACCTGACGCGCAGCCTGGGCAAGCCAATCCGCCGTGTGCTGGCCAGCCCGCTGCAAATCCGCCAACTGGGCCAGTCGCTGTTTCGCCTCGCCCACTCGGTACAAGGTGCGCAGCACCAGCAAGCGGCCAGCCTGGGTGAGCTCGAACACTTGCTTGAACTCGGCAAGCGCCAGGCAGAGGCCACGGCAGACGACGCGCACATCGTGCATATCGTCGACTGGCTGCTGCAGTACGCCATCGAGCAACGCGCCAGCGATATCCATCTGGAGCCACGCCGCGAACAAGGCCGCCTGCGCTACCGCATCGACGGGCTGTTGCACACGGTCTACAGCTTTCCGGCCAACGTCACCCTGGCCGTGGTCAGCCGCCTGAAACACCTGGGCCGCATGGATGTAGCGGAAAAACGTCGCCCGCAGGATGGTCGGGTAAAGAGCAGCCTGCCAGGCGGCAGTGAAGTGGAACTGCGCCTCTCGACGTTGCCGACGCCGTTTGGTGAAAAACTGGTGCTGCGCTTGTTCGACCCGCGCCAGTTGCAGGAGGACTTCGACCAGTTAGGCCTGGAGGGCGAGCAGTTGGCCCAGTGGCAAATGCTGCTGCAGCGCCGTCAGGGCATCCTGCTGGTCACCGGGCCTACCGGTTCTGGCAAGACCAGCACGCTTTACGCCAGCCTCAAGCAGCTGGCCACGCCGCAGGTCAACCTGTGCACCATCGAAGACCCGATCGAGCGGCTGGAGCCGGCGTTCAACCAGTTGCAGGTGCAGCCTGCCCTGGGCCTGGGCTTTGCCGATGGCGTGCGCGCCCTGCTGCGCCAGGACCCGGACATCATCATGATCGGCGAAATACGCGACCGCGAGACAGCACTGGTGGCGGTTCAGGCGGCTCTCACCGGGCACCTGGTGCTTTCGACCCTGCACACCAATGACACGTGCAGCGCCATTACCCGCCTGCTGGAGCTGGGCGTGGCCGATTACCTGATCAGGGCGACCCTGGGCGGGGTCATGGCCCAGCGCCTGGTACGCTTGCTGTGCCAGGCATGCCAGGGCGTCCCATCGAGCGATCCTTGCCAGGTCTGTCGGGGCACCGGCTACCGTGGCCGTATGGGGCTGTTCGAACTGTTGATCCCGAGCGAACGCCTGCGTGCACGGATAAGCGCCAGCACCGATCTGGCAGAACTGCAACGGCAGGCTCTAGCTGAAGGGTTACAGGATCTGCGCAGCTGCGGGGAGGCGAAAGTGGCCCGCGGGCTGACCCGTTCCGAGGAGGTGTTGCGGGTCTGCTCCTGAGCAAAAAACCCTTGTATTCAAGGAACTTGCACCCATTTTGCTGGATCAAACCGACCATCCTCAACCCTCACCCTTCGAGGTGTTTCATCATGCGTCTCAAAACCGCCATCGCAGCTGCTGCCCTGCTTTCGCTGCCTGTTGGCTCTGCCATGGCCGATACCTTCTGGCGTAACGTAATGACTTCCGGCGCGACCACCGCGTCGAGCTACATCACTTCGCACGACCACAAGCTGGTGCTCGCGGCGCAGGATGACGCCGGCAGCTTCGTCGCCAGTGAGGGCGCGATTCGCGGGCCGTTCCTGGAGCAGGCGCTGCAGCAAGTGCGAGCCGAAAACCCAGGGATGCAAGCCTCGGACATGGAGCTGGCCAACGCCATCCTGGCCAAGAACGCGGTCGCCGAATAAGACTTTGGGGGCGCTCTGCGCCCCCAGATTTCAGCGGTAAGCCTCCACCGGCACGCAAGCACAGAACAGATTCCTGTCCCCATACACGTTGTCGACCCGGTTCACCGCTGGCCAGTACTTGTGCATGCGCACGTGGGCACTGGGCGCAATCGCCTGCTCCAGGCTGTAAGCCCGGGTCCACGGCGCCAGCACATCGGCCAGGGTATGCGGCGCATGCTTGAGCGGGTTGTCCTCTGCCGGCCAGTTACCCTCCTGCACCTCGGCAATCTCTGCCCGAATCGCCAGCATCGCTTCGACGAAGCGGTCCAGCTCGGCCTTGGACTCGCTTTCAGTGGGCTCCACCATCAAGGTCCCCGGCACCGGGAACGACATGGTCGGCGCATGGAAGCCATAGTCCATCAGGCGCTTGGCAACGTCCTCCTCAGTGATGCCGGTCTGCGCCTTGAGCGGCCGCAGGTCGAGGATGCACTCATGCGCCACGCGCTGGTTGCGCCCGCGATACAGCACCGGGAACGCGCCGCCGAGCTGGCTGGCCAGGTAATTGGCCGAGAGGATCGCCACTTCACTGGCATCGGCCAGTTGCGGGCCCATCATGGCGATGTACATCCAGCTGATCGGCAGGATGCTCGCACTGCCCCAGGGCGCTGCACTGACCGCAGTGTTGTTCGGGTCCAGGCCCGGAACCGGCACTACCGGATGGCTGGCGACGAACGGCTTCAGATGAGCACGGATGCCGATAGGCCCCATGCCCGGGCCACCACCGCCATGGGGGATACAGAAAGTCTTGTGCAGGTTCATGTGCGAAACATCGGCGCCGATGTCCGCCGGCCGCGTCAGGCCGACCTGGGCGTTGAGGTTGGCGCCATCCATGTACACCTGGCCACCGTGCTGGTGGACCACCTCGCAGATCTCGCGGATGCCCTCTTCGTACACACCATGGGTCGAGGGATAGGTAATCATCAGGCACGACAGCCTGGCCCCGGCGGCATGGGCCTTGCCCTTGAGGTCTTCGAGGTCGACGTTGCCGGCATCGTCGCAATCGACGATCACCACCTCCATGCCCGCCATCTGCGCCGAGGCCGGGTTGGTGCCGTGGGCCGACGACGGGATCAGGCACAGCGTACGCTGCGGCTCATGACGGCTGCGGTGATAACGGGTGATGGCCATGAGCCCTGCGTATTCACCCTGGGCGCCTGAGTTGGGTTGCATGCAGATGGCGTCGAAGCCGGTAATGGCGCACAACCAACTTTCCAGCTCGTCGATCATCGCCTTGTAGCCCGTGGCCTGTGCGGCGGGGGCAAAGGGGTGAAGCTGGGCGAACGCAGGCCAGGTGATGGGGATCATCTCGCTGGTGGCATTGAGCTTCATGGTGCAGGAGCCGAGCGGGATCATCGACTGGTTCAGCGCCAGGTCCTTGTTTTCCAGCTGCTTGAGGTAGCGCAGCATCTCGGTTTCGCTGTGATGCAGATTGAACACCGGGTGGCTGAGGAACGGCGTGCGTCGCACCAGCGCAGCGGGGATGCCTTCGGGCAGCGCGTGCTGGTCGAGCGTGGCGATGTCCAGGCCGTGATCGACGCCCAGGAAAATATCCAGCAGCCGCAGCACGGTGGCTTCGTTGCAGGTTTCGTCCAGGCTGACGCCCAGGTGGCCACGCCCCAGGATGCGCAGGTTGATGCGGGCGGCCTCGGCACTCTCGATGATCGCTGCCTGTGCGCCACCGACATCCAGGGTCAAGGTGTCGAAAAAGTGCTGGTTGAGGCGCTTGATGCCTTTGGCCTCAAGGCCTGCGGCCAGCACGAAGGTCAGCCGGTGCACCCGCTGGGCGATGCGCTGCAGGCCTTCCGGGCCGTGATACACCGCATAGAAACCGGCGATGTTGGCCAGCAGCACCTGGGCGGTGCAGATGTTGGAGTTGGCCTTTTCGCGGCGGATATGCTGCTCGCGCGTCTGCAGGGCCATGCGTAATGCAGTGTTGCCACGGGCATCGCGGGACACGCCGATGATGCGCCCGGGCATCGCCCGCTTGTAGTCGTCACGGCAGGCGAAGTAGGCCGCGTGCGGGCCGCCGTATCCCATCGGTACACCAAAGCGCTGGGTCGAACCCAGCACCACATCGGCACCGAGCTCGCCGGGCGGTGTCAGCACCACCAGGCTGAGCAGGTCGGCGGCCACGCAGGCGAGGGCCTGCTGGCTGTGCAACAGGTCGATCAGCGGACGCAGATCGCGCACCTCGCCGTGGGTATCCGGGTATTGCAGCAAGGCACCGAAGACCTGGTGTTTGGCGAGGTTATCCACAGAGTCGACGATCAACTGGAAACCAAACCCTTCGGCGCGGGTTTTCAGTACCGACAACGTCTGCGGATGGCAGTGCTCATCGGCAAAGAACGCGTTGCTCTTGTTGCGCGCCACTCGTTTGGCCAAGGCCATGGCTTCGGCAGCAGCCGTCGCCTCGTCGAGCAATGACGCGTTAGCCAGCGCCAGCCCGGTAAGGTCGATGACCATCTGCTGGAAGTTGAGCAGCGCCTCCAGGCGACCTTGGGCGATTTCCGGCTGATAGGGCGTGTAAGCGGTGTACCAGCCGGGGTTTTCCAGCACGTTGCGCAGGATGACCGTAGGCGTGACGGTGCCGTGGTAGCCCATGCCGATGAGGCTGGTCCACACCTGGTTCTGCTCGGCGAAGCCCGCGAGCTTGGCCAACGCAGCCTGTTCATCCAGGGCTGGCGGCAGGTCGAGGGCGCGGTTGAAGCGGATGCCCGGCGGCACGGTCTGCTCGATCAGCTCGCTGCGGCTGTTGAGGCCGAGCGTGCTGAGCATTGCCTGCTGCTCCGAGGCATCGGGCCCCAGGTGGCGGCGCAGGAAAGGGTTGAGCTCTTGCAGTTGATGCAGGGATGGCGACTGGGACATGTCGACGCTCTCTTCCTAGACCAGGTCTCATGGAGACTTATAAGTCTAGGAAGGGATCGGCGAAGGTGCGGGAAAACTTGTTTCAGCAGGCTCGGCCTCTTCGCGGCTAAAGCCGCGAAGCAGGCAACGCGGTCTTACTCGCCGATAGCGGCTTTATAGCCAGCGGCATCCAGCAGCTTGTCCAGATCAGCCGGATTGCTCGGCTTGAGCTTGAAGATCCACGAATCGTAAGGTTGTTCGTTGAGCAGTTCCGGGCTGTCGGCAAGCTCTTCGTTGACCGCGATCACTTCACCGGCAACCGGGGCGTAGATGTCGGAAGCGGCCTTGACCGACTCGACCACGCCAGCAGCGTCGCCAACAGCGAACACCTTGCCGACTTCAGCCAGTTCGACGAATACCACGTCACCCAGCGCTTGCTGGGCGTGGTCGCTGATGCCGACGGTGACAGTGCCATCAGCTTCCAGGCGCGCCCACTCGTGGCTTTCGGCGAAACGCAGATCGGCGGGGATATTGCTCATGTCTTGAATTCCTCGTTTGGGTCAGCGGTTCGGCCCGCCGTTGAATGTTCAGATCAGAATCTTGCCATGGCGCACGAAGGTCGGTTTGACCACCCGCACCGGGTACCATTTGCCGCGGATCTCGACCTCGGCACGGTCACCGGTCGCCATGGGCACGCGCGCCAGGGCGATGGATTTGCTCAGCGTAGGCGAGAAACTACCACTGGTGATCTCCCCTTCGCCAATCCCGGCTACACGCACCACCTGGTGGGCACGCAGAACACCGCGCTCTTCGAGCACCAGGCCAACCAGTTTTTCCTGCACACCGCGCTCGATTTCCGCCAACAGACCGGCACGGCCGACGAAGTTGCGTTCAGCCGGCTCCCAGGCGATGGACCAGCCCAGGTTGGAGGTCAGCGGGGTGTGGCTTTCATCGATGTCCTGGCCATACAGGTTCATGCCGGCCTCCAGGCGCAGGGTATCGCGGGCGCCCAAGCCGCTCGGCGCAATACCGGCGCCGACCAGGTCGTTGAAGAAGGCGACGGCCTGATCACCCGGCAGGATGATTTCCAGGCCGTCTTCACCGGTGTAGCCGGTGCGGGCGATGAACCAGTCACCTTCGGCAACACCTTCGAACGGGCGCAATTCACGGATCAGCGCGGCGCGTGCGGGGCTCAGCAGCTCAGCGACTCTCTCGCGGGCGTGGGGCCCCTGGATGGCGAGGATGGCGAGGTCGGGACGAACGTCGAACGAGACACTGAAACCGGCGCTCTGCCGCTCCAGCCAAGCCTTGACCTTGGCCCGCGTGGCCGCGTTGGTGACCAGGCGGTAGCCACTCTGGGTGCGGTAGACGATCAGGTCGTCGATGACCCCGCCGTCTTCATTGAGCAAAGGGCTGTACAGCGCCTTGCCGGTGCCGTCGAGACGGGCCACGTCGTTGGCCAGCAGACGCTGCAGCCAAGGTGTGGCATCGTCACCTGCGATGTCGATGACCGTCATGTGGGAAACATCGAAGACACCACAGTCGCTGCGCACCTGATGGTGCTCCTCGACCTGCGAGCCATAATGCAGCGGCATGTCCCAGCCGCCGAAATCGACCGTCTTGGCGCCGAGCGCCAGGTGCAAGTCGTACAAAAGCGTGCGCTGTCCCATGGGTTTCTCCTTCCGGGCGTGGCGAAGCGGCAGCGGTCGATGACGTTTGATCGTCAGCTCTTCTTGTAGGACCCGCCGCGCGAATGCCGCGCATTGTAGCCGCAAGGGCGCAAGCTGGCATCCTCAGTGACTGTGACCCGGACGACGAGCCGAACGGCGGATCAGCCCGATGACCGGCAACAGCCCCACCAGCACCAACGTCAGCGCCGGCAGCGAGGCGCGTGCCCATTCGCCTTCGCTGGTCATCTCGAACACCCTGACCGCCAGGGTGTCCCAGCCGAACGGGCGCATCAGCAAGGTGGCGGGCATTTCCTTGAGCACATCGACGAACACCAGCAACGCAGCGCTCAAGGCCCCGGGTACCAGCAGCGGCAGATACACCTTGAAAAACAACCCCACGCCACCGACGCCGAGGCTGCGCGAAGCCTCCGGCAACGAGGGGCGTATACGTTCCAGGCTGCTCTCCAGCGGGCCATAGGCCACAGCAATGAAGCGCACCAGGTAAGCCAGCAGCAAGGCCGCCAGACTGCCCAGCAACAGCGGCTTGCCCGCCCCCCCCAACCAAGTGGACAGGGGAATGACCAGCTGATTGTCCAGGTAACTGAACGCCAGCATGATCGCCACCGCCAGCACAGAGCCGGGCAAGGCATAGCCCAGGTTGGCCAGGCCGACGCCGGCGCGAATACCGCCCGTCGGCGCCTGACGGCGGGCGAAGGCCAGCAGCAGCGCCACGCAAACGGTGATCAACGCAGCCATGCAGCCCAGGTACAACGTGTGCAGCACCAGCCCGACATACCGCTCGTCCAGATCATGCCGGCCGCGCTGCCAGCACCACACCAGCAACTGCAGCAGTGGGATGACGAATGCGCAGGCGAACACCAGCATGCACCAGCCGCTGGCCAGCAGCGCCTTGACCCCGCGCAAGTGATAGAGCGCCTGCCCGCGTGGGCGCTCGTTGCCGCTGCGGGTCGCGCCACGCGCGCGGCGCTCGCCGTACAGCACCAGCATCACCGCCAACAGCAGCAGGCTGGCCAGCTGGGCCGCGCTGGACAGGCTGAAGAAACCGTACCAGGTCTTGTAGATGGCCGTGGTGAAGGTATCGAAGTTGAACACAGCCACTGCGCCGAAATCGGCCAGGGTCTCCATCAACGCCAGGGCGATGCCCGCACCAATCGCTGGCCGCGCCATCGGCAGGGCCACCCGCCAGAAGGCTTGCAGGGGCGACAGGCCCAATACCCGCGCGGCCTCCATCAAGCCCTTGCCCTGGGCCAGGAATGCCGTGCGCGCCAGCAGGTAGACATAGGGGTAGAACACCAGCACCAGGACGATGATCACCCCACCGGTGGAGCGTACCCGTGGCAGGCGCATCGGCCCGAATACCTCGCGCAAGGCACTCTGCACGGGGCCAGCAAAGTCGAGCAGGCCGACGAAGACGAAGGCCAGCACGTAGGCCGGGATGGCGAACGGCAGCATCAGTGCCCAGTCCAGCCAGCGCCGGCCGGGGAACTCGCAGAGGCTGGTAAGCCAGGCCAGGCTGACGCCGAGCAGGGTGACGCCGATGCCAACGCCGACCACCAGGGTCGCGGTATTGCCCAGCAGGCGGGCCATCTGGGTGTCGAGCAGGTGCGACCAGATCTGCAGGTCGACCGACTGCCAGGACAGCAGCAGCACGCTCAGGGGCAGAAGGACCAGGGCGGCGGTCAAGGTGACCGGGAGGTACCAGCGGCGTTGGGGGGTGTGGGGCAAGGTTGAATTCTCGATTGCGGTGGCGACCGCTGCGCGGTCGTTCGCGGGTAAACCCGCTCCCACAGGGTTTTGCGCCATCCTGAAGGGCGGTGGTGTTCCTGTGGAGCGGGTTTACCCGCGAAAGGGCCCTGACAGGCCCCGGAAGCTTAAAGCCGGGCGCTTAGTTCCAGCCAGCGCGATCCATCAGGCGAATGGCCTCGGCCTGGCGCTTGCCGGCCACTTCCACGGGAATGCTGTCAGCCTTGAAGCTGCCCCAGGCCGCCACTTCAGCCGACGGTTTGACCTTCGGGTTGGCCGGGAACTCCTGGTTGATGTCGGCGAACAGCTTCTGCGCTTTCTCGCCGGTCATCCACTCGACCAGCTGCTTGGCGGCTTCCGGGTGCGGTGCATGCTTGGTCAGGCCGATGCCCGACAGGTTGACGTGCACGCCACGGTCGCCCTGGTTGGGCCAGAAGATCTTCACCGGCAATTTCGGGTTCTGGGCGTGCAGGCGACCGTAGTAGTAGGTGTTGACCACGCCGACATCGCACTGGCCAGCCTCGATGGCCTGGATCACCGAGTTGTCGTCGGAGAACACATCGGTGGCCAGGTTGCCGACCCAGCCTTTGACGATCTGCTCGGCCTTGGCCTCACCGTGGTTCTCGATCAGCGTGGCAGTCAGCGATTGGTTGTACACCTTCTTCGCCGTGCGCAGGCACAGGCGGCCTTCCCAGTGCTTGTCGGCAAGGGCTTCGTAGGTGGTCAGTTCGGCCGGTTTGACCCGCTCGGTGGAGTAGACGATGGTCCGCGCGCGCAGGCTAAGGCCGGTCCAGTCATGGGACGAGGCGCGGTACTGTGGCGGGATGTTCTGGTCGATGATGTCGGACTTGATCGGCTGCAGGATGCCCATCTGCTCGGCTTGCCACAGGTTGCCGGCATCGACGGTGAGCAGCAGGTCGGCCACACCGTTCTCGCCCTCGGCCTTGATGCGCTGCATCAGCGGGGCTTCCTTGTCGGTGATGAACTTCACCTTGACCCCGGTCTCGGCGGTGTAGGCGTCGAATACCGGCTTGATCAGCTCGTCGATGCGCGAGGAGTACACCACCACTTCGTCCGCGGCCTGGGCGGTGCCGCCGAACAGGGTCAGGGCCAGGGCGGCCAGTAGGGGCTTGCGTGGCAACATGGAAAGCACTCCTCGGATCGTATGAGAGGTGCAAATGGTAGTGAATCCCATTTTCCGACTCATCATCCGAGCAGTTACCGGATGTTGCAAAGGGCCGCTTCGCGGCCCCAGCGATCTCAAGCCTTGGCAAGATCCGGCAGGTCACCCGTAAGCCCCAGCGCCTGGCGCACGAACATCGCCTTGGCCTCCGGCATCTGTTCCACCAGCTTCAACCCGCTGTTTCTCAACCAGCGCAACGGCAACGGATTGGCCTGGAACAGCCGCTCGAAGCCTTCCATCGCCGCCATCAACGCCAGGTTGTGCGGCATGCGCCGGCGCTCATAACGGCTGAGCACCTTCACATCCGCCAAGCGCTCGCCGCGCTCGCAGGCATTCTCCAGCACCTCGGCCAGCACCGCAGCATCGAGGAAGCCCAGGTTGACGCCCTGCCCGGCCAACGGGTGAATGGTGTGCGCGGCATCACTGATCAGCACCAGCCCTTCGTCCACGTAGCGCTTGGCGTGGCGCTGGCGCAACGGCACGCAGACGCGCGGGTCGGCCTCCAGCACATCGCCCAGGCGCCCCTCGAAGGCGCGCTCCAGGGCCTTGAGGAAGGCCTGGTCATCCAACGCCATGATCTGCTCGGCCTGCTCCGGGGTCGTCGACCAGACGATCGAGCACCAGTCCTGCTTGCCGTCACGCGACAGCGGCAGGAACGCCAGCGGCCCCTCGTCGGTGAAGCGCTGCCAGGCGGTGGCCTGGTGCGCGGCGCTGCAGCGCACGCTGGTGACGATCGCGTGGTGCAGGTAATCCCACTCGCGGGTCTCGCAGCCGGCCAGCCGGCGCACCGCCGAGTTGGCGCCGTCGGCAGCCACCACCAGCGGTGTACGCAGCTGGCGGCCATCGGCCAGGGTCAGCAGCCATTCGTCACCGGAGCGGCGCAGCTGCTCCAGGCGGGCATTGGGCAACAGGCCGATGTCGCTGTCGTGCAGGCGTTCCAGCAGACCGTCCTGCACTACCCGGTTCTCGACGATATGGCCGAGCACCTGGGCATGTACGCTGGCTGCCGAGAAATGAATCTGACCGGTACCGCTGCCGTCCCACACATGCATGTCGGAATACGGCGACACGCGCCGCCCGGCGATACCGTCCCAGGCACCCAGGCGCTCGAGAATGCGCTGGCTGGCCGCCGACAGGGCACTGACCCGTGGCTCGAACGGTGCGGCACCGTCGAACGGTTTGACCGACAGCGGGCCGCCATCGAGCAGGAGAATCTCCAGGCCGCTGTGGCGAAGCGCCAGGGCCAGTGCGCTGCCGACCATACCGGCACCGACAATCAACAGATCTGCGCGCATTTCCATGCCTTACGCCTGCCTCGCTTGCGGCTTGAGCCGCACGTATAGGGTTTTATCGACTCGTGCCACAAGCTCGCCGGCTTCGTCACGGATATCGACCTGCACACGCGGCAGGTACTTCTTGCCGGTGGCGGTCTGCTGGCGGATCTCGCCCAGCAGCGCGTCATCGACGTGGAATTCGGCGTACACCGTGCCTTTGCCCGGCGCAATGAAATCGATGCTGGCGGCCTTGTCCCAGACGATGTACTCGCGGCCCAGTTGCTCGATCAGCAGCAGCATGTAGAACGGGTCGACCATCGAGTACAGGCTGCCGCCGAACTGGGTGCCGACGTAATTGCGGTTCCAGCGGGTCAGCTTCATGCGTACCTTGACGCTGCGCATGTCCGGGCTGATGTGCTGGATGTGGATGCCAGCGCCGAGGTACGGCGGGTAGAAATTCAGCAGCCAGCGCAACATGCGCGCCCGGCGCGCCAGCCTGCGCGGGCTGCTCATGCCTGGCCCCGCGGATCGGGGCGGGTGCCAAGGCCCATGGCCTGGCGGGCGAACCAGCTTTTTGCCGGTGGCAACAGGTCGAGCCCGAGCAGGCCGATATTGCGCCCGGCAGCCAGCAGCGGCTGGTTGCTGCCGAACAGGCGGGTGACCTGGTCGGAGAAGCCGATGGTCAGGGCCTGGTCGAGGCGCTGGCGCTGGTGATAGGCCTGCAGGGTGGCGAGATCGCCTGGGTGCTGCGGGCCGGCCAGCAGCGCATCGGCCAGCGACTGCACGTCACGCAGCGACAGGTTGAAGCCCTGCCCGGCGATCGGGTGCAGGCTGTGCGCAGCGTTGCCCAGCACCACCAGATGTGGGCGTACCTGCTCCTGGGCTTCGATCAGCGCCAGCGGGTAGAGATGCCGGGCACCGACCTGGCGCAGGGCGCCGAGGCGATAACCAAAGGCATCCTGCAGCTCCCGCAGGAAGCTGCGCTCGTCGATTTCGGCCAGGCGCCGGGCATCCATCCCTTGCCGCGTCCAGACCAGCGCGCAGCGGTTGTCCGGCAATGGCAGCAACGCCATCGGGCCTTGCTCGGTAAAACGCTCGAAGGCTTGGCCGCAGTGGGCCTCGCCTGGGGTGATGTTGGCGATCAGCGCGCTCTGCTCGTAGGGCGTACGGCGCACATGGATACCCAGTTGCTCACGCAGGCCGGAGCGGCCACCGTCAGCCAGCACTGCCAGGTCGCATTCCAGGCTGGTGTCGTCGTCCAGCAGCAGGCGGTAACCACCTTCGATGGCCTGCATCGCCTTCACCTCGGCGGGGCAGCGCCAGCTCACTACCTCGCTGTCCAGCCCTTGCCACAGGCATTGGCCGAGCCAGGCGTTCTCCACCACGTACCCCAGAGCCGGCACGCCTTCTTCCAGGGCGTCCAGGCGGGTGGCGCCGAAGCGGCCACGGTCGGAAACCTGGATCTGCCGGATCGGCTCGGCACGCGGGCTGATGGTCTGCCACAGGCCAAGGTGCTGGTAGATCTGCCGGGTGCCGAACGACAGCGCCGAGGAGCGTGCATCGTAGCTGGGCTGGAAGCTGTCGCCGGGGGCGAACGGCTCGATCAGCAGGATCTTCCAGCCCCGCGCCTTGGCGCCGGCCTGCAGGGCCAGCGCCAGGCTTGCGCCCACCAGGCCACCGCCGATGATCGCCAGGTTGACCCGACTCATGCCGCGTCCTTGCGCGCAGCCTGCATCAGCGCCTCGATCTCGGCGACCGTGCGGGGCACACCCGAGGTCAGAATTTCACAACCTTGCTTGGTCACTACCACGTCGTCCTCGATCCTGATGCCGATGCCGCGCCATTTCTTCGCGACCTCCTGATTGTCGGCGGCTATGTAGATGCCTGGCTCGACAGTCAGCGCCATGCCGGGCTCCAGCACCCGCCACTCGCCACCAACCTTGTACTCGCCGACATCATGCACATCCATGCCCAGCCAGTGCCCGGCGCGGTGCATGTAGAAGGCCCGGTAGGCCTCGCTGTCGATCAGCGCCTGCACCTGACCCTTGAGCAAGCCGAGCTCCACCAGGCCTTCGGTGATGACCCGCACGGTCGCCTCGTGGGCATGGTTCCAGTGCTTGCCTGGGGCAATCTCGGCAAAGGCCGCGGCCTGGGCCTTGAGCACCAGCTCGTAGATGGCCTTCTGCTCGGGCGAAAAACGCCCGCTGACCGGGAAGGTGCGGGTGATGTCGCTGGCGTAGCAGTCGATCTCGCAACCGGCATCGATCAGCACCAGGTCGCCATCCTTGAGCGGGGCATCGTTCTGCTGGTAGTGCAGGATGCAGCCATTGCGCCCGGCGGCGACGATCGAACCGTAGGCCGGCATCTTCGCCCCGCCCTTGCGGAACTCGTAGTCCAGCTCGGCTTCCAGGCTGTACTCGTGCAGCCCGGCCCGGCAGGCCTGCATGGCCCGCACATGGGCGCGCGCAGAGATCTCCGCAGCGGCACGCATGACCTTCACTTCCGCTGCCGATTTATACAGGCGCATGTCGTGCAGCAGATGATCCAGCGCAACGAACTCGTTCGGCGGCTGGGCGCCGAGGCGCGCCTTGGAGCGGATCACGTTGATCCAGTCCATCAAGCGGCGATCGAACTCAGCGTTGCTGCCCATGGCGCTGTAGACCCGCTCGCGGCCTTCAATCAGGCCTGGCAGGATCTCGTCGATATCGGTGATCGGGAAGGCGTCGTCCGCGCCAAAGTCACGCACTGCGCCTTCCTGGCCAGCACGCAGCCCGTCCCACTGCTCGCGCTCCGGGTTGCGCTCGCGGCAGAACAGCACGTATTCGCCATGCTCGCGGCCAGGGATCAGTGCGATCACCGCCTCAGGCTCGGGGAAACCGCTGAGGTACTGGAAATCGCTGTCCTGGCGGTACACGTGCTCGACGTCGCGGTTGCGGATGGCAACTGCGGCGGCGGGCAGGATGGCGATGCTGTTGGGGACCATCTGCGCCATCAGCGCCTTGCGCCGACGGGCATACTCGGCCTTGGGTATGTGGCTCATGGGCAGGACTACCCCCGGTTGATCAGTGCAGCGAAGGTTTTGGTGCAGGTGCGGCAGGCGCGGCCAGCTCCGTGTACAGCAGCAGCGGCGCGACGCGCAGGTACTCCATGACTTCCATGTAGTCGCTCTCGCCGTCTTCGGATTCTTCAAGGGCTTCCTGGACCTGGGAAATGGCCACCAGGTCCTGCAGCACTTCCTTGGCTTCGGTAGACAGGTCCTTGCCACCCGCGTTCAGGCCGAAGCCGGTGATGAAGCCCTGGCACCACTGGCCGAGCGCCTCGGCGCGGTCAGCGAGTGCGGCATCGTCGCTCGGCAGCAGCAGGACGATGGCCATGTCTTCGCTGTTCAGCTCGCCCTTGACCATCTCTTGCAGGCCGATCAGGGCATTGCGCACGGTGTCACCGGGTTCGATTTCCAGCAGCTGGGCGGCATCGGCCAGCCAGGCCTCGGCATCGAAGCCGGCACCGGCGCAGCTGCGGCCGATCAGCAGGCCGTGCAGCTCGGCAGGGGTTACAGGGTGGCCATTGCTCGAAAGCAGCATGGCGAAGGCAACGTAAGGCGATTGAGTATTAGGCATGGTCGGCTAGGCGCCAGACGGCGCATTTGACTAGAATGAAGACCTTGTATCCTAGCACCGGCAGGCGCGCCAAGACCATCGGCACTGGCCGCCGCTGCGCAGGGAGAGGCATCATCGCAGGGTGATTCAACGACGGAGCGAATCGAGTGCAACCCACGCAAGAGAACGACCTGCAAGCGCTGATGAGCCGATTCGAGTTGCTGATTGAACGCATCGAGCAACTAAAACGGCAAAATGCACTCCTAGTAGCTCAGGAAAAATCCTGGCGCGAGGAGCGCGCCCACCTCATCGAAAAAAACGAGATCGCCAAGCGCAAGGTCGAGTCGATGATTTTACGCCTGAAGGCCCTGGAGCAAGACTCATGAGTTCAAGCAATAGCGTCACCGTGCAGATCCTCGACAAGGAGTATTCGATCATCTGCCCGCCGGAAGAGCGCAACAACCTGGTCAGCGCCGCGCGCTACCTGGACGGCAAGATGCGCGAGATCCGTAGCAGCGGCAAGGTGATCGGTGCCGACCGTATTGCGGTCATGGCGGCGTTGAACATCACTCATGAAATGCTGCACCGCCAGGAAGAACGTACCGACGCGCCGGTGAGTGGCACCAACCGTGAGCAGGTGCGTGACCTGCTGGAGCGGGTCGATCAGGCTTTGTCCGACGACGCGGGTACCAAAAACGGCTGAGATTGGTATACTGGCGCCACTCCCTGGGGGATGCGCCAGTCGGTTATGTCCCTGAGCCGATACGCACAACCACGGGGGTTGCACGCTGGGGCCGGTGTGCATGTCCGCCCGACGGAAAGCCTTAACGCCCCCTGCAATCTCCACCTTGAACTTTCGGGTTCAAGGGCTACACCGATAGCGGTCTTATCGGGGAGCCTGATTCTTCCTGCCCAGCGCTCAGCTGGGCAATCCGACACCTGGGATAACCAGTGCCATGACCGAAACTGCGCCGCTTACCCGCCCCCAGCTTCGTCGCCTGCTTCGCAATGCCCGCCGCGCCCTTACACCCGCCCAGCAACACCAGGCCTCACGCGGGCTGTTCCGCCAGCTGGCGCAGCACCCCTTGTTCCGCCGCGCCCGGCATATCGCCCTGTACCTGCCCAACGACGGTGAAATCGACCCGCGCCTGCTGCTGCGCGAGGCCCAGCGCCGGGGCAAGCGCACCTACCTGCCGGTACTGCATGCCTGGCCGCGCACGCGCATGGTGTTCCAGCGTTTTGAACAGGGCGAAAAGCTCAAGCGCAACCGCTTCCGTATTCCCGAGCCGTTGACCGATCGTCGGCGCCAGCGCCCGATCTGGTCGCTGGACCTGATCCTGTTGCCGCTGGTCGGTTTCGATGAAGTCGGTGGTCGACTGGGCATGGGAGGGGGCTTCTACGACCGCAGCCTGGCCTACCAGGCACGTCGCAAGACCTGGAAGAAACCATTGCTGTTGGGGCTGGCGCATGAATGCCAGAAGGTCGAGCGACTGGCGCAAGCCAGTTGGGATGTACCACTGCAGGGGACGGTCAGCGACCGTGGCTGGTACCTGGCGCCGAACTGACGGCGTCAGCGGGGAAGTCAGCGCTTCTGCGGGCTGGCGTCGACCGGCGTCTGATAGGCGGTGTCCAGCTTGCGCTCCCAGATACCCTGAGCATAACCGGTGGTGACCACACCAAGACCAAAGATGAAGACCAGGATCCACAGGAGATCCGGTTTGCGTTGATTCATCGAAGAATGCCCCCCTAGGCATACGTTCAGGCTCGGCGACCTTCTAGGTGCCGCCGGAGCGTCTAGCTTTAAAATCGGCGCATTTTCCGACAACCTGAGTCGACACGCAAACGTTGACGCCAACCGGCTGTCGGTTTCGTGCAACAGGTTATTTCAAACCTTTTCAGGAGCAGTATCCATGGCCTATTGGCTGATGAAGTCCGAGCCCGACGAGCTCTCGATCGAGGGTCTGGGCCGCCTGGGCGAGGCGCGCTGGGATGGCGTACGCAACTATCAGGCGCGCAATTTCATGCGGGCCATGGGCGTAGGTGACGAGTTCTTCTTTTACCACTCCAGCTGCCCGCAGCCGGGCATTGCCGGCATCGCTCGAATCACCGCAGCGGCCTACCCGGACCCGACGGCACTGGACCCGGAAAGCCACTATTTCGACGCCAAGGCCAATGCCGAGAAGAACCCGTGGAGCGCGGTAGATGTGGCCCACGTGAAAACTTTCCGTCAGGTGCTGGGGCTGGGTTTGCTCAAGCAACAGAGTGCGCTGGCAGAATTGCCGCTGGTGCAGAAAGGCACGCGGTTGTCGGTGATGCCGGTGACTGCGGAGCAGTGGGCGGCGATCATTGCGCTGGCGC
Organism: Pseudomonas sp. MN1F; assembly: GCF_009391885.1. GTDB lineage: Bacteria > Pseudomonadota > Gammaproteobacteria > Pseudomonadales > Pseudomonadaceae > Aquipseudomonas. The sequence goes on along the minus strand of NZ_VZII01000009.1, from coordinate 48,360 downwards.
GATGAGTTCGGCTTTAGTGCTGCAGCGCGCTTGCGATCGAGCGCCGCGCGGGCGGCGCTCGATGTCACAGACGCCAAATCTCTAAAGCCAGGCCAAATCACTGCACAATCAGGTTATTGAACAGCAGATCCTCGACAATCGGCTTGCCCTCTTCCGACTCCATCACCTGCTGCACCTGCTTCAATGCTTCCTGGCGCAGCTTCTCCTTGGCCTCGACGTTGCTCATGCTATCCACCGTCTGCTGGGTAAACAGTGCGACAAGCTGATTACGGATCAACGGCTCCTGGTGTTTGACCGCAGCTGCCGCAGCGTCGCCGGTTACGCGCAGGGCCACATCGGCCTTGTACACGCGCAGCTTGGGGCTGCCATCGAGGGCGTAGTTGCCGACGAAGGGCGGGCTCAGGGTGATGTAGGAAACCTTCGGCTCCCCTTCCTTGGCTTCCTCGGCCATGGCCGCCGCTGGCAGCATCAGCGCCAGTACCATCAAGATCCACGCTTTCACGAATTCGCTCCTAGAAACAGTTGGCGCCAGCTTACCCAGCATGCCGGACAAACCCAAGCCCGGGCTTGTGCCAACACTTATACCCGCACATCAGGGCAGGGCATGCTCGTTGACCGGGCAGGCGCCCCTCCTACACTTATCGGCCACTACACGCAAAGGAATAGCCCCGATGAAAGCTGTGTTGTGCAAAACCCTGGGCCCAGCTCGTGACCTGGTGCTGGAAGAGGTGGCCAGCCCGGTGCCGAAGAAGAACGAGATCCTGCTCGACGTGCAAGCTGCCGGGGTCAACTTCCCCGACACGCTGATCATCGAAGGCAAGTACCAGTTCCAGCCACCCCTGCCGTTTTCGCCGGGTGGCGAAGCCGCTGGTGTGATCGCTGCGGTCGGCGAACGGGCCGGTACCTTCAAGGTGGGCGACCGGGTGATGGCCCTGACCGGCTGGGGGGCGTTTGCCGAGCAGGTGGCGGTGCCGTTCTACAACGTCATGCCGATCCCCGAGCACATGGATTTTGCTACTGCCGCTGCGTTCGGCATGACCTATGGCACCTCGATGCATGCACTCAGGCAGCGCGGCCAGCTGCAGCCCGGCGAAACCCTGCTGGTGCTCGGTGCATCCGGTGGCGTTGGCCTGGCAGCGGTGGAAATCGGCAAGGCCATGGGCGCAAAAGTGATTGCTGCAGCCAGCAGCGCCGAGAAACTCGCCGTTGCCAAGGCCGCAGGGGCTGACGAACTGATCGACTACAGCCAGGCCAGCCTCAAGGATGAGATCAAACGCCTGACCAGCGGCCAGGGCGTGGATGTAATCTACGACCCGGTGGGCGGCGAGCTGTTCGACCAAGCCGTGCGCGGGCTGGCGTGGCAGGGCCGGCTGCTGGTGGTGGGGTTTGCCAGCGGGACGATACCGCAGATGGCGGCGAACCTGGTGCTGCTCAAGGGGGCGGCGGTACTTGGGGTGTTCTGGGGGGCGTTTGCCCAGCGACAACCCGAGGACAATGCGGCCAACTTCCAGCAGCTGTTTGCCTGGCACGCGCAAGGCAAGTTGAAGCCATTGGTGTCGCAGACTTATCCACTGGCTGAAGCCGGGGCTGCCATTGAAGCGTTGGGGCAGCGGCGGGCTGTGGGTAAGTTGGTGGTACTGGCCCAGTAAGGCAGGTTCGGGCTCTTCGCGGGTTCACCCGCGAAGAGGTCCGTGCAGGCTATGACAACGCCTGAACCGCGCCTCGAGATTGCGATCGGGCATCTGATGGCTACGCAGCGCATTCAAGGTCTGCTCGACATAATCGCGCGTGGTGCCGTATCGCCCCTTGGCACTGGCCAGAATCTGGCTAAGCAACGTATCCGGCAAGTTGCCTGCATAGCATGGCAGGTGCCGCTCCAGCACGAACCCCAAGGCCTGCACCTTGCTGCCATCACCCAGCCGGCAGCTGAGCCAGTGCGGCCGATAGGCCGGATAAGGCATCTCCCGCTGCCACAGGGCCATCAGCGAATCATCAAGGTTGCTTTCATCGAGGCGATAGGCAAACCCGCTGCAAGAGCCCCCGCGATCCAGGCCAAAGACCAGGCCGGGCGTTTCCGGTGTACCCCGGTGCTCGTGCGACCATAAGTACAACCCGCGGTGATAACCATGCACGCGCGCCCGCTGGCGCTCCACGGAATTACATTCCGGGCGCCAGATCAACGAACCATAGGCAAACAGCCAGACCGGGCCACCTTCATGGCGCGACATGGTCGTATGCATGGAGTTGAGCAATTGCTCACGGGTCAGTTGCTGACCGAAGTCGAGCGTCGGAGGATAAGCAACTTCCCAGGACAAACTTTCAAGTGCCGACATAACTGCCGCCATTATTCCCCGTGTACTACAGATGTAGCGAGAGCCGTGTGCCATGCGGCCTGCGCCGCCGCGCCACGGACGCTTGCATTAACCATAGAATAGAAACCGGGCAATGCTCAAGCCCTGGCGTGAAAGTTTCACGCACAGTCCCGACGACTGGGAGTTATTATTTCGAAGGCGGTGAAAGTTATTGGCGCAGGCGGTAACAATTACCGCCTTATACCCACTAGTTCAAACTTCGGTTATTAACCGCGCGGTGCGTAGGCAAACACATCGGCACGCATGCGGTGTGCATCCATGCCGGCCTCGACCAGGGCGTCGAGGGTGGCGTAGACCATGTTTGGCGAACCGCTGGCATACACATGCACGGTATTGAGGTCTTTCACGTCTTCGCACACTGCTTCATGCAGCATGCCGCAACGCCCTTCCCAGCCGCACAGGTCACTGACCACCTTGTGCAGGAACAGGTTGGGCAAGCGCTCCCATTCGGCCCAGTGCTCGATGCTGTAGAAGTCTTCCGGGCGGCGCACGCCCCAGTACAGGTGCACCGGGTGCTTGAAGCCCTGGGCACGACAATGTTCGACCAGGCTGTGCATCTGGCCCATGCCGGTGCCAGCAGCAATCAGCACCAGCGGCCCGTCAGGCAGCTCGGCCAGGTGGGTATCGCCGAACGGCATTTCGATACGCACCAAGCGGTCACGCTGCAACTGCGCCAGCAGCTGCAACGCGCTGGCTTCGCGGGCCAGTACATGCAGCTCGAGCTCTCGCCCGGAATGCGGCGCGGAGGCCAGCGAGAAGGCTGCTGGCTTGCCGCCCTCGCGCTCGATCATCAGGTACTGCCCGGCATGGTAACGCGGCGGCTTGCCCGCCGGCGCACGCAGGCGCACGCGCCAGACGTCGCCACCGACCTCGACGCATTCGCTCACACTGCACGCCAGTTTGCGCACCGGCAGCTCGCCCAGGGCAAGCACACCATCCCAGAGCAACACACAGTCCTCCAGCGGTTCGGCAATACAGGTGAACAACTCGCCATGGTCACGGACTACACCGTCCTGACGCACACTTCCTTCGACCAACAACGCGGCGCAGACATGGCAATTGCCATTGCGGCAGCTGTTCGGGCAGTCATAGCCCAGCCGCCGCGCTCCATCCAGGATCCGTTCCCCGGGTTCAAGCGCCAGCACCGCCCCGGACGGCTGCAACGTTACCTGCATCAATCTATTCCCAACTGATCCCACAGCTCATCGATACGGCGGGTGACGGCATCGTCCTTGACGATGACCCGGCCCCATTCGCGTGTAGTCTCGCCCGGCCACTTGTGCGTGGCGTCCAGGCCCATCTTCGACCCCAGCCCCGATACCGGCGACGCGAAGTCGAGGTAATCGATGGGCGTGTTGTCGATCATCACCGTATCACGCTTGGGGTCCATGCGCGTGGTGATGGCCCAGATCACATCGTTCCAGTCGCGGGCGTTGATATCGTCGTCGGTGACGATAACGAACTTGGTGTACATGAACTGTCGCAGGAACGACCACACACCCAGCATCACGCGCTTGGCGTGGCCTGGGTACTGCTTTTTCATGGTTACTACCGCCATGCGGTACGAGCAACCTTCCGGCGGCAAGTAGAAGTCGACGATTTCCGGGAACTGCTTCTGCAGGATCGGCACGAACACTTCGTTCAGCGCCACACCCAGGATCGCCGGTTCATCCGGCGGCCGGCCCGTGTAGGTGCTGTGGTAGATCGGTTTCTGCCGGTGGGTGATGCGCTCGACGGTGAACACCGGGAAGCTGTCCACTTCGTTGTAGTAGCCGGTGTGATCGCCATACGGGCCTTCCGGGGCCATTTCACCCGGGTGGATCACGCCTTCGAGGATGATCTCGGCGGTGGCCGGCACCTGCAGGTTGCTGCCACGGCACTTGACCAGCTCGGTACGGTTGCCACGCAGCAGGCCGGCGAAGGCGTATTCGGAGAGGGTGTCTGGCACAGGCGTCACGGCGCCAAGGATGGTGGCCGGGTCAGCCCCCAAGGCCACGGCGACCGGGAACGGCTGGCCCGGGTTCTTCTCGCACCACTCACGGTAATCCAGCGCGCCGCCACGGTGGCTCAGCCAGCGCATGATCACCTTGTTGCGGCCGATCACCTGCTGGCGATAGATGCCCAGGTTCTGGCGGTCCTTGTTCGGGCCACGGGTCACGGTAAGGCCCCAGGTAATCAGCGGCGCCACGTCGCCTGGCCAGCAGTGCTGGATCGGCAGCTGGCCGAGGTCGACATCGTCGCCCTCGATGACCACTTCCTGGCACACCGCATCCTTGACCACCTTGGGCGCCATCGACACGACCTTCTTGAAGATCGGCAACTTGGACCAGGCGTCCTTCAGGCCTTTCGGCGGCTCCGGCTCCTTGAGGAAGGCCAGCAGCTTGCCGATCTCGCGCAGTTCGTCGACCGACTCGGCGCCCATGCCCATGGCTACGCGCTCTGGCGTGCCGAACAGGTTGCCCAGTACCGGGATGTCGAAGCCAGTGGGCTTTTCGAACAACAAGGCCGGGCCCTTGGCGCGCAGGGTGCGGTCGCAGACCTCGGTCATTTCCAGGACAGGGGAAATCGGAACCTGGATGCGCTTGAGTTCACCGCGCTGCTCCAGGCCACGGATGAAGTCGCGCAAATCGCGATACTGCATGCATGAGCCTCGTGTTGGCCGTATCGGTCGGGGTGCAGAGTGTAGCGCCGATAGGGTTTTGTTTGGGGGCAAAAATGCATTGGGGCCGCTTCGCAGCCCTTCGCGGAGGTTTCGCGCGAAGCGGCCCCAATCGATATCTGGTGAGGAAGCTTACTTGCACTTCATCGATTATGCGAAACCACCTTCGACAGCCCGATGCCAAGCGCTTGCAGGACCTTCAGCACGGTCGACAACTTTGGGTCACCGTCCGCTGCCAACGCCCGATAGAGGTTGGGACGAGCAAGCCCGGTGACCTGAGCAAGGTTGCCCATGCCGCCGCGCGCTTCAGCCACACGCCGAACCGCCGTGAGAAACCCTGCGGCGCCTCCAGGCTCATCGATTTCCTCAAGCGCAACGGCGAGATAATCGATGGCAAAGGACTCGTCGTTGCGGAGCATCTCGAGAACACTTTCTTCATGGGGACGTGTGCCGGTCATAGCTTTACCTTGTGCCTGCGCCAAAGTGATCTGGCCTGGTCAATATCGGCCTGCTGCCGGTCTTTCGAACCACCACCGAGCAGGAAGATTATCCTTCGCCCAAAGGTGGCGTAATAGATGCGATAGCCTGGCCCGAAATCCAGTTTCATCTCGAACACGCCATCACCCACTGGCTCGGTCACGCCAAAATGACCCTGCGCGGCCCGGTCGACCCTTGTGGTGATTCGCGCTTTCACCCTTGTGTCGCGAATGGTGTCCAGCCATGCCTGGTAGAGATCCACGCCATTACTGGATAGAACGTGATGAACTGCGTACATCCACACTGTACCTTAAAAGAGACAATTCCGTGTCGTTTTTTTTGGTCAGCCGCCTATGCGAGCTGGCTTTTGGCGGGAGGCAGAGTGCCTTGGGTGGCATGACAGCCCGCAGACAGCATGGTGGCCTGCGTTCAGGATGCTGGCGAACGGTCTTTTGTGACAAACAGCAAAAAGCCGGGTTTCCCCGGCTTCTGGCATGATCGAACGAAGCTTACTTGCGCTTCATCGACAGGAAGAACTCGTCGTTGGTCTTGGTCTGCTTGAGCTTGTCGACCAGGAACTCGATGGCGGCGATCTCGTCCATCGGGTGCAGCAGCTTGCGCAGGATCCACATGCGCTGCAGTTCGTCGTCGGCGGTCAGCAACTCTTCGCGGCGGGTACCGGAACGGTTGATGTTGATGGCCGGGAACACGCGTTTTTCAGCGATGCGACGGTCCAGGGGCAGCTCCATGTTGCCGGTACCCTTGAACTCTTCGTAGATCACTTCGTCCATCTTCGAGCCGGTTTCGACCAGCGCGGTGGCGATGATGGTCAGCGAACCGCCTTCCTCGATATTACGCGCGGCGCCAAAGAAGCGCTTCGGCTTCTCCAGGGCGTGGGCGTCGACACCACCGGTCAGCACCTTGCCAGAGCTCGGGATCACGGTGTTGTAGGCACGCGCCAGACGGGTAATGGAGTCCAGCAGGATGACCACGTCCTTCTTGTGCTCGACCAGGCGCTTGGCCTTCTCGATGACCATTTCGGCAACCTGCACGTGGCGGGTTGGCGGCTCGTCGAAGGTCGAGGCGACCACTTCGCCGCGCACGGTGCGCTGCATTTCGGTCACTTCTTCCGGGCGCTCGTCGATCAGCAGGACGATCAGGTGGCACTCGGGGTTGTTACGGGTGATGTTCGCCGCGATGTTCTGCAGCATGATGGTCTTACCGGCTTTCGGCGGAGCGACGATCAGGCCACGCTGGCCTTTGCCGATCGGGGCGCACAGGTCGATGACACGACCCGTCAAGTCCTCGGTGGAGCCGTTACCGGCTTCCATCTTCAGGCGCTTGTTCGGGAACAGCGGCGTGAGGTTTTCGAAGAGGATCTTGTTCTTCGCGTTTTCCGGGCGGTCGAAGTTGATGGTGTCGACCTTCAGCAGGGCGAAGTAACGCTCCCCTTCCTTCGGTGGGCGGATCTTGCCGACGATGGTGTCACCGGTACGCAGGTTGAAACGGCGGATCTGGCTTGGCGAGACGTAGATGTCATCAGGGCCGGCCAGGTAGGACGCATCAGCCGAACGCAGGAAACCGAAACCATCCTGGAGAATCTCCAGCACGCCGTCACCCGAGATCTCTTCGCCGCTTTTCGCGTGCTTTTTCAGCAGGGCGAAAATCACGTCCTGTTTGCGCGAACGGGCCATGTTTTCGATGCCCATCTGTTCGGCCATTTCCAAAAGATCGGTAATCGGCTTTTGCTTGAGTTCAGTCAGGTTCATAAGGGGAATGACGTAATCATGTAAGAAGGGAGAATTAAGCTTTGGCTTAATGAGGCCGCGCCGCTTGATGGCGACAGGATCGCGTACTGATTCGAATTAGGGATGCTTCGGCGACGGCGTGCAGAGGGCACTGGAGAAGCAGTGCGAGGCCGAATGTAACACTTGCTTTTTTCTGCGTCTAGTGCTCTGAAAAAGAAAAAACCCCGCATTTGCGGGGTTTTTTTACTTCATCTCACAGGTGGGCGTCGAGGAACGCGGCCAGCTGCGATTTGGACAGGGCGCCGACCTTGGTGGCTTCGACGTTGCCGTTCTTGAACAGCATCAGGGTCGGGATGCCACGCACGCCGTGCTTGGCCGGGGTTTCCTGGTTGTCGTCGATGTTCAGCTTGGCGACGGTCAGTTTACCCTCGTAGGTAGCGGCGATGTCGTCCAGAACCGGAGCGATCATCTTGCATGGACCGCACCATTCAGCCCAGTAGTCGACCAGTACCGCGCCTTGAGCCTGTAGGACTTCGGCTTCGAAGGTAGCGTCGGTGACGTGTTTGATCAGATCGCTGCTCATGGATATCTCCAGGGTCGTAAGCAAAAAAACGTGGCCCATGATAGCGGCACCCAGGCCCTACAGGAAGTCACGGACGATTGAGTGTAACTATAGTTGTGCAAGACGCCGCGAATCGAAACTGTCACACAAGTGTCATAGCATGGAATGGCACATTGCCTTGCATCAAGGCCCGGTGCGCTGCGCGTTGGCGTCAGCCAAGGATCGTGGCACGATTGCCGGGTTACCGACCGAGAACACACAGAATGCCGCATACCTCCGCGAAGAACCTGTCCCTGATCGCCGCCATCGACCTGGGCTCCAACAGCTTCCATATGGTCGTGGCCAAGGCACACCACACCGAGATCCGCATTCTCGAGCGGCTCGGCGAAAAGGTTCAGCTGGCCGCCGGCATCGACGAAGAGCGCAAGCTCAGCGAAGAAGCCATGGAGCGAGGCCTGGAATGCCTCAAGCGTTTTGCCCAACTGATCAACGGCATGCCGGCAGGCTCCGTGCGCATCGTTGGCACCAACGCCCTGCGCGAAGCGCGCAACCGCAACGAGTTCATCTTGCGTGCAGAGGCTATCCTCGGCCACCCGGTGGAGGTCATCTCCGGCCGTGAAGAGGCGCGCCTGATCTACCTCGGCGTGTCGCACACCCTGGCCGACACGCCCGGCAAGCGCCTGGTCGCCGACATCGGTGGCGGCAGTACCGAGTTCATCATCGGCCAGCGCTTCGAGCCGCTGCTGCGCGAAAGCCTGCAGATGGGCTGCGTGAGCTTCACCCAGCGCTACTTCCGCGACGGCAAGATCACCCCGGCGCGCTACGCCCAGGCCTACACTGCCGCACGCCTGGAGCTGATGAGCATCGAAAACGCCCTGCACCGCCTGACCTGGGACGAGGCCATCGGTTCGTCCGGCACCATCCGCGCCATCGGTGCCGCAATCAAGGCCGGAGGCCTGGGCAACGGCGAGGTCAATGCCGAGGGCCTGGCCTGGGTCAAACGCAAGCTGTTCAAGCTGGGCGAGGTCGACAAGATCGACTTCGAAGGCATCAAGCCCGACCGGCGCACCATTTTCCCGGCCGGCCTGGCGATTCTCGAAGCGATCTTCGATGCCCTTGAGCTACAGCGCATGGACCACTGCGACGGCGCCCTGCGCGAAGGCGTGCTGTTCGACCTGCTCGGCCGCCATCACCACGAGGACGTGCGCGAACGCACCCTGAATTCACTGATGGAGCGTTACCACGTCGACCAGGGCCAGGCAGCACGCGTCGAGCGCAAGGCGCTGCATGCCTTCGACCAGGTGGCCAAGGCATGGAAGCTTGAAGACGGAAACTGGCGCGATCTGCTGGGCTGGGCGGCGAAAATCCACGAAATCGGCCTGGACATCGCCCACTACCACTACCACAAACATGGTGCCTACCTGATCGAGCACTCCGACCTGGCCGGTTTTTCTCGCGATGAGCAGCAGATGATGGCCCTGCTGGTGCGCGGTCATCGGCGCAACATCCCCAAGGACAAGTTCTCGGAGTTCGGCGACGACGCCGTGCAGTTGATCCGCCTGTGCGTGCTGCTGCGCTTCGCCATCCTGTTCCACCACATCCGTGGCAACCAGCAGATGCCCAAGGTGGAGCTGCAGGCTGGCGAAAACAGCCTTGAAGTGGTGTTCCCGGAAGGCTGGCTGGAACAGAACCAGCTGACCCAGGCCGACTTCGCCAACGAGGCGGAGTGGCTGGCCCGGGTCGGCTTCGTCCTCAGCGTACGTTGAGGAGCGGGTTGCTCAGGCGCTCCAGCAGGGTCGCCTGGGCACTGCGCGGGTTCTGGTTGCCGGTCGGGGTGCTGCGCACGTAGCGCCCGTCAGGCTGCAAGGTCCAGGCATGGGTGTTGTCGGTCAGGTAGCCTTCCAGCTCCTTTTTCACCCGCAGCAACAGCTTCTTGCCCTCTACCGGGAAGCAAGTCTCGACGCGCTTGTCGAGGTTGCGTTCCATCCAGTCGGCGCTGGACAGGTAGATCTGCTCTTCGCCGCCGTTGAGGAAGTAGAACACCCGCGTGTGCTCGAGGAAACGGCCGATGATCGAGCGCACCTGGATGTTGTGCGAAACCCCCGGAATGCCTGGGCGCAGGCAGCACATGCCGCGCACCACCAGGTCGATCTTCACGCCCGACTGGCTGGCCTTGTACAGCGCCTTGATGACCTTGGCGTCGGTCAGCGAGTTGAACTTGGCGATGATGTGCGCGGGCTTGCCTTCCAGGGCGAACTGGGTCTCCCGGGCGATCATGTCGAGCATGCCCTTCTTCAGGGTGAACGGCGCGTGCAGCAGCTTCTTCATGCGCAGGGTCTTGCCCATGCCGATCAGCTGGCTGAACAGCTTGCCGACATCCTCGGTGAGGGCGTCGTCAGAGGTCAGCAGGCTGTAGTCGGTGTACAGGCGGGCGTTGCCGGCATGGTAGTTGCCGGTACCCAGGTGCGCATAGCGCACGATCTCGCCCTGCTCACGGCGCAGGATCAGCATCATCTTGGCGTGGGTCTTGAAGCCCACCACACCGTAGATCACCACCGCACCGGCTGCCTGCAGGCGGCTGGCCATCTGCAGGTTGGACTCTTCGTCGAAGCGCGCGCGCAGCTCGATCACCGCGGTGACCTCCTTGCCGTTACGCGCCGCATCCACCAGGGCGTCGACGATCTCCGAGTTGGCCCCGGAGCGGTACAGGGTCTGGCGCACGGCGAGCACGTGCGGGTCCTTGGCGGCCTGGCGCAGCAGGTCGATCACCGGGGTGAAGGACTCGAACGGGTGCATCAGCAGGATGTCCTGCTTGCCGATCACGCTGAAGATGTTGTCGGCGTTCTGCAGCAATTTGGGGATGGCCGGGGTGAACGGCGTGTACTGCAACTCCGGGTGGCTGTCGAGGCCGGTGATGCTGAACAGGCGGGTCAGGTTGACCGGGCCGTTGACCTGGTAAAGCTCGCTTTCGCTCAGGCTGAACTGCTTGAGCAGGTAATCCGACAGGTGTTTCGGGCAGGTGTCGGCGACTTCCAGGCGCACGGCATCACCATAGCGGCGCGAGAACAGCTCACCGCGCAGGGCGCGGGCAAGGTCGTCGACTTCTTCGGAATCCAGCGCCAGGTCGGCGTTACGGGTCAGGCGGAACTGGTAGCACCCCTTCACCTTCATGCCCTGGAACAGGTCATCGGCGTGGGCGTGGATCATCGACGACAGGAAGACATAATTGTCGCCTGGGCCACCGACGTCCTCCGGCACCCGAATGACGCGCGGCAGCAGGCGTGGCGCCGGGATGATCGCCAGGCCGGAATCGCGGCCGAAGGCGTCGACACCTTCGAGCTCGACAATGAAGTTCAGGCTCTTGTTCACCAGCAGCGGGAACGGGTGGGTTGGGTCAAGGCCGATCGGGGTGATGATCGGTGCGATCTCGTCGCGGAAGAAGCGGCGCACCCAGGTCTTGAGCTTGGGCGTCCAGTAGCGGCGACGAATGAAGCGGATGGCGTGCTTTTCCAGCTCTGGCAGCAGCACATCGTTGAGGATCGCGTACTGGCGCTCCACCTCGAAGTGCACCAGCTCGCTGATGCGTGCCAGTGCCTGGTGCGGCTGCAGGCCATCGGCGCCGGCCAGCTCACGGGCGAAGTTGATCTGCTTCTTCAGGCCGGCGACGCGGATCTCGAAGAACTCGTCGAGGTTGCTGGAGAAGATCAGCAGGAATTTGAGGCGTTCGAGCAGCGGATACGATTCGTCCAGCGCCTGCTCCAGCACGCGGATGTTGAATTGCAGCTGCGAAAGTTCGCGATGAATGTACAGGCTGCTGTCGTCCAGGCTCGGGACGGCGATGGCCGGCGTCGGCGCTGGGGCCGGGGCGGCGACTTCGACCACCGGCTCCACGACCTCGGGCAGGTCTGGCGGGGTCTGTACCATCTCTTCGGGGACTGCCTGGGCATCCTTGATCGCGACAGGGGTTAGCACTTCATTATTCATCTGACGTTCCTGAGGACGTTAACGCCCTATGATCAATTGAGCGGCAAGATAAGCGCCCATTATGACGGCTGCGTTACAGCTTCGCGCAAGCCGCGACTTAAGGCTGCCGGTATTGTCCGTGTAGGAATTGTTCACGTCGAGACACATTTGGACACTTTCACGAATGCGCGCGAAGGGGTAGGCTGCGCGTTCATTTCGCCAGCACCTCAGAAAATGCTCCAACAATTCCTGCAGGATTTCGGCTACTTTGCCCTTTTTCTAGGCACCTTCTTCGAAGGCGAGACCATTCTGGTACTTGCGGGATTCCTTGCGTTCCGCGAATACATGGACATCAAGCTGGTGGTCCTGGTGGCCTTCTGTGGCAGCTACGCAGGCGACCAACTGTGGTACTTCATGGGGCGGCGTCACGGGCGCAAGATCCTCGCGCGCAAGCCGCGCTGGCAGGCCATGGGTGACCGCGCGCTGGAGCACATCCGCCGCCACCCGGACATCTGGGTGCTGAGCTTCCGCTTCGTCTACGGCCTGCGCACGGTGATGCCGATCGCCATCGGCCTGTCCGGTTATTCGCCGCGCCGCTATCTGCTGCTCAACGGTATCGGCGCCGCCGTGTGGGCCCTGGCGCTGGGCCTGGCGGCCTACCACTTCGGCGCCATCCTCGAAGGCATGCTGGGCAGCATCAAGAAGTACGAGCTATGGGTGCTCGGCGGCCTGCTGCTGCTGGGTGGCCTGCTCTGGCTGCGCCGGCGCTTTCGCACCATCCGCGCCGAGCGCCGCGCGGCGGCAGAAGAGCAGCCCGCCGGCACTGAGCAGCAGGTAGCCGCCGAGAAGCAGCCAGAACACGGGCACGATCACCGCTAAGCCCAGCGCGCCGGCCAGATACAGCGCCGGCACCAGCGTCAACAGGCGCGCCAGCTCCAGGCGCATGGCCCACGGCCGGTTTTCCAGGGCCGCCCCCAGCACGAACAAACCGAACGCCATCAGTGACCAGCCCAGCATCAGGGCGGCGCTCGGCACACGCTCGGCCACGTCCATCAGATAACTGCCCAACGCGATGTAGACGGCGAACTGCACCGCCACGTACACCTGCCACGCACGGCCCAGGGCAATCTCGAATTTGCGGAACAACGCCAGGTTCTGTTTCGCCTGTGGATAAGTTGCCGCGACATCGGCCGGGCGCCAGCCGGTGGGCATGAACCAGATGCGCAGCTTGTCTTTCCAGCTGCGGGTGCGGCGGGCATCGCTGTAAAGCTTGGCGTAGAACTGCAGGTTGGCCCACAGCGGATTCCAGCTGGCCAAGGGTGTGGTCACGCCGAATACCACCGGCTCGGCCGGGTCCTCCTCCTTGAACGTGCCGAACAGGCGGTCCCAGAGAATGAACACGCCGCCGTAGTTGCGATCCAAGTAGGCAGGATTCTGCGCATGGTGGACACGATGGTTGGACGGTGTGATCAGCACCCATTCGAGCCAGCCCAGCTTGGGGATGTGCCGGGTGTGCACCCAGAACTGGTACAGCAGGTTCAGCGACGCCACGGTGATGAACACCACGGGCGGCACGCCGATCAGCGCCAGCGGCAAGTAGAAGATCCACGAGAAGATGAAGCCGCTGCTGGTCTGGCGCAGCGCGGTGGTGAGGTTGTATTCCTCACTCTGGTGATGCACCGAATGCGCTGCCCACAGCACGTTGCGCTCATGGCCCAGGCGGTGCAGCCAGTAGTAGCAAAGGTCGTACAGCACGAAGGCCAGCAACCAGACCCACACGGCGTTCGGCGGCAGGCGCAGCAGCGCCAGGTGTTGCCAGGCCAGGGCATAGGTCAGCAGCCCTACCCCTTTGGTCAGCAGGCCGGTGCTGGTGGACAGCGCGCCGGTGCTGAGGCTGTTGATCGAATCGGCCAGGGTGAAGTTGCGCTGGCCGCGCACGCGGTCGGCGACCAGCTCCACAGCGATCAGCACGAAGAAGAACGGCACGGCCAGCAGAATCAGGTCCATGGGCAACGCTCGGCAGGGTTATCCACAGAGATTAGGATGCGCCCGCGGTAATCCCTATGGCCACATCTGCCAAACTAGAGGACATTTAGCGCCTCGAAAATGGAGTAATGAGCATGACCAAGAAAGTAGCGGTGATTCTTTCCGGCTGTGGCGTGTACGACGGCGCCGAAATCCACGAAAGCGTGATCACCCTGCTGCGCCTCGACCAGCGCGGCGCCCAGGTGCAGTGCTTTGCGCCGAACATCGCGCAGCTGCACGTGATCGACCACCTGACCGGTCAGGAAATGCCCGAATCACGCAATGTGCTGACCGAGTCGGCGCGCATCGCCCGTGGCGACGTGAAGGACATCCGTGAGGCCAAGGCCGAAGATTTCGATGCGCTGATCGTGCCGGGTGGCTTTGGCGCGGCGAAGAACTTGTCCAACTTTGCCGTGCAAGGCAGCGAATGCACAGTGAACCCGGATGTACTGAGCCTGGCCGAAGCTTTTGCCGAGGCCTGCAAGCCGGTTGGCCTGATCTGCATCTCGCCGGCGTTGGCGGCGAAGATCTATGGCCCGGGCGTGGTCTGCACCATTGGCAATGACGCGGGTACCGCGGCGGCTGTGGAGAAGATGGGCGGCAAGCACGAAGCGTGCGATGTGCATGACATCGTCGAAGACACCCAGCGCAAGCTGGTGACCACCCCGGCCTACATGGTGGCCAAATCGATCAGTGAAGCCGCCAGTGGCATCTACAAGCTGGTGGACCGGGTGCTGGAATTGACCCACGAAGGGGAGTGATCAGCCTTTGCTCAGGCGGGTGAGGATGCGGTCCAGGGCATTGGCGAACGCCTGCTTCTCGCGTTCGCCGTAGGGCGCCTGCCCGCCTCCAACCTGGCCCTGTTCGCGCAGCTCGGTGAACAGGTTGCGCACTGCCAGGCGCTCGCCCATGTTGCGTTCGTCGAACTCGCGGCCACGGGGATCCAGGGCCGCCACGCCCTTCTTGATCAGGCGGTCGGCCAGCGGCACGTCGCTACAGATCACCAGCTCGCCGGGCACGGCGTGCTCGACCAGGTAATCGTCGGCCGCGTCCATGCCGCTGGGCACCACGATCAGGCGTACGATCGCGAAGGCCGGCTTGGCCACGGCCTGGCCGGCCACCATGATTACCTCAAGCTGACGCTTGAGGGCGAATTTGACGATCAGGTCCTTGGCTGCCTTGGGGCAGGCGTCGGCGTCGATCCAGATGCGCATTCAGTTAAATCTCTTCTTTCCTGCACTGGCCTCTTCGCGGGTAAACCCGCGAAGAGGCCAGCAGCATCAACCTTAAACGGCAGCCCGACGCTTCTCGGCCAGGCGACTACGCCCATACAACACCAGAATCGCCAGCAGCGCCACCGCCTGCGCACTCAGCGAATACACATCGGGGTGAATCCCCAGCCAGTCGAACTCGATGAACGCCATCGGCCGCGTGCCCAGCACGCCCGCCTCCTGCAGCGCCTTCACGCCATGCCCGGCGAACACCACCGACAGGGCGCACAGCAACCCGGCGTTGATGCTGAAGAACAGCGACAGCGGCAGCTTCGCCGACCCGCGCAGGATCACCCACGCCAGGCCCACCAGCAGCACCAGCGCCGTGGCACCACCGGCCAGCACCGCCTGGTGGCCCGCTGGGCCGGCCTGCAGCCACAGGGTTTCGTAGAACAGGATCACTTCGAACAACTCGCGGTACACCGAGAAGAACGCCAGCACGGCAAAGCCGAAGCGCCCACCACCACTGACCAGGCTGCTCTTGATGTAGTCCTGCCAGGCAGCAGCATGGCGGCGGTCGTGCATCCACACCCCCAGCCATAGCACCATCACACTGGCGAACAAGGCCGTGCTGCCTTCCAGAAGCTCACGCTGGGCACCGCCAACGTCGATCACATAGGCCGCCACGGCCCAGGTGGCAAAGCCTGCAACCAGCGCCAGGCCCCAACCGATGTTGACGCTGCGCATGGCCGACTGCTGGCCGGTGTTGCGCAGGAAGGCCAGCACTGCGGCCAGTACCAGGATCGCCTCCAAGCCTTCGCGCAGCAGGATCAGCAGGCCGGAAATGAAGCTCAGCGACCAGCTCAGGCCATCACTGCCCAACAGCTTGGCGGCCTGGTCGAGTTTGGTTTTCGCTTCGCTCAGACGCTGTTCGGCCTGGGCGACCGGCAGGCCGTCCTGCAGCGACTGACGGTAGGCCATCAGGGCCTTTTCGGTGCTCTTGCGCGCTACGGTGTCGATGTTGTCCAGCGAGCTTTCGACCAGTTCGAAGCCTTCCAGATAGGCCGCCACCGACAGGTCGTAGGCTTGGTCGTGGTCGCCAGCGCGGTAGGCCGCCAGGCTTTTGTCCAGGGTGCTGGCGGTGTAATCGAGCAACTGCGACGGGCCGCGCTTGACCTGCGGTGGCTGGGCACGCTGGGCGCGGAACGCCTGGACCGCGGCGGCGCCTTCGTTGGCGGCGACTTCGGCCGGGGTCTGGCGGGCCAGTTCGGCGATGTTCCAGGTCTTGTCGCCCTTGGCGGCTTCAGGCTTGGCCGTGAAGCTGGCGATGTAAGCTGCCACGTCCCAGCGCTGGCGTTCATCCAACTGGTCGGCGAAGGACGGCATTTCGGTGCCGTCGATACCCAGCGCCAGGGTGTTGTACAGGTCGAACAGGCTCAGCTGGTCGAGACGTGCGGTGTCACGCAGGTTGGCCGGTGCTGGCTCCAGGCCCACAGCCGCCGGGCCATCACCCGCACCGGTATCGCCATGGCAGATCGAGCAGTTCTGCGCATACAGCGAGGCGCCACGGGCCGGGTCCGGGGTGATCACCGGCGCCTGGCTGACCTCGTAGGCCACCGCCAGGCGCGCGCCCAGCAGGCGGGCCTGCTTGGCTACTGCTGCGCCGTCCTGGCGCTGGTCGATGGCCTGGCGCAACGCCTGCACGCCCTGCTGAAGCCCGGCTTGTTCGGCGTTGGTTGGCAGGTCTTTGATCAGATCGGCCAGCACCGTGCTGAACTCCTGCTGCTCACGGTATTCGCCGTCGTCGATGACCTTGCCGTTTTCCACGGTCGGCGGGTAGTCGGCACCAATGTAGTCCAGCAAATGCAGGGCCTTGGCGGCCTCGGCGGCCTCGGCGGGCGCTTCGGCCTGCGCCAGGGTGCTGCACAGCGCCAGCACCGGGCCGAGCAGTACAGCCGGCAACCAGGCAAGCAGACAGGAACGGGTTTTCATGGGCAGTCTCGAAGGGAATGCGAAAGAGAACATTGTTCACTTCCACTTTGCTTCGCTCAAGGGCTGGGGGTGGATTTCATGAAAAATCTTGAGACAAATCAGATGAAGTGAGGAAAGGGATGAGCGCTGGGGGATGCAGTGGATTGTTGAGGTGCCTAGAGGGAGGCTGGGGAGGCTGACAGGTGCCTGCCGACAGGTTTGCAGCGCCTATGAGATCGAGCGCCGCCCACGCGGCGCATCGCGGGCAAGCCCGCTCCCACATTTGTTTCGGGCCAATCACTCCTATGAAGCCAACAGGGACCGCCCTGGTGCATGACTGGAGCCAGG
This sequence comes from Pseudomonas sp. MN1F, assembly GCF_009391885.1. Taxonomy (GTDB): domain Bacteria; phylum Pseudomonadota; class Gammaproteobacteria; order Pseudomonadales; family Pseudomonadaceae; genus Aquipseudomonas. Next base: position 31,024 of record NZ_VZII01000009.1, on the reverse strand, counting down.
TGGAACAGAATCATTACCAACCGAGATACATAGCCATGCCAACAAGGCTGTACCTGTTAGCTACCACCGAGATGCATCGCCATACCAACAAGGCGGGCCCTGTTAGCAGTACTGGAGTGACTGGCCCGAAACAAATGTGGGAGCGGGCTTGCCCGCGATGCGCCGCGCGGGCGGCGCTCGATCTCACAGCCGCTGCAAAACTGTCGGCAAGCACCTGTCAGCCCTGACGCGAAGCCTCCTGAAACAGCCCCAAATGGATGAAAGCTACTGACGCACCTTGTTCAGCCCCAGCTCCATATCGTCGATCAGGGCCTTGGCCATTTCACTGAGAATCCGTGCCGCGCTGCCAGCCATGCGGTCATTCTCCATTTCCGCTTCGGTGGTCAGGTGGCGGATGCAGCCGAGCAGTACCGATAGATGCGAGAACGCGTGGTCGAAGGGCACGTTGGGCTTGAGGCTGAAAAGGTCGAAGGTTTCCAACCCTGCCGTTACTGCGTCTTGTGGATAAGTGCTCATCCTGTCGCTCCTTGCTTTAGATGGGGAGGTCCGAGTGGTCGGCCAAGGCAGAAACCATTCGCGACAGCAGGCGAATGTTGATGGCCATGGCGTCGCGCTGCGGGCCTGGGTCGCTGTCTAGCAGGACGCTGTAGGTTTGCTGCACCGTGAGGGTCAGGGCGTGGACCAGCGCTTCGCATTGCTCGGTGCTGGGCGGGTTGATCAGCGAGAAGCCCGGGATTTCGGGCTGGGGGATAGAGGTTGGAGGTGGGTCGGGTACTAGTTTTTTCATGGCGAAACTCCTGTACTAGAGAATTTCTGCCTTCCTCTTCGTCTCACGGATTTGGGTGGCAGTCGTGCACGGGGTGAGACCCGGGGTACAGGAGACCCGGCCAGACCAAAGCCTGCCCGCGCACGACCGCCATAAGCGATGCGTCCTGTACCAAACGGGTGTCTCACGCCCGATCGCCTTGCGAGGCGACCCAGGGACATTAGTCCGGGAGCACTTCCCAGCCAAGACAGCACCTTCCGACAGGTGCCGTAGGATAATTCGGCATGGAACCCGAACTGAAGCATTTGGTTTCAGGTTCGGAAATGTCTGACAGCGCAGGTAAGTCTGGCCAGCGCTAACAATGCGGGCCAGCGCAAGGCCAGCCCGAAGCGAATCACTTGTCCGAACTATGCTGCCTTCCCTTTCACCGTGAAATCCACTTCCAAATCAGCATTGGCCAGCAGGTTTACCAGGGCATCCAGTGAAAATTTATCAATCTTGCCATTGAGCAGCTCGCTCAAGCGCGGTTGAGTCACTCGCAACCGCTTAGCTGCATCTTTCTGCGGAAGATCCCAGGCCCGCACAGCCTTGGTCAATTCGCGCATCAGCTTCGAACGCAGCCGTAGGTTCTCTGCCTCTTCAGGCGAGTCAACCAACACGTCCCAAACCGAGGTAGATCGCTCGTTTGCCATTGTTGAATCCCTCCGTTTTCAGCCCAGCGACTTGAACCGGGCTCTTGCCAAGTCGATGTCGCGTTTTTCAGTCTTCTCAGTGGTCTTGCGAAACGCATGCAGGACATAGATGGCTTCAGGACGGCTAATGACATAAAAAACGCGAAAAGCGCCGTCTTTGCATTTGATGCGAATCTCCCGCACGCCTTGTCCTACCGTTTCCACAGGCTTCCAGTCCGCAGGCTCCTCGCCTGCTTGAATCAAATCCAGTTGGTACCCAGCGCGCTGTCTAGCTACCAGCGGAAAGCTGCGTAAGTCCTCTTTACTGCTGCCCACCCACTCGATGGGTTTCTCATCGACCCGCATGTCAGATCCCCTATGCCGTCGGTCCAGACGCTTGATGTGCAATTCATGACTCGCCCTCTCCAAGGCACCGAATCACACTGCTCCATCCGTCCGTCTCACAAGGCTTGGCTGAACATGCAGGAAGCTGCAGATCAAAAAATATATCGATATCGATATAAATTCAAGTCAGGGAACTGTACCCGGACCAATGCTTGCGGCGCAGGAAGCGAACAGAGGGAATGAATTGCGAAAGGGTCAATGCCTTTGGAAAGGGGACCCGAGGACATTATTCCGGGGAGACTTTTCAGCCAAGACAGCTGCTTCCGACAGGCCCTGTAGGATAGTTCGGCGGGAGATCAAAACTGAGGGATCTGGTTCAGCTCCAAAAAAGTCATATACCTCGAGAGGTCGAGGCATACTTGTGGGAGCGGGTACAACCGCTCCCACAACGGCCGCAATCTCAGTGCTTGGCAGTTTCCTTCCACCCCCCACCCAACGCCAGGAACACACCAATCTGCCCCAACGCCACCTGGCTGTTGGCCGCCGCCAGCTGCGAGCGCACGTCGGTATAAGTCCGCGTCGCCTGCAAATCCGCCAGGAACGACTCACGCCCCGCCTGGTAATACCGGTGCGTCTGGTCCGCCGCTTCCTTAGCCGACTTCTCCGCCTCTGCCAACGCATCACGCCGGTCCAGCAGCGCGCTGTACTGCGCCAAGCGGGTCTGAGTCTCGCGAATGGCGTTCAGCACCACCCCATCAAAATGCGCCAGGGCCGCCTGGGTCGAGGCTTCAGCCATGCGAATGCGGGCGCGGGTACCGTTGGTAGGAATGCTCCAGCTGATCTGCGGACCAAAGCCCCAGCGGTTGGTCGACGGATCGCCCAAGTCTTCGAGAATACCGATGGTGCCAACCTGGGCACCGATGCTGATGTCCGGGTAAAGCGCACCGGTGGCCACACCGATCTCGGCGGTCGCCGCCGCCAACTGGCGCTCGGCCTGGCGCACATCAGGACGGCGCTTGAGCAGGGCGGCGCCGTCGCCAACCGGCACCAACTGGTTCAGCTGAGGCAGCTCGGCGCAATCAGCGGTGCCGGCGGGCAACTTATCCACAGGCTTGGCCAGCAGCGCCGCCAGGGTGTACAGGCCGGTCTCGCGCTCGGCCTTGAAGCGCGGCAGCTCGGCGCGCAATGACTTGAACTGGGTCTGCGAGCGGGTGACCTGGGTTTCGTCACCGCGGCCAGCATCACGCAGGCGCTGGTTGAGCTTCACGCTCTGCTCCTGCAGGTCGAGCGACTCGCGGGCGATGTGGTACTCCTCGTTGGCCGAGCACACCTGGGTGTAGGCCTTGACCACGTCGGCCACCAGGGTAATGCGCGCGGTGTCGGCGGCGGCCTGCACCGCGTCGGCGTTGGCCTTGGCGGCCTCGGTGCCGCGCTTGAAAGTACCCCACAGGTCGAATTGGTACGAGGCACTGATGATCGCCTCGCCAATATTGGCCACCGGTACCTTCTCAGGCAGCAGGAACGCTTGGCCGGACTCCTGCAGGCGCTGGGCGCCGGCCTTGATGCCGCCGTTGAACCCGCCTTGGGACTCGGCCACTTCGACCTGGGCTCGGGCCTTGGCGATGTTCGCCGCCGCCACGCGCAGTTCGGTGTTGGCACTCAGCGCCTGGCGCACCAGCTCGTTGAGGCGTTGATCCTGATACAGCTGCCACCAGTCCTCGGGCACCGGTGCCGACACCACGCTGTCGGCATCCTGGCGCAGCGGGCCGTTGAGGTCGCTGCGTTGCACCGCCGCGTCCTTCGGCACTTGGTAGTCGGGGCCGACCATCATGCAGGCCCCCAGGGACAGGCAGAAACCCGCCAGGATCAGCTGTTTCATGGGCGCTGGCCCTCAAGGATCGACACGGTGGCCGTACGCCCGGCGATCATGCGGAAGTCTTCCGGCACTTCGTCGAAGGCGATACGCACCGGAATGCGCTGGGCCAGGCGCACCCAACTGAACGCCGGGTTGACGTTGGGCAGCAGGTTGGCGCCGCTGCTGCGGTCACGGTCTTCGATGCCGGCGGCGAAGCTCTGCACATGGCCGCGCAGGCGGGTGTTATCGCCCATTACGCGGATGTCGACGGCGTCGCCGATGTGGATACCGCCGAGCTTGGTTTCCTCGAAGTAGCCATCGACGTGGTACGAGGCACTGTCGACCACCGACAGCACTGGGCGGCCGGCGCTGACGAATTCGTGGTCGCGCGGGGCGCGGTCGTTGAGGTAGCCATCCACCGGGCTGCGCACCACCGAGCGGTCGAGGTTGAGCTGGGCGGTGTCGACGGCCACCTGGGCCTCGATCACCGCCGAGCGGGCACGCGCCTCGCGGGACTGGCTCTCTTCCAACTGCTCGGCCGCCACCAGGTTGCCGAGCTTGCGGTTACGCTGCGCTTCACGGGAGGCCTGGGCCAGGGTTTCCTGGCGCTCGCCGAGAGTCGCCTTGGCCTGGCGCAGGGCCAGGGTGAAGCGGTCTTGGTCGATGGTGAACAACACGTCGCCGCGTTTGACGGTCTGGTTGTCGCGCACCTCGACCTTCTGAATCAGGCCGGACACGTCCGGGGCAATCTGGATCACGTCGGCACGGATGTGCCCGTCGCGGGTCCAGGGGGCGAACATGTAGTACACCACCATCTGCCACACGAGCACGGCGGCGAAGGTCACTACCAGCAAGGTCAGGACCACACGGCCCAGGGTCAGCAAAGGTTTTTTCATGGCAGCATCAGGCTTCGGCAAAAGTGGTCGACCGCACCCAGCAGCACGGCATACAGGGCAACGTTGAACAGCGCCCGGTGCCAGACCAGGCGGTAGAAATGCAGGCGCACCAGCACCGCGTGCACCCCCAGGAACAGCAGGTAGGTGCCAAACATCATCACCAGCAGCGTGGGCAGGAACACCCCGCTGATATCCAGTTCACCGATCACAGGGGCGCTCCGTCGAGGCCGGGGGGCAGTTGTGGTTGTTCGGCAGGCTCAAGCATCACCTCGACCCCCGGCAGCAGGGCCAGGCGCAGGCCTGCCAGGGCATGCAGCAAGTGGGTGCGGGCATCGCCGCGCTCGTACAGTTCATCCAGGTTAAGCGCCAGGCGCGCACGCTCCATGTTGCGCAGCAGCGCAGCCGGCGCGTGCAGGCGTTCACCGGCGCGCAGGCAAGCGGCATAGTGCGCGCCGACTTCCTCGATCACCGTGCCCAGGCGTTCGCGGGCCTGCTGGCCGGCTCGCGGCAGGTAGGCCAGCAGGTCAAGCAGGTTCAGCCCCACGCGCAGGTCGCGCAGCGCCACGCCGCTGTCCTGGCCGGTCTGCGACAGGCGCGGCAGGTGCTGCATCAGGCGGTCGAGCATCTGCACGCCGACCTGGCGGTGTTCGGCCAGGGTCGCCGGCTCGGTCATTTCGACGATGTCGCGCCAGAGGAAGCGGGTCATGCGCTTGGCCGCCAGCTCGACGCCGAACGGGCGCATCACCAAGGTCCAGATGAAGGCGAACAGCAGGCCAACAGGGCCGGCCAGGTTGGAGTTGAGGAAGGTGAAGAAGTCGGCGTCGTAGGCACCCTGGATGCTGATGAAGGTCGAGGTGTTGACGATGGTCAGCAAGGTGCCGAGGTAGAAGCGCGGTTGCACGGTCAGGGTGCCGACACAGATGAACGGGATGGCGAAGGCCAGTACCAGCATCGGGAAGTCGTGCAGGTTGGGCAGCACCAGGAACAGGTACAGGCTGGAGAAGATCACCGACATCAAGGTCCAGAAGAAGAACCGGTAGATCTGTGGCGCCGGGTCGTCCATGGCGGCAAAGAAGCTGCACGACACGGCGGCGAGGATCACTGCACTGGCGCCGTCGTTCCAGCCCAGGCCGATCCACAGGCCGCAGGCGACGACGATCGCCAGCACCGTGGAGACCACCGAGTAGAGCATCAGGCCACGGTCGAAGAACGCGGTCAGGCGGCCCAGGCGCCAGTGGCGGTAGACCGCGCGCCAAGGCTTGGGGTCGTCGGTACGCAGGGCATGCTGCAAGGAGCAGCAGTCCTGCCACAAGTCGGCCCATTCGGTCAGGCGATACAGAGCGTTGGACAGCAGCAGCTCGGCACGCTGGTCGAGGGCAGCAGCGCCGGGCTGCAGGCGGTCGATCTGCTCGTGCAAGGCCGCCCAGCGGGCGACAGAAGCGCTGTCGGCAGTGCCTTTGAGCCATTCGCGGGCGGCTTCCAGCACCGGCTGGAGCTGGGCGTAATGGGCCGGGGCGCGGCCTTCGAGGGCGATCAGGGCGTCGTCGAGGGCGTCGATCACCGGCAGCAGGTGGATCATCCGCCCGCGCAGCTCGCGGGCGTTCTTCAGCGTGTGCGGGCCGGCGCCTTCGTGGCCGAGCTGACCGATCATCAGCTCCAGCGAGTTGAAGGTGGTGACCATCGCTGCGCGCATGCCACCGACTTTGTCAGCGCTGGCTTCGCGGGCGAGGTAGGTATCGCTGTAGCGGATCGCCTCGGTGAACCAGCTACCGGTTGCACCCACCACCACCGGGGCCAGCCGGCGTGGCCAGAAGATCGCACCGACTACCGCCGCGCAGACAATACCGAGGCAGATTTCCTGGGCACGGGAGGATGCCACGTCGAACACCGCCAGCGGGTTGTCGACCACCGCCAGGGCAATCATCGGCAAGGTGTAGCCGGCCAGCATCAGCACGTAGTTGTTGGCTGTGCGCACGTTCAGCGAGAGGAACAGCAGGGTGCCGGTCCACAGGGCGATGGCGATGCTCAGCAACACCGGTGACTGCACCAGCGGCGGCACGAAGAAGATCGCCCCGGCAGCACCGAGCAGCGTCCCCACGGCGCGATACAGCGCCTTGGAGCTGGTGGGGCCGACGAACGGGCTGGAGACGATGTAAACGGTGGCCATCGCCCAATACGGTCGCGGCAACTGCAGTAGCAGGGCGATGTACAGGGCGATCATCGATGCGGCGAAGGTGCGCACGCCATAGAACCAGTCGCGGGCCGGCGGCACCGAGCTGAAGAAGCCGTTCATGCCACCCCGCCTGCAGTACCCAGGCCAGCGGCCTCGAAGGCGCGCAACACGCGCAGCGCCGCTTGCAGGTCGGCCTCGTCGATGCCCTGCAGCACGTCATGACGCACGCGCACCAACTCGGCTTCGATGGCTTCGGCCAGGCGACGGCCTTCGGCGGTCAGGCTCAGGGCCTTGGCGCGGCGGTCCAGTGGGTCCTCGCTGCGGCAGACCAGGCCTGCCTTGCACAGCTGGTCGAGCAGGCGCACCAGCGACGGGCTTTCCAGCCCGGCAGCCTGGGCCACGGCCACCTGGTGCACGCCATCGCCCAGGCGCACGATCATCAGCAGCGGTGCGGCGCAGGCCTCGGAGATACCGTAGCCGATCAGGGCGTTGTGGCAGATGCGCCGCCAGTGGCGAGCGGCAACCACCATGCCGCTGCTGACTTGCAGGCGCAGGGAGTCAATGGACATGTGGGGAACCAAGTATATTCATAGTTTGCTAACTATCAATATACGCCTGCGCCTCCCCCTGTCGTCAACCGTGTGCGACGAGGGACTTTGATGAATTGTTGTTCATTCAGGGCTGAACCTGGTCTTCCAGCTTCATGGTCAGGGCCAAGGTGCTGCCCATCTGCACTGCCCGGTCACGCCAGTCCTGGTAACGCGCGTCATCCCGGCTGCTGAAATGCACCGCCAACTCCTCGGCCGCCTGCATCACCCCGGTTGCCGCCGCCAACTCAAGCCAATACAGCGCAGCCTTGATATCGGCGTCCACGTACAGGCCATGCAACAAACGGTAGCCCACTTCAAACCGGCAACGCGCCTCGCCCCGCTCGGCGCCGCGCAAAAACCACTGGTAGGCCTGGCCCGGGTCCACCTGCCAGCCCAGCGTGGCGTCGCAGACTTCTTCTTCGTACAGGTCACCCAGCGCGGCAGCGGCATGCAGCATGCCGCGCTCGAAGGCCTGGCGATAACATTCCTCGGCCTGCGCATAGGAGGTTTCGACACCCTTGCCGAAGTAATGCTGCTGGCCCAGGTTGAACCACGCCGCCGCATTGCCCTGCAGCGCCGCCATGCGCAGCAGGTGCCCGGCCAGCGCCGTGTCGGCCCGCCAGTACTTGCCATTGAGCCAGATCCAGCCGAGGTCATTGAGTGCTGCCACATTGCCAGCCAGCGCCTGTTGGCGCAGGTCGGCGTATACCGCCTGCAGGTCGTGCGCCTCGTCCAGGCGGTTGACCAGCAGCGCGCGCTGGCTGGGCAGCCCTACTCCGGCAAACAGCCGCTGTCGCCTGCCGGCGTGCGTCGGTGGGCAAATGACCTGCTCTGGCAGAAGACGGGCGAGCAGCGAGTGGATATTGCTGACAGCAGACATGTTCATCCTCATTGAACGACCCACAGGCCCGACCGCGGCTGTGATGAGGCGTGATTCTGCGCGACGTCACGTCAAAACCTGTCGCGAACGATTCGAGGCAAGGCAACCAATTGCGCATTCCTTGATCTGAACGGGTTATGGCTAATTGCCATGACCCGCTCTAGCCGCCATCCTGTTGCGGCAAGCCTAGACAAGGACGTTACCTTTTGCCGTTCGCCACCACCCGCGCCACCCTCAGCCGTCAATGGGCGCTGCTGCGCCAGTTACCCAGCCGTTCTCCAGGTATTACCAGCGCCGAACTGGTATGGCGCCTGCGCGATGTGGGCTTCAACGTCAGCAAACGTACGGTGGAGCGGGACCTCAACGAGCTGTCGCTGATCTTTCCGCTGGACCGCAATGACAAGAGCATTCCGTTTGGCTGGCACTGGTCAGCGAACGTTGCGGGCGAGCTGCGGGGGAATTTCGATTTGCAGGGCTATTTGCGCGGTGATGCGCTTCAGCCGGTTCAGGGTGAAGGGATCGAGATGCAGGCGTGGGTCAGCGACCTGCTGGCCCGGCAGTTGCGCGAGGCGCCGTTGAGCGTGGACATGCAGCTGACTGCGCTGGACCAGGGGCACCGGCTGCGGGCCACGGTGGAAGATGGCGGGCCATTACGCTGGTGGGTGCTGAGCCAAGGGGAAGGCTTGGTGATCGAAGAGCCGCAGGCACTGCGCGAAGAGATCGCCAGGACCTTGAGCAATGCGGCAGCACAGTACATCAATTAGTCACCCGCGAAATGGCCGGCACAGGTGTATTACCTCTGCATGCCCCAACGGCGCACCGTCAACCGCTCCAGGGTATTGAACACCAGCCCCTCGACCAGCAAACCGATCAGGATCACCACCGCCAATCCAGCAAACACCTTGTCGGTATACAGCTCGTTGCGGTTCTGGAAGATGTACCAGCCCAGCCCGCCCTTGCCGCTGCTGGCGCCGAACACCAGTTCGGCGGCGATCAGCGTGCGCCAAGCGAACGCCCAGCCGATCTTCAGCCCCGAGAGGATCGACGGCAGCGCCGCCGGTACCAGGATGTGCAGGACCAGGCGCAGCCCTTTCAGGCCGTAGTTGCGCCCGGCCATGCGCAAGGTTTCCGACACACCGAGAAAGCCCGCATAGGTATTCAGCGCCAGCGCCCACAGCACCGAATGCACCAGCACGAAGATCAGGCTGTTGTCGCCCAGCCCGAACCACAGCAACGCCAGCGGCAGCAGGGCAATCGCCGGCAATGGGTTGAACATCGAGGTCAGGGTACCCAGCAGATCACGACCGAGCTGGGTCGACACCGCCAGGCTGGTGAGGCCGAAGGCCAGCGCAATACCCAGCAGGTAACCCTTGAGCAGAATCACCAGCGACACGCCGACCTTGGCCGGCAGCTCGCCACTGAGCAGGCCGTCCCACAGCGCGGCGGCGGTCTGCAGGAAGGTTGGCAGCAGCAGGTCGTTGCCCTGGTAGCGGGCGATCGCCTCCCACAAGGCGGCGATCACCACCAGGATCACGGCCTTGCGCAGCCAGCCGTGCTGCCACAGCCGCTGGGCCAACGGTAGATTGCGTTCCACGGGCACACTGAGCAAAGGCTGCAGCTGCACCTCGTATTCCTGGCGTACAGGTGTAGGGGTCATGGCTGAAGCTCCTGTCAGTAGGCGATGCGAATGTCGTTGAAGCCCAGGTCATCGGTTGGTTCAGCGGCTTCGGCCTCGTCGAACAGCAAGCGATGGATGCGTCGCGCACTGGCCTGGAAGTCCGCGGCGCCGAGGCTGCCAAGGTCGTACTGGTGGCTGTGCACCTCGGCCCGTACCCGGCCCGGGTGGGGCGACAGCAGCAGGATGCGGTTGCCGACCACCAACGCCTCCTCGATGGAGTGGGTGACGAACAGCAAGGTGAAACGCACTTCCTCCCACAGCAGCAGCAGTTCTTCCTGCATCTTGCGCCGGGTCAGCGCATCGAGTGCGGCGAACGGCTCGTCCATCAGCAGGATTTTCGGCTGGGTGGCCAACGCCCGGGCGATCGCCACGCGTGCCTTCATCCCGCCCGACAGCATGTGCGGGTAGACATCGGCAAAGGCGGCCAGGCCAACCTTGTCCAGGTAATGCAAGGCCCGCTCCTCGGCCTCGGCACGCTTGAGCTGGCCAGACACCAGCAGCGGGAACATGACGTTCTCTTTCACCGTCTTCCACGGCGGCAGCTGGTCGAACTCCTGGAACACCACGATACGGTCAGGGCCGGGGCCATTGACCGGTTGGCCCTGCAGCAGGATCTGCCCTTCCCGGGGGGCGATGAAACCGGCCACGGCCTTGAGCAGGGTGGACTTGCCGCAGCCCGACGGGCCAAGCAGGACGAAACGGTCGGCGCGGTCGACTTCGAAGCTGACCTGATGGGTGGCCCGCACCACGCGCTGGGCGGTGCGGTATTCGAGGCTCAGGTTGTCCACCTTGAGCAACGGCGGTGTAGCGACACGGCTCAGGTTGCTGGCCGTGTGGCCTGGCAATGGGGCGGTCATGGTCGGTCAGCTCCCTTGCAGCGGGCGTTCATCCTGGAAGAAGTAGTCCTTCCACGACGCCGGCTTGTGCTTGATGGCGCCTACCCGATACAGGAACTCGGCCAGCTTGTAGGTGTTTTTCGGGGTGACGGTGAACTCGTACTGCGGGTTGTCGATCAGCTTGATCAGCGCGTCGCGGTCGATCTTGGCCTTGGTCACGCGGATGTAGGTATCCGCTGCAGCGGCCTTGTCGTTCTGGGCGAAGTCCGCCGCCTCGGCCAGGGCGTCGACGAAGGCCTTGTAGGTCTTGGGATTGTCGTTGCGGAATTTCTCGGTAGCGAACAGCAGGGTCGGCGAGTTGGGGCCGAGCAGGTCGTAGCTGTTGAGCACTACGTGCACGTTCTTGTTGGCCAGCACCTGATCCTGGAACGGTGGGTTGGAGAAGTGCCCGTTCAGTTCGGTGCCACCGGCCAGCAGCGCGGCGGTGGCATCCGGGTGCGGCACGGCCAGGGTGTACTTGTCGAGGCGGTTGTATTCCTTGTCGCCCCACTGCTGGGCGGCGGCGTACTGCAGGAAGCGCGATTGCACCGAAACACCCACAGCAGGCACCGCAATGCGGTCCTTGTCGGAAATGTCGGCGATGGTCTTCACGTTCGGGTTGCTGCTGACCAGGTAGTACGGGAAGTTGCCCAGTGAGGCCACGGCCTTGACGTTCTGCCGGTCCTTGGTGCGGTCCCACACGGTCAGCAGCGGGCCGACCCCGGCCCCGGCGATGTCCACCGAGCCGGACAGCAGTGCGTCGTTGATCGCCGAGCCGCCGGACAGCTGCGCCCAGTCAACCTCGATGTCGATGCCCTGCTGCTTGCCGTGCTTCTCGATCAGGTGCTGGTCACGCACCACGTTGAGCAGCAGGTAGACGATGCCGAACTGCTCGGCGATGCGGATCTTGCCTTCGGCTTGCGCCACGGCGGGGGCCGCCAGGCTGCCAACGACCAGGCTGGCGCCCAGGCCGATGCTTGCCGCCAGGCGGCTGATGGATTTGCGCATGATGAATTCCTCAGTCGTCAGAACGGGGCATCGCCCTGGATGGTGGTGCGGAACAGTTTGCGGCGCAGGTGCGCGGGGCAACCGGTGGCCAGGTGGATCAGCGAACGGTTGTCCCAGAACACCAGGTCGTGGGGCTGCCACTGGTGGCGGTAGATGTTCTGCTCAAGCACGCTCAGCGCGTACAGCTGCTGCAGCACATCGTGGCTTTCGTCGTCCGGCAGGCCGACGATGCGGGTGGTGAAACCTTCGCTGACGAACAGCGCCTTGCGGCCGTTTTCCGGGTGGGTGCGCACTACCGGATGGATGACTTCCTTCACCTGCGCGAGCTGCTCGGCGGTCAAGGTCGGGCGCCAGTTGCCTTCAAATTTGGTTTCGGCGTAACGGGCGGTGTAGGAGTGCGCGGCACTGCGGCCCTCGACCACTTTGCGCAGCGCCTCGGGTACGGCGTCCCAGGCTTTGTGCATGTCGGCGAACAGGGTGTCGCCACCTTCGCTGGGCAGCTCCTGGGCGTGCAGCATGGAGCCAAGGCTTGGCAGCTCCTTGTACGACAGGTCCGAGTGCCAGAACTTGCCGGCATCGCCGAGGCCGATATTCTGGCCGTTCTCGATGATGTTGGAGACGATCAGGATTTCTGGGTGGCCAGTGAGCAGGAACTGCTTGAGCACATGGATCTGCAACTCGCCAAAGCGGCGGCTGAAGGCGATCTGTTGTTGCGGGCTGATGCGCTGGTCACGGAACACCAGCACATGGTGGTCGAGGTGGGCGCGATGAATTCGGGTGAAATCCTCGGCGGTGACCGGCTTGGCCAGGTCCAGGCCAATGATCTCGGCACCGACGGCACCGGAGAACGGGCGGATTTCGAAGGTTTGCGGCTGGGCGCTGTCGATGGACGACAAGGCGTTCGAGGCGGCTGGCATGTGTCACTCCCACGCAGTGCGCGACTTCTATGGCGCGCAACGATCAGAAACGCACGGGGATTACCCGTGTGGGTTCAAGTCGTGCGGCGCATCGATTGGTCGACGGGTACGCAGTGGGAATGACTATAAAGGCATAAGAAAAATATTTTAAATACCGTTAGCGCATAACCATATGAAACGGTTCACGCACTGAAAAGGGGCGCCAGGCGCCCCTCAACGCCATTCGCTGTAAGGCTCCAGCGAGGTGACCGGCAAGGCCAGGTTGCCGCGCCACGGCTCGAACAGGTAGCGCACGTAGAGCATGGCATGGCTGGGCGCATAATCTTTGCTGTGCTGCCAGTCGAAACCTCCGCCCAGCGCCCAGCGGTCGTTCAGGCGCCGCTCGAAGGCACCATGCAGGCGATAGCCCACGCCGGTGCTGCTGCTGGCATCGGTGGTCGCATCGATGTTCGACTCGATGATGTCGTAGCGCGCCAGCAACTTGCGGTTGAGGCTATCGTCCGGGTAGAGCCGGCTGCTGTCGCTGCTGGCATGTGACCAGCTGGCCGAGCCTTCCAGCAGGAACGACCAGTCATAGTTGCGCCAGGCATAGCTGACCGGCACACCGATCGACTCGTAGCGTTGCGGGCTGTAGTAGCCACCCTGACCGAGGCTGTAGCCGCCCAAGTCCTTGTCATAGCGCCAGTCCATCACGGTGAGGCCCACGCGCATGCGCTCGTCAGCCTTCTCCACGGCGCGGTAGTAATACCCCGCCATGGCGCGGGTGCGCTGGTTGTCGGCAACGTTCTCGCCGACCAGCCAATGGTGGCCAAGGCTTGCCCAGACACCGTGATCCCCACCCTGGTCCCAGCTCAGGCCCAGCGTCGCACCGTTGGCCGTGACGCCACCCCAGCGCACGTTGGTAGCCGGGTCGCGCGCGCCGGCGAACGACAGCAGCGAGTTGCTCATCGGCCGGCGCGAGGCCGCCAGCGACCAACCCACCTGCCCCAGGTCGCCATTGACGATTGCGCCCCCCAGCCAGTTATTGACCTCATAACCCTGGGTCGTGCCCAGGTCGAAGCCCCAGCGGCTGTTCTGCCACCCCATCGCCAGCACACCGCCATTGGCCGTCTGCGAGCCCGGCTGGCAGGTCGGCAAAGGTGCGCCGCTGCGGGTGACGCCGACAAACTGGCAGGTACCGAAGTCAGCGGTGTTGTTGCCGTTTTCGTCGAGGTCGAACGAGCCGGCATCCATACCAATGCGCTCGACCCGCGCAAACGCCCTGCCGTCTTCCCAAGGGGTATCGACATGCAGCAAGGTCGATTGGGTGCTCAGGCGGGAGATACCGGGTGTGCCGTCGCTCTTGCGCCAGCCGTAGTCATGCATGAGGGTGACGTTGGTATTGCGCTGCTGGTACAGCTCATCAACGTCGCTGCGCAGGCTGCGCGCCAGCCAGTCATCGGTGTCCTTCGCCCGGCTGGCGAAAGTCATGGCCCGGTCGTCACGCGGCGAGGCCTGCGAGCGGCTGATCATCTGCGCATCGGCCATTGCCGCGGCATACAGATCCAGCGCCCGCTGTGGGTCGTTGGCGGCCACCAGACGGGCTGCGTCGCGGCGCAGCAACGGGTCGGGCAGCGTCTGCCTGGCGGCAACATGCTCCAGCAGCTGGGCTGCTTTTTCCTTCTCGCCCAGGGCAATCAGCACTTCAGCATAGCGGCGCTGGGCATCGCTCTGCTCGTCGGTCAACTGCAGCGGCTGCGCAGCCAATAGCTGACGCACGCGAACCAGATCGCCTTCGGCAATCCAGCTCTCCATCACGCCCAGGCGCGCCTCCGCACGCTGCGGCTGAACCTGCAGCACGCGCTGGTAATAACCCAGCGCCTTGCGATGATCACCCCGCTGTGCTGCCCAGTCCGCCATCAACAGCAGGTCGTCCGGGTCGCCCTCGCCATGGGCCAGGCCGGCTTCCAGCACGGCGCTGGCCTCGTCGGTGCGGCCCTGGTCCTGCAGGCGCTGGGCCTGGGCCAGGGTCATGCGCCGGCGCACGCGCTTGTCGAGGGTGCGCATGTCGTCGGTCCAGGCACCTTGCGGCACGGTGCGCAGGGTGTCCTGGACCTGTGCATCGCGATCACTGGATTCCAGGTACAGGCCATGGGCGTAACGTGTGGCGGGATCGGCAGGCTGGCGCTGCAACACGCGGTTGAATGCGGCGTCGGCCTCAGCGTTGCGGCCTTGTTGGCGCAGGCTGTTGGCCAATTGGTAGGCCAGCCAGGGTTCATCAGGCGCCAACTCGGCAGCCTGCCCCAGTAGCCGGCTGGCGGTCGCCCAGTCCTGCCGCTGCACGGCGGCATCTGCCTGCTCGCGCAGGCGGCCAAGCTCCAGGCTGCGGCGCAGGCTGGCGAATTGGGCCTGCTGGGCCGCAGGCAGGCTGCTCAGATACGCTTCGGCCTTGTCTGTCGACTGCGCCTGATAGATGCGCATCAGGCCGCGCACCGCGCTCTCATTGCCAGGGACCTTGCGCTGCACCTGCAGGTATTGCCGTTCGGCACTGGCCAGGTCGCCTTCGGCGAACGCCACATCGGCCAGCCCAAGCATGGCGAACTCATCGTCAGGGCGCTGCTGGCGCGCCTGCTGGTAGAGCGAACGGGCGGTGCGTAAATCCTGCTTCTCCAGCGCGCTGTCAGCCCGCTGCAGCATCCCCCAGTACTGGCTGGAGGCTTCGAGGTCTTTCCATTTACTCATCAGGCGGGTGTTCTGCTCGATGGTAACCGCTTGGTGGAATGCCGCGTTGGCTTCCCCATAACGGCGCTGACGCATCAGTGCAACGCCGAGCGCGCCGTGCAGGCTGGCATCATCGGCATAACGGCGCAGGGCCAGACGCAGCTGTGCTTCGGCCTGGACGTTGCGGTCCTGGTCGAGCAAGGCCTTGCCACGCTGCCCAGCCTGCCAGGCCGGGTCACCCACCAGGGTGCGTTGCTGCTTGAGGTTGTCATTGGCCAGCGGCAACAGCGGCGACGCCGGATAACGCTGGGCGAATGCCTGCCAGGCAGCGACGCTGTTGGCACTCACCGGTTGCTCGGACAGGTAGTCGAACTCGCGCTGGGCGGCGGCATCGCGTGCCGTCGGGTCACGCGACAGCTGGTCGAGGATGGCCAGGGCTTCACTGTCACGGTCCTCGCTGAACAGCCAGGCGGCCAAGGTCTGGCGCAAGCCGACATTGCCAGGGTACTGGCGATCAAGCTGCTGCAACTGGCGGATCGCTTCCGGCCGCTGACCGGCCAGGTTGCCACGCACGCGCCAGTAGTCCAAGGCCAGGTCCAGGCTGGGCGGTTCGCCGCCGAACAACTGGTCATAGGCGACCAGAGCCTCTTCATAGCGCCCCGTCACTGCCATGAGCCGCGCTTGCTGCAAACGCTGCGCCTGCTCGGGCTGCTGCAGCGCCATCAGACGTCGGGCTTGCCGATCCTGGAGGCTGCCCGGTGCCACTGCAGCGATGCTTGCACGCAGTTGCTCGGCTTCTTCAGGTTTCTGCTCACGCAGCGCCAGGCTCAGCGAGGCCAGCAAGGCATCAGGGTTGCGCGGCTCCAACAAACGCAGCCTGGCCAGGGCGTCGTGAATCAGGTCGTCGCGGTGCAGCGCCTCGCCAATACGTACCTGCTCCAGCAGCCATTGGCGTTGCTCATCGCGGTCTTTCGGCTGCGCGGCCACGGCACAGGACAAAGCGGTCAGCGTCAGCACGCCGATCATTCGGAACATGGAGCACTCCAGGCGGGCAGCAGACGACCTTGGTTGTCAAAGCGATAGCGGGCTTGGTCCCAGCCTTGCCCAAACAGGGCAAGGACCTGGTTGTAATACGCCTGTGGCTCGGCAGGTTGCTCGCGCAACCTTTTGCGCTGGGCTTCAAGCGCAGCGTGGCCATCTGCGGCGCTGGCCAGTAACGGCAACAGCGCAGAGGAGAAGCCCACCGGGCCATGACCGCTCTGTGTACCAGTGCGGGCATCGACACTCTCCGGCGGCAGGCCGCCCTGGGCCGTGGCGGCGACCATCGGTGCGAAGTGACGCTGCAGCTCGTCGCGCTGCGCTGCACCGTTGGCCAGCATGCCCAGCCACAGGTACACGCGGATGGCGTCGTAGCTCCCGGCACTGCCGTGCTCAGGGTCGGGCTCGATGCCTGCCGCTGGCGTCCACAGCAACCAGTCCGGGGCAAAGCCATTGAGCGATGACTGCAACCAGAGGCGACGTACGTTGCTGGCCATCTCGCCCCACAGTGGGTCTACCAGGGCAAAGCGGTCGAACAATTGCGGCGGCAGGTAGCTGGGGTTCAGGCGCCAGCCACGGTTGTCGTCAAAGCCGTAATCCGCCGGTAGCAGCATCACACCCAGGCCCGGCAACTTGCGCACGGTCTGTGCGGCGATGCGCCAGAGCATCTGTGTGCCCAGCCGGGCATACGCCGGCTCGTTCCACAGCCGCCCCGCTTCGAGCAGGCTGTAAGCAATCCACAGGTCGGCATCGCTGGCATTGTTGCTGTCCAGCACCTGCCATTGCTTCTGCTTGCCGCGGCCCCAGAGCCAGGCCGGCAAATGCCGGGAAAGGTCGCCTTCGGCCAGGTTGTTGCCGGTCCAGCGCAGCAGGTTGTCGAACGCCTGGCGGTCATTGCCGACCAGGGCGAAGAACAGCGCATAGCTCTGCCCTTCGGAGGTGGTGACCAGGCGCTCATCACTGCGGTCGAGCACCCGGCCATCCGCACTCATCAGGTCGGTCTTGAAGCGCTCCCAGGCCGGCCACGGGCAAGCCGCCGCCGCGCTGGCGACGGTGGGCATGCACAACACCATCAGCAAGGCCAACAGCTGGCGCATGGTCAATCAGCCCCACTCAAGCGGCGACGCCCGGCCCAACGCAGCGCACGCCACAACAGGAAGGCGAACAGCAGCACGCTGATGACGGCAATTACTGCGATCAGTGCCGGGTAATCGGAGAGGTGGAACCACATCAACAACCACCATGGCAGCTGGCCAACGTAATAGTGCTCGCCCACGAACTGGCTGCTGACACCACTGCTGCGCACCAGGGCAACGGAGCCTGCCACGGCGTCGAGCTTGCCGGAGTCGGCCAACACTTCACGCAGCAAGGCATACGCCTCATCGGAGCTGCCTAGCAAGGCAACGACGCTGCGCTGCTCATGGAACGGCGACTTCAGCCCGGTGATCGCGGCAATCGGCGCCTGCGCACTGACTTCGATGCGGTTGTTGGACATCACGGGGGCCGTGTCGAAGCGGCGGATGCCGGGTTGCTCCACCGCACGCCCCTGCACCATCCAGTCGCGCTGAGCGTTCAGCAACAAACCCAGGTTCGGCTGCTCGCGCAGGTCTTCGGGCAGGCTGCCAATCAGCAGCAGGTCGGCATCGGCGTCCGCGGCCTGCTTCCAGTTGTCGCTCAGCCGCACATTCAGGGCCGGGTAGCCCACCTGCCCGCCGATGCTGCTGATGACGTCAAGCAACGTGCCGACCTGCATCGCCGTCGGCTTAGCTGGCACCACGACCAGGGTCTCGGACAGGTCGGCCATGCGGCTGTAAGGGAAGCCACTGCGAACGAAGGCGCGCAGGTCAGGCATGGCCATGTAGTGGTAGTAGCCGGAAAGGTCGATGGTCGAGTTTTCGTCGATCGCCGCACGCACGTCTACCGGCAGCGAAGTCTGGCAGTGGTCGCGCTGGGCGCTGCCCAGGGTGCTGGCGAAGCTGAAGTCGAAACGCAGGCGGTTGCGCGCGCCGATCTTCAGGGCCGGAACCAACGATTGCTCTGTCAGCGCGGTGCTGTCGGTGGACAGCACGTTCAGGCGCATCTCTTCCAGGGTGCTGCTGCGGCGGTCATTGCCCACCAGCGGCATGCTGGTGATGTACTGGTCGTTGACGCTGATGCTCAGGCGCGACTCATCGGTAACCGCTGGCGGGGTGTAGCGATACAGGGTCTGCAGCGGAATGCCTTGGTTGCGCCAGACGAACAGGTCGGGCGGCAGGTTCACGTCGAGGGTGATAGGGCGTGGCTGCAAGCCGCTGACCTGCAACTGCTCGGGGTAGTCAAGCAGCTCGGAGAACCGCACCGGGCGGTCGGTACGCGTCCAGTTCGGCGCGTCGTAGGGCTTGCGTGGCTGCAGCGCAGTCATCTGCTCGACCTTGACCCGCGAACCGCGGAACAGGTCGCTGCCAACGGCCAGCGCCGAGGCGGCCTTGACCAGGTCTTCGTCATTGCGGCCCAGAACCAGCAGCAGCTTGCTCCAGCGGTTGCTCGGGTGATCGATCAGTTGCACCACCGGGCCATCGACCGCGGGGAATTTTTCCAGGTCGGCGAGGAACGCCGGGCGCCGATCATTGGTGGCGAAGACAATGGCTGGCTGCGGTTTTTCGCCGCTGGCAGGCAGGCTGTTGAACGACACCGGGAAGGTCGCCTTGCGCCAGCCGGCCTTGCTGCCGAAGTACGACGCCAGGATGGCAGCGGCACGCTGCTCGCCAAGGGTCGGGGTGTCGGCAAAAACCACCGGCAACTCGACCTTGTTGGTATCGCGCGCATCGAAGAACGGCAGCGGGAAGTAGGCCAGGTCATTTTCCAGCGCCAGCGCCTGCTCGCGCAGTTGCACCTGGCTCTTGCGGTTGACGTTCAGCCACAGGCCACTGTGCGCCGGGTCTTCACAGATATCGGTGTAGTGCCCGACGAACTCCAGGCGTACCCGGTTGAAATCGCTGATCAGTTTCGGGTCCAGCTGCAGCTGACGACGCACGCGCTGGCCGAGCTGGTCCTTCTCGATCGGCACCACCCCCATCAGCTCGTCGTTGAGGTACACGCGCAGATGCGACAGGTTCGGCAGCAGGGCTGGCGACGGGGTGTAGTCCAGTTGCAGCACCGCGTCGGTGGCCAGGCGATCCCGGCGCAGGCCGAACTCGATGTTTTCGCTGTTGCGAACGCCCAGCATCAGGCTGTCGGCCGATCGGCCAAGCTGCTCGAAGGTCTGGGTGACGGGCCAGTTGGGCACCAATGGCTCGGCCGGCATGGCAAGGGGGGCTACAGCGGCGACAGCAGCGTTCTGGAACAGCGAGGCAAGCAGCGCCATCGCCAGGCCCCAGGTGCGTGCGGGATAACGAGTCATCATGCGTCTCGGTCAGCAAGGGTCGTGGAAGGAAGAGGTCGGGGTGTATGCGGCAGGTAGCTAGCCAGCCAGCGCAGCAGTTCGTACAGGGGCAGCAGCCACCCGCGCAGCCAGATGGGGGTGTGTTCGATCATGCGCAGGTAGCCAACGCCACCCAACTTGAGCACGTCCATCAGGCTGCGCAGCGGGCGGTCGACTTCGTGTTTGTCCTGATAACCCAGCCAGGCATCGGCGCGGGCGAAGGTGCAATGCACCAGGTCGATGCGCTGCTGCTGGTTGAGGCCCTCGAAGGTCAGGCCCACATGCCGGCCGACAATACGGGTGACCCGTGCATTGAAGGCAAACTCTCGCTGCCCGCGGCTCAGCAGCAGGCGCACGCGCGCCCCTGAGGCAGGCTTCACACCGTCACCCAGTTGCAGGCCGATACCACCATCGGAATAGTCGACCAGGGTGCAGGGGAAACCGTGGCCACTCTCCAGCTGCAGTGCGGCCGGCAGGTGCATCTGCACGCGGTGTGCACGGCGCACCTGGCGCACTTCGGCGGCCACTGCGCAGGCGGCGCCGAGGATCAGCAGGTTGTAGGTCACCCACAACGAACTGACAATCACCGTGCCGATTTCCGCAGCCGGGCCGGTGAACAGGCGCCAGACGGCAAAGCCCAGGCCGGCCACGTTGAGGCCTGCGAGGAACAGGTACGGCTGGGCGATGCGCCAGTCGAACTGGCCCTCCTCCATCAGGCCGCCCTTGGCGGTGACGTTGAACTTGCCCTTCTTCGGGGCAAACAATGCGACCGTGGTCGGGCGGGCGATGTACCAGGCCAGTACGGTCTCGTAGACCTCGCCCCAGAAGGTCTGCCGGTACTTGCCCTGCATGCGCGAGTTGGTGAGGCTGGCGTGAATCATGTGCGGCAGCACGTACAGCAGGATCATCACGGCAGGCGCATAGATGATGTAGGCGTGCAACAGCAGGAACGCCAGCGGCGCGGTGAGGAACACCAAGCGCGGCAAGCCGGCGAGGAAGTGCAGCATGGCGTTGGCGTAGCAGATCCGCTGGAACAGGCTCAGGCCGCGGCCGAACAGGGGGTTGTCGGTACGGAAGATCTGCACCATGCCGCGCGCCCAGCGAATGCGCTGGCCAATGTGCGCCGACAGGCTCTCGGTGGCCAGGCCCGCCGCCTGGGGAATGCCCAGGTAGGCCGAGGTCCAGCCCTTGCGGTGCAGGCGCAACGCGGTATGGGCATCCTCGGTGACCGTTTCCACGGCAAAGCCGCCAATGTCTTCAATCGCGGTGCGCCGCAGCACGGCACAGGAGCCGCAGAAGAAGGCGGCGTTCCACATGTCGTTGCCGTCCTGGATCAGCCCGTAGAACAGCTCGCCTTCGTTGGGGCGGCGGCGGAACGAGCCGAGGTTGCGCTCGAACGGGTCGGGCGAGAAGAAGTGGTGAGGCGTCTGTACCAGCGCCAGCTTCGGGTCCTTGAGGAACCAGCCGACGGTCATCTGCAGGAAGGAACGTACCGGCACGTGGTCGCAGTCGAAGATGGCAACCAGCTCGCCGTCGGTGACCCCCAGCGCATGGTTGAGGTTACCCGCCTTGGCGTGGTTGTTGTTCGGACGCACGATGTAGCCCACGCCGACCTCGTCGGCGAAGGCACGGAACTCCGCACGTTTGCCATCGTCGAGGATGTAGATGCGCAGGCACTCGCGCGGCCAGTCCAGGCCCAGGGCAGCGAGCACGGTGGTACGCACCACCGAAAGGTCCTCGTTGTAGGTGGGGATCATCAGATCGACCTTGGGCCAGCGCGTCGTATCTTCCGGCAGGTTCGCCGGTTTGCGCTCCAGCGGCCAGCAGGTCTGGATGTAACCGAGGATCAACACGAACCAGGAGTAGGTTTCTGCCGCGAGCAGAATCACCCCGCAGACCAGGTCGAGGGTGTCGTTCCAGTTCAGGGTCGAGGTATAGCGCCACCACAAGTAGCGGCAGGAAATGATCGTCGACAGTACGATCAGCATCAGGGTCGGGAAGCGGCCCGGCATGTAGCGCACCAGCATGGCGATGCCCCACAGCAGGAAGATGAACACCAGCTGTGCCAAGTAACCGAACGGCTCGGTCACGCAGAGCACGGCCAGCAGCACGGCGAACGAGGTGAGCACGGTATAGAACAGGCGCCGGCCGAACACGCCCAGCCTTTTCAGGCGCTGGGCCGCACCTTGCTGCAAGTCGCTGTCGCGAAAACGCGCCGGCACCTGGCCCATGGCTTCGGCCACCCGCGCACGGCAGTTGCGCAGCACCTTCAAGGCGCCGCGCAGATAGCCGCTCGCGAACGACAAGATGCGCAGCGGCCGACCGGGTTTGCGCGGCTGTGGCACCCGCCGCAGCAGCAGCCAGCCGCACTGGATCAACAGCCGCAGCGGGTCGCCCAGCGTCGGCCGCTTGCCGACGAACTGCGGGAACAAGCGCTGACGCTCAGCCAGCAGTGCCTGCCAGGCCGGTGATTCCAGCCGCAGCAACAGGAACGCCAGCCACACCCCCAGGGTGAACAGCAGTGCGACCCCACGTTGTGCGCCGCGCGCGGTGAAGTGGGCGTAGGCCGAGAGCGGGGTCACGTTCACGCTTCGCGCCTCGCCAGGCAACGTACCGCCAGGCTTTGCACATCCCGGGATGCCAGGCATTGCGGCGCGTAATGGCCTACCGGCGCCTTGCAGGCGAAGGCTTCGACGAACGCTTCGTCACGGTGCACCAGTTGCATCGGCAGGCGCTTGCGGAACAGGTCACGCCACACCATCAGCACATCGCTCTGCAGGCTGCTGGCCGGGTCGAAACGGTTGACCAGCAGCATGTCGAAACGCTCGACCTGCTGACGCCCCAGCAGGATGTGGCTGGTCATCTCAGCCTCGGCCACCAGGACCCGCATGTCAGTGACGAAACCACGTGTGGCCTTGGTCGCTGACGGGTGAGGCAGGTCGAACAGCAGCCAGTCGAAATGCTTGGCCAGTGCGGCTTGGCGAGTACGCCACACTTCGGGCTGCTGGTAGCCGTTCAGCTCGCCGAGCCGGTGCGGATCCACTTCACCAAAGGGCATCACGCACAGGCCGTCGAGAACCTCATACAGGGGCTCGTCGTAGGGCCGCCCCTGCAGCTCGGCACAGGCCCAGCCGTCGCGCTGTTCGAGCGGCAGGTTGAAGTGCAGGCCCAGCAGGTTATCCGGGCTCATGTCGACCAGCAGCACGCGCTCACCCAGCTCACGCAAGGCATAGCCCAGCGCCGCCAGCAGCGCAGTACGGCCCAACCCACCACGCAGTCCATGCAAGGCCAGGCTGATCATGACTGCACGGCCTTCGACTGCTCGGTCCGCGCCAAGGCAGCTTCTTCCAGGCGGGCCATGCAGCTTTCGCCCAGCAGCGGCCAGCGCTGCAACGCCTGCTGCACACCGACCATCATGGAAATGTCCTGATAGCTCAAGGCAGGCATGGCCAGGTACTGGCGCAACTGGGCGATATCATCACTGCGGTCGGATGGGTCTGCTTTGCCAGTCTTCATGGGCTCTCCTTCGGAACAGGCTGCCAGTCCGGCTGGCCTTGCAGGCGCATATAGGTTTGGCCCTGGTAGTCCAGCACCTGGGCACCGGAGGTTTCCGACACGCGCTCGGTGGTCGGCAGGTCGGTCAGCAGGCTTGGCAGGTCGAGGGTCTGCCCCGCCCCGAGGCCCGCATACACACGGGAAACCAGCTCGGACAGCGCCAGGAAGCTGGTAGGCGCGGTGACCCGCAGAGGCTCGCCACGCGCCGGTTGGCCCATGCCAATGAACTTGAGGCCGACCGGCACATGGGTGATCGACGGTGTCGGGATCTCACGCATGCCCGACAGTTGCATGCGGTCACCGTGCAAGGACGCGCCGTGCTCGGGAACGATGGCGACCACCACGCGACGGCCGCTGCCTTCGAGCTCGTCGAGGAACTTGCCGAGGTCACCGAACAGGCGGTTGGCCCGCGTGGCGTAATCGGCCGGGCGCGTGCCGCCGTCGGCGGTCACCATGCGGTTGCCGTCATGCAGGCTGATGGTGTTGTAGAACAACGAAACATGGTCGGCGCCGGAGCTCTTGCGCTTGCCCCACCAGCCGTGCAGTACGTCCAGGTCGCCAGCGATCGGCGAGCCGTCGAAGCTGACCAGCGCCCGCGGGAAGTCGCTGACGCTGAAACCTGGCTGCGGCATGTGCTGGGTGGTGATGTCGCCGATAAAGTTGTCGAAACGCCCACTGTGGTTGAGCAGCGTCTGGCTCTGGAACCCAAGCTTGGCCAGGTTCTGGAACAGCAGGCACTGTTCGGGCGCCTGCTGGTACAGGCCCGCATGGGACGACTGGCCGCAGCTGGCGCGAAGCATGCGAATCGCCGCCGGCCCGCTGTAGGAGGTCGCCGAGTTGAACTGATCGAACACCACGTCCAGGCGCGAGAACAAGGCGTTGTCGTGCATGCCGACAGCCGAGAGGTCGTCCCAGGCCAGGGAGCACACGTTGATTACCAGCAAGTCGAAGTTCTGCTCGTCCGCTTTCACGGCAGGGAATGTGGTCACCCGTTGCCGCTCGCTGGCGAAGAAGCGCTCCAGCCAGGCATTCAGGGTCGCCGTGTCGGCCACGGCCGCAGCCGGTGCAACAGCGGCCGTGGCAGCCGGATTGCCAGCACCGGCGACGGCTGGCTGGCCACCACCGATGCTCAGCGCCGGCAGGCCGCCGACCGCCAGCCATGCTAGGCCGGCCAAGCTCAGCGTGCTCAGGCGCAGCCAATGACGCAGGTAAAGGTAGCCCACCAGCAGCAGCACCAGGGCGCCGATCAGGTTCCAGTTGATGAACCTGGCCAGCAGCTCCAACAGGTAATCCCACGAGAAATCGAGCACCCCCGGCTGCGCCAGCAAGCGCCGGAACGGTGGCAGCCAGGTGTCGTGATAGAACAGCGCGATGCCCACGGGTACGGCCACGACCTGGCGCCCGACGCGCAGCCAGCGTCTCGGCAGCGGGATCAGCAGAAATGCCGCGAACAGCAGATTGGGCAGTGCCTGGAAGTCCAGCATGCCAACCGCGACCAACAGGAACTTGGCCAGGAAATAGAGGTTCCAGGCACCCAGACCGTGCCAACGGGCCGGCACCTGGGCGGAAAATGTCGAACTAGTCATTATTCAGTGTCCTGACGCACCACACGGCGGCGTACACCCACCGGCTTCAGGTAACGAGGTCGCAAAAGGCGGTTCAGCCAGCCCTTCACGGTGGCACGCATGCTCACCACGAACAGGACCAGGATCAAGGTAACCAGCGCACTGATGCCAATTACCTGAAGCAGTTGCACGAAGTTCATGCGGCCCCTCCAGGGTCCAGGGCGATCCGCCGAGGCACCAGGGTGGGCCGTTTCAGCGCCGCTGGCAGCACCACCGACTCGGCCAGTGGCGGCTGCGGTACGGTTTCGTCGAGAAATGCCGGAGCGTCCAGGCTGTCGAGGCTGACCAACAGATCCTGGTTGATGAACAGTTCCTTCCAGGACAACTGGAAGATGTGGTCAAGCGCCTGCTCGACGCCCTCCGAGCGGCAGGCGAAGAGGAACAGGAACAACACCTCGCCGACCACGCAGGCGATGTCGCCATCGCGGCGGAACACCGTGCGCGAGCAGGCCTGCAGCGGGCTCAGGCCCGGTGCCGGGCGCAACACCAAGAGCTGGTGGACGATTTCGCCGTTACGATGGCCGTGCCACATCTGCCGCACCGCTTCGGCAAACACCCGAGGTGCCACCAGGCCGCAGACCGGCATTGGCCGCAGGCGAGCGAGCAAGGCATCGAAGTCGGCCGGCAGGTGGCGGCGCCAGACATAACCCTGGATGCTGTCGACCATGGTCAGGAAACGCGACAGGCTGGCGCCGAACGGCACAATCTGGCTTGCACCACAGGCCAGCAACAGCTGTTCGTCCTGGTAGCGCAGGGTTGGCGCCATTTCCCGCACCACCAGCTTCAGGGCATTGCCACGCAGCTGTCGCAACGTGTGCAACTGGCGGGCAAGGACATCCAGGCGCTGGCCCCCATCCATGGCGAAAATCACGGTTGCCGACACAGCACGACTGGCCTTGGCGCCAACCTCGCTGATGCTGTCGAACACCTGCCAGTGCTCCGACAAGGCAGGCGCACCTTCGAGGACCTGGCTCTGGGCCAGGCAGAGCAGCTCATCACCGCCGGCATCGGTCAACGGCAGCGGCCGCCTGGCAACGGCAAAACCACCGGCATGGCGTGCGAGTTCCAAGTCTTGGGTGCCGGCAACGCCGAGCCTGTTGCTCCAGAAGTGCTGCAGGTAACGCGTGCCACCCTGGCCGCGATACAGCTGGGCGAGCCCGTCGAGCGATTGGTTGAATGCGCGCAGGCGCTCGACCAGCGAGGCACTCTGCCCTTCACTGATCACCAGAACCAGCGCACCGGCCGCAAGCGCCGCCTGGCGCAGCGCCTGGCACCAGTGCTCGGCGGTGCCACCTTCCCAGGCAGCCGATGGCACGATGACCAGCAGCACTCGGCCAGGCAAGTCGATACGCGGCAGGTCGCTTTTCAGGTGCAGAATGGCCCGCGTGTCAGCCTCGAACAACGTCAGTTCGCCAGGACCGCAAGCGGGGTCCAGGCCTGCGAGGGCCTCTTGTATCACGCGCGCACCGCCCAGCAACGCCGCCCGGCCTTGTTCAGGCATGGCTTCGATCACTTGGCGGCAGAGCGTAGCGGCGTTTTCTGTGGTGTCACAGGCCAACCAATACAGGCCTTGCTCATGGAACTGACTATGCTCGGCACCTAGTCCGGGAATAGCCAACAACGGAATACTTTTCGTCAAAACGATGACTCTGAATTCGAAATCGGAGCTGATTCAAAGACGTAGGCCGCACGTGCGCGCTAGCGACTTTTTGACGAGCAAAAGTGTCAAAAATACGACTACTGCAGAGTAGGCTTAGGTTTAGTCCGTCAATTCTACAGCACCAGGTGAAAATAGTGTCAAGATGATATTTGTGAGTTGCCGCACACGTTTGCCAATCGTGATCTGACGTGCCGTGCCATGCCGATGCTCAGCCGACTGGCAGGCGCAGCAGGGCAAAGTTGCCTATGCTGCGCCAGAGCCGATCCCAAGGCTTCAACATGATGAGGATGGACGCCATGTTCTATGTGCAACGCGACGGCGAGGGGCAGTTGGCGCGGGTGGAAGCCGCGCCCTATGCCGAGTACACGGAAATCCTGCCCGCCGACCATGCGGAAATCCAGGAATGGTTCGCCGACGATGTTGTCGAGAACAGCCTCAAGCAACTCAAGCAGAGCGACCTGGACATGATCCGCGTGCTCGAAGACCTGATCGAAGTGCTGACCACCAAGGGCGTGATCAGCATCACCGACCTGCCTGCCGGGGCTCAGGCCAAGCTGCTCAGCCGCTCGACGGCGCGCAAGGCGCTGGGCAGCCTGAACAACCTGATCGAAGAAGAGGAGGAAGGCGGGTTGATCTGAGATCAGCGCCAGGGCGCGGGCTCCCCAGACAGCAGGCCCTGAACCCCTTCGATGCCCAGGTCCTGCAGTACCTGCCGCTCGCCTTCGGTCTCGACCCTCTCGGCGATCAATGGCAGGTCGATACTGTGCGCCGCACGCTGGATCGCCTCGATGAACAGCCGCTTGTGTTGCTCCTGGTCGATGTTGCGAATGTAGCTGCCATCGATCTTCAGGTAGGCCAGGCCCAGATGCGCCAGGTTGCCGATCATGCTGAAGCGCCCACCAAAGCGCTGCAGAGCCAGGCCGAAACCAAGCTCGCGCAGGCGCCAGGTCAACTGTTCCAGCGCGGCCTGATTCGGCAGTTGCTCCTCGCCGATCTCCAGGATCAACCGCGCACCCAGCGCCGTGTTCTGGCTCAGCAGCTCATAAACCCTCTCCAGAGCCTTCGGGTCGGCCAAAGTTGCAGCAGACAGGTTCAGGGCCAGCACCGGGCCGTGACTGCGCAGGTGCGCGAGCGCTTTTTCCAGCACCAGCAGGTCCAGCCGCGCCATCCAGCCAAAACGCTCCAGCCAGGGCAGGAAGCGGCCAGCGGGCAAGGCCTCGCCCTGCTCGTCGAGCAGCCGCGAGATCACTTTGTAATGAAGCACCCGCTGAGGGGCCTGGGTCTGGACCACCGGCTGGAAGAACAGCTCGAAGCGGCTTTTGACAAACGCCTCGTCCAGGCGCTTATGCCACTTGTGCTGGCTGTCGCCAGCAACGGCAGCGGCACCCTGCTCCAGACATACCCAACCCGACGTCGGCTGATTCTCGGCACGCGCCAAAGCCTCGTCAGCCAGCTTCAGCAGCACCTGCGGCGCATCGCCCGGGCTGAACGGCGCCAGGCCAATGCAGGCGACCGGCGAGATATCGCTGGCACCCGTTTCGTGCAGGCTGTGCAATGCCGCCTCAAGGGCCTGGGCAAGCTGCACAGCGTCTTCGTGGACCATCCCGGGCGCCAGGACGGCGAATTCACCACCACGGCTGCGGGATATCAGGTCGTTGGTCTCCGGGAAGGTGGCGCAGGTGCGCCTTAGCTGCTCACCTACCGCTTGCAGCAGCTGGTCCGTACGCTGGCCGCCGAGACGTGCGTTGAGCCCTGCCAGGCCCTGTACACGCAGCAACAGCAGGTAACCGGCACGGGCTTCCTCCATGTTGCTGACGCGGGCGTTGAGCTGCATTTCGAAGTAGCGCCGGTTCGACAACCCGGTCAGGCTGTCCTGATAAGACTCGGCACGCAGCCGCTCACTGCGCTCAGCCTGCTCGCTGAACAGCGCCTTGAGCTTTTCAACCATCTGGTTCATTGCCTGCACTACCCGGCGCAGCTCTGGCGTACGCGGCTCCGGCAGGCTGTGGAACTCACGCCGGGCAATGGCCTGTGATTGCTCAACCATCGCATCTAACGGGCGCAGTTGGCGACGCAGCAGCAAGGCGCCCAGCGCCGCACTGCCAGCACCGCACAGCAGCAGCCAGCCCAAGCTGCCCAACGCGCTCTGCCAGACTTTACCAATGGCAAACATCGGGTGGCTGACCACCTCGACCCGTGCGGCCTGCTGCCAGCCACGGCTGACAATGGCATCGCCGCCAGCCGCTTCCAGGCCGATCAAGTGGATGAACCAGGCAGGCACGCCACCTGGGTCCGGCTCAGCGTGGCGCTCCACCAGCACGGCGTTGGAGCCCATGTCGACGACCTTGATGCTGGCATAGTAGCCACTGTCGAAGATCGAGCTGACCAGCAGCTCTACCATGGCCGGGTCATCGATATTAGGTGTCAGTGATAACGCCAACGCAGTGGCAGCGTCCTGGGCATGCGAGCGCAGCTGGTTGACGTACTGGCTACGCGAGCTTTCCAGGCTGACCATGAAGCTGCCACTGAAGGCGACTATCAGGAACAGACAAATGGCCAACAGCAGTTGTTTGAACAGTGACATCTGCGCTCCTTCAGTAGACCGGTTCGGCCGGGAACCCTTCGGCCTGCATTTTCTTCAACAAGTCCTGCCAGCGTGACAGGCGCTTGGTGTCGCCGACCTTCTTATTGCCTGCGGCGCCGGTCAGCCACAAGCCTTCGCCATTGAAGGCGTAGACCGGCAGCAGGTCGGTACGTTGGCTGGCCGGTTTGATTGCGTCCATCAGGCTGTCGAGCACCAACGGCTGAGCCTGTGGGGTTGAATAATAGGTCAGGACCATGTGCGCCCGGTTCTGGCGCAGGGCTTTGACATAGGTGATGCGCAGCTTATCGGCAGGGATACCCATGCGGCGCAGGCTGAAGTACTTGGCGATGGCATAGTCTTCACAGTCGCCGGCGCCCTTGATCAGGGCCTGGATTGGCGTGGCCCAGTAGTCGACTTCATGCCACAGGTCGATGTCTTCGACATAACGCAGCTGCTGATTGAAGAACAGGTTGACCACCTGCAGGCGCTGCAATTCGGTGCCTTGGCGCTGCGTTGCCATCAGGTTCTGCCAGGCATCGATGCGGGCTTTGCCTGCCCCTAGCGGACCATACAGGGCCTGGGACTTGCGGCTGATCTCGGTGAAGTTCCAATCCGCATGCAGGCCGCCCAGCAACAGACTGCCAAGCAACAGCGCAAGGCAGGCGCGGCGCACGGTGGTTTTGAGCAACCAGGATGTCGCCACTGCGAAGCCCTGTTCAGATCAGTCCAGAGCAGCGATGGTGCGGGTTGGGCACATAAAAGACAATGGCACCGCGCAATCATGTAGCCGATGGTCGGCTGGCTATAACTTTATTGTTAGCGCTTAGTGTGTGTCGCTTCCTTTGCCGGGAAAACTCATCCACCATTATTGTGAACCTAGGCCGCTCGCTTCGTCGCGGCACAGGTTTGACAAGCCCCCATACCTGTCACTAGTGTCATTGGATCCAACTTTTTTGTCGTCGAGGCACACTCCGCTTGGCCGAGAAAATCAAACTCAGTAACGTGCTGGCCAGCGAACAGCTGCCAGCACACCTGGCCCGTGGCGTCATCGAAGAGCGCCTGCGCAGCGCCATCCTAGATGGCCGCCTGCCACCTGGCACCGCTGTGCGCCAACAGGAAATCGCCGACTTGTACGGCGTCAGCCGCATGCCGGTGCGCGAGGCGCTGCGCCAGCTGGAGGCGCAATCGCTGCTGAAGGTGGAAATGCACAAGGGTGCGGTGGTCGCACCGTTGATTGGCGAGGATGCAGTCGACACCTATGCATTGCGCGTGCTTCTCGAGAGCGAAGCTTTGCGCCAGTCGATTCCGTTGCTCGATGCCAGCGACATTGCCAGCGCGCGTGGCTATATCCAGCAGTTGGAAAACGAAACCAGCCATGCGGAAATCGGCCGTCTCAATCGGCTGTTCCACATGGCGCTCTATGGCAAGGCATCCAACCAGAAACTGCTGCGCCTGATCGAGAACGAGCTGAACGAGGAAGAACGCTTCTTGCGCTTCCATTTGTCATCCATGGGACTGGGTAAGCTGACTCAGGACGACCATAACGCCCTGGTCGATGCCGCTGCTGACAAATTGGTCGACGAGGCGGTAAGGGTGCTGGAGCAGCATCTGAACAATGGATCGCGGGTGATCAGAAACTACCTGGACAAACAACTCGCCCGCTAGCGCTCAACGCCAGGGGGCTGTAGCCCGGAAAAGAAAAAGCCCCTGTCTGCAACGCAGACAGGGGCTTTTTGTTTGAATCTTGACGATGACCTACTCTCACATGGGGAAACCCCACACTACCATCGGCGATGCATCGTTTCACT
>NZ_VZII01000071.1 GCF_009391885.1 Pseudomonas sp. MN1F | reverse complement strand
ATCAGGCCGACCTGGTGAAAATCAGGGCCTGCCTAACGGCAGGCCGTTACCGGCCCGCACACAAAAAATCTGACAGTCCCGCTTACCGGGAGCTGCGCAGCCCCCCCCACGGATGTCACAGGCTGCGCTCTCGCTCCAGCCAATCCACAAACCGCTCGATCAACGCCCCACGCCGTTTACGCGGCGGCAGCACCGCGTAATACCCCCGCGCCGACCGCAAACTCCCCTCCAACGGCCGACACAGCAACCCTTGCTCCACCAGCCCATCAACCAGGTGGCCCCAGCCAATCGCCACTCCTTGCCCGGCAATCGCCGCCTGAATCAGCAGTGTGTAGTTATCGAACCGCAACTGCCCAGCCGGCGGTGGGCTGGCCACGCCAAAGCCGCGAAACACCCCCGCCCAGTCAAACCAGCGACTAGCCTGCTCACCGCGCAAGTGGAGCAACGGCAATCGCTGCAAAGCCACGGCTGACAAGGGTTTTCCATGAATCAGCCGCGGGCTGCAGACCGGGAAAACCTCCTCATCGAACAACCAGCGGCTTTCGCCCTGATGAAAGCGCCCATCGCCGAACAGCACCGCCACATCGATATCCGGGCGTAGCATCCCCTGGCTGCGCTCACCCGTCACCAGGCTCACATCGACCTGTGGATAAGCTTCGTGAAAGCGCTGCAGCCGTGGCATCAGCCAGAACGCCGCAAAAGCAAAGTCGGTGGCCACCTGCAGCACTTCCCGCTGGCCACGCCCACTGGCCAAGGCAATGCCGTCATCCATGGCTTGCAAACCTTGATGCACCTGCTCGAACAGCAGCTGGCCCGCCTCGGTCAGCTCGATGCCGCGGTAGATACGGTCGAACAGGCGTGTGCCCAGCTGCGCCTCCAGGCGCTTCACCTGCTGGCTAACCGCCGGTTGCGTAGTGCCCAGTTCCAGCGCCGCTGCGGTAAACCCACGCAAGCGGGCTGCGGCCTCGAACACACGCAAGGCATCCAGCGACAACTCGGCAAGGTGATCAAACATAAGCTCAGCTAATCCCAGACATTGCCCGCCATGGGCTTTACCCATGTTATCCACAGTCGCATCTTGGTAGGCAAGCGGTTCGCATAACCCTAAACGATGGAAGCTACCATGACGCGCCCGAATATCCTGTTCATCATGGCCGACCAGATGGCCGCGCCCCTGCTGCCGATCTACGGCCCTTCGCCGATCCAGATGCCCCATTTGAGCCGCCTCGCCGAGCAGGCAGTGGTGTTCGACTCGGCCTACTGCAACAGCCCGCTGTGCGCACCGTCACGCTTCACCCTGGTCAGCGGCCAGCTGCCGAGTCGCATCGGCGCCTACGACAACGCGGCCGATTTCCCCGCTGACGTGCCGACTTATGCACACTACCTGCGCCGCCTGGGCTACCGCACCGCGCTGTCGGGCAAGATGCATTTCTGCGGCCCGGACCAGTTGCACGGCTACGAGGAGCGCCTGACCAGCGACATCTACCCGGCTGACTACGGCTGGGCGGTGAACTGGGATGAGCCGGACGTGCGCCCGAGCTGGTACCACAACATGTCCTCGGTGCTACAGGCTGGGCCCTGCGTGCGCACCAACCAGCTGGACTTCGACGAGGAGGTCGTCTTCAAAGCACGCCAGTACCTCTACGACCATGTGCGCGAAAACGATGGCCGGCCGTTCTGCCTGACCGTGTCCATGACCCATCCGCACGACCCGTACACCATCCCCAAGCGCTACTGGGATCGCTACGAGGCTGTGGATATCCCCATGCCCCACGCCGAATTCAGCCAGACCGACCTCGACCCGCATTCGCAACGCCTGCTCAAGGTCTACGACCTGTGGAACAAACCGCTGCCTGTGGACAAGATCCGCGACGCCCGCCGCGCCTACTTCGGCGCCTGCAGCTACATCGACGACAACATCGGCCAGCTGCTGCAGACCCTGGAAGAATGCAACCTGGCCGACGACACCCTGATCGTGTTCTCCGGTGACCATGGCGACATGCTTGGCGAGCGTGGGCTCTGGTACAAGATGCACTGGTTCGAAATGTCGGCGCGTGTACCGTTGCTGGTCCACGCTCCCAAACGCTTCGCCGCAAGCCGGATCGGTGCCTCGGTATCGACCTGCGACCTGCTGCCAACCCTGGTGGAACTGGCCGGCGGTGCTGTGGATAACCAGCTGCACCTGGATGGCCGCTCACTGCTCGGCCACCTGCAAGGGCAAGGTGGCCACGACGAGGTCATCGGTGAATACATGGCCGAAGGCACCGTCGGCCCGCTGATGATGATCCGCCGTGGGCCGTACAAATTCGTGTACAGCGAAGATGACCCCTGCCTACTCTATGACCTGAGCCGCGACCCGCACGAGCGGGAGAACCTCACCGGCAGCCCGGACCATCAGGCGCTGCTGCAGGCATTTGTCGATGAAGCACGCCAGCGCTGGGATATTCCCAGCCTGCGCCAGCAAGTCCTGGCCAGCCAACGCCGCCGTCGACTGGTGGCCGAGGCGCTGGCCATCGGCAAACTGAAAAGCTGGGACCACCAACCCCTGGTGGACGCCAGCCAACAGTACATGCGCAACCACATCGATCTCGACGACCTCGAGCGCAAGGCACGTTATCCACAGCCCGCACCTATGGATTGATAAGAGAGGCCGCCATGCACAAGTTCTCCACCATCGTATTCGCCGTGGCGCTAGCCACTGCCACGGCCCATGCCGCCGACGGCGACGCACAATGCAGCACCGTGAAAATGGCCGACCCCGGCTGGAGCGACATCGCCTCGACCAACGCTGTCGCCCGGCTGCTGCTGGAAAGCCTCGGCTACCAGGTGAAGATCGACAGCCTGGCGGTGCCGATCATCTACGGCGGCCTCAAGGACGGCCGGGTCGATGCCTTCCTAGGCAACTGGATGCCGGCGCAGCAAGGTTTCCATGACAAGTTCATCGCCAATGGCGATGTGCAGCAGCTGTCGCGCAACCTGGAAGGCACCGAGTTCACCCTGGCGGTACCGGATTACGTATGGAATGCCGGGGTGAAGGATTTTGCCGACCTGCAGAAACATGCCGATCAGTTCGACCAAAAGCTGTACGGCATCGGCTCAGGCGCGCCTGCGAACTTGTCGCTGAAGGAGATCATCGACAAGAACGAATTCAACCTTGGCCAGTGGAAACTGGTGGAGTCCAGTGAGCAGGCGATGCTGGCGCAGGTTGACCGGGCGGTGAAGAAGCAACAGTTCATCACCTTCCTCGGCTGGACGCCGCATCCGATGAACGTGAAGCTGAAGATGCATTACCTGACTGGCGGGGAGAAGTGGTTTGGCAGCAAGGGCGAGGTGTTCACGCTGACCCGCAAGGGTTATCCACAAGCCTGCCCGAATGCAGCGAAGCTGCTGGGCAACCTGAGTTTCACCCTGGACATGGAAAACACCATCATGGCCGAGGTTGTGGATAAGAAGGTGAGCTACGATGAGGCAGCCAAGGCCTGGATCAAGCAGCATCCCGAGCGGCTGGAAGGATGGTTGGCCGGGGTGACCACCAAAGCCGGTGGCGATGCTCTTGAGGCCGTCAAAGCCAAGCTTTGACCTGCACCGGCCTCATCGCCGGCAAGCCGGCTCCTACAGGGATATCACAATACCTGAAGTTGGCACTGTACCTGTGGGAGCTGGCTTGCCTGCGATGGGCCGCAAAGCGGCCCCGACAATCTCAGCCCCGAGCGAGTTGGCGGCGCAGTTCAGCAAGCACTGGTGCCGTATCCGGCCGCACCCCACGCCAGATAAAGAAGGCCTCAGCCGCCTGCTCAGCCAGCATCCCCAAGCCATCCAGCACCTTGGCCGCACCCAGCTGGGTGGCCCACTGGCAGAACGGCGTCGGCTCCTTGCCATACATCATGTCGTAGCACACCGTGCGCCCCGCCTCGACCAGGCTGTCGGCAATCGGCGGCAGCTCACCGGCCAGGCTTGCCGAAGTGGCGTTGATGATCACGTCCACCGGCTCCTGCAACCAGGCAAACCCGCTTGCCACCACGGGCCCCAGCTCATCGAACTCCCGCGCCAATTGCTCGGCCTTTTCCACGGTACGGTTGGCGATTACCAGCGACTGCGGCTGTTGCGCCAGGATCGGCTCCAGCACGCCGCGCACGGCACCGCCAGCCCCGAGGATGAGAATGCGCTTGCCGGCCAGTTCGACCCCGGCGTTCACCGTCAGGTCGCGCACCAGGCCGGCGCCGTCGGTGTTATCGCCCTGCAGGGTGCCGTCGGCCAGCTTGCTCAGCGTGTTCACCGCACCTGCACGCTGGGCCCGCGGGGTCAGGCTGTCGCACAGGCGGTAGGCTTCTTCCTTGAACGGCACGGTGACATTGCCACCGCTACCTTGCTTGAAGAAGCCGCGTGCGCAGTCACTGAACTCGTCCAGCGGTGCCAGCAGGGTCGAGTACTCCAGGTCCTGGCCGGTCTGTTCGGCGAACAGGCGGTGGATCAGCGGCGACTTGCTGTGGCCGATGGGGTTACCGAAAACAACGTACTGGTCCATGGCGATTCCTTGTTTATCCACAGGCTTACTGGCCGAGCCAGTCGCGGTCCTGCAGGAAGTATTCGGTCAGGCGTGCTTCCTCACTACCGGGCGCGGCCTTCCAGTCGTAGCCCCAGCGCACTTGCGGCGGCAGCGACATGAGGATCGACTCGGTACGGCCACCAGACTGCAGGCCGAACAGGGTGCCACGGTCATAGACCAGGTTGAACTCCACGTAGCGGCCGCGGCGGTATTCCTGGAACTCGCGCTGCTGCGGGGTGAAGGGGGTGTTCTTGCGGCGCTGGACGATCGGCAGGTAGGCCTCGACGTAGGCGTCACCGATGGCGCGCAGGAAGGCGAAGCAGGTGTCGAAGTCCCACTCGTTCAGGTCGTCGAAGAACAGGCCGCCGATGCCACGCGGCTCGCCGCGGTGCTTGAGGTGGAAGTAGCGGTCGCACCAGGCCTTGTAGCGCGGGTACACGTCGGCGCCGAACGGCGCGCAGGCCTGTTCGGCCACGCGGTGCCAGTGGATGCAGTCTTCCTCGTTGCCGTAGTACGGGGTCAGGTCGAAGCCGCCGCCGAACCACCAGACCGCCTCTTCACCTTCCTTCTCGGCGATGAAGAAGCGCACGTTGGCATGGGACGTCGGCACATGCGGGTTGTGCGGGTGGATAACCAGCGACACGCCCAAGGCCTCGAAACCACGACCCGCGAGTTCCGGGCGGTGGGCGCTGGCCGACGGCGGCAAGCCGGCGCCGAACACGTGGGAGAAGTTGACCCCGCCTTTCTCGATCAACTTACCGTCGCCGATCACCCGCGTACGGCCCCCGCCACCGGCTTCGCGCACCCAGGCATCCTCGACGAAGCGGGCGCCGCCGTCTTCGGCTTCGAGGGCAGAGCAGATGCGGTCTTGCAGGTCGAGCAGGTAGGCTTTCACGGCCTCGGTGCGGCTAGTCATCGGGTCACCAGGAACGGGCAGGGAAGAATTCGCCGCGTAGCATACCACCGCCGGCGCGCGCGCCGCAGTTGACGGCGATCAAGCAAAGGCGTCCGATAGAAGGCCTTTTCCCGATCCCGACAACAGGAGTGCGAGATGGCCAAGCGTATCCAGTTCAGCCAGCATGGCGGCCCGGAAGTGCTGCAGCTTGTGGAATTCGAACCCGCCCCACCCGGGCCGCAGCAGGTGCGCGTGCGCAACCATGCGATCGGCCTGAACTTCATCGATACCTACTTCCGCAGCGGGCTGTATGCACCGCCGTCCCTGCCTTCTGGCCTGGGTACTGAAGCGGCGGGCGTGGTCGAGGCAGTGGGCGAGGGCGTGACCCGCCTGAAAGTTGGCGACCGCGTGGCCCATGCCGGTGGCCCTCTTGGTGCCTACAGCGAAGTGCATACGCTGCCGGAGGCCAATCTGGTCAAGCTGCCTGACAACATCAGTTTCGAGCAGGCGGCAGCGGTGATGCTCAAGGGGCTGACCGTGCAGTACCTGCTGAAGCAGACCTATGAGGTTAAGCCCGGTGACGTGATCCTGTTCCATGCCGCAGCGGGTGGCGTGGGGTCGCTGGCGTGCCAATGGGCCAAGGCCTTGGGCGCCAAGCTGATCGGTACCGTAAGCTCCGCCGAAAAGGCTGAGCGGGCCAAGGCGCTAGGGGCTTGGGCGACCATCGACTACAGCCGCGAGGACGTGGCCAAGCGGGTGCTGGAACTGACCGATGGCAAGAAATGCCCGGTGGTGTATGACGGCGTCGGTGCCGACACCTGGCTGACCTCGCTGGACTGCCTGCGCCCGCGCGGGTTGATGGTGAGTTTCGGCAATGCCTCGGGCGCGGTGAGTGGGGTGAACCTGGGAATTTTGTCGGCTAAGGGGTCGCTGTATGTGACCCGGCCGACATTGGCGACCTATGCGAATAATGCCGAGAACACCCAGGCTATGGCGGATGACCTGTTTGCGATGATTGGTAGTGGCAAGCTGGTTGTGGATATCCAGCAGCGGTATCCGTTGAGTGAGGCGGCCAAGGCGCAGGCGGAGCTGTCGGCGCGCAGGACCGTCGGCTCTACCGTTTTGCTGCCTTGAGCCGAACACTGCTCTCAAGCCAGTAGATACTCCCCCTGTGGGAGCGGGTTCACCCGCGAAGAAGGCGCCGCGGAGCATGGCACCGGCTTCGCCGGTGTTCGCGGGTGAACCCGCCCACAAGTCCAGCATCTGCCTTGAGTACAGCGCTACCCCTGTGAGGGCTGCTTCGCCGATGTTGGTGTCGTCTCGATACCATCGAGAATCGCTTCAATCACACCCTCCGCCATTTCAATCGCATGCAGGTTCGACCAGAACATGCCGCGGCCTTCTTCGCGCATGTTAGAAAAATCGGCGCAGGCTTGGCCCTAACCTGTGGGAGCGGGCATGCCCGCGAACACGGGCGAAGCCCATGCCATGTACCGCGCTGGATTTTTCGCGGGCACGCCCGCTCCCACAAGGGACCAAGTCCACCCGCCAGGCCTGTGTGTAGGTATCAGCCCGGGCGAACGACTTCGCCAGTAGCAAGGTTGCGAATCACACTCGGATTCTTCCGCCCCCCCAGCGCCCCACCGAGCACCAGGTCCAGCTGGCCATGGAAATACTGCTCCACCCGCAACCGGCTCTTCGCCGCCGGGCGCCCGCCCGGATTGCACGAGGTGGAAATCAGCGGCCCAACCAATGCGCACAGCTCGCGCACCTGGGGATGATCACTGACCCGCAATGCCACGGTGTCATGCTGCCCGGTCACCCACTCCGGCAACAGGTCCTGGTGCGGCACCAGCCAGGTGTTCGGCCCCGGCCAGGTGCTGCCCATGCGGTCGATCCAGTCCTGGGGAAAATCTTCGAACAGGAAA
This sequence comes from Pseudomonas sp. MN1F, assembly GCF_009391885.1. Taxonomy (GTDB): domain Bacteria; phylum Pseudomonadota; class Gammaproteobacteria; order Pseudomonadales; family Pseudomonadaceae; genus Aquipseudomonas. The sequence continues at coordinate 22,380 of NZ_VZII01000071.1, read as the reverse complement.
TCGAACTGGCGGATGTTGTCGGCAATCAGGATCAGCCCTTTATCCACAGGCCGCGACTTCAGTGCCAGCAGGCGATACACCGCGTCCTCGTTCCATGGGTCGCAGCCCAGGCCCCAGACCGCTTCCGTCGGGTAGGCGATGACTGCGCCCGCCCGGATCTCACGTGCGGCTTGTTGCACACGAAAACTGCTCACCATTTGCGTCTCTCCGCCTTTTAACCTTGCTTGCGCGCAGTGTACTTAGCCAGCGCGGGCAAACCAACGCCCGCCGACATTGCTGACCCGGCCTTCAAGCTCCAGTTCCGTCAGCTGCGCCAACACCTCGGCCAGCGGCTGGTCGCTGAAGTGGGCCAGGTTCTCGCTAGTCTGTGGCGCGGCATGCAGCAGGGCAAGCAGTGGATGCGGCGGGTTCTCTACCACAGCGGGCGGCAGGTTCTGCCAACCGCGCAGGCTTTCCAGTATCTGTTCCACACTTTCCACCAGCAGTGCGCCATCACGAATCAGCTGATGGCAGCCCTTGGCCGCCGGGTGGTGGATCGAACCTGGAATCGCGTACACCTCGCGGCCTTGCTCAGCCGCCAGGCGGGCGGTGATCAACGAGCCGCTGGCAAGGCTGGCCTCGACCACCAGCACACCGAGCGACAAGCCGCTGATGATGCGATTGCGCCGCGGGAAGTTGCCTGGCAACGGCCCGGCATCGAGCGGGTACTCGGACACCAGCGCACCGTCCATGTCGATCATCATCCGCGCAAGGTCGCGGTGGCGCTGTGGATAAAGTTTTTGCAAGCCTGTTCCCAGCACACCGATGGTACCCCCGCCGACCTCTAGCGCCGCCCGATGAGCGGCACCATCGATGCCCAAGGCCAGCCCGCTGGTGATGGTGAAACCGGCCTGCGCCAGATAACGGGAAAATGCCCTGGCCGTATCGAGTGCCGGAGGTGTGGCACGCCTGCTGCCCACAATGGCCAGCTGAGGTCGGTCGAGCAGTGCTGTATTGCCAGCCACGAAAAGCAGCGGTGGGGCATCGTCGATTTCCCTAAGCAGTGCCGGGTAGTCAGGGCCGTCCCACATCAGTAAATGCTGGCCCGGGCGCTCTAGCCAGGCCATTGCGGCAAGCGCGCCATCGCGCACTTCGGCGCTGCGCCGGGCATCGATGGTGGTCTGCCCGATGCCTAACGCGCGCCAGGCCGAGCCCGGCGCACTCAGCGCCGAAGATGCACTGCCAAAGGCCTCCAGCAAGGTGTGAAAGCGTCGCAATCCTGTCTCGGGCAGGCGATGCAGGCGTAACCGCGCCTCCAGTTCGGCAGGCGGACAAGGCGACGAATGGTAAGTCGGCATGGGGATCATCCTTGATCAAAACAGGGCCATCTACGTGGCACAACTTGTGGATAAGTTTGTGGGTAACACTTTGAAAAGCTGTCCATGATTTGGCGGCTATCAGGCCTATAGAGACCCTAGACGAGCTTTCACAGGTGCTGAAATCCCCGTTTCCCTTTATTATGTGTGCTCAGTTTTCAACCGACCGCACAGTGACTGCCTGACCTTATGGCCATCTTGAACATTCTCGAATTCCCCGACCCGCGCCTGCGCACCATTGCCAAACCGGTAACGGTGTTCGACGACGCCCTGCGTCAGCTGATCGATGACATGTTTGAAACCATGTACGAAGCCCCCGGCATCGGCCTGGCCGCCACTCAGGTCAACGTGCACCTGCAGGTCGTGGTCATGGACCTCAGCGAAGACCGCAGCGAGCCGCGCGTCTTCATCAACCCGACGGTCGAAGAGCTGACCCACGACATGGGCCAGTACCAGGAAGGTTGCCTGTCGGTACCGGGCTTCTACGAGAACGTCGACCGCCCGCTGCGTGTACGGGTCAAGGCCCAGGACCGCGACGGCAAGCCGTACGAACTGGAATGCGAAGGCCTGCTGGCGGTGTGCGTGCAGCACGAGTTCGATCACCTGAACGGCAAGCTGTTCGTCGACTACCTGTCGCAGCTCAAGCGCGACCGGATCAAGAAGAAGCTGGAAAAGCAGCACCGCCAGCAAGCCTGATCCCCACCTCCCAGAAGGCTTGCTCCGGCAAGCCTTTTTTCTTTTTGCAAGCGAGAACTCCATGCGCATCGTCTTTGCAGGCACTCCAGAGTTTGCCGCCGAACACCTCAAGGCCCTGCTCGACAGCCCGTACGAGATCGTGGCCGTCTACACCCAGCCCGACCGCCCCGCCGGCCGTGGCCAGAAGCTCATGCCGAGCCCGGTCAAGCAATTGGCCGTGGCCCATGACATCCCGGTATTCCAGCCGCCGACGCTGCGCAACGCCGAAGCCCAGGCCGAACTGGCCGCGCTGAAGCCGGACCTGATGGTGGTGGTCGCCTATGGCCTGATCCTGCCGCAAGTCGTCCTCGACATCCCGCGCCTGGGATGTATCAACAGCCACGCCTCCTTGCTGCCACGCTGGCGCGGAGCGGCGCCAATCCAGCGCGCCGTGGAAGCGGGCGATGCCGAGAGCGGCGTGACCGTGATGCGCATGGAAGCCGGCCTGGATACCGGGCCGATGCTGCTCAAGGTGGTCACCCCGATCAGCGCCGAAGACACCGGCGGCAGCCTGCACGACCGCCTCGCCGAAATGGGCCCCCCGGCTGTAGTCCAGGCCATCGCCGGCCTGGCAGACGGTTCGCTGCACGGTGAAGTCCAGGACGATGCCCTGGCCACCTATGCCCACAAGCTGAACAAGGACGAAGCGCGCATCGACTGGAGCCGCCCGGCCGTCGAGCTGGAACGCCTGATCCGCGCCTTCAACCCGTGGCCGGTGTGCCACAGCACCCTGGATGGCGAAAGCGTGAAGGTGCTCGCCGCCAACTTGTCCACAGGCAAAGGTGCCCCGGGCGAGATCCTCTGCGCCAGCAAGGACGGTCTCGTCGTCGCCTGCGGTGACCAGGCGCTGAGCCTGACCCGCCTGCAATTGCCCGGCGGCAAGGCGCTGAACTTCAGCGACCTGTTCAACAGCCGCCGCGAGAAATTCGCCGCCGGCAAGGTACTGGGCCAATGAACCCACGCCTCGCCGCCGCCCGTGCCCTTGCCGCTGTACTCAGTGGCAAGGCCTCGCTGAACAGCTCGCTGCCGGCGCAGCTGGACAAAGTCGAAGAACGCGACCGGGGCCTGACCCAGGACCTGGCGTTCGGCACCGCCCGCTGGCAGCCACGCCTCGATCTGCTGGCCGCACAACTGCTGCAGAAGCCGTTCAAGGCCGCCGACGCCGATGTGCAGGCGCTGCTGCTGGTCGGCCTGTACCAACTGTTCTACACCCGCATTCCAGCCCATGCCGCCATCGGCGAGACCGTCGGCTGCGCCGACAAGCTGAAGAAGCCTTGGGCCAAGGGCCTGCTCAATGCCGTGCTGCGCCGCGCCCAGCGTGAGGGCGAGGAACTGCTCGCCGGCATGGAACGCGACCCGGTGGTGCGTACCGCCCACCCGCGCTGGTTGCAGAAGTCGCTGAAGGCCTTCTGGCCAGAGCAGTGGGAAGCCATTTGCGCCGCCAACAACGCCCACCCGCCGATGATCCTGCGGGTCAACCGTCGCCACCACAGCCGTGACGCCTACCTGGCGCTGCTGGCGCAAGCCGGCATCGGCGCCAGCGCCTGCCAGTACAGCCGTGACGGCATCGTGCTGGCCGAAGCCTGCGATGTGCGCGGCCTGCCAGGCTTCGCCGAAGGCTGGGTCAGCGTACAGGACGAGGCCGCGCAACTGTCCGCCGACCTGCTCGAACTGGCCCCCGGCCAGCGCGTGCTCGACGCCTGCTGCGCCCCTGGCGGCAAGACCTGCCACCTGCTTGAAGCCGAACCGGGCCTGGCCCACATGACGGCCATCGACCTCGAAGCCAAGCGCCTGACCCGCGTGCGCGAAAACCTCGACCGCCTGCAACTGGACGCCGAGCTGATCGCCTGCGATGCCCGCGACACTGCCAACTGGTGGGACGGCAAGCCGTTCCAGCGCATCCTGCTCGATGCACCGTGCTCGGCCACCGGCGTGATCCGCCGCCACCCGGACATCAAGCTGACCCGCCAGGCCGAGGACATTCCGGCCTTGGCCGCGCTGCAAGGCGAACTGCTCGATGCCCTGTGGCCGACCCTGGAAGTGGGCGGCATGCTGCTGTACGCCACCTGCTCCAGCCTGCCCACCGAGAACACCGAAGTGATCGACGCCTTCCTCGCCCGCACCCCGGGCGCCCGTGAGCTGGACCTGGCCACCGAGGCCGGCCTGCGCCAGCCCCACGGCCGCCAACTGCTGGCCCAGGAAGGCGGCCACGACGGGTTCTACTATGCCAAGCTGATCAAGATCGCCGCCTCGCGCGGGTAAGCACACAGGGTAGGGAGTAGCGGATGAAGATCATCATCCTCGGCGCAGGGCAGGTAGGCGGTACGCTGGCGGAACACCTGGCCAGCGAAGCCAACGACATCACCGTGGTCGACACCGATGGCGACCGCCTGCGCGACCTCGGCGACCGCCTGGACATCCGCACCGTGCAGGGCCGCGGCTCGCTGCCGACGGTGCTGCGCCAGGCCGGTGCCGACGACGCCGACATGCTGGTGGCGGTGACCAACAGCGACGAAACCAACATGGTCGCCTGCCAGGTGGCCTACACGCTGTTCCACACTCCGACCAAGATCGCCCGGGTGCGCGAGTCGGCCTACCTGACCCGCGAAGAGTTGTTCGACAACGACCATATCCCGGTAGACGTGCTGATCAGCCCCGAGCAGGTAGTGACCAACTACATCAAGCGCCTGATCGAACACCCAGGCTCGCTGCAGGTCATCGACTTCGCCGAGGGCAAAGCCCAGCTGGTGGCGGTGAAGGCCTATTACGGCGGCCCGCTGGTGGGCCAGCAGTTGCGCCAGATCCGCGCGCACATGCCTAACGTCGATACCCGCGTGGCGGCCATCTTCCGCCGCGACCGGCCGATCACCCCGCGTGGCGACACCGTGATCGAAGCTGACGACGAAGTGTTCTTCATCGCCGCCAAGAAGGACATCCGCGCCGTGATGGGCGAGCTGCGCCGTATCGATGAGACCAACAAGCGCATTGTCATCGCCGGGGGCGGGCAGATCGGCGAGCGTCTGGCCGAAGCCATCGAAAGCCGCTACCAGGTGAAGATCATCGAGATGAGCGCGGCCCGCTGCCGGCACCTCTCCGATACCCTTGAAAGCACAGTGGTGCTGCAGGGCAGTGCCTCGGACAAGGACCTGATGCTCGAAGAGAACATCGCCGACGCCGACATTTTCCTGGCCCTGACCAACGACGACGAGGCCAACATCATGTCGTCGCTGCTGGCCAAGCGCCTTGGCGCGGGCAAGGTCATGACCATCATCAACAACCCGGCCTATGTCGACCTGGTGCAGGGCGGCGAAATCGACATCGCCATCAGCCCGCAGCTGGCCACCATCGGCACTTTGCTGGCGCACGTGCGCCGTGGCGATATCGTCAGCGTGCACTCGCTGCGCCGCGGCGCGGCCGAGGCCATCGAGGCGGTGGCGCACGGTGATTCGAAGTCGAGCAAGGTGGTCGGCAAGGCCGTCGAGCACATTGCGCTGCCACCGGGTACCACCATCGGCGCCATCATCCGCGATGAGGAAGTGCTGATCGCCCACGACGACACGGTGATCGAGTCGGGTGACCATGTAATCCTGTTCGTTGTGGATAAAAAGCACATTCGGGATGTGGAGAAGCTGTTCCACGTCGGCTTGAGTTTCTTCTAGGAGAAGAGGGCATGCGCGAATCGCTGGAGAAGATGCTGGCCAAGGGTGTGGATAACCCGCTGCTCAGGTTTGGCCTGGGCAAGGCCTGGCTGGATGAGGGCAATGGTGCTGAGGCGGCGATACACCTGGCACGGTGCGTGGAGCAGGATCCCAAGTATTCGGCGGCTTGGAAGCTGCTGGGGAAGGCTTATCAGCTGGTCGGTGACCTGGCCGCGGCGCGCAAGGCTTGGGAAGATGGGATCGTTGCGGCGCAGGCCCATGGGGACAAGCAGGCCGAGAAAGAGATGGCTGTTTTCCTGAAGAAACTGAACAAGGCTTGAGATCGCCGGGGCTGCTTTGCAGCCCATCGCAGGCAAGCCAGCTCCCACAGGGACCGAGCAGGCTCTTGGATTCTGGGCAAACCCTGGCTTCCTGAGGTTAAAGCATAACCTCAGGTCGATGCGGTCGGTGTGGGAGCTGGCTTGCCGGCGAAAGGGGCGCAAAGCGCCCCCAACAATCTCAATACCAGCGCGGTTCGCCAGGCGGGCGCTTCTTGAAGCGCTTCATGCTCCACATGTATTGGCTCGGGTACTCGCGCACATAGCGCTCGACCACCTTGCTCATGGCCGCCGCCGACACGTTCACGTCGGTGCTGTACATCTCTTCAGGGGCAGCTTCCAGGAACACCTTGAAGCCCGATCCGTCCGGCAGCCGCAGCGCATGCAGGAACACCCCCACCGCCTTGCCACCGGCCAGCATGTTCGGCACAAACTTGCTGGTCAGCGCCTGGGTGCCCAGGAACGGCACGAACACCCCCGCCGATTCCGCCGGTTCCGGGTCGGCAGGAATACCCACCTGCCCACCGCGACGCACTTCCTTGATCACGCTGAGGATGCCTTCCTTGGTCGAAGGCGCCACACGGTTACCCATCTGCACGCGCTGCTCGCGCAGCAGGTCATCCACTGCCTTGAGCTTCGGCGGGCGGTAGAAGATGATCGGTTTGCACTGGTTGCAGTAGAAGTGGTTGAGCACTTCCCAGTTGCCCAGGTGGCTGGTGATGCCGACCACGCCCTTGCCAGAGGCCAAGGCCTGCTCCAGCACTTCCAGGCCGTGCACTTCCTTGACCAGCTCCAGCGAACGCTGCGGCGGCCAGATCCAGGCACAGGCACTTTCGACGAAGGACTTACCGATGTCCTTCAGTGCACGACCGACCAACTGCTCGCGCTCCACCGGATCCATCTCCGGGAAACACTTGGCCAGGTTGATGCGCACGACATTGCGCGAGCCGTTGGGGACTTTCCACATCAGCCAGCCGATACCGGCGCCGACGCGCTGCACAGCGCCCCAGGGCAGCTTGGCAAACAGACGCAGCACCCCGACCATCAGGGCGCCCTTGAACTTTTCCACAGGCAATTCCTTATTTCAGCAAGGCGCGCATTGTAACCCCTCAGCGCAGCAAGGCGGCGTAGCGATCGCAATCGGTGGTGTGGTCCATGACCATGCCGGTGGCCTGCATGAAGGCATAGCAGATGGTCGGGCCGACGAAGGTGAAGCCGGCCTTCTGCAAGGCCTTGCTCATGACCTTGGCTTCTTCGGTAACCGCTGGCACGTCGCCGCGGCCCTGGAAGTGGTTGATCTTCGGCTCACCGCCAACGAACGACCACAACCACTCGGCAGGGTTATCCACAGCCAGCCAGGCCTGCGCGTTACGCCGGGCAGCCTTGAGCTTGAGGCGGTTGCGGATGATGCCGGCGTCCAGCATCAACTCCTCGATGCGTTCGTCGCTCATGGCCGCCAGTTTCACCGGGTCGAAGCCGTGCATCACCTCGCGATAACGCTCGCGTTTGCGCAAAACGGTGATCCATGAAAGCCCCGCCTGGAACCCTTCGAGCAAAAGCATCTCGAACAGCAACGCCGGGTCACGCTGGGGCGTTCCCCATTCCTGGTCATGGTAGGCCTGGTACAACGGATCGTCGGTACACCAAAAGCAGCGTGGCATAAGGCTCCAATGAGTAGAGGGCGAGGCGAATCAGGTTATACTCCCGCTCTTTACATCCGCATCCCCAGATACAGGTGAATTTCGTGAGCCAGCCTACGCCAGCCGTGCGTACCTTCCAAGACCTGATCCTCGCCCTGCAAAACTACTGGGCAGCTCAAGGTTGTGTGGTGCTTCAGCCCTACGATATGGAAGTAGGCGCCGGCACTTTCCACACCGCTACATTCCTGCGCGCCGTGGGTCCAGAAACCTGGAACGCCGCCTACGTGCAGCCTAGCCGTCGCCCTGCCGACGGGCGGTATGGCGAAAACCCCAACCGCCTGCAGCATTACTACCAGTTCCAGGTGGTCCTGAAGCCGAACCCGGCCAACTTCCAGGAGCTGTACCTCGGCTCGCTGAAAGCCATTGGCCTGGACCCACTGGTCCACGACATCCGCTTCGTCGAAGACAACTGGGAATCGCCGACCCTGGGCGCCTGGGGCCTGGGTTGGGAAATCTGGCTGAACGGCATGGAAGTCACCCAGTTCACCTACTTCCAGCAGGTAGGTGGCATCGAGTGCTACCCGGTCACCGGTGAAATCACCTACGGCCTCGAGCGCCTGGCCATGTACATCCAGGGCGTCGACTCGGTCTACGACCTGGTATGGGCCGACGGCCCGTTCGGCAAGGTCACCTACGGCGACGTGTTCCACCAGAACGAGGTGGAGCAGTCGACCTACAACTTCGAACACGCCAACGTCGAGAAGCTGTTCGAACTGTTCGACTTCTATGAAAGCGAAGCCAACCGCCTGATCAAGCTGGAGCTGCCGCTGCCGACCTATGAAATGGTCCTGAAGGCCTCGCACACCTTCAACCTGCTGGACGCCCGCCGCGCCATCTCGGTAACCGAGCGCCAGCGTTACATCCTGCGCGTACGTACCCTGGCCCGGGACGTGGCGCAAAGCTATCTGCAAGCCCGCGTACGCCTGGGCTTCCCGATGGCCACCCCTGAACTGCGTGACGAAGTGTTGGCGAAGCTGGAGGCTGCACAATGAGTGCTCAAGATTTCCTGGTAGAACTGGGCACCGAAGAGCTGCCACCGAAAGCCCTGGCCAGCCTTGGCGACGCCTTCCTGGCCGGCATCGAGAAGGGCCTGCAGGCCGCTGGCCTGAACTATACCGGCAAGCAGGTGTACGCCGCGCCGCGCCGCCTGGCCGTGCTGATCCGCCAACTGGACGTGCAGCAGCCTGACCGCAGCATCAACATCGACGGCCCGCCCATGCAGGCGGCCTTCAAAGACGGCGAGCCGACCCAGGCTGCCCTGGGCTTTGCCAAGAAGTGCGGCGTAGAGCTGTCCGAAATCGACCAGAGCGGCGCCAAGCTGCGCTTCTCCCAGCACATCCCGGGCAAGGCCACCGCCAGCCTGCTGCCGACCATCGTCGAGGATTCGCTCAACGACCTGCCGATCCCCAAGCGCATGCGTTGGGCGGCCAGCCGTGAAGAGTTCGTGCGCCCGACCCAGTGGCTGGTGATGCTGCTCGGCGACCAGGTGGTCGATTGCACCATCCTGTCGCAGAAGGCCGGCCGTGAATCCCGTGGCCACCGCTTCCACCACCCGGAGAACGTGGTCATCACCACTCCGGCCAACTACGTCGAAGACCTGCGCAAGGCCCACGTGCTGGCCGACTTCGCCGAACGCCGCGAGCTGATCAGCAAGCGTACCGCGGAGCTTGCCATGCAGCAGGAAGGCAGCGCCATCGTGCCGCCGGCGCTGCTGGACGAAGTGACTGCCCTGGTCGAGTGGCCGGTGCCGCTGGTGTGCTCGTTCGAGGAGCGTTTCCTCGAAGTGCCGCAAGAAGCCCTGATCACCACCATGCAGGACAACCAGAAGTACTTCTGCCTGCTGGACAGCGAAGGCAAGCTGCTGCCGCGCTTCATCACCGTGGCCAACGTCGAGAGCCGTGACCCCAAGCAGATCGTGCAGGGTAACGAGAAGGTCGTGCGCCCACGCCTGACCGACGCCGAGTTCTTCTTCAAGCAGGACAAGAAGCAGCCGCTGGAAACCTTCAACGAGCGCCTCAAGAACGTGGTGTTCCAGGCGCAGCTGGGCACCGTCTACGACAAGGCCGAGCGCGTTTCCAAGCTGGCAGCCTTCATCGCCCCGCTGATCGGCGGCGACGCCCAGCGCGCTGGCCGTGCCGGCCTGCTGTCGAAGTGCGACCTGGCCACCGAGATGGTCGGCGAATTCCCTGAAATGCAGGGTGTTGCCGGCTACTACTACGCGCTCAACGACGGTGAGCCGGAAGACGTCGCCCTGGCCCTGAACGAGCAGTACATGCCGCGCGGTGCTGGCGCCGAGCTGCCGCAGACCCTCACCGGTGCTGCCGTGGCCATCGCCGACAAGCTCGACACCTTGGTCGGCATCTTCGGCATCGGCATGCTGCCCACCGGCAGCAAGGACCCGTATGCCCTGCGTCGTGCTGCCCTGGGCGTACTGCGCATCCTGATCGAGAAGCAGCTGGACCTGGACCTGAGCGCTGCGGTCGAGTTCGCAGTCAAGCAGTTCGGTGCCAAGGTCAAGGCCGCTGGCCTGGCCGAGCAGGTGCTGGAGTTCATCTTCGATCGCCTGCGTGCACGTTACGAAGACGAAGGCATCGACGTGGCTACCTACCTGTCGGTACGTGCCCTGAAGCCGGCTTCGGCCCTGGACTTCGACCAGCGCGTGCAGGCTGTGCAGGCCTTCCGCAAGCTGCCGGAAGCCGAAGCCCTGGCCGCGGTGAACAAACGCGTGTCGAACCTGCTGGGCAAGGCCGAAGGCGCCATCGCCGACCAGGTCGAGCCGAAGTACTTCGACAACGCCAACGAGTTCTCCCTGTACTCGGCCATCCAGCAGGCCGACCAGGCCGTGCAACCGATGGCAGCTGCGCGCCAGTACAGCGAATCGCTGGCCCGCCTGGCGGCCCTGCGTGACCCGGTCGACGCCTTCTTCGAGGCGGTGATGGTCAACGCTGAAGACGCCAAGGTGCGTGCCAACCGTTATGCCCTGCTCAGCCGCCTGCGCGGCCTGTTCCTGGGCGTGGCCGACATTTCGCTGCTGGGGTAAGCCTTGAAACTGCTGATTCTCGATCGTGACGGGGTAATCAACTACGACTCCGACGCCTACATCAAGACGCTGGAAGAGTGGATCCCGATCCCTGGCTCGGTCGAGGCCATCGCGCAGTTGAGCAAGGCGGGCTGGACGGTGGCCGTGGCCACCAACCAGTCTGGCATCGCCCGTGGCTACTACCCGCTGGCAACCCTCGAGGCCATGCATGCGCGTTTGCGCGCACTGGTGGCCGAGCAGGGCGGCGAAGTCGGCCATATCGTGTATTGCCCGCACGGGCCGGATGAAGGCTGCGATTGCCGCAAGCCCAAGCCTGGCATGCTGCGGGCGATCGCCGAGCATTACCAGGTGGGCCTGGAAGGCGTCTGGTTCGTCGGCGACAGCAAAGGTGACCTGGAGGCCGCCCTGGCCGTCGGTGCACAACCCGTGTTGGTGAAAACCGGCAAGGGCGAGCGGACCCTGGAAAAAGGTGTCGCGGAAACTACACTGATTTTCGACGATCTGGCTGCCATCGCCAGAGAACTAATTTAAACAGTGCGCCCTCTGGGCGCATTTTCCTAGGCGGGCACGCCCCGCAACGGTACTTGCCACTATGTCGATCCTGCAGGCGATCAGAATCTTTCTTTTTTACCTGCTGCTGGGCACCAGTTCGCTGCTGTGGTGCTCGCTGAGCTTCTTCGTCGCGCCGTTCTTGTCGTTCCCCAAGCGCTACAAGTTCATCAACGTGTACTGGTGCCGTTGCGCACTGTTCCTGGTGCGCACCATCCTCGGTATCAACTACAAGGTCACCGGTGCCGAAAACGTGCCGGCTGAGCCCTGCGTGATCTTGTCCAACCACCAGAGCACCTGGGAAACCTTCTTTCTTTCCCAGTACTTCTCGCCGCTGAGCCAGGTGCTCAAGCGCGAACTGCTGTATGTGCCGTTCTTTGGCTGGGCCATGGCCATGCTGCGGCCGATCGCGATCAACCGCGACAACCCCAAGGAAGCCCTGCGCCAGGTGGCCAGCAAGGGTGACGAGCTGCTCAAGCAGAAAACCTGGGTACTGATCTTTCCGGAAGGCACTCGCGTACCGTTTGGTACTGTGGGCAAATTCTCCCGAGGCGGTACCGCGCTGGCCGTGAATGCTGGCTTGCCAGTGCTGCCGATTGCCCACAACGCTGGCAAATTCTGGCCCAAGACTGGCTGGGGCAAGCGTTCGGGCACTATCGAGGTGGTGATCGGCAAGCCGATGTACGCCGAGGGCACCGGGCCACGGGCCATCGCCGAGCTCAACGACCGTGCAGCAGCATGGAATGAAGCGACCCAGCGGGCCATGGGTTCGCTGCCGCCAGTGGATGAAAAACCCCAAGAGCAATTGGCCTGAGTATCTGTGGATAACTTGTGAACAGTTTTTTGATAATGTGCCTGGAATCGTAGCTAAGTACATGAATTAGCTATTTATTTCTGTGTATGACATTTTTCTGAAAAACGTGCATAAGTTTTTTCGGGGCATAAGAAAACCGGCTTTTACAGCCGGTTTTTTTATGGCGTGGTGATGGCGTCAGACTTTGTCGATATCCACGTCCTTGGTTTCTTTCAGGCAGAAGATCCCGACCACCAGGCTGATGCCGGTCACCAGCACCGGGTACCACAGGCCGTAGAAGATATCGCCGGTATACACCACCAGCGCAAACGACACGGTGGGCAGGAAGCCGCCGAACCAGCCGTTGCCGATGTGGTAGGGCAGCGACATCGAGGTGTAGCGGATACGGGTCGGGAACAACTCGACCATCACCGCCGCCAGCGGCCCATAGGTCATGGTCGCGATCAGGATCATTGCCACGATCAGCACCACCACCATTACCTGGTTGACCTGCGCCGGGTCGGCCTTGGCCGGGTAGCCTGCCTGTTCGATTGCCGTGCGCATGGCCGCTTCATCGAAGCCGTTGATGGCCTTGTCACCAATGTTCACCACCACATCGCTGCCGGCTACGCTCACCGAGCTGTACGGCAGGCCCTGCTTGACCAGGAAGGTCTTGACCTTGTCGCACGGGCTGTCGAAACGTGCCTTGCCAACCGGGTCGAACTGGAAGGTGCAGCCTTGCGGATCAGCGGTGACCACGATAGGCGCCTGGCGACTGGCCGCGTCGATCTGCGGGTTGGCGTAGTGGCTCAGGGCCTTGAACAGCGGGAAGTACAGCACGGTGGCCAGCAGCAGGCCGAGCATCAGGATTGGCTTGCGCCCGATACGGTCGGACAGCCAACCGAAGAACACGAAGAACGGCGCGCCGATGACCACGCTGATGATCAGCAAGGTGTTGGCCTGAGCCGGGTCCATCTTGAGCATCTGGGTCATGAAGAACAGCACGTAGAATTGCGCCGTGTAGAAGGTTACGGCTTGCCCAGCGTTGATGCTGAATAGCGCGGTGAGCACGACCTTCAGGTTGGGCCAGGAGGTAAACGACTCGCGGATCGGTGATTTGCTGACCTTGCCCTGGGCCTTCATTTTCACGAAAGCCGGCGACTCGTGCATGCTCATGCGGATCCAGGTGGAAATCGCCAGCAGGATGATCGACAGCAGGAACGGCAGGCGCCAGCCCCAGGTTTCGAACTGATCACCACTGATGTAACGGCTGCCCAGTACCACCAGCAACGACAGCAGTAAACCCAGGGTCGCAGTGGACTGGATGAAACCGGTATGGAAGCCACGCTTGCCGGGTGGTGCGTGCTCGGCCACGTACGTGGCGGCACCGCCGTATTCACCGCCCAGCGCCAGCCCCTGAAGCATCCGCAGGATCACCAGGATGATCGGTGCCGCGATGCCAATGCTGGCATAGGTGGGCAGCAGGCCGACGGCGAACGTCGACAGGCCCATCAGCACGATGGTTACCAGGAACGTGTACTTGCGCCCGATCATGTCACCCAGGCGGCCGAACACCAGCGCGCCGAACGGCCGCACCAGGAAGCCGGCAGCAAAGGCCATGAGGGCAAAGATGAAGGCAGTGGTGTCGTTCACCCCAGCGAAGAACTGCTTGCTGATGACCGCGGCCAGCGCCCCATAGAGAAAAAAGTCATACCACTCGAACACCGTCCCGAGGGATGACGCGAAAATGATCTTACGTTCTTCACGACGGCTGGAGGTGCTCGCCGTCGCACCCTGCTCTTGGATGTAATCCGACATCGTTGCTGTCCTCGGCCCGCAGGCCACAGTGATTATTCTTGTTGTTCCACTGTCGGCAGCTTGTGACCGCGAGCTGCCGGTGTTGCACGCTCCCGGGTCAGGGGGTCGGTACTGCGTCTTCGTTCAGATAGGTCTGGGTTGCGGCTCCTTTGAGGATCAGTTGCGCCGCCTTCTCGGCGATCATCAGGGTGGGGGAACAGGTATTACCGGAGGTGATCTGCGGCATGATCGAGGCATCGGCCACACGCAAGCCAGGGATGCCGTGCACGCGCAGCTGGTTATCCACAACATCCAGGTCGCCGTTGCCCATGCGGCAGGTGCCGACCGGGTGGAAGATGGTGGTGCCGATCTTGCCGGCCGCGTCGAACAGTTCTTCGTCGGTTTGCAGGAACGGGCCTGGCAGATACTCCTGGGGATCGAAAGCGGCGAGGGGAGGGGCCTGGACTATACGCCGGGTCAAGCGGATGGCGTCGGCGGCGACGCGCAGGTCCTGGGGGTCGCTCAAGTAGTTGGGGTCGATCAGCGGCGTGCTGCACATGTCCGCGCTGCGGATATCGATGCGCCCACGGCTGGCCGGGCGCAGGTTGCACACCGAAGCGGTGAAGGCCGGGAACGGATGCAGCGGCTCGCCGAAACGCTCCAGTGACAGCGGCTGCACGTGATACTGCAGGTTGGCCGTGGCCTGCTCCGGGCTCGAACGTACAAAGGCGCCCAGTTGGCTCGGCGCCATGGCCAGCGGGCCACTGCGGTCGTAGAGATAGCGCAGGCCCATGCCCAGCTTGCCCCACAGGCTGTTGGCCATCTGGTTGAGGGTGCGGGTGTTGCGGATCTGGTAGATCAGCCGCAGTTGCAGGTGATCCTGCAGGTTGCCGCCAACGCCGGGCATGTCGTGGCGCACACCGATGCCCAAGCTTTCGAGCAGCTTGCGCGGGCCGATGCCGGAACGCTGGAGAATGCCAGGCGACCCCACCGCGCCCGCACAGAGGATGATCTCGCGACGCGCAGCAAACTCATGCCAGGCACCTTGCCACTGCGCCTTGACGGCACGGGCACGGGTGTTGTTCAACAGTACCTGGTCAACCTGCACGCCGGTCAGCACGGTGAGGTTGGGGCGGTCCTTGATCGGCCGCAAAAAAGCCTTGGAGGCATTCCAGCGCACACCGTTGCGCTGATTGACCTGAAAGTATCCACAGCCCTGGTTGTCGCCGGTGTTGAAGTCGTCGACCTTGCCGATGCCACTCTGTGCAGCGGCGTCGCGGAAGGCATCGAGGATCGGCCAGCTGTAACGCTGGCGCTCGACCCGCCATTCCCCCTCACTGCCGTGGTGCTCGCTGGCGCCGGCAAAGTGGTTTTCACTGGCCTTGAACAACGGCAGCACATCTTTCCAGGCCCAACCCTCGTTGCCTTGCTCGGCCCACTGGTCGTAATCGGCAGCTTGGCCACGCATGTAGATCATGCCGTTGATCGATGAACAGCCCCCGAGCACCTTGCCCCGTGGATATCCCAGCACGCGACCGAGCAGGCCGGGCTGTGCTTCGGTCTTGAAGCACCAGTCGGTGCGGGGGTTGCCGATGCAATAAAGGTAACCGACGGGGATGTGAATCCAGGGATAGTTGTCGCGGCCACCGGCTTCGAGCAGCAGGACGCGGCAGGAAGGGTCGGTGGATAAACGGTTGGCCAGCAGGCAACCGGCGGGGCCAGCGCCTACAACCACGTAGTCGAAGACAGAATCGGCTGATGGCATGTGCAACCTCGCGCCTGATTATTATTCTTGTCCCGATCCATCTTAGTGAGTAATTTCGCTATGGAAACACGAGATTTCACGCAGCCGCTGTGCGTTTTAGCACAGCCACAAGGATCAGCATGTTCGACTGGAACGATCTGCGGTTTTTCCTCGAGTTGCAACGCAGTGGCCGCCTGCTCAGCGCGGCCAAGCGTCTAAATACCACCCACAGCACGGTGGCCCGGCACATCGAAAGCATCGAGAAGAGCCTGGGTACGCCACTGTTCGTGCAGCACGCCCAGGGCTATGAGCTGACCCCATCAGGTCAGGCTCTGCTCAAGCACGCCGAAGCCATGGAGAATGTTGCCCTGCTGGCGCAGGAAGAAATCACCCAGGCCATCACCCCGCTGGGCAAGATTCGCCTGGGCGTCACCGAAGGCATCGGCATCATGTTCTTCACCCCGCGCATGAGCGATCTGTTCGCCCGCTATCCGGGGCTGGAGGTGGAGTTGGTGGCGGTGCCGCGCTTCGTCAGCATCCTCAACCGCGAGGCCGAGATCAGCATTCACCTGGAGCGGCCCAACGCCGACCTGCTGATCACCCGCAAGCTCACCGACTACCGCCTGGCGCTGTACGCCAGCCAGGGCTACCTGGACCGGGCGCCGCCGCTGCGCAACCGCGAAGACCTGGCCCGGCACAGCTGGATCGGCTACGTCGATGACCTGCTGTTCAGCCAGGAGCTACTGTTTCTCAACAGCTTCTGCCGCGCACCGAACGTGGCCTTCCGCAGCACCAGTGTGATCGCTCAGCAAACCGCCGCACGTGCAGGGCTAGGCATCGCCGTGCTGCCTAACTACATGGCTCGCCACGACCCGACGCTGGTACGCGTGCTGCCCAGCGAGACCATCCAGCGCAGCTACTGGATCTGTACCCGCCGCGAATTGCACAAGTCGGTGCGCCTGCGGGTCGTGTGGGACTACCTGCTGGCGCTGTGCGCGGCGGAGCAGGATGAGCTGCTAGCCGAGTAGCGCCTTGCCAGCCAGCAGCAGGGCCGCCAGCCAACCGGCCACGGCAAACAGCTGCTGCAGGCGTGGGCCGGCGATCCGGGTGGCAAGCGGCCTGGCCAGCAGTAGGCCGATCACCGCACCGATGGCAAACGGTGCGCCGATCCGCCAGTGCATCACACCGGCCAGGCTGGCGCTGACCACGCTACCCGTGGAAACCAGCGCGATCACGGCCAGGGAGGTCGAGACGATGCTCTTCATGCGCAGGTTGGTGTAACGGTTCAAGGCCGGGATGATCACAAAACCGCCGCCGACGCCCAGCAGGCCGGAGAGCAAGCCAGACAGGGCCCCGGTAAACGCCAGGGCGCGTGCGCAGGGTAACGTCCAGCGCAAGCGCCCCTGCAACGGGTTGAGCACGCAGGGCTCGATGTAGCGATGGGCTTCGCTGCCTTCACCACGCAGTTCTTTTGCCGCCTTGCGCCAGATGCGCAGGCAGGCATAGATCAGCACGGCCGCGAACACCAGCGCCAAGGGTGTATTGGGCAAGCGGTGCGCCAGCATCAGGCCGAACGGGGCCGCCGCGATGCCGATCACGGCGATGAAGAGGGCGGCGCGATAACGCACCAGCCCTTCGCGCAAGCCGAGTACCGCACCCACCGCCGCAGCAAGCCCCACGGCAAGCAGCCCGATAGGTGCTGCTTCGACCATCGACAGGCCAAGCCCGAACACCAACAGCGGCACCGCCAGGATGCCACCACCGGCGCCGGTCAGCGCCAGCACCGCACCGATGATCGCCCCAAGGCCCGCGCCCAGCAGTTGATGTTCGATCACTGTGCGGCCTCGGCGTCCAGCGGCTGCGGGCGCGCCATCCACTCTCGGCCTTTGAGCATCCCCTGCCAATACAGCGGCGGCAACACCCGTGCCTTGAGCAGCCAGGCCAGGCGTGTCGGCTGGCGCCCATCGAGCAGCCAGCGTGGGAAGCTCGGAGCAACCTTGCCGCCATAGGTGAACTCGGCCAGGACGATTTTGCCGCGCTCGACAGTCAGCGGGCAGGAGCCATAGCCGTCGTATTGGGCCAGGGTAGGGAGGCGGCCCAGCGCTACCAGCACATTGTTGGCTACCACTGGCGCCTGCTTGCGCGCAGCAGCGGCAGTCTTGGCATTGCCGGTGTTGGCCACATCGCCCAGTGCGTGGATGTTGCCGAACTGACGGTGGCGCAAGGTATGCGGATCGACATCGACCCAACCGGCTGTATCGGCCAAGGGGCTCTGGCGGATGAAGTCCGGGGCAACTTGCGGCGGCACCACATGCAACATGTCGAAGGCTTCGGTACGGGTTTCACTGCTGCCGTCGGCTAGCGTGCGCACGAAGGTGGCACGCTGGTTGGGCCCATCGACGGCTACCAGGCGATGGCTGTAGTTGAGGTCCACACCGTACTTGTCGATGTAGGCCATCAAGGCTGGTACATAGTCGGGAACGCCGAACAGCACCGCACCGGCATTGAAGAAACTGGCTTTCACGTCGCCCAGCCGACCACTGCGCAGCCAATGGTCACAGGACAGGTACAGGGCCTTTTGCGGCGCGCCAGCGCACTTGATCGGCATCGGCGGCTGGGTGAACAGGGCACGCCCTTGCTTGAGCTTTTGCACCAGCTCCCAGGTGTAAGGTGCCAAGTCGTAGCGGTAGTTGGAGGTGACACCGTTGCGACCAAGGGTTTCGCCTAGCCCCTCGATCGCGTCCCAGTCGAGCTTGAGGCCGGGGCAGACCACCAACTGTTCATAACTGATGGCGCGGCCACCCTCCAGGGTGACCAGTTGGGCAGACGGGTCGAAGCCCTGGACACGCGCCTTGATCCAGCGCACACCGCGCGGGATGGCCGAGGCCATGGTGCGGGCGGTGCTCGGCGCTTTGAACACGCCGGCACCGACCATGGTCCAGCCCGGCTGGTAGTAGTGCACTTCGGCAGGGTCGATCAGGGCGATGTCCAGTGACGGGTCACGGGCAATCAGGCTGGAAGCAGTGGCAATACCGGCGGCACCGGCACCGACGATGACCACCTTGTGGTGGTCGACATTGGCAGGCATGGCAGTCAATCCTGGAATTTCTGGTAATGGGGCAGGGCAGTCAAAGCTTGTTCAACGGGATCTTCAGGTAGCTCACGCCGTTTTCTTCAGGCTCCGGGAACTGGCCGCTGCGCATGTTCACCTGCACCGATGGCAAGATCAGTACGGGCATGTCGAGGGTCTTGTCGCGGGCTTCGCGCATGGCCACGAAGCTGTCCTCGTCGATGCCTTGATGGATGTGGATATTGCTGGCGCGCTGCTCGGCCACAGTGGTGACGTAGCGCATCTCGCGCCCGCCCGGCAGGTAGTCGTGGCACATGAACAGCTGGGTCTGGTCGGGGAAAGCCAGCAAGCGACGGATCGAGCGGTACAGGGTGCGCGCATCGGCGCCGGGGAAATCACAGCGGGCAGTGCCATAGTCGGGCATGAACAGGGTGTCGCCGACGAACACCGCGGTCTCGCCTGCGTCCACGACCATGTAGCTGATGCATGCCGGGGTGTGCCCGGGGGTATGCAGCGCACGGGCATGCAGGTTGCCGATGCGGAAACCTTCCTCATCTTCGAAAAGCACATCGAACTGGCTGCCGTCACGGGCGAAGCCAGGTTCGGCGTTGAACAGTGTGCCGAAGACTTTCTGTACCTGGGTAATGTGCGCACCGATCGCAGTATGGCCACCGAGTTTGCTCTTGAGATAAGCCGCCGCCGAGAGGTGGTCCGCATGGACATGGGTTTCCAGTACCCATTGCACGGTGGCCTTGAGCTCGGTCACACGTGCGATCAGGCGATCCGCTGAAGCCGTGCAGGTGCGGCCGGACTTGGGGTCGTAGTCCAGCACGCTGTCGATCAGTGCGCACTGAAGGGTTTCACGGTCCATGACCAGATAGCTGATGGTCGAGGTCGCCTCGTCGTAGAAGGCGTCCACGTGAAGGTTGTTGCCGATGATCATCACGTTCTCCAAATTGTCTGCCTGGCCTTGTACAGGCGTAGGCAGTGGGTGGAGGTTTATCAAGATACGTGCCAGACATTCTCCTACTTATCGAGCAATAAAATGGGGAGATGAAAACAGTTAATACCGATAGTGGCAGTGGGTTTGGCAGTCGACTGTCAGCCAATGGCAGTGTTTGGCAGTCCTTGTTACCCTGCGCCAGGTCAACCAATCGGTGTCGTCATGCCTGAATCTCATCCACTCATCCTAGCTCTGGTTTCCTACCTTGAGCACGATGCGCTACCTACCATTGTGCTGGACACCGACTACAACATCCTCGCGGCCAATGCGGCTTATCGCCGGCAGTTCGGTCGGGGCGAGCAGGCCCCTCTGGGTGAGAAATGCCATCGGGTGTCACATCACTACGCCGTCCCTTGCGACCAGGCCGGTGAGCACTGCCCGATGCGCAAGGCGTGGGACAGCAAGGTGCCGGAGCGTGTGCTGCATATCCATCACACGCCGCGTGGCCCTGAGCATGTGGATGTAGAGCTGCGGCCTATCCTCGATGAGCAGGGCAGGGTGGTGGCCTTCGTCGAGCGGCTTACCAGCATCACCCTGGCTTCCGCTCAACCTCAAGAACAGGGGCTGGTCGGGCGAGCGCCGGCATTCAAGACCGCGTTGGCCAGCCTTCAGCGTGCGGCGCCCGCGCAAATTCCGGTGCTGCTGCAAGGCGAATCGGGTACCGGCAAGGAGCTGTTCGCCCGTGCCATTCACATGGGTAGCCCACGGGCCAATGGCCCGCTGGTCGTCGTCGACTGCACCGGCCTGACCGAGTCGCTGTTCGAGAGTGAGCTGTTCGGCTACGAGAAAGGCGCGTTCACCGGCGCCAATCAGCGCAAGGTCGGCTTGGCCGAGGCAGCCCACGGCGGCACGTTGTTCCTTGATGAAATCGGCGAGGTGCCGTTGGCGATGCAGGTCAAACTGCTGCGCCTGATCGAATCCGGAAGCTTCCGCCCAGTTGGCAGCCTGCGCACCGTGCATTCGGATTTCCGCCTGGTTTCGGCAACCCATAAACCGCTGAAGAAAATGGTGGCTGAGGGGACGTTCCGAGAAGATCTGTATTACCGCATCAGTGGCTTTCCGATCCGCCTGCCGGCGTTGCGCGAGCGCGTTGAGGATTTGCCGCTGCTGGCCGAGAGCCTGCTACAGCGCATGGCTGGCAAATCGACACCGAGCCTGACCGAGGAGGCGCTGAAGCAACTCAAGCTGCATGCCTTCCCCGGGAACATTCGCGAGTTGCGCAACATCCTGGAAAGGGCTCGGTTGTTTGCCGATGATGGGCTGATCCGGCCTGAGCACTTGCCGGAAGACGTTGGGCCACAGCAGGCATTCGGCATGAACAGAGGGCAAAGCGACCTGAGTGAGCTCGCGCACGCGCTGGAGCAGTTCCAGGGATCACGCAGCGAGCTGGCCCGTCATCTTGGCCTGAGTGAGCGAACCTTGTATCGCCGCTTGAAAGCACTGGGGCTGTAGTCCGCTGACCTTTACCGGACCTTTACCTCAGCCCTTACATTAAGTGAAAAAGTTTGTGGTCTGATCAGTTAACCGAACCCGGCAGCCCGTATTACCTGCCGGGCGTTAACAGGCAGAGGATCCACAAATGAAGAAAGCCCTAACCGTACTCTGCGCCGCGCTTGTGCTCAGCACACCCTTGGCCAGCTTCGCTCAACCGGGCCCGGACCGCTACGACAACGGTCCATCCCACCAGGGCTACCCGCCACATGGTCAACCCGAGCGGCATGACCGCCATGACAACGGTCGCTACCCGGCCTATCACAACCCGAATTTCCGACCTGAAGCGGGCATGCCGATGCCGCATCAGCAGTGGCATCGTGGCTATGTGGTGGAACCGCGTTATCGCGCCGATCGCTATTGGGTGACCGACTGGCGTGCACGCCATCTGTACGCGCCGCCCCGTGATCACCGCTGGTTGTACGTGAACGGTGACTATGTTCTGGTGGCGATTGCCAGTGGTGTGGTCGTCAGCGTGCTTTCCGGCTACTGATTCTTACGGCCACAAAAAAGCCCGCGTCAGCGGGCTTTCTTGTTTTTGGCGATTTACACCTGATGTAGGTTCACAAAATAGGTGATAGGCCAGACCCCGTGAAATTGGAATCTTCGCCATTTTTTTTGTGAAATGAAGGGGTGCTTTTCACAGAAAAGCCGAGAAATCCCTACTCACCAATCACAAAAGTTGATTGGCCTGGAAAGGGCCGTTTACGACCGACGCGTGACTTTTCGGTAAGGGATGAGGAGTAGTCGCAGCGATCCTTTAGCTCCTAGTCTGGCGACCTTGGGTTCAGAATCCGACTGGCAATGCCCGCCGTCACTACTTCAGAGGAACCAGCTTCCTCTGCTGCCAAAATTGCGGGGGGCTCATGCTGGTACCCAGGCCCGACAAATGCGCAGTTGCAGCCCTCAATTGCAAGGCTATCCAAAGCGGCACGCGTGTCAATCAAGATCTGATGCATGACGATGGCCGGCCTCACGGAGGTGAAACCGGAGATTCAGATTGACTAAACCGACCCCGTAGACACCAACCTCCACGAAGGCCGCTTGATCTTGCCCAGTCCCAGTGGACACCCCGTTAAGCGATAAACTGCAACGAGGTGAATCATGGCAAGACAAGCAACCCCAAT
>NZ_VZII01000070.1 GCF_009391885.1 Pseudomonas sp. MN1F | reverse complement strand
GGCCTCGCACTACCTCAGCGCCCTGGCCAAGGCACTGCTCGATGATGCCGAACTGGGCATGATGAAAGATTGAAGTCGAGCCACCCGCAGACGACTTCCCACGCCAGCTGTGCAGTCACTCAAGGTTGCTTTCATACCGCAGCCATCCTGCAACCCCTGCTGCCCCACCTACGCGGTCTTTAGGATGATTGCGTCCTTCACTGACAGGCACTTGCGGGAAGTCGAATGGGCTCATCCCCTCAATACAAGCCACGTTGACTCCGTACTGGTCCGGCACAGAGCGACGCTGGTGGAAGGTATAGATCCCACACTTCGAGCAGAAGTAGTGCTTGGCTTCACGTGTGTTGAATTGATAAAGGGTCAGCGCTTGTTCGCCTTGGGTGACGGTGATGTCGTTCAGGTTGGCTGATACCGCCACGGCGCCACGCATGCGGCAGAGCGAGCAGTTGCACCTTCGCGCTGTACGCAGCCCGTCGGTCAAGCGCAGTGAAAATCTCACTGTTCCGCAATGGCAGGCTGCTTGATAAACAGGGCGATCATCGTTTTTTTCATCAGTCATAGCGGTTCTCTAGTCTGAGAAGCCAATCTGGATATTCACGGGGCAAGGCCAAAATGGGTGTCTATTAGCCTGAATGAAACGATGACTGCCTTGCCCTGAACCCTATGCGAGATAACCCTGCAACAATCGCCGCACATTTTCCACTAGCGCAGACTCCCCCTTACGCGGTGGAAGCAGCGAGAACCTGGCTTGCGCCAATGCCGGCAAGCCAGTCCTGTAAGGCTCCACACCATGGGGGACAGCACTCGCGTTAAGGCATGCAATTCCAAGCCCTGCCTTCAATGCCGATTGCAACCCCGCCACCCCTGAAGTCGAGTAAACGATCTCGTATTCGACATGGGCGCGCTCCAACACCTGGCAGCTGTACTCCGACAATCCGCACCCGCTGATCGCGAGCAATGGCAGCGGCTGCCCAGGCTCTGGAACCCAACCGGCAGCGGCTAACCATTGCAGTGGCTCCTGCCTTACTTCAAACAGGTTGGATGAAGACACGCGCTCGTTGAAACGCATGGCCAAGCCAATGTCCAGGTGGTCATTTGCCTGATCAATTTCCAGGCTCTTTTTCATCACCACATGCAGTCGAAGCCGTGGATGCCATTCACGAAGTTTTTTCAGCAACCCTGCAATGTCGTCGGGGCGAAAGTAATCAGTGATCGCTAAGCGTATCTCCCCTTCGAACTGTTCGCCTCGAACGTCGGACAGCGCCCGCTCGCCCAGGGTGATGATCTGCCTGGCGTGGCGCAAAAGTCGTTCACCAGCAGGTGTTGGGCGAACGCCTTGCTTGCCGCGAATGAGCAACTCGACACCGATGGCATCTTCCAGCTTACGCAGCTGTTCGCTGATGGCGGAGGTCGAGCGAAACAATGCCGGGGCGGCTGCCGAGATACTGCCTGCCTCACAGACCGCCAAGTAGACGTGGAGCTGCGCAATGTCGAAGTGGTACATTCAGGCTCCGGATAAACAGGAAGATGAGCACTGATTTTCCCGCTTTTTAGGAACATGTTCAAAGGCTAAGTTACAGGCACATTCACTGACGAGGATGACTCAAATGCCTGGTATCACCCTGACCCTGTCCGGCGCGCCGAATACTGCGTTGGCGTCCGACCTCAGCCACGAGCTAACTGAACTGACTGCACGCGTTCTGGACAAGCAGCCATCACAAACGATGGTGGTCGTTCGGTTCGTCGATGCTGGCTTGTGGTTTATCGACAGCGAATCGCTTGAGCGCTTAGGGCGAAACAGCTTTCGCCTGGAGGTCACGATCACAGACGAAACGACAACAGTGGAGCAGAAACGGCGGTATCAGCGTGAGGCCTATGATCTGCTTTCGGGACGTATCGGCAATGTGCACCCTCATTCGAACGTCCACATCATAGACGTGCGCGCTACGGCTTATGGCTATGGCGGGGTGCCGCAAAGCGCGAAGCTGTGGAGCTGAAGCAGGTAACTCGGCCTGGCGTTATCGAACCAGCGCCAGCCGCAAGCCAAGCCCCACCAGTACCGCGCCCATTGCGGCATCGATCGGCCGACGCACCTTTGTGTAAAACGCCCGCACCCGAGCCGTGGAAAACATCAATGCCAGCGTGGAAAACCAGGCAAACGCAACAAGCGTGACCACCACCACGGCAGCAGCCATCACCCAGCCTGGGGCATGTGCCGGCAGCACGGTGATGAAAAAGCTGCCGAAGAACGCCGCGGCCTTGGGATTCGTGGCAGACACCAGCAACCCGACGCGGGGTGCAGCTGTGGTGGTGTTTTGCGTCGTGCTGATTTCGAGGGCTGCATAAGGCCGCCGCGCGCCGAGCAGCATTTTGATGCCCATGTAGATCAGATACGCCGCGCCCACTACCCGAATCGCGTCATACAACCACGCCACCGTGCTCAGCAAAACACCCAGTCCGACAATCGCCAGCACCGCCCAGATGGCGATGCCTGCGCTGGTGCCCATTGCAACACCCATTCCTCGGCTGCGGCTCACCAAGGCGTTGGAAGTGACGGCGATGAAATCGGGGCCTGGGCTTACGCAGGCCAGGAGCATGACGGCGCCAATGGTCAAAAGCTGGGGAACGTAGTCCACGTGATGTCTCCAGTTACTTCGTTGTCTATCGCGCTACGTCGTAATGCACCGACAGCAGGCCTTTCTTCTCTTTGAGCTTGAGCACCTGGATCGGCCCGACCAAGCCCGTCGAGGCGACATGCGTGCCGCCGCAACCGTGCATCGGCAAGGTGCCAAAACACACTGAGCGGACACCGTCCTGGTCGCTCAACTGCCGCGGCAGGTCACGCTCGATCAGCGCGTTCACCGCCGCCTCGATGCCTTCTACCGTCAGCGGCTCGCAACCCGCCTGGCGCTCGAAAACCACCCGGCACTCCCCCGGCCAGTGGTGGCCTTTGCTAGGGAGCCAGCCCAAGTTCTGCCCGACACACGCAACCAGGTGACCGGCGGAATGCAGGCGAGCATGCAGCGCACGCACCTCGGGCGAGATGGCAATCTCGACGCTGCCCACGGGCATGGGTTGCCCGACGACATGCGCCACATCACCCTCGATATTGAGCACTTCCTCTACCCGGATACCCGCGATAGTCCCCTGATCCGCCAGCTGCCCACCGCCCTGAGGGTGAAAGAGGGTCTCGGCCAAATAGACCTGGCACCGTCCATCCTCCATCGGCGTGCAACGCACCACGTGCGTGCTCAAGGTCAACTCATCGCTGGTGTAGTACGCCCGTTGCGTCATCGATCTAAATCCTTGTTCCTTTCCAGGGCAGCGCCCGATCAAGACTCAAGGCTAAAGGGCGAGGACTTCGCGCACTTGTAAAAAATTGATGGGGCAACAGCGATCAGTAACGAGACGGTGCAACCCCAAAGGCTTGCTTGAAAGCCCGATTGAAGTGGCTCTGGTCGTAGAAACCCACCTCTTGCGCGACCCTGGTCAATTCCCACTGGGTATGGCTCAGCAGCACACAGGCGCGCTCCAGGCGCAAACGCACCAGCCAGGCATGTGGCGTCATGCCGACTGTTTGCTTGAACAGCTTGAGGAAGTGAAAACGCTCCAGGTCGCACAACGCAGCCAGCTCTTCGAGCGTTATCTTGTCCGCGAGGTGTTCGTTGCAGTAGTCCCGCACACAATGCCACTGCACGATCGAAAGCGTGCCCTTTACGAACTGCGGCTTGACCATCCGCGCTTGGGCGAACAGCCGCCCGAGCAGCATGAGCCATTGAGAATCGACGAACAGCGGGTCTGTAGGCAGGCCTGCTGCGAGCGCGTCGTGCAGCCGAGAAAGCTGGATGGCGAGGCTGGCATCCTGCAACACCGCGCCACCCAGGGCGGAAAACTGGTCACGGCCCGTAAGCTCTTGCGTAACGCTGCGCAACAGGTCGGCGGACACACGGAATGTCTTCAGCGTGTAGGCGTCGTCGCCTGCGCTGATGCCATCGTGGATTTCGCCGGGTGGCATCAACTGGATGGTGCCCGGCGACAGCAACGTCGTCTCACCATTGAGTACCTGGCGCTGCACGCCATCGGTGATCAAGCCGACGTGGAAATCCAGATGGTAGTGGCTGCCGAAGCGAAAGCTTGAGAAGCGCGCCTCGCTCAGCACCAGCCCGGGGATTTCGCTGTTGCGTTTGTAATCAACGTGGTCTGCCATCGACCGCCTCCTGCCACACCCGGGGGGGATCATCTCATACCTGATCTTGTGGGGGCTGGCGTGGTTGACGGGTTGAGGGCTTGGCAAGGCTGCGCCAGCGCTTGGCTGGCGGGATCGCTGGGGCGTCAGTCAGCGGGTGATGGCGCCTTTCTTCAAGACACGGAAAAGGCCTGCATCGCTGCAAGCCTTGATATCCGGTGCGGAGACAGACGGACGGTTGTTGGACGTGAGGGCACGGTTTTCGCGGGGCTGGAATTTGGTGGATTTTTTGATTTACCTCTTAGGGTATCTATAAAAAAATCAGCTAGTTATGGCTTCCAGTGGAATCGAAGCGGTAATTGGCGAAGATCCAGTAAGAGCTGCGCCCTCCTGCTTCAAATGCTAGGTTGGGGGGCAAAAGAGGTCATTCCCGAGCGACAGTTTTCGACCAATTGCGGACGTGCGTCAGAGGCAGCTTTCGGCCAAAAGCTGCCGGTCGACACTAGACATGTCTGGCAGCTATGGCTAGCCTCTTGCCATCACCTGAACGTCAAGTGAATACAAAGGAATGCACTATGTCTACAAGTTACCATGCAAACGGAAAAACAATGTGGAGCCTCGATAAAGCGTACCATAACAATGGAAAGACTGCGTGGAGCTTAGGGAAAGCATATCATTCCAATGGCAAAACGGCTTGGAGTTTGGGAAAAGCTTATCACCCAAATGGAAAAACAGCCTGGAGTTTAGGTAAAGCATATCACGCAAATGGCAAAACGGCCTACAGCCTAGGAAAAGGCTACCATGATAATGGCCGCTCAATGGGATCTATCGATAGTATTGAACTACAGCTGGGAGAGGGAATAAGGCTTGTGTGTGGAAAATTTGATCAAGCTTTGTACGTGTACGGTAAAAGCGTCTTAGGCTCTGCATGAGAACCTTTGAAACTCCGCCAACACCCCAATCTGTCTGAGTCATCATAAAATTTTTGTTTTCCTACCGCTGGACTCTCCCATACCCAAAATACTCCTAACTATTTAAGGCCCCAGATCACAAAGGGACAGCTAATACTACATTGACGACAATCGCAAGCGTCCGCTGATGGCCGTTAGCCGACCTCCCCGAAGGGCCGCTTTGGGTCGATTGCAGCTGCTCACGACTGACTGCTATCGCCCCAGAGCAGCCTATCGGAGTGTAAAAAGGGGGGCTGTGTAAAAAGGGGACAGATTTATTTTTACCGTGGGTTCGAGTGAACATCAGAACCCTCAAGAGAACGACTCGAACATCGCCTCTTGACGTCCGTTGACGTGGGGCAGGCCCAAAATTTATGTTTCATCAACGAGCGTCACAAAAAATAAATCTGTCCCCTTTAACTCTAATTCAATAGCACCTTGAATAAAAGCGCTTGACTTGTTACGCATTTAGAGTCTATGAACCCTGATTTTATCAATTTGGTGGTCAATTCGTTTCGGGGTCGAGATTGTTGATAGATTTGAAATAAATCCATCGCTCGACCCCCACAACTTTTCGTTGATTCAGTGCTAATTCGTGTAGGGCTCGCGCCAAATCGACATTGAAAATTACTCTTCCGTATACCAATGTTTAGGAATGAGTGCGATATCACCACGCCATTTTTTATCGGCGATGGCCGACTGATACCAGTCCTCCTCAATATCGGCATGGTCGGTGACGATGACCTGCAGGTCAGGCCCCAGCTCCTGCTCCACAACCTTGAAGAGCCATTCGAACATTTTCTTGACCGCTTTGCGATCCTCGTCCTTCTCGATCTCTTCGATGTTGCCCGTCACGACTTTGTCAGACGGGAAGTACACCTGGGTAGGCTGGTCAAAGAAGATGAACCTGCCAACAGGGCGATTCTCTTTAATGAACCATTTGGCCAGCGCCAGGTAGGTTACCAGGTGATAGCCTACCCAGTTCTCCCCGCTGCCCATACGATGGAGAGGTGTTCTCCCATGGGGCGTTTCGGCCACGACCGTGAGCTTGGGTATGTCGAGACGGATAGGATGCTCCGAATGCTCGAGGCCCAGCTCTCTCGCCCATCGCGTCATATCCTCGCTGATGATACTGATCTGGGCGTCCAGTCTTTCTTTCAGGGCATCGGGATTAAGCTTCTCTTCGAGCTCTTCGATCTGCGGCTCAAGTACAGCAATTTGCTGCTTGATCGGTCCGGTGTCATCTGCCCAGTTGATGCCATCCAGGTAGAGCGATACCCGCCCGGCGACTCTGGATTTCAGTAAATTTGGGTCTTGAAAACCTTCTGAGGCAACATCCTTGGACCTGATCTGCCCGATGCTATCGCGGACCTTTTTGACCTTGTCGGCAAGGTTATTGTGCTCTGCCATTAAGCCCTGAATGTAACCAGTAATCCGTGGACGGTTTCGCTCGACGCCATCAAGCTTATGCGTCAGGTCGGCAATGGCTTGCTGAATAATGCTCTCTGCACCATCACTGGCCTCATGCTTAGAATCGCAGATGGGGCAAACATGGTTTGCTGCTGAGGCCTTCTTGAACAGGCCAATAGATTGCAGCCTGAAGCTCTGCTCTCCAGCCTCCTTTTCGAATCCGGTCTCCGATCGCGCGAATTCATTGGCAGAACTCAGCTTGAAGCGCACTTCACGCTTTTGCTGCTGGAGGTCCTGGTACTCCCGCTCCAGAACAGATAGCGGATCGTTGGAGTTTTCCTCTACGGGGGCGAGTGGTGGCACCCAGTTACTGATGCGTGCGAGACTGGCGAGCAGTTCCTTCTCGTTGGGTATGAGGTTTTCACTTGTATAGAGTCCAATCTGGGCCGCCTCCGTCAGAAGGACATACCCCTTCTGGAGCCCGTCACCTTTCAGCGACTCCAGCTCATACAGCTTCTTGGTGAGACGTGTTTTTTCCTGCTTCAGGCCCCGCAGTGCAGCGAGATCTTTCAGGCGATCATCTTCAGCGGCCCCCAGAAAATAGGGGATAGTGTCTTTGATCGCCTGCGGAATATGCGGTTCAGATTGGCGGTGAAACAGAATTTTTTTCGCCGCAATCTCATCCTGGCTCTGGAATAGGTAGTAACGCGAGTGTTTGAAATTGATGGAGATCGAAGAGCGCGTCTGACCTTCAGGAACTTCTGTTTCCTGCTCCGGAACACCAAGCTTTTCTGTAAGGTAATTAACAACACTGTCGATGTTCGTCGATGACTTAAGCTCCGATCGATCCGGAACCTTAATGTCTTTCTCCACAATCATGTGTGATGTACTGTTGGAGTTTAGCCCGGGCAGTGGCGCAGCACGGGCAATGAAGACCTGCGTGTCGCGGAAATGGAGCAGAATGGCATACCAGTCAACTGTTTTTCTGATGAACCCTTCAGCTACACTGCATTCACTGGACCCCAGGCAGTATTCTACGATCTCCAGCAGGGACGATTTTCCCTTCTTCGATGCACCCGTGATGATATTGACACGGGAGGGAGTTAACTTCACGTCACGGCGTTCTCCGTTTTTGCCGTAGACGGATATTTGTAGAATCTGCATGGTCATGGCCTGATCCCTAGCTGGGCATAAATGGTTTCAACGGTCGAGGAATGGGCAAACCATTTTCCTATAAAATTTGCTGCCTTAAGAGCTTTTTTCATACTATCGCTCTTATTGAACAGGCTTGAAGTTCTAGCCAGATCATCTTGCGCCACGAGGTAATGCGCGTCCTGTGTCAGCTGAATTACTTTCCGATCCAGCATGAAAAGAGTGGCTGCATTCACAATAGGGATACAGGCTGTGGCCATTGCCGAAAAATCAGATAGCTCTCCCCCCTGCTGTGCAACCCATGAGGCAATGGGCGTTCTATATGTAGCCGGCAGGCTGTCCGCTATACGCGGAGAAAGCGCCATGGGAACCACGACATAGGGCAGCGCGCAATGCATACCCTGCGCATTGACTTCACAGTAGGCCCGCAATGATGCAAGAAATAAGAAGCCGGTATAAGCCGGATTGTAAAGGTTAATTTCTTCCTGGGTGAAGATTTCTCTCAACGACATCAGGCTGCCCCCTTCTTATCTTCCTTTTGAAGAAGGGATTTATAATTTGGATGCCAGCCAATTTTTAACTCATCAGCCAGCGTGTGATAACTCCCCCGTGCGACATAGGGATGGTTAAAATCCTTCCTGATGCGGTTGGACAATTTGTC
The DNA here is from genome assembly GCF_009391885.1 of Pseudomonas sp. MN1F. Classification (GTDB taxonomy): domain Bacteria; phylum Pseudomonadota; class Gammaproteobacteria; order Pseudomonadales; family Pseudomonadaceae; genus Aquipseudomonas. Next base: position 14,815 of record NZ_VZII01000070.1, on the reverse strand, counting down.
TTCCTGACACTTATCGTAGACACCTCTACCTAGTCTCTTGCATTGATCATCGCTTGAAAGATCAAAGTCCGGCTGCATTGTAGAGAGATGGAATTCCCACTCCTCTTCAAGTTTCTTAAGGTAAGCTTTAAGCTCGCCGGGTTTTACCAGGCCGTCGCGCGACCACCTGGAGCGCTGCTCATAGGCGCGATAAAAATTAGTTATGGCAATTCGAATTGCCATATTCGAATACCCGACAATACGCAGCTGCTCTACGAAGTTTCGGTCATCGCCATCGACATCAATATCCTCTGGTTCCGCCTCGGCATAGTCTGCTGTCAGATTGGTCAAAGAAAATTGAGAACGAAGATCGTCGATAATGGAAACGACCTCACCAAGGCAGACTTCCTTTTGATCTGAAGACGACATGGCACTGATAAAGCGTTTAAACCACTCACCTTCAAGACGTGTGCTAAAAGCATCTATGTGCTTCTTTTCCGCAGTGGTCCTGAGCTCTTTCTTGATCAGGCTCTCTACATCCAGAATGCTCGCGGAGCGGCACAGGATGTTGATAGAGCCAATCAGAAGGTCCTTCTGCCGGTCCAGCAAATTGTTGTATGCATTATAAGCAGGAAGGTTGGTCGCGTTGGAGGTCTCCTCCGCAATCTCATCGAGGAGCTTCCTGACAGATTCGACGTCACGGGAAGGCGCTGGCAGTAGACCAGCCACAAGCCCAGTCTCAGGTGCGCTCTGAGTCGTGATGAGAGTGAAGTTCGACGTGGCCGGATCGAGGCCTCCATTCGTTATGCCTTCTGCCCAGACCCTGATGGTTTTCCACAGATCGGCGCTTCTGTTCGTCAGGTTACCTTCAGCACCATGGTATTTGGTCTGAAGAATATCGACGGGGTTTCCACCTGTTTCGAATGCGATATCGTCAAGCTTTTCGATAGACACAAAGCATTCATCCGGGTCCTGGACCTCGCGGATTTTTTGAAGGCTTAAATATAGAGCGTATCGTGCCTGATATAGGTAACCAAGCATTGATGCTGTTGCATCGAATTCATTCGCTTTGCTTGCCATACATATTCCCTTCTCGGCAAAGAGCAACATAGCAATAGCCGCTACAACTTGATATTTAGCGAATCTTTCCCCTTCGCGCCAGCTCTCGGCTTATAAACTCATTCGCTTAACCGAGCTTTGCACCGTTCGTCGCTATTGGATCTACCAGGCTGGTGACGCCCGTTTACTGACGAGCTCAGAAGAAATTGCTCTCGCAAGATTACAACGTTGTACGGCACAGAGCCAGGTACCGATTTTCCCTAAACATACGCTTAAACACCCAGGAGCAAACCCCTTCGGCTTTAACGCCATCCTGTCGCTGATCCGCATCGGTGACAGGATGGTACGCAATACGTGACCACAGCCTATGGAAGCGGCCCCCCCCTGCGCGAGGATGTATTCCTGACCACTGCAGGAAGACCCGCTTCATTCCTCTTTTGGTGCAGTCTGGTAGGTGTTCCCGGTTGGCCTCGCAGCCATCTGAACGGTCAGCTTAGGACCGAAGGCCAGCTGAGCATCATTGATTCGAAGAGCGAAAAAATCAAAGTGCTGCAAATCGCTCCTTACCTCTTCAATGAACATCTTTTTGTAGGCATTCTCATCGTAATTTCTGAAGGGGACCCCGGCATCAACTAACGCAATGAACACGCGCGATACAGCTGAGTTAAAGATCGGCAATATGTCTATGTACACCTGCTTATCCGGGTAGCGTTCACCACGTGCCTTGCCCCAGATTTTGGTAAGAGCCAAGCCTGTTTCAAGCCGCTGGAACTGGGCTAATGCATTGCTCTTGCCCATACGGTTCAGGTATGGCGAGTCTGCCCGGGGATCGAGTCGATCGCTAATATCGCTGAGCTTGATCAAATGCATCATAGGTGGGGGCTCCCCGCCAGTGGTGCGGTGCCTCGCGATAAGGTATTCAGCCCCGTACCGCCGCTCAGGTTCTCCATCCAACCATAAATTCTGCAGGAGGCTGTGGAAAAGTGGGTGGTCGCGGTGGTGCAATGCATTTCGCAAGGAGATCAGTAGGCTGGTCTCAGGAAACGCGTGGTAATCCAACAAGGGCTTTGAAACATCGTAGAGCCCATGGAACCCTTCCAATGTGGCCTCAAAAGAGCGGTCCAGATTGTGGATGGCCTCCTCTTTGTCGACCTCAACGAGGCCGCGGTACCTATAGAATGCTTCGCCATACAGTCTCATAGCATTGGCGAAGCGCCCTAGGGCGTTGGCGATAATTTGTGTTGCTACGTCCATGTGAGTTTCGCATTGCGGCAGTTTGGATCGTTTAAGGATACTAGCTTTGATAGGAGTTATGGTACCCCAAAACAGTAGCCTGCCAGGTCGAGAGACCGCCGCGCGTCCGCGGCCGGCCTCGCCCTTTAACGCCTACCCCGAGGGGGTAGATCCTGATCAACAGCCAACACAGGTTTCCGCGAAAGTATTGAATCAAAACCTTGAGAATGCCCCCATAGCAGGGTGCCCTTGAGCTGCGTTTTGGTGCTCAGCTAAAGGATGATTTCCTAGCCTTTGGACTGACCGCCAGCCGTGTCGATTGAATCCGCAGCGTTCATAGCGCTACCCAAGCGAGCTACCGAGCTATCAGTCGCCAACGCTACGTCTGTATCATCATGTGAAAAGACAGCCTGAGTTTGCGCACTGACGATCAGTTGAAGCGATCGCGCACACGATCCAACCCCGCTGACACACCTACAAGACAGCAGGCCCCAAGGAGCCAAGCATGGACTACTCATTACTCGAAAAGCTCGCTACTACCACTGGGTTAGGCGGTCTATGCGTGGGAGTTTTGCTAATAGTATTTAAAGAGACACTGAAAGCCTCGTTCTTAACGAAGCTCTCCGGAAAGCATTCCTTCCTAGTTGTTAAATACATAATATTGCTGACCTGGATTGTCGCCGTAATGGGCTTGCTCGCATGGTTCACTTTACAGGCACTTAGTATTCAACAAACCCAAAGCTCACCAGTGACTACGATTACCGCCCCGGCACACAGCAAACCAAAAATTGAGCTTCAGCGATTAAGCAGACAACTCAAGGATCACAATCCAGACACAATTGTTAGCGAAGCCACTATCGATATCGAATACGTGGTGATCACTGGTTTGAGCGACCCTATACTTGAGCGAAAAATAAACTCATACATTACTGACAAAATCGGGGTGAACGAAAAATTTGATGGCAGTGAAGATCATGAAATGAAAATCACCAAAGCTGATATTGAAGGCGATTTCCTGAACGTTGTTGCTGAAGGTTATTTCTTCGGGCATGGCGCTGGCAGCGCTGCCAACCGCGTGATTAGCGTTAACCTTAACCTTAAGACTGGCGAGCCGGTGGAATTTAAAGATCTGTTTAGATCAGGATATACAAAACCCATCAATAAGCTCACCGTTTCCCGTCTTTCCGCACAGATCCCGGACCATTGGTTCGAGACGGTCACAGACGACCAGTGCTATTATTTCGACAGCAGCTATTTGAATTTATGCTTTTCGGAATACGGTGTAGCCGCAGGCGCATATGGAAACGTCACGGTCAGCATAAAAATTGAAGACCTGAGAGGTTTTGTCAATCTGAACGGGCCATTAGCATTCGCCTTTTAGCCATTAATGTACAACATTTAATTGATCATCGGACTTTGAGTAAATTGGATAAATTACAGGTACTTGCGTTACTGCTTGAACTGCTGGGCTTTGGCCTTGCAATGCTCGACATATTCAATAATAGCTTTGCAAAGCGATCAAACGAGTGGCTATCGGACAAGTTTCTATCTTTAGGTTTTGGAGACATGGATTATTCCATGCCTGGCGCTGATGAAGACCCTGACTTATCAGACGAAAAGCGCAACAAGATAGTTTCGAGAAACTTATTCTTTATGCTATTAACAATCTTAGTATGGATTTGGCTCTCCTTCACCTTCAATTTTGGAGATGGAGGCTGGTGGAGAACGCTAGAAATTTTAACCGCCTTAATTGCCAGCACATTTGTTGCGATGTTCATACATATGCTCACCTCCTTAGCTCTCATGATACTTATGTCAGCCGCCGTAAGCTCTGGAAATGGTAACTTTGTGGCAGGGATAGGATTTTTCCTAGCTGCCATAGGAATGGCAATTGAGTCGTATCAAATTTTTTATAGCACGTTACACTGGGCCTTGTTTCCGATATGGGGATGCGTGATCATTTTCATCGTTTGGCTAATGGTAAAAAAGCTAACACGCGCTTGAGTACCATTCAGATTATGCTGGAAGGCCAGTATCGATCTACGCGACTTGACCGTGCCTTAGTGGCCGCCGCCGAACATATCTTTCAACGCCTGCGGCCCCGCATAGCTCAATTGCCTGCCGTAACCGAACTTGTGGCCATCGCGTCTACCCACCAATACAATATTGGTCACCTCATTTTCTGCTCTCCAATCCTCGCCCCACGTCATCCCGCCAAGAATGCTGAGTGTTATCAGGGATCAAGGCCCCTGCGACCTGTGGGGAATGTCCACTATGCGGAACTGGCGGCTCCTTACGACCGCGAGCAAGGGCATCTCATAATCTGGCCTCCTGAGCACCGTTACCGGTGGGCGGGTGGAGGCTGCATTGGCTGACGAGACCAGTGCCTAAAGATCCTGAGCCGGGTGAGCGCAGCGGTGCGATGACCGGGGCATGCCTGACTGTCAGTCAGGTGCAGTCCAATCCCTGGTCTGCGGCACCATCATCTTGAGCGCTGCTGCTGATGAGATCGGCGTTTGTCACGTCGATTGTCACGAGTGGAGTAGCCGCAATGCCAAGTGCGATGAGGGCTGCAGCAGTGTTAGAAGCACCCGTCTCTTCCTAGGAGAGGGAGACGGGCGTAGGTTGGCGCAAGATTCGGCCAAGCGGAAAGGTTGCTGTAGGCCAGCGAAGTAGGAAGTGTTGTCTGGCGCACGAGGGCCATGATCTGAAGTTGGCATCCATCACCGAGGAGGTGAACGGGCGAGTTGCCGGACGCGAATCGCCATTTGGGGGGGAGAGCCACCGAAGGAGCGCCGTGACCTTACAAACCCCAATGAAGGCAATGTGATAGCATCTCCGAGCCCCAGGAGGGGAAATCATCGACACCCGCAAGGAACAAGCCCTGTGAAAGACTTCGTCATCAGCGTCAACAACATCGTCCTCTATGTTTCTCTGGCCATGATCTGGCTGTTCGCATTCATCGCCATGTTCACCAGCGGGTTCCTGCCTGCCTTGGGAATCTTCGTAGTCGGCAGCTTGAGTTGGTGCATCATTTCGGGCTTCTGGTTTGTCCAGTCGGCCACCTATGAAGAGCTGCGCAAGCTCAATGCCAACAAAGGCTGAAGCATCTGGGCAGTGCCACAAGTGCGCTGCCCTATCCTGAGGGCTTGGTTTCATGACATGCCTGCTTTCAGAGAAAAGACTCGTCCCTCCTGCGCTTTCCGAAAGCTAACCAAGCCAATCCTGATTGCTCCCCGTTTCACCCTATTCGCGTAGGCGTCCAGCTACAGCCGCGTACCTAAGCGTTTGTGCCAGAAGTATGCGCTGTGCCACTAAGCACTGCCGGGGTAGTGAGAGCGTTCAAATCTGAAAACTACCGGTCCAGCGCCTGCCTGAACTGGGATTACTCTTGGGCTGGAAGTTGCGTTTGATGGCACGGGCTTCGCCCGTGTTCGCGGGACAAGCCCGCTCCCCAGAGGGGGCGCTAAGTTCTAGAAATTGAGCACGGCGGATACTCCCACAGAGGTCGTGCAGGCCTTTAGAAATTGTGCAAAACAGATGCGGTAAGCGGGATTGCGCCAGCCCTAAATATTCTGCGTACCTCGGCGGTGACATGGGCGCCTCAACCGGCTCCACGAGGACCCACAGTCAGCGAAACCATGATCAACGGGCAAAAGAAAAGGCAACCTTTTCGGGGTCGCCTTCGGATGTTGCTGAGGCTGTAGTCGCAGCGATTCTTTAGTTTCCGGATTCACTATCCATCAGGTCAGAACCCAGTCGAATCATTGGCCGTATGGTGGGGCCTATCGACTGTCCCTACATCAGTGAGCGCCAGCTTCACTGCTGCCAGATTCGGGGGGCCGATTACTGGCAAGCCATGCCCGAAAACGCGCAATTGCAGTCCTCGGGGTTCATCCTCGGATATTTACCTTGGAGCGTCAAACCATCCGCTTTGGCAGATTGTTTCTGCGGGTGACCAGATGGACCCGGGGATTGCAGCGGGTGGCACTCCTCAGGGGTTATCGAGTGGCTCGGGAATGAAACCTTGGCTTCTCAACGCTTTGATCACACCCCGTACCAAGTAATTGTTCGAGAACCCGATCGTGTACTGCCTAGAGCCTGGGCTAACCGGTATCAGCATCCCCTGCTCTACCAGGTTCTTGATCTGGTAGGTCCGCTGGCTAGCAGTGAGCTTGGGAACTGCCTGCGCAATATCGCCAGACTTCACCACTTTCATGCTTATCGCACAGTCCAAGATCTGCTCTTCAACTGCGGTAATCCATTCCCGGCTGCGCGCATAGCTCACGGCAGGGGACAAGATCGATTTAGTCAGGTAGCCGTACTGGGTGAGCCTATCCACCTTTTCCAGCTCGTCACGAATGCCCTCAAGCACGTAAACGCACCATGCCTCTAGCCCGGCCGCGGTGCCGGTGTCGGCCATCCCCAGCATGGAGTAATACTTCTCGCGGTCGTTGCAGAACACGGCAGTTGGGTTCAGCACCCTGCCGCCCACGTTCACGTTGAAGCCGTACTTCATCAGTAGCGCGTACGTGAGCAGTCTCACCACTCGCCCGTTACCATTGCCGAATGGGTGAATCCAGCCGAAACGATGGTGCGCCAGGGCAACTTTCATCAATGCGTACTTTGGCGAATCGTCACGGTTGATGAAGCTGACCAGCTCCTGCATGTACTGCGGCACCAGCAGCCCCTCAGGTGGAAGGTGATCCGACTGCGAAATACGCACCGGCCCTTCACGGTAGGCACCCGGTGTGCGGTCCCCTTCGCGCCGCAGATCGACCACGGTCATGGCGTGCAACTCGCGGATCATGTGCTCGGTCAGGTCTACACCGGGCTGCATCACCTGTTCGATGTAGTCCATCGACTTTTCGATGTTGGCAACCTCCAGCAATTGATCGGTGCTTTCGGCGGTGCCTTCGACCTTGCTATCGATGTAGTCCGCGAGGGTGGTGTGGTTACCCTCGATTCGGGCAGACCCCAAGCTCTCCAGGGTGTGGAAGATATCCTTTAGCTGGAAGAAAACCGGCGCCGGGGTGTCGCCTTCCAGCCTTAGCCGGCGCAGGAATTCAAGCTCGCTCAGCACGTCGACCAAGGGCGAGTCGAAGGACGGGTTCAGCAGCTGGAGATCGTGGTGAGAAAACTGCGGCATTTGTGAATTATCTCTAAACGGCGATCAGATTATCTCTAATTTTTTTGATTATGAGCCCGTAATCATTGGGCTCTAGCCTTATCGAAGAAAAGCATTATCTCGAATGTCGCGCAACCTTAAGTTGAAAAGGGCACATCGATAAGTCGAATAGGACGGAGCTGAGCGTGACAGGGTGTAGGGGCCTGTCAGCCTGAGGAATTTGGGCTGCTTCGCAGCCCATCGCCGGCAAGCGCGGCTCCTACAGTGGGGACCGAGTAGTGCTGGAGGGCTGCGATATTCTGGGAGTGCGGGGTGTGTATTGCTTGAAACCTGATTGCGGGGGATTGCAATCAGGTCATTTGAATGGTGCCGGAGACAGGAATCGAACCTGCGACCTTCGCGTTACGAGTGCGCTGCTCTACCGACTGAGCTACACCGGCGTGTAGCGCAACGTACCACTGCCGCACCCGCCGCGTAAACCCCTGTTTCCCCGGCCTTATTCCCTTCCCCTCAGGGCGCTTTGCAGCCCTTCGGCGCGAGGGCTTCCTCGATATCGGTCGTGCAGGTCCAGCCAGTTGGCGAACGCGTCAGGGCAAGGCTCTTGCCAACCACATTGGTCGGCGCATCAACCAGGGTGCATGCAATCGTGCCAATCCCGTCAGCCGCCTTGCTGCTCACCGCAATCGCACAGTTCGCCGTAGCCGGCTGGCCACCCAACTCAGCCACACTCCCCACATCCTTGCCTTCATTCAACCGCAGCTCCATCGCCGTCTTCAGCGCGCTGATCTCCAGCAACCCGGCTGCAGCCTTGGTGCGGGACTGGTGGTTGGTGTACATCGGTAAGGCGATGGTCGCCAGAATGCCGATGATCGCGACGACGATCATCAGTTCGATCAGGGTGATACCGCGTTGCCCTTTCATGAACGTTTTCCTTTTTGATACGTGTACTCGTGGAGGTCAGGCTCGCCCCCAACTGGCAGCGGCGCAGTAGGCCTGAACAGACACCTTTTGTCACCCCTGCCCGCCAGGGCGTCATCTTCGCTGAACTACTCTAGTGAGCATCACGGACGCACGCCCGCTCATGGACGCGGCAAGCTGTTTCCAGGCTTGTCGCACGAGCCGAAAAGGACCTTTGCATGAACCCATCCACACACCTCTATACCTGGCGCGGCACCGATGCCAGTGGCGCCGCAGTCAGCGGCCAGGTCAGCGGGCGCAGCCCGGCCTATGCGCGGGCCGGCTTGCAGCGCCAGGGCATCCGCGTGGTCAGCCTGCGGGCGGCTGGCGGGTTTGAATGGCGTTTGCCCAAGGCTCGGGAAAAAACCGACCCGGCAGGCTTCAGCCGGCAGCTGGCGACCTTGCTCAAGGCCGGGGTGCCGCTGTTGCAGGCCTTCGAGGTGATGGGGCGCAGCGCCTGCAGTGCGGGGCAGGCAGCTTTGCTGGATAAATTGAAACGGGATGTAGCCTCGGGCCTGGGGCTGGCGGATGCGCTGCAGCGCCATCCGGCGTGGTTCGATGGGCTGTACTGCAACCTGATTCGCGTGGGCGAGCAGTCCGGTACGCTCGACCGGCAGCTGGAACAACTGGCGGGGATGCTGGAGCAGCGCCAAGTGCTGCGTAAGCGAGTGCGCAAGGCGATGCTTTATCCATTGCTGCTGTTGCTGACCGGGTTGGGGGTTTCGGCGGTGTTGTTGCTGGAGGTGATTCCGCGTTTCGAGAGCCTGTTTGCCGGTTTCGATGCCGCGCTGCCGGCCTTCACCCAGTGGGTGATCGACTTGTCCACAGGGCTGGGGCGCTATGCGCCGCTGCTGTTGGGCACCGCAGTTGGCCTGGGGCTCGGGGTGACCCGACTGTATAAAAAGCATGCGCCAGCACGCCTGTGGATAACTGCACGGGCCTTGCGCGTTCCTGTGTTTGGCAAGCTGTTGAGCCAGGCCGCCCTGGCGCGCTTTGCCCGCACTCTGGCCACGTCCTATGCTGCCGGGGTGCCGTTGCTGGATGCGCTGGGCACCGTGGCCAAGGCCTGTGGCGATGGCCTGCACGAGCAGGCGGTGCAGCGCTTGCGCCAGGGAATGGCCAACGGGCAGGCGCTGAATCGAGCGATGGCCAATGAACCGCTGTTTCCGCCATTGTTGGTACAGCTGACCGCCATCGGTGAATCCAGCGGCACGCTGGACCAGATGCTGGAAAAATCCGCCAGCCATTACGAGGAACAGGTCAGCCAGACGCTGGACCAGTTGACCAGCCTGCTGGAGCCGGCCATCGTGCTGATCCTGGGCTTGCTGGTCGGTGGCCTGGTGGTGGCGATGTACCTGCCGATCTTCCAGTTGGGTAGCTTGATCTGAACATGAATTCGTGGACTTTGCTGGCCGAGCAGCCGGCGTACTTCATTACCCTGGCAGCGGTGCTAGGCCTGTTGGTGGGCAGTTTCCTCAACGTGGTGGTGCATCGCCTGCCGATCATGCTCGAGCGCCAGTGGCAGCGTGAGGCGCAGGAGGTGCTGGGCCTGCCGACCACCGCGCACGAACGCTTCAACTTGTCCCTCCCCGCCTCCCACTGCCCACATTGCAAACACGCGATTCGCGCCTGGGAGAACATCCCGGTAGTGAGTTACCTGGCATTGCGCGGGCGCTGCTCCGCCTGCAAGCAGCCGATCAGTGCGCGATATCCATTGGTCGAGCTGGCCTGTGCACTGTTGTCGATGGTGGTGGCCTGGCATTCCGGCGCAAGTATCGAGGCGCTGGCCCTGCTGCTGCTGAGCTGGAGCCTGCTGGCACTGAGCCTGATCGACCATGACCAGCAGATTCTGCCCGATGTCATCGTGCTGCCGACGCTGTGGCTGGGCTTGATCGTCAACGCATTCGACACCGTGGTGCCGTTGCCCGATGCACTGTGGGGCGCGGTGGCCGGTTACCTGAGCCTGTGGTCGGTGTACTGGGTGTTCAAGCTGATCACCGGCAAGGAGGGCATGGGCTATGGCGACTTCAAGCTGCTGGCGTTGATCGGTGCCTGGGGCGGTTGGCAGGTATTGCCGGTAACCTTGCTGCTGTCATCGGTGATCGGGGTGGTGGCGGGCCTGTGCCTGCTGCGCGTGCGCAGGCAATCCGTCGGCACGGCCATACCCTTTGGCCCTTATCTGGCCATTGCGGGGTGGATTGCTGTGCTCTGGGGTGATGAAATATACGCCTTCTACCTGCAACTGTTTGGAATGTGATGACCACCAAGGCCTTCACCCCCTGGATTCTCGGGCTGACCGGCGGTATCGGCAGCGGCAAGAGCGCCGCCGCCGAGCGCTTCGTCGAACTTGGCGTGCACCTGGTCGATGCCGACCAGGCGGCGCGCTGGGTGGTCGAACCCGGCCGCCCGGCACTGGCGAGCATCGTCGAGCGCTTCGGCCCCGGCGTGCTGCAGGACGATGGCCAGCTTGATCGTGCGGCCTTGCGCCAGCTGATCTTCGCCGACCCGGCTCAGCGCAAGTGGCTGGAGCAACTGCTGCACCCGCTGATCGGGCAGGAGATCTTCAGTTACCTGGCCAAAGCCGAGTCGCCCTATGCGGTATACGTGTCGCCGCTGCTGATCGAGTCGGGCCAGCACCAGAAGGTGCAGCGCGTGCTGGTGATCGATGTGCCGCAGGATCTGCAGGTGGCGCGCACCCTGGTACGTGACAACACCAGCCCCGAGCAGGTGCAGGCCATTCTCAAGGCCCAGCTGGCCCGTGAGGACCGCCTGGGCCATGCCGACGACGTGGTGGTCAATGACGGCCACCTCGCCGCACTGTACGAGCAGATTGACCGCCTGCACCACTTTTACCTGACTTTACGAGGAGGCCAGCCATGAGCCAGCCATTGACCGTCGATTGCCCGACCTGTGGCGCACCTGTGGAATGGAACGAGAAAAACGCGTTCCGGCCATTCTGTTCCGATCGCTGCAAGCTGATCGACCTGGGGGCCTGGGCGGCCGAGGAGCACAAGATTCCGGTAGCGCCGGATGCTGAGGATGAGCTGTTCTCGGGAGAGCTGGAGCCTCGGCACTAAACTGAGCCCTAGGCTGCCTGTGCCGGCCTCTTCGCGGGTGAACCCGCGAAGAGGCCGATACAGCAAATAAAGAAATCAGCGCTCATCCTCCTTCCACGGCGCCTGTAAGTATCGAGTGCGGTTGAATGTCTCCAGCCACTCTGGGCAAAACACCACCAGCGCACTGATCACCATGCCGTTGATGAACGCCTCCGGGAACATCATCAACCACAGGTAGCCGATAAAATCGCTGAGCCACTCCGGCATCGCAAAGCGCCCGTCCAGCCATAACACCCCCAACGCCACCGGCACGCAAATCAGCACCGTCAGCGCAGCGGGAAAGAAGCCCGAGCAGAAGATATAAACAAACAGGTTGCGCGGTTGCGCGCGCTCGACCAGGATCGCGCACACTTCGGTAATCAGCACCGGTAAGCCCACCAGCAGCAAGCCATTGACCCCAAGCGCCGCAAGGTCCTGCCGCCCCAGCGCCAGCAACCCCAATTGGGCGAGGCAACCGCCCAGAACGGCCAGCGGCCAGTCCAGCAGCAAGGTCACCGCCGTCATGCCGATGAAGTGGTAGGACACGCCCGTATCGAAATCACGCCTGACCAGCCACAGGGCAAACAGGCAGAACACCGTGCCAAACAGCAGGTGCTGGCGGCGCCGGTCGGTCACCAGCTCCACCCAGCGCGTGCGGCTGGCAGCCCAGATCAACAAGGGCACATAACCGAGCCAACCCAGGGCAAGGCTGGTTGTGGATAAAACCTGCGCGCTGATCACCTGGAACCATCCCTTTCGGCCATGCAGACAAACTGAGTCTACACCCTGCCCCGTTTCCCACGCGCAAACAGCATCTTACCGTCATCGATTAGCGGCTAAGCTTGTTCCCATGGATGACTCAGACTACCTGCGCCTGCTTACCATCCAGGCCGAACAAGCCAATGCCTTTCTCTCCAACGCCCGCAAGTGGGAGCGGGAGCGATGGGTGTGCCAGCGCCTGTTGCAAGGGCTGAACATCCCTTACCGCAGCGAGGACTTCACCCCGGCCGGCCAGGAGCCCCCGGACGTGCTGTTCCGCGATGCGGCATTCGAGGTGTTCTTTGTGCTCGACGAAGGCCGCCGCCTCAACGACGAATGGCGTGAAGAGCTGCAACGCCGGCGCAGTGCCTTTTCCCTGGCCCAGCTGGTGCGCCGCGAAGCCCGCCCCCGGCGCATCGCTGCCGCCGAGCTGCTCGGGCGCCTGGCGCCGACCCTGCGCAAGAAGGCGCACAACTACCGCGAGCGCGGGCTGGACCTGGGTGAACTGGACATCATCGCCTTCGCCAGCCTCAAGCGCGAAGTGCTCGACCTCAACACCCACTTCCCGCCGCCCACCGAATACCTGCGCCAGGGCTGGCGCTCGTTGTCGCTGGTCGGGCCGACCTTCGCCCGGGTGCTGTTCGCCCACCCCGACGCGCCGGATTTTTTGCGCGGCAACCTGGGGCGCAGCATCGTCTTCGACGTGGGCATCAGTCTTTGATCCACTGCCGAGAGTCTTTGCGATGGCGTAAACTCGGCGCCAGGGATAGAAAGCATTATCATTTGTTTGAAGCGCTTGCATGAACGCTGTGGCGTTCGTGCAGTCACAAACGTCTACCTGACGAGGCCCACCATGACCAGCCGCCTGAACCCGGAAGATCAGCGTCGTGTCGATGAGTATCTGCGAGCCCCCCAGCACCAAGTCGAGCGCCGGCCTTTTCGGCCCTGGCTGCTCCTTGTGCTGGTACTGGCCGTGACCATCGGGTTGGGTCTGATCAGCCGCCTGCTGAGTGAACTGGTGCTATGAGCTGCTTCGCGCTCGCCCTTCCCTCACGCAGTTTGCGGCCGGCCCCTGCGGCCACGAATTCCGTAAACCTTATGAGATATCCCCATGACTCATCGCATCGTGATTGTCGGCGGCGGCGCCGGCGGCCTGGAACTGGCGACCCGCCTGGGTAAAAGCCTGGGCAAGCGCAAGCAGGCCGAGATCACCCTGGTCGACGCCAACCTTACGCACATCTGGAAACCCCTGCTGCACGAAGTGGCCGCCGGCTCGCTGAACTCCTCGGAAGACGAACTGAACTACGTGGCCCAGGCCAAGTGGAACCACTTCAACTTCCAGCTGGGGCGCATGAGCGGCCTGGACCGTGAAGGCAAGCAGATTCAACTGGCTGCCACCCTCGATGAAGAGGGTCGCGAGCTGCTGCCTGCGCGCACCCTGGGCTATGACACCCTGGTCATCGCCGTGGGTTCGAACACCAACGACTTCGGCACCCTGGGCGCGGCGCAGCACTGCCTGTTCCTCGACACCCGCAAGCAGGCCGAGCGCTTCCACCAGCAGTTGCTGAACCACTACCTGCGTGCCCACGCGGGTGACGCGGCCAGCGAGCAGATCAGCGTGGCCATCGTCGGCGCCGGTGCCACCGGTGTTGAACTGGCGGCCGAGCTGCACCACGCTGCCCACGAACTGGCGGCTTATGGCCTGGACCGCATCCAGCCCAAGGACATGCACATCACCCTCATCGAGGCCGGCCCGCGCGTGCTGCCTGCACTGCCAGAGCGCATCAGCGTACCGGTGCACAAGACCCTGGAAAAACTCGGCGTGAAGGTGCTGACCAACGCCGCGGTCAGCGAAGTGACCGAGGATGGCCTGAGGACCAAAGACGGTGAAGTGATCCAGGCCAGCCTCAAGGTGTGGGCGGCGGGTATCCGTGCACCGGGCTTCCTCAAGGACATTGATGGCCTGGAAACCAACCGCATCAACCAGCTGGTGGTGCGCCCTACCCTGCAGACCACCCGCGATGACAACATCTTCGCCTTCGGTGACTGTGCCGCGTGCCCGCAACCGGGTAGTGACCGCAACGTGCCACCACGGGCCCAGGCCGCGCACCAGCAGGCTTCGATGCTGGCGCAGAGCCTGAAGGCGCGGCTGGAGAACAAGGCGCTGCCGACTTACGCGTACAAGGACTACGGTTCGCTGGTGTCGCTGTCGCGCTTCTCGGCGGTGGGCAACCTGATGGGTAACCTGATGGGCAGCGTGAAGCTGGAGGGCTGGCTGGCGCGGATGTTCTACGTGTCGCTGTACCGCATGCACCAGATGGCGCTGTATGGGTTCTTCCGCACGGCACTGATGATGCTGGGTAGCAAGATTGGCCGTGGCACTGAACCACGACTGAAGCTGCACTGAAGATTGCCGGGGCCGCCTCGCGGCCCTTCCCCAGCAAGCGCGGCTTCCACAGGGGTCGCGCAAGCCTCTGATATTTTCGTGAGGCAAAGAAAAAGGGCATCTCATTCGAGATGCCCTTTTTACATGGTGGGTCGTGTAGGATTCGAACCTACGACCAATTGGTTAAAAGCCAACTGCTCTACCAACTGAGCTAACGAC
>NZ_VZII01000008.1 GCF_009391885.1 Pseudomonas sp. MN1F | reverse complement strand
AGCCGTAGGTATCGGTATCAATGTTGAGGAAGGACGACGGGATGTCGTGGTTTTCATGCACGCAGTGCTCGGGCAGCGACGGAGGCGGCCCCGGGTTTGGCTCGTAGGGCAGAAAGCGGCGCAGGTGGCCCTGCGCGGTGACTTCGTAGGCGTGCCAAATGCGTTGGTCGAGCAGCACATAGAGATAACCACTGCGCAAGGTGCGCAGACCCATCCGGGTTTGCGTGACGGGGTCACTACCGGGACGGGTATCAGGTACCACGGCGCGGCGCAGGGGAAGGATGGGCAGGCCCTGGCGCTGGCAGGCTTTGCACGGGGTAAGGAGGAAGTCGACTTCGGCGACTGCATTGATTATGTCTTGAGTGATGCTCATGAGTAGGCCTCTGGCTGGGGAATGGCTGCAACCAGATGGCGCCAGCTCGAATCGGAAACCTGCGCGAACATCTCGGCGAGGGGCCGTTGTTGTCGGATGGCCATGTCGATCATGTCGCTCACGGCTTTCTGGGTGTGCAGTCGTGCGTGCAGCCGTAGCAGGTGAAGGGCCATTACCAGGATGTCCTGCTCAACCATCAGGCCAAGTTCGCGCGCGTCGTCGAGATGGTTGGATGCTCGCAGGGCCGCGAACGGTGGGATCTCGCGGGCACCGGGAAACGCAGGCAATCTCCTCAATGCCGCTAACACGGCCTCTATCAGGGCGGTGTTCTGCTGAACACGCACAGCGCCCGCAGGCAAACCGCACCGGACGTGTGGCTGACCTTTCAGGTTCGCCAGGCCGCCGCCACTGCTCAAGAACACCCAGCGCTCGATCGGCCACCACGGCCCCTGATCCGTACGCTCGAACAACGCGGCCAGCAACTCCAGGCGCAGCGGTTCGTAAACAGGGTGAAACGTGGTCGCCCCGGATGCATCGGGCAAACGGCACAGGGCCGTCAGGTGAGTTGCGACGGCAGTGGGCGGCGCTTCGCTGAGCAGCCAGCCGCAGACAGGGTGCTTGCGCCGATGCCTGTCGCGTTCGGCCGCCTGTGCTGTCAGCTCCAGCAGCGAGATGTCAGGCGAGCTTGCGGGTGAGCCAAGGCAAACGAGCACCGGATGCAATCCAGGCGAACGAGGCAGGTCGGGCCGAACCACGCGTGTCATCGCTTTGTCGCCCAATACCAGCTGCAGGCTGGCAAGTAATGAATGTTCGCTGCCTGCTGAGGCTGCCAGCGGGTCAAGCAGCACGTAGCTGTACTGCCCGGGGCGGTGATGTTGGTTTATCAGCTTGATCAAGGCGTCACTGCTCATCGGTCGGTTTCCTCGCAGCGGTCGCTGTCATTGGCGAGCAGATCCAGGTCCAACGTATTTCCTGATCCTGCGATGGCTGCTTGGGTCGGGCCGAGCAATGTGAGTGTCAGGCCGTTCAAGGTGATGCCTTGCTGATCCAGCACGATGCTGCCGCCCGGGCTTCTGAATTCGATGCGCTCACTGGCCTGCAGTTGATAGACGGTGGTTTGCTGGTTCACCCCCCCACCGATGCTGATCTGCCGTCGCCCTTTGACGTGCAATTCGCTCTGGCCACCGACGCTGACATGGTGATTGGCCCCAGTGGTCTCGCGATGGTCGTTTCCGACTTGCTCGATAAGGTCCTGACCTATTTCAACCTGGCAGGTGCGCCCGACCCGCTCAGCCCGATCACGGCCCGTTTGTTGTTGCAGATCGTTACCGACAGTCAGCTGTTGGTCATTGCCCACTTCTTCGACACGGTTGCGCCCGACGTTGGTCGTCTCATCGTGCTTGACCACATTGTTCTGGTCCCGCTCGGCATGGATGAACACTTCCTGCTTGCCCAGTTCATCCTCGAAGCGCAGTTCGTTGTAGCCATCACCCTTGTGGGTCTGGCTCTTGATGGTCATGCGCGTCTTGTGTTCCGGCAGGCCGTACGGCGGCAGCTGATTGCCGCAGTAGGTACGGCCGGTAATCATCGGTTGATCGGGGTCGGCATTGACGTAGTGGATGATCACCTCCTGGCCGACCCGCGGTATGGCCATCGAGCCCCAACTTGCGCCGGCCCAGCCTTGGGATACCCGTACCCAGCAGGAGCTGAACTCGTCGTGCTGGCTTTCGCGGTCCCAAGGGAAGCTGACCTTGACCCGGCCCCACTGGTCGCAATAAATCTCCTCGCCGGGCGGCCCGACCACGGTAGCCATGTGCGGGCCGTCGATACGGGGCTTGGCCAACGGGGCAGGGCGCCACTCGGTTCTGCCGGGCACCAGTGTTGCGCGCTGCTGGTAGTGCGTGCCGCGTTCGGCACCGGCGGCTTCTTCCTCCAGGCTGGTGAACTGGCTACCTTCATGGACGACAGTGATCACCCGCCAATGCACGTTCAGGTCTTCGCGCGGGTGGCCCGTGAGGGTGAAGCTCAGTCCCGGTTGCAGGCGCACATCATCGCCTTCCACTTCAGCGACGCAGGCATCGTGGCGCCAGGCGGTGAGGCGGGTCTGGGTAAAAGGCTTGCCAGCCGCATCGCGCTTGTAGCGCCCGGGGTAGTCGAAGCGCTCGTAGTCCAGCGCTTTGTGCACTACGCCGCTGGCCTCTGCCTCGTGCTGCTGGCTATACGCCGGGTTGGTAAAGGTGTAGTCGCGTTGCACTTGCCTGGTGGTACGTACCTGTTCGTTGTAGCGCAAGCGACGCAGGCAGGGGACCGCCTGCACGCAGCCGCTGTTGGCGCGGTACAGCACTTGATAGGGGCCCGTCTGCTCCGGGGCCTCGAAAAAGCCTTCATCGTCATCCTCCAGGCCGATGACGCCATCACTGATCAGCCCCAAGGCCTGCACGCGATCGTTGATGATCAGCGTGTGCTGTTTGGCGCTGTGTTCGAAGCGGTAGACGAAGCCTTCCTCAGCCGCCAGCCTGGCGATGAAGTCGAGGTCGGTCTCACCGGCCTGCACGCAGAACTCACGCACCTGATGGTCGGCGCTGCAACCCAGTTCGAAATGCAGGATGCCTTGCTGCTTGAGCATCAGCTCGATGATCTGCGGTGCGGTTTTCTGCTGGAAGATGCGCCAGTTCGAGCGCAGATTGGCGCGTGCCAGTCGTGGTTCGATCAGGGCGTGGTAACGGGTCCGGCAGAAGCCGGTTTCACCCTGGCTGAAGCTGCTGATCAGGCCATGCACGTAGCGCAGCGGGCGTTCACCCCGCCAAATGGTGAAAAGTGCGGTCTTGTCGAGCAACTGGGCAAAGTCGGCTTCATTCTCGAAGCTGATCAGTTCCAGATGCAGTTGGAACGGCGTGCTGATCGCCTCGTCGAGCTTGAACGACACGACCTCGAATTCAGTTTGCGTAAGTAGCGGCTGGAAGCTGAAGCGCAGGTCGGTTTGACTGGACATGTAGATCTCCCTGAAAGGCTTGGCGTGCGGCTATTGCTGTAAAATGCGCTCCAACGACTCCAGTACCTCGGTGGTGACCAGGTGAAGTCGATAGCTGTAGATCCCATAGGCAATGGCCATGGCAACGGCAGAAATCACCAGCGGGCTCCACCACGGCCACTGCCGTCTGATGCGCAAGTTGCGTGGCGCCACGTTGCTGTAGGGATCGCACACTTCTGCAGGGACCGGGCCGCGCAGTTCGCGGATAGTCCCGTGAAGTTGGTGGATCAGGGCGTTCAGTGTTTCTTCGCCTTTCGGGGCAATGGCATACTTGCCCTTCAGGCCAAGGCACAACGCGAAATACATGAACTCCAGGACGTCCTGATAACGTTTGGGCTCCTGCATAAGCCGCGAGAGCACGGTGAAGATCTTTTCACCGCCCCAGGTCTCGTCATGGAAGATGCTCAGCAGCGATTCCTGGCTCCAGCAGCTGTTCTTGCCCCACGGGCGCTCCATCACGGCTTCGTCGATGAACAGGCACAGGGCATAGGAATAGGCCTGCAGTTGTGCCGGCTCATAGTTGTTCTGACGCATCTCTTCGCGAATGTTCTCGATCTGGTTGCGCACTTTCGAATGCACATCCTTGATGTGCGCAAGTTCATCCAGAGTCCGCAGGCGCATGACCAGACCGAACAGCGGCGCGGCGGCATCGAGCATCAAATTGGCGAAGCCACCGCGCAGCTGGAAGTCCGGGTCTGCGGCGTAACTTGCAGGTTCTGACGGGGGCTCCTGGCGGTTGTCGCGGCAGAGGCTGGCAGCCCATGCAGTGGGTTCGAGCATGCTGTGAGCATTCCGCTCGCTCAGGCGAAAAGTCGCATTTGCCGTTGCCGAGTGTTCATCGCTAGCGTTGGGGTGTCTGGACATCGGGTTCCTCGATTGCCGGCCTGCGTACGGTGGCGCGGGCCAACGAGTGGCTCATCGGTCGGTTGTGTTTGCGCTGAGCCTGAACACTAACGGGGAATCAATTCTCGAAGGACCGTCGCTCTTCCTAAAAGGCTGTAGGAATTGTCGACGCGTAAACTTAGAACCCTGCAATGAAAGTAACCGGCTGTAAGCCTGCCTCGCACAGTCCCGCTGCCATGCCCCCGAAACGACAATGCATATCATCCCCCGAATTGGGGAATTTCCGTGGGGGCTGCTCCCCAATCTGTTCCGCTTCCTTTCCTAACTGACTGAAATTAAAAGCCATTTCCTTATGGCACACACCTTGCTGACCTCATCGCAGTGTTTCCTGTGTTCCGGAGGTGCAGCATGTCGACCCCGTACAAAGGCCCCGTCCTGACATCACTCGTCCTGGCCTTGTTTGGCTGGGAAGCGACCAGCGAGGCTGCTGTGCAGTGCCAGCGCACCTTGGTGGCCAACGTGGTGGCCCTGGACCAGCCACTGATGTTCAACCGCCTTGGCGCGCAGAACGCCAACGGCATGATCTTCGCCCTGCGCGAGGATGTGGTGGATGACCATCAGGTCCCGCTGAGCAAGGGCGGCGCCGCAGTGCCGGGCAAGGTCACCCTGCGCCCCGACAAGCGCCCACGGCCGATCGTGCTGCGCGTGGCCGCCGGTGATTGCCTCACGGTCAACCTCACCAACCTGCTCGACTACAAGGCCAACCCCAACAAGCACGGCATCGAGGCCGATGATGACGTCGAGGGTGTCGAACTCCCGAAAGCGCCTGGTGCCGAAGGCTTCGTCGCCGACGAGCAGGTCGCCGAGCGCATGGTCGGCTTCCAGGTCAACGGCATGCAGGCGGTCAACAGCATCGCCGACATCTCCGCCAACACTGGCCGCAACGGCAACTTCCTGGTCAGCCCCGGCAGCACCCGCAGCTACACCTTGTTTGCCGAGCGTGAAGGGGCATTCGCCGCCACCAGCAAGGCCGCCACCTTCGGCGGCGAGGGTACCGCCGGTAACGTTGCCAACGGCCTGTTCGGCCAGGTGGTGGTTGTCCCCAAAGGTGGGCGAACCTACCGCAACACCCTGACTGAAGAAGAAATGCGCCTGGCCACCACCGGCCGTACCGCAACCGGCCAGCCGGTGATCGACTACGAGGCGCGCTACCCGCAGCGCGAGCCGTGGGTGACCGAGGGCAGGGCCGGCAAGCCGATCATCGCGATGATCGACGGCAACCAGATCCTCAACAGCGAAACCGACGCCATCGTCATGGGCCCCAACCCGGATGGCAGTTTCCCCAAGTCCACCTACCCACTGGAAAGCATCGGCAAGCGCAACCCGGCGCTGCCCAACCGGCTCGAGGCGTTCCGCGACTTCGCTTCGCAGTTTGCCGACGAAGTAGCCGGTACCCAGGCCTTCCCCGGTTACTGGGCGGACCCGGTGATGGGCCATGTGCTGGAACCGGCACGCGACGCGTTCATGATCAACTATGGCTCCGGTGGCATGGGCGCCGAGGTGGTTGCCAACCGCCTCGGCGTGGGGCCGATGCATGATTGCCTGTCGTGCGCCTACGAGGAGTTCTTCCTCAGTGCGCACACCGTGGGCGATATCGGCACCCTGGTCGATGTGCCGGCCAACGTCGGCCTCGAACATATCCGCCCGGGCGAAGTGCCGCCGGCCAGTGCCACCGGGGTCAAGGCCAGCATGGCCCTGTACCCGGCGGAACCGGCCAACGTGCACCACAGCTACATCGGTGATTTCACCAAGTTCCGCAACACCCACAACGGCCACGAGCAGCACATCTTCCACCTGCACGGGCATCAGTGGCTGTTCAACCCCAACGACGACAACTCCGACTACATCGATGCCCAGGGTATCGGTGCCGGCATCGGCTACACCTACGAGATCGCCAACGGCGGTTCGGGCAACCGCAACCGTGTGGCTGGCGATGCCATCTATCACTGCCACTTCTACCCGCACTTCGCCCAAGGCATGTGGGCCATGTGGCGGGTGCATGACGTATTCGAGGAAGGTACCCGGCTGGAAGTCAGCGGGCAGGGCGAAGACGGCTTCCACAGCGCGCCGTTCGCACTGCGCAGCGGCAAGCCAGCGACCGGGGCCCGGGCCCTGCCGGACGGCGAGATCGTTGCCGGCACGCCCATCCCGGCCATTGTGCCGCTGCCCGGCAAGGCCATGGCGCCGATGCCCGGCAAGGTCGTGGTGGTGCCTAAGCTGGCGACCGAACAGGTGGCCGCCAACGACGATGACCACCCTGAGAGTGAAGGTGATGACGACCACGCCCAGCAGCCTGGCGCTGCCAAGGCGATCGGCTCGCTGGCCCTGGTCGACCGCAGCGAGGCCAACCGCAATGCCGACGGCACGCTGAAGAACCCAGGCTACCCGTTCTGGATCGGCGGCATGGAAAGCAGCGTCGGCAACCGCCCGCCCACCCCGCCACTGGACATGCTCGACCCGGCCCTGGCCCGCCAGCTCAAGGACAGCGGCAAAGCCCTGTGGGCCAACCTCGACGCCAATCAGGTCGATGGCTGGGACGGTGGCCTCGGGCGCCATGCGCTGGACGGTGTGTCCGCTGGCGGTGAGGCCGTCACCACCACCACCAAGCTGGACTTCTCCAAGGTGGTACACCGGGCCAAGCCGATCTACCTGCCGGAAGAGGGTACCGACGTCGAGCAGGCCGCCATGCAGTTCCATGCCGCAGCCGAGCACCCCAGCTACGCGCTGATCCCTGGCAGCCAACCGGTGCCCAAGGCCTTCCGCACCAATGGCGCGCTGCCGACCGCAGGCGCACCGTACTACGAACCGTGCATGGATGACCGTGGCAAACGCCTGACGCAGTCTTCGGGCGTTGGCGAATTCTTCAGCGGCGAGAGCCTGGGCGGTATCAACTTCCGTGGCGCGTCCAGCTTCACCGCCGACCGCCCGCGTATCTACAAGGGCGCCAACATCCAGTTCGACGCGGTGTACAACAAGGTTGGCTACCACTTCCCGCAGGCGCGGATCATCGCCTTGTGGGAAGACGCCTGGCCGGTGATCACCAAGCAGCGCCCGCCAGAGCCGCTGGTGATGCGCATGAACACCTTCGACTGCACCATGTACCAGCACACCAACCTGATCCCGTCGTTCTATGAAATGGACGACTACCAGGTGCGCACCCCGACCGACGTGATCGGCCAGCACATCCACCTGCCCAAGTGGGACCTGACCGCCGCCGACGGCTCGGCCAACGGCTGGAACTACGAAGACGGCATTCTCTCGCCCGGCAGTGTGGTCGAGCGTGTGCATGCCATCCGTGCCTTCAACAACTGCGCCGAGGGCGACAGCCGCGACGGCACCGCGGCCTGCCCGAAAGCCAAGCAGCACCCGTATTTCGGCCGCTTCGGCCGGGCCGACTGGCTGGGCGCACGCACCGCCATGCAGCGCTGGTTCGCCGACCCGCTGGTCAACGTGTTCAACGTCGACCGTGGCCTGGGCACCATCTTCACCCACGACCACCTCGGCCCATCGACCCACCAGCAACTCGGGCTCTATGCCACGGTACTGGCCGAACCGGCCGGTTCCACCTGGTACCACGCCGAATCCGGCGAGAAGCTGTACAACCCGGCCACCCGCCAGGACGGCGGCCCGACCTCGTGGCAGGCGGTGATCCAGACCGGCGACAACGACGGCGATGGCAAGAACGACAGCTACCGTGAGTTCTTCCTCGAGTACAGCGACTTCCAGCATGCCTATGAAGCGGGCGTGTATGTGGGTGCCGGCCCCGATGGCATCCCCAATGCCCAGTCGTTCCCGGCCACTGCCGACAGCTTCCGCTACGCCATCAACCCGCCAGTGCGCGGCAAGGCCTCGAGCCTGCTTGAAGCCATCGTCGAGGAGCGTGGCGGCCTCAACCCGGGTTGCCCGAGCCGGCCATGCCCGCAGGCGATCTCGGTGGATGACCCTGGCATGTTCGTCGTCAACTACCGTAACGAACCGCTGGCCTTGCGTGTGTTCGACCCGAACAAGGTCGGCCCGGACGGCAAGCGCGGCATGCAGGCCGACGGCCTCGGCGGTGACCTCAGCTACGCGCTGCAGACCCGCACCGACCGCGCCATCCCGGCGATGAACATGGCACCTTCGGCGATCACTTCGGCGGTCGGCCCAACCGGAGGCACCACGCTTTTCCCACCGCACATCAACAAGGCCGGCAGCGAGCCGGGCGACCCGTTCACGCCGATGCTGCGCACCTACAGCGGCGACAACGTGCGCCTGCGCATGCACGCCGGTGGCCATGAAGAGGAGCACAACGTCACCCTGCACGGCGTGAAATGGCTGCAGAACGGCTCGGGCTTCGGCAACAGCTCCAACTCGGGCTGGAAGTCGTCGCAGATGATCGGCATCTCCGAGCAGCTCGGCTTCATGGCGCCGGTGTCGATGATCTCCAGTTCCGCCGCCACCAACGGTGACTACCTGTACTCGCTGGACGCGGCGCTGGAAGGCTACTGGAACGGTATCTGGGGCATCATGCGCAACTACACCGCCCAGCGCGCCGACCTGTTCCCGCTGCCGAACAACCCGCAGCCGGTGGCCATGCGCAATACCGTGAACTTCGACGGCATCTGCCCGAAAACCACGGCCAACCCCAACGGCATCGGTACCCGCGCCACGGTCAAGCGCAGCTACGAGATCGTCGCCGCGCTGGCCAACGACATTCTGGATAACCGCAACGGCGTCGCCATCAACGACATCGCCGGTATCGGCCAGCATGTCGGCGGCCCGCTCAAGGCCACTGGCGGCACCCTGGTGTTCAACAACCGCAAGACCAGCATTCCGCTGGTGAGCGGTGTCGATCCGGAGGACGGCGTGCCGTTCAGCATCGGTGGCCACAGTGCGCCGCTGCATGACCCGACCGCGATCATGTACGTGCGCAAGGCCGACCTCGATGCCACCACCGGCAAGCTGAAAGCCGGCGTGCCTGTGGAACCGCTGATCCTGCGCGCCAACGCTGGCGACTGCATCAGCATCACCCTGGAGAACCGCCTGCCCGAGGTGATGCCGGACCTGCCCAGCACGGCGGTGATGCACAACGTGGTCAAGCGTGACCGGTTCGACAGCGAAGGTTCCACCGCCTTTGCCAACAACCTGATGCGCCCGTCCAGCCACGTCGGCCTGCACGCCCAGCTGCTGGCATACGACATCACCAAGTCCGATGGTGCCAACGTCGGCCTCAACCCGGTGCAGACCGTACCGCCCCGGGTCGGCAACAGTGGCGCCTACCCGAGCAAGGTGTACCAGTACTACGCCGGCCACCTGGAGCGTGAAGGCAAGCCGGTGCTGCAACTGGGCCGCACGGTGGACAACATCAACACCACGGCGATCGAGTTCGGCGGCCTCAACCTGACCCCGTCGGACTTCATCAAGCAACCGCAGAAGGGCCTGGTCGGTGCCATGAGTGTCTTGCCGCAGACCGCCACCTGGAGCGAAGACACGGCTACCCGTGCCCAGGCCACGGTGAAGGTCACTGGCCAGCCAGACTACCGCGACTTCGTCACCGTCTGGCAGCGCGCGCTGAACATGCGCTGGGCCGATGGCCGCCCGGTGGAAGGCATCAACGTCGAAGGCAACGGCGCGGCGGGCGACCCGCAGGATAACAGCAACATGGCCGTCAACTACCGCACCGAACCGCTGTGGCTGCGCTTCGGCATGGCCCCGAACTCGCCGTTCGGCCACGCCAACGGCCTGGGCTTCGCCGATGTGCCCAACGCTCACATGGCCTACGCCAACGCCCTGGTCGGTGGCGACCCGCTGACCCCGGTGCTGTACGCCAAGCCGGGCCAACCGGTGCGCAACCACATTGTCATGCCCAGCGGCGGCAGCCGCGGCATGGTCTACCAGCTGGACGGGCACCTCTGGCCGCTGCACAGCTACCAGGCCGAGAAGAACGACCTCGACGGCTACCCGATGAGCATGCCCGGTATCGGCTCGGTGCGCTTTGGCGCCAATCCGATGGCCATGTACATCGGCGCCCAGGAGAGCGTGCTGCCAGCCGCGCACTTCAGCTTCATGCTGCCCAGTGCCGGTGGCGCCAACGCAGTGCCAGGCGACTACCTGTTCCGCGACTATGCCGCCTACGGCAACCTCTCGGGACTGTGGGGCATCCTGCGGGTGACCAACGACTTGCCGCCGGCAACCGCCGCGGGCCAGTAAGGGAAGGGGAGCGCGAGCATGTACAAGAACAACAAGACTCGGCCCGCAGTACTGGGGGTAGTGCTGGGGGCGGCGCTGATCGGCCTGGGGATGGCTTATGAAAAACTCTGGTGCGACCCGCGCGAACTGCTGCAGGAGCCTGCCGACCTGCAGGGCCTGCACCGGCTCAGCCGCGATGGCGTGACGGTGGAGTTCGAGGCGCGGCCATTGGCCGGCGGCGATCTGCGCGAAGGGGCCTTTGCCAACATCCGCTTCAAGGTCACCGACCAGGCCAGCGGCCAGCCGCTGTCGGGCATGGCGCCGGGCGCCTGGATCGACCCGGCGCAGGCGGCACCGCTCGAAGGCGGCAACCGTGACCAGAGCTGCAAGGCCCGCGTTGCGCTGTTCCTCAAAAGCAGCATTGGTGCACGGCCGTTGCTGGACCTGAACAGTTACTTCCTGCTGGTGCTGAACAAGGACGCCAGCCTGACCGTGATCGACCCGACCGTGTCGGTGGGTGGCATTACCAGCACCCTGGCGCGCATCGACCTGCCGGGCCGGCCCATGGACTGGACGGCCAGCAGCGACGACAAGCAGGTATTCGTGTCGATCCCGGAGCGTGGCCAGGTGGCGGTGATCGATACCGAGACCTTCACCCGCGTGGCCACCCTGGACGCCGGCGAGTCGCCGGTGCGCGTGGCCATGCAGCCAGACCAGCAGCGGCTGTGGGTCGGCAACAACAGCAGCGACCCGGCCAAAGGCGGGGTGACGGTGATCGACGTCCCCTCACGCAGCACCCTGAAGTCCTTCGCCACCGGCTCCGGGCACCACGAAATCGCCTTCAGCGCCGACTCGCGCTACGCCTTTGTCAGCAACCGCGATGGCGGCACCCTGAGCGTCATCGACATCGTTCAGATGCGCCTGGTAAAAACCCTGGAGGTCGGCCCGCACCCGCTGTCGGTGGCCTACTCGGCGCTGTCCCAGGCGGTTTACGTGGCTGACGGTGAAGAGGGCACGGTGCGGGTGATCGATGCCCGCAGCCATCTGCTGCGCCACATCGTCAAGGCCGAGCAGGGCCTCGGGCCGATGCGCTTCAGCGGCGATGGCCGCTACGGCATCGTGCTCAACACCCTGGACAACCAGGCCCTGGTGATCGATGCCAGTACCGACAAGCTGATCCACCGTGTTCCGGTGGCGGCCGAACCGTACCAGCTGACCTTCACCAAAGGCTATGCCTACATCCGTGGCCTGGCCTCGCCCAAGGTCAGCATGATCAACCTGAGCAGCCTGGGCGAAGGGCGCCAGCCGATCGTGCAGGGCTTCGACGCCGGCCCCGCTGCGCCACGCCAGGCCGGTGACCTGCCACTGGCCCAGGGGTTGTCGGTGTCGCGTGACGACAACTCGGTATTCGTGGTCAACCCGGTGGACAACACCACCTACTTCTATGCCGAGGGCATGAACGCCCCGATGTCCGGCTACAACAACCGTGGCCACCAGGCTCGCGCGACCCTGGTCATCGACCGCAGCCTGCGCGAGCTGGCACCGGGGGTGTATGGCTCGACAGTGAAGATGCCGGCGGCGGGCACGTTCGATGTGGCCTTCCTGCTCAACCAGCCACAGATCATCCACTGCTTCAGCACCGAGGTGGCTGCCGCACCGGATGCGAGCAAGCGCCGGGGGGCGCATGCCGAGTTCATCGGCCTTGACCAGCCCATGCCGCAGCAAACGGTGTTCACCGCCAAGGTGCGCATCGTCGGCGACGACGGCCGGCCACGGGTGGGCCTGGGCGACCTGACCCTGCGCTACTTCCTGGCGCCTTCGTCGCTGCCGCGCAACCTGCCGCTCGAAGAGGTGGGTGAGGGCGTGTACCAGGCGGCGCTGACCCTGCCCGAAGCCGGAGCCTGGTACCTGCATGTGCAGTCACCCTCGCTCGGGCGCAAGTTCGCCGAAGAAAACTACACCAGCCTGCGCGTGCTGCCCGCCGCGGCGGCTACCGCTTCCCAGACCGAAGTGAGGCATGTGCGATGAACGCCAAGCATTCTTTCCAGCTGCTTGCCCTGAGCCTGGCATTGGCCAGCAACCTGGCCCTGGCCCATGCCGGCCATGACCACGACGGCCACGCCGGGCAGCCGCCGGCAGCGCACCAGGAGAAGGCCAGCGTGCGCTTTGTCGATGTTCCGCTGCTCAACCAGGATGGCATGCCGGTGCGCCTGGAGCAGGACCTGGTAGGCGAGCGCCTGGTGGTCATGGGCTTCATCTACACCAGCTGCACCACGGTGTGCCCGGTGGTGTCGTCGATCATGGGCAAGGTCCAGCAACAGTTGGGAGGGCGCGTGGGCGAGGAGATCCAGCTGGTGTCGATCAGTGTCGACCCGCAGCGTGACGACGCCAAGCGCCTGCAGCATTACGCCAAGGCGTTCCAGCATGGCCCGGGCTGGAGCTGGTTGACCGGCTCGCAGTATGCCATTACCGAAACCCTCAAGGGCCTGGGCAGCTTCAGTGCCGACCTCAGCCAGCATCCGCCGCTGATCCTGGTGGGGGATGGCCGCACGGGCCACTGGACCCGCTACTACGGCTTCACCGACCCGGCCATGCTGGTGGAGGAAATCAACCGCCTGAGTGCCCGCCGGGTGCACGCCAAGAGCACCGCCATTGCCGAACACAGTGAGGTGCAGCCATGAGCAGCGCAGCCCGCCACACCACGATGCGCAGCACCGACTGGCTGGCCCTGGTGGCCGTACTGTGGATCCTCAGCTCGGTGGCGTTCGCCCACGAGGGCCATGGGCCGCAGGCGCCCAGCCCACAACCGGCACCGCCGGCCATGGCCAGCGGCGGCGGTACCCGCGATGCGCAGACCTGGTTCACCGACACCGTGCTCAAGGACCAGAACGGCCGCGAACTGCGCTTCTACAGCGATGTGCTCAAGGACAAGGTGGTGATGCTCAACGTGATCTTCACCCACTGCACCGATGCCTGCCCGCTGATCACCCGCAAGCTGCGTGACGTGCGCGATGCCATGGGGCCGGAGCTGGCCAGCCAGGTGACCTTCGTGTCGATCAGCAGCGACCCGCTCAACGACACCCCGGCAGCGCTCAAGGCCTTCGCCGAGAAGCAAGGCGTGGACAGCGCCAACTGGCTGTTCCTCACCGGTGACAAGGCCGATGTCGATCGAGTGCTGGGGCGTATCGGCCAGTTCCTGCCCAGCCCCGAGCAGCACTCGACCCAGCTGATCGCCGGTGACGTGGCCGGCAAGCGCTGGAGCAAGATCCGCCCGGATGCACCACCCGCCGCCATCGCCCAGCGCATGCAGCTGCTGGCGCAACCGCTGGCTGGGCGCTGAGCGATGAAGCCCTGGGCAATGCTGCTCAGCGTGGCCCTTTGTGGCCCGGCGCTGGCGCTCGACCTCACGCCGAATGAACAGGCCGGCAAGCGCCTGTACCGGGACGGGGTGTCGAGCAGCGATGCACAGTTGCTGGCGCGCGTCGGCGCCAGCGACATGAGCGTGCCCGCCAGCGTGCTGCCCTGCGCCAGCTGCCACGGCCTTGATGGGCGCGGGCGCGCCGAAGGCGGGCTACGCCCACCCAGCCTCGATTGGCAGCGCCTGGCGCTGGGGCAGGGCGAGCGGCAAAGCAACGGTCGCCGCTACCCGGCCTACAGCGACGGCACGCTGGCCCGCGCCATCCAGCACGGCGTCGATCCGGCGGGCCAGCGGCTGGACCCGGCCATGCCGCGCTTCGAACTGACCCTGGCTGACCAGCGCAACCTCACGGCCTACCTCAAACGCCTGGGTGAAGAACGCGACCCCGGCGTGGAGGACGGCGTGCTGCGCCTGGGCACCTTGCTCCCAACCAATGGCCCGCTGGCAGGCGCCGGGCATGTCGTGCGTGCCGTGCTGGAGGATGGCGTGGCGCAGATCAACCAGCAGGGCGGCATTCATGGCCGACGCCTGCAACTGGTGGTGGCCGATACTGGCACCGATCAGGCCAGCGCCGAGCGCGCCTTGCAGCGCCTGCTGGATCAGGAGCAGGTGTTCAGCTTGATTACGCCGCTGGCGCCCATGCTCGATCAGCAACTGCCGACACTGCTCGAACAACGGGGTGTGCCGTTGATCGGCAGCACGCCGCGCAGCGGGGGCAGTTCACAGATTTTCGACCCCTTGCCGGGTATTGCTAGCCAATTGCTGAGCCTGGCCGCCCATGCCAAGGGCGCCCTGGGCCTGGCACCCGACGGCTTGCGCGTGGTGTACGCCGGCAACGATCAGGCTGTATTGGCCGAGCAGGTGCGCGAACGGTTGCGTCAGCAAGGCTGGACGCCAGCACCGATCCAGGCCTTTGACGGCCAGGCCGTCGAAGGCCAGGGCATCGTCTTCATCGGCCGTGCCCAGGCTTTTGCCGAGTTGGCCCAGGCGCTCCAGGCCGAAGGTCGTGAGCCCTACCTGTTCGCCGCCTCCAGCCAGGTGGCGGCAGCGCTGGCCGGCTTGCCAGCACAATGGTCGCAACGGGTGTTCCTGGCCTATCCGTTCGTGCCGGGCGACTGGACCGAGCAGGGCATGGCGACCCTGGCCGGCCTGCAACAGCGCCAGGGCCTCGACCCGCGCCAGGCGTCGTTGCAGGTCAGCACCCTGTGCGCCCTGCGGCTGTTGTCCGAGGCCCTGAAGCAGATTGGCCGCGATGCCAGCCGCGAACAGCTGGTGGCCGCCCTGGAGGGCCTGCACGATGTCGACACCGGCCTGACCCCGGCGCTGGGCTTCGGCCCCGGCCGCCGCCAGGGCATGGCCGGTGCCCATGTCGTCGCGGTGGCGCTGCCCGGGCCTCGCTTTACCGCTGTTGCCCCGTACCGGCCAGTGCCGGACAGCCCTTGAGCGGAGGTGGCCATGCGTATCCTGTTGCTGTGCCTGCTGCTGGTGATCGCCAAGGCGAGCTGGGCCGACGTGCCCGCTGCGCGGGTCAACGGCGTGGATATCGACCTGATGCGCCTGGAGCGCTATTTCACCGAGTACCTGGAAGCCCAGGGCAGGGCAGTGGCCAGCATCCGCAACCCGACGCTGTACAAGCGCCTGCGCGTGCAAGCACTGGACGAGCTGATCGACAAGGAATTGCTCTGGCAGGAATCCCAGCGCCAGGGCATTCACATCAGTGATGAGCAGATAGCAATGCAGGTAGGTGAAATCGAAGCAGCCTTCGGCAGCCCGGCACTGTTCGAAAGGCGCCTTGCAGATGCAGGATTCGATCGGGCGGAGTACGCTGACTACGTGCGCCACGAAATGGCCGCGCAGCAGGTGTACGCCCAGCTCAGCGCGGTAGACGAGCCCAGCCAGGCCGAAGTCGCGGCGTTCTACCAGGCCAACCGGCAAATCCTGCAAGGAGCGCAGAACCAAAGTGATAGTACGTCGGTCATACCCGAACCGGGCCTGGCGCTGGCCAAGGCTGCGCTCATCGGCCAATTGCAGGCGCAGGCGCGCCAATCCGTGCGCCAACGTTTGCGCGAATCCGCTACAGTGGAAATCGCCGACTGAGGCCCTCGAATGGGTTTCCCCAATGCTGGGGAATACCGGTTTGGCAAAGTGCCATCACCTTCCCCGGATGTGGGGAACCGGGCCTGTGCCTGTATTGCCGGGCCTGGCGCGGCCTAGCAAAATCAATGACTTACAGTGGTGCGAGATGACTATTCACGCCTGGCACGAAGCCTGCTCAAGCCTTATCGAGGCCGCACTTCGCAAACCGGGCAACCGGGCAGTATTTGGGAGTCGACCTTGGTGAACAGAGTATTGGTAGTCGATGACGAACAGACCCTTGCGCAGAACCTGCAAGCGTACCTGCAGGCGCAAGGCCTGGAAGTTCACGTCGCCCACGACGGTGCCAGTGGTATCGAGCAGGCGCAGAGCCTGGCACCGAAAGTGATTGTGCTGGATTACCGCTTGCCCGACATGGAGGGTTTTCAGGTCCTGGAGGCCGTGCGCAAGAACAGGCAGTGCCATTTCGTGCTGATCACCGCCCACCCGACTGTCGAAGTCCGTGAGCGAGCCGCCGAACTTGGCGTGAGTCATGTCCTGTTCAAGCCGTTCCCGTTGGCGGAACTGGCCCGCGCGATCTTCGACCTGATGGGCATCGAGCGCCGGCGCAGGGCCACTGACGATCCAGCCGAAGGGTTTGTCGAACGACGCCAGAACAGGAACGAATCGTTCCCCTTGCAGTTGTACGATGGCAGCTGGGTGTTGGCTGATCGCCGCCGTAATGGCGCCAAGCCCCCAGGACCTGACGACGAACAACTGCTCACCGGGGAATAGCGGCGCCCGCTGCCCTGGCCAAGCCAGCCTGCGACGCGCCCCTGAGCGGAGTCGCAGGCCATGTCAGACGTACTCGATACACGTGCAGGCAAGCACAGTGCCTACCCCCGCGAACTCCTGGCCCAGGCCCGTCTGCAAGCTGGCGACGAGCGCCTGCTCAACTGCCTGGAGCGCCTGGCCAACGAAACCCCCGACCGCTTCATCCATCGCCTTGGCCTGACCCTGCATTATCCGGTGCTGGAAACCCAGGCCCTGCTGGCCAGCAGCCCACGCTTCGACAAGGTCAGCCTGGCCCAGTGCCTGAAGCGCGAGTTCGTGCTGATCGAACAGGACGGCGAGCTGATCGGCGTATTCGCCGACCCCTTCGACCACGCCCGGCTGGCCTGGATCGACGACAATCTGCCGGGTGCGCCGCTGTACCTGGCTCACGCTGCCGACCTGGCCACCTTCCTGGCCCGCCACGAAGAAAGCTTCCACGCCGTCGACGCCCTCGACCATGACGGCGAAGCCAGCGGTGAGATCGACCCGCTGCAACGCCTGTCGCTGACCAGCATCAGCGAAGACCAGAGCAAGGTGGTGAAGCTGGTCAACTCGACCCTGTACGACGCCCTCAAGCAGCACGCCAGCGATATCCACCTGGGGATGACCGGCCAAGGCCTGGTCATCAAGTACCGCATCGACGGCGTGCTCAATGGCGCCGGCAAGGCCAGCGGCAGCGCCTTCGCCGACCAGGTGATCTCGCGCATCAAGGTCATGGCCGAACTGGACATCGGCGAAAAGCGCGTACCTCAGGATGGCCGCTTCAAGGTCGCCATTGGCGAGCGGCAGATCGACTTCCGTGTGTCGATCATGCCGAGCATCTTTGGCGAGGATGCGGTGCTGCGGGTGCTCGACAAGCAGGACCTGTCCGACCGCGTCAGCGGCGTTCAGCTGCAAGCCCTGGGCTTTGCCGATGAAACCTTGCGCGCCCTGCGCCGGCTGGCGGCCGAGCCCTACGGCATGATCCTGGTCACCGGCCCCACCGGCAGCGGCAAGACCACCACCCTGTACGCCATGATCAGCGAGATCAACCATGGCGTGGACAAGATCATCACCATCGAAGACCCGGTCGAGTACCAACTGCCCGGCGTGCTGCAGATTCCGGTCAACGAGAAGAAGGGCCTGACCTTCGCCCGCGGCCTGCGTTCGATCCTGCGCCACGACCCGGACAAGATCCTGGTCGGCGAGATCCGCGACCCCGACACCGCACAGATCGCCGTGCAGTCGGCGCTGACCGGCCACCTGGTGTTCACCACCATCCATGCCAACAACGTTTTCGATGTGATCGGCCGCTTCAGCCAGATGCAGGTCGACCCCTACAGCTTCGTCTCTGCCCTTAACGCCGTGCTGGCCCAGCGCCTGATCCGCCTGGCCTGCCCGCACTGCTGCACGCCGTGCGAGGTCGATGACGACACCCTGACCGCCTCGGGCCTGACCCGCGCAGCGGTCACCGCTTGGAAGTTCGTCCGCGCCCAAGGCTGCGGCCAGTGCCGTGGCAGTGGCTACCGCGGCCGCAGCGCGATTGCCGAACTGCTGCACCTGGACGACGACCTGCGGCAGATGATCGTCGAACGCCGCCCCCTGTCGCAGATCAAGCAGCTGGCCTGCCAACGCGGCCTGCGCCTGCTGCGTGCCTCGGCCCTGGACCTGGTCCGTGATGGCCGCACCACTCTTGAGGAGATCAACCGTGTCACATTCATTTGAGCATGGCTCTTATAGATACAGCGCCGTACTGGGCGCCGAAGGTGTCGGCCTGGGTCGCGCGCACGGCAATCAAACGCAGTGGCTGGGCAGCCGCGAGTTCACCTGCGATGCCGCGCAACCGGCCTGGGAAGCCGCCTTGCAAGCCTTGAGTGCACTGCTGGCCGAACACGCCGTCAAAGGCGCGCAGCTGCGCGTGCTGCTGTCGGCCCGCTACAGCCGCTTCTGCCTGGTGCCGTGGAGTGATGCCATCGGCCAGCCAGGCGAGCTGGATGCCTACGCCCGGGCCTGCTTCGAGAACCTCTACGGCCAGTCGCTGGACGACTGGCGCATCGTCCTCTCGCCCGAGCCAGCCGGTGCCGCACGCATCGCCACCGCGCTGCCCGAAGCCCTGCTGCAAGGCCTGCAGAACCTGGGCCGGGAAAGCCGCCTGAGCCTGCGCTCGGTGCAGCCTTACCTGATGGCGGCCTACAACCGCTGCTCGGCGCAACTGGAGCAGGGCGACTTCCTGTTCGTGCTCGCCGAACCGCGCCGCAGTGTGCTGCTGCTGGCTGCCGGCGGTGCCTGGCAACAGGTGCTGGCCCAGGGCTGCGCCGATAGCGACCAGGCCCTGCAAGCGTTGATCGAGCGTACCTGCGAGCTGTACGGCGAGCATTTGCCACGGGTCTACCTGCATGCCCCCGGGCGCGGCGACGTGCCGCAACTGGCGGCGGTGCAGCTGTGCCAGCCCGCCGGCGACAGCGACCCGCTGTGCGCCATGTGGCGGGCGGTGGCCTGACATGCGCCGCCTCGACCTGGAATTTCAGCCCCGTCGCAGCGGCCCGTTGGCCTGGTCGCTGCTGGCCCTGGGCGCAGTCGCAGTCGCCGGGCTGGTGCTGCTGCAACAGCAGCTGCAGGTCGAGCAGGCAGACCTGGAAGCCCAGGTGCACCGCCTGGAACTGCAACTGGGCCGCCGCCCGGCCCCGGTCGCCCCGCAGAACAGCGCCGCCAGCCGCGAGCAGGCCGAACGCCTGGCCCAGATGCGTAGCGTCTCGCAGCAACTGCAACGGCCCTGGCAACAGCTGTTCGCCATGCTCGAAGCGCAGCCGCAGGAAGACGTCGCGCTGCTGACCCTGACCCCGGATGCCCGCAAGGGCCAGGTGCGCATCACCGCCGAGGCCCGCAACCTGGAAGCCATGCTGCAGTACCACCAGCGCCTGGAGCAAAGCGCCGAGCTCAGCGATGTCTCGCTGCTCAACCACGAAGTGGTGGCCGGGCAGCCCGAGCACCCGGTGCGCTTCAACCTCACCGCCACCTGGGAGACCGGCCATGCGCGTCCCTAGCCTTATCCTCCACGAGCAACTGCGCCGCATCGGCCCGGTCGGCCTGGGCGCCGGCGCCGCCGCAGCACTTGCCGTCGGTATTGCGCTGGCCGGTGTAGTGCCCGAATGGCAAGCCGTGCGCGAACTGCGCGCCAGCCAAGCCGATGCCAGCGTGCAGGTCGAACGGGTCAAGCGCGGCGAGCTGAAGATCGCCGTCAAACCCGAGCAGCAGGCGCTGGACAGCCTGCGCCAGCAACTGCCCGGGCAGCCTGAAGCGAGCGAACTGATCGAGCGCCTGTATCACCTGGCCAGTGCCGAGCACATCAGCCTGGCGCGTGGCGAGTACGCCCTGGGTGTCGATCCCAAGACCCAGCTGTCGCGCTACCAGATCATCCTGCCGGTGCGCGGCAGCTACCCGCAGATCCGCGCCTTCCTGCGCGGCCTGATCGGCCAGCTGCCAACCCTGGTGCTGGAAGACCTCGAATTGCAACGCAAGACCATCGGCGACACCGAACTCAACGGCCGGGTACGCCTGACCCTCTACCTGTCGAGGTCGTGATGAACACACAACGCGCAGTGATGTGGGTGGGGTTCCTCGGCGTGTCGGCAGCACTGGCATGGGCGCCGGGCCATTGGTTCAACCAGGACGAAGAGGCGGCGCCGATCGCCGGCAAGGCAGCCAACACCAATGCCCAGGCAAGCACCGACCCTGTGGCAGCCGGCTTGCCGGCGAAAGGGCCGGCACAGGCCTCCAGGGATCTGTTCCCCGCCCAGCAATGGGCCAGGCCACAAGCCCTGGCCACCGTCACCGAACAACCCGTAGCCGCCGCGCCCGTCGTCGCCGTGGCCCCGACCGCCCCAGCGCTGCCGTTCCAGTTCGTCGGCCGCATGGGCGACCGCGACGACCTGCAGATCTTCTTGCAGAGCGGAGAAAAGCTGTACGTCGTGCGCAAGGGCGACGTGATCGACAGTACCTATCGCCTCGACAGAGTCTCGGCCAATGAGCTGGACCTGGTTTACCTGCCTTTGCATCAGTCACAGACCTTGTCTGTAGGGAGCGCACCATGAAGTCGTCGAAACTGTGCAAGCCTGCTCCGTTCATGCTCCTGGCGCTGTGCGTGGCCATTGCCGGCTGCGGCTCCAGCGGGGTGCGCAAGGACAGCGCCGAGCTGATGAAGGAAGGCCAATACGAGGCCGGCATCGCCCGCCTGGAAGAAGCCCTGAGCGAAAACCCGCGCGACACCGAGCTGAACATCGCCCTGGCCCACGGGCGCCAGGCCGCAGTGGAAGCGCTGATCAGCCAGGCCGATGCCGACCGCATCCGTCACGACTTCACCAGCGCGCGCATGGGCTACAGCCGGGTGCTGACCATCGAGCCGAACAACCGCCGCGCCCAGGAAGGCATTCGCCATCTGGAGCTGATCCGCACCCTCGACGAGCGCGTGGCACTGGGCCAGGCCGCGCTGCGCCAGGGCGACCTGTTCGGCGCCGAACGCTACATGCGCGAAGTGCTGCGCCTGGACCCACAGAACCAGAAGGGCATTGCCCTGCGCACCGACATCGAGAACGTCCAGGCGCGCACCGCAACGCCGTACCCGCAGCTGCGCAGCAAGCTGGAGCGCCCGGTGACCCTGGAGTTCCGCGACGCGGGCCTGAAGACCATCTTCGAGGTTTTGTCGCAGGTCGCCGGCATCAACTTCATCTTCGACAAGGACCTGCGCCCGGACATGAAGGCCACCATCTTCGTGCGCGACGTGCGCATCGAGGATGCCGTGGCGCTGCTGCTGGAGCAGAACCAGCTGCGCCAGAAGATCGTCAACGACAACACCTTGCTGATCTACCCGGACTCGCCGCAGAAGACCAAGGACTACCAGGAACTGGTCATGCGCACCTTCTACCTGACCAGCATCGACGCCAACACCGCGCTGAACATGGTCAAGACCATGCTCAAGACCCGTGACGTGTTCGTCGACGAACGCCTCAACACCCTGACCATGCGCGACACCCCCGATGCCGTGCGCATGGCCGAGAAGCTGCTGCAGTCGCAGGACCAGTCCAACCCCGAAGTGGTGCTGGAAGTGGAGGTGATGGAAGTCGCCACCTCACGCATCCTCGACCTTGGCCTGCAATGGCCCAACACCTTCGGCGTGCTGACCGACGACGGCAACCCGGTCAGCGTGCTCGACCAGCTGCGCGGCATCAACTCCAGCCGCATCAGCATCTCGCCGGCACCGCAGGCCAAGATCAATGCCCAGGACAAGGACATCAACACCCTGGCCAGCCCGGTGATCCGCGTCAGCAACCGTGAGCAGGCGCGGATCCACATCGGCCAGCGGGTACCGATCATCAGTGCCACCTCGGTGCCGTCCACCCAGGGCCCGGTGATCACCGAAAGCGTTACCTACCTGGACGTGGGTCTTAAACTTGAAGTGCAGCCCACCGTGCACCTGAACAACGAAGTGGCAATCAAGATTGCCCTGGAAGTGAGTAACGCCACTCCGCTGGAGGCCACCCGCCAAGGCACCATCCCGGTCCAGGTCGACACCCGCAACGCACAGACCAGCCTGCGCCTGCACGATGGCGAAACCCAGGTGCTGGCCGGCCTGGTGCGCAACGACCACAACGCCAGCGGCAACAAGATCCCAGGCCTTGGCGACATCCCTGGCCTGGGGCGGTTGTTTGGCAGCAACAAGGACGACATGAGCAAGTCCGAGCTGGTGCTGGCGATCACCCCGCGGATCGTGCGCAACCTGCCGTACCAGAGCCCGTCGGACATGGAGTTCGGTACCGGCACCGAGTCGAGCATGCAGGTGCGCCAGGCGGCGCCGCTGCCAGTGCGTGACGTGCCGGGCGACGTGCCGAGCGACAGCCGGGACAGCGCGCCGGTGGTCCAGAGCCAGGTGGCCACCGCCCCCGCCCCCGTCACCGTGAGCCCACGGCCATGAAACGCCGCCAGCAGGGGTTCAGCCTGATTGAGGTAGTGCTGACCCTGGCCCTGCTCGGGATGCTCGCGACCATGGCTGCCCCCCTGACCGAAACAGTGGTGCGCCGTGGCAAGGAGCAGCAACTGCGCGAGGCGCTGTACCAGATCCGCGATGCCATCGACGCCTACAAGCGCGCCTTCGACGCCGGCTTCATCGAGAAGCGCCTGGATGCCAGCGGCTACCCGCCGAACCTGCAGGTGCTGGTCGATGGCGTGCGCGATGTGCGCAGTGCCAAGGGTGCCAAGTTCTACTTCCTGCGGCGCATCCCCCACGACCCGCTGGTGGCGGCCAAGAACGAGGACGATGGCGGGTGGGGCCTGCGCGCCTACGCCAGCAGCCCGGACAACCCGCGTGAAGGCGAAGATGTGTTCGATGTGTATTCCAAGGCCCACGGCAAAGGCCTCAACAACATCCCTTACGGGCAATGGTGACAGCCATGAAACGCAGCAAAGGCTTCACCCTGATCGAACTGCTGGTGGTGATGGCGATCATCGCCACGCTGATGACCATCGCCATGCCGCGCTACTTCAACAGCCTGGACAGCTCCCGCGAGGCCACCCTGCGCCAGAGCCTGGCGGTGCTGCGCGAAGCCCTGGACCATTACTACGGTGACACCGGGCATTACCCGGATTCGCTGGAGCAGCTGGTGGAGCAGCGCTACCTGCGCAATACCCCGGTCGACCCGATCACCGAGCGCAGCGACGCCTGGCAGCTGGTGCCACCGCCGGAAGGCGTGGCCGGCGGTGTGGCCGATATCAAAAGCGGTGCCACAGGGAGGGCGCGTGATGGCAGCCTGTTTGCGGAGTGGTAAGGCCAGCGCCGGCTTCACCTACCTGGGCGTGCTGCTGTTGATCGCGATCAGCAGCGTCGCACTGGCTGCTACCGGCACGGTGTGGTCAAGCGTTGCGCAGCGTGAGCACGAGCGCGAGCTGCTGTGGGTCGGTGGCCAGTATGCCCAGGCCCTGCGCAGCTACTATCGCGCCTCGCCGGGCCTGGCCCAGTACCCCAAGGAGCTGGTCGACCTGCTCGAAGACAACCGCTTCCCGGAGGCCAAGCGGCATATCCGCCGCCTGTACCCGGACCCGATCACCAACAGTGACGACTGGGGCCTGCTGCGCGCCATCGATGGCCGTATCACCGGTGTGCACAGCCGCTCCGATGCCACCCCGTTCAAGCGCAGTGGCTTCGGCACACAGTTCTCCGGTTTCGAAGGCCTGGAGCACTACAGCGACTGGCAGTTCGTCGCCGAGCAGGCCTTCAACGAAAGTGCCGGCGGCGCCCGTACCCATGCCGGCCCGGGAGACACGCCATGAAACGCCTGCACGCCCTGTGCCTGTGCCTGCTGCTGGCAGCCGGGGTGCCGGGTGCGGCCATGGCCGACGCCGAGGACGAGATGAAGGGTTTTATCGTCGACAACACCATCTCGCACATCGGCCACGACTTTTACTACTACTTCGCCGACCGCCTGCGCGCCACCAGCCGCCTGGACTTCAACCTGGTGGTGCGCGAACGCCCGGATGCCCGCTGGGGCAGCCTGGTGACCGTGGAGTTCGACCGTGATGTGCTGTACCGGCGCTTTCTGCCGCCAAACGTCACGCAATTAAAAGAAGAGGCCGTCGCGGCCGCCGACCTGGTCAAGCAGGAAGTCATTCAGCGCAAGCTGCAACGGCTGCTGCAGGACACCACTGATCTGGATAGGGATGAGCTATGAACACGTGCATACCCCGTTGCCTTGCGGCTGGCCTGCTGCTCAGTGCCTGCGCCGCCTCCGCCACCGAGCTGGTGTACACCCCGGTCAACCCGGCGTTTGGCGGCAACCCGCTCAACGGCACCTGGCTGCTGAACAACGCCCAGGCGCAGAACGACTTTGACGACCCGGACTTGAAGAACCGCACCTCTGCCTTTGGGGGCACTTCGGCGCTGGAGCGCTTCAGCAACCAGCTGGAGTCACGGATGCTGTCGCAGTTGCTGGACAACATCAGCAACGGCAAGACCGGCAGCATGGCCACCGACGCGTTCCTGATCGATGTCATTGATGACTCCGGTGCCCTGAGCATCAAGGTCACTGACCGCGCCACAGGAGAAACGTCGCTCATTGAGGTCAGTGGCCTGAACCCCTGAGAGGGACGGGTCGTTTAGCTGGGGAGAGAGCACCATGAAACGTCTGCTGAGCACTTTACTGATTGTCGCCACGCTTGCCGGTCTGCAAGGCTGCGGCCTGCGTGAGCCGATGCCGGCCGAACAGGACACGGAAACCCCGACCCTGACGCCGCGGGCCTCGACCTATTACGACCTGATCAACATGCCGCGCCCCAAAGGCCGCTTGATGGCCGTGGTATACGGCTTCCGCGACCAGACCGGGCAATACAAACCGACCCCGGCCAGCTCGTTCTCCACCAGCGTCACCCAGGGGGCGGCGAGCATGCTGATGGATGCCCTGAATGCCAGCGGCTGGTTCGTGGTGCTGGAGCGTGAAGGCCTGCAGAACCTGTTGACCGAACGCAAGATCATCCGTGCTTCGCAGAAAAAGCCCGACGTGCCCGAGAACATCGTGAGCGAACTGCCACCGCTGCAGGCCGCCAACCTGATGCTCGAAGGCGGGATCATCGCCTACGACACCAACGTGCGCAGTGGCGGCGAAGGCGCCCGTTACCTGGGCGTCGACATCTCCCGCGAGTACCGGGTCGACCAGGTCACGGTGAACCTGCGTGCGGTGGACGTGCGCACCGGGCAGGTGCTGGCCAACGTCATGACCAGCAAGACCATCTACTCGATCGGCCGCAGTGCCGGGGTGTTCAAGTTCATCGAGTTCAAGAAGTTGCTCGAAGCGGAGGTTGGCTACACCACCAACGAACCGGCGCAGCTGTGCGTGCTGTCGGCGATCGAGGCGGCGGTGGGGCACCTGCTGGCACAGGGCATCGAACGGCGGCTGTGGCAGGTGGCGGGGGAACCGGGGGAGGGCAAGGCAGAGGTGGACAAGTTCCTTAGCCAGAACCAGCCCCAGTAAACAACCTGCACTGGCCTCTTCGCGGCGGTTCGACGCCTCGAAGAGGCCGGTCCTGCTTACCGGTCACCCCGCCTTGCGCAAGGTCAGATTGATTCGCCGCTCGCCCATCCGCGAATGCACCCCCGGCTTTATCGGCAACACCCCATGAAAGCGCAGCCGATCTTCGCCTCCCCACACCAGCACATCACCATGGCTCAGCGGTATCCGCTGAGTCCGGTCCGAACGCTGCAACCCACCAAACAGGAACACCGCCGGCAACCCCAGTGAAATCGACACGATCGGCTGGCCGAAGTCTTGCTCGTCGCGGTCCTGGTGCAAACTCAGGCGGGTGCCGGGCAGGTAATGGTTGACCAGGCAGGCATCCGGCACGAAACCCTCGAACCCCGCCGCCGCCGCTGCGCGGCCTGCCAGTTCGAGCAGGACCTGGGGCAGGGCAGGCCAGGGTTGCCCGCTGACCGGGTCGGTGGCGCTGTAGCGATAGCCCTTGGCATCACTGACCCAACCCAGCGCCCCGCAATTGGTCAACGCCACCGCCATGTTCAGGCCGCCCGGTGTCTGCATGTGCCGAAACGGCGCGGCGCGCAGCACCGGGCGCAGGGCGTCGAGCAGCGGCTCAATGACGGCCAGGGCGAAGCCGGGCAGCAGCACGGTGTGGCTGGCCAGACGTTGTGGTTGGTGGCCGAACAGGTCGAGGTCGGACTGGATCATCGGGGCGGTGGCGTGGGTGAGTACAAGGCATTGTAAGCCCAACGCGGCCCAAGTCATCACTGATGTGCAAAGCAGGGAGATAAAAAGGAACCGCGACGCCAGGGAGAGGAGACGCCGCGGTTCAAGGGGGGAGCAGGTCAGTGTTGGGTAGCGGTGGCCGTGTTGCCGTTGCCCATCTGGCTGATGGTGGCGCTCTGGTAAGCGCCACTCTGGTTGACGATGGCCGCGTTGTTATTGCCGCCCTGGGTCACGTAGGCGACGTTGGCGCTGTCAGCCTGCTTGATGGTTGCACTGTTGCCACTGCCGTACAGCTGAGTGGTGTAGCTCTGGTTGGCGTAGCCAGACTGGTCCAGGTTGATGCTGTTGCCACTGCCGGTAGACGAGCCGAAGGCGTAGTTGTCGGTGCCGCGCTGGTCGGCAATGAGGCTGTTGTCGCTCCCGTTCTGATCGAAGTACAGCTCGTTGTAGCTGTCGGCCTGTTTGGTCTGCATGGTGTTGCCGGTGCCTTTCTGGCTCAGCGTGGCCAGGTGGGCCTCGCCGTTCTGGGTCAGGTTGGCGCTGTTGTTGGTGCCGTTCTGGTTGATGTTGGCAGTCTGGTTCTTGCCGAACTGGCCACCCATCTTGTCGCCTTTCCAGTTGCTGGCCAGGACCTTGTTGCCGGTGCCCTTGCTGTTGACGGTCAGGCTCTGGTTGTCCCCGGTCTGGTAGGTGAAGCTGCTGTTGCTGTTGCCGCCTTGGGAGATGGTGGTGTTCGAGTTGTTGGTCTCGAACTGATCCGACCAGCTGGCGTTGGACTGGCCCTGTTGATACAGGTTGGCGACGTTGTCCTTGCCGAAGCTCTGGTCGATGTAGCCTTCGTTGGTCTGGCCGGTCTGGTTGACGGTGGCGCGGCTGCCGGTCTGGGTGTCCTGCCAGACTTCCACCGAGTGGCCGGTGCCGTACTGGTCGATGGCGATCGTGCCGCCGTTGCCGTCGCGCTGGTCACCGTAGGCGAAGTTCTGCTTGCCTTGCTGGTAGATCTGCACATAGCCGTCGTTATGCAGGATGTGCTCCGAGGCCGCGTAGTTGTCCTGGCCATCCTGGGTGATGTTGGCGCGGTTGTTGCTGCCACCGAACAGCTGCTCGACGAAGGCTTCGTTGCGCTGGCCGCTCTGGGTGGTGGTGGCCTGGCTGTTGGTCTGGGTGTCCTGCCACACGGTCGAGCGGTTTTCGCTGCCTTGCTGGTTTTGCAGCGACTGGTTGTTCTCGCCCACCGACTGGCTGGCGAAGGCATCGTTGTAGGAGCCGGAGGCCTGCTGGGTGATCTGGCTGCCATTTTCGAACAGCTGCTCGCCGTAGCCGGCGTTGTACGAACCACTGGCGCTCTGGGTGATGGTGCTGGTGCTGCTTTCCTGCACCGCCAGATGGTTGTGGCCCTTGCCGGTCTGGTTCTGGGTGGCTGCGGCGAACGGCGCAACCGTTTGCTGCACCTCGGCGATGTTCTGGTTACCGGTCTGCGACTGGTTCGAGGTGCTGTCGTCAGCCATGACCTGGCCGGCCAGGGCCAGGACGATAGCGGCGCTTAGGGGAGCGAGCTTGAACATGGTGGTGCCTCCAGGTCTATCGGTATTGGGTGATCTGAACACGCTGGCCATTGCCGGCTTGGGTCACTGAGCTGCTCAGGCCTGTGCCGGCCTGCTCGATACTGGCGCTGTTGTTGTTGCCGAGCTGCTCGATGCTGGCGCTGTTGCTGGTGCCGCTCTGGCGGATCGCAGCGCTGTTGCCATATCCCTGTTGGCTGATGCTGGCCATCAGGTCACTGCCTTCCTGCAGGATGTACGCCTCCTGCGCGCCACCGGCCTGGACGATGCGGCCCAGCAGGGCCTGGCCGTTCTGGTCGAGGGCGGCGCGGTTGCCGTTGCCTTGCTGCTCGATCACCGCCGCCTGACCGGCACCGACCGGCAGCAGGCGGATGATCACCGGTTCACCGAGGTCGTTGCCGGGCGCCAGGTCGGCGTTGTCCATCAGGTCATCGGCCCCGGCCTGGCCCGCCAGGGCCAGGCTCAGCAGCAGTGGATACAGGCACTTCATGGCGGTCTCCTGGCCTTACTGCACGGTTACGGCGACGGTACGGGTACTGCCTTGGCTGCTCGTCACGGTGGCGGTCGGTGCGGCCGTCGGGACGATCGTGGTGCTATTGCTTACCGTCAGGCGCCAGCGGCCGGTCACTGGTACCGCGACGCTGCCGAGGGTCTGCACGCCGGTAGTGGTGGTCACCCGGACGGTAACGGTATTGCCTGTGGTCACTGACGACGTCCCGCTGACATCCCAGTTGTAACGGTTGTTCGAGCGGGCCAGGACGGTGGCTGCGGTGACCGTGAAGGTCTCGCCGGCGGCAGGCCGTGGCTGCACGTTGACCGTGACGGTGGCCGGGGCGGAGACCGCGCCCAGGGCATCACGCGCCTGGTAGGTGAAGGTGGTGGTGAACGCCGTCGGGACGCTGGCCGGTGGGGTGTAGTTGACCGTGGTGCCGTCAGTGCTCACCGTGCCGCGACCGACTGCCGGCTGGGAGAGGTTGACGACGGTCAGCGGCACGTTGCCTTCCGGGTCGGTGTCGTTGGTCAACACGTTGATGGTCAGCGGCGCGGCCAGGGTGGTCACGGTTTCCGGGTTGGCGGTCGGTGCCTGGTTGGGCGCGACGTTGACGGTCACGGTGGCCGGTTCCGACTTCAGGCCCTTGGCGTCCATTGCGCGGTAGGTGAAGGTGGCCACCACCGGCTGCGTGGCACCGGGCGGTGGGGTATAGGTCACCGCAGTGCTGCCGTTGAGCGCCACGCCACCCAGGCCGGTACCCGGTTGAGTGAGGTCAGTGATGCTCAGTGGCACGTTGCCGTCCGGGTCGCTGTCGTTGAGCAGCAGGTTCATCGTCAGCGGCACGCCGACGCTGGTGCTGCCGACATCGGCCTGGGCCAGCGGTGGCTGGTTGGCAGCCGACACCGGTGCGCTGCCGACGACGATCACCGGCTCCACATCCACGCCACCATGGCTCGACTTGATTGTGACGGTGGCCGGCGGCTGGGTTACGTCATTGACGGTGAGTGTTTGCAGGGTGCCGGACTTGGACAGGCGGCCGTAGCCTTGGGCGACCATGTCCGGGATCACCACTTCGTCGCTGGAGCGCGCTTCGATGGTCAGCCGCTTGTTGGCCCACTCGTAACGTGCGGTGCTGACTTTGACCACATCGGAAAGCTTGCTCGAAATGGCGGTCGGCTGGGTGTTGATGTCGCTGCTGCTGGCCGTCACCACCACCACCGGCGGCGGCGCCAGCTGGCTCAGTTGCTGGCTGAAGAACAGCCCGTTGTTGTCCGAAGTCATGCTGAACTGGCAAGGCGATGGCGGTGTGCCGACCAGCGCCAGGCCGTTACGGAAGCAGACGCTGGCGTTGCTTGGCGCCTTGGCGAATACCTCCACCCGGGTGCCACTGCCATTGCGCGAGTAGGTCGCCCGTTCCAGTGATGCCGGTAGCTGCGGACGTTGATCGAGCACCTTGCCAGAGACGGTGAACAGGCTGGTTTCGATGCGCCCGGGCGGGCCGTCGATGCGGATGAAGTTGGTGTTGAACGGGCTGCC
The DNA here is from genome assembly GCF_009391885.1 of Pseudomonas sp. MN1F. GTDB lineage: Bacteria > Pseudomonadota > Gammaproteobacteria > Pseudomonadales > Pseudomonadaceae > Aquipseudomonas. The sequence continues at coordinate 245,492 of NZ_VZII01000008.1, read as the reverse complement.
CTTGATCGCTTCCGGGCGGTTGGGGTCGCCGATGAAAGTGTCGGTGGTGCCGGTCTCCGGGTTGACTGCGGTATAGGGTGCGCCGAAGCCCTGGATGAACGGGCCGATTGCACCATTGAGCGCACCGGTGAAGTTGCCCGGGGCGCCGATGCCGATGTCACGGGTGATGTTGATCGCCCGGCGGCCGGGTGTGGTGACGTTGACCGTCTCCACGCCGTAGGGGTGGGTGATGGTGTAGGTACCGGCAGTGGGCACCGAGACGCGCAGACGGATGCGGGCAAAGCTCTGCTGGTCGCCGTCGACCGGGTTGCCACCCGCGAATGCCGCTTCTATGCCCGCCACATAGGCGTCGAGCTCATAGCCGCTGTTGCCAACGGCAGGAATACTGGTTTCCGCCAGGAACCAGAACATCTCTGAAGGCCAGTTGTCAGGGAACACCAAGGGCAGCGTGTCGTCGAAGACGCCCGGCTCTGGCAGCAGGGTACACATGTAGGCCGGTGCACCGGGGGCGCCAGCGACCAGGGTGCTGACGGCGTGCGAGCGGCACAGTTCCAGTGACAGGCCGTTGGTGTCCTTGTACCACAACGGGAAACCACCGGTGGCGAAGGTGTAGGGGCCCGGGTCGACATCGGACAGGGCAGCCCAGGCCGCACTGCTGAGGGTGAGGGAGAAACCGGCGGCCAACAGCGCACGGCGTTGCCAAGTGTTCATGCTACCTCCTTGAAGGCGGAGCCTTTGTCTGTTCATGGCACCAGCACCACGTCTTCGATGTCGCTGCCGCCGTTGGCACTGGAGACCTGCACCTTGGCCGGCGGAACGGGTGACAAGTTGGCGGTCAGGCTTTTCTGCGCGCCGTCGCCTGTGAAGTTGCCAATGAAGGTGCCGTTGCCGGTGCGGGCAGTCATTGCCGGCGGGCTGGTTTCGTCACTGCTGGTGGCGATCAAGGTCAGGGTGGCGTTGGCCAGGCTGTATTCGGCTTTGGTGATGGTGACCAGGTCGGTAAGCGGCATGTCGGCGGTGGTCACGCTGCTGGTGGGGATGGCCACGCTGTTGTCGGCGCTGACCAGCATGCTGGTTGGCAGTGCCGGGTTCAGCGCCGACTGGGCATACCAGGTACCCGTGCCATTGGCTTCGGTCAGTGGCAGGTTAGGGGTCTGGCTGGTCAGGGTGGCGCTGCCGGGCGGTGGCGGGGCCAGCACGAACACGTCCTGTTGGGCGCGCAGGTCGCCGTTCTCGGTGTGCCGCGAGTAGGTACTGCGCAATGGGATCAACGGGGTGGGCCGTACGACTTCGGAAAGCTTGCCGGAAACGGCGAACAGGTCGGTCCGCAGGTCGATGCCGTTAGGGCCTTCGATGCGCACGAAGTTGGTGTTGAACGGGCTGCCGGTGACGCGCTCGTTGAGGTTGGGGTCGCCGATGAATTTCTCGCTGCCTTCGGTGTAGGGGCCGTTGACGCTACGCAGGAACGGCCCGATATCGCCCTTCAAGGCACCGGTATAGGTGCCAGCGGAGCCGATGCCGATGTCGCGGGTCATGTTGATCGCCCGGCGCCCGGCGGCGGGTACATCGAACACTTCGACGCCGTAGGGGTGGGTGACCACGTAGGTGCCGGCCACGGGAACGTCGACCCGGATCCGCACACGGGCGAAGCTGATCTGGTCGTTTTCTGCCGGGTCGCCGCCACCGAACGCTGCTTCGAGTGCGCTCACGTAGATCAGGTTGACCCCCCGGGCGGCGTCGTTGATGGCAGCGTCGGCGGTGAACCAGAAGGATTCATCCGGCCAGTTGGTCGGGAAGACCAACGGCTTGGTGTCATCGAAGATGCCGGGGGCAGGCAACAGGGTGCACATGTACGACGGTGCGCCGGGGGCGCCGGCGACGCGTGAACTCACGGCCTTGGACAGGCACAGGTCGAGGGTTCGGCCATGGGTGTCCTGGTACCAGACGGCGTAGTGGCCATTGGCGGGGGTATAGGGCCCAGTGTCGACGGCATACAGCGCTGCCTGCGCCGGGAGCTGGAACAGGCCGGCGACGATCGCCACTGCCAGCGTGTTGGGTATCGGTCGGAGCATGAGTCGGTTCCTCCTGCTAACGGGCCCATGGACTTGGGGCGTCTGGGAGGACTAGGGCAACTGCCGTGCCAATTTTTTCACATTGGGCTGCAGGCCTTGCGCGGCCTGGGTTGCAGTGGTGATGGGGGATGGTTTCGGCAGGTTTTTTGGTGGGCGGTGTTCCCCAGTATTGGGGTTAGCAGGGGGTTGGGCGTGCATGCCTTGGCAGGTGTGGCGCTCGATCTCACTGGCGCCACCCCCCTCAAGCCATGCACCTCGACGCCCAGCCAAATCTCCCGCACACTGCGGAAAAAATACCAAGCCCGTAGCCCTGTCCTGAGGGCCACAGCTGGAGCAAACCATGGCGCGACAATTTCCCATAACAAACGCCCAAGACCCGCTGCACGAATCCCGCCAGGCGCGCATGCGCCTGGCCAGCGAAGGCGAGCTGCCGCTGGGCATGCTGCGCGATGAAATCGACGCCTCCTGGCGCCGCAGCCTTGGCCATGGCTTGAGTTGCCTGCAAGGCGAGCAGGTCGGCCTGGGCCTGGAGCAGGGCCATGACCTGCGCACGCTGCTGGAACGCAACCGGCTGCTGCTGGACGCGGTCACCCCCGAGCTGGATTACCTGGTATCGCGCCAGGGCAATGCCGGCATCATCATCCTCGGCGATGCCCAGGCCAACGTGCTGGCCATTGAAGGGCAGAAGCACGTGCTGCAACGCGAAGGCCTGCGCGACCTGCACCCCGGCAGTTGCTGGAGCGAATCGCTGCGCGGCACCAATGCCATCGGCACCGCCGTGGTCGAAGGCCGGCCGACGCTGATCAACTGCGGCGAGCATTACCTGGACCGGCTCAGCCCGTTCTCCTGCACCTCGGTTCCGCTGCGCGATCCGCGCGGCGAAGTGATCGGTGTGCTCGACATTACCCGGGAAGGGGTCATGGCCCAGCCGCAGGACAGCCTGAGCATGCTGATGCTGGCGGCGGGCAACATCGAGAGCCGGATGTTCGGCCTGTGCCATCCCGAGCAACTGGTGCTGGCCTTCCACAGCCGCCCGCAATACCTCAACAGCGCCTGGCACGGCCTGCTGGCGCTGAGCCTGGACGGCGAGGTGCTGGCCGCCAACGACAACGCCTGCCAATTGCTCCAGATGCCGCGTCAGAGTTTGATCGGGCGCCGCAGTAGCGACCTGCTGGGCGAGCGCTCACCGGCCTTCATCGCACGCCTGTGGCAGGGTGGCGTGAGCAACGTACAGACGGCCAAGGGCGAATTTTTCTTCCGCGCGCTGCAGCTGCCGCGGCACAGCCCGCTCAATGGCAGCGCGGCGCATGCCAAGCCGACGGTGGCCAACAAAACCCCTGCGCTGGATGCTCTGGCTGGCGGTGATGCGCGGCTGGCACGCAACCTGCGCATGGCCCGCCAGGGCCTGGGCAATGGCCTGCCAGTGTTGCTGCTGGGCGAGACCGGTACCGGCAAGGAAGTGGTCGCCCGTGCCCTGCACCAGGCCAGCCCGCGTGCCGACAAACCGTTCGTTGCGGTCAACTGCGCGGCGATTCCCGAAGGGCTGATAGAGTCCGAACTGTTCGGCTACCGCGAGGGCGCCTTCACCGGCTCGCGTCGGGGCGGCATGGTCGGGCGGCTGATGCAGGCCCATGGCGGCACGCTGTTCCTCGACGAGATCGGTGACATGCCGCTGGCCCTGCAGGCGCGGCTGTTGCGCGTGCTGCAGGAGCGCCGGGTGGCGCCGCTGGGCGCGGGCGACGAGCAGGACATTGACGTGGCGTTGATCTGCGCCACTCACCGCGACCTCAAGCGCCTGGTACAGGAGCAGCACTTTCGCGAAGACCTGTACTACCGGGTCAACGGCGTGTCCCTGCGCCTGCCGGCCCTGCGCGAGCGCGATGACCTGGCGAACATCATCGAGGGCTTGCTGGACAAGTCCGGCGCCAAGGGCGTGAGCCTCGACCCGGCCCTGGCGGCGCTGCTCGAAGGCTTCGACTGGCCGGGTAACATCCGCCAGCTGGAAATGGTCGTGCGCACCGCCCTGGCCATGCGCGAGGAGGGCGAGCGGCTGCTGACCCTCGAGCACCTGACCGATTGCCTGCTGGAAGAACTGGCCAGCGGCACGGCGCCCTCCGGCAGCCTCAAGGACAACGAACTGGAATTGATCCGTGGCGCCCTCGCACGCCACCAGGGCAATGTCTCGGCCGCCGCCGAAGCGCTGGGCATCAGCCGGGCAACGCTGTACCGCAAGCTCAAGCAGTTGCGCGGCTGACATGGGCAACCTGTTCGCCAGGCTGGTGGAGACCAGCAACCCGCAACTCATGCGCCAGGCCCTGGCCTGGCTGTATGGTTTCGTTCGCCCCCATCGACGGGCTATCGGCGTGCTGCTGGGCTTGTCCTTCGGCGCTTCGCTGCTGGCCCTGGTGCAACCCTGGCTGGTCAAGACGCTGATCGACGAAGGCCTGCTGGCCAAGGATTACCAGACCCTCTGGCATATGGCGGCGATCATGATTGGCGCGGGCTTGCTGGGCACCGTGCTGGCGGGGGTCAACCGCTACCTGCACACGCGTTTGTCGGGGCGCATTCTGTTTGCCCTGCGTGATGACCTGTACCGCCATTTGCAGCAGCTGTCGCCGACCTTCTACGGGCGTCGGCGTACCGGTGACATCCTCTCGCGGCTCGACGGCGATGTCGCCGAGATCCAGCGTTTTGCCGTGGATTCGCTGTTCTCGGCGGTATCAGCGGTGATCGGCCTGGTGGGCGCGGTGGCGCTGATGCTGATGCTGTCCTGGCAACTGTCGCTGCTGCTGGCACTGCTGATCCCGATCGAAGTGCTGTGGCTGCGCTGGATGCGGCGCAAGGTCGAGCGCGAGGTGCGCAACCTGCGTGAGCGCTCGGCGGATGTGTCGTCGTTCCTGGTCGAGACCCTGCCGGCGATGAAGTTCATCCAGGCGTCCGGCCAGCAGAACCGCGAGGCCGGGCGCCTGGACCAGCTGGGCCAGGGCTACATGCGCCAGTTGCTCAAGGTGCAGGTCACCGAGTTCTTCACCCAGGCGATCCCTGGCACCCTGACCTCCTGGTGCCGCGCCTGCGCGTTCCTGGTCGGTGGCTGGTGGGTGATCCAGGGCACCTGGCAGCTCGGCGCGCTGATCGCGTTTTCCACCTACATGGGCATGGCGGTGGGGCCGGTGCAGAGCTTGTTGGGCCTGTACGTGGCGGTGCAGCGCATGGCAGTGAGCCTGGGCCGGGTGATGGAGCTGAAGCAGGAAGCTGTGGCCGTGCGCGAGGCCGACTCGCCCAGGCCCATGCCGCAAGGGCCGGGCGAGCTGCGCCTGGAAGGCGTGTGCTTTGCCCATGACGGGCGCCAGGGCGCGGTGCTGGCAAAGGTCGATGCCTGTATTGCCGGTGGCCTGAAAGTCGCCATCAGTGGTGCCTCCGGCGTTGGCAAGTCGACCCTGATCGACCTATTGCAGCGCTTCTATGACCCGGACGCCGGGCGCATCCTGCTCGATGGCGCCGACCTGCGCGAACTTGACCTGGCCGCCGTGCGCCAGCGCATCGCCGTGGTCAGCCAGGACATCGTGCTGTTCCGTGGCACCCTGGCGCAGAACCTTGCCTATGGCGCGCCGCAGGCCAGCCGTGGGGAGCTGGAACGGGTGGTGCAACTGGCCCACCTCGACAGCCTGGTCGAGAGCCTGCCGCTGGGCCTGGACGGGCTGCTCGGCGAGCGCGGCCAACAGCTTTCCGGTGGCCAGAAGCAACGTATCGCCATCGCCCGGGCGGTGCTGCAGGCGCCTTCGATCCTGGTGCTCGACGAGGCCACTTCGGCGGTGGATGAGGCGACCGAGCGTGAAGTGATTGCCGCCATCGACGAACTGTTCGCCGGGCGTACGCGCATCCTCATCAGCCACCGCGCATCGACGCTGGCCGATGCCGACCTGCACCTGCACCTGCAAGGTGGGCAACTGCGCCTATTGCCCCAGGAGGCGGTCAAGCATGGCCGCTGAGTTCAGGGTCGGCGTGATCGACAGTGGTTGTGCGCCAGCGCAGGCATTGGTCTGTGCCCGGCGCTTCTGGCTGGAAGAGGGCGTGCTGTGCGAGGGTGAGTTGCAACCTGACCGGCTCGGCCATGGCAGCGCCGTGCTGGCCAGCCTGCAAGCCGAGGCCGGCGAGTTGCCGCTGTTGCTGGCCCAGGTATTTACCGAACACGGCAGCACCAGCGCTTTGCAGGTTGCCGCCGGGTTGTTCTGGCTGGCGGAGCAGGGCGTGGCGCTGATCAATCTCAGCCTTGGCTTGCAGCAGGACCGGGCGGTGTTGCGCCAGGCCTGTGCTGAAGTGCAGCAGGCCGGCGTGCTGCTGTGCGCGTCCAGCCCGGCGCAAGGCAGTGCGGTGTACCCGGCGGCGTACCCGGGGGTGATCCGCATCACCGGCGATGCCCGCTGCGCGCCGGGGCAGTGGTCGTGGCTTGGCAGCGCACAGGCTGATTTCGGTGGCCATGTGGGTGAGCGCGGGCGGGCCGGTGCGAGCCTTGGCTGTGCGGCGGTGAGCGGGCGGATTGCAACACTGTTGCAGCAGCAGCCCGGCCTGGACCGCCAGCAGGTCTATGCCTGGCTGCAGGCCCATGCCAGCTTCAGCGGCCCGGAGCGACGAGGTGCAGCGGATGCCTGAGCCACACATTCTGGTGCTGGGCGCAGGCCCGGCCGGCGCCGCTACAGCGCTTGGCTTGCGCCGGCTGGGCTACCCGGTAACGGTGGTCTCCGACTGGCGGCGTTTTGCCGCCGTGGAAGGGGTTTCGCAACGGGTTCTGGAAGGGCTGCGCCATGCTGGCCTGGGCGGCGCCTTGGCCGAGGCCGCGGTACCGGCGACACGCCAGGTGCGCTGGAATGGCCAGCATCTGCAACTCAATCAGGAGTTTCTGCTCGATCGCCAGCGCTTCGACCGCGCCTTGCGCGATGACCTGCTGCGGGCGGGAGTATCGCAGCTGGAAGGGCGCATTCGCGAAGTCGCGCGCGGCGAGGGCTACCAGGTCCGGCTGGATGACGGGCAAGTGCTGCTGGGCGACTTTCTGGTTGAAGCGCGTGGCCGTCAGGCGCCGTTGGCGGCCGACCGCCTGCGCGGCCCGGAAACGGTCAGCCTGCTCAACCTCTGGCAGTCGGAACCTGGCGCGCCGGCGTCGGCGGTGGAAAGCCTGGACGATGGCTGGGCGTGGATGGCCCGGTTGGCCGATGGGCGTTGCTACTGGCAGGTGACCCTTGATGCCGAGGGGATGCCGGGCAAGGCGGCGTTGCCTGAATACTGCGCCGCACGACGAAGGGCTTCGACACTGGTGGCCGAGGTGTTCGATGCGCGAGCGCTGCAACCTGCGCAGGTGCACGCCCGCAGCAGCACACCGATCCTGGCGGGCGACTGCGTGGGCGATGACTGGTTGCGGGTGGGCGATGCGGCGATGGCGGTTGACCCATTGTCGGGGAACGGGATTTTCCAGTCGCTGTCATCGGCGTTGCAGGCGCCGGTGGTGATCAACACCTTGCTGCGCCGGCCCGAGCGTGCCGCCCTGGCGAAGCAGTTTCATCAGCAACGGATCGAACAGCTGTTTCTGCGTTTTGCCCGCATCGGGCGGGATTTCTATGGGCAGGAGCTTGAACGCGCCGGGCAGCCATTCTGGGAACGCCGTCGGGGCTGGCCGGATGCTCAGCCGTTGCATCTGGCGGCGGACTGGGGCGCTGTGCGGGTGGCACGGCGGCCGGTGTTGCGTGAGGGTTTGGTGGACCAGGCCGAGGTGGTGGTGACGGCGGATCAGCCGCTGGGGGTGTGGCATTTGCAGGGCATCGAGCTGGCGCCGCTAGTGAGCCAGTTACTGGCTGGCCAACCCCTGGATGAAGTTTTGAGCACTTGGCCGGTGGAGCAGCAGAGGATGTTGCGACGTTGGCTGGTAGATCAGGGTTACCGCTGAAAACCTGGGGCCGCTTTGCGGCCCATCGCCGGCAAGCGCGGCTCCCACAGGGTGGACCGCGCCCGCTGCTGTAAGTCAGAGCTTGATCAGCACCGACTTGAGCTCGGTGTAGTGTTCGATGGCCGCCGCGCCCATCTCACGGCCGACGCCGGACATCTTGTAGCCCCCAAACGGCAGCGCCGGGTCCAGCGCGCTGTGGCAGTTGACCCATACCGACCCCGACTTGATCCGCGGAATCATCCGGTGCACCGCCGCCAGGTCGTTCGACCAGATGCTCGCGCCCAGGCCGTAAGGGTTGTCGTTGGCCATGCCGATCACTTCGTCGATGTCGTCGAATGGCATCGCCACCAGCACCGGCCCGAAAATCTCCTCTTGCACCAGGCGATGGCGCTGGTCGACGTCGACGATCACCGTCGGCTTGACGAAGTAGCCCGGGCCGAAGCCTTCACCGCCGCAGGCGATGGTCGCGCCCAGTTCGCGGCCCAGTTCGATGTAGCCGGTCACCCGGTCCTGCTGCTTGGCCGAGATCAGCGGGCCCATCTGTACCGCCGGGTCCAGGCCGCTGCCCAGTTTCATGCCGTTGGCGATGCCGGCGATGTCGGCCACCACATTGTCGAAGTGCTTGCGGTGCACGTACAGGCGCGAGCCGGCGCAGCACACCTGGCCCTGGTTGAAGAAGATCGCCGTGGCGGCGCCGGCGGCGGCTTCCTGCAGGTTGGCGTCGGGCATGACGATGGTCGGCGACTTGCCGCCCAGCTCCAGGGTAACGCGGGTCATGTTGTCCATGGCCGCCTTGCCGATCAGCTTGCCCACTTCGGTGGAGCCGGTGAAGGTCAGCTTGTCCACGCCTGGGTGGCGGCTCAGCGCGGCGCCGGCGTTCAGGCCGGTGCCGGTGATGACGTTGAACACCCCGGCCGGGTAGCCTGCCTCATCCACCAGCTCGGCCAGCTTGAGCGCGGTCAGCGGGGTTTCGTCGGCCGGCTTGAGCACCACGGTGCAGCCGCTGGCCAGGGCCGGGCCGAGCTTCCAGCAGGCCAGCAGCAGCGGGAAGTTCCAGGCGACGATAGCGCCGACCACGCCGACCGCCTCACGGCGCACAAAGCCATGGAACTGCTCGTTGGGCATCAACGGCATGGACGCTTCGACGGTGCTACCCTCGATCTTGGTCGCCCAGCCGGCCATGTAGCGCAGGAAGTCGATGGCCAACTGCACGTCCATGACCTTGGCCACGGCGGCGCTCTTGCCGTTGTTCAGGCATTCCAGCTCGGCCAGCTGCTGTGCGTCACGCTCCATCAGGTCGGCCAGGCGCCACAGCAGGTTCTGCCGCTCGCGTGGGCGCACACGGCTCCACGGCGAGTCGTCGAAGGCCTGGCGCGCGGCGCGCACGGCGCGGTCGACGTCTTCCTGCTCGGCGGCGGGCACTGCACCGAGGATGTCACCGGTGGCCGGGTTGCGGAACGACAGGGTGCGACCACTGGCGGCGTCCTGCCAGTCGGCACCGATGCGCATCTTCAACTTGCGTTCGAGGAAGGCGCGGGTGGCGGGCAGGATGGGCAGTTCGGAAAGCATGGGGCTGTGCCTCTTGTCATGGGTGTGGCAGGCACTGGCGCAAGGCGCGTGCCAAACCGCTGCAATGGGCGCAAGGTGCTGAACTGTCTGGGTTTTGCTTTTGTGCACGGTCAACCGTACAGGCATGCGCTGTTGCACATTGAGACGCTGTGAGACGGTGGTGAAACAGTGGCTGTGCAGTCCCTGTCTCAGGATGAAACACCCTGTCGCGAAATGGCACGCTGCAACGCCCCAGGCAACCGCCCAACACCCTCGACTGAAACTGCTAAAGACCTGAAATACAACGTTTTTACCCCACTTGGCACAGTTTCTGTATCGCAACTGTCACAAGCACACCTGCTGTACCAAAGCGTGTGAAAACGATAAGAACAACAACCGTGGAGGTCTGACCTTGAAGACGACTCGACTCCGGCGGCATGCGGGCAAACTGGCGCTGGTCGCCGCCGCACTGCTGGGCACCCAGGCCATCGCGGCCGAACAGGGCCCGAGCCTGTTGCAGAACAAGTGCATGGGGTGCCATATCCCCGAGGGCAACGATACCTACAGCCGCATCAGCCACCAGCGCAAGACGCCCGAAGGCTGGCTGATGAGCATCGCCCGCATGCAGGTCATGCATGGCCTGCAGATCAGCGACGATGACCGCCGCACCCTGGTCAAGTACCTGGCCGACAAGCAAGGCTTGGCGCCGAGCGAGACCGAGGGCGTGCGCTATGCCATGGAGCGCCGGCTCAACACCGTCGAACACTTCGATACCCAGCTCAGCGAAACCTGTGGCCGCTGCCACTCCGGTGCCCGTGTCGCCCTGCAGCGGCGCCCGGCGCAGGAATGGGAACACCTGATCAACTTCCACCTCGGCCAATGGCCGTCCCTCGAATACCAGGCCCAGGCGCGTGACCGCGACTGGCTGGGAATCGCCCTCAAGCAAGTGGTACCGGACCTCGCCAAGCGCTTCCCACTGGAGAGCCCGGCCTGGACCGAATGGCAGAAGGCCAAGCCGACCGCCGACGCGCTGCCGGGGCAGTGGGCGTTCAGCGGCCACATGCTGGCCAAGGGCGATGTGCGTGGGGTGATGACGGTGGTTGCCGACCAGGGCGACACCTTCAAGGTCGAGGTCAAAGGTAGCTACGCCGATGGCACGCCGTTCAATGGCAGTGGCACGGCGATGCTCTACAACGGCTATGAATGGCGCGGCAACGTCAAGGTCGGCGACAGCAACCTGCGCCAGGTGTTCGCTGCGCTTGACGGCGAGATGAAAGGCCGCATGTTCGAGGCCGATCACGATGAGCGCGGCCTGGACTTCACGGCGGCAAAAGAAGGCAAGGCCCGCCTGCTGGCGGTGCAGCCGGCGTTCATCAAGGCCGGCGCCGAGAGCGAGATCACCCTGGTCGGCACCGGCCTGGCCGGCAAGCCCGACCTGGGTGCTGGCGTGGAAGTGACCGAGGTGCTGGAGCAGACCCCGACCCTGGTGCGTGTGAAGGCCCGCGCTGCGGCCGATGCCAAGCCTGGCCAGCGCGACGTCGCGGTGGGTGAGCTCAAGGGCGTCAACCTGGCGGTCTACGACAAGGTCGAGGAAGTGAAGGTGGTGCCGGCGTTCTCCATCGCCCGTATCGGCGAGAACGGTGCTTCGGTGCCCAAGGTCCAGGGCCGTTTCGAAGCTGAAGCCTGGGGCAAGGACGCCAGCGGCCAGCCGCTGCGCATTGGCTACCTGCCGGCCAACTGGAAGGTCGAGCCGTTCAACGAGCGTGCGGTCGAGGACGAAGACCTCAAGTTCGCCGGGCAGATGCAGGCCGACGGTGTGTTCGTGCCAGGTGGTGCCGGGCCGAACCCGGCGCGCAAGATGATGACCAACAACGCCGGCAACCTGAAGGTCATCGCCACCTTGGCAGACGGCGGCCAGAGCGGTGAAGGCCACATGATCGTCACCGTCCAGCGTTGGAACAACCCGCCACTGCCGTAAGGGCAGGGCGTAACGGGTTTTCCAACGAAACGATTATCGGGAGGTCGCCATGGGCGTACTACTGAACCTGGTCGAGCGCAACCTGCACGAAGTGCAGGTCGATGCCGACCGCATGCTGTTCCATATCCCTAGCAGTTCGCTGTTCACCGCAGACGCGGTGACCGGCGGCATCATCGACACCCTGCGCCAGCAAGGCTGCTCGGCCGAGGAGCTGCTGCAACGCCTGGGCCAGCAGTTTGCCGGCGACGATATCCAGGACACCCTGCGCGAGCTGATGGCGCTGGAACTGGTCAGCGACGGCTCGCCGCTGACCCCGGAAATCGCCCTCAAGCAGGTCGAGCGCACGGCGCTGAACACCGTGGTGCTCAACGTCAACACCGGTTGCAACCTGAGCTGTACCTACTGCTACAAGGAAGACCTGGACAAACCGTCCGCCGGCAAGAAGATGAGCACCGCCACCGCCGAAGCCTCGGTAGAGATGCTGCTCAAGGAATCACCCAACGAGCAACGCTACAGCGTGGTGTTCTTTGGCGGCGAGCCGCTGTCCAACCGGCCGCTGATCGAGCACATGGTCGCCTACTGCGAGCGGCGCTTCGGCGAAGCCGGCAAGCAGGTGGAGTTCATCATGACCACCAACGCGACCCTGCTCACCGAAGAAATCATCGACTGGCTCAACGCTCACCGCTTCGGCCTGTCGATCAGCATCGACGGCCCGAAGACCGTGCATGACCGCAACCGCATCACCGTGGGCGGGCAGGGCACCTATGACGTGGTGCGGCGCAAGGCCGACCTGCTGCTGTCGCGCTACACCAGCCGCCCGGTGGGCGCGCGGGTCACCCTGACCCGTGGCATCACCGACGTCGAGACCATCTGGAACCACCTGTTCAACGAAATGGGCTTTGCCGAAGTCGGCTTTGCCCCGGTCACCTCCGGCGACATGGCCGACTTCAACCTCACCGGCGCAGAGCTGGTGCAGGTGTTCGCCAACATGAAGGCGCTGGGCCGCAAGTACCTGGAGGCGGCGCTGGAGCACCGCAACATCGGCTTCTCCAACCTGCACCAGCTGATCACCGACATCCACGAAGGCCACAAGAAGGCCCTGCCGTGCGGTGCCGGGCTGAAGATGCTGGCCGTGGACCACGAGGGCGAGCTGAACCTGTGCCACCGCTTCACCGGCTCCAGCCTGCCGACCTTCGGCAACGTGCACCAGGGCGTGAAGCAGGCGCAGCTCAACGACTTCCTGTCGCAGCGCCTGGACCGCAGCAACACCGGCTGTGACAGCTGCCGCATCCGCAACCTGTGCTCCGGCGGCTGCTACCACGAGAGCTACGCCCGCTACGGCGACCCGCAGCACCCGACCTACCACTACTGCGAGTTGATGCGCGACTGGGTCGACTTCGGCATCGAAGTCTACAGCCGCATCATGGCCGCCAACCCGGCCTTCATCGACCGCTACATCACCCCGCGGAAGGCGCACTGACATGAAGCACTTGAAGCCCCTGAACAACAAGGCGCGCATCCTCGAGCAGGCCGCCGCCGAAGACCGCGTCGAAGAAGTCATGGCCATGAGCGCGGTGGCCGGCTGCACCGCCACCACCGACCCGGGTTGGGAAGTGGACGCCTTTGGCGGCGTCAGCTCGCTGTGCCAGCCGATGGAGGCCGACCTGTACGGTTGCTCCGACCCTTGCTGGTGGCCGGCCCAGGTGCCGGACATGATGAGTACCTACCAGGACTGGAACGCCCAGGCGAACAACTCCCAGGAAGACTGGCGCAACCTCGGCACCGTGTTCCCTAAAGACAAGTGACCGGCCCAACAAGAATGACAAGGGGAAACCGCATGAAAGCTGGACGCTGCGCGCAACTCGCGTTGACCATCGCCGCCACGGCCTGCGCCTGGGCGGTACAGGCCGACAATGCCGGGCCGGCCCTCAAGGCTGGCCAGGAATACCTGATCACCACCAACTACCCGAACAACCTGCACGTCATCGACGTGGCCAGCGACACGCTGTACAAGAGCTGCCAGATGCCCGACAAGTTCGGCCCCGGCACCGCGATGATGGCGCCGGACAACCGCACCGCGTATGTGCTCAACAACCACTATGCCGACATTTATGGCATCGACCTGGACACCTGCAAGACCACTTTCCACGCCAACCTGTCCAGCGTGCCGGGTGAAGTCGGCAAGTCGATGTATTCGTTCGCCCTGAGCCCGGATGGCAAAGAGGTGTACGCCACGGTCAATCCGACCCAGCGCCTGAACGACCACTACGTGGTCAAGCCGCCGCGCCTGGAGGTGTACAACACCGCCGACGGCCTGCAGGCCAAGCCGGTGCGTACCTTCCCGATGCCGCGCCAGGTCTACCTGATGCGCGCCGCCGACGATGGCAGCCTGTTCATCGCCGGGCCGGACATCTACAAGATGGACGTGAAAACCGGCAAGTACAGCGTGGCCTTGCCACTGCGCAACTGGCACCGCAAAGGCTACAGCGCCCCGGATGTGCTGTACTTCTGGCCGCACCAGAGCCCGCGCCACGAGTTTTCGATGCTCTACACCATCGCCAGGTTCAAGGACGCCAAGCAGGACCCGAACGAGGCGCAGCCGTTGTATGGCTACCTGAGCATCGACCTCAAGACTGGCAAGGCCCACACCCAGGAGTTCGCCGACCTGACCGAGCTCTACTTCACCGGCCTGCGCTCGCCGAAGGATCCGAACCAGATCTACGGCGTGCTCAACCGGTTGGCCAAGTACGACATCAAGCAACGCAAGCTGATCAAGGCGGCTAACCTGGAGCACACCTATTACTGCGTGACCTTCGACAAGAAGGGCGACAAGCTGTACCTGGGTGGCACCTTCAATGACCTGGCGGTGTTCGACCCCGAAACACTGGAGAAGGTGAAGAACATCAAGCTGCCGGGCGGTGACATGTCCACCACCACGCCGCAGGTGTTCATCCGTTAAAGCGGTGTGAGCTTCTTCGCGGGCATGCCCGCGAAGAAGCCGGTTCTATCAACACAAGAACAACAAGAGAGCGCCCATGCCCCAGCCAAGCTATTCCCAGGGCAATCAGGACAAACCCCTGCTTACCCAGTGCATCGGCGACGCCTTCGACAGCACCGTCGCCCGTTTCCCCGAGCGCGATGCGCTGGTGGTCCGCCACCAGGCCCTGCGCTACACCTGGCAGCAGCTGGCCGACGCCGTCGACCGGCACGCCCGTGCACTCATGGCCCTGGGCGTGCAACCCGGCGACCGCTTGGGGGTCTGGGCACCCAACTGCGCCGAGTGGTGCATCACCCAGTTCGCCAGCGCCAAGGTCGGCGCGATCCTGGTCAACATCAACCCGGCCTACCGTTCCAGTGAGCTGGACTACGCCCTCGGCCAGTCCGGCTGCCGCTGGGTGATCTGCGCCGACGCTTTCAAGACCTCCGACTACCACGCCATGCTGCTCGGCCTGATCCCCGGCTTGGCGGCCGGCCAGCCCGGTGCGCTGGTCTGCGAGCGTTTCCCGGAGTTATGCGGGGTGGTCAGCCTGGCCGTTGTTCCACCGCCTGGCTTCCTTGCCTGGCACGACCTGCAGGCCCGCGCCGAAGCGGTCAGCCGTGAAGCCTTGGCCGAGCGCCAGGCGCAATTGCGCTGCGACGACCCGATCAACATCCAGTACACCTCCGGCACCACCGGCTTCCCCAAGGGCGCCACGCTCAGCCACAGCAACATCCTCAACAACGGCTACCTGGTCGGCGAAAGCCTGGGCCTGACCGAGCACGATCGCCTGGTCGTCCCGGTGCCGCTGTACCACTGCTTCGGCATGGTCATGGCCAACCTCGGCTGCATGACCCACGGCAGCACGCTGATCTACCCCAACGATGCCTTCGAGCCGTTGGCCACCCTGCGCGCCGTGGCCGAGGAAAAGGCCACCGCGCTGTATGGCGTGCCGACCATGTTCATCGCCGAACTGGACCACCCGCAGCGTGGCGAATTCGACCTGTCGAGCCTGCGCACCGGAATCATGGCCGGCGCCACCTGCCCGATCGAGGTGATGCGCCGGGTGATCGGCGAAATGCACATGGCCGAGGTGCAGATTGCCTACGGCATGACCGAGACCAGCCCGGTGTCGCTGCAGACCGGGCCCGACGATGACCTGGAGCGCCGCGTGACCAGCGTCGGCCGCACCCAACCGCGGCTGGAGAGCAAAGTGGTCGATGCCGACGGCAACACCGTACCGCGTGGCGAGATTGGCGAGCTGTGCACGCGCGGCTACAGCGTGATGCTGGGTTACTGGAACAACCCCAAGGCCACCGCCGAAAGCATCGATGAAGAGGGCTGGATGCACACCGGCGACCTGGCGGTGATGGACGAGCAGGGCTATGTGCGCATTGTCGGGCGCAGCAAGGACATGATCATTCGCGGCGGCGAGAACATCTACCCGCGGGAGCTGGAAGAGTTCTTCTTCACCCACCCGGCGGTGGCCGATGTGCAGGTGATCGGCGTGCCGTGCAGCAAGTATGGCGAGGAGATCGTCGCCTGGGTGCGCCTGCATCCGGGGCATGCCGCCAGCGCGGATGAACTGCGCGAGTGGGCCAAGGCGCGGATTGCGCATTTCAAGGTGCCCAGGTACTTCCGCTTCGTCGACGAGTTCCCGATGACGGTGACCGGCAAGGTGCAGAAGTTTCGGATGCGCGAGATCAGTATCGAGGAGCTGACGGCCAGCTGACTGCCTTGACGGCGCTTGTGGGCTCAGCCTTGTAGCCACTCCGGGCTATTGAAATTGCTCAGCCTGCGATCATCCACGGCACACTCAAATCCTTGCACCGTCTCGCGCAGCAAGGCCTTCTGCAAACTCCGCTCACCCGTTGCCCAGGCCTGCTCCAGCACCGGCAGCACCCGGCGCGGCAGCACACTGAACATCGGCTGCCAATACCCCCCCTGACGCACCATCGCAGCACTGTCAGCGGTCACCGCCAGCTGCCGAAGGGCGTCGATCAACGCCTGGTCAACCAACGGCGCATCGCAGGCCAGCAGCACCACCCACTCATGCCTGGCCGCCTGCAGCCCGGCAATTACCCCGGCCAGCGGCCCAGGGAAGTCCGCCTCGGCGTCGCCCACCAGGTGGTCGGCATAAGCCGCATACGCTTGCTGGTTGCGGTTACAGGAAATCACCAGATCATCGCTGAGCGGCCGCACGGTACGCTGGATATGCGCAACCAACGGCTCGCCGCGCCATTCCAGCAGGCCTTTGTCGCGGCCACCCATGCGCTGGCCGCGGCCACCGGCGAGGATCAGGACAGAGCAGGGGGGCAAGGCATCAGGCATGAAAAAGGGTTCCGGGCAGTCAATGCCCGGAACCCTCTCATTCAACGCCCGGCTTGTCCAGTCAGGCTTCGCGGGTCTGCGTCTGCTCTGTCTTGGTACGGCCGCGTCCGCTCAGGCGCATCACCACCACGAAGAACACTGGCACGAACACCACCGCCAACGTGGCGCTGAGCATCCCGCCGATCACTCCGGTGCCGATCGCCTGCTGGCTCGCGGAGCTTGCGCCGGTGGCAATGGCCAATGGCACCACGCCAAGGATGAACGCCAGCGACGTCATGACGATCGGCCGCAGGCGCAGGCGGGCGGCCTGTAAGGCGGCGTCGGCGGCGTCCACGCCCTGGTCGACCAGGTGCTTGGCGAACTCGATGATGAGGATGGCGTTCTTCGCCGACAGGCCGATCAGGGTAATCAGGCCGACCTTGAAGAACACGTCGTTGGGCATGCCGCGCAAGGTCACCGCCAGCACCGCGCCGAGCACGCCGAGCGGCACCACCAGCAGCACCGCAGTGGGGATCGACCAGCTTTCGTACAGCGCCGCCAGGCACAGGAACACCACCAGCAACGACAACGCCATCAGCAGCGGCGCCTGGCTGCCGGACAGGCGTTCCTGCAGCGACAGCCCGGTCCATTCCAGGCCGGCACCGGCCGGCAGCTGGGCGACCAGGCGCTCGACCTCGGCCATGGCTTCACCCGAGCTGTAGCCCGCCGCCGGTTCACCGGAAATCGCCACCGCCGGGTAGCCGTTGTAGCGGGTCAGCTGCACCGGGCCGCTGACCCACTTGGCCTGGACGAACGCACCGAGGGGCACCATCTTGCCGCTGTTGTTGCGCACGTGGATTTTCAGCAAGTCTTCTACCTGGCTGCGCTGATCGCCTTCGGCCTGCACCACCACCCGCTGCATGCGGCCCTGGTTGGGGAAGTCGTTGACGTAACTGGAGCCGACGGCAACGTCCAGCACCGAGCCGATGTCGGCGAACGACACGCCCAGCGCGTTGGCCTGGCGGCGGTCGATTTCCAGTTGCACCTGTGGGCTTTCGGCCAGCGAAGCCTCGCGCACGTTGGCCAGCACCTTGCTCTTGTGCGCGCCGGCCAGCAGTTCGTCACGGGCGGCCATCAGCGCCTCATGGCCCATGCCGCCGCGGTCCTGCAGGCGCAATTCAAAGCCGGTCGACTCGCCCAGGCCGTCGATCGGCGGCGGCAGCACGGAATAGGCCACGGCGTCCTTGAGCTGGGTGAAGGCCAGGGTTGCCCGGTCGGCGATCGACTGCGCGCTGTCGTCGGCACTGCGTGCGGACCAGTCCTTGAGCGTGGTGAAGGCCAGTGCGGCATTCTGGCCGCTGCCCGAGAAACTGAAACCGAGGATCAGCGTGGTGTTGCCGACGCCCGCCTCCTCGGCGTTGTGCGCCTCGATCTGGGCGGCCACCTGCTCGGTGCGCATGCGGCTGGCGCCCGGTGGCAGCTGGATATCGGTGATGGTGTAACCCTGGTCTTCGGTGGGCAGGAACGCGGTGGGCAATTGGCTGAAGCCATAACCCAGCACGGCCAGCAGCACGCCATACAGCAACAGGTAGCGGCCACTGCGCTTCAGCGCTTGCAGCACCCAGCGCTGGTAGCCGTTGCTCATGCTTTCGAAGCGGCGGTTGAACCAGCCGAAGAAGCCTTTGCGCTCGTGGTGTTCGCCCTTGGCCAGTGGTTTGAGCAGGGTGGCGCACAGGGCTGGGGTCAGGCTCAGGGCGAGGAACGCCGAGAACAGGATCGACACTGCCATCGACACCGAGAACTGTTGGTAGATCACCCCCACCGAGCCCTTCATGAAGGCCATCGGCAGGAACACCGCCACCAGCACCAGGGTGATGCCGACGATGGCGCCGCTGATCTGGCCCATGGCCTTGCGCGTGGCCTCCTTGGGCGGCAGGCCTTCCTCGGCCATGATCCGCTCGACGTTCTCCACCACCACGATGGCGTCGTCGACCAGGATGCCGATGGCCAGCACCATGCCGAACAGGGTCAGCACGTTGACCGAGAAGCCCATGGCCAGCATCACGGCGAAGGTGCCCATCAGCGCCACCGGCACCACCAGGGTCGGGATCAGCGTATAGCGCAGGTTCTGCAGGAACAGGAACATCACCGCAAATACCAGCAGCATGGCTTCGAACAGGGTGTTGATGACCTGCTGGATCGACACCTTGACGAACGGCGAGGTGTCGTAGGGGATGTCGTACCTGACCCCTTCGGGGAAGTAGCGCGACAGCTCTTTCATCTTCGCCCGCACCAGGGTGGCGGTTTCCATGGCATTGGCGCCGGGTGCCAGCTGCACGCTGAAGGCAGTGGCCGGCTTGCCGTTCAGGCGGGTGCCGTACTGGTACTCCTGGGCGCCGATCTCGACCCGGGCGACATCGCCGACGGTGACACTGGAGCCGTCCGGGTTGGCGCGCAGGACGATGGCGGCGAATTCCTCGGGCGTGCCCAACTGGCCGCGGACCACCACGTTGGCGGTGATTTCCTGGGTGCCGCGGGCGGGCAGGTCGCCGATGCTGCCGGGGGCGACCTGGGCGTTCTGTGCGGCAATGGCTTCGGCCACGTCATTGGGGGTGAGGTTGAAACCGATCAGCTTGCGCGGGTCGATCCAGATGCGCATGGCGCGCTCGGAACCATACAGCTGCGCCTTGCCGACGCCCTTGAGCCGGCGGATCTCGTTCATCACGTTGCGCGCGAGGATATCGGACAGCGCGGTTTCATCGAGGCTGCCGTCCTCCGAGGTGAGGGTGCCGAGCAGCAGGAAACCGGTGGACACCTTCTCCACCTGCAGGCCTTGCTGGGTTACCTGGCGCGGCAGGCGTGACTCGACCACCTTGAGGCGGTTCTGCACATCGACCTGGGCCAGGTCGGGGTGGGTGCCAGGCTCGAAGGTGGCGGTGATGGTGGCGCTGCCCAGGCTGCTCTGCGACGAGAAGTACAGCAGGTTGTCGGCACCGTTGAGCTCCTGCTCGATCAGGCTGACCACGCTTTCGTCCAGGGTCGCCGCCGAGGCGCCCGGGTACACGGCGTAGATTTCCACCTGCGGCGGTGCCACGTTGGGGTACTGCGCTACCGGCAGCTGGGGGATGGCCAGGGCACCGGCGAGCAGGATGAACAGCGCGACTACCCAGGCGAAGATCGGGCGGTCGATGAAGAACTGCGGCATGGGTCAGGCCCTCACTGGCCGTTGTGCTGGACGATGGACTGAGCGTCGGCGTCGACCTGTACCTGGTCGCCCGCCTTGACGTGCTGCAGGCCTTCGACCACCACTCGCTCGCCGGGCGCCAGGCCCTCGCTGACCAGCCAGCGATCACCCTGGGCGTTGCCCAGCACCACCTGGCGTTCGCTGATGCGCGACTGCGCGTCGACCACCAGCACCTTTGGCACCCCGGCACTGTCACGCAGGATGGCGCGTTGCGGCACGCTCAGGCCTTTGGGCTGCACGGCCTGTTCCAGGCGCACGCGCACGTAGCTGCCCGGCAGCAGGTCGAGGTCCGGGTTGGGGAATTCGCTGCGCAAGGTGATCTGGTTGGTGCTCGGGTCGACGCTGATGTCGGAGAACAGCAGCTTGCCCGGCAGCGGGTAGGCACTGCCATCGTCCTGGATCAGGGTGGCGCGGGCCTGGCCGTCGCCGGCCTGCTGCAGTTCACCGGCGCGCAGCGCACGGCGCAGGGCGTTGAGTTCGCGGGTCGACTGGGTGACGTCGGCGTGGATCGGGTCGAGCTGCTGGATGGTCGCCAGCGGCGTGGTTTCGTTCTGGCCGACCAAGGCGCCTTCGGTGACCAGGGCGCGGCCGATGCGTCCGGAGATGGGCGCAATGACCGTGGCATAGCCCAGGTTCAGGCGGGCGCGCTCCAGCGCAGCCTTGGCTTCGGCAACGGCAGCGTCGGCCTGGAGGAAGGCGGCGCGGGCGTTGTCGTACTCCTGACGGCTGACGGCCTTGTCGTCGACCAGCTGGCGGTAGCGCTGCTCTTGCAGGCGGGCCTGGTACAGCGTGGCTTCGGCCTTGGCCAGGGTTGCGCGGGCGCTGTCGTGGTCGGCCTTGAACGGCGCCGGGTCGATGAGGAACAGCACATCGCCCTGTTTGACGTCGCTGCCTTCGCGATAGACGCGCTTGAGCACCACGCCTGCGACCCGGGCACGCACCTCTGCCGTGCGCGGGGCGAGGATGCGCCCGCTCAGCTCGGTACTGATGGCCAGGGGCTGCAGTTGCAGGGTTTCTACCCGCACTTGCGGCGTGGGTTGTTGTTCGTCCTGCTCGGCCGAATCGTCGCAACCGGCCAGGGGCAGTGCGAGAAGCGCCACGAGCGCCACGGGGCGCAGGCGCGGGGGGAGGGTAATAGGCATGCGGATCTTCCGATGATGACCCTGCCTATGCTAAGGCAACCGTTCCTCGGATGGCTGTTAACAGCTGTAGGACCTGTGTGAAAAAGTGTTAAGAACAGTCCTACCGGTTTGTAGGTTTCTATATTCTGCGAGTACCTGTTCCGGCCTCATCGCGGATGAATCCGCTCCTACAAGCAAAACTCTATGCCCAACATTCTTTTGGTCGAAGACGACAGTGCGCTGTCCGAGCTGATCGCCAGTTACCTGCAACGCAACGATTTCCATGTGCGGGTGATTGCCCGTGGCGACCATGTGCTGGACGCTTTCCGGCAGGACAACCCCGATTTGGTGATTCTCGACCTGATGCTCCCCGGTATCGATGGCCTGCAACTGTGCCGCCTGCTGCGCCAGGAATCGCAGAGCCTGCCGATCCTGATGCTGACCGCCCGCGACGATAGCCATGACCAGGTGCTGGGCCTGGAGATGGGCGCCGACGACTACGTGACCAAACCCTGCGAGCCCCGCGTACTGCTGGCCCGCGTGCGCACCCTGCTGCGCCGCAGCAGCGTCAACGAACCGCGCCTGGACAACCACCAGATCCTCATCGGTGGCCTGCGCATCGACCTCGCCGAGCGCCTGGTCAGCTGGCGTGGCGAAGAGGTGGAACTGTCCAGCGGCGAATACAACCTGCTGGTGGTGCTGGCGCGCAACGCCGGTGTGGTGCTCAGCCGTGACCGCATCCTCCAGCAGCTGCGCGGTATCGAGTTCAACGGTACTGACCGCTCGGTGGACGTGGCCATTTCCAAGCTGCGCCGCAAGTTCGACGACAGTGCCGGCGAGGCGCGCAAGATCAAGACCGTGTGGGGCAAGGGTTACCTGTTCAGCCGTGTCGAGTGGGAGTGCTGACGCGCCATGCTGAAGATTCTGGTGCGCCTGTATCTGGTGATCATCGTCGCTTACGCCGGGGCGTTGCTGTTGATTCCGGACGCCATCGTCGGCCTGTTCCACGACCGCTTCATGGCCTACAACCTGGACCAGGCCAAAGGTGTGCAGTCGCTGATCGTCCGCCAGTTCCGCCAGGTGCCAGAAGCGCAATGGCCAGCGGTGGAGCAGGACCTGGCCAGGGCCTTCGCGCCCTTGGAGGTGAAACTGCTGCGCAGCGAAAAGGCCGGCCTGAGCCCGCAGGAACAGGCGCGCCTGGAGCACGGCCTGTACGCCGTGCGCATCGGTGACTGGGGCTATTACCAAACCGTGCTGGCGCCCCTGGACAAGGATTGGCTGGTGAGCCTGCACGCACCGCCGGACCCGCTGGACATCAACGTGTTGTCCTGGGGCGTGACCGTGCTGATCGGCGCAGCCATGCTCGGCTGCCTGCTGCTGTGGGTATGGCCGCACTGGCGCGACCTGGAGCGCCTGAAAGAGACCGCCCGGCGCCTGGGCCAGGGGCGGATGGCCGAGCGTACGCACATCTCGCCGCACTCGAACATCGGCGAACTGGCCGGCGTGTTCGACACCATGGCCAGCGACCTCGAACGCCATGTCAATCAGCAGCGTGAGCTGCTCAACGCGGTCTCCCATGAGCTGCGTACACCACTGACCCGGCTGGATTTTGGCCTGGTGCTGCTGTTCGACGAAGTGCCCCCGAGCAGCCGCAAACGCCTGCTGGAACTGGTCGGGCATGTGCGCGAACTGGATGAGCTGGTGCTCGAACTGCTGTCGTACAGCCGGCTGTACAACGCCGACCAGGCCCGTGAGCGGGTCGAGGTGTCGTTGCTGGAGCTGGTCGACAGCGTGCTGGGCGGCTTTGCCGAAGAGCTCGATGCTCGGGGTATCCAGTGGGAGGTACAGGCCGAGGACAATCTGCCACGCTTTGTGCTGGACCCGCGCCTGACCGCCCGGGCCGTGCAGAACCTGGTGCGCAATGCCATGCGCTATTGCGATCAAAGCCTGTTGCTGAGGATGCGTCTGGAAGCGGACGGTGCCTGCCTGTTGACCGTGGAAGATGACGGCATCGGGATCCCGGCCGAGGAACGTGAGCGGATCTTCCAGCCGTTCTACCGCCTGGACCGCAGCCGCGACCGCAATACCGGCGGCTTTGGTCTGGGCCTGGCGATCAGCCGCCGGGCGATCGAGGGGCAGGGTGGGACACTGACCGTGGCGCAGTCGGCGCTGGGTGGGGCGCAGTTCCGGATTCGGCTGCCAGCTGGCTAGTCCACAGCACGAAGCGGTCCTTGCCACTGTGCTTGGCTTCGTACAGCGCCTGGTCGGCGTGTATCAGCGCCATGCTCAGTGTGTCACCGCGGTCTACCCTGGCCAGGCCGATGCTGATGGTTACCGGCGGTACGCCAAGATCGTCGCGCACGCGCTTGCACAGTGCCGCCACGCATCGCTCGGCAGCCTGCTGATCCAGCCCGGCGAAGAAGATGGCGAACTCCTCGCCACCCAGCCGGGCAAATTCGTGCCCAGCCCCCCCTGCCTTGATATGCAGCGCTACCCGCTTGAGCACCTCATCGCCCACGTCATGCCCGAAGCGGTCGTTGACCCGCTTGAAGTTGTCGATGTCGATCATCGCGAGGTACTGGCCAGGGGTGGCCAGGCGCAACTGGTGCTCGGCGTTGGTCATGAACGAGCGGCGGTTGGGTATTTCGGTCAGGGCGTCGAAGTAAGCCTGCTCCAGCAATACCTTGGACAGGTAGAAGTTGTGCAGCTTGGCCTGGCGCATCTGCAGATAGCTGTAGATCACCAGCCCGCTGAGGAACAGCGCGTAGCTCAGCAGCATGGCACCTTCGAGCTGATCGACGTCAATGCGGGTGTGGTAGAAGGGGCTGAGCATGGCCCAGGTGATGACCATGGCGCAAAAGAACGACCAGCGCCGCACCGGCAGCACCGACACGGCATACAGCACGGTCGACACGCCGAGCACCAGCCACACCGGGCGCAAGGGTTCGGGAATGCCTTCGATCACCAGGCGCATGCCCAAGGTGATGACGGCGATGAACAGCAGGTTGAGCACATCGAAATGGTGGCTGCGCCGGGTGAAGCGCAGCACCACGGTGAGGCAGCAGAGCAAGGCTATGAACAGGTAGGACAGCCAGGTGAAGCCCTGGCCACCGAGGAAGCTGACGATCAGGTCGAAGACCAGCCAGATGGCGATGCTGATGCAGAACACCAGCATGCAGAACGGGCGCATGGATTCGAATTCGTGCTGGCGGAATTCGGCGCGCAAGGCAGCGGGGGCGACCTGCTTGCGCACGTGCGCTTCGATGGTTTTGAACATCGGGGGGCTCCTGGGAGTACTGCATGGCCGGTACAGGCCGTCTCAATTCTGTGGCAGAACACCCCGGGCCCAAGGCCGGTAGCGCAGCGCAAACACCGCTTCGGCATGGCACCCTGCATTCAGCTTCGGCTCTGCAGGTTCAGCCCGGAACGTCTGCCCCGCTGCACTTACCTGGCGAAACGCCTCGCGCACCACTCCCACCCGGCACGGCAGCGCCTGTTCGTAGCGCTGGCGCACCAGTGCTGGCAACCGCCCGGTCCCGGCGCCGTCCTGCCACCACACAGTCAAGCCCAACCCGGCCAGTTGATCCAGCCAGGCGCCATGGACCCGCGGTGCCAGCTTGCCTGCGCTGAACGCGCTGATGTGCAGCGGCTTGTCCAGCCGCCGGTTGAAGGCCTGCAACTGGTTGTACAACGCCTCGCGGCGACTGGCATCGCGAAAGTGCAGGTCGTCCAGCTCCATGGGCAGGTACCAGCCGGCGACGGGCAGTTGCCAGCCTTTGCGAACCTGCTGGTACTGGCCCAGCGAACGGCCCAGTTGCGACTTCCAGTAATTGCCCAGGCCGTCACCGTCGAGTTCGTCGATGCGCTGGTAGTAGGCCGGGTCCAGGTACAGCCCGAGCACCAGTTCCAGGCCTTGGGCGTGGGCCTCGCGCAGGCTGTTGGCCAGCCAGCCCTGGGCACCGCCGAAATCACTGTCGCCATAGGCACTCCACTGCACGATCAGGGTCTTGCCGCCTTGCGCCTTGGTGGCGCGCCACAGTTGCTGCCATTGCCCCGGGGTCACGGCGGCATCGCGGTTCAGCGGCTGGTAGAACAGGCGCTGGTCGGCCAGGGCCGGCAGGCAAAGGGCGAGCATGCAGATTGCCAGGAGCGTACGCATCAGAAGGTCATCTCCGCGCCAACCAGCACGCCATTGGCGCTCTTGTAGAGGTTGCCACCCAGCGACTGCTGGTATTCGGCACGCACTTTCAGTGAGCCGCGGTAGGCGTTGTAGCGGTCGTCGTCGAACCACCACTGCCAGCGCACACCAACCCCGGCGCGGGCGTCCTGGCGCCAGTCGTTGCTCGGGTCCTGGCTGGAGAACTCGAAGAAGCCGTAAGGCATCAGCGTTTGTGGCGAGTGGCCGGGCAGTTTCCAGGCATGGCCCTGCTGGTAGCGCGACAGCCAGGCGTGGTCGCCAGCGCGGGTCCACCAGGCGGCATCGAGGTAGAGGAAGCGCTCGTTCCAGTCGTCCTGGTCGACTCGCCAGTCGTTGCGCCAGTCGCCCTGGTCGAGGAACGAGGCGGTGGCGCGCAGCAGCAGGTCGTTGCTCGATTCGGCGTGCTGGCGCAGGTCGCCCCAGTTACCGCCGACCTTGGCCGGGCTCAGCAGTTCGCCAAGGCTCAGGCCGCTGTAGTGGTCGTCGTCGATCTGCCGTTGGTGGTACAGCTCGGCATACAGGTTGAGGTTGGCCTGGCCGAGCGGCTTGTAGCGCAGGCCGACGCCGGTGCCCATGCTTTGCGCATAGTCCGTGCGGCTCTGGCCGCCGAACAGTACCCGGCCGTAGACCGACAGGGTACTGCCGTTGCGGCTGGGTTCCTCGCCCAGGGCGTGGTCCCACATGGCCAGCTGCACGTTCTGCGATTGCGCGCGCCGTGAGGTGCCGCTGCGCTCGCCGTTGTCGAGGAACTTGTCGTTGGTCGAGGTGCCTGCCGGCGACCAGGTGCTGGCCAAGGTGATGGTGTCGCGCCGTGACAGGCTTTCGTGGGCGCGGCGCTGGCGGTACTTGCGGGCTTCGAGGCTGCCGTACTCGTCATCGGCATCGACCAGATTCTCTTCAACGTCGAGCACCCGGCGCAGCTCGCGGCGGGCAGCGGCGCTGTTCTCGGCTTCGTCGTAGCGCAGTGCGAGGGTCTCGCCCAGGCGATAGTCCTCGGGAAAATCGTGGGTGGCGCGTTCCAGATAAGGGATCGACTGGCGGCGCTGGGCTTTGTCTGACGAGCCGGCCAGGCGCATGCCGTAATCGGCACGATAACGCGGCTGGTCGGGCGCCAGGCGCACGGCTTCGGCCAGCCAGGCGCTGCTCTGTGCGTTGTCGCCGGCCAGCTGTGCGGTGCTGGCGGCGGCGTAGTAGTGGTCGGCGCGCGGGTTGTGTGCCAGCGCCTGGCGCTGGAAGCCCAGCGCCACTTGCAGGTCGCCCTGAGCTTGCGCGATGGCGGCCCCCAGTGCCCAGTCATCGGCGCTGTTGTGTGCGGCGGCGTCCCAGTAGCGGCGGGCGGCGTCGGCATCGCCGGCATTCAAGGCCCCGCGTGCGGCGGTCAGGCGGGCGTTGTCGTTCCAGGCGCTGGCCGGCAGGTTGCGCCAGATCGGCTGGGCCGCTTCGGAATCACCAGCGGCTTCCAGCGCATAGGCCAGGGGCAGGCGGTTGCCACGGTCACCCAGACGTTCGGCGGCCTGGTAATACACCACCGCCTCACCGGGTTGATCGGGCATGGCGCAGCGGCCCAGGGCGCGGTACTGGCCGGCTTCGCTCGGGTTCGCCGGGATGGCCCGGCGCACGGCGTCGCACTGGCCGTTTTCAGCCAGCCGGCCGAGCAACTGGGCGCGGGTATTGGCGTCGACCCTGGGGATCAGCCCGAGCATGCGCTGGCTGTTCAGCGGGCCATCGTTGCGCGCATAGATAGTGCCCAGGCGCTGCAGCAGGGAAGCTGTCAGGCGCCCTTGGCGACGGTCATAGGCCTGTTCCAGCAAGGTGCGGGCGTGTTCGCCCTGGCCTTGTTGCAGCAGGAGGAATGTGGCTTGCTCAAGCGCCGCCAGGTCCCCGCTCTGGCGGTAGCGTCTTTCCCATTCGGCGGCCGTGCGGGGTTGGGGCGGCTGCACCGGGTCGCCATACAGGCGCTGCTTGAGCACCGCATAGGCTCGCGGGTCTGCGTTGGCCGGGCAGTCCTTGAACTGTTCGCGGGCGACGTCCGGGTCACGGCGTGACAACCAGTCGACGGTCTCCAGGCAAGGCCGCTGCAGCGCGTTGCTCAGGCGCCGTACCAGTGGCGCGTCATCACCTTCACGGGCCAGCTCCCACAACTGCTGGCGTTGCTCAGGTTGCTGCAACTGCTCGGTGGGCAGTTTTTCCAACCAGCGCTGCGCCAGCTGGTTGTGACCGACGGCGATGGCCCGATTGGCCATGGCCAGGCGGGTCTGGTTGGCCACTTCAGGGGAGGGCGCGCTTTGCAGCAGCTGTTCCAGGCCTTTTTCGTCGACTTGCTGGACATAGGCATTGGCCAGGCGCTGCCAGTCTTCGGGCGGCAGTTGGCCCTTGTCAGCCAACGGTTGCAGCTGGTCGATGGTTTCCTTCCAGTTGCGCAGCTGCTCGGCGAAGTTGGCGCGAGCCAGGCGCAAAACCTGGCCATCGTCGCGCGGCGGCAGCTGGTTGAGCCATTCCAGGGCCTTGCCGGCGCCGCCAAACTTGGCCAGGCTCAGGCTGTAGGCCTGCCACAGGCGCACGTGCCGGGCGCCATCGGTGCTGGCCAGCCAGCTTTCCACCTGGCTGGCCGCGGGCGGGTCCTGCTCGATCCAGGTCAGGCGCAGCTCCTGCAAGGCGTTGGCATATTCGGGGCCATTGCCAAGCTGCTCGGCGATGGCCTCGGCGTCCTTGTAGCGGCGCTGGTGGGCCAGGGCCTCGACCAACAGCGTACGGGCTTCATCGTTGTTCGGTACCCGGCTGAGTACATGGCGGGTCAGGCGTTCGACTTCGGCCCAGTTGTCCTTCTTCGCTTCGCGGTAGCTGCGTTCCATGAACGGGTAGCTGGTGAAACGCTGGAACTCGGTCATGGGGGCTGCCTGGGTCGCCAGCGCGGTGGAACACAGCAACAGCCCGGAAAGGGTGAGGGAAAGACGCGGCTTCATGCCACCTCCCGGGTCAGGTCAAAGGCAGCCTGCTGTTCGCTGGCCTGTTCGGCGAGGGCCTGTTGCAGCACCTCTTCGGTAATGATGCCGCGGGCGATCAGGTGCTCGCCAAGGCTCTGCTGCTCGGGGTCGAAATCGATCAGTGCCTGGTTGAACAGGGTGACCGGGACCATGCCGCGTACCTGCAGGAGGGCGCCCAGCATGACCTGGTGGTGGCTGACCCGCTCGATCAGATCGGCATCATCCTGGTGGCGCTCCAGCACCGCGAGCATGTCGTGGGTTTCGGGCGTCTGCCAGGGGCTTGGGTAGTGATAGCGCAGGCCCAGAGTGACCCGGCCCTGGGGCGCCAGGCGGCAGCTGACCGGGCGTTTCAGTTGGCGGCTGATCACCCCCAGCGACACCTGGCTGACCGGGCTTTCGCTGGCCAGCACCAGGGTGTTGCCGTCTTCGGCGACCGGCAGCACGCCATAGTGGGTGGCCAGCCGGCGAGGCAACTGGGCAATCAGGTGCGGGTCGAGCTTGAACGGGTTGAGCGGTGCCCAGGGCAGGTCGAGCTGTTCAGCCAACGTTTGCACAAGCTGCTCGCTGGTCAGCCAGCCCCGCAGCAGCAGCTCGCGGCCCAGGCGCCGGCGGACCGGGCTGGTGATCGCCTGCTCCAGCTGTTCTTCGGTGATGTAGCCCTTTTCCACCAGACGATGGCCCAGCGGTGTACGCGCCGGTGAAGCCAGGGCAGGGAATTCGTGGGTGGTCTTGTCCCACGCCACCCGCCGCGAATCGCCCATCTCCATGACCTGGCGCAGGGCACGCAGGTTGGCGAAGAAGTTGACGAAGTTGCTCCACATCATCCGCGGTGCCGACAGCAGGCCTTCGAAGATGCCGTAGTAGCGGGTGACGAACCAGCCGCGCTGGAACAGGCGGTTGACCAGCATCAGGCCGTTGAGCCAGAGCAGGGTGGTGAGCAGCCGGCTGTCGCTGAGGATCGACATGAAGCGCCAGGAGTCGGGGGCGATCACGGTCACCAGCCACATGGCCAGCAGCACCAGCAGCAACAGGTTGACCAAAAAGCTCAGCAGGTAGGCGAACAGGCCCCGGCGGTCGCGCCAAAGGAAGTAGTTGAGCGCGCCGGTGCGGCTCCAGCCGAGGTTGCTGGTGCCCTGGAAGACGATGCCGACGATCCACCGCGACTTCTGCCGGATGGCGTGCTGCCAGTCGCGCGGGAAGTGCTCGCGCACGCAGATCACCTGGGCGAACTCGCGGCTCATGCCCGGTCGCCACTCGTGCTTGAGGGCCAGCGCCGGGTCGGTGATGGAGTAACGGGCGAAAATGCACTTCATGCCCTTTTGCTTCAGGCGAAAACCGATGTCGTAGTCTTCGGTCAGGCTCTGCACGTCGAAGGCGATGCCATCGCCATCTTCGAGCAGGGCGCTGATGGCGCGGCGGCTGAAGCAAGTGCCAACGCCGGCACTGGGCACCTGGCCGGTCAGTGCTTCGCGCACGATCACGTCCTTGCCGTGGTTCTCGGCGAACTCGTCGACGTAGTGCCCGGCGGTGAAGCCCTTCCATTCCGGCGCGTAGGGGTATACCGGGATCTGGATCATGTCCTTGTTCGGCAACAGGTAGTTGAACAGGCGCAGCTCCATGGGCGAGATCACGTCTTCGGCGTCATGCAGGATGAACCCGGCGAACTCGATGCGGGCATCGTCCTGGAAGCGCAGGATGGCGTCGATGATGTTGTTCAGGCAGTCGGCCTTGCTGGTGGGGCCGGGGCGGGCGCAGACCACCTTGTGCACGTTCGGGTAATGCAGGCACACGGCGTCGACGTCGGCCTGGGTCTGCGGGTCATTGGGGTAGGTGCCAACGAAGATCTGGTAGTTCTCGTAGTCGATGGTCGAGGCCGCCAGGCGCGCCATCTCGCCGACCACGCCCACTTCGTTCCAGGCCGGGACCATGATCGCCAGGGGCTTTTCCGCGACTTCGAACAGGCGTTTCTCGTCGGCCTTTTCGTGTTTGTCGTAGATGCGAAAGCGCCGGATCAGTTTGCGGCTCCAGTAGCACAGGTCGATGAACAGGTCGTCGAGGCCGAGCAGGAACATCAGCGAGGCGAGGATGATCGCCAGGACCTTGAGGCCGTACAGCACATAGGTGAGGTAGTCGATGAAGGCCAGGCTCATGCGTCATCTCGCGGGTTGGCAGTTTCTGCAAACCAGCGCGTCAGGCGCTCGGCGATGCGCTCGCTGGCGTGGCCGTCACCAAACGGGGTATAGACCCGCGCCATGCGTGCGTAGGCCGCAGGGTCGTCGAGCAGCTGGCTGGTTTCCTCGACGATGCGTTCGGTCAGGGTGCCCACCAGCTTGACCGTGCCGCCCTTGAGCACGGCGGGGCGTTCGGTGACCTTGCGCAGCACCAGCACCGGCTTGCCCAGTGCCGGGGCTTCTTCCTGTACGCCACCGGAGTCGGTGAGGATGACCTGGGCGCGGTTCATCAGCCAGACGAAGTGTGGGTAGTCCTGAGGGGCGATCAGGTGGATGTTGCTGCGGTTCGACAGCACGCCATACACGGCCTTCTGCACTTGCGGGTTGAGGTGCACGGGGTAGACGAACTGCACGTCGGGGTAGCGTTCGGCCAACTGCGCGAGGGCCAGGCAGATGCGCTCGAAGCCGGGGCCGAAGTTCTCCCGGCGGTGGCCGGTGATCAGCACCATGCGCTGCTCTGGCCGCAGCGTGCTCAGCGGTGAGTCGGCGGCCGGCTGCCATTGCCGTTCGGCCAGGTGGTCGCGCATCCACAGCAGGGCGTCGATGACGGTGTTGCCAGTGACTTCGATATGCTCCGCTGGCACGCCTTCGCGGATCAGGTTGGCGTCCGAGTCACGGGTCGGGGTGAAGTGCAGGTCGGCGAGCACCCCGGTCAGGCGCCGGTTGGCTTCCTCGGGCCAGGGCTGCTGCAGGTTGCCGGTACGCAGGCCGGCTTCGACATGGCCAATGGGAATGTGCCGGTGGAAGGCCGCGAGGCTGGCGATGAAGCTGGTGGTGGTGTCGCCATGGACCAGCACGATGTCGGGCTTGACCTGGTCATAGGCCCGGTCGAGCTTGTCCAGCAGGTCCCGGGCCAGGCCATTGAGGGTCTGGTTCTGGGTCATCACCTTGAGGTCCTGGTCGACGCTCAGGCCAAAGGCGGTCAGCACCTGCTCGAGCATCTCACGGTGCTGGCCGGTGGAGCAGATGTGCAGGTTGACCTCGGGCCAGGTGCGCAGCACGCGGGCCAGCGGGGCCATCTTGATTGCTTCGGGGCGGGTGCCGAACACCATCATGACGCAATACGCCATCGTCTTGTTCCTCGTTCAATTCCCTGGACGAAGTTGTAGGACATGCCGCTGCTTGCAAGTGATAGATACAAGCAGTCGCATGCGGGGTTGTCCAATAGCTGACAGGTGTTCGTCGTGACAGGTTCATCGTTTGTGAGATCGAGCGCTGCGCGGGCGGCGCTCGATCTGCGCACCACCGCAAAACCCAAGACAGGCACCTGTGCGAACAACCTTTTTCTTCAGGCATTCATCTTGTACTTTGGTAGGTCGTTTCTCGAAGGAGCTTCACATGCAAGGCAAGGCGCGCAAGATCGTCCAGGCCATTCTCTACGAAGCCATCGCCGTGGCTTGCGTGGCGCCGGCGCTGGAGCTGGCGTTCGGGGCCGGGATGGCGCAGTCGACGGTGCTCTCGGTGCTGATGTCGGGCATCGCCATGAGCTGGAACATGGCTTACAACTGGGCTTTCGAGCGCTGGGAGGCACGCCAGCACAAGCGCGAGCGCACCCTGCTGCGCCGGGGGCTGCACGCGCTGGGCTTCGAGGGCGGGCTGGTGCTGATCCTGCTGCCATTGGTGGCCTATTGGCTGGAGGTCAGCCTGTGGGCGGCGTTGCTCACCAACATGGCCCTGTTCGTGTTCTTCTTCGTCTATGCCTTTGTGTTCCAGTGGGGCTTCGACAAGGTGTTCGACGTGCCGCTGTCGGCGCAACAAGCAAAGTGTTGACTTGGCCAAGCCAGGCGGGATAACGTCCTAACCCATGAAAACCTTCCCGCACGTGAACGCCATTATTATTACCGCCATTATCAGCTTGGCGGGCTAGCGCGTACGTGCACCGAACCCGCCCTGGAGGCGGGTTTCTTCTCTCTGACTCCTGGGCAACGTGAAAAAGCCAAGGAGTTGCAATCGATGACCAGCCTCAACGTCAGCCCTCGTACCCCGTCCACCGCGCAGCAATTGTTGTCGGAACAGGTGCGCCGCATTCTGTCCGCGCCGGTGTACGACCTGGCCATCGAGACGCCCTTGCAAGCTGCCCCCGCGCTGTCTGCCAGCCTCGGCAACCAGGTGCTGCTCAAGCGCGAAGACCTGCAGCCAACCTTCTCGTTCAAGATCCGCGGTGCCTATACCCGGTTGTCGCGCCTGACCACGGCCCAGCGCGAACGCGGCGTGATCACCGCCTCGGCAGGCAACCATGCCCAGGGCGTGGCCCTGGCGGCGGCGCACCTGGGCATGAAGGCGACCATCGTCATGCCCACCACCACGCCATCGCTCAAGGTCGAAGGGGTGCGCTCGCGGGGTGGCCATGTGGTGCTGCACGGCGAAAGCTTCCCTCATGCGCTGGCCCACGCGCTGAAACTGGCCGACAGCGACGGCGCAACCTTCGTACCGCCGTTCGACGACCCGGACGTGATCGCCGGCCAGGGCACCGTGGGCATGGAGATCCTGCGCCAGCAGCCGGGTGCGTTGGACGCGATCTTCGTGCCGGTTGGCGGTGGCGGGCTGATTGCGGGCATTGCTGCCTACGTCAAGTACCTGCGCCCCGAGGTCAAGGTGATTGGTGTCGAACCGGAAGACTCCAACTGCCTGCAGGCTGCCATGGCGGCCGGCGAGCGGGTGATCCTGCCGCAGGTCGGCACCTTCGCCGATGGCGTGGCGGTGGCGCAGATCGGCGCCCATTGCTTCGAGCTGTGCCGGCATTTTGTCGATGAAGTGGTGACCGTCAGCAGCGATGAACTGTGCGCGGCGATCAAGGACATCTACGATAATACCCGCTCGATCACTGAACCCTCCGGTGCCCTGGCCGTGGCCGGAATCAAGAAGTACGTGGCCCGCGAGGGCGTGCAGGGGCAGACCCTGGTGGCCATCGATTCCGGGGCCAACGTCAACTTCGACCGCCTGCGCCATGTGGCCGAGCGTGCCGAGTTGGGCGAGCAGCGCGAGGCGATCATCGCCGTGACCATTCCCGAGCAGCCTGGCAGCTTCCGGGCCTTCTGCCAGGCCTTGGGCAAGCGGCAGATCACCGAGTTCAACTACCGCTATTACCCGGGCAAGGAGGCGCGCCTGTTCGTTGGCGTGCAGACCCACCCGGTGCACGACCCGCGCGAGCAACTGCTGGCCAGCCTGCGCGGGCAGGGCTACAGCGTGCTCGACCTGACCGACAACGAGCTGGCCAAGCTGCACGTGCGTCACACCGTGGGTGGGCATGCAGCGCCAGGGGCCGATGAGCGGGTGCTGCGCTTCGAATTCCCCGAGCGGCCAGGGGCGCTGCTGGGCTTTCTGGAGCGGCTGGGCAAGCACTGGAACATCAGCCTGTTCCATTACCGCAACCATGGCGCGGCGCAAGCGCGGGTGTTCGCGGCGCTGGAAGTGCCGGCCGAGGAGCAGGCCAGCCTGCCCCAGGCGCTGGATGAGATGGGCTACCGCTACTGGGACGAAACCGCTAATCCGGCTTACCAGCTGTTCCTTGGCTAACGTTGCTCTGGATCAACATCCGCTGCATTGAACGAGCGGATCCTCGCTGGCAGACAGACCCACCAGGAGGATCCGGTCATGAGCAGCACCTTCTTCATCCCGCCCGTCAACATCATGGGCATCGACTGCCTTGACGAGGCCATGACCGCAATTGCCGGTTATGGCCTGCGCAAGGCGCTGATCGTTACCGACCAGGGCCTGGCCAAGGCCGGTGTCGCCGCTCGCATCGGGCGCATGCTGGCCTTGCAGGATATCGACTCGGTGGTGTTCGACGGCGCCAAGCCCAACCCCAGCATCGCCAACGTCGAGGCGGGCCTTGCCGTGTTGCTGCGTGAGCGCTGCGACTGCGTGGTGTCGCTGGGCGGTGGTTCGCCCCATGACTGTGCCAAGGGCATTGCCCTGTGCGCCACCAACGGTGGGCATATCCGCGACTACGAGGGCGTCGACCGCTCGCGCAAGCCGCAGCTGCCGCTGATCGCCATCAACACCACGGCGGGCACGGCCAGTGAAATGACCCGCTTCTGCATCATCACCGACGAGAGCCGCCATGTGAAAATGGCCATTGTCGACCGTAACGTCACGCCGATTCTCTCGGTCAACGACCCGGCGCTGATGGTTGCCATGCCCAAGGGGCTGACGGCGGCCACCGGCATGGATGCCTTGACCCACGCCATCGAGGCCTATGTGTCGACGGCGGCTACGCCGATCACCGACGCCTGCGCGCTCAAGGCCATCAGCCTGATCAGCGAGAACCTGCGCCAGGCGGTGAACGACGGCAACGACCTGCAGGCGCGGGAGAACATGGCCTACGCGCAGTTCCTGGCCGGCATGGCGTTCAACAATGCCTCGCTGGGCTACGTGCATGCGATGGCGCACCAGCTGGGCGGTTACTACGACTTGCCGCATGGCGTGTGCAATGCCGTGCTGCTGCCGCATGTGCAGCGTTTCAACGCCAAGGTCTGCGCTGCGCGCCTGCGCGATGTGGCCAAGGCCATGGGTATCAAGGTGTGTGGCCTGGATGCGGAGCAGGGCGCGGGGGCGGCGATTTCGGCCATCGAGCACTTGGCTGCGGCTGTGGGTATTCCGGCGGGGTTGGCGGAGCTGGGGGCCAAGCTTGAGGATGTTGGCATCCTGGCAGAGAACGCCTTGAAGGATGCCTGTGGGCTGACCAACCCGCGGCCGGCCAGCCAGGAAGAGATCGAGGGGATTTTCCGGGCGGCATTCTGATAGACGAGGATGTGTGGCTGTAACGGCCTGCTTCGCGGCTGAGTACCGCGAAGCAGGCGTCGCGGTACTCAGCGCTCACGCATGAAAAACCCGGCCACATACTTGCGGAAGGTCTCCAGGCTCTTGAAGTCCGCATAGCGCTTGAAGTTCTCGGCATCGGGCTCCGGCCCGATCGGCTGCTCCAGCAACGACACTGACAGCACCCGGTCCTGATCCGAGGTCAGCACCAGCTCATCCATCACCTGCCCACCGATCACCGGGCGGCGCATCAGCACCTTGACCCCTTTGCTGGCCATCCAGTCGATCAGCGACACCAGCGCCTTGAGTGGCTCGCGCTCTTCGTCGCGGTACACCGGGAACAGGTGCGCGCGCGACAGCACCGGCACGCTGGCCACGTGGATCAGCTCATAGAAGTGGCTGCCCGCCGTGGTCGGTGAGTACAGGGCCAGCGCCAGCAGCGGGCCTGACGCCCGGCTGCCGCCCCAGTACAGATGGTGCCCCTGGAAATCGAAGCCGTCCTCGCTGCGGTTGTTGAACAGCTTGCGCCCCTTGATCTGGTCGACGCAGTCCAGCAGCAGGCCATGGCGACGGTGGTTGCCGAACACCGTGGCTTCGCGCAAGCGGGACTTGAGCATCATCATGTGCTTCATGTCCAGGCGGGTTTCCAGGTAGTTGCTGGCCGGCACCCGTTCCAGCAACGGGTAGCGGCTGGCGACACTGCGCAGCTCGGCGAACTGGCCGGTGAGCTCTTTCTTCAGGTGGGTGGCATAGAGGTTCAGGCCGCTGGTCTCGATCCAGGTCAGCAGCAGCGACAACAGGCGCTGCTGCTCGCGGCGTTCACTGCCGTCGCCCCCGCCAGTAGCGCTTTCGCTGGTGCTGCGGTAATCACCGATCAGGCGCAGCGGGGTGTCCGGAGCCAGCCAGGCGGCGGGCACAGCTGGCTCGTCTTCTCGCTCGCTGGCTTCGCGCTCGTCCTTGGTGAACGGGCAGCCGGGCGCATGTTCGGCCGTGCCCGGGTTGTTCTTCAGAAACAGCGTGCCGGTGCTGCCATTGAGGGTGACATTGAGCACCGGCAAGGCATCCTTGCGGCAATCGCAGGCCAGCCACTGGTTGGCGCTGCGCACCTTCATCAGCAGCTGGTTGGCCTGCAGCAGGCGTGGCCCGGCGAGGCTGCCAGTGGCGAAACCGACCAGCAGTTCCTCTTCGGCCGGGGTCAGGCTGCGCACCTGCGCGGCGGTTTTGTCGATGATTCGCATGAGGCAGCTCCAAGCTACGAGCCTCAAGCTTCAAGCAAACGCGCCGCGCTTTCAACTTGTCGCTCAGCTGCCGCCGAACATCTTGGCAGCACGGGCGCGGATTTCGTCGGGGCTGAGGTCTTCCTTGTGGGTAGAGACGAACCACATATTGCCGAACGGGTCTTTCAGCGAGCCGCTGCGGTCGCCGTAGAACTGGTCCTTGACCTCGTGCAACTGCGTGGCGCCCGCCGCAATGGCCTGGGCATAGACCTTGTCGCAGTCCTCGACATACAGGTGCAGGCCCACCGCAGCGCCTGCGAGTTTCTGGCTGGCGGTCAGGCCGCCTTCCATGTCGCACGGGTCGGCGAGCATCAGCGAGGAATCGCCGATACGCAGTTCGGCGTGGCCGACCCGGCCATCGGGGCCTTCAAGGCGGAACATTTCCGTGGCGCCAAAGGCCTGCTTGTAGAACTCGATGGCCTTGGCGGCGTCGTTGATGGCCAGATACGGGGTGATGCTGTGCTGGCCTTCGGGGATGGGTTTGACAGCCATGTGCGAGTCTCCTTTGCAAGGGGCGCCGAGGGGCGCCCTGATGCTTAGAGTCGTCTGCGCAGAGGGAAAATCGACAGCAAGGCTAGAACGATTCTCTATAAGCACGGCTGTCAGAAGATGTAGTCGGTGGTCAGGAAGCTCGATTGGCGGTTACGGATGATTTCGCTGATCAACTCCTTGTTGGCTTCCTGGAAGCGGGTCGCGACCAGGGTGCGGATGGAGAACACGCGCAAGGCATCGTGCACCGACAGGGTACCTTCGGCGCTGTTCTTGCGGCCGTTGAACGGGTAGGTGTCCGGGCCGCGCTGGCACTGGGCATTGAGGTTGATGCGCCCGACCTGGTTGGCAAAGATGTCGACCAGGCTGCCGATGGTGGCCGGGTCGTTGCCGAACAGGCTCAGCTGCTGGCCGTAGTCCGAATCGAGCACGTAGTCGATCACGCTCTGCAGGTCGCGATAAGGCACCACCGGCACCAGCGGGCCGAACTGTTCCTCGTGGTACACGCGCATGTCGCGGTTCACCGGGTAGAGCAGGGCGGGGTAGAAGAACGAACCGCGGCTGAGCCCACCACCTTCATTGAGCACCCGTGCACCCTTCGCCTTGGCGTCGGCCACCAGCTGGTCGAGGTAGTCGACCTTGCCCGGCTCCGGCAGTGGGGTCAGCGCAACGCCAGGCTCCCAGGGCATGCCTGGCTTGAGCGCGGCGAGCTTGCGCTGGAACTTGTCGAGGAAGGCGTCGACCACGTCTTCGTGCACGAACAGGATCTTCAACGCCGTGCAGCGCTGGCCATTGAACGACAATGCGCCGGTGACGGCCTCTTCCACGGCATTGTCCAGGTCCACCTGTGGCAGGACGATGCCCGGATTTTTTGCATCCAGGCCCAGGGCTGCCCTCAGCCGGTGCGGGCGCGGGTGCAGTTTTTTCAGGTCGCTGGCCGCCTTGTGGGTACCGATGAAGGCGAACACATCGACCTTGCCGCTGGCCATCAGTGCGCTGACCGTCTCGCGGCCACGGCCATAGATGACGTTGATCACGCCCGGCGGGAAACTGTCGCGGAACGCTTCGAGCAGTGGGCGGATCAGCAGCACGCCGAACTTGGCCGGCTTGAACACCACGGTGTTGCCCATGATCAGCGCCGGGATCAGCGTGGTGAAGGTTTCATTGAGCGGATAGTTGTAGGGGCCCATGCACAGCGCCACACCCAGCGGTGCACGGCGGATCTGGCCAAGGGTGCCCTGTTCCAGCTCGAAACGGCTGGAGCGACGGTCGAGGTCCTTGAGGGCATTGATGGTGTCGACGATGTAGTCGCAGGTGCGGTCGAACTCCTTTTCCGAATCCTTGAGGTTCTTGCCGATTTCCCACATCAGCAGCTTGACCACGGCGCTACGCTGTTCACGCATGCGCGCCAGAAACGCTTCGACATGCTCGATGCGCTCGGCTACCCGCATTGTTGGCCAGGCGCCTTGACCTTTGTCGTAGGCGTTTACCGCCGCGTCCAGCGCGGTGAGGGCGGTGTCGGCGTCGAGCAAGGGGGCACTGCCGAGCACGACCTGGCGCTCGCCGTCCGCTTCCTTCAGCCAGACCGGGCTGCGCACCGTGGCCAGTGGCCCGTCCCAGCGCCTGAGTTCACCGTTCACCAGGTAGTCGCGTTGTTCCAGCGGCGCCCCCAGGCGCCAGGTTTCAGGAATGTTGTCGGCGGTTGGAAACAGCGAATCGAGCAGATGTTCCATGGGTACTGCACCTCACATGTCTGGACGGGTGAAACGCTTCAGCAGCGAGCATGCACCCTGGGCAAGAAAAACACCAGTCTGGCTCAATATTGCGCGCACCGCGCCGATACAGGGGCAATCGCCGACACCTGCAGGCTTATGACCTCGACCAATTCCCCGATGACCCACGAACCGACACCGACCACCGGCACGCTGCGTCGCGCCCTTCGCCGCTTGTTGCCGGTCGGCGTTTCCCTGGCCGGTATCGGCGTGTCCATGGCGCTTGGCCATGTGGACATCCAGCGCCAGCAAAGCCAGCAGGACGCAAGCCTGTTCCATTCGCCGCTGTTCTGGTTTGCCCTGACTTGCAGCGGCCTGCTCAGCCTGTTCATTGCCCAGATCAACCGCAAGCAGCGCCAGTTGCAGCAGCGTAACCGCGAACTGCAGCGTTCGCAGGCGCAGCTGGAACGCCTGGCGCATTACGACACCATCACCGGCTTGCCCAACCGGGTGCTGTTCCAGCAGCAGTTGGCCGAGGCCACTGCCGAAGGCCATGGCCTGGCCGTGCTGCTGCTGGATATCGACGGTTTCAAGCAGGTCAACGACAGCCTGGGCCACGCCATGGGTGACCTGCTGCTGCAGCAGGCGACCGCGCGCTTCCTGCAGGAACTCGACACCAGCGACCGGGTATGCCGGCTGGGCGGCGATGAATTCGTGTTCATGCTGCAGGGCACCCAGGGCCAGGTCAGCCACCAGTTGCGCGAACTGCTGCGCTGCCTGCAGCGGCCGTTCGACCTCAACGGCAATGCCGCACTGGTGAGCGGCAGCATCGGCCTGGCCTGGTGCCCGCAACATGGCGCAGACGTCGGCAGCCTGTTGCGCCATGCCGACACCGCCATGTATGCGGCCAAGGAGGGTGGCCGCAACGCCTGGCGCCCCTATCACCCGGACATGACGGCACGGCTGCACCAGCGCCTGGAGCTGGAGCGCAACTTGCGCCGGGCGTTGCAGGATAACGAGTTCGAGTTGTGGTACCAGCCGAAGGTCGACCTGTTCAGCGGTCAACTGGAAGGTGTCGAGGCTTTGCTGCGCTGGCGCGATCCGGAACATGGCCTGATTCCGCCTGGCGAGTTCATCCCGCTGGCCGAACGTACCGGCCTGATCATTCCCTTGGGCGAGCGCGTTCTTGATCTTGCCTGTGCACAGATGGCCGCCTGGCGCGCCGCCGATTGCCTGCCAGGCCCGCTCGCGGTCAACGTGGCGGCGCTGCAGATCGAGCGCAGCGACTATGTCTCGAGCCTGGCGATGGCGCTGGAACGGTACGGCCTGGCACCTAACCTGCTGGAAGTGGAAATCACCGAGAGCCTGCTGATGGAAAGCCAGCAACAGGCCTGTGCGGCCCTGGCCCAGCTGCAAGCCATGGGCGTGGCCACGGCGGTGGACGACTTCGGCACCGGTTATTCGTCGCTGGCGTACCTGCGTGCCTTGCCCATCGACCACCTGAAGATCGACCGGGCGTTCATCAAGGACCTGCCGGATGACGACGATGCGGTAGCCATCGCCCGGGCGATCATCGACCTGGGGCATGCGTTGGGCTATCGCATCACTGCCGAAGGGATCGAGACCCAGCAGCAGTATGACTTCCTGCGCAATGCCGGCTGTGACCAGGGCCAGGGTTACCTGCTGGGGCGGCCGATGCCGGCCGCCGAGTTGCAGAAGTGGGTGGCGCGCAACCCGCTCAGGGCGCAAATGCCGCGTTAGTGGCCGGGCACTTTACAGTGCGAGATCGAACAGTTCATGAGCCGGGCGCTCTAGTGCCTGCTGGCGTAGCGGCAGGTTCTGGTCGATCACCGCCAGGCGGCGCCAGAATTCTGCGTGGGCGCGTCTAGGGTGTGATGTGAAAGGTTCAAGGTCGAGCAGCGGCCTGAGGTCTCGTCGATACTGCAGCGGCAGACGTTGCCAGAGCGCCTGTTCAGCGGGGCCAGTGTTGTGGAAAAAATCATCATAGTCGCTGTTGTCTACCAACAGATCGACATCATGCGCTGCGTTGTAGGCCTCGACTTCGTCGAGCATGCGTGGGCTGAGCCATTGGCTTTCAAGGCGCATCGCCCGGGCGACCGGCTGTGGCACCAGAAAGTCGGCAGGTAGCTGTTGCAGCTGGTTGCCGGCCAGGTCGATGGCCACAGGCGTGCTGGTGATGCTGCCCAGCCCGTGCGGCAATTCGGTCAGTGCGCAGTTGTCGAGGAACACTGTGAACAGGCGAGGCATCAGGCTCAGGTCGGGCGCGCGTAGCAAAGGGTTGCCCCCCAGGTCCAGCACGCCCAGGTGGGTGAACTGGTCGAGCATCTGCTGGGCACTGTCATCCCAGGTGATGCGATTGTGGTCGAGGTCCAGCCATGCCAGCGCTTGGGGATTGGCCAGGCGAGGCAAGTGATTGAAGCGGCAATGGCTCAGCAGCAAGCGCTTGAGCCTGGGGAAGCGTTCGTAGAACTCGGCGGGTAATTGGCTCAGGTTGCGATTACCTTTGAGCGACACGTGTTCGATGTGGGTGAAATCGTCAGGCAGGGCCAGGCTGGCCAGGTCGCGGTCTTCCAGGTCAAGGCGTGAAAGGTCCAGGCTGTAGACCACGACGTTCTGGCCCAGTGGCAGGCGGGACAGGCGTCGCCAGGCATTGATGATGGGGGCGATGGCCTCCTGACGACGATGCGGGTATTGCGGGTCGGGGCGCGCCCATTCGCCGAGGTCACGGCGCAGGGTCTCCAGGCGTTGCTCGAGATTACGCATCTCCAGCGTGGGGGAGCGCCCTTGGCGTTGCCAGTCGTCCATGGCACGGAGGAAATCCTGATCGGTCGCCGTGGGGTAGAGTCGGCGATAACGGGTTGCCAGCGGGGCTTGCAGATAGGGCCCACTGGGGACTGCTTCGCGACCACCTTGCAGCCCTGCGCGGCCAATCCGACGCCGTGCGCCCGTACCCCAGAGGCGCTGAAGCAGTTCGCT
Source organism: Pseudomonas sp. MN1F (assembly GCF_009391885.1). Taxonomy (GTDB): domain Bacteria; phylum Pseudomonadota; class Gammaproteobacteria; order Pseudomonadales; family Pseudomonadaceae; genus Aquipseudomonas. The sequence goes on along the minus strand of NZ_VZII01000008.1, from coordinate 203,658 downwards.
GCGACGGGGCTCGGTCCAGGCCAGCACACGCTGACGCAGGGTGTTGCCATCAGTGGTCGAGAAACCCAGCGTGTTGCGCCAGGCAGTTGGCAGTGCCTGTTCGATGGCCCGGCACAGGTCCTGATCCTGGGGCGCCGGGGCAGGGCGTTCGCCCAGGTCGGCCTCATAACCCTCGGTGGACTTGATGACGCGGCAGATCCGGCTGGCCAGGTGCTTACCGCTGCTGTCGAGCAGCGGGCCTTGTGGGCTGCCAGCGCGCAGTTCAAGGCGCAGATCGGCAGGCCATTCGGGGAGGTCATCGAGGTAGCTGAACAACAGCCGTTCACTGTCGGTTGTACCCTGCAAGGGTACTATCAGCTCTTCCAGCGCGCGTACCAGTGGCCATTCGCGGTGCTGTTGCACAAGCGCTTCGCCCTGGAGCGGCTCGCCCCGCGTACCTGTCGCAATGCGTTTCAAGGTGTCGAGCATCAGCGCAGGCGCTGGCTGCCCTTCAAGGTGCACCTGGCGCAAGCGGGCCGCGTCGACACCGCAGATGCGCCCAGCCAGCTCCAGTTGCTCCGGGGTATAGGCCGCGTAAGCTTCGCCCAGCCGTTTTGCCAGCACCGCGAATGGCCACGCCTGTGGCTGCTCATGGGCAGCGCGCCATGCGCCCTGACCGTTATGCTCCAGTGGCGGTTGGTAAGCGTCGGCTGCATCGGGATGGACGATCCGCCATTGCTGGATGTCGGCATCAAATCGGTGTTGGTAAAGTTGCCCGTCCATGCGCAGGTAATGACTGCCTTCATGCAGGTATTGGCCTTGCGTATTGGGTTGCAGCCCTTCTGGCAGTGTCTGTGGGCTGCGGTAGGCTTCAAGGTCCGGCTGCCACAGGCGATAGCGGCCATCGCTGCAGCGAACTTCCTCCAGGCGCGCCAGCAAGGGACTTTTGAGCAGCTTCGGCACGAGCTGACCGGCCGTTGCCAGACCGCCAATCAAGGCCAGGTTCAGGCCGACGGTTTCCAGGTGCTGCAAGCCCAGGTGGCGGTCGCCTTCGAGCCAGTCTTCATAGCCCTCGTAGACTTCACCCAGTAACTGGCAGGCGGTGACAGCCAGCATCAGGGTACCCACTGCCGGGATGAAGAAACCTGCGACGTTGAGCACGTCCAGGCCAAGGTTTTCCCACTGTTCGAGGCGCTGGGCGCGGGCCTGGGCGTCGGCAACGGCAGTGGGCACTGCAAGCTGTTCGGCTTCGCTTTTCAGGCGGGCCAGGTACAGGTCCTGATAGACGCCGAAGGGTTCGCCGGTGATGGCCTGGAGGGTAGGGTGCAGGTCGGCCGGGCTGGCGTTGTCCAGGTTCTGTTGCAGCAAGTCGAGGAAGCGTGGCTGGTCGGCCTGGCTCAGGTAGGCCCGGAAGCGCTGACGGTTTTCTGGCTGCCGCAGCAGGGTCGCCAGCACCTGATTGACCCCGTCCAGGCCGGTGCAGGCGTGCAGGGCAGGGGTATTGCCGGGCAAGTGCAGCAACCAGTTGCTGTTGCCGGCATCGATCAGCATCACTTCGTGCAGCACGATGCCGAACAGGGCCAGTTGCCAACACGGCACAGTGCCGTTCTGCAGGAGTCGGCCGACCTGATCGCGTGCCGTGCCGTTCAGTTCGTGGCGTAAATAGGCCAGGTCCGCTGCCAGGCGCAAGCGGTCCTGTTGCACGGCAATGGCCTGTGCGCGCACCTGAGGCGCAGCGAAGCATTGCTGCAGATGAGCCTGGTAGGCCGCACCCATGTCGAGTTCGCGGCAGCATTGCGCAAATGCCTCAGGGGTGAGTGCGAGGCGCTCGACCTGATACTGCTCCGACGCCAGCGCAATCTGCGCGGTCGGCGTCTGCGGGCCAGTCACTACCCTGCCGTGCACCGTGATGGGCGTCACCTGGATTGCGCCACTGAGGGCGATGGCGCTTTCGGCGGTGAATGACTCGTCATCGGCAAAGTTCTGCAAGGCGGCCTGCAGCAGATTGTCACGACGATGACGGTACAGGAAGCGGGCTACGCTCCAGTTCCAGTTGCGTTCGACACGCAGCAGCTCGCTGCCGCGCAGCGGTGCCGTGAAGCCGAGTTCGGCCAGGCGTGCCTGCAGTTTCGGTTCGGCAAACTCGGTGATCTGCTTCAGCCCCGTGAGCGAACGTGCCAGCCTGGCTTGTGAGCGCAGCAGGCGAGTGTGGCTGGCCTGTACGGCTTCCCGCAGGTCGGGCGCGGCGTTGTTGTACCAATCCTGGTCGAATGCATCGAGGCGCTGGCTTTGATGCAAGGCTTGCCAGTGCAAGGGATAGGCATGATGGGTCCATGCGGGCAGTTGCGCTGTGATCAGGTCTTCCTGGGGCAAGGCGCTGGCGTGGTTGGCCATATCGAGGCTCCTTCGTTGAAAGGGGCCATCAGGCGGTATTTGCAAGCGCATGCGGTGGTAGTGGGGTAGCGCAACTTTGAATGCGTTGAAACACGGTTGATATATAGCGAAAGCAATACTTGAAGCGCCCCCGCGCGAGGAAATTTGGCGCCATTAATTACGCTATAATGCTGTCAAAATGCCGCTTGCCAAGCAGCGCTCCTGCATCTTAAATTGTTACTGAATATGAAGGCGGCATCCGAAGTTGATAGTTTATAAATCAACACGTTATGCAGGCTTTCAAGCTCCGCTTTATTGTTTTCCTTTCAGCCCCGTTGACAATATCAAAGGACGTCGAAGAAGACATGAAAGAGAACTTGGCGGCTGTGGCGCGAAAAGTGATCTCGCCTTCCATGCGCTACGAGATACGAACCGTTTCAAGCAAGTTACGCGAGCTGCTGGCCCGTACCTGCTTCTGGCGCTGGGAAATCTCGCGTTTCCGGCTGCAGCAGGCCAGCCCTTACGAAATCCTCTACATCGGCAGGAAGCATCAGCGCGAAATGGCCAAGTTGCTGATTGGCGGCAAGGGCCAGCAACAAGCGGCCGAAGCTGGCGAGGAGGCGGCTCCCGCGACGAACCGTCATGTGGTGGTGGTGAGCGAGATGCCGACATCCGGCGCGTTGACGGTACCCCACTACCTGAGCGCCGTGGTGCCGCTGGGGCGTTCGCTGGACGACATCACGGCCCGCTACGACAGTGAACTGCGCCGCAGCATTCGCAAGAACCGCCCGCTCTACCAGATGCGCCAGACAATCGCCGATGACGAGATCGCCATGGCCGATCAACAGCTGCTACGGCCCTATGCCAGTGCCAGGCAGGGCATCCATGCGGCGCAGTTTCCAACCGACGAAGTGTTTCGTCTGGCCAAGGGCGTGGGGCGCCTTGATCTGATTACTTGCGGCGACGAGGTGATCGGCTGCCATCTGGGCTGCGAGATCACGCGCGACGGCAAACGCTATTGGAGCACCCTGCGTTTCGGTTATTGCGAAGCCGTGTTCTCAGACCCGAAAAGGCTGCGCGAGGTCAACTCGATCACCACCTTCATGGCGCTCGAGTGGGCCTTGGCCCACGGTTATGACTATTACGATATCGGCCTTTGCCTGGCGCGGCCGGATGACGGCCTGCTGAAGTGGAAGCGCCGGCGTGGTGGTGATATCGATGCCTTGGGCAACCATGCCTACCTGTTTGTCCGCCTACCTCGCACGGGGACCGCGCAGTTCCTCTGGGATACACCGTTGTTCGCCGTCGAGGGCAACAAATTGACGCTTCACCTGGGGCTGCCGGAAGGGCCCAGCGATGAGGAAGTTGCCAGCCGTTATCACGAAATGGTCTTTGGTGGCCTGCACAAGATCTACCTCTATGGCGCCAGGAGCAGTAACGAGTCATTCCTGCAAACCCTGCGCAGCCGTTACGCCACGCTACAGTCCCCGCCCATGATGGAAAGGGTTGTCGTTTCCAGCTGAACCGACTTCAAGGCATGCCTGGAGTGCGTGCCTTGCCTCAGACCAGAGACTGGTCACATCGGGAGGGGCGTTTCATGGGCAGTGGTATTTCGAACTTCAGTGGCTCTTCGGTTGCCAGCCAGAACACCTGGACCCTGGCGGCCTATCAGCACATCGCGCGCAAGCGCCTGGCACGCAAGGCTGATATCGATATCAAGCGCGTCGCCGAGAAAGTCTGGGATATCGCACCCGGTGAAACAACCGTCTCGCCCCCGGCGTTCTATTTGCCTGACCAGCTGGAGCGGGTAACGGGCTGGGAGGCGAAGCGTTTCTATCCGTATGTACATCCTGCGCGCACCATGGAAGGCGGAATCACCGTCGAACAGGGGCCGACACGTGGCTACCTGCTCAAGGATGTCTGGCTGATCGACGGGGCGTTGTACAAAGGCAATGCCAGCCATTGGCTGTCGTTGAAACCGAGCCGCTTTCCCGGCATCACGGTGGATCACGAAATCGACCGTGGGGCCATCTACTGCACCCAGAACGGCAATACCTGGTTCGGTACCTGGTTGATGGAAGACTGCCCGACCTACGCCCTGGCCTGCGAAGAAGGTGTGCCGGTGACCACGGCGCCGTCGGCGCGCTACCCGCTGTTCACTCAAGGGCCGGCGTACGAGCGCTGGCTGGGCATGCAGCCGCTGCGCACGCGTGGCGCGTTCTTCCGCGAACTGGTGTTGTTCGACGACCTCAGCAACAACCGCAGCAGGTATTCACGTTACCGCGCCATGGGTGACAAGTTGTTGTCGCATGTTGACCCGTCGCCGCACCCGGGGGTGTTCATCCTGCGTGGCAGCGATGGCGACTTGCGCCTGATGCGCAATGAGCTCGAAGTCGCCTCGCACCTGCAGAAACACCGCGGTTTTCGCGTCATCGACCCGATGAAAACCGATGTGCCAGGTATCGTCGCCGCCTGTGCGGGGGCGAGGACGGTGATTGGCGTTGAGGGCAGCCAGCTGGTGCATGGGGTCAATGTCCTGCAGCCCGGTGGTTCGATACTGGCGCTGCAGCCGCCGAACCGGTTTGTGAGCTACTACAAATACCTGACGGATCGCGACCATCAGCACTTCGGTTTCGTGGTCGGGACGCCGCAAGGTGAAGGCTTCACCATTGATATCGATGAAGTGGAGCGAACGCTGGATCTGTTCCCTCATTGAACCTCGTATCGTCGGCAACCCACTGCCAGGTATTGCGCCACAACGCAGTCCTGGCAGGTCGCCGAACCCAGCAAATTCAGGCTGGCGGCATTTTGACGAGGCCAGCCACTCCCCATTGAGATTTATTATGGTGTCGGATCATTGACGTAATGTCATTGTGCCCATAAGCTCAAATCAACAGCGATCCAGTCTTCCGCCAAATTAATAACAACGTTCCTCTTTGAAGGTGGCGAATATGCGCTCGACTTTGCTCATCAAGTCTTTCTTCTTATTGATTTTATTGACTGGAGCAGCGCGAGCGGCGGATTCTTACTTGTCCGAAAATACCATTGTCCCGCTGTCCACGGCGGGCTGGTTGTTCGCATCTGCCGTGATCGGTTTCATCGCGGTGGCCAACAGAAAGAAGATCTAAGTTGTTTCATTTTTATCGCGATGCCAATGCGTTGACGCTAAAGTGTGGACGTTTACGTTTTTTGGGGTGGGCAATGCTTGTCTATTTTACAGCTGTTGCTATATTCCAGTAGCCAGCGCCCTCGGCGCAAACGGCGGCAAAAAAGGTAGGCAGGGCGGCATCGCGGTAAAGGGCCTCAGGATGGGTGAGGCCGTCGCAGCAAACAGGCTGCGAAGCGGAGCGAGAGGTTCGTCGTTGTACTCATTCAGTGCTCTTAACCTGGGCCGACTGGCCGGAGGGATCCCTCATGGTACGTTTGCTGATGTCCGTTCTCTGCGCCCTGGTGGCATGGTCTGGCACCGCCGCCGCCGACACTACCTCTTCTACCTACCTGTTAAGCCCCGGTGACAAGGTCATGATCTCGGTCTGGCAGGAAGACACCCTGCGTCAGGAAACCGTGGTCCTTCCCGATGGCAGTATCACCTTCCCGTTGGCGGGTCGCGTGGATGTCGCCGGCCTTGAAGCCACCGCCGTGGCGAAAAAAATCGAGACCGCACTGAAACCTTACCTGGCCCAGCCGAATGTCAGTGTGGTCGTCACCAGTACCGCTGGTAATCTGGTATATGTTCAAGGCAAAGTGATCAAGCCCGGCCCGGTGCCGATGGCAGGCCCTACGGCGGTGCTTCAGGCCCTGAGCATGTCGGGTGGAATGGACAAATTCGCCGACGAAAGTGCCATCAAGGTCATCCGCGGCCAAAAGGTCATGCCGGTGCGTTACAAGGATCTGGTTTCTGGGCGTGACATGTCCACCAACTTCCAACTTCAGGCTGGCGATACGCTGGTCGTACCCTGACTCTCCTAATAATTAAGAACGACTTGTGCCTATCAATAAAACGACGAGTGTTGTAACGGCAATCATGATGATGCCGTTCTCCGGGGTGGTTGATGCCGCCAGCTGGCAGTCTTCAGTCGAGGTTCCCACGACTGTCGAGTACGACAGCAACCCATTGCTCCTGACCTCCAAGGAGAAAGGTGTGACGCGTACGATCATTGCGCCTGATTACACCCTGGTGGGTCAGTTCGATCGTGACCAGTTGCGCATGGGCGTGGGTATGCATGTGCTGCGCTCGTCCGACCGCTCGGTGATGGATGACCGTGAAGACCCGAACCTCAGCCTGGGCTGGCAGCGCGAAACCGAAAGCGGCGGCTTTGGCCTGCTGGCGCAGTACGATGAAAGCTCGACGCTTTCCGGCGCGGTGCAGGACACCGGTGTGGTGACCACCACTGACGGCACCCAGAAGATGTCCAGGCTCACGGGCAACTGGAGCAGCGCGGTCACCGAGCGCAGTACCCTGGCCAACGAACTGCGCTACTCCCATGCCACTTACGACATCAGTACGCTGACCGGTTACGACGAGTACGCCAACGATTTCACCTGGACGTACGCCTTTAGCGAACGCACCGACATCATCACCGGTTTCGAGGCGCGGCGTTACGAACCGGACAGCAGCACCACGGCCATCGCCACCAACAGCTACGTCCCCAGCATTGGCCTGAAGTACCAGTTCTCCGACAGCCTGGTCGGCGCCATGCATGTTGGCGTCAACCAGACTGACGGTGCCGGTACCCAGCGCCGTGGTGAAGGCGGCGCATCGCTGACCTACCGTGGCTCGCGTCACGAGGCCAGCTTCAGTGCCGACCGCTCCACCATGTCCAACGCCCAGGGCGGTGCAGCCGAGATGGACATGGTGCGTGGCAGCTGGAGCTACCTGCTCACTGAAACCACCCGGGTCGGCGCAGACGCCTGGTGGCAGGACAGCAAAGGGCAGAACCCCAACACCATGCAGACCTACAGCGTGTGGGCCAGCCGGGCGTTTTCGCCGGCCTGGGACCTGCGCTTTTCGTTGCTGTACAAGGAGCGTCAACAAAGCGGCCTGCCCAATGCCGACGCTACTATCGCGGGTTTGACGCTGACGTATAGATACCCCGACATCTGAACTCCGGATTGGTGGCCACTATGAAATCTGAGTACGAGCTTTCTATCAAAGATTACATCGCCATCATCAAGGACCGAGCCTTGTTGCTGGCGATCGTCATAGTGGTCGTGGTGGCCGCCACCATCGGGGTGGCGATCAGTGTGCCGCCGATCTATCAATCGACCGGGACCATCCTGGTGGAATCGCAGCAGATCTCCCCGGACCTGGTCTCGGCCGGCAACAACACCTTTGCCGATGAGCGTATCGAGGTCATCCGCCAGCGGGTGATGACCCGCGAGAACCTGGCGCGGATCATCGAGAAGTACAACCTGTTCGCTGACCGCGGCAGCCGCTTCAGCGAAACCGACAAGATCGAGCAGATGCGCAGTGCGATCGTGGTCGCCACGCTCAGCACGTACGTCAAGGGGCGCGGCGAGGCCACCGTGGCCTTTACCGTATCCTACGAGGACAAACGCGCGGACGTAGCCAAGGAAGTGGCAGACGAACTGGTGTCGCTGTTCCTCAACGAGAACATGAAGCAGCGTACCGAACGCGCTACCGAAACCACCGAGTTCCTCTCCCAGGAAGCTGACAAGCTCGGCGCCGAGCTGGCCGACCTGGAAAACAAGCTGGCGGACTTCAAGCAGGCGCATTCCAATGCCTTGCCTGAAAACCAGCAGTTGCGCATGAGCATGTTGTCGCGCGCGGAACTGGAGTTCCGTGAGGTGGACCGTGACTACAAGGCTGCGCAGGAAGAACTGCGTTATCTGGAACTGGAACTGGCGGCGGCCAACTCCGGCGTGCCGACCCAGGCGGCCAATGGCAGGGCCGTTGCCCCAGACCCTCAGGATCTGCCAGGGCTGAAGGCCGAATACGCCCGACTGCTGACCAAATACACCGAAGCGCACCCGGACGTGGTGGCGATCAAACGCAAGATCGACGCGCTCAAGGCAGCGGGTAACCAGGGCATTGCCGTAGCGGCTGGCGGCAACCTCGACGCCGCACGCGTACGGACCAAGATGGCTGCTGCGCAGTCGCGCATCGCCTCGCTGGCCGATCAGAAGCGCCAGCTGACCACCAAGATCGAAGGCTATGAGGCCGATATCCTCGAGGCGCCGCAAGTCGAGCGCGGCCTGGTGACGCTACTGCGTGACCATGACAACGCACGCAAGAAATACGAAGAAATCCGCAACAAGCAGATGGGCGCGAAGATCACCGAAAGCCTCGAGCAGGAAAACAAGGCCGAGCGCTTCGTGTTGCTGGAGCCGCCGCTGATGCCGGAAAAACCGGTCAAGCCCAACCGCAAGAAAATCGTCGCCCTTGGCCTGGTACTGGCCCCGGCCGCTGGCGGTGGCCTGGTGATGCTGCTGGAAATGCTCAATCAGCGCGTACGCGGTGTCGGAGCCCTGGAAAGCGTGCTGGGCCGGCGCGTACTGGTGGCGGTGCCGTTTATCTCGACCAAGGCGGACAAGGCCAGGCGCAAAAGGCTGTTGTCGATGATGATCAGTGTCGGTTTGCTGCTGGTTGCTATCCTGTTGGTGGGCGTCCACATGTTTTACATGCCTTTGGACCTCCTGCTTTTCAAAGCTATGGCTCGGTTTGAATAGGGAGCGCAGCGATGGACAGAAGTACGCCGGCTATTGGTAAGAACATTCACCAGGTTTCGCCAGCCACATCAGAGACGGCGCAGGTGCCTTCGGTCATGCCGAAGTCTGGTGAACTCGGGCAGTTCGATTACGTTCAGACCAAGGTGGTGCCGCTGAATGCGGAACACCTGGAGCGTAACCGGATTGTTTCGTTCAACAAGAACTCGAACATGAGCGGGGCGATCGACTTGCTGCGCACCCAGGTGCTGCAGGCCATGGAGGACAATGGCTGGCGCACGCTGGCGATCACCTCGCCAACGCCCGAGGCGGGCAAGACGGTACTGGCCGTCAACCTGGCCATGAGCATCGCCCATCACACCAACAAGACTGCCTTGCTGGTGGACTTCGACCTGCGCCGCCCACGGGTTGGCAGCAGCCTCGGCTTGCCGATGGAGAAGGCGCTGAACGACGTGCTCAACGGCAAGGCCTGGCTCGAAGAGGCGCTGGTCAACCCGACACTGCCACGCTTTGTCGTGCTGCCGACCCGCGAGCCGGTACCGATGTCCACCGAGGTGCTGTCATCGGCCAAGGTGAACACCTTGATCGGCGAGCTGCGCGACCGCTATGACTCGCGGATCTGCATCTTCGACTTGCCGCCACTGCTGAGTTCGGACGACGCGATCACCGTGCTGCCGAAGTTCGACTGCGTGCTGCTGGTGGTGGCCAATGGCATGAACAGCAAGAAGGATATCGAGGATTGCCTGTATCACCTGGCTTCATCGAACCTGGTGGGGGCGGTGTTGAACAAGGCGGATGAGCAGCCGCGAACTTACTACTGAGGGTTGGCCCCTTCGCGCCGAGCCGGTGCGAAGGGGCTGGCTGTCATTTCCAGGGATACTTCAGCTCCCACTCCCACGCATGGTTCACGATCACCTCCAGTGAACTGAACGCAGGCTGCCAGCCCAGCATTGACCTGGCTTTTTCAGCATCTGCCACCAGCCGGGGCGGGTCGCCAGCGCGGCGTGGCGCTTCGATGACATTGATCTGCCGCCCGGTCACCGCGCGTGCAGTATCGATCACTTCCTGCACCGAAAACCCCAGCCCGTTACCCAGGTTGAACGCCGTGGTCGCGCCGCCGGCCAGCAGGTACTCCACGGCCAGCGCGTGTGCCGACGCCAGGTCGGCAACGTGGACATAGTCACGGATGCAAGTACCATCGGGGGTGTCGTAGTCATGGCCGAACACGGTCACGGCCTCGCGACGCCCAGAGGCGGCCTGCAGGATCAGTGGAATCAGGTGGGTTTCCGGCTCATGGCATTCGCCCAGCTCGCCGTCCGGGTCAGCACCTGCCGCATTGAAATAACGCAAGCTCACCGAACGCAACCCATACGCCCGGTCGAAGTCTTCGAGCATCTGTTCCACCATCCATTTGGTGCGCCCGTAGGGGTTGATCGGCACCTTGGGGTGTTGCTCGTCGATGGGCACATATTGAGGGTCGCCGTATACGGCGGCACTGGAGGAGAAGATCAGCCGCTTGATGCCCGCCCGGACCATGGCCTCCAACAGGCTCAGGGTCGCGCAGACGTTGTTCAGGTAATACTTGTCGGGGTCGGCCACCGATTCGCCGACCTGGATGAACGAGGCGAAGTGGAACACCGCATCGAAGTGATAGTCGCTGAACAGGGCGTCCAGCGCGTGGCCGTCGGCGATGTCCAGGCATACCCATTCGATGCCGGGCGCCGGCGCCTCAAGGTCTGCCACCACCACCTCATGGCCGGCACGCAGCAGGTGCTTGACCATGTGTGAGCCGATATAACCTGCACCACCGACAACCAAGTACTTCATCCAATCCTCCTGGAGCAGACGCAGCGTCGAATGCCTGGAATACAGGGCTTCAATGACTGTAGATGGCGATATGCCCTATTTCAAGAACAGCCAGTTGGCCATGTGCTGGCCATCGAAGGTGATCAGGTAGCGCCCATCCTTGTAGCTCGCGGGCAGGGCATTTTCCTGGCCATCGCTGCTGCGGCTGTAGAGTTTCAGGCCCGCTGGCGCCTTGATGCTCAGGCTGCCTTCGAGCGGTTCGACACGGAAGGGGGTGACGTCCTCGGGCCTGGGGATGGCGCGGCTGCCCAGTGAAACGAGCAGGCTGCGCGACTGGGCGAGCGGCTTGCTGTCCAGGCTCTGCACCACGACGCTGGCATAGCCGGTTTTCAGCTGGACCTGGATATCGCCCACGCTGAGCGATTGGCCCCCCAGCCAGCCAGTCGCCGCTTGCGTCATGGGCGTATTGATGGTGTAGAGACCTTGCTGCCAGTTGTGGCGCAGCTCGCCGCTGTCGCTGACGGCTTCGCTGGCGCCGGCATCGATCAGGGGCTGCCCTGGGTCTTTCAGCACCTGCGCGTCGGCGGGCAGCGCGGCGGCCTGCAGCCACGGCAACTCCGGGGTTTGCGGCATGGCGATCTGCAGGCGGCCTTTCTCCATGGCGGTGCGCAACATCACCGAGTTGGCCGGTGAGATGTCCTGGTTGAACAGGGTCGCTGCCGTGGGTGCGAAGACGTAGCGGGTCTTGGCCTGGTGCACGTCCTGGCGCCGATAGAGCAGGGCGGCGGCGGGGAGGGTGGCGATCAGCCCCGGGTCGTTGTAGGCATTCCAGTTGTCGGCCCGGCGCCACTGTTCGAAGAACGCCTGCTGGCTGTAGGCGTATTGCATGATCGCGTCCCAGCCCTGGTGGCTGCCGGTGCCGGCCACGTAAAGTGGCAAGGTGTGGCGGTCGGGCAGGGGGAAGGGTTCGGCGTTCCACTCGGTAACGGTCATCGGCTTGCCCAGTACCTGGGCCGCGCCCAGCCAGTTGATCATGCCGTCGCTGCTCAGCGGGTTCTTCTCCAGCTGGCCGAGGCCGCCGTAGCTGTGCGCGTCGACCACGTCACCCGCAGTCAGCGCAGGCAGCGAGGACAGGCCATTGAGGCCCCAGGTGCTGGTGGTGGCGATCGGTACCTTGACCCCCAGCGTGCGCAGGTAGCCGATCATGTCGGCATAGAAGCGCTGCTCCAGGTCGTTGAGGAACAGCTTCGACGGGCCGTGCTCCCAGGCGCGCCAGGTCTTGTCCGCCGGCAAGTCGTGGCGCTGGGCGAAGGCCTTGGCCTGGTCCATGTACAGCCGGCTGTGCTTGGGCACGTCCTTGTCGGGCAGCAGCGCGTTGCCGAAGTGGTGGGTGACGTCGTTCTCGTTGGTGATCAGCACGGCGGCAATCGCCGGGTCGTCCTTGTAGGCCAGCCCGGTGTAGCTGTTCACGTGGGTCAGGTATTGCTCGGCAAAGCGCTTCAAGGCCTGCTGCATGGTCACGTTGACGAACAGGTAGCCCTTGAGGCCGGCGACCGTATGGTCCTTGGGCAGCTCGTCGAAGCCATAGATGTTGTCGGCGGCAGTGAGCGGCCGCGACACATGCAGGTCGAGCCAGACATAGATGCCTTCGTCCTTGAGGCTCTTGATCCACTGGTCGATCTTTTTCAGCGACTCGGCGCTGAGCTGCTGGGTGTCCTTGATCTTCAGCAAGTCACCGAAGATGTTGGGGGTCACCCAAGGGGAGTCGTGGTGGTGCAGGCGCACGAGGTTGAAGCCCAGGGCTGACAAGCGCTTGGCCTGCAGCTTGATTTCCTCGTCAGGCGTACGGAACAGCGCATAGGCCGACAGGTTGGTGCCCCAGAAGCGTACCGGGGTGCCGTCGGCGAACACCAGCTGTTCACCATCGGCCTTGACGAAGCCGCGCTTGCCAGCCGGTTTCTCCGCTGCGTTGAGGAACGACAGGTCGACCGGTGAAGTGCGCCAGTCGAGCTGGTCATCGGGCCATGCCGTGGGGTCGGTCATGCCAAAGCGTTCGGTGGCGGTCTGGCCGATGGTGATATCCCCGGTCACGCTCAGCTGTGCCTTGATCTGCTGTTGCCCAGGCTTGATCGGGTCGGTGTAGAAGAAAGTGCGCACCTGGTCGGTGTTGCCGCGTTCGAAATAGACCTTGGCCAGCGGTGGATCGAAGCGCATTTCCACGTGTGGCCCTTGTGGGTTCTTGCCCCACGCCCAGCCGCGGTTATCGGGCAACAGCACCGGGTCGCCCATTTCTCCGGCAATCAGCGTGGGGTCGAAGCGCCAGACGATACCGCCGCCCATCACATCGCTCTGCCTGCTGTGCGCCTGCAGGTCGAAGTCCCAGGTGAGGGTTTGCGCCTGGGGCTTGTGGATGTTTGCCTTGAGGTCGAAGTCCAGGTCCTTGTTGGTGCCGGTCAGCGTGTAACGGTAGGGCCCATCGACCTTGAGCGTCGGATAGAACCCGGTCCAGCCCCAGTTCGCGCCCCAGAAGTCGAAGCTGGGCACGAAGGCCAGGCCACCCCCATGGGTCAGCGTGGGCAGGCCGTTCTGTTCGTCGACACGCACGACCCAGTCGGATGCCCAGGCGCCCATTGGCAATGCCAGCAGGCCGACCAGTAGCGATGTGCGGGTCCATGTACACAGGGCAAGACTGGGCATTGAGCTACCTCGGTTGAAGGCTGATGGTGGTCACCTGACGGGTCTCTTCAGTGGCTTGTCGGCGCATCATCTGCAGGTAGGCGACGCTGAGCCCGGCAATTGACCAGTACACGATCGGGATGACGGTGATGCTGCTGACGGTGAAAATGGTGACCAGGATCCCCAGCAAGGTCGCCAGCAACACCCGCCCCAGCAGGCGATACGGGTCGGCGTTGTCGCTGATCGCGCGCATCGCCCTGTGGATGCCCAGCAAAATGCAGGCGAAAAAGCCCAGAAACAGCCCCAGCCCCACCAGGCCGATGCGCAGGGCCAGGCCGACGTAGGTGTTGACGATGTCGATGATGCCTTCGCCCTGGATCATCGATTGCATTTCCGGGGTGCTGCGGTAATCGAAGGAGCCGAACAGCGGGTTGCGCTGGATGACGATCCACGAATTGTCGAGCAGGCGTTGGCGGTAGGTGATGTTCTCCGTGTCCACCTTGCCGATGAAGGGCAGCAGGTCGAGTATCTTGTCGCCACCGGGCATGACACTCAGCAACGGTATGCTCAACACGCCGGCCAGGGCCAGTAACGCCAGGCGCGACACGGCGTGCCTGCCCAGCGCAATGAACACCACCACGATCACGCCTGCGCCGATCCACGGGCCGCGCGAGAGCGGGGCAAACAGCCCGGCGGCCAGCAGCAGAGCACCCATGTAGCGGTGCGCAGGCCGTTGCACGAAGTGCTGCACGAACAGGAACAGACCGATGGCCACGGCCATCACGTAGCCGAGCACGATGGCCTGCCCGGTGGTGACGCTGGCACGCAACGAGCCACCACGGCTCAGGTAGGCTTTCATGTCCCATTGCAGGCCCAGGGCATCGATCAGGGCGTTGTACAGCAGCCAGTGACGGACATACTCGGCAACCCCGAGCAGCGCCAGGAGGAAGCCAACCAGGACGAACGCGAGCATGGCGTCCTTGAAGTCACTGAGTTCACGCAAGCCTCGGCTGGCCACGTAATAGGGCAGGAACACATCGATGTACAGGCTCAGCACCTGGCGCAGCGTGTCGGTAACGGTGGTTTCGCGCAGCGCCAGCGCGCTGGTCAGCACCAGGCTGGCCAACAGCAGTTTATCGGGCAGCAGGCGGCCGAAGCGAATGCTGTCGCTTTGCTTGCGCAGCACCAGCGCTGCTGGCAGCAGTACGCACAAGGTCAGGACGCGTTGGTGGTTGATGTCGAACAGGTAGTTGATCACGCCAAAACCGGGTATTTCGGTCATCGCTGGTGGGATCAGGAACAGCAACAGGAAAAACAGCGCCAGCGGGTTGTGCTCGCGGCGCCTGGCGACCAGCAGGATGACCGTGGCGGCGCCGGCATACAGCCAGAAGCTGTGGGCAAAAAATGCCGCCAGGGTCAGGACAAACCACACGTTGCGGCGTCGCTTGAAGTCCGCCAGGGGGATCAGGTCCGTTGCCGGACGCCGGGCCATGAAGAAAACCACACTGGCCACAAGCAAAATGACGACCAGGGCTCTTAAATGTTCAGGCATGGGTTGTAGGCACCTATCCCTCGGTGGACTGGATGAAGGCTAGCATCGTGGCTAAATGAAACTATAGTGACTTCTAGCCATTCGGTCAGAGATTGAAGTCATGCAGTCGATTGAAGTTGTGGCGAAGCGAAGCTTTCAGCACAGGCGCGTGGCACTGGTTGTGCCTATGATTGCGACAGGGGCACGCTGTGCCGCGCTGTCGACGTGCTTTTTCGATTGACCCTGATGGTCGCCCGACAAGGCCCGCAGCAGAGCGCGGGGCATAAAAAAATCAATGGTATGGGGCTGTGATCATGGGGAAGCTGCAGTTTTGTACTCCCTTGCTTGGGCGCAGGGGCTTTGTTCGCAGTTGTGTCTTGTTGAGTGCCGGGGCGGCCGTGTTCGGTGTCTGCGCCAATGCCAATGCATCGCGTAAACCTGAGCCAAAAGGCGGCTTCGTCATCATCAATGGCTGGGTATTGCCGGTTGGCTACTTCCAGGACGCACGTTCATGATCAAGGACTACGAGGCCGACAAGTCCCTACGTGACATTTACGACTTCTGCATCCTCGGTGCAGGCCCGGCGGGGATCACGCTGGCCTTGCGCCTGGCCGATGCCGGGTGGAGCGTGGCCTTGCTCGAAGGTGGCGGGCGTGAGTACACACCGCGCTCGCAGGCGCTGTACAAGTGCACCTCCACTGGCCTCGAACTGTATCCTGGGGAAGCCCGCCTGCGTTACCTGGGCGGCACCTCCAATCACTGGATGGGGCGCTGCCGGCCCTTCACGGCTTCCGATTTTGCCGTGCCGCCGCCGGTCGACATGCCCGGTTGGCCGATCCCCTACGCTGAAATCGAGCGCTATCTGCCGGGTGCCATGGAGATCGTCGATCTGCCCCAGGGCGCGGAGTTTCGCGCGGTGAATCCGGGCCTGAAAGGTGGCGATTTCGATGCCGACCGGTTCCTGCTCAGCCCGCCAACACGTTTTGCGCAGAAATACGCCGCGGCGCTCGACGAAACGCCTGGGCTGGATGTGTTCATCAACTGCAACTGCGTCGACCTCCTGTTCGATCAGGCCCACGGCCAATTGAAAGCTGTTCAGGTGTCCGATTACGACGGCAAGCGTCAGCCGGTCACCGCGCGCAACTACATCTTGGCCATGGGCGCCATTGAAAACGCCAGGCAGCTGCTCAACAGCCAGTCGTTGGCGGAGGCGGGCGTCGTGCGCAAGGACGGCCTGGTCGGTCGGTGCTTCATGGAGCACCTGAATATCGACATGGGCAAGTTCATCCTGCGCAGCGGGGAGGACGCCGAGCCGCGTCAATACTTCACCACCGATGCCTTCGTCGCCGAATACCACGCCGGCAAGGGCAATGTTCTGGCGTCTGTGCTGGAGGATGTGCGGACCTACGGCCGCACGGCCGAAGTGAAGCACTTCCTGGAAAACCTGGCCTGTGAAATGGGCGTGGCCAGCAAGATCGAATTCGTGGCCAAGTTCAGCTGCCCGGGCGATGGCGTGATCACCACGCTGATCGAGCAGTTCCCCAACGTTCAGAGTCGTATCTCGTTGCTCGACGAAAAGGACGACCTGGGCGTGGCCAAGGTCAATGTCAACTGGGTGTTGAGCGCCGAGGACCGGCACACCATCAAGTGCATCGGCAACGAACTGGCCAAGCAGTTCGCCGAAATGGGCCTGGGTTTCATCAAGCTCAGCGATTACGTCTACGACACCAGCCTGCCGCTGGTGTTGTCGCCGCATGCGCATCACATGGGCACTACGCGGATGGCGGCCGCGGCCAAGGACGGCGTGGTCGATATCAACTGCAAGGTGTTTGGCACCGAAAACCTCTATATCGCCGGCAGCAGCGTGTTCGCCACCGGCGGGGCTTCGAACCCGACAATGCCACTGCTGCAATTCGCCTTGAGGCTGGCCGACCACCTCAACGAGAAGATGCGCGCGGCAAAGGGGGCGGCAGCCTGAGCTCGTTGAACTGAAGTCGCGGTGTGTAAGGGTTGAGTGCAACAGGGTCAGCACCCACAAGAACGAGACCGTGTTCGCCTCAGGGACAGTCCAGGATCGCTTGAATTGCGAGGCTTGCCATATGTTTGGATGGATACGCAGTGCAGTGGCGCATTATGCCAACACCACCGGGCGGGGCGTTACGGCCTACCTGAAACTGTGCAAACCCACACCGAGGCAGTGGGGCGAATTTCAGTGCCGATGGGGCAAGTTCTATTCGGTGGGCAGCAATTTTCACATGAATGTCGGTTGCAACGTGACCGACCCGGCCCTGGTACGCATCGGCAATAACGTCGGCTTGTCCGATTGCACACTGATCGGCCATGACGGCGTGGTGGCGCTGATCGAAATCTGCTACGGCGGGAAGCTGGACTCGGTCGGTTTCATCGACGTCAAGGACAACAGTTTTGTCGGCCATGGCGCGATCGTCATGCCACGGGTGACCATCGGGCCTGATTCGGTGGTGGCTGCCGGCGCTGTGGTGACCAAGGACGTTGCGCCAGGGACGGTGGTCGGCGGCAACCCGGCCAAGTTCCTCTGTACCACTGAAGACCTGATCAAGCGGGTCGAGGAGCGCTGCAACACCTACCCCTGGATAGACCTGATCAAGCAGCGCAAAGGCTCCTACGACCCGTCGCTGGAGTCCACCTTGGCGATGCACCGGCGTCGCTATTTCTTCGGGGACGGCAGCAATGGATAAGAAGCCTGTCGATGTGATGGTGGTCAACTTCAACACCGCGGCGTTGCTGCAGCCGATGTTCGATGCACTGCGCGCCGCAGGCGGTGAGGCGTTGGCCAGCTACCTGGTGGTGGACAACGCCTCGGTCGACGACTCTGTGGAGCGCCTGGGCAAGGTCTGCCCGCAAGCCTTGTTGCTGAGCAACACGCGCAATGTCGGGTTCGGCCGCGCCAACAATCAGTTGCTGGCGCACCTGCAGGGCAAGTACGCGCTGCTGCTCAACACCGACGCCTTCGTGGCCGCCGACAGCCTGCAGAAAACCGTCGATTACATGGAAGCACACCCGGAGTGCGGCATTCTCGGGGTGCGCCTGGTGGGCCGGGACGGTGATCTGCAACCCAGTTGCCGCTATTTCCCGACACCCTTGAACGTGTTCGTCGGGCGCACCGGGCTCGGGCGTTTCTTCCCGGGCCTGAAAATGGTCGATGAAATGGACTGGGACCACGCCTCGGTGCGTGAGTGTGACTGGCTGCCGGGTTGCTTTTACCTGGTGCGCCGGGAAGTGCTCGACCAGGTGGGCCTGTTCGACCCGCGTTACTTCCTCTATTACGAGGAGGTGGACCATTGCAAGCGGGTGAAGGCAGCCGGCTGGAAAGTGGTGTACTTCCCCGACACCACCGTGGTGCACATTGGCGGTGAAAGCTCCAAGTCGGTGGCCGAACTGGAAGCGGCGAGCCGGCAGATATCCGGTTACCAGATCGAGAGCGAACTGCTGTATTTCCGCAAGCATCACGGTGTAACGGGGCTGGCCTTGCACATGCTGCTGGTGAGCCTGGGCGACCTGGTGCTGGCGCTCAAGGCATTGCTCAAAGGCCGCGGCCTGGCTGCGATCAAGGTGTGCTGGCGGCACACCCGCGCCACCTGGTCGCTGTTGTTCAAGACCCAGTTTGCCAGCCAACCCACACGGTAGGTGAAAGCATGTTCGATAACATCCGTGCAGACTTGCGCGCTCATGGTGGTGATTGGGGCGCCCAGGGGTTCTGGGTGCTGGTGGTCTATCGTTTTGGCCGCTGGCGCTATGGCGTGCGCCCGGCCTTGCTGCGCAAAGTGTGCTCCTTCGTCTACAAGGTGCTGTTCAAGTTCGTGCAGATCATCACCGGGGTCGAGTTGCCCTGCGAGGTGGTGATTGGCCGCAACTTCGTCATCGACCACTTCGGCGGCATCGTCATCAGCGGCTATGCCCGTTTTGGCGATGACTGCCGGATCCGCAACGGCGTGGTGGTGGGCCTGAAAAATGTCGACGAACCGATCGCCCCGGTGTTCGGCAACAACGTGGACATCGGCGCCGGGGCCAAGGTGCTGGGCAATATACGCATCGGTAACAACGTGGCGATAGGCTCGAACGCGGTGGTGCTGACCGATGTGCCGGACAACTCCCTGGCAGTGGGGGTGCCCGCGACCATCAAGACACGCAAGCACAGCGACGCGATGCAGTACACCTGACCTAGCCCGAAGCTGACGAGTGAGGCCCATGGAGACAGGCATTGGAGTGGTGGTGATCGGCCGCAATGAAGGCCAGCGCCTGGAGCGCTGCCTGGTGTCCCTGATGGGGCGTGCGGACCAACTGGTGTATGTGGATTCCGGCTCCTCCGACGGCTCGGTACAGCTGGCGAATCGTCTGGGCGTTGAAGTGGTGGCGCTGGACATGACCCAACCCTTTACCGCGGCACGTGCGCGTAACGAGGGCTTTGCCTGCCTGCAAGGCATTGTGCCCGGCATCCGCCATGTGCAGTTCGTTGACGGCGACTGTGAAGTGGATGCCGGCTGGCTGGGCAAGGCCCAGGCGTTTCTTGACCAGCACCCGGACGTGGCAGTGGTGTGCGGGCGCCGCCGCGAACGCTTCCCGCAGCGCTCGGTGTACAACCTGCTCTGCGACCTGGAATGGGACACGCCAGTGGGGGAGGCCAAGGCCTGCGGGGGCGATGCGCTGATGCGTGTCGACGCCTTCATGGCGGTGTCCGGTTTTCGCCCTGACCTGATTGCCGGCGAGGAGCCGGAGCTGTGCGTGCGCTTGCGTGCAGGTGGCTGGAAGGTCTGGCGCCTGCCCGATGAAATGACCCTGCACGATGCCGCCATGACCCGCTTCGGGCAATGGTGGCGGCGTAGTCTGCGTGCCGGTTATGCCTATGCCGAAGGCGCTTACCTGCATGGGCAGACGCCGGAACGCCATTGGCTGCGTGAATCGCGGCGCGCCTGGTTGTGGGGCCTGCAGCTGCCACTGGCGATCCTGGCGGTGAGCCTGTTGTCGGGCGGTTGGGGGCTGTGGTTGTTGCTGGTCTATCCGTTGCAGACCGTGCGCCTGGCACGCCGGGGCGGGCGCTCGACGCGGGAGAACTGGTGGCAGGCGGTGTTCCTGGTGCTGGGCAAGTTCCCGGAAATGCTCGGCCAAGTGAAGTTCCTGCTGAACAGGTATGCGGCCGGCAAGGCGCTGCTGATCGAGTACAAATGACATGACGATGACGTTCAGATCGCTGGCCAAGAGCGTGCTCACCCTGCAGCCCGGCTATTCGCTGCGCGCGCTCAACAACAAGTTCAAGTTGACGGTATCGATGGCGCGGGAGTGGTCCGGCTTGCAGGCCTTCGCCCAGCGCATGTCGCGGGCGCTGGGCCAGGACCGCTTCGAGCGGCTGGGCGTCGACTGCATTGGCGTCGTTCAGTGGCCCTACATCAGCAAGTGCTGGAGTGCCCCGCAGCGGCTCGAAGCGGTGGCGTCGCACTATGAAGTGGTCGCTGCGCACTGTGCCCCGTTGCTGCTGTTGCGGCGTGACGAGCAGCGGCAGCTGTGCGACCTGTCGGTGTACTCCAGCGGTTGCCGCCTGGTGCTCGACCGGCCGATCTGGTTTCAGCGCGAAGGGGAACTGGTGATCAACCTGTTCCAGGGCGATCTGCGTGTGGCCTCGCTCGCCTTTACCTTGTGCCGTGACGCTGCCGACCTGTGCTTGTTTATCGGCGCAGTGCAGGGCATCCACAAGGGCGTGGACAGCGAGACCTCGCTGACCATCTACCGCGACCTGACCAAGGATTTCGAAGGCCTGCGCCCCAGAAGCCTGTTGATCGAGGCGATAAAGTGCGTGGCAAGAACGGTGGGTGCCGTGCGGATCTATGCGGTGGGGGATGAGTACCGCCACCATCGCCATCCCTATTTTGGCGCCGACAAGCACCAGGACCTGGCGGCCAACTACGATGTGATCTGGCAGGAAAATGGCGCTGGGCCATCGGACCGCGAGGACTTTTTCACCATCCCCCTGGCGCCCGCGCAACGCGCGGCAGAGGAAGTCGCGGCGAAGAAACGGGCCATGTACCGCAGGCGCCATGCGTTGCTGGATGACGTGTTTGGCCAGATACAGGCCACCTTGGCCGGCAGCCCTGTGCAGCAGGGCACGGCAGACCTGGCCCTTCAGTAAACGAACATAGATTCGGGGCACTATGCGTATTGCTTATTTCATCAATCAGTATCCCAAGGTCAGTCACAGTTTCATTCGCCGCGAAATACTGGCGCTGGAGCGCCAGGGCATCGAGGTTCAACGCATCGCCTTGCGTGGCTGGGATGCCGACCTGCACGACGCCGAAGACCTGGCTGAACGGGACAAGACCCGTTACGTGCTGCAGGAGGGGTTGAGGGGCTTGCTCAAGCCGTTGTGCGAGGTTGCGCGGGCACAACCGAAGCGGTTTCTTGGCGCACTGCGCCTGGCGCTTCGCCTGGGCTGGCGCGCTGATCGCCCATGGCCTTACCACCTGGTCTACCTGGCCGAAGCGTGCCGGGTGGTGCAATGGTTGCAGGCATCCGCAGCGGAACATGTGCACGCGCATTTTGGCACCAACTCGACCGAGGTGGTGATGCTGGCCAATGCCCTCGGCGGGCCGGCCTACAGCTTCACCGTGCATGGGCCGGAAGAGTTCGACAAGGCGCAGCTCCTGCACCTGGGCGAGAAGGTGCGCCGGGCTGCGTTCGTGGCTGCCGTCAGCTCCTTCGGTCGCAGCCAGTTGTATCGCTGGGTGGCGCATGAGCACTGGGGCAAGGTCAAGGTCGTGCATTGTGGCCTGGAGCGCAGTTTCCACGAGGGGGCTTTGCTTGCGCCGCCCGCTGCGCCCCGGCTGGTTTGCGTGGGGCGCTTGTGCGAGCAGAAAGGCCAGTTGCTGCTGATCGAGGCGGCACGCGCGTTGGCGAGCCGGGGCGTGGACTTCGAGCTGGTACTGGCCGGCGATGGTGAGTTGCGTGGCCCGATCGAGGCACTGATCGCCCGGCATGGCTTGCAGGCGCAGGTGCGCATCACCGGCTGGATCAGCAGTGCGCAGGTGCGGGAGGAAATCCTCGCCGCGCGTGCCTTGGTGCTGCCCAGCTTTGCCGAGGGTTTGCCGGTGGTCATCATGGAGGCCATGGCGCTGCGTCGGCCGGTGCTTACCACCTACGTGGCAGGCATTCCCGAACTGGTCCGCCAGGGTGAGAACGGCTGGTTGTTCCCGGCTGGCTGCGTCGAGGCGTTGACCGAGGCCATGCTCGACTGCCTGCAGCAACCGGTGGAGGTTCTGCAACACATGGGCGAGGCTGCTTACCAGCGCGTGCTCAAGCGCCATGACATCGATACTGAAGCCGCCAGGCTGGTCAGCCATTTCAAGGTGGCGACATGCTGACCCTGTTGAGCGGGGTGCTGGGCCTGGCGGTGCTGCTGGTCCTGTTGCCGACCCTGGTGCTGTTCACCCAGGTGGTGCTCGCCTGCCTGCCTGCGCCTGTGCGGGTCGCCCGGCAAGGTGCTCGTGCGCGGGTGGCGGTGCTGGTGCCCGCGCACAACGAGGCATCGCTGATCGCCTCCACACTTGCCAGCATCAGGCCGCAATTGCGTGGGGGCGACCAGTTGCTGGTGGTCGCCGACAACTGCACCGACCAGACCGCGAGCCTGGCCCGTGCGGCGGGTGCACAAGTGGTCGAGCGCCAGGATCACCAGCGTCGGGGCAAGGGCTACGCACTGGACTTCGGCGTGCAGCACCTGCGCCAGTCGCCCCCCGAGGTGCTGATCATCATCGACGCAGACTGCCAGGTCGGCGCGGGTGCGATTGAGCACTTGGCGCGCTGTTGTGTCGACAACGCCCGGCCCGCGCAAGCGCTGTATCTGATGCATGCACCTGCCGGTGCAGGGCTGAAGGTGCAGGTAGCGGCGTTTGCCTGGCGGGTGAAGAACCTGGTTCGCCCGCGTGGCTGGGCACGGGCGGGTTTGCCCTGCCAGTTGATGGGGGCGGGCATGGCCTTTGCCTGGCAAGACGTGTCGGCCGTCAACCTGGCAACCGGGCACCTGGTCGAAGACCTGAAGCTGGGCCTGGAGTGCGCCGCGCTGGGCAAACCGCCGCTGTTCTGCCCGGACGCTGTGGTCAACAGTCACTTCCCCACCAGCCAGGAAGGCCTGAGCATTCAGCGCAAGCGCTGGGAACATGGCCACCTGGGGGTGGTGCTGGCCGAGGGGCCCGCGCTGCTTGGGCGCGCGTTGTTGCGGCGTAACTGGCCGCTGCTGGGCATGGCCATGGACCTGCTGGTGCCGCCGCTGGCCTTGCTGTCCTTGCTGCTGATGGTGCTTTTTGTGGTCACCTGGCTAGCGTTTGGAGTATTCGGCGTGCTGATGCCAGCGCTGCTTGCCACGCTGGCCCTGGGCCTGCTGGGCGCCGCCGTCGTGCTGGCGTGGGCGCGCTTTGCACGGGAGCTGATCCCGTTTTCGGTACTGATGTACGCGCCGTTCTATGCCGCGAGGAAAATCCCGCTGTACCTGGGGTTCCTGCTCAAGCGCCAGGTGGACTGGGTGCGTTCGAAACGGGATGACAGCTGATGCGAGAGTGGGCCTGGTTGCAACGCTGGAAGACGGTCATGGGCAAGCTGCGCCTGGTCCAGGACGCAACGGACGAGCAACGCCTGCTCGCCTCGCTGTGTTCACCGCAGCGGGCTACCGTGCTGGGTTTCGTCAACGCCCATGCCTTGAACCTGGTCGCCGCCAAGGCTGATTACGGCCAGGCACTGGCGGCCGCTGACGTGCTGCTGCGCGACGGTGCCGGCATGGCGATATTGCTGCGGCGCCTGGGGCTGGCCCCCGGGCTCAACATGAATGGCACGGACTTCATCCCCAAGCTGCTGGCGGCCTTCGAGGGCAGGCGCGTGGCATTCTGGGGGACGCGCGAGCCGTTCCTGGCCGAGGCCGCGCAACGTTGCCAAGCGCAGTATGGCGTGCACGTGGTGTCACGGCACGATGGTTTTGCCGAGGTCGACACGTACCTTGGCCTGGCCCAGGCACAACAGCCCGCGCTGATCGTGCTGGGCATGGGGATGCCCAAGCAGGAACAGGTGGCCGTTCGGCTGGCGGCGCTCGACAGCCCCTGCCTGATCGTGTGTGGCGGCGCCATTGTCGACTTTCTGGGAGGCAAGGTAACGCGGGCACCCCACTGGGTGCGGCGGCTGAACGGTGAGTGGGTTTTCCGCTTGCTCAAGGAGCCCAAGCGCCTGTTTACACGTTATGTGGTTGGCAATCCGTTGTTCCTCTTGCGTGCGCTGCTGTATGCCAGAGCGCCTGTGCATCGGGGGTAGTCGTGAAGCTTGATGCTGCCTGTCGGCGCGCTTGATCTGCCCCGCAGCAAACGCCGGGTGCTGCTACAGTGATATCAATCGACGCTACGCGCCGAGCTGCAAATTTTCAAAGGTTTTTCAGGTACCTGAGGTGAGTTTCCATCGCTACGTTGTGATGGTCAGGCAATTGCCACGCACAGATCAGTGAGGCCTTACGATGGTTTTCGAACCCAGAAGCAGTCGGTCGTTGCTCCAGCGAAGAAGTAGCGTCAGCAACGCTGTTCAAGCGGGCCTTGATGGGATTGCCGTCACCAGTGTGGCGTGGTACCTGATCTACGACCAGTTCGGCTACATCACCTCAGACTACGTGATCATGCTGCTGCTGCTGATCGGTGCGCTGGCAGTCATTTATGACCACTACGCCATCTACCGCAGCAATGTGGGGCTCTCGGTAAAGGCCTTCAGGCTGTTCAAGGCCTGGTCGGCGACGTTCTGTTTCCTGGTGGTGATCGCGTTCCTGACCAAACAGAGCGAAACCTATTCACGGCTGCTGGTCGTGCAACTGTTTGTCATTGGCTATATCGTCCAGTTGTTCCTGCACGTGGCCATGCGCGAATTGCAGAAGCGCTTCACTGCCCATGCGCGGCTGGATAACGCGCTGATCATCGGCAATGGCGACCTGGCCAACTTCCTGTATCAGAAGATCAGCAACAACCCGTGGTTCGGTGAGCGGGTGATGGGCTGCATCTGGGTCGACCAGGAAGAAGATCAGGCCCGCGAGACGCAAGATGCAAAGTCGCGCCTGCCGGTGTTGGGCAGCATTGCCGACCTCGACGAGATCATCGCCCAGCATGGCATCCGCACGGTCTACCTGGTTACGCCCCTTGGGGGGTCTGCGGTCATTCAGGATGTCTACCTCAAGTTGCTCGACAAGTGCATCGCGGTCAATTGGGTACCGGACATCTTCTCGCTGCGGCTGATCAATCACAGCGTGCGCGAAATTGCCGGGATTCCGGTGCTGACCCTGTCGGAAACGCCACTGACCGGGACCAGCCTGTTCCTGAAAAACCTTGAGGACCGCGTGCTGGCCGCGCTCATCCTGTTGTGCGCCTCGCCGGTGTTGCTGGCGGTCGCGGTGATCATCAAGTTGGACAGCCCTGGGCCGGTGTTCTTCCGTCAGGACCGCACGGGCTGGACCGGGGAATCGTTCCGTATCTGGAAGTTCCGCAGCATGCATGTGCATCAGCCGGAAAACGGTGTGGTCGAACAGGCGCAGCGCAATGACCCGCGGCTGACCCGGGTCGGGGCATTCATCCGGCGCACCAGCCTCGATGAGCTGCCGCAACTGTTCAACGTGCTGACCGGCGACATGTCGCTGGTCGGCCCGCGGCCCCATGCCTTGCAGCACGACAACTTGTATTCACCGGACATCGTCGATTACTTCGCCCGCCACAACATCAAGCCTGGCATGACCGGCCTGGCGCAGGTGCGCGGGTATCGGGGTGAAACCAAGGACATCGAGCAGATGATCCAGCGGGTCAATTCGGACATCGAGTACATCAACAACTGGTCGTTGTGGCTCGACTTCGTGATCCTGGTGCGAACGGTCAATGCCTTCACCGGCAAGCAGGCTTATTGATGCCTGCATGAAAGGCGGCGTAAAGGGGAGGGGGCATGAGCAACTTGCCAGCGAGAAGGGCGGGTGCCGTCGGGCTGTTGAAAGCCGAGTGGCCCTCGCTATTACTTTGGGCATTTTTGTTGTCGCCGCTGTTCGCCAGGCTGTTGGCGGATTGCCAATGCGCGAAAGTCGACTTGCTGGTTTTGTACACCTTTGCCATATCATTCTTGTGGCTGCTGGCAATCCGCTTCGTATCCGCCAATCAGTTCAAGGTGCATCTGCTGCTGTTGCCCTTCTATCTGCTGGCGAGCATCGACCTGTTCGTCGTGCTGAACTTCGGTTCGCGGCTGACGGCGGCGTATCTGTTCATTGCCTTGACCAACTACAAGGAAGCGACCGACTTTCTGGCCACCTACTGGCGTTCTATCGCCGGCACACTGGCCCTGTTCGCACTCTGCTACGGGGTGGGGCTGGCCGGGCTGCATGGGCGTCGCCTGTACCGCAACAAGGCCATCCATGTGCTGGCGCTGGGGGGATTGCTGCTGGGCTATGGCGCTTATTTTTACAAGACCGTCAAGGCCAACTCACTGGGTAAAGGTGCAGTGCTCGACCTGGTGGCGAAAGACCAGAGCACGCCGGTAGGCTACCTGTCGCAGATCGGCCTGACGGCGACCTTGTATGTGGAGTCCAAGGGGTACATCAAGCAGCGCCTGGAGTCGGAGGTGAAGATCACCAGCATCTCTGACCAGGCCGACATCGAGACATTGGTGTTCGTCATTGGTGAATCTTCGCGCCCGCACAACTGGTCGTTGTACGGCTACCACAACAGGACCACGCCCCACCTCGATCAGCAGCCGGGGCTGTTCAAGTTCAACCGCATGTGCACCACCGCGCCCTACACCTCGGTTGCCGTGCCTTCGCTGCTGAGCCTGGAACCCATCCGCGACTGGGATCTGATCGCTTCGAACAAGTCGTTGGTAGGGATCTTCCGTGCGGCCGGTTACGACACGTACTGGCTGTCCTCGCAGGAGGTTGACAGCTTTGGCGGGATCATTCCGCAGATCGCCGCAGAAGCTCAATACCGCCAGTACCTGGAGCGCAGCTATGACGGTGCGCTGATACCGGCGTTGCAGAACGTGCTGGGCAAGGCCAATGGGCAGCGGCAGGCGATATTCATCCATATCAAGGGCAGCCACTTCGAATACGCCCGGCGTTTCCCAAGTGACTTTGCCCAGTTCAAGCCTGCCAGCGACAGCCAGAAAGACCGGATCACGGCCGATTACGACAACTCGGTGCTGTATACCGACTGGCTGCTGTCCTCGATCATGCAGCAACTGACGGCCAGCCAGAAGAAAGCGCTGCTGGTCTACTCGTCAGACCATGGCGAGAACCTGCTGGATGACAGCCGGGCACTGCTGGGCCATGGCATGGGTAATGAATACGACCTGTCGACCTCGGCGTTTGTCTGGTCCAGCGGCAACCTCTCGCCGGAGCAGTCGGGCAAATTGGAGAAGCTCAAGGCCAGGGAGGACCAGCAGGTCAGCATCGCCTCGCTGCCGCACACGCTGCTGAACATGGCTGGGATATCGATGCCAGGCTATGACAGCACCCAGGACTTGCTCAGCGATGACTACAAGAGCTCGGAGTGCCCGCATCTGCTCGGTACCGGCTATGTGCCGTCGTTCAACTTCGACATCAAGCACATTGCCGCCGAGTGATCAGGCAGGCAGCGCCATCGGGTGCAAGGTGCGGAAACCTTGCGCTTCCTCCACCAGCCAGTCATGCACTGCACGGGCGCCGGGCTGGTTCAACCCGCCCGGCGGGTAGTGCACCATGTAGCGCTTGTGGTTGGCGATGGGGTGGCCGAACGGCACGATCAAGGCGCCGCGCTCAAGCTCGTCATTGAGCAGCGTACGCCGCGCAATGGCCACGCCGATGCCGGCGATCGCCGCTTCGATGGTCAGGTGGTTGCGGTTGAAGGTATGCCCTCGGCGCACGTCCAGCCCGCTGGCGCCGATGCCCTCCAGGTAGAACTCCCACTCCGCGTATTCCGAGCTGCCGCGCCAGGCGGTGATGTCGTGCAGCAGCGGGTAATGCGCCAGGTCTGCCGGGCCATGCAGCGGTGGGCGGCCACGCAGCAGCGCGGGTGAACAGACCGGGAAGATCTGCTCGTCCAGCAAGGGGGTCGACAGCATGCCGGGGTAACTGCCGTCGTTGAGGTCGATGGCCAGGTCGAAGTCGCCGGGGTGCAGGGCCTGGGCGCTGTCTTCGGCGACCAGGCGCAGCTCGATGTCCGGGTAGCGCTGCTGGAAGCGCGGCAATCGAGGGGTGAGCCACTTGGCCAGAAACGACGGGATCGACCGCAGGCGCAGGGTGCCGCGGATTTCCCCGGCATCCAGGCGCAACAGTTCAGCCTCGATGCTGCCATAGGCCTCGGTCACCGTCTGCGCCAGGCGCTGGCCTTCGGCACTCAGCTCCACGCCGCGCGCCCGGCGCAGGAACAGTTTGTAGCCCAGGCGTTCTTCGAGCTGGCGCATCTGCTGGCTGACCGCACCAGGGGTGATGTGCAGTTCTTCGGCGCAGCGGGTGAACGACAGGTGCCGCGCCGCGCAGGAGAAGACATGCAGCCAGACGAACATCTGGCCATTGAGTTGTCGTCGCATTGTTTAGTACTACTAAAGCCTTGCTTAGGAAGTTTCGTTGGTCATCTGGCAGTGAGCGCGGCAGTATCGCGCAAATTGGCAATACCGCTCAATTTTCTCAGACAACCGTGCGGCGGCGTTCAGCGCCGACACGGTCAGGCATTAGCATGGCTATCAGTGTTTTCGACCTTTTCAAGATTGGCATCGGCCCATCCAGCTCCCACACCGTAGGCCCGATGCGGGCGGCGGCGAGCTTTGCCCAGGCGTTGCGCGAGCGAGGCCTGCTGGCGCAGGTGCAGCGCATCGAAGTGCGGCTGTATGGCTCGCTTTCAGCCACCGGGGTAGGCCATGCCACTGATCGCGCCTGCCTGCTCGGCCTGATGGGGCAGTGGCCGGATCGCATCGACCCGGCCACCATCGAGCCGCGCATCAACCAACTGCTGCAGGAGCAGTGCCTGATGCTCGACGGCAGCCACCCGCTGGTGTTCCAGTATGCCCGCGACATGCTGCTATTGGACGAGAGCCTGCCGTATCACCCCAATGCCATGGCCCTGGAGGCCATGGGCGGGCAGGGCAGCCTGTTCCAGCAGACCTACTATTCCATCGGTGGTGGCTTCATCGTCGAGCAGAGCGAGCTTGACGCACCGCAAGCCGAAGCCAATGCCGTTCACCTGCCGTACGAATTTTCCAGCGGCGCCGAACTGCTGGCCCTGTGCAAGGCCAACCAGCTGAGCGTGGCTCAACTGATGATGGCCAACGAGTGCGCCTGGCGCCCGGAAGCCGAGGTGCGTGAAGGCCTGTTGCGGATCTGGGCGGCGATGCGCGATTGCGTCGACAACGGCTTGCGCAACGAAGGCATCCTGCCGGGTGGGCTCAACGTCAGGCGACGTGCCGCGCGGCTGCACCGCAGCCTGCAGGAGGCCGGGCAGCCCAACGTGATCGGTTCGACCTTGAGCGCCATGGAGTGGGTCAACCTGTTTGCCTTGGCGGTCAACGAAGAGAATGCCGCCGGCGGGCGGATGGTCACCGCGCCTACCAACGGCGCCGCCGGCATTATCCCGGCTGTGTTGCACTACTACATGAAGTTCAACCCGAGCGCCTGTGACGACGATGTGGTGGCGTTTCTGCTGGCTGCTGCTGCGGTCGGCATCCTGTGCAAGAAGAATGCATCGATCTCCGGGGCTGAAGTCGGCTGCCAGGGCGAGGTCGGCTCGGCCTGCTCGATGGCCGCTGCCGGCCTGGCCGAAGTGCTGGGCGCCACACCACCGCAACTTGAAAACGCCGCCGAGATCGCCCTGGAGCATAACCTCGGGTTGACCTGCGACCCGGTCGGCGGGCTGGTCCAGGTGCCTTGCATCGAGCGCAATGCGATTGCCGCGGTGAAGGCGATCAATGCCGTGCAGATGGCGCTGCGGGGTGACGGCGAGCATTTCATCTCGCTCGACCGGGTGATCCGCACCATGCGCGACACCGGCGCCGACATGCATGCCAACTACAAGGAAACCTCGCGTGGTGGCCTGGCGGTAGCGTTCGTCGAGTGTTGATCGGCGTTTCGCCGGCAAGTGGCCTTGCCGGCGAACGCTGCTTGCGGGTTACACGCTTTCCAGTTGGCTGACGGCCGCCTTCAGCCGCTGGGCCAATTGCGGACGGCCCTGATGGGTCACATCCGGCGCCTTGCGCACTCGCCCATGCTGATCGACCCAGTGGCCGTTACTGAAGTAACGGTAGCTGGCCGAGCCGTTGCTCCAGCCGCTTTCCAGCAGGCCGTGCAGGTGGAAGGTCTGCGCGATCTGGCTGAGCGGCCCGCTGGGGCTGCCGTCCAGGCTCAAAACGATCGACGGCGCGCCGGCTGGCGCGAACTGCAGCTCGCTGTAGTCACCCCACACGTTGGCCTGGAATGGCTGCGACGGGTAGGTGGCCTGGCTGGCCCGGGCCTTGCCGGAGACCTTCTTGGTCACGGTGTTGACCAACAGGTCGAGGGTCAAGGTCGGAGCGCCGAGCAAACCGTTGCTGACGTTCAGGCGAACATGGAACAGTCCGATTGCCATGGTGTTTCTCCTTGCCTGCTCAGGCTTTTTTGGCGGCCTTGGTGGCCGGGGACTTGGTCGCTGCGAGGGCCTGGTCGAGGCCGCCGGTGGCCAACTGCTTGAGGTGCGCGAGATCGCCGTTGGCGATGGCGGCCTCAAGGGTGGCGTTGTGCAGCTCGCTGTGCAGGTCGACATTGGCCAGTTGCTGGATGCGCTGGCCTTCCAGTGTGACCGGGACGTTGTCCACGCTGACCCAGCGCTGGCCATTGAAGTACTCGTAATCGGCCACGCCGCGCTGCCAGCTCGGGTCGAGCAGCGCCCTGAACTTGAACTGCACCGGTGAGTTGGCATGCGGGCCACCCTGGTTGCCCTGGGCGGTGATCAGGATCCTGCCTTCGCTGGGCGGCTGGACGGTGAGGTAGGTGTAGCTGCCCCAGACGTCCAGGTGCAGGTCCAGCGGTGGGTTGATGGCCTGGGTGATCTGGGCTGCGCCGTTAAGGCTGCGGTCCGGGGTGTAGACCAGCAGGTCCAGTTGCAGGCGCGGGGCGCCAGCGGCGTTGTTGCCGATCTGGTAGGACACCGGGAACAGGCCTGCCGAAGGTGCGAGCAGTGAATCAGACATGATTGCCTCCATTGCATTCGATGAATGAAATACCGGAACACGGCTGCAAAGGCGGGCGGAAAAGGCGGGGAGAAGAGGGAGCCGGGCGGCGATGTTGCTTGCCCGGAGCGAGTGGCTGTTGTCAGCCAGCTTGTGCAACCAGTCCCTGGTCTGCGGTGCCGCCTGCCTGGCAGCCCGCTTGAGTAAAGCAGGGCTGCCAGGCAGTGATGGCGTTTTTGAACTGTCTCCGACGAGCGGAGCGGCTAAGGGTTACTTGCTCTTGTTCTTGAGGCTGATGAAGCTGGCGCGCATGTCCTTGGCCCAGCCGTCGAGCACGGGCTTGACGTCGTTCAGGGTCAGCTTGGTCTTGTCGTTTTCCAGTTCTTTGCCGGTGCCCTTGCGCACCACCTGGGCCAGTACCTTCTGGTTGCCGCCATCGAGGAAGGCTGCTTCGACACCGACATCCACTTCCTGGTCGCGGCCGCCCATGGCGGTGTTGACGCCCGCCGAAATCAGCGCGATCGGGATGAATTCGTAAGGCTTGAGGCTTTCATTGCTGGTAGAAACCGCAGTGATTGCCGGGCGGACCACGATGGTGCCTGGGCCGGGCGCCTTGGCCAGGGTCAGTACGCTGCCC
Organism: Pseudomonas sp. MN1F; assembly: GCF_009391885.1. Classification (GTDB taxonomy): domain Bacteria; phylum Pseudomonadota; class Gammaproteobacteria; order Pseudomonadales; family Pseudomonadaceae; genus Aquipseudomonas. The sequence goes on along the minus strand of NZ_VZII01000008.1, from coordinate 171,784 downwards.
ATCTCACGGCGAAGGGCCTCGTTGAAGTAGCGAGTGATTTCACTCAGTGTCTGCTGGGAAATGACCGCCGTCGCTTGCGGCTTGGGGTAGAACTGGCTCGGCTCGATGAACACCTGCGTGTACTGGTTGACATTGACCTTGGGGTCGATCCAGCGCATCACCGGTGCACCGGATGGGCTTTTCACTTCCTGCAGGCGGCTGTAGTCCTTGAGGAAGCCGGAATAGTCCTTGGGGTCCACGCGGTTGCTGGAGCAGGCGGCCACAGCGAGCAAAGCGGCGCACAACAGGGTAACGCGAGGCAATGATTTCATAATGGTCTTGCATCCATGAAAGGTCGGCCAGAACAACGCTAGCAGGTGCTTGGCAGTTGGCCAGTGGGCCGGCGAAAAGTCGCTTCAAAACGAGTTGTGGCGTTGACTTTTCCTACGATTTGGCCGGAATGCGCCGTCTATGCAATCGTGGCGACCGTTGAAAAACTATGCCCGTAACGGGTATGGTTTGGAGGCCGCTCATGGAAGTTCTCAAGCGCAAGGATTTTGCGCGCTGGCAAGCCGGGCAGAAACTATCAGATGCGATGTTGTGCCAGGCGGTGAATGAAATGCGCAGAGGGCTGGTTGATGCCAGCCTCGGCGGTGAGTTGTTCAAGAAGCGTGTTGCAGGGCACGGTACCGGCAAGCGCGGTGGTTACCGGACACTGCTGTCTGCTCGTATCGGCAATCGCTATGTGTTTCTGCACGGGTTTGCCAAGAGCGACAAGGCCAACATCACGCCGGAAGAACAAAAAGCGTTGCGCTTCGCTGGTAGGGTTTTCCTGGAGCTTTGTCCTGTAGCGCTCAGGCGGGCATTGCAATCAGGTGTATTGATGGAGGTTTGCTGTGAGCAGCAAAATTGTTGAATCGTTGCGAGAGGATCTGGCCGTTCTTCATGAGGCCGGGGCTGTTGGCAAGGTTACCCTTCGGGATTTCGAAATGCTCTGTCCCGCTCCGGTGCGGGATTTCAGTGCGCTGGATATTCGCCAGCTTCGTGAGGCACTGAATTTCAGCCAGCCGGTGTTCGCACTGCATCTGCATACCAGCGCATCAACGGTGCGTAAATGGGAGCAGGGCGAGACACGTCCGGCAGGCCCTGCGCTGAAGTTACTAAATGTCATTGCAATCAAAGGGTTGCAGGCAATTCTTTAGGTAATTTATTTGATTTCGTATCTGTCAGAGTAAACGTATATAAATCAGGTGTTTACCATGCTTTCATAAGGCTGCTTGTAAAGTTGAGCCGTCGCGAGAAGGTCATTCCCGCGACAAGCTCGGCCTGACTCGCACTTAACCCAGGGCCTCCCGCAACCGGTACCACAACATCCCCAGCGCCAGCAGCGGCGAGCGCAGCGCCTTGCCGCCGGGGAACGTCAGGTGTGGCACCGCGCTGAACACATCCAGCCCCTGGCTCTGCCCCAGCGCGATGCCTTCGGCCAGCAACTTCGCCGTCCAGTGGGTCACGTTCAGCCCATGCCCGGAATAGCCCTGGGCATAGAAGACGTTAGGGTGCTGGCTCAACCGCCCCACTTGCGGGAAACGGTTGGCGGTGATGCCGATCATGCCGCCCCACTGGTAGTCGATGCGCACATCGGCCAGTTGCGGGAACACCTTGAGCACCTTCGGCCGCATATAGGCCGCGATATCCTTGGGGTCACGCCCTGAATAATGGCAGGCACCGCCAAACAGCAGGCGGCGGTCGGCAGTGAGGCGGTAGTAGTCCAGGCCGACCTTCTGGTCACACATGGCCATGTTCTGCGGGATCAGCCTGCTGGCCACTGCTTCGGGCAGCGGCTCGGTGGCCACCACGTAGCTGCCGGCCGGCAGCACTTTACCGCTCAGGCGTGGCTCCAGTTCGTCGAGGTGGGCATTGCAACCCAGCACCAGGCTCTGGGCCCGTACCTTGCCCCGTGCCGTGTGCAGGGTCACCGTGGGGCCATGCTCGATGCGCAGCACCGGGCTCTGCTCGAAGATGCGCACACCTAGGCCGTGGGCCACACGCGCTTCACCCTGCACCAGGTCGAGCGGGTGCAGATGGCCTGAGCCCATGTCCACCAGGCCGCCGGCATACTGGTCGCTGGCGACGATCTCATGTATGCCCTCGGGCCCGACCAGGCGGGTTTCGTGGCGGTAGCCAAGGCTGGCCAGGTCGTCCTGTTCAGCCTTGAAGGCAGCGAACTGTGCCGGGGTATTGGCCAGTTCGCAGAAGCCCCAGCGCAGGTCACAGGCAATCGCGTATTGCTCGATGCGGCGAGCCACCAGGGCCACCGAGTCGATGCCGGCCTGCTGCAGGTAGCGCACGCCGTCCTGGCCGACGTAGCGGGCAAAGCCGCTGACATCATGGCCGATGCCGCGGATCAGCTGGCCGCCGTTGCGCCCGCTGGCGCCCCAGCCGATGCGCCGGCCCTCCAGCAGCACTACAGAAAGCCCGCGCTCGGCCAGTTCCAGCGCGGTGTTGACCCCGGTCAGGCCACCGCCGACCACGCACACGTCAGCTGTCAGTTCACCCTCAAGGCAGGGGTAGGGCGTCGCGTTGCGCGCCGTGGCGGCGTAGTACGACGCGGTATGTTGGGTATCGAAAGGCATGGCGCGTTCTCGGTTCAACGGTTGGACTTGATCTTGCTCCAGGAGCGGGTCATGACGCGCATGATCTTCGGGCTCGGGGTGCTGGAGATGTACAGCTTGTCCAGCACCGCCTGGGGTGGGTAGATCTCGGGGTTGTCGACTAGCGACTTGTCCATGTAGGCCTGGGCATCCGGGTTGGCGTTGGCATAGCCGACCGTGGCGCTGACCTTGGCGATCACTTTCGGGTCGAGCAGGTAGTTGATGAACGCCAGGGCCTGCTCAGGGTTCTGGGCATCCTTGGGGATCGCCAGCAGGTCGAACCACAGGTTGCTGCCTTCCTTGGGAATGCTGTAGGCGATCTTGACGCCGTTCTTCGCTTCCACGGCCCGGTTGGCCGCCTGGAACACGTCGCCGGAATAGCCGAAGGCCACGCAGATATCACCATTGGCCAGGTCCGAGACGTACTTGGAGGAGTGGAAGTAAGTGATGTACGGGCGCAGTTCGAGCAGGCGCGCTTCGGCCTTGGCATAGTCGCCCGGTTTTTCGCTGCGTGGGTCCATGCCCAGGTAGTTGAGCATCGCCGGGAACAGCTCGTCGGGGGAGTCCATGAAGGCCACCCCGCATTGCTTGAGCTTCTTCAGGTTCTGCGGCTCGAACAGGGTGGCCCAGGAGTCGATATGGTCGACGCCCAGCGCGGCCTTGACCTTCTCGACGTTATAGCCGATGCCGTTGGTGCCCCACAGGTACGGCACTGCGTATTGGTTGCCGGGGTCATTCTGTTCAAGCTGCTTGAGCAGCTTCGGGTCCAGGTGCTGCCAGTTCGGCAGCTTGCTGCGGTCCAGCGGCAGGAATGCACCGGCCTGGGCCTGGCGGGCCAGGAAGTGGTTGGAAGGCACCACCACGTCGTAGCCGGTGCGGCCAGCGAGCAGCTTGCCTTCCAGGGTTTCGTTGGAGTCGAACACGTCATAGACGACCTTGATTCCGCTGCTGGCCTGGAAGTCGGCCAGGGTCGTGTCACCGATGTAGTCGGTCCAGTTGTACACGCTGACGCTGGGCGTGGCCTGTGCGGCGGCGCCGAACAGCAGGGCGAATGTGGCGGGGATCAGGGCTTGCAGATGACGCATGTCGACACCTCGTTGGTCTTGTTCTTTGAATTCGGTGCAAGGGGGCGCTTGGCGCCCCCCGAAGAATCACACGCTCAGCAGCAGGAACTCGCGCTCCCAGGAACTGATGACGCGCTTGAAGTTTTCATGCTCGGCGCGCTTGACCGCCACGTAGCCCTGAACGAACTGCTTGCCCAGGTAGCGCTGCACGGTCTGGCAATCTTCCATGTGCTGCAGGGCATCCTCGATGGTGATCGGCAGCCGCAGGTTGCGCCGTTCATAGGCACGGCCCTGGACCGGCGCGCTCGGCTCGATCTTCTCGATCATGCCCAGGTAACCGCACAGCAGGCTGGCGGCAATCGCCAGGTAAGGGTTGGCGTCGGCACCCGGCAGGCGGTTCTCCACCCGCATGGCATCGGGGCTGGAGGTCGGCACGCGCAGGCCGGCGGTGCGGTTTTCCTCGCCCCATTCGACGTTGACCGGTGCCGAGGTGTCCGGCAGGAAGCGGCGGAACGAGTTGACGTTCGGCGCGAACATCGGCAGCAGTTTGGGGATGTACTTCTGCAGGCCGCCAATGTGGTGCAGGAACAGTTCGCTCATGCTGCCATCGTCATTGGCGAACACCGGTTTGCCGGTGGCAATGTCGACCACGCTCTGGTGCAGGTGCATGGCGCTGCCCGGCTCGTCGGTGATCGGCTTGGCCATGAAGGTGGCGGTGACGTTGTGCTTGAGCGCGGCTTCACGCATGGTGCGCTTGAACACGGTGATCTGGTCGGCCAGGTCCAGCGCGTCGCCATGACGGAAGTTGATCTCCATCTGCGCCGGGCCGTCCTCGTGGATCAGCGTGTCCAGGTCCAGGCCCTGCAGCTCGCACCAGTCGTACACGTCTTCGAACAGCGGGTCGAATTCGTTGGCGGCGTCGATCGAGAACGACTGGCGTCCGCTTTCGGCGCGGCCCGAGCGGCCCAGCGGCACTTGCAGGGGCAAGTCCGGGTCTTCGCAACGCTGGGTCAGGTAGAACTCCATCTCTGGCGCGACGATCGGCTGCCAGCCCTTGTCGGCATACAGCTTGAGCACCTTCTTCAGCACGTTGCGTGGCGACAGCTCGATCGGGTTGCCCTGTTTGTCGAAGGTGTCGTGGATGACGATGGCGGTCGGTTCGATGGCCCATGGAATCTGGTAGACGGCTGTCGGGTCGGGGCGGCAGACCATGTCGATGTCGGCTGCATCGAGCAGGCTGTAGTAGATCTCGTCATCGACGTAATCGCCGGTGACGGTCTGCAGCAGCACGCTTTCTGGCAGGCGCATGCCGCGCTCGTGAAGGAATTTGGCGGTCGGTGCGATCTTGCCGCGGGCGATGCCGGTCAGGTCGCTGATCACGCATTCGACTTCGGTGATGCGGTGTTCTTTCAGCCAGGTGGACAGCTGATCGAAGGGGGCGTTCATACAGACCTCTTGGTTGGGTTTTTGTGTGCGCGGCAGGTGCCGGTGGCTTCCCAGGTGGCGCGCTGGAGACTATCTTGAGCGCAGGCCCGCAAAGCCATCTATCCACTTTCTTCAGCGATCAATGCACCAAAAGAGTGCAACTAGGACAACGCGTGACAACGCCCAATGCCTTGCAGGTTCAGGCTTTCCACACCACGGATGTCTCCGAACAGGTGCGCGCCACCCCCGGTTGGCAGCAGCAGTACCGGCAGATGTCGCCGGGGCATTTCAGCGGCCAGTTGCGCTGCCTGGGGCTTGATGGCGTGGAGGTCTACGAGGAACGGCTCAACACCCGCGTCGAGCAGTTCTTCCGCGCGCCGAGCGGTTCGCTGGCGTTCTGTTTCGACCAGAGCGAAAACAGCCTGTACCTGCTCAACGAGCAGAGCCGCAACATCTGGATCACCCCGGAGAACTACCAGGAAGTGGCCGTAGTGTTCGACCAGGCCTTTCTCGCCCGCCATGGCCTGGACCCGCAACGGCTCGAAGGGTTGTTCATGGTGCCGCTGGGCAGCGGGCAGAACGCGCTGTTCGGCAGTTGGCTGAGCGCCACCTTGACCCGCCTTGGCCAGGCCGACTGCCCGTTGCAAGGGCAGGCATTGGCCGAGCAGTTGCTCGAAGACTGCCTGTTCATCCTCGACAATGCCTGCCAGCGCTTGCAGGGCGGGGCGCTGGGGCGGCGCGGTGAGGAGCGGGCGATCATGCAGCGGGTCAGCGAATGGGCGGCAGATTGCCCGGAAGAAACCCTCAATCTGGTCGAGCTGGCCGAGGTGGCCGGTGTGTCGCTGCGCCAGCTGCAGCAGGCGTTCAAGGCCTTCACCGGGATGCCGCCGGCACACTGGCTGCGCTTGCGTCGGCTCAACGGTGCGCGACGGGACCTGTTGCGCGGCGGTGAGGTGACCGTGGCCGAGGTAGCCATGCGCTGGTCGTTCTGGCATTTGGGAAGGTTTTCAGAGAGTTACCGGCAATTGTTCAAGGAGTTTCCGAGTGAGACCCTCAAGCGGGGCAGGGGCTGAATTTATTGCTGCTGGTTCCGGCCTCTTCGCCGGCAAGCCCGCGAAGCGGCCAGTGCAGACAACCCAGCATTGCCATTGGAAAATTGCTATCGTGCGCAGCAGTTACCACCCGAGGTCCCGATGTTCTACCTGCCTTTGCCCAGCGACCAGGCCGACCGCCTGGCCAGCGCGCCCACCGCCACCGACTTCTTTCCGACCGCCAGCCTGCTGGAGGCGGCCGCCGTGTTGTTCGTGCAGAACCTGCCACGCCAACCGGCCAGCGCCTCGGCGGACGCGCAGGAGCGCCGCTTCGCCGAGATCGTGCGCATCGCCAATGAAGTCGAAGGCGCAGCCCCGGGCCGCTTCCAGGGGCAGGTAGCGCAGCATTTCGACCGCGAGGCGTTCGCCATGGGGCTGGGCATGCTGGGTGAGAATGGCGTCGCCCTGGTGTCGGCCGAAACCGAGTACCAGGCCGACGAGTTCCAGGACGCCGAAGGCCAGTGGAATTTCCAGTTCGCCGACAGCTACCGCCAGCGCGTGACCCCGCTGCACCCGGTCTACCTGCCGTCACTGGCCACTGACCTGATGCTCAGTGACCAACAGAACCGCCTGCTGCGCGAGTTTCTTTGCGGCGTCGACGAATCGGTTGCCGTGCAGGGTTTTGCCGGCACCGGCAAGACCTTCCTGATCCACCAGTTCGCCCGCCTGCTCGACCCCCAGCGCACGCTGTTGCTGGCCCTTACCGAAGGCCAGCTGCGGGCATTGCAGGCACGGGTGAAGGATGCCCAGGCCTACACTGCGCTGACCTTCGGCCAGCTGGCCGACGAAATCCTCAACCGTGACCTCACCAGCAACGGCTGGCGCCTGCGCGACCCGTATCGCACCAAACTGTCCTGGCGCCCGCAGGAGGCGCAGGTGGTGCGCTGGCTGAACATCCCCGACATCGGCCCGCTCGCTGCGTGCGATGTGGTGGCCCTGTGCGTCAAGGCCGTGCGCAGCTTCTGCCGCAGCGGCGACAGCCAGTTGCAGCTGCATCACTTGCCTTGGGCCGGGCCGGGTACCTCGCCGTTGGACCAGGAAGTGCTGCTGGAAAAGGCCCGCCTGTACTGGCAGGAGCTGATCCGCCCGTCAGCCCGCGAAATCCAGCTGCCGGTGCGTGACTACCACCGGGTCAAGCTGCTGTCACTGACTGCCGAGGTGATCGACAGCCGCTACAGCCATGTCATCGTCGACGAAGCTCATGAATTGTCCGCGCCGATGCTCTCGGTGCTCGATCGCAGCCCGCAGTCGGTGATTGCCCTGGGTGACGAGTTGCAGAACCTCAATGGCCTCAGCCCGCACCATGGCAACTTCATCCGCCAGCGCTACATCGACCATTCGCTGCGCGCCGGCCCGGCCATGGACGGCGTGCTCAACCCGCTGATCCAGGCGCACCCGGCGGCGATCCAGGCCGCCTTCAGTGGCAGCGCCGAGCATTACACGCGGGTAAGTTTCTTCGACACCGTGACGGTGCCCGAGCAGCCAACCGCCTTGATCGTCGATGACGAGTGGGGCCTGTTTGGCTGGTTCCAGCGCCTGACCCACCAAGGGGTGCCCTTCGTGTTGCTGCAAAGCGCGCGCAAGGACTTCGAGCTGTTCGTCGAGGATTGCATCGAGCTGTATCGCCACGGCACCCGGGCGCGTCACCCGATGTTGTTCCGTTACCCCAGCTGGCAGGCGCTGGAGCAGGACAAGGGCGACGACAAGGCCTTTGTTGCCGTGGCCGGCATGCTGCGCAAAGGCTATACCTCCGAGCATTTTGCCAAGGCCAAGAGCCGTTACCGCTGGGACAAGGCGCCAAAGCTGTTCCTCGGGCGGGTGCGAGATGTGAAGAACATGGAGTTCGCCCGGGTGATGGTGTCGCCGGAGCTGATGGTGGCGCCTGCCACAGCGGGCAATCGCAACGAGCGGGCGCGGATGTTGGCGGGGCTGTATACCGCCTGTTCGCGGGCGCGGCATGAGCTGATCGTGCCGGGGGGGATGCTGGACTGGGTCAAGGACCAGGTCCGGGGTTGACAGTGCTGGGGCCGCACAGCGGCCCCAATGCCTGGTATCAGTTGCGATCCAGCCACACGGTCTGGGCATTGGTGAACTCGCGCACACCAAAGTGCGACAGCTCACGCCCGAAACCGCTCTTCTTCACGCCACCAAACGCCACGCGGGGGTCGGAAGCGCAGTAGCCGTTGATGAACACGCCGCCGGTGTCCAGTGCGGCGGTCATGCGCTCGGCCAGCGCATAGTCGGCGGTGTAGATGGTCGACGCCAGGCCGAACTCGCTGTCGTTGGCCAGCTCCACGGCATGCTCGGCGTCACGGGCAGTGATGATCGCCGCCACCGGCCCGAACAGCTCCTGCTTGAACGCAGTCATGTCCGGGGTGACGTTGGCGAACACGGTCGGTGCGTAGAAGTTGCCCACGCCTTCGACCTTGTTGCCGCCCAGCAGCAGGGTGGCACCTTCGGCCAGCGTCGCCTGGACCTGGCCATCCAGCTCGTCGCGCAGGTCGTAGCGGGCCATCGGGCCGATGTAGGTGTCGTCTTCCAGCGGGTTGCCGAGTTTCAGCTTGCGCGTGGCTTCGACGAACTTGCGCGTGAATGCCTCAACGACGCCTTGTTCGATGATCAGGCGCTTGGCAGCGGCGCAGACCTGGCCGGTGTTCTGGTAGCGACCGATCACGGCGGCCTGCACGGCGGCATCGATATCGGCGTCAGCCAACACGATGAACGGGTCGGAACCCCCCAGCTCCAGCACGCACTTCTTCAGCGCCGCACCCGCCTGGGCACCGATGGCCATGCCGGCACGCACGCTCCCGGTCAGGGTCACGGCGGCGATGCGCACGTCGTTGATGGCGCGGGTGACGCCGTCCGGGGTGACGTTCAGCACTTCGAACACGCCTTCAGGCAGGCCGGCGTCCTTGAACAGCTCACCCAGCAGGTAAGCGCTGCCCATCACGTTCGGTGCGTGCTTCAGTACATAGGTGTTGCCCGCCAGGATCGCCGGCACGGCGCCGCGCAGCACCTGCCAGACCGGGAAGTTCCACGGCATCACGGCGAGGATCGGGCCCAGCGGGCGGTACTCGATGCGGGCTTTCTCGACCTGGGTCGGCTCGGCGGCGAGCATGGCCGGACCGTGCTCGGCATACCAGCGGCACAGGCCGACGCACTTGGCGACTTCACCACGGGCCTGGGCGATCGGCTTGCCGATTTCGCGGCTGATCATCTGCGCGAAGGCTTCGGCCTTGGCTTCGAGGGTGCTGGCCAGGGCGAGCAGGTACTCGCTGCGCTGACCCAGCGACACCTGGCGCCACTGGCTATAGCCAGCCTTGGCACGTTGCAGCGCCGCTTCCAGTGCGGCGTCGGTGTCGAACGGGTAGGCGCCAATCTGCTCGCCGCTGAACGGGTCGACGGAGATGGCGTGGGTCAGGCTGCTGATCGCACTCATGGCGGGGCACTCTCGTTGTTGTTAATCAGTGAGGCCAGACTAGTGGGCTATGGCTTTAATGAAAACTGAATAATAATGAGCGAAACATTCACGTTTGGAGAATGACTGTGGACCTGGTGCAACTGGAGATCTTCAAGGCCGTGGCCGAGCAGGGCAGCATCAGCGCCGCCGCCCAGCATATCCATCGGGTGCCGTCGAACCTGACCACGCGCATCAAGCAGTTGGAGGAAGACCTCGGTGTCGAGCTGTTCATCCGCGAAAAAAGCCGCCTGCGCCTGTCGCCAGCGGGCTGGAACTTCCTTGAATACACCCGGCGCATTCTCGACCTGGTGCACGAGGCGCGGCTGACCGTGGCAGGGGAAGATCCGCAGGGCACCTTCGCCCTGGGTTCGCTGGAGAGCACGGCGGCGGTGCGCATTCCGGCGCTGCTGGCTGCCTACAACCAGCGTTACCCCAAGGTCGACCTCGACCTGTCCACCGGGCCGTCGGGGACCATGCTCGAAGGCGTGCTGGCCGGGCGCCTGGTGGCGGCCTTCGTCGACGGCCCGGTGCTGCACCCCACGCTCGAAGGCATGCCGGTGTTCGAGGAGGAGATGGTGATCATCGCGCCGCTCAACCACGCCCCGGTCACCCGTGCCCAGGACGTCAACGGCGCGAGCATCTACGCCTTCCGGGCCAACTGCTCGTACCGTCACCACTTCGAGAACTGGTTTGTCCAGGACCAGGCGGTGCCTGGCAAGATCCACGAAATGGAGTCGTACCACGGCATGCTCGCCTGCGTCAGCGCCGGTGCCGGCCTGGCCATGCTGCCGCGCAGCATGCTCGACAACATGCCCGGCTGCAGCACGGTCTGCGCCTGGCCGATGCAGGAGCAGTTCCGTTACCTCAAGACCTGGCTGGTGTGGCGGCGCGGCACGGTTTCGCGCAGCCTGAGCATGTTCGTGAAACTTCTCGAAGAGCGGCGAACGGCGTGAACATCAGCACCGTGTGGGGTCAAATATCAGGTAAGCCATCTCCTTGAGGAGGAGCTGACCATGCGTAACCATCACTATGCTTTGGGCGCCACGCTGCTGATCGCACTGGCGCTGCCCTGGACCCTGGCCGCCGCCGCGGAAGTGGACGACCACAACGCCCCCATCGACATGCAAGCCGTGCAACTGCAGCCGCAGGAGCAGAATGGCGTGCGCTACCTGGAGGGCGGTATCGGCCAGGACGAAGCCAATGCCATGCGCCGCACCAAGGGCTATGACCTGCACGTCGAACTGTCCACCGGCGCACATGGCCAGTTCGAAAGCGGCGCCGCAGTCGATATCCAGAATGCACAAGGCAAATCGGTGTTGAGCCTGCAGGATGCCGGGCCGCTGGTCTATGTCCAGCTGCCACCGGGTCAGTACAAGGTCGTTGGCCAGGGGCAGGGCACCACGGTCCAGCAACAGGTCACGGTGAACGGCAAGACGCCGGTCACTGCAAGCCTGAACTGGCACTAATGGGCAAAAAACGGGCGGAGTACATCTGTACTCTGCCTGGGCAGGAGCTTGTTGGCATGAGCCTCGACACACAACTGCAAGCGCTGGAGGAGCAGGGCTACGTCCTGCTTCGCGGCGTGCTCGATGGCGTGCGGGTGGCGTTGCTGCGTTGCGCCATCGACGACCTGCAACCCCTGCACTGGGACTACCAGGGGCTGCTTGAACACTACAAGTGCGTCTTCAATCGTGACCCGCTGTGGTTGCCCTTTCTCGACCTGCCGCCAGTGATCGAGCTCGCCGAAGCAGCCCTCGGTGCAGACTGCCACGTGATCGGCCAGACCGCCTGGCGCAGCCACCCTGGCTACCCGGGCATGGACCTGCACCTGGACCACCTGCCCATGACGTTGCCGGCCTGGCTGGTTGCACGCGGCGATTTTTGCCAGCCCATGCAGATTCTGACGGCGCAGCTGTACCTGAGTGACATTGACCTCGACATCGGCCCCACCTGGGTGGTCCCCGGCAGCCATCGCGCTGCGCGTTCACCGCAACCTGGCGAACAGCAGTGGCAAGGCTGCGAAGCCCGCCCGGTACTGTGCCAGGCAGGCGACGCGCTGGTGTTTCGCAGTGACATCTGGCACAGCGGCGGTGCCAACTGCAGCAATACCCGCGAGCGCGACATGCTGCAGGTGCACTACGGCCGGCGCATGGTGGCGCAGAAGTTTTCCCCCTACCTGAGCTGGCAGTTCAACCCACAGGTACTGGAGCAGGCGACACCCCGGCAACGGCGCTTGCTGGGGGAGCATGAGGAGGCCGAATACGACTGAGGTACCGGAGCACGGCGGGTAAATTCAAACAATGCTGGCAATTCACTTTCAACTTTCTGATTATCTAGACAATAATCAGAAAAGTATTACCCCGTGTGACCGGTTGGATGCACCGTTCACCGTAAAAATCGAGGGGCCCAAGCCCCCACTTGCCAGTGTGACCATCAGGAGAAGTCATTGATGAAAACCCGTCTTGCCAGCACCCTGGCCGCCGCCCTATTGGCCCTCGCCGGCACCAGCCTGGCGCAGGCCGCGCAGATTTCCGGTGCCGTGGGGGCTACCGGGCAAGGTGACATGACCTACCGTCTCGGTATGTCGTTCGATTGGGACAAGCAGTGGCTGAAAAGCGACATCGGTTATGTGACGGGCTATTGGGATGCGGCCTACACCTACTGGGAAGGTGGCGATGCCAGCGGCGCTCACTCGCTGTCGTTCAGCCCGGTGTTCACTTATGAGTTCAGCGGTTTTACCTACACCCCGTATGTCGAAGCCGGGATTGGCCTGGCGGCCTTTTCCAAGACCGAGGTGGGCGACCATGACCTGGGTTCGGCAGTCAACTTCGAAGACCGCATCGGTTTCGGCCTGAAGTTGCCGGGTGCGCAGAAGGCGGGGGTCCGCCTGATTCACTACTCCAATGCCGGCATCAAGCAACCGAACGACGGCATCGAGTCGTACTCGCTGTTCTACAGCAAGAGCTTCTGATGCAGGGGGCCGCCAAGCGGCCCCAGCAGTTTAGAAGGTGTAGGAAACCCCAGCCTGCACCGTGCGCGGCGCCCCCGGGTACACATAGGTGTTGAACGCCCCCTCGTCATAGCCCTTGTTGAACACGTTCTTCACGTCCAGGTTCAAGCGCACGTGCTCGTTGACCTTGTAGAAGCTCAGCAAGTCCACCACGCTGTAGCGCTCCATGGTGTAGGTACTGGCGGCGGTCTGCCCGGCGCGGTCATCCACATACTTCACGCCAACCCCCAGCCCCAGGCCCTTGGCCAGCCCATCCTGGAACTCATAGGTGTTAAGCAGGCTGAAGCTGTTGCGCGGGATGTTCGCCAGGCGGGTGCCGGTGGGGATGCTATTGTCCTGGGTCACCTCGGCGTCGACGTAGGCATAGCCGCCGATCATCCGCCACTCCGGGGTCAGGTTGCCGGCGACGTTGATGTCCAGGCCGCGGCTGCGCACTTCGCCGGCAGCGACGCTGTAGGTGCCGGTCGGGTCGTTCGGGTCGCGGGTCAACACGTTTTCCTTGACGATGTGGTAGATCGCCGCGTCCACGCTCAGCTGACGGTCCAGCGCTTCCCATTTCACGCCCAGCTCATAGGACTTGCCCTTTTCCGGGTCGAAGCCGGTGCCTTGCAGGCTCGCGCCGCTGTTGGGCTTGAACGAGCGCGCGGTGTTGGCGTACACGGCAACGGTATCGGTCAGGTCGTAGATCAGGCCGAAGCGTGGGGTGACGCCGTTCTCGCCCTTGTTGAAGTCACCGGCATTGTTGAGTTTGCTGTCATAGTCATGCTCGTAGCGCTCGAAACGCACCCCGGCGAGGGCTTTGAGGCGCTCGGTGAGGGCCACCTGGTCCTGGATGAAGGCCGCCCAGGTCTTGAGGTTTTCCTTGTCATGGGTGGTGGTGCGGGTCAGGGCAGGGCGCGGCTGGCCCAACACCGGGTCGAAAATGTCGATCGGGTAGGCGCCGGTACCTGCGGCCGAACGCTGGATGATCGAGTTGTAGTCGTAGTCCTCATATTCGATGCCGGTCAGCAGGGTGTGGGCAAAGCCGCCGGTGTCGAAGTGGCCGGTGAGGTTGAGCTGGTAGTCGCGGTCGGTCCACTCCAGCTTGCGGTAGTTGAAATTGCGCCCCAGCGTGCGACCGTCGGCCTGCAGGCCGTTGGCTTCCACGGCGTTGCCCTTGAGCGAGCCGTCCAGCCATTGCAGGCCGCCGCCCAGGGTCCAGTTGTCGTTGAGCAGGTGCTCGAAGCGCAACTGGGCCATGTTGTTGTCGTTGTGCAGCAGGTTGTCGCTGCCTTTTTCCCAGATATTGGTGTCGCGCGAGGCCGTGCCGATCTGCCCGGGCAGGCGGGTCAGGCCGCGATCCAGTGGGTGGTTGTTGCGCATGAAGTCGCCTTCGAAGATGACCTTGGTGGCGTCGTTGACTTGCCAGCTGATCACCGGTGCAACGTCATAACGCTCGCTTTCGACATCGTCGCGGAAGCTCTCGCCCCCTTCGCCCAGCACATTCAGGCGATACGCTAGCGAGCCATCGGCGTTCAGCGGCCCGGTGGCGTCCAGGGTCGCGCGGTGCATGCCCTGGTCGTCGAACTGGCTACCGAGGGTCACCTTGGGCTCGGCCAGCGGCTGTTTGCTGACCACGTTGAAGGTGCCGCCGGGGTCGCCGCGGCCATACAGGCTGGTGGCCGGGCCGCGGATCACTTCCAGGCGCTCGACGGTGTTGGCGTCGGGGGCGTTGGGGTAGCCGCGGTTGATCGGGAAGCCGTTGCGGTAGAACTCGCCGGTGGTGAAGCCGCGCACGGTGAAGGTGGTCAGGCCCTGGCCGCCGAAGTTGTTGGCGCGGCCGACGCCACCGGCATAGTCCAGGCCGTCCTGCAGGCGGGTGGCGCCGGTGTCTTCGAGCACATCCCTGGGCACCACGCTGATCGATTGCGGGGTTTCGTGCAGGGCGGTGTCGGTGCGCGTGGCACTGGCCGAGCGGCTGGCCTTGTAGCCATCCACCGGGCCATCGGCGCGTTCGCTGTCGGCGCTGCTGGTGATGTTCAGGGCCTGGAGTTCGATCTGCGCCGGTTCGCCGAGCGGCTCAGGCTCGGCAAAGGCCAGCGGGGAGATAGCTTGAAGCACACAAAGCGAAACGAACGTGCGACGCATCGACGGTACGATCCTGGAGTAGGGCGCTGATAGGAAATAGGGGAAGCGCCGAGAAACTACTACGAATCATTATCAAATGCATTCTTTTTAATCGGAACTGGTGTGCCAAATACCAAGCGCTTGGCAGGCCTGGCCTGCGGGAGCCGGCAAGGGCGGCTCCCGCACGCCTGGACAACGCTCAGCGGCGGTCCTTGATCGCCAGCACATTGCACAGCGGATGCTCCAGCACATGCGCCGTGGTGCCGCCAAGGAACGTCTGCATCGCATCATGCCGATGGCTGCCCATCACGATCACATCGACCCGGCTGTGGCTGACGAACTGGGCAATCGCCCGGATCGCCGCGCCCTCGACAAAATGCCGCCGTTCCAGCGGAATCTGGTGATGGTCGCCCAGCCGGTTGAATGCCGCCCGTTGCGACGTGCGCACACTGCCATCGAACCCTGGGATGGTGACGGTGCCGGCACCAAAGTCGGCGATATGGGTCTTGGCTGCGTCGCACACATGCAGCAGGTGCAGTTCGGCGTTGCATTGCAGGGCCAGGGCGTGGGCACTGTGGATCACCTGATCGTCCAGGTGCTCGCCGACGCCGTGGCAGTTGAGGTCCACCGCCGCGGCAATCTGCCGGGGCAGCGGCAGGCGGATGTCGCTGACCAGGTGCACGGCCACCGGGCTTTCCTTGAGCAATTGCCAGTCCAGCGGCGTGACCAGCAGGCGCTTGAGCACCGGTTCGTGCTGCACGTCCTTGATCAGCAGGTCGCAACCTAGCCGTTCGATGCGTTCGAGCACGCTGCTCAGCGGGTCGCGGGTCAGCAGCAGTTCGGTGGACACATCGAGCCCGGCGTTGCCCAGTTGCTCGGCCTCGTCGGCCAGCCACTGGCGGTTGTCGCCGAGCAGCCGTTCACGCTCGTGACCGTCGCTCATCAGGCCAAGCGTGTCGACATCGTCGACGAACACATTGATATCCAGCAGGGCACCGCTGGACTCGGCCAACGCCGCCGCGCGTTGCAGCGCCGGGGTATGGCGCATTTGCGGGCCGAGCATGACGAACAGACGCTTGAACTGGCTCATCGCACACCTCCACGTGTGGCAGCCCCCCGGTTCATGCCATGTTTTCTGGTCTGTACAGTCTAGACCGCGCTAGCGCTTCGGTCGGCCCACTGCGCTGCGGGTTGTCGGGTATGATGCGCGCCACACCATTTTTCACGAGGCCTGCCCCATGTCCCTGAATGCTGAACAGATCGGCGAATTCCAAGCCTTCGCCGAGCAGCTGGCCGATGCCGCTGCGCTGGCGATCAAGCCGTACTTCCGTGCCAGCCTGGAGGTCGAGGACAAGGGCGGGCGCCTGTACGACCCGGTGACCGCGGCCGACAAGGCGGCCGAGGATGCCATGCGTGAGCTGATCCAGGCGCGCTACCCGGAGCACGGCATTCTCGGTGAGGAGGCCGGTGTGGCGGTGGGCAGCAGCCCGCTGACCTGGGTGCTCGACCCGATCGACGGTACCCGCGCATTCATCACCGGGCTGCCGCTGTGGGGCACGCTGATTGCTCTGAACGATGGCACGCGCCCGGTTGTGGGGGTGATGAACCAGCCGTTCACCGGCGAACGTTTCGTCGGTACCCCGGCAGGCGCCTGGCGCAGTGGCACGCCGCTGAAAACCCGTGCCTGCGCCGACCTGGCCTCGGCCACACTGATGTGCACCACCCCGGACATGTTCGACACCGCCGAGCGCAAGGCGGCGTTCGAGGCCGTGGCGGGCAGGGCGCGGCTGATGCGTTATGGTGGTGACTGCTATGCCTACTGCATGCTGGCTTCGGGCTTTGTCGACGTGATCGTCGAAGCGAGCTTGCAGCCGTATGACGTGCAGGCGTTGATGCCGATCATCGAAGGGGCGGGCGGGGTGATCACGGCCTGGGACGGCAGCAGCGCGCAGAATGGCGGCTGCGTGGTGGCCTGCGGCGACCCGGCGCTGCATGCGCAGGTGGTGGAAATGTTGCGCCAGGCCATGTGAGCCGGTCAGCGGTTTGACCGGGCACTGCACTTTTTCCCATTTCCGGGCTCTATGCTTGGCCAGGCCGCACTGACCCCCGGTGCGGCCGCCGAATATCGATCCGGTGCCGATGGTTGCAAGCAATTTCCGATTTTTCCCGCGTCTGCTGCTGGCAGGCGCCCTGATTGGCCTGGCCGGCTGCAGCCCGCAGCAAGGCCACGACATCGTCAGCCAGTTTGGTAACGGCAAGCCCAGCGAGCTGTTCCAGACCAGCGTCGACCGTATGGCCACACTGGCCATGCGCGACAACCTGCAGAGTCTGTACCTGCTGATGAACAAGCTGTACCTGCGCAACCCCAACCAGTTGACGCTGTCCGGCTACCTGGATGCAGCTACCGCCGAACGGCAGATCCGTATCGCCATCGAGCAGCGCCAGCCGTTGCCGCAACTGGGCAACCGCCGCGACCTTGCCGCCCTGAGCTACGCCCTGAGCCCGGAGTTTCGCGGCGACCGGGTCGGCGCCTTCATCTACGCCATCGGCAGCATGCTGATCACTGCGCACGGCGGGCGTACCGAGTTCTACATGACCGATACCCTCGACCCGTTGTTCATCAATAACGCGGCGCGCAATATCGAGAAGGCCACCTGGATGCTCAGCCAGCGCCAGGATGCCAACGGGGTGCTGTTGCTGTTTTCCAACGAGATCTCGGAGGAGGGCAGCAACCTGAGTTTTGCCGTGGAGTTCGGCAAGGTCGTGGCGCGGCTGGACCTGCTGGCGGAGTTGCTGGACGAGCGCTATCGGCGAATCGGCCTGAATTACGCGCAGAGCCTTTTGTTGATGAATTTCCTGCCGGTGCAGTGAGGCCAAACAGGGGCCGCCTTGTTTGTACCCTTCGATATCGATGTTGCATGCAATACAAAAAAATCAATTTTGTTCGATAATCGCCCGCATAACACCAGTCGCGGTCCGTTATTCGCCCACCCAATCCGAACATCGGATTGCTCAAGCCCCGCGATTTTGCTTAGCTGTGACAATACTACGCCAGTGGTCAGCTGCCCCAAGATACCTGACCCCGGCCCGATAGAATGACTGTTAACGACCGCAACCACAGGCCCACGGGCCAGTAGGGCGCGGCGACCAGAACAATAACGATGCCGAGTGCCTTGCCTATGGAAAGCCGCCTGCTGAGCGAGCGCAGTAGCGTGTTCCATCACGCCGACCCTTATGCCGTGTCCGACTACGTGAACCAGCACGTCGGTCAGCACTGCATCGGCCTGTCGCGCACCACCCACCCGCAGGCCAGCCTCAGCCACCGCAAATTCGCCGAGCTCGACCTGTGCCGCATCAGCTATGGCGGCAGCGTGCGGGTCACCTCGCCGGCACTGGAAAGCATCTATCACCTGCAAGTGCTGCTCAACGGCAACTGCCTGTGGCGCGGTCGCCAGCGCGAACATCACCTGGTGCCGGGCGAGTTGCTGCTGATCAACCCGGACGACCCGGTCGACCTGACCTATTCCGATGACTGCGAGAAGTTCATCCTCAAGGTGCCGACCCGCTTGCTCGACAGCATCTGCGATGAGCAGCGCTGGCAGCGCCCGGATGGCGGCGTGCGGTTCCTGCGCAATCACTACCGGCTGGAGGAGCTGGACGGTTTCGTCAACCTGCTGGCCATGGTGTGCCACGAAGCCGAGGTCATTGACTCGTTACCGCGGGTGCAGGGGCACTACAGCCAGATCGTCGCCAGCAAGCTGATGACCCTGATGAGCACCAATATCCGCCGCGAAAGCCTGGGTACGCCGGGTGCGAGCCTGGAGCGGATCCTCGATTACATCGAGCGCAATCTCAAGCATGAGCTGTCGGCCGAAGTGCTGGCAGAGCAGGCCTGCATGAGCTTGCGCTCGCTGTATGCCTTGTTCGACAGGCAGCTGGGCACATCACCCAAACAGTACGTGCGCCAGCGCAAGCTGGAGCGGGTGCATGCCTGCCTGAATGACCGCAGTTGTACCGTGCGCAGTGTGACCGAGCTGGCCATGGAGTATGGCTTCCTGCACCTGGGGCGGTTCTCCGAAATTTACCGCCAGCGATATGGCGTGCCGCCGTCGCAGACATTGCGGCAGCGCCTGTAAATCTACGATCGATCGCGCGTCGCGCAAACTGACATTTTTGCCAGTTGTACAGGATACGGATAATTCCTACTGTTGGATGGCGGTTAACCCGGCAATCCAACGAGGAAGGAATCATGAGCGAGGCCAATGATGTATCCATGGACGATGCGGTCGAGGCTGTGTCCGAAGTTGATTATGTACTAGGGGAGTTTAACACCTACTACAAGGAAAAATACCCAGGGCTGTTACCGGATGATTTACCTCCACCTTATGTCGCAGGCGTGGTTCATCCGGTCAAGATCAATGGCATAAAGACCGAAGACTTTGGTATTAATGATGAGGTGGTGGAAACTGACGATGCTGAAGTCAGTGTTATTATTCCTCTCAATGGGAAGGTAAAGGCAGGTGAAGTTTTGTACTTGTTCTGGGGAGGAGTCGCGGTGGTAAACGGCTTCGTCTTGGACAGTGATGTGACTGGCAAATACATGACCCTCAAGGTGAAAGGCAAGGATGTTCCCGAAGGGAGTAGCCATCTTCAATATAAAAACTATAATATTGCTAAAAATGAATTCTCACTTCCTTCCGCCTCTGTGAGCACCCTGTTTATCAAAGGGCAGCCGGGAGTCAAAGATGATGAAGGCATCGACGCCGAACTCGCCCCGCCGGTGTTGACCAAACCGGCCTCGGGTACGATCGGCCCAGTCGAGGCAAAAGCCGGGGGTATCGTTACTGTTCCGGCTTATTTGAGCATGCGGGCGGGTGACGTCATCTATCTGTACTGGGGGAGTCAAGTGATTTCCCATGAGGTGACTGCTGCGCAAGTCAATAAGGCCGTTGCGATTACGGTGCCCGAAGCGACTATCAAGGCGGAAGGCGACAGCGACGAGTTGTTTGTGTACTACTTTGTGAAAGACCCGGTCGACAACGACTCGGAATGGTCTGACTGGCTCGAGGTAAGCGTCAAGCTCTCGGAGGACGCTCTGGCGGCGCCTGAGGTATTGAACGAGGCGGGTGCAGTACTGAGCTCCGGTGAACTCAAGACTGCTGATATCGTATCCGACCATGTGGTCATTCAGTTCCCAGGCAAATATCATGTTGGGGACAGCCTGTTGCTGCATATGGTTGGCACGACACATCAGGATCAGGTCACGGCCAAGGCGTTCGGCCCGTTGATTGTCACAGATCCGAATAAACCCCAGCAGATCAATGTGCCATTTGACGAGTGGTGGCCATTGGCGGGTGGTAGCGCCAAGCTGAATTTTACACTGACCGCCAGTACTGGGAAGGTCAGCACGTCGAAAAATGCCTACATCAATATCCTGGGCATGCCGTCGCTGCTGCCGGAGCCAAGTATTAACAAGGTTGAGGATTTGCGCGTAGATGCAGAGCGTGAATTCATCTATGTGGTGATTCCGCAGCTTGCCAATACCCTTTACATGGACAAGATACGCCTGTCGTACAAGGGGATGAAGCCTGATGGCAGTGCGTTTGAGATTCCCGTAAAGCCGGAGGAGGTTTCCGAGAAACGCGCCGGAAAGCAATTCGCTTTCCGACTCGAAGGAAAGTCCTTTGTAAAACCGCTCGAAGGCGGTTATGTTGATCTTTCTTATACGATAGAGCGTGCCGGGGGTGTTTTCAAATCCGGAACGGTCAGGTATCAAATCGGTGAGCCGATTGCGAGCTTGCCGGCACCCACTCCAGAGTATGAGCTGGTGAACAAGGTGCTGAATCCGGATGATGAGAAGTATGAGATGGGCATGGTCATCAAGATTCCCAAAGAAGCGGAACAGCCGCCATGCAAGATCAAGCTGTTCTGGGAAACCTCAGAGGGTGAGTTGGGTTGGGACGTGCTTGATCTGAAACAAGTCAGCCAGCATGGCACAGATTTCGAAGTGGAGCGCTCCGTCTTCGAGCCGAAGGGCAACTCACCGGTGAAGATCAAGTACTATTACCAGGTCATCCGGGAGGGCAAGCCGGTCGTGGCCTCGCAGTCGCTCGAGTTCACTGTGGCCAGCACCGAGATGCAAAAGAACTTCATCACAGCGCCAAAAGTGCCTGCGGCAGTGAATAACAAGCTCAACCTGACGTTGATTTTGAATAATCAGTTTACCGTGCTGCTGGACAACCCGGGCTTGGCAATAGGTGATGAAATCATCATTCGGGTAGGCAACTATCGAACAGGCAAGATATTGCTGAGAAAGGCGGGGGCACATTCGCACGCGCTGCCGATCGATCACGTACTCGCGCAAAATTTGCCGTCGCTTTTGGAACCTGCCAAGAACCCGCTCGCGGTGAGTTATGAGCTGGTGCGCAACGGGACGACGCAGACAGGATTCTCGGGAACCTTGAACGTGCAGCTGGAAGGGGCGTTGAGAAAAGAAAGCTTTGAATCTGTAAAGCGCCAGGGTCTAAAGGCTGGGGAAACGTTGGAGTTTCCGGCTCTCACGTTGAGCGTTGTGGTCAAGCAAGCTGATGTCTACCGTTGTCATAGCAACTTCTGGTATCCCGTCTGGGGGCATGTCATCTCAGTCGTACCTCATGGAGCTCAAGTACAATTCGAGTTGCGCGGACTTGCCAAAAGTGTTTCTTTTGACGTGGGGAATAATGGACTTTTAATGCCCAATGATCCCGGCCATACTGTGATTTTCTACACGGCCTCTGGTACGGAAATAGGTCGTTTGTCGCGGATTACCTACAATAGCGGAAAGACCAGATATAACGGCCGCGTTTCGTATACTTCACCCAGTGCGGCGATCAAGTCGTTCAGATTTATAACTGGGCCCATCCATGCAATGGTTGATAATTTGGAGTATGTACCATTTCAATAAGATCATTGATGTCAGTTGAAGGTTTCCTGTTGCTGTCTGCGATGCAGGTCAGCAACAGGTTTTATGGCATTGTGGTTTTCCCAGGCGAGAAGCCGTGGGCTTCACAGCCTATAATGCTTCAACTCCCTGGCAATTAACATTCTTTGTATCTCGCTTGACCCCTCGTAGATCTGGGTGATGCGCGCATCGCGGTAATAGCGCTCGACCGGGTAATCCTCCAGGTACCCATACCCCCCATGCACCTGAATCGCCATCGAGCACACCCGCTCGGCCATTTCCGAAGCAAACAGCTTGGCCTGCGACGCCTCCGACAGGCACGGTTTGCCCGCCGTGCGCAGCCGTGCGGCATGCAGGATCAGCAAGCGCGCAGCATTCACCTGCACCTGCATGTCAGCCAGCAGGTTGGCAATGCTCTGGTGTTCGTTGATCGGCTTGCCGAACTGGATGCGATCACGCGAATACACCAGCGCCGCCTCGAAAGCGGCACGGGCAATGCCCAGGGCCTGGGCGGCGATGCCGATGCGGCCACCTTCGAGGTTGGACAGGGCGATGGCCAGGCCTTTGCCGCGCTCGCCAAGGATATTGGCCGCCGGGATGCGGCAGTTGTCGAAGGTCACCGCGCAGGTGTCGGAGGCGCGAATGCCCATCTTGTGCTCGCTGCGGTCAACCTTGAAGCCTGGGTTGTCGGTCGGCACCAGGAACGCCGACAGGCCTTTCTTGCCCAGCTCCGGGTCGGTCACCGCGAAAACGATGGCCAGGCCCGCACGCCGGGCGTTGCTGACGAACTGCTTGGCACCATTGATCACCCACTCGCCATTGACCAGCTCGGCGCGGGTGCGCAGGTTGTGCGCTTCGGAGCCGGCTTGAGGCTCGGTCAGGCAAAAGCAACCGATCACCTCGCCAGCGGCCAGGCGTGGCAACCAGGCCTGTTGCTGTTCGGGCGTGCCGTAGGCGAGCAGGGGGCCGCAACCGACCGAGTTGTGGATGCTCATCATCGCGCCGGTGGCGCCGCAACCGGCGGCGATTTCCTCAACTGCCAGGGCGTAGGCCACGTAATCGGTGTAGCTGCCGCCAAAGTCTTCGGGCACGACCATGCCGAGCAGGCCCAGTTCACCCATCTTGCGGACCACGCCATCGTCGATCCAGCCGGCCTTTTCCCAGGCCTGGGCATGCGGCGCGATCTCGCCACGGGCGAAGTCCCGGGCCATGTCGCGGATCATGATCTGTTCTTCGCTCAGTTCCAGGTCTTGCATCTGTGTACTCCCGGGCTCACAGGCCTTCGAAGAATTGGTCGACCCGCTGGCGCGACAACCCGGCCAGGGTCGGCGGGTTCCAGCGCGGCTGCTTGTCCTTGTCGATGATCAGGGCGCGCACGCCCTCGATGATGTCGCCGTACTGGAACCACTGGCGGTCGATGTGCAGCTCCATGGCGAAGCAGTCTTCCAGTGCCAGGTGGCGACCGCGGCGCAGCATCTCCAGGGTAACCGCCATGGCCAGCGGCGAGCGGCTTTCCAGCTGGTCGGCAGTGGCCACCGCCCATGCGTGGCTGTCGCCGATGCGCACCGCACGCAGCTGCTCGATGATCGCCGCCAGGTCGGGCTGGGCGAAGAAGTGGTCGATGACCGGGCGCAGCTTTTCCAGCGGCGCATCGTGCAGGACCTGGCTGCCGAGCTTGGCCAGCAGGTTCTGCAGGTCCTTGAGCGGATGGTCGCCGAAGCGCAGGGTGTTCAGGCCTTCATCCAGGGCGGCGAGTTTGTCGCGGGCCAGGTACCAGTCGGCCAGCCCGCAGTACAGGGCATCGGCGGCCTGGATCTGGGTACCGCTGACGCCCAGGTAGGTGCCCAGTTCGCCCGGGATACGCGAGAGGAAGTAGCTGCCGCCGACATCCGGGAAGTAGCCGATGCCGACTTCGGGCATGCCCAGGCGGCTGCGTTCGGTGACGATCCGCAGGTCGCAGCCCTGGGCCAGGCCCATGCCGCCACCGAGGGTGAAGCCGTCCATCAGCACCAGCACCGGCTTGCGGTAGCGGTGGATGGCCAGGTCCAGGGCGTATTCCTCGACGAAGAAGTCTTCGTGAAGGGTTTCGCCTGCTTTATAGCTGTCGTGCAGCGAGCGGATATCGCCAC
This sequence comes from Pseudomonas sp. MN1F, assembly GCF_009391885.1. Lineage (GTDB taxonomy): Bacteria > Pseudomonadota > Gammaproteobacteria > Pseudomonadales > Pseudomonadaceae > Aquipseudomonas. The sequence continues at coordinate 147,929 of NZ_VZII01000008.1, read as the reverse complement.
CGGCGCAGAAGCCCTTGGGGCCTTCGCCGCGCAGCACCACGGCCTGCACCTGTGGGTCTTCGGCCCATTGGTCGAAGTGCTGGCGCAGGCTGCGTACCATGTCCAGGGTCAGGGCATTGAGGCCGGCAGGGCGGTTGAGGGTAAGGTGGCCAATCTGGTTACGGACCTCGGCCAGTACATGAGCCGTTGCCGAGGTATGAGCGTGCGCGGTCATCGCGTTCTCCCTGCTTTGTTATTGATTTTCCAAGTGAAGTCTGGAGTGCGCTGGAGGATCGCTGGATCCTGGCATGCGAATTTGCCTTGTACAATCGACAAATCTGCAGGGGCATCGTGCGTTTTTGCCTTGAGCCATTCAGCGCCTATCGAAATTACGTCGTCCGCCCAAGGCTGGCAACCATGGCCTGTCAAGCAACAAACGTGGGAGCGGATTTACCCGCGATGCGCCGCGCGGGCGGCGCTCGATCTCGAAACCCCTGAAAAACTATCGCCAGGCGCCTCGAACACCAAACCATTACTAAAACCGTAACGATCATCCCCCCAGCTTGATTGATCCCCCGACCAACCCCGCCCTAATGTGCCCCCACGACAGCGAACCCGTGGAGTCACCCAATGACCATAACGAAGAATCCACCGCCGCAATGGTCCAGGCGGCGCGCCGAGAAGCAGCGCCGCCTCGACCGCGTCCGTCACCTGGCCGACGGTGTGGTGCTGCCCACCGAGCGGATCGTCGAAGCCCTGGAACTGCTGATTGCCCCCGGCGACCGCGTGGTGCTCGAAGGCAACAACCAGAAGCAGGCCGACTTCCTCTCGCGTTCGCTGGCCAAGGCCGACCCCGAGCGCCTGCACGACCTGCACATGATCATGCCCAGCGTCAGCCGCGCCGAGCACCTGGACCTGTTCGAGCGCGGCATTGCGCGCAAGCTCGACTTCTCCTTTGCCGGCCCGCAGAGCCTGCGCATCGGCCAGCTGCTGGAAGACGGCCTGCTCGAAGTCGGTGCGATTCACACCTATATCGAACTGTATTCGCGGCTGCTGGTCGACCTGATCCCCAATGTCACCCTGGTCGCCGGCTTCATGGCCGACCGCGATGGCAACCTGTACACCGGCCCGAGCACCGAAGACACCCCGGCACTGGTCGAGCCTGCCGCCTTCAGCGACGGCCTGGTGATCGCCCAGGTCAATCAGCTGGTGGACCGCGTGGACGACCTGCCGCGCGTGGACATTCCGGCGTCCTGGGTCGACTTCGTGGTGGTTGCCGACCAGCCGTTCTACATCGAACCGCTGTTCACCCGCGACCCGCGCCACATCAAGCCGGTGCATGTGCTGATGGCGATGATGGCGATCCGCGGCATCTACGAGAAACACCAGGTGCAATCGCTGAACCACGGCATCGGTTTCAACACTGCCGCCATCGAGCTGATCCTGCCGACCTACGGCGAAGCGCTGGGCCTGAAAGGCAAGATCTGCCGCAACTGGACGCTCAACCCGCACCCGACGCTGATTCCGGCCATCGAAACCGGCTGGGTCGAGAGCGTGCACTGCTTTGGTACCGAACTGGGCATGGAGGACTACATCGCCCAGCGCCCGGACGTGTTCTTCACCGGCCGCGATGGCTCGCTGCGGTCCAACCGCATGATGTGCCAGCTGGCCGGGCAGTACGCGGTCGACCTGTTCATCGGCGCCACCTTGCAGGTCGATGGCGACGGCCATTCCTCGACCGTCACCCGCGGACGCCTGGCGGGCTTTGGCGGGGCGCCGAACATGGGCCACGACCCTCGCGGCCGGCGCCATGCAACCCCGGCCTGGCTCGACATGACCGTGCCCGAGACGATGCTTGAACGTGGCCGCAAGCTGGTGGTGCAGATGGTCGAGACCTATCAGGAAGGCGGCAAACCCACCTTCGTCGAAACCCTCGACGCCGTGGACGTGGCGAAGAAAGCCGGCATGCCCCTGGCGCCGGTGATGATCTACGGCGACGACGTTACCCACCTGCTCACCGAGGAAGGCATCGCCTACCTGTACAAGGCGCGCAGCCTGGAACAGCGCCAGCAGATGATCGCCGCCGTGGCCGGCGTCACCGCCATCGGCCTGCGCCACGACCCCAAAGACACCTTGCGCCTGCGCCAGCAAGGCCTGATCGCCCTGCCCGAGGACCTCGGCATCCGCCGCACCGACGCCAGCCGCGAGTTGCTCGCCGCGCGCAGCATCGCCGAACTGGTCGAGTGGTCTGGCGGCCTCTACAACCCGCCTGCACGGTTCAGGAGCTGGTGATGACTGCATACGCGATCCCTGTAGGAGCGGCTTCAGCCGCGATGAGGCCGGCCCGGCAAACCGAGATTTCATTGGCTGAGCAACTGGCCGACCTGGCGGTTGATGCCCTCATCGACGAAGCCGACCTGTCCCCCAAGCCCGGCCTGGTCGACCGCCGTAGCAGCGGCGCCCACACCGACATGACCCTGGCCCTGATGCATGCCTCGGCGCTGGCCCTGTGGCCTTGCCTGCGGCAGATGGCCGAAGCCGCGCAGGCCCATGGCGACATCGGCCTGCCGCTGCGCGCCGAGCTGGGCCGCATCGGCCGCGAAGGTGAACAGGCCATGCTCGCCACCACCGGCGGCATCAACACCCATCGCGGCGCGATCTGGGCCCTTGGCCTGCTGGTGGCTGCGCAAGCGCTCGATGCCAAGGCCGCCCCCCAGGCCGTTGCTGCCCGCGCCGGCCGCATCGCCCTGATCGACGACCCGGCAGCCCCTGTTCGGGACAGCCACGGTACCCAGGTCCGCCACCGTTACGGCGCCAGCGGTGCCCGCGAACAGGCCCAGCAAGGGTTCCCCGCCGTGCTCGAACACGGCCTGCCACAACTGCGCCGCAGCCGCGCCAACGGTGCCAGCGAAAGCCAGGCCCGGCTGGATGCCCTGCTGGCGATCATGGCCGCACTCAGTGACACCTGCGTGCTCTGGCGGGCCGGCCCGCAAGGCCTGCAAGCCCTGCAGGCAGGTGCCCGCGCTGTGCTCGAAGCCGGCGGCTGCGCCAGCCTCGATGGCCGCCGCCAGCTGCGCCTGCTGGACGCGCAACTGCTGCAACTGAACGCCTCACCGGGCGGCGCCGCCGATCTGCTGGCCGCCTGCCTGTTCCTCGACCACGCCGGGAGCCTGTGAAATGGAAACCCTGACCTTTCAATTCCCCGCCGCCGAGCCTGGCCGTGGCCGCACCTTGGTCGGCTGCGTCAGCTCCGGCGACCTGGAAGTGCTGATCGAGCCCGGCAGCGCTGGCCGCCTGGAGATCCAGGTGGTCACTTCGGTCAACGGCAGCAGCGCCCGCTGGAGCCAGTTGTTCCAGCGCCTGTTCGACGGCCGAACCCTGCCCGCGGTGAAGATCGACATCCACGACTTCGGCGCCACCCCAGGCGTGGTGCGCCTGCGCCTGGAACAAGGTTTCGAGGAGATAGCCCATGACTGACATCGCCCGCCTGCTGCAAAGCCGCAGCTTCGTCGAGCTGGGCGCCCGCCAGCGTGCCCGAGCCTTGCTCGACCCTGGTAGCTTGCGCGAACTGCTCGGCCCGTTCGACCGCCTGATGTCGCCGTGGCTGCCGCGCCAGGGCATCGTGCCCCAGGCCGACGACGGCGTGGTCATCGCCAAAGGCCTGCTCAATGGCCGCCATACCGTGCTCGCCGCCATCGAAGGTGCCTTCCAGGGTGGCAGCATGGGCGAGGTGGGCGGCGCCAAGATTGCTGGCGCCCTGGAGCTGGCCATCGAGGACAACCGCAACGGCATCCCCACCTGCGCCGTGCTGCTGCTGGAGACCGGCGGCGTGCGCCTGCAGGAGGCCAACCTCGGCCTGGCGGCGATTGCCGAGATCCAGGCGGCGATCGTCGAACTGCGCGCCTATCAACCCGTGATCGGCCTGATCGCAGGCTCGGTCGGTTGCTTCGGTGGCATGTCCATCGCAGCCGGGCTGTGCAGCCACCTGCTGGTCACCCGCGAAGCACGCCTGGGCCTCAATGGCCCCCAAGTGATCGAGCAGGAGGCCGGTATCGCCGAGTACGACGCCAAGGACCGCCCCTTCATCTGGAGCCTGACCGGTGGCGAACAACGCCACGCCAGCGGCCTGGTGGATGCCTATGTGGCGGATGACGTCGACAGCATCCGCCAGCAGCTGCTGCAACTGCTGGACACGCCATCCGCCAACCGCGCCGGCCGCCATGCCTGGTACCTGGAGCGCCTGGCCAGCCTGGGCGCCGACTGCCCGCAACTGGACGCCGCCGCCGTGCGTGCCCTCTACCAAGGAGATGCCCCATGAACCGTGCCCTGAACTGGCTGCCGGGCCTGGCCGGCGGTGAACCGCTGGCAGGCTACCCGGCCTCGTTGCAGGTGGTCGATGGCGAACTGGACAACCGCCTGGCGCGCTTCATTGCCGTGGTGCCAGACGCGCACAACCCGTTCCCACGGGCACGTGAGGGCGAAGTCGGCCTGCTGGAGGGCTGGGGCCTGGCCAAGGCCGTGAGCGATGCGCTCGAGCTGGACCGCGACGGCGAAAAACGCGCCATCGTCGCGATCATCGATGTGCCGAGCCAGGCCTATGGCCGCCGCGAGGAAGCCCTGGGTATCCACCAGGCATTGGCCGCTGCCGTGCAGGCCTACGCCCAGGCGCGCCTGGCAGGGCACCCGGTGATTGGCCTGTTGGTCGGCAAGGCCATGTCCGGTGCCTTCCTCGCTCACGGCTACCAGGCGCAACGGCTGATTGCTCTGGATGACAGCGGGGTGATGGTGCATGCCATGGGCAAGGCGGCAGCAGCGCGCATTACCCTGCGCAGTGTCGAGCAACTGGAGGCGCTGGCCGCCGAGGTGCCACCGATGGCCTACGACCTCGCCAGTTATGCCTCGCTGGGCCTGCTGTGGCGGCGCCTGCAGGTTGAGAGCGCCGAGGCGCCGAGTGCCGCCGACATTGCCCAGGTACGTGCCTGTCTGGCCGAGGCGGTGCGCGATATCGGCCATTCGACCGACCTGAAATCACGCCTGGGGGGTGAAAACCGCAGTGCCTCCCGCGACGTGCGCGCACGCCTGCGTAGCCAGTGGCAGGAGGCCTGAGATGAACCTGCCACAGCCACATGACCTGCTCTGGGGCATGCCCCTGGCCGACCTGCCTGCCGATGCGCCTGCCTGGGCCGTGCAGGCATTGGCCGCCGGGCAGCCGGTGGTGGTGCGGCGTGCCGCCTGCGCCAGCGGCTGGGTGGCAGTGGGCGTGCGCGGGCAGGGGCGTGAGCAGCGCCTGGGTGTGCTGATGCGTGTGCGCGATATCCAGCGGCAACTAAGCCCCGAGGCACTGCGCGGGGCGGGGCAAAGCCCCTGGCCAGCCCTGCGGGCGCTGGCCTCGGTGGCGCCCGTGCTCGATGCCAGTGGGCTGGCTTGGGGGCCGACCGGAGGCGTCGGTTATCAGCTGGCCACTGGGTGCAACGTCGTGCATGGCGCCAGTGACCTCGATCTGCTGGTGCGCACGCCGCAGTTCATGACCCGGGCGAAGGCACGCGAGCTGCTGGATATTCTTGATTGCGGGCCGTGCCGCATCGATGTGCAGTTGGAGACGCCAGCAGGTGCCGTGGCCCTGCGCGAGTGGGCTGGTGTGGCGCGCCGGGTACTGCTCAAATCGGCCCAGGGCGCGCGCCTTGTCGCTGACCCGTGGAATGCGCTGGAGTGTGCAGCGTGAGCAGCCTGTTCGCCTTCCCTGGCCAGGGCGCGCAACAGGCAGGCCTGTTGCAGCGCCTGCCCGAGGGCGCCACGCTGCTTCTGGAGGAGGCCAGTGATGCGCTGGGTGAACAGGTCGTGGCCCTCGACAGCGCGCAGGCGTTGCAGTCGACCCGCGCCGTGCAGTTGTGCCTGCTGCTGGCCGGGGTGGCCTGGGCGCGCTGGCTGTTGCAGCGCAGCCCGGCCCCGGAATATGTAGCCGGGCTGTCCATCGGCGCTTACCCCGCCGCCGTGACAGCCGGGGCGCTGGCGTTTGCCGATGCGGTGCGCCTGGTGGCCCTGCGTGGCGAATTGATGCAGCGGGCCTACCCAACGGGTTACGGCATGACCGCCCTGAGTGGCCTCGACGTGAGCAGTGTCGAACGCTTGCTGGCCGAAGTGGGCGGCGAGGTGTACCTGGCCAACCTCAACAGCGACAACCAGATCGTCATCGCCGGCAGCGACAGGGCCATGGCCGAGGTCGCTGCCAGGGCTCGCGGGCGTGGCCAGGGCGTGGCCCGGCGCCTGGCCGTGAGCGTGCCGTCCCATTGCGCATTGCTCGACGGCCCGGCCGCCGAGCTGGCCACTGCCTTTGCCAGCGTCGAATTACATCGCCCGCGCATCACCTACCTGAGCGGCAGCCGTGCGCGGCCGATCTTCGATCCGCAACGCCTGCGCGATGACCTGGCCGGCAACATGGCGCGGCTGGTCGACTGGCGTGCTACGTTGCGCAACGCCTATGAACGCGGCGTGCGCCTGCAGGTGGAAATACCGCCGGGCAGCGTGCTCAGCGGCCTGGCCCGCCCGGTGTTCGAACAGGGCAGGGTGGTTGCCCTCGAAGCGACGCGCTGGGATACCGTAGACGCGCTGTTGCGCCAGGAGGTGAATCAACACTGACAAGCACCGTGTTTTTCGAAGGACAACAACAAGCAACTTCGACCCAACGCGAGGACAACAACAATGATTATCTACGGTGTGGCCTTCCTGGCCTTGTGTACCCTTATTGGCCTGTTTATCGGTGAGTTGCTGGGCAAGCTTCTGGGCGTGCCTGCCAACGTTGGCGGCGTGGGCATTGCCATGCTGTTGCTGATCTTCATCGGCAGCTACCTCAACAAACGCGGCCTGATCACGGCCAAGTCCGAACAGGGCGTGGAGTTCTGGAGCGCTATCTATATCCCCATCGTGGTGGCCATGGCCGCACAGCAGAACGTGTTTGGCGCGCTGTCCGGCGGGCCTATGGCCATTCTTGCCGGTACCGTTGCGGTGTTGGCCAGTTTCGCCATGGTGCCGCTGCTGGACCGCCTTGGCCAAAAAAAGCCTGAACCGGCTGCAGATAAACCCCTGACAACGTCACAGCGGTGATCGCCATGTACGAATCCATGATGAAAGTGATCGGTGGTTATGGGCTGGTGAGTGGCTTTGCAGTCATCGGCGTGACCATGTGGCTCTCTTACTGGCTGTCCGCCAGGCTTACCCACGGCCGTTTGCACGGTTCAGCCATCGCCATCTTCCTGGGCCTGGTCCTCAGCTATTTCGGCGGGGCACTCACAGGCGGGCAGAAAGGGCTGGTGGATATTCCGCTGCTGTCCGGTATCGGCCTGCTGGGTGGCGCGATGTTGCGTGATTTCGCGATTGTCGCCACGGCCTTCGGGGTAAACATCGATGAACTCAAGCGTGCCGGAGTATCGGGAGTCGTTTCGTTGTTCTTTGGCATTGGGGTGTCATTTGTCGCGGGCGTCGGCGTGGCCATGGCATTCGGTTACACCGATGCGGTCAGCCTGACCACCATTGGCGCCGGTGCCGTGACCTACATCGTCGGCCCGGTGACCGGGGCTGCCATCGGGGCCAGCTCCGAAGTGATGGCGCTGTCGATTGCCGCCGGGCTGGTCAAGGCGATCCTGGTGATGGTGGTCACACCGTTCGTGGCGCCGATGATCGGCCTGAACAACCCACGCACTGCCGTGATTTTTGGCGGTTTGATGGGAACCTCCAGTGGTGTCGCCGGCGGGCTGGCGGCCACCGACCCGAAACTGGTGCCTTATGGTTGCCTGACGGCGGCGTTTTACACAGCCCTGGGCTGCCTGCTTGGGCCTTCGCTGCTGTTTTTCATCATGCGAGCGGTTGCAGCATGAGGATCATTGCCCTGACTCAAGGCGTTTTCATCATGCCCAGTTCGGCATCATCGAGCAGCGCCTTGGCCAAGGCGCTGAGATAGTGCGAGGCCCAGAGCACTTGGGGTTTGTCTTCCATCAGGCCGTCGATGGTCAGGTCGCGGACGTAGCCCATCAGCTCTGAGGCTTGTTCGCGGGCGCTTTGGCAAGGGATACCGGGTTCGATGCGGAAAAGCGGGTGGGTCTGGTTTTCACCTTGGTAGAAGGTGGTTTTGCCGACTGTGAATTTGGATTCTTCGGTGGCCATTGGTGGATCTCCCTGAAGTTGTAACTGCCTGGGCTGGCCCTGTCGCTGGCAAACCGGCGAAAGCATCAGACCAGGCAAATCATGATGCGGATTAATGCACGGTGTGCGGATCGCCTGGCTTCTGGATTTGAGCCAGCGCGGACTCGAGCAATTTGCGCAGGGAATCCAGCTCGTGCATTGACGTCATGATCAACAACGACACGGGTGATTTGGGCTGCATCAACATCGCCTGCTGGGCAACAACCTCCGCGCAAAGTGCGTAGTCTGCCGCCATCATCAGCGTGTCTTCGAGGGCGTGAAGGTAAGGTGGATCGGGAACGACCTTGAGCATGGTGGAACTCCAACGTAAACAAGTGGAGCTACCACGGCCTTGCTGTCAAACAATGAGGTGGCAGCTGTACGCGGGTTGACAGACCGAGACGTTGGCACTCGGCGCACCAGAGGGTGCCCGCACGTACAGCCACCATAAAAGTGTGCACATGAGGACAACGTCTACGGTCTGTCAAAACCGATCGCTGAATTGGCAGCGACCGGCCGAGACTAGAATCCACATTGACCCTGTGCAACGAAAAATGGGCGTCGGCAGTATCTTTGGGAAACGTCCTACGAGGAAGGGGCTAAATCCGATTTTTTCAGTGGCTAGGCGTAACCGCATGTAACATGTGGCTTAGGCGCTGTACGGAATTTGAGAAAAACTAATCGTCTTTCTCAAACACTGAGATTTTGTAAAGTCTCCGCCATCGACGGAAAAGAATTCAGTGATGACAAAGCGTGGAAAAATCTCGCACGATGCCTGGGTTGTGGTCACCGATCTCTTCAACGATACCCATGGTCGAGGGCAGCCGCGACGGAGCGATCGCCTGATGCTTGAAGGTGCGCTCTGGGTGCTCTCCGCGGGCTCTGCGTGGCGAGATATGCCGGACCGCTTTGGCCCATGTAAACGGTAGCAGTGGCTGCGCGTATTTTGGTTGTGTATATATTAATTCGGGGTGGAATATGTGGTTGTACAGCGCAGCAGGAAGGAAGCAGGTCATCTCTTTTATTAGCAATATGATGTCTATGGGGATGGTGCTGGGAGTGATGGTTTTTATCGCGGCAAGAACGCTGAGTAAGAATTTTGAGTATTACTTTTTAGTGATTGGGCTATCGTTAATTGTAGTTATCGGTGTGTTGCTAAATATGGTCGATTTGATGGAGGGTTTTGCTGATGGTGACAAAGAGTTGAAGTCAGTCAAGCGCCTCAGTCAAATTGAGCATGGTTCAGGCTTCGGTTGGTTTAGATCTTCACTTGAAGTGATGGCTTTTTGTTTGATGCGGCGAAAATTACGTATTCTTGAGGGGTTGTTTCTAGCTTTCGTGATGGTGGTGATCGGCATGGCAATGATTATGGTAGCCTTAAATATTGCTAACGGTATCCCTAAGTAGATTAGGTTTGTTCAAAAGAGGGATGAATTCATGGATGGCGCAAGCTACTTAATTGATTTTCTGATCCTGGCGAGCAAGTCATACTGATTACGGTTGGGTTTCGTGAGAAGCTGATTTCGTGCAGACCCCATAAGATCGGGGTGGTACAATAGATCTTGCTATGTTTTTAAATTGCTGAGTTGAGGGGTTCATGAAGTTATATCATTTTACGTCAGTGTCACTTGCTAAGGCAGTGCTGTCAGATAGTTTGTCTCAAGGTCATCTTGATTTGCATACTGGGCAGATTATAAAAGGCGTAGTGTGGTTCACGAGCCTACCGTTCTCCAAAGGTACCGGAGTGCCAACAGAGTCAAAAAGGATTAGTGCAAAGCAGGCGGAAAAGGCCATAAGGGTTCAGGGGGAGTTGCGTAATGATTTGACATCAGATAAGTCTAAAATCCGTCTCTCTCTGGATGCTAGAAGTCTTGCAGATTTCAAAATGGTAGATGGGATGCCGTCTGGTCTAATTTCTTTCGAGAAATGGTGCAAGTTGGTGGGGGCACCAAAGCACTGGGTTAAGTACATGGGCTTATCCGCTATGCATGATATTGACGGACTTTCCGATGATGAGCTTCGGCGGCTTCTCAAGAAAAAGGATAGTTCCAAAGAGCATACGTGGTACGTACATTTCGGACCAGTTCAGCCAGGCCTTCTTGAGGCAGTCGATGTCAAGGTGGGTAACGATTATATTCCTTATGATTTCGAACGGCACGGTCTAGAGGCTATGTCTGAGTCAGGGATAGAATGTGTTGCGGGCACGGCGCATAAGCAATTACTTGAAATCGTAAAGCCTGGGCATCGTCATGAAATTGTACATGCGGGCGTCATCTGTATAGATCCGTCAAAAGATAAGAATGTTTGTATTCGAGGGCTCGGGAATTCGTGTGTTCTGAATATTGATAGTAAGCGCGTAGTAGCTTTGCATAAAGAGGATTCTAACTATCCAAAAAAGGCAGTTGAGTTGTGGGCGGAAGAGAATGTTCATGAGTTGACTCGTTGTTGGGAAAGGGCTGTAGAGAGTTTCTACAGATTCTATCCGGAAAAGCGGGTACTTGAGCATTAATAATATGAAAAATGGTCACCCGAAGGTGGCCGAATGATGCCCTGGTGTGGTGAGTCAAGTTCCGATTTTCGTACATCACCCGGAGTGTTCTGCGCCACTGCGATCTTCTTGGTCATAAGCTGCAAGCGCTTGCCGGCTATACATCCGGCACTCAGCCAACAAGGCCAGTAAGTTCGGCTCCCGTTCCCGGGCCTTGAGGAACACCACGCCGATATGTTGCTGCAGGCGGTAGCGGGCTTGTAGCGGTATCAGTCTGACGCGGTTCTCGTAAACCGCTGCGATCCGCCCCGGCAGCAGGGCAAACCCCACCCCGGAGCTGACCATGCTCAGCAGGGTGAAGATGTCATTCACTTGCATGGCCACCTTCGGCTCGAACCCCGCCTGCTGGAACACCCGCGCGCCATCGCGGTGGGTGGCGAAGCCCTGGGTCAGGGTAATGAAGGTGGAGTCGGCCAGGTCCGCCAGGTCCACTTCCTGCTGTTCGGCGAACGGTGAATCGGTGGGCACGGCGAGGAAGATGTCGTCGGAGAACAGCGGCAGTTGCTCGCAGGCCGGGTCCGCCGCGCTTTCGTCCAGCGACACCAGGATGGCTTCCAGTTCGTGGTTCTTCAGGCGTTGCAGCAAGTCGACGTTCGAGCCCAGGGTCAGGTCGATGTTCAGTTCGCTGCGCCGCAGTTTCAGGCCCATCACCAGCTTCGGCACCGTTTTGACGGTCAGCGAATACAGCGCGCCGAGGCGAAAGCGTTCGGCATAGAAACCGGCGGCCTCGCGGGTCTGGCGCACCATCTGCTCGGCGTCCTGGATCAGTTGCCGGGCTTTCTTTTCCAGCACATAGGCGCTTTCCAGCGGGATCAGCTGGCGGCCTTCGTGCTTGAACAACGGGCAGCGCAGAGCGCTTTCCAGGGAGTGGATGGCGCGGTGCACGCTGACTGCGCTGGTGGACAGCTCGGCGGCGGCGCGGCCGAGGTTGCCGCTGCGCATGAAGGCGAGGAAGGTCTCGAGCTTTTTCAGGGTCAGTTCTTCGTCGATCAGCATGCAGAAAGGCCAGCGTGAAGGGAGGCGCTGATCATGCCACAGCCGCCTGCTTCATGGCGGCGTCAGGTTGCTCGGCAGCAAGCGCGCCCGGCGCAGTTGCGCAAGGTTGCGCGAGCCGGTACAGAAGCAGGCGATACGCAACTGGCGCAAAAGAATATCGAAATGTTCCACCACCGCCTGGGTGGAGATCATCGCCGCGCTCAGTACATTGGCAGCCTGGCCTACCAGGTCGGCACCGAGGCGAATGGCCTTGGCGGCATCGACGCCGTTGGCCACGCCGCCGGAGGCGATCAGGCCGATTTCCGGCACGGCGCGGCGCACCGCCAGCAGGCACTGCGCGGTCGGGATGCCCCAGTCGGCAAATGCCAGGGCGATCTCGCGCTCGGCGGCGTTGCCGGCGCGCTCGGCTTCCACCGCTGCCCAGCTGGTGCCACCGGCACCGGCCACGTCGATCATGGCCACGCCCACGTCGCAGAGCATGCGCGCCACGCGGGGTGAAATGCCGGCACCGACTTCTTTGACGATCACGGGTGTTGGCAGCTGGGTGGTCAGGGCCTCGATGCGTTTCAGCACCCCGCGCCAGTCACGGTCGCCTTCAGGCTGTACGGCTTCCTGCAGCGGGTTCAGGTGGATGATCAGGGCATTGGCCTGCAGGGTGTCGACGGCGCGGCGCGCCAGGTCCAGGCCATCGGTCTCTTGCAGCTGGGCGGCGCCGAGGTTGGCCAGTAGCGGCACATCCGGTGCCAGGCGTCGGAGCTCGCCGGTCAGGCCCTGGTCCTGGCCGCTACGCAGGCTCACCCGCTGCGAGCCGACGCCCATGGCGATGCCAAGCGCCTGGGCGGCTTCGGCGAGGTGCTGGTTGATGAAGCGCGCGCGTTCGGCGCCTCCGGTCATGGAGCTGATCAGCAGTGGGGCGTGTAGCGCACAGCCGAACAGGTTGGTGCTGAGGTCTATGTCGTCCAGAGCCATTTCCGGCAATGCGCAATGTTCGAAGCGCAGTGCTGACCAGCCTGGGTCCACACCATGTGGGGTGGTGTTGGTGGTCAGCACGATATCCAGGTGATCGTCCTTACGTTGGCTTAGCGGGTTTTTCTTCATGCCGGCTCCGTGTTGAGGGGGCAGCAGTTGTGGGGCGCTTGTGTTGTATAGATAAGCTGAAATATCAGTAATGGATCAGGCAGCAGGGGATGGTGCGGGTTCCTTTGGGGGGCGCAGTGAGGGCTGTCGGCGGACACCTGCCAGTTGACCACCCGCCACCCCCCGCGTAGCCTTGCGACTTCGAGGTTCTTCGGCCATGCCGAAGCTAAGACGGGAACGCGGTACAAGCCGCGGCTGCCCCCGCAACTGTAGGCACCGACCACGGATCGACACAGCCACTGCGCCAACGCGCGGGAAGGCGTCATCCCGCCAGTTTCTCATCTGTGAAACGCTGGCACGGTGCAAGCCAGGAGACCTGCCTCGAGACGATTTCGACTTTCAACCGGGCGGGGTGATCCGGTGGCGAACAAGCCCGGCCGGCCTGGCCCGCGGCTCTCGTCCCGTGTGCCCGCGCCAACCTGCCAAGGGCAACGCGACATGAAAACACTGGCCAAGCTCCCCGTCACCATCGTTACCGGCTTCCTCGGCTCGGGCAAGACCACCTTGCTCCGCCACATGCTCGACAACGCCCAAGGCCGCCGCATCGCGGTCATCGTCAACGAATTCGGCGAGCTAGGTATCGACGGCGAAATCCTCAAGCAATGCAGCATCGGCTGCACCGAGGAAGAAGCCAGCGGCCGCGTCTATGAACTGGCCAACGGCTGCCTGTGCTGCACCGTGCAGGAAGAATTCTTCCCGGTCATGCGCGAACTGGTTGCACGTCGCGGCGATCTCGATCACATCCTCATCGAAACCAGCGGCCTGGCACTGCCCAAACCCTTGGTGCAAGCCTTCCAGTGGCCGGAAATCCGCAATGCCTGCACCGTCGACGCAGTCATTACCGTGGTCGACAGCCCGGCCGTGGCCGCCGGCACCTTCGCCGCCTACCCGGACCAGGTCGACGCGCAACGCAAGCTCGACCCCAACCTGGACCACGAATCGCCGCTGCACGAACTGTTCGCCGACCAGCTGGCCAGTGCCGACCTGGTGGTGCTGAACAAGGCCGACCTGATCGACGCCGAAGGCCTGGCCAAGGTGCGTGCCGAAGTGGCCGAAGAGCTGCCAGCAGCAGTCAAGGTGATCGAAGCCAGCAGCGGCCGGCTGCCGCTGGAGGTGCTGCTGGGCGTGGGCGCGCAGGCCGAGGCGCACATCGATGGCCGTCGTACCCATCATGATTCCCACCATGACGGCGACGATCATGACGATCACGACCACGACGCCTTCGACTCGATTTCCATCGACCTGCCAGAAGCCGACGAAAGCCTGCTGCTCGATGCCCTGACCCAGCTGGTGGTGGAGTTCGGCATCCTGCGTGCCAAAGGTTTCGCGGCCATCCCCGGCAAGCCGATGCGCCTGCTGGTACAGGGCGTGGGCACCCGTTTCGACAAGCACTTCGACCGCGCCTGGCGCGCCGACGAGCCACGCATCACCCGCCTGGTGCTGATTGGCCAGGACCTCGATGCCGTGCAACTGGAAGCGCGCCTGCGCCAGGCCCTGGGCGCCTGACCCATGCACCTGCTGCGGACCCAGCCCGGCGGCTTCGTGCCGGACGACAGCATCGCCGATCTCGGCCAGACCCCCGCCGACCTGGTGATTCTCTGCAGCGGCGATTCGCATCTGGCATTGCTCGCCGAAACCGCCGAGCAATTGCCAGACGACTTCCCTAGCCTGCGCCTGGCCAACCCGATGCAGGTGCAGAACCATGCCTCGGTGGACCTGTATGTCGACGAGGTCCTGCGCCATGCCAAGGTGATCCTGGTGTCGCTGCACGGTGGCGTCGGCTACTGGCGCTACGGCGTCGAGCAGCTGGTCGAGCTGGCGGCGCGGGGCGTGCAGTTGATCCTGGTCCCCGGCGATGACCGCCCGGACCCAGAGCTTACCGGCCTGGGCACGGTCACCGGCGAGCCGGCCGAGCGCCTCTGGCATTACCTGCGCCAGGGCGGCAAGCGCAATGCCGTCAACCTGTTCAAATGCCTGGCCAACCAGTGGCTGGGGCGCGATTACCCGTGGGACGAGCCGCAGCCTTTGCCGCGGACTTCGGTGTATCACCCGCGCAAACCCGGCGCGCTGCTCGAGGATTGGTACAGTCAGTGGAACACCGAATACCCGGTGGCCCCGTTGCTGTTCTATCGCTCGCATCTGCAGGCTGCCAATACCGCATTCATCGACGTGTTCTGCGAGCGCTTGCTGGCAGCCGGGCTCAACCCGCTGCCCATCGCGGTGGCCAGCCTCAAGGAAAGCGCCTGCCTGGAGCAGGTCGAGGCCTGGCTGGACGAAGTGGGCGCCGAGGTGTTGATCAACACCACAGGTTTTGCCCTGTCCAGCCCGGAGCGCCCCAATTTGCGGCCGTTCCGTCGTGACATCCCGGTGCTGCAGGCCATCTGCGCGCAGGACAACCAACCCGGTTGGGAGGCCAGCGAGCAGGGCCTCGGTGCCCGTGACCTGGCCATGCACATCGCCTTGCCGGAACTGGACGGGCGCATCATTACCCGCCCGGTGAGCTTCAAGGACATGGCCTGGCGCAGCGAGCGCAGCCAGTCCGATGTGGTCTGTTACCGCGCTCACCCCGAGCGCATGGACTTCGTCGCCGAGCTGGCACGGCGCTGGGTCGAACTGGCGCGCCTGCCCAATGAGCAAAAGCGTGTGGCCCTGGTGCTGGCCAACTACCCGACCCGCGATGGCCGCATCGGCAATGGCGTGGGCCTGGACACGCCGGCTGCTGCCCTGAACATCCTCAAGGCACTGCAGGCCGAGGGCTACCCACTTGCGCAGCTGCCAGGCAGCGGCACGCAGCTGATTCATCAGTTGCTCGGCGGCGTCACCAACGACCTTGAACACCTCGACCAGCGCCCTTGCGCCCAGAGCCTGAGCCTGGCGGACTACCACGCGGCGTTCGAACGCCTGCCCGAGGCCAACCGCCGGGCCGTGCTGGAGCGCTGGGGGCCACCCGAGCAGGACCCGATGTACCGCGCTGGCCGCCTGATGGTGGCCGGTCTGCGCTTTGGCCTGACCTTCGTCGGCATCCAGCCGGCGCGGGGTTATCAGGTCGACCCCAGTGCGGTGTACCACGACCCGGACCTGGTGCCGCCGCATGGTTACCTGGCGTTTCACTTCTGGCTGCGCCATGCCTTTGCTGCCGATGCCGTCATCCACGTCGGCAAGCACGGCAACCTGGAATGGCTGCCCGGCAAGGGCGTCGGCCTGTCCGCACAATGCTGGCCGGATGCGTTGCTCGGCCCGTTGCCGAACATCTACCCGTTCATCGTCAACGACCCGGGCGAAGGCGCCCAGGCCAAGCGCCGGAGCCAGGCGGTGATCATCGATCACCTGATGCCACCGCTGACCCGCGCCGAAACCTATGGCCCATTGCGCCACCTGGAACAGCTGGCTGACGAATTCTACGAAGCCCAGTTGCTCGACCCGCGCCGCGCACGTGAGCTGCAGCGCGACATTCTCGAGCTGGTCAAGGCCAACCATATCGACCGTGAGTTGCAGCTGGAAGGCCAGTTGGACGACGCCGCGGTGTGGCTGCCGCGCTTGGACACCTACCTGTGCGACCTCAAGGAATCACAGATTCGTGATGGCCTGCATGTATTCGGCCAGTCGCCGCAGGCACGCCTGCGCATCGATACCTTGCTGGCCTTGCTGCGCGTGGAGCGTGGCGATGGCCGCGGCGGCAATGCCAGCTTGCTGCGCACGCTGGCCAAGGCACTGGCGCTGGGCTTCGACCCTCTCGACTGCGACCTCGGCGAGGCCTGGTCAGGCCCGCGCCCGGCGCTGCTGCAGGCCGTGAGCGAGGACGCGTGGCGCACCTGTGGCGATACCCGTGAGCGCCTTGAGTTGCTTGCGCTGGGTATCATCGAGCAGGCACTGGAGGGGCATGCGCCACTGCCCGAACAGCCCGAATGGCTGCCAGTGCACGACGTGATCAACGCCCTGCGCGAGCAGGTTGCGCCGGACCTGGATGCGTGCGGCGCTGCCGAAATCAATGGCCTGCTTGCCGCGCTGGCCGGGCGTTTCGTACCGGCCGGCCCCAGCGGCGCACCCAGCCGCGGCCGCCTGGATGTGCTGCCCACCGGGCGCAACTTCTACACCGTCGATGTGCGCAACCTGCCCACCACCACGGCCTGGCGCCTGGGGTTCGCCTCGGCCAACCTGATCCTCGAACGGCACCTGCAGGACCACGGCGACCACCTGCGCCAGCTGGGCTTGTCGGTGTGGGGTACGGCAACCATGCGCACCGGTGGTGATGACATCGCCCAGGCCATGGCGCTGATGGGCGTGCGCCCGGTGTGGGCCACCGGCAGCCAGCGGGTCGACGACTTCGAGATTTTGCCACTGAGCCTGCTCGACCGCCCACGGGTGGACGTGACACTGCGTGTTTCGGGCTTCTTCCGCGATGCCTTCGGCAACCTGATCCGCCTGTTCGATGCAGCGGTGCAGGCGGTGGCGGCACTGGACGAGCCGGACGACCTCAACCCCTTGGCCGCACGGGTGCGTGACGAACGCGCCAGCCTGCAGGCGCAGGGCGTGGAGGCCGAACAGGCGGCGCGCCAGGCCGGCTGGCGGGTGTTCGGGGCCAAACCTGGCGCCTACGGTGCCGGCGTGCAGAACGCCATCGATGGCCGCCTGTGGCACAGCCGTGACGACCTCGCCGAGGTGTACCTCAACCATGGCGGCTACGCCTACGGTGCCAGCGATGAAGGTACCCCGGCGCGCGCCCAGTTCGCCCGGCGCCTGGGCCAGGTGCAGGCGGTGTTGCAGAACCAGGACAACCACGAGCACGACCTGCTCGATTCCAATGATTACTATCAGTTCCAGGGCGGCATGCTGGCGGCGTCGGAGACCTTGTCTGGCGGGGCAGTGGCCAGTTACCACGGCGACCACAGCCAGGTCGACCGGCCGCGCATCCGTACCTTGAAGGAAGAGCTCAACCGCGTGATCCGTGCCCGTGCCCTGAACCCGAAATGGATCGACGGGGCGAAACGCCATGGCTACAAGGGCGCATTCGAGCTGGCCGCGACCGTCGACAACCTGTTCGCCTTCGATGCCACCACGCACCTGATCGATGATCATCACTACCAGTCGCTGGCCGATGCCTACGTGCTCGATCCGGCGACCCGCGACTTCATGCGCGAGCACAACCCCGAGGCCCTGCGCGACCTCACCGAACGCTTGCTGGAAGCCCAGCAGCGTGGGCTTTGGGAAGCCCCAGGTGATTATCGCGAGGCGCTTGAGGAACAGTTGCTCGACGGCGAGGAACAGGCTTGAAATGAGTGAACCCGTACAATTCCCACTGGCAGCCGTGGTCGGTGCCGAAGACCTCAAACTGGCCCTGTGCCTGACGGCCATCGACCCGAAGATCGGGGGTGTGCTCATCGAAGGCCCGCGCGGCATGGCCAAGAGCACCTTGGCTCGCGGCCTGGCCGACCTGCTGGGTGAGGGCCCGTTCGTGACCTTGCCGCTGGGGGCGAGTGAAGAGCGTCTGATCGGGACGCTGGACCTGGATGCTGCGCTCGGCCAAGGCAAGGCGCAGTTTTCTCCCGGTGTGCTGGCCCAGGCCGATGGTGGCGTGCTGTATGTCGATGAAGTCAACCTGCTGCCCGACACCTTGGTCGACCTGCTGCTGGATGTGGCTGCCAGTGGCACCAACCGCATCGAGCGTGACGGCATTTCCCACCGGCACAGTGCCCGTTTCGTCCTGATCGGCACCATGAACCCTGAGGAAGGCGAGTTGCGCCCGCAACTGCTCGACCGTTTTGGCCTGAATGTGGCGCTTGATGGCTTGCCAGCCCCGGCGGCGCGCCAGCAGATCATTCGCCGGCGGTTGGCCTTCGACAGCGACCCGCAGGCGTTCTGCGAGCAGTGGGCCAGTGCCCAGGCGCAACTGCGCGAGCGCTGCCAGGCCGCGCGCCAAGGGCTGGCGGCGATTGCCCTGGACGATCAAGCCCTGGCCTGGATCACCGAGCGTTGTTTCGCCGCTGGCGTCGATGGCCTGCGTGCCGACCTGGTCTGGCTGCGCGCCGCCCGTGCCCATTGCGCCTGGCGCGGTGGCCAGGTGATCGAAGAGGGGGATGTCGACGCTGTGGCTGAATTCGCCTTGCGCCATCGTCGGCGTACGGCGCCCGATGCGCCAGCCTCTGCGCCACCCGGTGCAGCGGAGGGCCGCGACAGGCAGGGCGAGGGCGGGCAGGGCGATTGGGGCGCGCTACCCGCGCAGCCCGTGAGCAGCGGCGCGCGGCGAGAGGTGCCGAACTGGGCAAAAAAGCCCTGAGCATCCGCCCGCCAGGTTTGAGGGCGGCGGATGCCATGCCCCGTGTCGGTAAGCTGGCAGGTGCCAGCCGTGGCCGCCCTCGTGCGGCTTCCTCTGGCCGGGTGGCCTGGCTGCCGACCTTGCTCAAGGGGCGCCCGAAGCTGCGCCAGGACCTTTGCTGGCAGCAGCGCCAGGCCCAGGCCAATGAACTGTGGCTGGTGATCGTCGATGCTTCGGCTTCGACGCGGCGCCATCAGGCCCTTGTGCAGTGCAAAGGCCTGCTGACCGAGTTGTTCGACCAGGCCTATCGGCAACGCGCCCGTCTTGCCCTGCTGACGGCCAGCGGTGCTACACCGCAATGGCAGCGCCATGGCCTCAAGGCTTCGGCAAGCCTGCAGCCCTGGTTGCAAGCCTTGGGTGCGGGCGGCGGCACGCCGCTGATCGCGGCGCTTGAGCAGGCACGGCGCTGGCTGCAGGCCCGGCAGAAAGCCCATCCCCATGAGATGCAGCGCTGCCTGGTATTCACCGATGGTCGCCTGCAACGCTGGAATGCCGTGCACCCCATGCCTTGCGCAACCGTGTTGGTGGACATGGAATTGGCGCCAGTTCGCCTGGGCCGGGCACAACAGTTGGCCACGCAACTACAAGCCGTCTATCAGCATCTTGAGCAATTCAAGGTCACGGAGTGAGTTAGGCGGGAAGGGAGGGGCGCGACACTATGTCGCAATAAGAAAGTTGCCGGGCAGGCCATTGGGAAGTTGTGCAAGTGCGTGCCGGGCACGCACTTGCAAGGACGCAGCGCTATTACTTTGGCATTGACCAAGGCTGCAGGTCATAACCTTTCTGGCACAGTTCGGCGCGCACTTCCTCGATCAGGCTGGCCCATTGCGCAGGGTCCGAATAGATACGCGACGATACTTGTTTGCTGCCGATACGGGTGCTGGTCCGGTCGATCACCGCCAGGCTCAGTTCGCCAGTACCGTTGGGCGCATCCCAGGCAACGCACTGGAAGGGTTCGAACGCGTGGTCGGCAATCAGCAGTGCCTCGTTGACACGCAGCGGTGCATTCATGGTTCGGTCTCTCTATGGTCCCAAACATCTAAATTAGGTCCGCGTAACTGCTACGTCGCTTCAGGTGTTATCGCGATCCGCAGCGCGGGGTTACTCGTACTGATGCTCCAAGTTAGGGGTGAAGTCACACAGCGCGTGTAAATTTTTTGCCGGTTACACATTTTTTGTTCCCAGCGCCGGCTGTGACGCCAATTAATATGAAAAATTCCCGACCGGGTTTGGCCGTGCAGAAACCGGCAGACAGACGGTCGTGGGTAGCGTCAAGTTCGTTGCTACTGTTAATTCGGCGCCGCAACTTACTGTTTTCTCGTAAAAAACCAACAATTGGCGCCAAGGAACGGTCATGCACGAGACTGCCGCTCTTCGTCGCTTGCTCATCGTCGACCCCTGCGACGATTGCCACCGTCTGTTACCCGGCCTTGAGAGTGCCGGTTGGGAGGTTCACAGCTGTGGGCTGGATCAGGCCCTGGAGCACCGTTGCGATATCGGCGTGTTGCGCCTGCAGGCCTCGCACCTGAGGCATCCGGACGCGGTCAAGGACATGATCAAGCGCAGCAATACCGAGTGGATTGCCGTGCTCAACGCCGAGCAGTTGCGCATGCAGAATGTGGGTGATTTTGTCTGCGAGTGGTTTTTCGATTTTCATACCTTGCCGTTCGACTTTTCCCGCGTGCTGGTGACGCTGGGGCGTGCGTTCGGCATGGCCCGCTTGCGCGGCAAGGGCACGGTGAGGGTGGATGGGCTGGAACATGAGCTGCTCGGTGACAGCCGGCCGATCCTGGAATTGCGCAAGTTGCTCGGCAAGCTGGCGCCTACCGAATCCCCTGTGCTGATCCGCGGTGAGAGCGGTACCGGCAAGGAGCTGGTGGCGCGTACGTTGCACCGGCAATCACAGCGCAGCGAAATGCCGTTTATCGCCATCAACTGCGGGGCGATACCTGAGAACCTGATCCAGTCCGAGTTGTTCGGGCATGAAAAAGGTGCCTTTACCGGTGCCCATCAGCGCAAGGTGGGGCGGATCGAGGCGGCCCATGGCGGCACCTTGTTCCTCGACGAAATTGGCGACCTGCCGCTGGAGTTGCAGGCCAACTTACTGCGTTTCCTGCAGGAAAAACACATCGAGCGGGTAGGTGGAAGCCAGCCGATACCGGTCGATGTGCGGGTACTGGCGGCAACCCATGTGGACCTTGAAAAAGCCATCGAACAGGGGCGCTTTCGTGAAGACCTGTACTACCGGCTCAATGTGCTGCAGGTGGTGACTGCCCCGTTGCGTGACCGGCATGGCGACCTGTCGATGCTGGCCAACCACTTTTCGCACTTCTACAGCCTGGAAACAGGCCGCAGGCCGCGGTCATTCAGCGATCATGCGTTGGCAGCGATGGGGCGCCACAACTGGCCAGGCAACGTACGTGAGCTGGCCAACCGGGTAAGGCGTGGGCTGGTGCTGGCCGAAGGGCGCCAGATCGAAGCCCAGGACCTTGGCCTGCAGGGCCTGGAGCAGGAAGAGCAGTCGTTGGGCACCCTGGAAGACTACAAGCACCGGGCTGAGCGCCAGGCGCTGTGCGATGTGTTGGACCGGCACAGCAACAACATGAGTATTGCCGCGAAGGTGCTTGGCGTATCACGGCCGACGTTCTACCGGCTGCTGCACAAGCACCAGATCCGCTGATCAACTGGAATGGGCGATATGCCCGTCAGACAAATCCTCAGGCGGCTCTTGCTCGCCCGGTAGCGCGGTAATTACGCTGAAATCACTGACCTCGACCTCGCCGCCACCGTAACCGAGCAAGTGGAACGAAAACGCCTTGCGCATCGTCGGGTTATCGAAGCCGAATTCCATTTCCAGCGGTTGCTCGGCTGTCACCCGGATCTCCTCGGGCAACCCCAGCGGCACGTCCTGCTCCAGCTCCTTGGCCTTGAGCTGGATGTAGGCCGCGTGCTGCGGGTCCAGCGAGCGCACCTTGACCCGCACCCGAGTGTGCGAACCCTCGGGCATTTCCAGATACTGCGCGCCGATCAGGTTGTCTGCCCAGTCATCGCGGATGCGCGCTTGCAACTGAATGGCGGACGGGCCACCGAACTGGTAACGCAGGTTCAGCGGCGTCTGCAGCAGGGACTGGTCGAGCACACCGGCCAGCGCGCCGATCTGTGCGCCGAGGCTGCTGTCGCCAGGGCCGAGGTAGCGGGCCTTATCGGCGATGAACCCCGGGCTGTCGTAGCGACGGCAGCGCTGCTGGAAGTCGCATTCAGTGAAGATGCCCTTGCCATCGTGGTAGCGCAGCATGCCGTTGGTGTAGGAAATCATCTCCCGGCCGCTGTCGTAATCGCGGTACAGCGAGCGCCCGCCAAGGGCGACCGGGATCGGCAGGGCAAAGTAGTCGAGCAGGGAGGTGGCCAGGTCGATGTGGCCGTAGGTACCGCTCTTGATGCGCGGTAGTTGCGCCTGCTCCGGTGCCAGGGTCAGGTTGAAGCCCCAGGACGAGGCCAGGCGAACACCATCGATACCGTGGGATTCGTCCGAGGTGATCACCACCAGGGTGTCCTTGAGTACGCCCTGGCGTTCGAGGTTGTCGAGGAAGGCGCCGATCGCATCATCAAGGTAGGCGACCGCCGCTTGCTTGGCGCTGTCGTAGCGCTGCAGATAGTCGTCGGGAGCGGAGTAGGGCTGGTGGGTGCCCACGGTCAGCAAGGTGAGCATCCACGGGTGGTCTTGCTGGCGCAACTGGCCGACGTAATCCAGGGCGCCTTCAAAGAAGGCCCGATCGTCCTTGCCCCAAGGGAATTCCAGGTAGTTCTGGTTGCTGAACCACTCCAGCCCGTGCACCGAGTCAAAGCCGATATGCGGCATGATCCGGTCCTTGGCCATGAAGCGCAGGCCCGCACCTTGCAGGTAGTGAGTGGTGAAGCCGGCCTGGCGCAGCTGTGCCGGCAGGCAGGCCTGGTTGCGCTGCTGCTGGGTGAGCAGTTCGACCCCCTTCGGCGTGCCGTTGGCCAGCTTGTCGTAGTCGCCGCACAGCATCGCATACAAGCCGCGGATGGTCTGGTGCGTATGCAATACGTAGTCCGGGGTGTTCATGCCACGTTCCGCCCAGTGGCTGAGCTTGGGCATCAGCTCTTCGTCAAAACGGCTGTGCAGGGCCTGGCGGTTGGGGCGCACATAAGCGCCCGGGATGCCTTCCAGGGTAATCACCAGCAGGTTGCGGGCACGGCCTGGCGCTGCCAGCAGCTTTTGCCCGCTCAGGTCATGCTGGGTCAGGCCGGCACTTGGCAGCGGTGTGACCGTGGGCGCCTGACCGGCCCAGTACTGGGCCTGGCGCTGCAGGTCACTGGCGGTGGCGGACAGCAACTGATGAGCAAGGTTGTATTGGCGCCACTGGTCAGCGTCGCTGGGCGCCAGGTGCTGGCTGCCCCAGTGGGCAGCGAACAGCAGCGCCGGGATGGCCCAGGCCTTGCGCGCGAACTTCGCGCCAGGCTGCTTGCGGCTGCGCCAGGCGCTCCCCAGCCAGGCCAGCAGGCCGCCTGCCAGCAACAGGGGCAACCAGGCATGGGCCAGGCCGCCGCCCGTGGAGTTCTCCATGAACTGCGGGTCGAACAGATAGCTCAGGTCGGCACTGTTGGGCAGCCTGCCAACGGCGCTGACCAGCTCCGCCGAAGCCACCCACAGCGCGGCCCAGGCCAGCAGCACCGGCAGCGCCAGCCACCACGTGCGGCGCTGCAACAGCAATATCAGCAGGCTGCCCAGCGCCAGGTCCGACAGATAGCCATACGGGCTGGACCAGCCCAGCACCGCGCGCACAACCAGAGGGATCACCAGCACCAGTGTTGCCAGGGCGAGCAGCCGGGTGCGTGGTGGGCCTTGCAGGTTCTTCACGAAAACTTTCCTTCTTGCCATGAAATCGTCACACAGTTGTGCGCGATGATAACAGGCCGATACCCGGAAAGCCGTTGGCTACAAGGTTGGTAACCAATTGGGGCGCAATGCGCCCCGGATGTCAGAAGTAATACGGGAACTTCAGGCTGAAGGAAAAGTCCGGTGCATCGTCTGTCAGGCCGATCGACAAGTTCGGCACGATTGTCAGGTTGTTGGAGGCAGCAAAGGTCAGGCCGACGTTGAAGTTGGCCGCGTTATAATCGCTGTTGGTGATCGATTGCCAATCGCTGCCGTCAGGCCTGATCTTGCTCTTGCGGGCAAATTGATCGGTGACCGAGAACGACATACTCATTTTCTCGTTGAGGGCGAAGGCAATACCACCGCCGATCTGCCAGGAATCGCCCAGTTTCACGTCCCCCGGCACCTTGGTATTGACCTGCGGGCTTATGTCGCTGAACGAGTCCTGCATGTTGTAGGTGTACGACAGGCTGCCGAACAGCACGGCCGGGTCGAAGGTCTTGACCAGCGAGATGCCTGGGGTAATGGCCCACACACCGTTGCCGGTCGGCAGGTCCTCAGGCACCGACAGGTTGTCGTTGCCCGCCACCTGTTGCAGCTTGATGCCGTATGGGTCCTTGCCGGTTGGCGCCTTGACGCGCAAGGTGGCAACGGCGTCTGGCCAGGTCTCCGACTCGTCGAGGAACTTGTAGGCAATACCGAAGTTGACGTCGCCGATGGTCGGGTCGCGGGTAACCGATGCGTCGGACGTGGTGCCGGCAGCGCCGCCTGCCCCACCGGACGAGTAGGTGGAATCGCGGTAGACGATGGGCACGTTGATGTCGAACTGCCAACGCTGGTCGACGTTGTAGCGCGCCGTCAGGTCCAGGGTCCAGTTGTCCGCCTTGATGCGGTCGATGTTGATGTTGCCGAGGAAGATCGAGTCCAGCGCCAGAAACCCGTTGAGCACCAGGGCGCGGGTGTCGTAATGGGTGTAGGTCAGCCCGGTTTCGACGCTGAACTTGCCGCCACCGAAGAAGCCGCTGGCTTCGTCATACAGGTTGGACACGCTCTGCGCCGGCTCCGAGTTGTCCTGCAATGACTGCCCGTAAGAGGCACCGCTGCTGCCTGGTGTGCCGGTGGCCACGGTCTGGCCGCCTTTCACCCCCTCGGCGGGGGACTTGGTCAGGCGCTTCGGTTGCGGCTGTGCGGGGGCCTCCTCGACCTGCTTGAGCCGCTGTTCAAGCACCATCAGTGCGTTCTGTTGGGCTTCGTAGCGCTGTTTCAGCGCAATCAGTTCCTGTTTGAGTGCTTCGACCTGAGGGTCGGTTGCCGCCTGTAGCAGAGTGGCCGGGGCCAGTGTTGTCAAACAAACGATAGCTCTGAACGTCAACAAACGGTGCATGGTTAGCCGTCCCTTCTGACTACATATACGATGAGACTTGAGCGTAGATCAGTATCCGAGATTGCGAATGCCTTTGAGCTGCTCAAGATTGGCGCTCACCGAACCTGCCATGGGCGCACTGTCGCGCAGCACCACATTGAGTGATGTCAGGTTGCTGACACGGTTGCTGGCACCGAGCAGGGTGGTGTTCTGCATCAGCCCACCTTGGCCCAGGCTTTGCGTAGAATTGCCCTGGTTGCCGTTGGCGACGATATTCATCTGCACGCCAGTACCTGTTGACGACACGCTCAACGAGCCCGCGCCGTTGCTCCCGACCAGTGTGGAGCCAGCAGCCAGGGCCTGGCCCTGCGGTTGCCCGGCGGGCGCTTCGTTGCCTTTGCTGACGTTGATGTCGACATTGTTGTTGGCCGTGTTGAAGTCACCGGCAGCACGTACCACCTGGGTCACGCCCTGGGTGGTGTTGAGCCCGCTGCCGCCACTTACGGTGCCGGTGCCGGTGCTGCTGGTCTGTGAGCTGCCCGTGCCTTTTTCATTGATCATCGAGACATAGAACTGCGGCTTGATGGTCGATTGCTGAACCTGCATCGCCGAAGTCGCGCCAATCACTTCGCCGTTGGCGTTCTGCCAGGTGCTGGTCATGACGATGCCAAAGCTCACGATCCGCCCTGGCATCACGTAGCGGCCGCGCAGGTTGGCCAGCTCCTGATCCTTCAATTCGATCGGTTTGAACGTTTCTGCATGGGTTGGCAGGCTGGCGGCCAGGCAAACCACTGCCAGCCAGAGGGAAGTCTTCATGGGTGCTCCCTGAGCGTCTTGCCCTACGTCATTGAAAGAAAGTCGTTAGAAGAAGTCGCTTTGAATGAAACCGAAGTCCATCAACTCCGCGTCCGGCACCGGCGTGAAATTACTGATGCGGTTCTTCGCGCTCAGCGGCAGCGGTGGGTCGAGCAGGATGTTGTTCTTGTCATAGCCCTTGCCGATGACGGCGAAAATGATGCCGTTCCAGCCTTTGACGAAATCGTCGAGCTTGAAGCGTTTGTGGCCTAGCACCGGGTCACCGATGTACACCCAGCCTCGGTCGACCTTCTGCATCACCACGAAGTGCTTGTAGCCGCGGATGTCCATCAGCACGACCACCGGGATGCGGATGCTGTGCAGGGTGTCGGGGGCTACCTTGTAGCCGCGCGCACGCATGCCCAGGCTTTCCACATATTTTTTCATGTCGAGCATCGAGAAGCCTTGCGTACGGACCAGATCCTCGTTGGCGTGGGCCAGCATGCCCTCGATGACCTGGGTTTCATCCACGTCCAGCCAGTAGGCCTGGCGCAGGATGGTCGCCAGGGATGCCGCACCACAGCTGAAGTCGGTTTTTTGCTGGACCAGGTCGGCGAATTTGCGCTCGCGGATGCTCTGGACCGGTTTGTAGATCACCGCACCACCCGGCAGCACGGACAACGGCATCTGCGAGGCTTCGCCGACACTGGCGATGCACAGCAGAATTGCCAAGGCGATAATGCGCATGTTCGACGCCCCCTGCCTTTTCTTGTTAGAAAGAGGCTCCCCGAAGGGAGCCTCCAGACCGCAGTGGTTACATCGAGGTGTTGGAGATGGCCAGCGAGTTGCTTTGCTGGTTGCCGACACCTGCCGCCACGTTCACGCCCAGGTTGCCGCTGCCACCGTTCACCGAGCCACTCAGGGTGGCGGTGTTGGTCACAGGGTTGGCCCAGCCGGTCGGGGTCAGCACTTGGAACGATACGGTGTTGCTCAGGGCATACTCGCTAGACTCGCTGAAGCTCTTCGAGATGCTGTCCGAGGATTGCGACGCTTTCTCGCCAGCTTTCTCGTAGGCCGATGCACTGGCTTTTTCCCATGCCGATGCGTTGGCCTTCTCGTAGGAGGTATCGCGAGACTTGTCATAGGACGAGTCATGGCTACGGTCATACGAAGAGTCATAGGCTCTGTCGAAGGACGAGCTCAGCGACTTGTCGAACGACGAGTTGCTGGCCGACTGATGCGACTTGTCAACCGATGCATCGAGCGAAGCACTGAGCGATGCATCGAAGTCGGAGCTGCGCGAGCGGGTGAAGTTGCCGAAGGTTTCCGACGACGACGCGCTGCCATTGGCGTTGGCATCGAGCGATGCGCTGACCGTGGTGTTGGACGACGAGCTGTGGTCGCGGCTAGAGCTTCCGTTTGCAGCCCAGTTGTTGGAACCACTGGCATTCATGCTGTTGCTGCCGCTGGAGCTGCTGCTGTTGGAGCCGCTGGCGGTCATGCTGGTAGAACCGCTGGCGCTGCTGCTTTTGCTGCCGCTGGCGCTGGCACTCTGGCTGCCCGATGCGCTGTAGCTCGAACTGGAGCTCTTGTCGACGTTGGCATCGAACGAACCGCTACGCGAAGCCGAACCACTCGAAGAAGTGGTAAAGGTCAGCGTATCGACCCGGTAGGTGCGGTCGGCACGGTTGTCCACCGTCAGGCCAGGGCCGTTCTGATCGGCCGAAGCAGTGGCGCTGGAGTTACCGATAGGCGCGGCGTTGTTGGCGATGGCCATGGTATTTTTCTGCTGGTTCAAGTCGCCGCCAGCAATGTTGATACCAATGTTGCCGCTGCTGCCGTCGGCCGAGCCACTCATGACGGCGGAGCTTTGGGTCGACCAGTTGCGGACGGTGTTGTTGTTGCTGCGCTGGGTCACTTCAGCGTTCGCGGTGGCGGTGCCGAAGACGAAGCTGTTGTCGATGTCGGCATTGTTGGACGAAGTGTTGGCAATAGCCGCGGCGTTGTCCTGTTGGTTGCCGTTACCGGCCGCCACGTTGACGCCCACGTTGCCGCTGGCGCCAGCACCGGAGCTGCTCATCTCGGCTTCGTTGATGGTGCCTTGGTTAGTGATGGTGTTGCCAGTGCTTCTTTGGGAATCAGTGGCAGTGGCAGAGGCGTTGGTGTAGACCGCCTTGTCCATTTGCCGGTGGTGGTTATTGTGGTTGTCGTGTCCGCGACGATTATTCTGATCCGCTTGTGCAGCAACAGCCATGACCGCAGCAATTGCGAAAACCAGAGGCTTGATTGCCATCGAGGGTTTCATGGTGTTTCTCCGTCTTTAGGTTAAGTGTTGTTCTTACCTGTACCTATCTGGATCTGGGTCAGTTCGCGACCCTTACGCTCAGGGTGTTTGCCGTCTGGTTGCCCACCCCGGCGCTCTGATTCAGCTGGATGACCCCGCGGCTACCGGTGAATGCCTGGTCACCGGTGGTGACATGGCGATAGCCGGGTGAGGTATCAGATGGATCGGAGCTGTTGATCAGCGCCACGTTCTGTTGCAGCAGGACGCTGTCATCGATGCTTTGCGGTTGTGTACTGATGCTGATGCGCAGGGCATTGGCCTGCTGGGTGGCAGCGCCGGCGCTCTGGTTGACGCCCAATGCGCCGCTGCCATGGCTGAAGGCACTGCCCTGGATGCTGGCGCTGGCGCCCATGTTGGGGTCGACAATCGACAGCTGGCGTTGGCGGATCTGCGTGGTCGCGGCGGCCTCGTGGCCGGTGGCGATTGCCCGGGCGTTGGCTTGTTGCTGGCCATCGCCTGCGGCCTGGTTGACGCTGAAGTTGCCTTGGTACTGCGCGCCGGAATTGTCGATGGTGGCGTCGTTGATCACCGGGACCGGCGAGGGTATTGGTGATTGCGCCAGCGCCGAGGCACTGCTCAACAGGGCCAGGATAAACAGCGTCTGCCTCATGTCATTTGCCTCCGGTGAGGATCTGCAGTGGGGCAAGACCGCGCTGGACGCTCGAATTGACCATGTTGGAAATGCCGTTGCCCGAACCGGTGCCTCGGCCTGCTGCCTGGTTCGACAGCTGCGTCTGGTTTCCGATGTGGCCGCCGAGGTTGTCGGTCTGCTGGGTGATCAGCGAGGAAATCCCGGTGCCGCTGGTGATGCTGGCGAAGTCGCCATCGCTCAACTCGTTGGTCTGCTTGAGCACTTGCGGGGCGGGGTTGGCATTGGCGGTGGTGGGGTAGGGGTCGGGCGCCAGGGGCGCACGAATGGCCATGCGCGGTTGCACATCGCGGGTGATCACGATGATGCCGTTATCGGCCTGTGCGGGCAGCGCCGAACCGAGTGCACAACTGACCAGCAGCAGGCGAAAGACGCCTCTATCCAGTTTCCCCATGACGGCTACTCCTTCTTCGTGCGCTGGTCTTGTGCAGCGGTGCGAAGGAGGAGAGCGAAAGCCGTGCCGTATTTGGATAACTGTTGAAAATCAGTAGGTTGAGCGCATTGCCTGAACTAGCTTGCAATTTGCTGTAACAGCGCTGAGACAGGTTTTCGGTGAATGGGCGTTTGGCCCGGCATTTGCGTTAGCCGAAGGGCGTTTTTCACGAATGTTTCACAACCTTGACACTGCCCCCACAAATGGCTGGGAGCCCGCAGAAACGGGGGCTTGGCCTAAGTCGGGTGTGTCATGGGGTTAACACTCGGTGGGGCAGAGCGGGGGTTTTCCTTGCAGCAGCCCCTGAACCGCTAGCAGGGCGGTCGCGCTGCGTTGCGGCCAGTCACCTTCGATGAGCTGCAGCGGTTGCCCATGGCGCTCCAGCCAGCGGCGGCTGTCGTCGAAAAACACCTGGCGGTCGGCAAGCGCCGGCTGGCTGCGCTGACCATCGGCGACCCAGCCCACCCCTTGCGGGCTGAGCAGCAGGTGCAGGTCGTAATGACGGGCAAGCAAAGCCTGCTCCAGCCAGGGCGGGCAAGCGCCGAACAGGGCGCGGCTCCACAGCATGTTGCTGAGCAGGTGGGTATCGAGGATCAACAGCTCAGGTGCCTGCTGGCGGGCCTGGTCTTCCCAGGCCAGTTGGCCGCGGGCGATGGTGGGGATATCGGCATAGCAGGTGTCGCGGCGCTCCTGGTCGATGAAGTGGCGCACGTATTCGGCCACCACGATACCGCCGAAATGCGCCTGGATTTCACCGCTTAGCCAGCTTTTGCCGCTGGATTCGGGGCCGCACAGCACCAGGACTTTCATGCTTGCACCAGGGCCGGGTCACGGCGCCATTCCAGCCACCCGCGGACCGCGATCAGGGTCAGTACGGCAAAAAAACCGGCCGTGAAATACAGTTGCTGGTGCAGGTACTGGCCGACATAGGCCACATCCACCACGATCCACAGTGGCCAGCATTGCACGCGCTTCTGCGCCATCCACAGTTGCGCGACCAGGCTGAAACCGGTCAACGTGGCATCCAGCCAGGGCAGGGCGGCATCGGTCCAGCCGGCCATCGCCGCACCGAGTGCCACGCTCAGCAGCAGCCCCGCCAGCAAGCCGCCGAGCAGCGCCCGGGTTGGCAGGCGCGAGACCTGGCGAGCGTCCTCGACCCGGTCCGGGCGCTTCCACTGCCACCAGCCGTACAGCTGCAGCACGGCGTAGGCCAGCTGCAGCAGCATGCCCGAGTACAGCTTCACCTCGTAGAACAGCCAGCCATAGATCAGCACCATGACCAGGCCGATTGGCCAGCACCAGGCGTTCTGTTTGACGGTAAGCCACACGGCGGTGACGCCGAGCACGGCGGCGATGAGTTCGAGGCCGGACATCGGCGATCCTTGGTTGGCAAAGGGCGGCGATTGTAGCTTGTGCAGGACGGGAGGTGTAGCGCGTACCCCGCACCGGCCCGCTCACGGGCCGGTGATGACAGCCGGTTCAGACCCGGAACTGGCGCAATAGCTGTTCAAGCTCTTGACTCAGTTGCCCCAGGGCCATGCCGGCGTCGCTGGACTGGCGTGCGGCATCGGCGGTCTGTTGCGACAAGCCGGCGGTGTCCAGCACATTGCGGTTGATTTCCTCGACCACATGCGACTGCTGCAAGGTGGCACTGGCGATCGAGGCGTTGAGGGCGGTGAGGCTGTGCAGCGCCTGGCTGATGGCATTGAGGCTGGAACCGGCCTCACGGGCTTGCTGCACGGTCTGGCGCGAGGCCTCGCTGCTGGTGTCGATGGCTTTGACAGCGGCATCGGACTGGCCTTGCAGGTGCTCGATCATGGTGTGGATTTCGGCCGTCGACTGCGCGGTACGTTGCGCCAGCAGGCGTACCTCGTCGGCGACCACGGCGAAGCCGCGGCCCTGTTCGCCGGCGCGAGCCGCTTCGATGGCAGCGTTGAGGGCGAGCAGGTTGGTCTGTTCAGCGATGGCGCGGATCACCTCCAGCACACCGCCAATCTTGGTGCTGTGCCCGGCCAGATCACGGATCACCTGCACGGCCTGGTCGATGGTCGCCGAGAGGCGGTCGATCTGCTGCAGGCTGCCGTGAATGGCCTGCTGGCCGTGCTCCACCTGCTGCTGCGCGGCGCGCATCTCACCGGCCGCCTGTTCGGCGGTCTTGGCCACGTCCTGCACGGCGTAGGTCACTTCGTTGACCGCCGTCGCCACCTGGTCCATCTGCAGGGACTGCTGGGCGCTGCGCTGCTGTGCGGCGCCGGCATTGTCGCCGACGTGCCCGGCCGACTGCGCCAGGGCGTGGGCCGCGCCCTGAAGCTGGCCGACCACCCCTTGCAGTTTGCCGTTGAACTGGTTGAAGTGCTGGCCCAGGCAGGTGATCTCGTCACGGCCGTGGGTGTCCAGGCGGCGGGTCAGGTCGCTTTCGCCGCTGGCGATGTTGCCCATGGCCTGCACCGCTTCCTGCAGGGGGCGGGCAATGCTGCGGGCGATCAGCATGACCACCAGGGCCATCAGCACGGCGATGGCCAGGCCTACCAGCGAGGCATCACGCAACTGGCGGGCGAATTCGGCTTGCACATCGTCGACATAGACGCCAGAACCGATGATCCAGCCCCAGGGTTTGAACAGCTGGATATAGGAGGTCTTGGCCACCGGCTCGCTGGCGCCCGGCTTGGGCCAGCGGTAGTCGACCGGGCCGGCGCCCTGGGTGCGGGCGAGGGCAACCATCTCGTTGAACACGGCGAAGCCGTCCGGGTCGCGAATGGCGGAGAGGTCCTGCCCATCGAGCTTGGGGTTGGCCGGATGCATGATCATCTTCGGCCCCAGGTCGTTTATCCAGAAATAGTCGTTCTGGTCGTAGCGCAGCGCCCGCACCACTTGCAGGGCCTGCTGCTGGGCTGCCTCGCGGCTGAGCGTACCGGCGGCCTCCAGGCCCTGGTAATAGGCCAGCACGCCAGCGGCGGTCTGCACCACGTGGCGGGTCTTTTCCGCCTTGGCCTGGTACAAGTCGCCATGGATCTGGCGCAGCATCAGCAGGCCGAGCACCACCAGCATGCCCACCGCAACCACCAGAATCAGCCATAGACGACGGCTGATCGACATCGACCGCAATGCCTTCATCGAACCCACTCCTGCATTGTTCTTTTTATTCAGGTGCATCCAAACACGCTTTGCTGGCGGCAGGCACTCGACTAATGGCTAAGTGCTAGTTATCGGCTACTCTGCCACGGCCGCACGAGCCTTTGCCTTGCCGCTTTGATAGGATCTCGGCCGGGCAAGATGAAACCTTTAGCCAGGGTGAACTTTTCCACTGGCGCCGGCGCCGGCAGTCGCTGTAAAAAGGCCGCGCCGCGAGCGGTAATCACAAGCAAACCAAGAACAAGAGGCCTGCAAGCAGCAGTGCTTCATCGGGGGAATAATGGATTTTTGGACTGCCTTCCAGGCAATCATCTTAGGTGTGGTCGAGGGGCTCACGGAGTTTCTGCCCATTTCCAGTACCGGTCACCAGATCATCGTCGCCGACCTGATCGGGTTTGGCGGCGAACGGGCCATGGCGTTCAACATCATCATTCAACTGGCGGCGATCCTTGCGGTGGTGTGGGAGTTCCGCGGCAAGATCCTCGAAGTGGTGTTCGGCCTGGCCAGCCAGCCGAAGGCTCGGCGCTTCACCGGTAACCTGTTGCTGGCGTTCATGCCGGCGGTGGTGCTGGGCGTGCTGTTCGCCGACCTGATTCACGAATACCTGTTCAACCCGATCACCGTGGCCACGGCGCTGGTGATTGGTGGCGTGATCATGCTCTGGGCCGAACGTCGCCAGCACACCGTGGCAGTCGACCACGTCGACGACATGCGCTGGACCCATGCCCTGAAGATCGGTTTCGTGCAGTGCCTGGCGATGATCCCGGGCACCTCGCGCTCCGGTTCCACCATCATCGGCGGCCTGCTGTTCGGCCTGTCGCGCAAGGCAGCTACCGAGTTCTCGTTCTTCCTGGCGATGCCGACCATGGTCGGTGCGGCGGTGTACTCGGGCTACAAATACCGCCACCTGTTCGAGCCGAGCGACCTGCCGGTATTCGCCCTCGGCTTCGTGACTTCGTTCATCTTCGCGATGATTGCCGTTCGCGCGCTGCTGAAGTTCATCGCCAACCACAGCTACGCGGCCTTTGCCTGGTACCGCATCGTCTTTGGTCTGCTGATTCTGGCGACCTGGCAGTTCGGCTGGGTGGACTGGTCGACGGCGCACAGCTGACATGGCGCGGGCACAGAGCACGGCGCCACGCGGCGCCGAACGCACACAGGGCGTGCGCAATGCACGCCTGAAACTGTTGCTGCTGGCGGTGCTGTGCCTGTTGCCGGGGCTTGGCGCGGCCACTATGGGCTGGAGCGGGCAGAGCTGGGTGCCACTGGCGATGTACCCGCTGGCCAGCCTGATCAGCCTGCTGCTTTACTGGCAGGACAAGCGCCAAGCCCAGGGCGATGCCTGGCGCACGCCAGAAAAGGTTCTGCATGCCAGCGAGTTGCTGGGCGGCTGGCCCGGCGCGCTGGTTGCCCAGCAGCTGTTCCGGCACAAGACGCGCAAACTGTCCTTCCAGCTGGTGTTCTGGGGCATCGTGCTGCTGCACCAGGTGTTCTGGCTCGACTACCTGTTCCTGGGCAGCCGTTTCCTGCCGTTCAACTGATCAGTCCAGCAAGCCAACCTGCAACCGTTTTGGCAGCCGTCGCACCACCAGCTGGTGCGAGCGCTGCAGCAGGTCGCACAGCTCATCCCGGCCCATGGGGTAGGGGGTGGCCATGCTGATCCACTTCGCTCGTGCCAGATAAGGCGCCGGCCGCACGCCAGGCCGGTCGCAATAGCCCAGAAACAGCTCATCGGCCACCTTGAACGATAACCCCGCCCCAGCCAGGTCGAGTACCGCGAACATCTTGTTGCCGGCCACGGAGAACACCCGGATACCGCCCCATTTGTAGTCTTCCCGCGCACCCGGCAGGCCCAGGCAGAACGCCGCCACCTGGTCTTCGCTGATCTTCTGCCTAGACATAACGCTCCCCACACGCTTCGAATGACGCCGCCAGGTGGTCTATCCATGCCCGCACGGCCGGTAACAAGCCTCGTCGATGAGGGTAGACCGCCTGCAGGTAGCCGCCTGGCAATGACCAGTCCGGTAGCAGCTTCACCAGCTCGCCACGCTCCAGTTCCTCTTCGCAGAACATGCTGGGCAAGGCGGTAAAACCCAGCCCGGCGCGCACGGCAGCGTTGCGCACGACAAAATCGTCAATCGCCAGGCGTGGCTCGAGGGCGATTTCCTGTTGCCGGCCATTGGGTCCGAACAAGCGAAAGTGCACCAGTCGATCAGCTTCGGCGGCACCCAGCACGGGCAACGTGGCCAACTCGGCGGGGTCGCGCAGATGGTCGGCAAAGCCCGGCGCTGCCACCAACTGCATCTGTGCCTGGCGCAGCCGGCGGGTGACCAGCGCCGGGTCCTCGTCGCCCAGGTCGCGTACGCGCAGGGCCACGTCGATGCCTTCGGAAATCAGGTCGACACGGCGGTTGAGCAGGACCATGTCCAGTTGCACCTGTGGATACTGCTCGAGAAACCGGCTGATGATGTCTGGCAGGAACGCATGGGCCAGGGCCACCGGGCACGACACGCGCAGCCGTCCGCGCGGCTCGCTGCTCATGCTTGCCACCACCTCATCGGCGGCCTCGGCCTCCAGCAGCATGGCCTGGCAATGGTGCAGGTAGCGTTCACCGACCGCCGTCAGCTTGAGCTGGCGTGTGGTGCGCTGTAGCAAGCGGGTGCCGAGGCGTTCCTCCAGTTCGGCTATGCGCCGCGAAAGGCGCGACTTGGGGATGCCCAACTGGCGCCCGGCAGCAGCAAAACCGCCGGCTTCGACCACCTGGGCAAAATAGAAGAGGTCATTGAGGTCTTGCATCGAAGGGTCTCACTGTTCTATCTGTGGGACAAACTGACGCATTTTTACCGACTTATCAGCTATTCGCCACCCCGGTAGGATTCTCTCCATCGTGATCGCCCACCGCCGCGGTCTTCATTCACAGGAGAGTCCCATGAAACTGTTGCATATCGATTCGAGCATCCTGGGCGACAATTCCGCCTCTCGCCAACTGAGCCGCGAAGTGGTCGAAGCCTGGAAAGCCGCAGACCCAAGCATCGAAGTGGTCTACCGTGACCTGGCCGCAGACGCCATCGCCCACTTCTCGTCCGCTACCCTGGTGGCTGCCGGCACCCCGGAAGAAGCCCGTGACGCCGCCCAGGCCTTCGAGGCCAAGCTGAGCGCCGAAACCCTGGACGAATTCCTCGCTGCTGACGCCGTGGTGATTGGCGCGCCAATGTACAACTTCAGCGTGCCGACCCAGCTCAAGGCCTGGATCGACCGCGTTGCCGTAGCCGGCAAGACCTTCCGTTATACCGAAGCCGGCCCGGAAGGCCTGTGCGGCAACAAGAAAGTGGTGCTGGTCTCCACCGCCGGTGGCCTGCACGCTGGCCAGCCGACCGGCGCAGGTCATGAAGACTTCCTCAAGGTGTTCCTCGGCTTCATCGGCATCACCGACCTGGAAGTCGTCCGTGCCCACGGCCTGGCCTATGGCCCGGAACACCGCACCCAGGCCATCGACGCCGCCCAGGCGCAGATTGCCAACGAGCTGTTCGCCGCGGCCTGATCGCCTGGCGACCAAAAAACCGGCTGGCGCCCCGTGTGCGCCAGCCGGTTTTTTTCATCCAGTTTTCATCTGGCGGTGCTAAGGCCGGAACTATGCTGACGCTATCCTGATGCCTGCTGCGCGATAGCTGACCGATGAACACTCCCCGCTGTTTGCTGGCCTTGCTGCTCGGTGGCCTGTTGGCCCATGCCGAAGCCTCCCCGTGGGTTGCCGGTTTGCATCACATGACCCTCGACGACCCGGTCGATGCCAGGCCGATGCAGGCCCTGGCGTTCTACC
The DNA here is from genome assembly GCF_009391885.1 of Pseudomonas sp. MN1F. Classification (GTDB taxonomy): domain Bacteria; phylum Pseudomonadota; class Gammaproteobacteria; order Pseudomonadales; family Pseudomonadaceae; genus Aquipseudomonas. The sequence continues at coordinate 111,345 of NZ_VZII01000008.1, read as the reverse complement.
CCTCCCATGGCACAACGCGCAATATCCGCATCGACGGTTACCCCATCGACGTCGCTGAAGAGGCCCCGGTAGCGCTCGGGCAGTTTCCCCTGCTGGTGCTGTCCCACGGCAACACCGGCAGCCCGCTGGCGCTGCATTACCTGGCCACCTCCCTGGCCCGCCAGGGCTTCATCGTGGTGGCGGTGGTGCACCCAGGCGACAACGCCCGTGACCACAGCCGCCTGGGTAGGCTGAGCAATCTGTATGGTCGGCCATTGCAGGTCAGCGAGGCCATCACGTCCGCCCGCGAAGACGCGTTGCTTGGCCCCTACCTGAATGACGGCAAGGTCGGTGTGATCGGCTATTCAGCTGGGGGTGAAACCGCGTTGATCCTGTCTGGCGCCCAGCCCGACCTGGATCGCCTGCGCCGTTATTGCCTGGAGCGCCCAGGTGACGCCGATGCCTGCAAGACCCACGGCGTGCTGATTGCCGACCGCAGCGAACTGGCGCCCAAGGCCGACTCCCGGGTAGGCGCGGTGATGCTGATGGCGCCGCTGAGCCTGATGTTCGGCCGCCATGCCCTGGCCGGGGTGAAGGTGCCGGCGCTGATCTACAGTGGCGACAGCGACCAGCTGGTGGCGGTGGACCGCAATGCCGAGGAACTGGCGCGCAAGCTGCCGGTCACCCCGGATTACCGTTTGCTGGCTGGAGCCGGGCACTTCGTGTTCATGGCTCGCTGTGACGAAGAGCAGCATGCGCGCATGCCAGCGCTGTGCGAGGACGCCGATGGCGTCGACCGGCGCCACATCCACCATTCGCTGCAGCGCGACACGGCGGCCTTCTTCACCCAGGCCCTGGGCGCACCGGAGCACGCCGAGCGTTCAGCCGCGGTGGCTGCGCCGCGCCAGTAGCAGGGTCAGGCCGACGCCGACCAAGGCCAGCAGGGCCGCGACGCAGAAAATCGAGGCATACCCCAGGTGCACCGCCACCGCGCCCATCACCGGGCCGGCGATGGCCAGTGCCATGTCGAAGAACACGGCATAAGCCCCGAGCCCGGCACCGCGGCTGCTGCTTGGCACCTGCTTGATCGCTTCGACACCCAATGCCGGGTACACCAGCGACAGGCCAAAGCCGCTCAGGCCAGCGCCGACCAGCGCCCAGGGCGGCGAGGGCGCCAGCCACAGCAGGCTCAGGCCGAGCACTTCGGTGGCCATGCAGGCCATGGCCACGTTGTAGCCACCGAAGCGGTTGACCGCATTGACGAACAACAGCCGCGAAATGATGAAGCACAGGCCGAAGGCACTCAGGCACCAGGCCGCACCGACCCAGCCGCGCTCCAGGTAATAAAGGGTGACGAAGGTGGTCAGGGTGCCGTAGCCGATCGATGCCAGGGTCAGCCCCAGGCCGCAGGGGGCGACGCGGCCGAAGGCCGACCAGAACGGCAGCCGCTCGCCGCGCATCACCACCACGTCGGGGCGCTTGCGCAGCACCATTAAGGCCAGCAGCGCCAGCAGCAGCAGGGCAGGGCCGAGTACGCTGAAATCCAGGCCGGCGACTGCCAGCACACCGACCGGCGCACCGATGGCGATGGCGCCGTACGAGGCGATGCCATTCCACGAGATCACCCGCGCGGTGTGTTCCGGGCCCACCTGGCTGATGCCCCAGCTCAAGGTGGCAACGCCGATCAGCCCCTGGGCCAGGCCCAGCAATACCCGGCCGCCGAGCAGCAAGGCCAGGCTCAGCAGCGGCACCTGCAGCGACCAGGCCGAAAGCAGCGTCAGGACCCCGCAACCGGCGATCCCCAGCAAGCCATAGCCAATCGCTTTTTTGCCCCCCAGGGTATCGGCCACGCGCCCGGCAAACGGGCGGCTGAGCAGGGTCGAAAGGTACTGCAGGCCGATCGTCACCCCGGCAATCACCGCACCAAAGCCCAGCTGGTCGTGCACGTAGCTGGGCAACACCGCAATCGGCAGGCCGATGCAGAGAAAGGCAATGAAGGTGTAGAAGACGATCGACAGGATCTGCAGGGTAATACTGTAAGTACTGCTGGCGGGGGCGGGCTGTTGCGCAGTCATGGGCTCTTTCGCGGGCGGGCGGTTGGGCGTGCCTTAATCATGGGCGCTGCGCGAAGGAAATGAAAGCAGGCTAACGAATTATTCGTCGGGGAGTGCCACTCTGTGGGATTGTTGATGGCTGCTTCGCGGGCAAGCCCGCGAAGCAGCCAGCTCAGTTACCTCAGACCAAAACGCCCTGGCTACGCAGGTAGTCGTCATAAGTGCCGCTGAAGTCCACCACACCATCAGCGCTCAGCTCGATGATGCGGGTTGCCAGCGACGACACGAACTCACGGTCATGGCTGACGAACAGCAGGGTGCCCGGGTAATTCTCCAGCGCCAGGTTCAGCGCTTCGATCGATTCCATGTCCAGGTGGTTGGTCGGCTCGTCCATCACCAGCACGTTCGGCTTCTGCAGGATCAGCTTGCCGAACAGCATGCGGCCTTGCTCACCACCGGAAATCACCTTCACCGACTTGAGGATCTCGTCGTTGGAGAACAGCATGCGCCCCAGGGTGCCGCGGATCACCTGCTCGCCGCTGGTCCACTGGCCCATCCAGTCGAACAGGGTCATGTCGTCTTCGAAGTCGTGGGCGTGGTCCTGGGCGTAGTAGCCCACTTCAGCGCTGTCGGTCCACTTCACCGAACCTGCATCCGGGGTCATCTCGCCGACCAGGGTGCGCAGCAGGGTGGTCTTGCCGATACCGTTGGGGCCGATGATCGCCACGCGCTCGCCCGCTTCGACGGTGATGTCGAAGTTCTTGAACAGCACCTTGTCATCGAAGGCTTTCGCCATCTTCTCGACGACCACCGCCTGGCGGTGCAGTTTCTTGGCCTGCTCGAAGCGAATGAACGGGCTGACACGGCTCGAAGGCTTGACCTCGGCCAGCTGGATCTTGTCGATCTGCTTGGCTCGCGAAGTCGCCTGCTTGGCCTTGGAGGCGTTGGCCGAGAAGCGGCTGACGAAGGTCTGCAGTTCGGCGATCTGGGCTTTCTTCTTGGCGTTGTCCGACAGCAGCTGCTCGCGCGACTGGGTGGCCGCGGTCATGTACTCGTCGTAGTTGCCTGGGAACAGGCGCAGCTCACCGTAGTCCAGGTCGGCCATGTGCGTGCACACGCTGTTGAGGAAGTGCCGGTCGTGGGAAATGATGATCATGGTGCTGTTACGCGCCGTGAGGATGGTTTCCAGCCAACGGATGGTGTTGATGTCCAGGTGGTTGGTCGGTTCGTCGAGCAGCAGCACGTCCGGGTCCGAGAACAGCGCCTGGGCCAGCAATACACGCAGCTTCCAGCCCGGCGCCACTTCGCTCATCGGGCCAAAGTGCTGTTCCAGCGGAATACCCAGGCCCAGCAGCAGTTCACCGGCGCGGGATTCGGCGGTGTAGCCGTCCATTTCGGCGAATTCGGTTTCCAGCTCGGCGACGGCCATGCCGTCTTCCTCGGTCATTTCCGGCAGCGAGTAGATGCGGTCGCGCTCTGCCTTGACCTTCCACAGCTGGCCGTGGCCCATGATCACGGTGTCGATCACGGTGAATTCTTCGTAGGCGAACTGGTCCTGGCGCAGTTTACCCAGGCGGGTGTTCGGCTCGAGCATGACCTGGCCGCCAGACGGCTCCAGGTCGCCGCCAAGGATCTTCATGAAGGTCGACTTGCCGCAACCGTTGGCACCGATCAGGCCGTAGCGGTTGCCGTTGTTGAATTTGACCGAGACGTTTTCGAACAGCGGCTTGGAGCCGAACTGCATGGTGATGTTGGCGGTGGAGATCAAAGGGCTTACCTATCAGTAACTTACGACGCTGGATTTTCAGCTGATACCGATTTGATACCAATCTTGAGTTTTTCCAGCTCGCTCCAGTCGGAGCTTGAGTTGAGCCAACGGGCATACGTCGACAGCAGCATCTGAACGCTGTGACCCAGCTGTTGGGCGATAAATGCGGGGTTGAGGCCGGACATTAAGCATATTGTCGCATAGGTGTGACGGCAGTTGTATGGGGGACGACGCCTGATCCCCAAATCGTTCAGCACTGGCACCCACTGCTTGTGCAGATCAGACGTCTGTTTCACGTACTCGGCGTTCTTCGACGGCGGAAACAAGAACGGCGTTTCGGTCACCACCCCCTTCCCATGTCTGCGGCGGTCCGCGTACTCCCTCGCGAACTGGATTGCCCGCAAGGCCCGATCATTCAGCAGGACAAACCGGTCTCGCCCGGTTTTTGTCCTTTCCTCCACCTTGCCCAGGGCAACGGTCCTCTTGACGTGCACCGTCCTCTTTTCCATATCGATCACATCCCAGCGAACTGCCAAAGCCTCCGACAGGCGGAGGCCGGTGAAGAACATGAACTCGAACAGCGCGGCGTAGATGAGGCTCGGCCAGTGCTTATGCTGGTACAGCTTGTCGATGATGGTGTTGGCTTCTGCCAGGGTGAACGGGTCAATCTCCTTCCTCGAACGCTTTGGCAGCTCAATCATTTCGGCGGGATTTTTGGTCAGAAGTCCTTCCCGGGTAGCTGCACCAAGGATCGTTGCCAACCTGGTGATCGCATTGCGTTTGACGTTTGCCGATGTCCAGTCGGTGTCAGCGATGACGCGGCGCAGCAGGGTGGTGGTGATCAGGTCAACACGGACCATAGCCAGGCGCGGTACCCAATAGAGGTTCAGGGCACTCTTGTAGTTGTTGTGAGTACCTTGGGTAATTTCGCGGCTGTCCAGCCAGAGCTGAGCGTACTCGCCAAAGGTCGGTTTTCCGCCGACCGCAGCCTGCGAGCTGGGGAACAGCTCGGCATATTTGTCCTGGTCAAGGAGACCGAGCTTGTTGAGGCTGGTTACCTGATCGCGAAGGCTGGATGCAGCTTTGATCCCTTTCTGTGTCGGGGGATAGGGGAGCGTTTCGCATCGACGGATACCGTCCCAAGTGAAACGAATGCGGAGGGAGTTGCGGAAGACTTCGACCCCTCTGGGTAGAGCCATTGGCTTTCCAGCCATTCGTCGTATCTCCTTTTGCTGTAAATGATTCGGCCGCCGTGCTTGATCCAGACGCCTTCAGGTACTTTCCCGTCCTGGCGTCTGCGCTCCAGGGCTTTCTTGGTACAGCCGAGTAGATCGGCCATTTTCTGTTCAGTGACCTTGTCGACGTCGCCGGTGCTTTCGGTTTCCATGGGATGGTCTCCACGCCGCCGGTGGCGGCAGGTTGGTGGTCAGGCTGCTGGCGCAGGCTCGACGCGGTAGTAGCTGGTTGCCCGGCAGCGCGGGCACACCATGGTGCTTGCGCCTTTGAGCCATTTGCATGGCGCGAGCACGCGCTCGCTCTCCTCGTGCTGATTGCGGCACCTGGAGCACTTCACTGTGATATCGGACATAGGTCATCCTCGCCCGCGCACGTCGGCGGGCTTGAGTTCTAGGGGGAGATGTATGGGGGTTACGCAATCAGAGAATTACAGTTAAGCTCTTAACTGAGCAATTAAGCTCTTAATTGTTTTTTGAGGTTGTTATGGCTGTCCAAGCACGTGTTACTGTCGTCGAGAACGTAGACAAGAAATTTGAAAGCGGCTGGGTACTCTGCTTCCAATGGTGCATTTACAATTACAGCGATGGCTCGCAGCAACGCGGCTATCGATTCATTTGGAAGCGACCGGACGGCTCTCTTCAGGCCGCCCGTGGTCAAGCGCGATTGCCCAACATGGAGCTGATCACCGAATTGGTGGAGAAAGCCAAGAAGGAGGGTTGGGGCTTTAAGGGCGAAGAGACGCCTGATTCAAACGTGTAGTTTCTCAGTGCAAGGCTTGCCCAGGTGCCAGCTTCAGTTTTCCTAGTAAATGAACCCGATGTCCTTCTAGATCGCGATCAGAATGGGAAATGACTATGGCACCAGCTCCCTCGGCACCTGGAGAGTATCGCCGAGCTCGAATTGGGCGACTGCTCGCATGGCGACTATCAGCGCGTTAGTAGGGTGGTGGAATGCAGTGCGGCGGTGCTTGCGCTTTTTGCCGAAGATCGTGCTACCCCAGAACCCCGATTCGTAGTAGCCGTTCCGCTTGTCCATGTAGCCGAAGTTTCGGTGAACGGCGCTGGTCGGCGGCGACAGCGATAACTGGTACTTCTCGACCAGTGGCCCGCCCAGCGCCCAGTCCTCCCACGGGTTGAAGCGCTTGGTATGCTCGGTGGCGCTGGCCTGGTAGCGAGCGAACACGCGCCAGGGGTTGCCGTACTGCGGGGGAGCCAGGAACAGGTCCAGGCCTTCAGCCTTACCGACGGCCCAGCCCAGCGCCTCGCCGCCCAGGTCTGCCGTCTTCACTTCGATCAGGTCGGTCATGGCGCCACCTTCAGTGCAGCTTCTCGCTTTTCGAATTGCTCCCGGGCATGCCGCTCGGGTGCCTCATACACCCGGAGGCATTTCTTGCAGGTGACCTCTTTCGGTCGGTCGGAGCCGTCCATGTCTTCGCCGGCCTGGTTGCAAGCTATCTGGCAGTCGTGGTCGTCGAAGCAGCCGAAATGCGAAACCAAGTGAATTACCTTGTTCACAGCTCATACCTCTCATCAATCCAGCGCCCAGGCGCCAGTGCGGGTGTAGGTTCGGGTTGGGTTTCGTGCGGGGAGAGCTGGCGCTCGTTGTTGGCTTGTTGCCTAGTCTTGCGCTTGAGCTGGCTGTCAGGAATGCAGCTCAGCCCCGTGGCGGTGTACCAGCAGGTGACGCCGCGCTCGTCGTCGTGAAAGGTTTCAACGCCCCATGGCAGGGGCTCAGCGCTGGCGCCAGTGGCCAGCAGCAGGAGGCAGAGGACGAGGCGGGTCATTTGCACAGACCCTCGTCCGGGTCCAGCCCGTAACGCCGGCACAGCGCTTGGGCTACGCCTGATCCGCAGACAAAGGTGTCCATCATGAGCACCCATCTCGGGGTCTTCTTCCTGCTGGTCCCGCTTACGCACCGGACCGCAGTGCCGATGAGGTCATCTTCCGTGTATTCGCACCCCGCCAGCGTGATGGTCCGGCTCTGGCCCTTGAGCCGTTCAATTTCCGCCTGCAGCTCGGCAACTTGGCCGTGCTCGCATTCGTCGCTTTGGTCGTCTATCAGCTTGAGGCCCACCATTTCGTCGTCGCGCCAACCACCGTAATCGTGGTCGTACCGCTCGCAGCAGAAGCCTTCGTCGCCGTCGCGGGTCGGGATCGTGTAGCTGTCGAAAGGACCACCATAGGTCGGCACCATGCCGCCATCGGGGCGCTCGATCCACATGAAGAACTTGCGACCTGTGATCGGGCATTCGTCCGGGCACCACCGTGCCGCCGTTTGTGCGCTGGGCATACGGATTCCTTGGCCGCCATATCGCGGCAGTGAATAGAGGGGAGAGGGGTTACAGCTGGTCGAGGAACAGAATTTCCAGGCCGGTGGCGTCGCCGTCTAAAAATCAGCTAACGTGCGATGAAATAATCAAGGGCGATGGAATGTGAGCAAATTAGCTTCGGGTAAATTCGTCCCGTACGGTTTGACATTGATGTGGGTACTGGCCGGGTTGAGTGCAGTGGTATGGGTCATTGTCGGCTCGGTTGGATACTGGGCGCGAAACGGGTGGCTACCGGCTGACACAGCGGGTTGGGCGCAAGCAATAGGTGCGATTGTCGCCATTTTGGTTGCCATTGCCGTCCCCTATTACCAAGGGCATCTGCAGTTAAAACAAAAAGAAGAAGTTGAGCGCAGGCAGCGCCTGGATGGAATAAACGCTACCTATGCCTTGATGTGTCATCTATCTGGTACTTACAGAGAGTTGCTCGCGGTTCTTCACCGCAATCCACGTTGGAGTGACCCTAGACGGCAATCGGCGGCGCATGATCTTAAACAGTCAGCCGCGATGCTAAGGGAAATACCCGTGACAGCGTTGTCGAACGAGATGGTCCATTTTCTCGTAGGCTTGAGAGAAGTCAGCAACTTCGGGGAGTTCATGGGGGAAAAGCTGAGTCAGTATCCTGAGCCAATAATTGCACTGGACATTTCCAAGCGGGTGCAAGCCAACTCCGATTTAATTGATCGCTGGATGGAGGAGTTGGGGGCGCTAGAAGAGGACGTCAGATCTCAGCTTTAAATCATGCGACGCGAAGCAACTCTTCTATGATCCGCTGTCCGGCCAGCGGCGGCACCGCATTTCCGGCCATGTGCATGGTTAGCCGATGGTTGTCCGGCCGCAGGGTGTCCGCCGGGAAAGACATCGCGGCCAGGGCCTCGCTGGCGCTGAGCATCCGCATGCGGTCGCCGTCGACCAAAGCCCAGCGGTCCAGGGTGGTGATGGTGCCGATCGGTCTGTTGATATCGCGGCCCGTGGTGCCGGAGCCTTTCCCGTAGTAGGGCATAATGAAGCGTTCGCCGAAGCGCTGGCGCCCGTTGCGAACCCGGTCGAGCGTGGCCTGGGCCCGGCCTGGCTTATCGATCTGTGACCAGCGCCCGGCGTCGAAGTTGAGGAAGCTGGCCGCCGGCACATGCCGCTCGCTTGGCAGTTGCAGCATGAGCGGCGCCCTGCTGCGGGTCAGAACCATTAACAGCCGCACACGGTGCTGCGGCACTCCGAGGTCGGCGCAGTCGACGATGTGCGGCGCTGCCTGATATCCCAACGCCTGCACTGCCTGCAGCCAGGCCGGGTATAGCACCCAGTCGGTGAACTCAGGGACGTTCTCGATCACTGCTGCATACGGTCGGTGGAACTCTAGAGCCGATACCGGCGCCCAGGCCGTCGAGCGCGACGCGTCGTGTTCAGGGTTACCCGACTTCTTGCCGCGCGCCTTGGCGTGTCCTTGGCAGCAGGGCGAGGCGAGCAGGATGTCGTGTGCCGGCACCTGCTCCCAGCGTGCCTGGTGTAAGTCCTGGCATACGTGCTGCGTGTCGGGGTGGTTGGCGCTGTGCCATTCAACGGCCACGGGCCAGTGGTTTGCCGCCCAGAGAACATGGACGCCTGCGGCGCGCGCGCCGGTACTCCATCCGCCGAGGCCGGCGAACAGGTCGATTGCTGTGGTCATGAGTTCACCGAGCCCCGTATATTTGGGCACAACTTTCAGGAGTGGAATTTATGATCGGGAATTGCTGCCAAGAAGCTATGGAAGAGGTAGAGGCAACCGGAAACACTTCCAAATTTCAGAGAGGCGCAACTGTGGACGACCGGGGCAGGTTGGCGACCCCGTACAAATGCTTGGAATGCGGTGATCGCTGGGAGCGACAAGTTGATCCGCGTGAACCCAGCAAATGGAGTTGGCATCCAGTCGGTCGGTAAAATGTAGTTAAAGCGCCATTTCGAACTGGGCTTCCCGGTTCCAGATTGGCGCACTGTTGTGCGCTTCAATTCGGTCGGCGATCACGCTGGCACGCTGGCCGGCAGATGGCGGGGTATACATGCCGAATCTGCTTATGCTGCCGCCGTTTACCGCCGCGTTGGTGCTGTCCGCTGAGGCCAGGGGCAGGCTCTGGAAGATTGCCGGATCAAGCATGCGCAGGCCGTGCAGGCGGCATTGTGGCCGGCCCTGGTCGTCGCAGATGGCATCCATCGCTGAGCCCATGCGCTTCCACCACGCTGCGGCGCCAGGCGATCGCCACTGCCCGGAGCTGCCCAAGGCCACCATTCGCCAGGACTGCGCCAAGCGCTGCAGGCGCTCGATCGACTCGTGCATGTGCCAAACTGGAACGCCTGGGAGGTGGCCGGGCCATTGCTCGAGCAGGCGGTCGTTGGCATCCTCGTCCCCGTCGATCACGTCAGGGATCAACGCCCAGTCGAATCCGGGGTGCCGGTGCCAGTCATCCACCCAGTGGGTGTACCCCTCGACATCGACCTGGCCGCCTTTCTTCCAAACGGTGAACGCGCCGTTGTCGAACACGAATGACTGGCAGGCCTCGGCGACAATGCCCATGTCGTCCTGTCGCGGGAACGGTACCAAGGCGTGTCGGCCGGCCAGCAGGCGCGCTGCATCCTGACGGGTGCCGCCTATGGGCGTGCCGTGGTAGTGGATCATCCGCTCAGCCTCACCGTTTCGATCTCGACGCCCTGGTGCACCGCCTTGATCACCTGGTCGCCGCCGAAGCGCTCAGCCAGTTGATCGGCTATCTGCTCGTGCCAGCCCTGTTTAATCAGCGAGGTGGCGGTCTTGATGTGCTCCACCCGGATCATCTGCAGGCTGCGGATCTCCAGGTTGTACACGATGACCTCACCGTCGCCGGGGCAGGTTGCGGTGAACGTGTGTCGGTAGGTGTTGCTGGATCGGTTTTCTGTGGGCATGGGGACGCATCTCAAAAATAAGTTAACATCACGCTATACGCGAACCATGGTGGAAAGGAATGACCTACGAAAAACGACTTATTTGCTTCTTCGACTTGTTAGGGTTCTCTGCGGCCATAAAGCAAGCAGAGAAAGAACCAAAGTTATTGGAGTCCATGTCTCGTCTGTTTGGAGAGTTCAAGAATGGTGGGCTAGAGACCGCCATGTATGGCGCAGTACCATACCTTGATGAGAATGGCGTTAAAACGTTGCAGGAGCATTTTGGAGACCTGCTCCTCGAGAAAGGCGATGAGGCTTACAAGCTGGTGGCCACCCAATTCTCAGATTCTTTCGTAATATCTGCCCCTGCTGACAATCCAGGCGCATGCAATCTACTGCTACACGCTATCAAAATCGTGCATTTACAATTCTTCTTCGGCATAGGGATGCTTATGAGGGGAGGCGTTGCATTAGGCAATGTCGTACATGAGCGCGGTGGGGCACTTTTTGGACCAGCTATGATTGAGGCATACGAGCTTGAGAGCAAACATGCAGTGTATTCGCGAGTTGTAGTTTCAAAAAATGCGGCTGATTTTATTAACGAAAAACTATGGTTCTCCGATTTGAAAAGTGCATTTTTCAAAGGTTTCGATGGACTTACTTCATTCGACCTTATCTCGGCCATGCTTCATCATGAGACATTCCGAAACGACAAAAATGCCGTTGAGGCTCAATTGCGAGCGGTAGAAGTAGATATTCTTGAGAACACCTCCGCTGCGCATCCCAAAATTGCATATTTATTGGACCGCTGGCAACGCGAATCCCATCATTTTGCGCAGAAGGCTGAGTGAGCGCTCAACTGGTTAATATTCAAATCTCAGAAACCTGGCGGGCAGCATCGGAGTTCAGGCGGCCTTCATCAAAGCCTCAATGACTCGCTGGCCAGCCAGCGGTGGTACTGCGTTACCGGCCATATGCATGGTCAGCCGGTGGTTGCTTGGCCGAAGAGTGTCAGCCGGGAATGACATCGCGGCCAGGGCCTCGCTGGCGCTGAGCATCCGCATCCGGTCGCCGTCGACCAGGGCCCAGCGGTCCAGGGTGGTGATGGTACCGATCGGCCGGTTGATGTCGCGGCCGGTGGTGCCGGAGCCTTTGCCGTAGTAGGGCATGATGAACCGGTCGCCAAAGCGCTGTCGGCCGTTGCGCACCCGGTCGAGCGTGGCCTGGGCTCGGCCTGGCTTCTCGATCTGTGACCAGCGCCCGGCGTCGAAGTCGAGGAAGCTGGCCGCCGCCACATGCCGCTCTTGTGGCAGCTGCAGCATCAGCGGTGCCTTGCTGCGGGTCAGCACCATGAACAGGCGCACCCGGTGCTGCGGCACACCCAAGTCGGCGCAGTCCACTATGTGCGGCGCAGCCTGATACCCCAGCGCCTGGACCGCTTGCAGCCAGGCCGGGTAGAGAACCCAGTCGGTGAACTCTGGCACGTTCTCGATCACTGCCGCCTGAGGCCGGTGGAACTCAAGGGCAGATACCGGCGCCCAGGCTGTTGAGCGCGATGCGTCGTGCTCAGGGTTGCCGGACTTCTTGCCGCGCGCCTTGGCGTGGCCCTGGCAGCAGGGCGATGCAAGAAGGATGTCGTGCGCCGGCACCTGCTCCCAGCGCGCTTGGTGTAGGTCCTGGCAAACGTGCTGCGTTTCGGGGTGGTTGGCGCTGTGCCATTCAACGGCTACCGGCCAGTGGTTTGCCGCCCAGAGAACTTGGACGCCTGCGGCGCGCGCGCCGGTGCTCCATCCGCCGAGTCCGGCGAACAGGTCGATTGCTGTGGTCACGTCGTGGTCCTTGCTTGCAGGCGCCGCCCTCGCCGGGGAGGCGTTCATCGTTTGAGAGGGGAAGGCGCCGTAGCTGGCGCGCAGTGTTCTGGTGAGCTATCAGTTCATGGCTGACTCGACCTGGTGGAGGTCGCCATGACAATGAAAAGCGATACCGAGGCCCTTGCCTCGATTGAGGAAGAAGCTCAGGCGATGTTGAAAAAGATCGGCCTGCCTGATGACCAGCTGAAGAAGGACATGGTCATCTGCCTGCGCCAGATCATTGCGATTGCACGCTACCGTAAAGGCCTGGGCGCCGACCCTGTCGTTGAGTAGGGGAAGGCGGTAGCGGGCAGCACCGGAGGGTCAGGCGGCAGCGCGAACCTTGAAAGACAGCATTGCTGTAGCGTCGTCATTGAAGCACTCGGCCAGGTCTTGGTAGACGCGGTACTTGGCCTAGCTGCGGGTCGCAGCCCACACGCGCTGCACGTAGTGGTGCGCATCGCCCATCATGTAACGGACGTCATCCCAGTCATACAGGCCGTTGGTGAGCACTTCCCACTGTTTGAGCGGAAGCTTCTCGGCCATCTCGCCGTACTGCATCTCCCAGGTCGGGTGGTAGTTGCGGATGCGCTTCTTCGGGTCGCTGTCGAGGATGACGCCGATGTAGTGGCCACGGTCGGCCATGATGACGCCTGGCTCGCCGTTGGCGATCACCCGACGCCCTATCTCGGCAGGCACGTCGTAGTGGCGGCGGACGTAGTCGCAGTTGTAGTTGCTCATGGCTTTCTCCATGCATGCGCCGCCCTCGCCGGGGAGGCGTTCATCGTTTGAGAGGGGAAGGCGCTGGCGGGCAGCGCTATATGCGTCGCTCGGCGAGGCGATGGTATGCTTCGCCAAATCATGAGCAGGGAGGCCTTATAGTGGCCAAAAAATATTCGAAAGGATGGTTCTGTGTTGGCTTTGCGATGTTCTTGTTGGGGGGAATCGTGGCGGTTCCAGCCCCCGGCCCGTTGGCTTTTTTGTGTTTAGTCGTCTCGGTTGTTGGCGTCATTATCATGAGCCAGAACTATGAGAACTACCTGAACTGCGACAAGGGCTGCTATTCACAGCAAGAGCATGAGAAGTACTGCCTTAAGCCTGAGGACAAAGACCAGGTCTGAGGCGCTGGCGGGCAGCGCCGGAGGGTCAGGCGGCTTTCGCGTCTTCGAACTTGACGATAAGTCGAGAGGTGTCTGGATGACCCGCAACCTTCACTTCGAAGCAGGCCAACGAGTAGGAGCTGATGCCAGTGATCAAGCCCTGCTTGATGTTGTCACCGATGGCGAACGGCGGTTGAGGGTTGTGCTCTTCGAACCAGGTCTTCACTGCATCGCGCTCCGCCTCGTCCACCAGGTGGCCAAGTTCGTCGAGGGTGTCGATGTCGTCGCGCTGCATATCCCAGCCGGCCCACTTCGCCAGCTCGATGCAAAGATCGAAACCGTCCATGTGACGCCTGTAGTGCTGCGCCAGGGTCTCGGCATCAGCCTCCAGCTTCTCGGCGATCGGCTTGCAGCATTCGAGGATCATTTCCCTGGTGGCAGTTGGACGCGGTGGAATGTGGTTCATGGCTTTCTCCATGCATGCGCCGCCCTCCGTGGCTAGGGAGGCTGCGTGAGCTATTGTGGTTGGATGGATGGCTAGAAGGAGGCCTTCATGCTGTGGCTCGGACCCGACAAGGCCAGATTTAAGCTTCAGCGGCGTATCGCGGGCGTCGTTTTGTTCATCGCTGTCTTCTTTCTGGCCGCACAGATCGAAGCATGGCTTTCAGGTAACGTCGCTTTTGGCGATTTATTGGACGGCATCGTCTTAACGGCGCTAGCTGGAGGCATGTTCCATCTGGCAGGAAAATGGTGACCCTGGCCGCCCTCCGTGGCCGGATGCGGCATGGTGGCAATTTGGTTTGGGATGGGGTATTACGGGTGACCGGCATGGGGCCGGTTAGAGGAATCTTGTATGGCTAAGCCTGAAATCACTTTCACGAATAACAAAATTTATGGCGGCAGCTCAATGGTCAGCGCGCCATCCGACGCGGACTACGTCTTCCATGCATCTGGCAACGAGATTCATGGCATGGGAGATCTTATTCATACGCGTGGAACTTCAGAGCAAGAGTTTCTTGAGCGCATAGGGCTCCGTGAAGGTGTTAGCTTTGAGCTCATTAATCAGACTCTTTCCAAACTCAACGCTATGGCTTCTGCTAGCGATCTTGATAAAGCTGTCGTTGTCGAGAAGTCCGGGCTGAAAGAATGGTTAGCTGTAGGGGCAACTGTTGCGTCTCTCACAAAAAATTTGCTCGATGTGATAGCGCAATATTTTGGCAGGTGAGCTATGCCGGACGCGTGCGCTGATGCCTTTCAAGCTGCTCTCTGCTGATTCCAGGCGCCGACAGCGGCAAAGATCTTGGCGGCCTCCGCCTCGTCGAGCGTTGTGTCGGTAGGGATGGCGATCCAGCCGGACGCCACCAGGTGATTGGGGTTGGCCGTGGCCCGGAGGTCGGAGTAGGTCGCCTCGATCACGTCGGTCAGGTGTTCGGCCCTGTAGTTGCCCTGCGGCGCGACCTCGACCGACTTGTTGTAGCGCTCGCCGAACTCTGTCCGGCACAGCACGCTGAGGTAAATGGTCCAGCGATGCGGGATGTCGCAGACGGCGTCGACAACCTGGCGCACGCGGATCTGCTTGAGGTTCTTCCAGTTGATCAGCACCTGCTGGCCGCTGGGGTCGATGTTCACGACAGCGGCGTGGTTAGCCGAGACCAGCGCCTTGCAGGTCCGCTCCAGGCGTGCCCGCATGTTGTGGGGCTTGCGCTTGCTCATTGCCGTGTGCCTATTTTGCTGGCCGCCCCGGCTTCCATCGCATCCACGAACCGCAGCGCGGCCCGGTAGCTGAAGGCGAAGCCGTGCACGGCACCGGTGGCGATCTCGACCACATCCCACGTCTTACCCTTGCCCGAGGCCTGGTAGCGCGGAGCTGGCTGGCCGACCTTGGCGTGCGCCTCGGCCCTCAATGACTTGCTGCGCTCGAGCAGGGCCGCGAGCACGGCAAGCTTCTGCTCGAAAGCAGGGTGCATTGCTGTCTGCATGGGGTGATCCTCGGTAGGGTCAGGCGTGGTATTCGAAGGCCTCGGCCTTGCGAACGATTCGAACTTGGGCCGTGCGGCGCTCAGGGGCGCGGCGGTCACGGCGCATCGGGTCGCTGTCGTCGATCACTGCATGCACGGCGATGAGGCTGGCGAGCAGGATGCAGAGCGGGCTGATGATCTGGCGACGCATTGCCTCGGCGACCATCGCGGCGCGCCGGGCAACCTTGAGCTTCAGCATTGCGTCACCGATGCGCTTTTCTACGCCGCTTTCGCTGATGCCGAAGTGCTTGGCGATTTCCTTCGTGGTGAAGCCCTGGGCTACTTCCAGAAGGCACTGCAGTTCGCGAGGCGCCAGGCCTCGGCCGAGATGGCCTATCCATGCGCCGATAGTGATCGTGTCCATAAGGAATCTCGGATAGCTGGCGTGATATGCAGGCAGATTGCTACTCTCGCAGGATGGTCAGGGATAGGGGGTCCTCATGGGCGCCGAAGATCGAAAGAAGTGTGCCGAGCCAGGGCTGGATGAGCTGACGCTCCAGCTCCGAGCCGAGTTTGCACTTCTCAATAAAATCATTGAGCTACAACAACTCGGCAAAGGGCCTCAGACCCAAAAGCAGAGTCGTAAGGCGTCAAGAGCGGCAGCGAAGGCGGCTATCAAAGCCAACAAGCAGGCGGGAAAGGCGAATTGGTCCCTGAAAGCGCCAAAGTCGAAACAGCCGAGCACCACTTCAAAATGGATCGAAAAAATTTGCTGGCGGTGCAAGGCAGAATTCAAGATTCATACAGATTGGCAGCGGCCTCCAACGCTCTGCAAGATGTGCTCAAAGGATCTGGATCAGACCTATTTGCCGTCAGGTCCTGACCACTCGACCCCATTTGCGAGCGTTCACTTTGTAAGAGGTGGGGCGCCAGGCCTGGGCAGGCGCCGCTGATTAAGCGTGGTCTGCATCCCAAAGCGCCCGGTGGGCCGGGCGCTTCAGTGATGCTTTCCATTTTTCGGTCCGCTACTGGCGTCGACCGAAAAACTCTTGTGCGCCTTGATTACCACCTGGCCCCAGTCCAGTTCGCACTCGTTTTGTTCCACCCAGCCGCGGAGCTCCCCGCTGAGAAACTGCATTGGCGCTTTACGCTGCACGCCCGGGGCAGTTGCCACCCCTCTGGACCGTTGAGGCCTGTCCATCGCTGCCTTCGTTGCTGGCCGGTATCGATCCGGCATGGAGGAAATATAAGTACGCTTATCTTTCCTGTCAATAAGCATGCTTATAAATTTTCCTGCGCGCATGAAAAAGCCCGCATGAGCGGGCTTAAGGGGAGGAGGGGGCGGTTACTTGCGCCGAGGAGATCTTCGAACGGTAGACCACCAGAATACGCGACCAAGCATCCGCACTTCTTCGTGCCATTGCTCGGCAGACATCACTTCGTCTGGGTACTCGTCGTCGTTCTCGCTGCTGATGCGGATTGCACCTTGCGGCAGCCGATAGAGGTACTTAGTGCGCAGCATTCCGCCGTGGTTGAACGCATAGATCTCACCGTCGATGATCGACGTGTCACTCATATCAAAGCCGATCGCAGCTCCATCAAGGATAAGGCGCTCCATACTGCGGCCTTTTACGCGCGCTACGGCAGCGCTCTTCTTGTCGACCCCGGCGGCGCGAAGCGTTGCGCAGCTGAAGCGCAACTTCCTGTTCGCGACCTCGATTACTTCGGTCATTCCGTTGCCACCTGAAAACTCAACTTCAGCGAAGTAGGGCACTTCGCAATCATCATCATCAAGCGGATCGCCTTCGTCCCAGGCCGACAGCTCTCCAAGCAGCTCCAGCTCGTGACTGACTGGCTGATTTGCTGGTTGTGCTTCAGCCTGGTCCATTTGGCCAAGCCCTTCCGCCAGCCAGAGGGGGCTTACGCGGCACACCTGGGCGATCTTGGTCAGGTGAACGCTTCGAAGGTTTTTGCCGGTTTCCAGCTGGGAAATGACGGGCTGCTCTACACCGACCTTTTCGGCCAGGGAGCGCTGGGTCAGCTGCGCATGCTTGCGGGCTGCCTTGATTCGATCTGCGAGGGTATCCATGGCGTGGAATTTATAAGGCAACTTATAGGCTTGCAAATAAGGCTCCTTATTCATACAGTATAAGCACGCTTATCAGGAGTTAAATCCATGACCCCCATCGAAAAGCTCGTCGGTTTCTTTGGCGGGCAAGCGAAGACAGCTGCGGCTCTTGGCGTAAGCCAGGCCGCTGTTTCGTATTGGTCCACTGGTGCTCACACCATGAGTGCCAAACGGGCGTTTCTTGCGGAAGAGCTCACCCAGGGCGCTGTGACGGCCAAAGAGCTTTGTCAGCCGGTAAAGGGCAGATCAGCTGCCTGACAGGAAGAAGTATGCGTGACCTGGCCCTGAGCCAGTAGTGATCTGAACCAGCTGTGAATTTAACCAGTAGGAGAGAGCAGATGGACAAGCAGTATCCAGTGGACGGCGGTGTAAAAGAAAAGCTCGCCTACCTCGCCGCCCAGATTTCTACCGCTGAACTTTATCAATGCCGCGAAGCAGCGAGTCCAGAGCGGCTTGGTGAACCCCAAGGTCGCCTCCTTGCCACTTCGGATCTTTCGGCATCGCTGCCATCAGGCGGTCCGCATCAGCTCGAAATTCGTCAATGTTCAGGTTCGGATTCATTGCAACAGCTTTCCCGAGCAGTTGCATTGCCGCCAGAACGCCAATTTCAAACGGAGTGACCACTTTCTCATCGCTCATGTCCGGTCTCCTTGGACCTTGTTGTGTGGAAGCAAAAAGCTACCACGGATGCACCGGACACTCATAACGCCCGAATTGTGGGCGAAAAAAAACCGCCTGGCAGGGCGGCTTTCTCTACAGCATTTGAACAGGTTTAAGCATGACAAACATCGTCCCACTTGACAAGTCCAGGGGGTTCACCCGGATGGACAACCAGCTCATGGATGGCCTGCTGGCTATCGATCTCCCAGCTCGGGAGATGAAGATTGTGCTGTACGTGGCCAAGGCCACTATCAACTTCGGTGCTGGTGCTCAGCGTATCCCGGCTACCGACATCGCGAAAGCCATCCACGCTCACCCTGACACCGTGTCCAAGGCTGTTTCCAGCCTGCTGCGTCGCCGTGTCCTGTTCCGCGAGGGTGGTGCTCGGGGTGACATCGGTGTGAATGACCCGAAGGACTGGATCTATGTTGATCCGAAACAGACCAAAACAGCCGACTCGGCTGAAGTGGTCCGAATCGGCTCCGAGTCGAAACAGACCAAAACCGCCGACTCCCTTCTTTATTCTAAGAATCTAACCCCCTATGTATTTCTTCCTTCGGAAGAAAATACATGCCCCCCCAGCGATGAGCAGCCGGCTCCAGCCAAAGCTGACCGCAAAGCACCGTTCGGGAAGGCCGCCATGCTGGCTGACAATCCTCACGGCCTCGATGAATCGCTGATTGCTGACTACCTGACTGTCCGGAAAGCCGCCAAGGCTCCAGTGACCGCCCGGATTTGGGCAGGCCTGAACGTCAAGCTGGAGCAGTGCAAGGCCTTCGGCATCCAGCCAGCTCAAGCCCTGGAAATCGCCGTCGAGAACGGCTGGCGCGGCTTCGAAGTGGAGTGGGTCACCAAGCGCATCGGCACCCAGATGCCTGCCAACCCCAACAGCCGTCACCACGGCTTCAACGAGCGCGACTACACCGCCGGCTTGGCCGAGCGTGAGGACGGCACCTATGCGATCTGAATCGGTGATTACCATGTCCGACGTGCGAAACGCCGCCGGTTTCCGCGTTCAACCTGCGCACTGCGAGCATCACGGCGACTTCGAACAGCGGGTGACCATGCTGATGGGCCGCGAGATTGTTGGCCGCTGCCCTGAGTGCGAAAAGGTCGCCATTGCCGAGCGCCAGGCCAAGCAGCAGGCCGAGGAAACCCGCCTGAAGCGCGAGGCCATGACCCGCAAGCTGGGTTCAGCGCTGATCCCGAAGCGATTCGCCGAGCGCACCCTGGCCAACTACCGCGTGGAGCACGAAGGCCAGCGCAAGGCCTTGGCCTACTGCACGCGCTACGTGGCCGCGTTCGAGGAGATCGAGCGTACCGGGCGTTGCCTGATGCTGCTGGGCAATGTCGGTACCGGCAAGACCCACCTGGGGGCCGGTATGGCCAACGAGCTGATGCGCAACACGTCGGCGACGGCTGTGTATCGCACGGTGGGCGCGATCCTGCAGTCCATCCGCGCCACTTACGACCGCCACAGCGAACAGTCCGAGGCCGACATCCTGTCCAGCCTTATCGAGCCGTCGCTGCTGGTGTTGGACGAGGTCGGCGCGAGTAAGGAACAGCCGAGTGAATTCGAGCTGACCACCCTGTTTTCGATCATCAACGGGCGTTATGAGCAGATGCGTCCAACGGTGGTGATTTCCAACCTCGACCGGGACCAGCTGCGCCATGCCATGGGCGAGCGCTGCTACGACCGCCTTCGCGAGGGCGGAGGGGTGATTGTGCCCTTCGAGTGGGAATCGCACCGCGGCGAAAAGGAGTCCTGAACGTGCGTCAAAGCAAACTGACCAAGGCCGCGCGCGGCCGGGAGTGCCAGGTGCGCATCCCGGGCGTGTGCAACGGCAATCCCGAGACTACCGTCCTTGCGCATTACCGCCTCGCGGGAACCTGCGGCGTGGGCAAGAAGCCGCACGACCTGCAGGGCGCCTGGTCCTGCAGCGCCTGCCACGATGCCTGTGATGGGCGCAGCCAAGCCGTGGATCGAGACACCGCACGCCGGTACCACGCCGAGGGCGTCATGCGCACCCAGGCGATGCTGCTGAACGAGGGGGTGCTGGTCGCATGAATGCTCCCGCCCTTCGCCCGTTCAAGGCCAAGCCGGCCCGCGCCAAGCCCGTCGACCGGGAAGGGCAGGAGCAGGCCGCGCTGATGCAGGAGCTGCAGCTGCGTTACCCGCAGGCCTACAAGCTGATCTACCACGTCCCGAACGGTGGGCACCGGGTCAAGGCCGTGGCCGCCAAGCTGAAGGGGCAGGGCGTGAAGGCCGGCGTTCCCGACCTGGTACTGCCGATGGCTCGCGGCGGATACTTCGGTCTCTACATCGAGTTCAAGGCCATGCCGCCGTTCGATGCGCCGGTCTCGCCCAGTCAGGACGCCTACCTGCAGGCCCTGGCCGACGAGGGCTACTTGGCCATTGTCTGCCGCGGCAACATCGACGCCGTCGAGGCCATCCGCGCCTACCTGCTGCTGCCTACCACGGTGGCTGCATGAGCGCGACCCGGGAAGTGAAGCTCAGCGAGGCCGAAGTGCGCCGGCAGGCCGCCGACAAGTCGGTGCGCGACCTGCGCGACCCGCGTCACCCTGGCCTGTACCTGCGCTTCTGGAGTAATCGTGAGCGCGGTACCTGGCACCTGGTGCGCGGCAAGAAGTGGGTGCCGGTCGCCCGTTGGCCTGACCTGACCGTGGCGGCGGTGATTGCTGAGCTGCCCGCGCTGCGTCAGCGCCTGCTGCGCGACCCGGCAACCGCTCCGGTGGTGTCGGGCATGGCCACCGTGGGTCAGCTGCTGGACTGGTACGGCGACCGAATGGTGCGTGACCGCTCGCTGTCCGCGAAGCGCAAGGCCGGCGCCCGATCCGCCATTACCCAGCACCTGAAGCCGCGCCTGGATGACCTGGCCGTGGCCGGTGTGAATGCCGAGGTGCTGGACAAGCACCTGCTGTGGCCGTGCCAGGCCGAAGTGTCGCTGTCCTACCTGCGGCAGATGTTCGCGCTGCTGCTGACCGCCTTCCGCCAGGCCCTGCAGTTGGGGTTGATCGACCGCAACCCGATGGCCGGCATGCGCTTCAACGACTTCACCAAGGCCAAGATCCTGCCCAAGGCAGCCCGCCTGCGTGACGTGCAATTGCCTGAGCTGATGCGGCAGCTGGCCAAGTCCTTCGACGCGGAGCCGGGCGACGACATGCTGGCCTTGATGATGCTGGCCCACGGCACCCGGATCGGCGAGACCCGCATGGCGCGCTGGAGCGAGATCAGCCTCGCCGCGGCCGAGTGGTTCATTCCCGCTGCCAACACCAAGACTCGCACCGAGCACCGCTTGCCGCTGACCGACCAGGTGAAGGCGCTGCTGGTCCGGTACCGGGCGATTCAGCAGGCCCGGGGCTACGAGGGCGTGTACCTGTTCCCGAACCGGCGCGGGGTGCCGCTGAGCGAAACCCAGGCGAGCATGGTGTTCACCCGACTGGGGCAGGGCGAGTGGACCAGTCACGACCTGCGCAAGGTGTCCCGCACCACCTGGACCGACCTCGGCATCGACGGCCACATCGGCGAGATGCTGCTGAACCACACACTGGGCAAGATCGCAAGCACCTACATCCACACCCAGGCCATGCAGCAGCGCCGGGTAGCCCTGGAGAAGTGGCACGCCTGGTTAGACGGCATCGGCTTTGGTGCCATTCACGGCCTTACCAAGGCCTTATCCGAAATTTCACAGAATTCGGGCGAGCCATTGGAACACAAGCCTTCCAGCCACCTTGCCGAATTTGTAATTAGCGAGGATTCGAAGTGACAAGGAAGAGCCATGGCCCTGCCTTCAAGAAGGCTGCGATCAAGTTGGCTCAGTGCCCTTTGTGCCGTGGGAGAGCGGTCACTGAGGGTGTGTTTCACGAACTGCCATGCGGCCACTGCCATGCCTCGGGCTTTGTGGCGGCTGCAACAGGCGAGGCCCTGGCCCTGGATGAACTGGTGACCCAGCTCAGCATGAGGCTTCGGGCAGCGCTCCGGCAGATCGAGCAGTTGAAGAACCCTCAGGCATCCGGGCCTGAGGCGACATATCAGGGAAGCAACCGGCGCGGCGCCGGCGGCACCAACTACACCGGGGATTGAGGGGGAAGGACCATGGTTTACAGCAGCGTTTCGGGTGCAGTAGTTGCCGCTCTGGCGGCGGGCGAGAAGGGATCTGCGAAGGCCCAGGCCTGGCAGAAGCTGTACAAGTCGGCAGAGGAAGAGGGTGGTTGCCTGGCTTCGTTGGGCGGTCGATCGGGTGGCATTGACCGAACGCAGGTCGACTACTGGCTGTCGGCACGTCTGCACCACATGCTGAAGGGCAGGCACTGGGATGCATTGGTCGCGAAGTACAGCACCAACAAGGCGAAGAAGGTGCAGGCCATCACGCTGGTAAGGCCACTGATCGCGAGCCCAGCGCCGGCGTTGTTCATCTACAAGGCGGTGACCGCCTGGGCGATCCCGAAACTGAAAGGTGCACGCCGCAAGGCCCCGCAATCTGTGTCGGTGGATATCCCGCTCGATGCGTCGTCGTGGCGCCGCGAGGCCGCAGTCAATGCTGCGGTGGCTGCTGGCCAGGCTGCGCGGAAGCGCATCGAGGCATTTGAAGAGCATGTGATTATCCTGCCTGACAGCTTCTACGACATGAATACCTGGGATCTCGACGCCACGCCGGAGTCGACGCGGCGGCGCTGGAGACTGGAGATAAACGAGAAGCTCGACGGCATGATCGACGACGCATTGGCAGAAGTGCGGGTGATTTTGGAAGCCGAGGGGCTGCTGATGAAAGAAGCTGCATGATTGCCTGTTGACATCAGTGAGCGACTGAGCGAAATTATCTCCATCCTGTCATTTCTGCGCGTGTTGAGGACTGACTCAAGAAAAAGCCCAGCCATAAAGCTGGGCTTTTTTATTCCCGCTACAGAATGTGTTGTACGATCATCCTGAGCCCAACAGGAGATCAAGATGGCTGTTTCAGTTGTAGAGTTGGATGTTTCAGAGCAACACCTAGCGGGACAGATGGTTTCCCCTACCGTTCCGCCGTCTTTCTGGAAGGTTATTGACGGTACCGAAGTCTATTGTGTCTGTACGACCGAGGAGCATGCGTCTGCAATCGCTGGTGTACTCAAACAAAAAAGGGTGCAGGATTATCTTGCGACTGTACGTGTAGATTTCGACAAAGGTCTAACCCATGAGTTAGATCGGCATGGAGGTATTCGTGCACGTTGTGCGCATCCAAGTATCCAGCGCTATGCGATGAACGCATGGGACGTTTTGGCACTTGAGTCGGGAAAGAGCATTAAATAGTGCGATTGCGACAGCGACTTAGTTGAGCACTGCTCTCACAAAAAATTGATCTTATTCATCGAGCCCCGCTGATTAGTGGGGCTTTTGTTTCCGGCTCCCTAAGGGGAGAAGTAGAGATGACCCATATGCCCGAGAAGGATCCTGGCCTGTGGGCCGCTGCGTTCGCCTGGCTGGTCGCGCACCAGCCCCAGATTTATACCGGCGGCATTGCTGCAGCTGTTGCGATGTGTCGCGTGATCTACGGCGGGGGGCGAGGGCGTAAGGTGGTCCTCGAAGGCGCCATTTGCGGCCTTATCGCAATCAGCTTGCTACCCGTACTGGAGTACTTCGCATTGCCACCCAACCTGTCGGTCTTCGCTGGCTGCATGGTCGGATTCATGGGGGTCGAGAAGCTACGCGAGTACTCAGACCGATTCATGAGCAGGAAGGCGGAGGGCTGACGTATGCCCACCGCCGACACGGGCAAGACCGTTAAGCCTTATGGTTACCGCTGGCAGCAGGCGCGCGAAGGCTGGCTACGCAAGAATCCTCTGTGCGTTCGCTGCAATCAGGAAGGCATCAACAAGCCGGCCACCGTCGTCGACCACATCAAACCTCACCGCGGTGACATGACCCTGTTCTGGGATCGGACCAATTGGCAATCACTGTGCACCAACTGTCACAGCTCCTACAAGCAGCGCCTGGAGAAGTCAGGGCGCGAGGTTGGGTGCGATGTCAGCGGCAGGCCGCTGGACCCACGGCACCACTGGAATCGGCCTTCCTGAAAGCCTCCGGGCGCTGCGGGGCCCCATGATCCAAGGTAGGGGGGGTGAAAATGTTTCTCCTGAAACCTTTCCTGACCGTTCGCCCTCCTTCGTGTGCAAAACCGCGAAATGAAATGATTTTTTTGGAAGGAAATTATGGCCGGGAGACGACCCACACCGACGGAGCTGAAGCTTGTCAGAGGGAACCCCGGTAAGCGGCCGATCAACAAGAACGAACCCCAGCCAGCCAAGCGTATCCCAAGCGCCCCGGACCATTTGAGTACCGAAGGCCAGGTGGCTTGGGGGCGCCTCACAGTTCTGCTTGACCGGATGGGTGTTCTGACAGAAGCCGATGGCTTTGCACTCGAACGACTCTGCGATTGCTATGCCGAGATTCTTGCTCTCCGCGAATTGGTCTGCACGCAGGGGCGCACCTACGAAACCACCAGCACACAGGGTGAGTTGGTCCTCAAGGCAAACCCAGCTGTCGCCATGCTTGCCGACGTTGACCGCCGCTTCAAAAGCTACCTAGTCGAATTCGGTCTCACACCGGCCGCCCGATCCAAGGTTCAAGTAAAAGACGATGAGCCAAAAGAAGACCAGTTCGCGGAGTTCTTCGGTTGAAGACCCAGCGACTCAGTACGCCAGAGAAGTGCATTCTGGTGAACGGTTAGCCGGGCCAGACATTCGAAATGCATGCGCTCGCCACCTCCGGGATTTGAAGGAAGGGCCAAAGCGCGGCCTGACGTGGGATTTGGCGGCTGCCAACAAGGCTATACGCTTCTACCGCACCGTGCTCAAGCTCAATGGTGGTGAGTTTGAAGGTCTGCCGTTCGAACTGTTGCCTTGGCAGAAATTTATCGTTGGCAGCATCTTCGGGTGGAAAGCCAGTGATGGGTATCGCCGCTTCCGGGTTGTGTACGTCGAGAGCGGGAAGGGGTCGGGCAAGTCGCCTTTGGCTGCGGGGGTGGGACTGACTGGACTGATCGCGGATAACGAGGCGCGCGCCGAGATCTACGCTGCTGCTACTAAAAAAGACCAGGCCATGATCCTCTTCCGGGATGCTGTCGCGATGGTGCAGCAATCGCCAGAGCTGACGAAGCGCATAGTCTGCAGCGGCACCGGCCAGAACATCTGGAACTTGGCCTATCTCAAGTCGGGGTCATTTTTCCGACCGATTAGCTCGGACGATGGCCAGTCTGGCCCTAGGCCACACATGGCGCTGATCGACGAGGTACACGAGCACAAGACCAACATGGTCGTGGAGATGATGCGCGCCGGCACCAAGAGTCGTAAGCAGGCGCTCATTTTCATGATCACCAACAGCGGCTCGAACAAGCGTGGGCCTTGCTGGGAGTATCACGAGTACGGCTCTCGGGTGGCATCGGGAGCGCTTATTGATGACGGCTTTTTTGCCTATATCTGCTCGCTGGACGAGGGCGATGATCCGATTCAGGACGAAAGCTGCTGGTTCAAATCCAATCCATCGCTGCAGGACGCCGATTTGCCGGGTATCAAGTACCTGCGTGAGCAGGTCACAGAGGCCCGAGGCATGCCGAGCAAGGAGGCAATGGTACGCCGGCTCAACTTCTGCGAATGGACCGGTGCTGAATCGCCGTGGATTTCTTGGGATGTCTGGAGCCAGGCCGAAGAGCGCGTCCCGATGTCCCTGCTGCGCAACCGCCCCTGTGTTGGGGGCCTGGACCTATCCAGCACAACAGACCTGACGTCGTTCGTTCTGTTGTTTTACCCGACTTATGAGGATCCGCATTGGCGACTACTCCCTTATTTCTGGATTCCTGATCACGAGCTGGACAAGCGCGAAGCCCGCGACAAGGTGCCTTACGCGGCATGGGTCAAATCGCGGGATCTCGAAACGACACCCGGCCGGGCCATCAGCAAGCTGCATGTGCTCCGGCGGATGCAGACCATCTGCGGCTACTTCCAGGTGGACAAGATTGCCTATGACCGTTGGCGCATCGAGGACATGCGGCAGTTGATGACCGAGTACGACATCTCGCTGCCGGAACTGGTGGAGTTTGGGCAAGGCTTCAAAGACATGGGCCCTGCGGTTGACGAATTCGAGCGGCGCCTACTTGGAATGCTCGAGTTGCCTTCGGAGGAAGAGGGCGGTTCGGCAGAGTTCTTCGACGATGGCTTACCAGCCACCGTGGTGGAGTCGTTGCGACACGATGGTAACCCGGTAATGACTTGGTGCGCCGGTAACGCGGTGATCGTTTCCGACCCCGCGAACAATCGCAAGGCCGACAAGGCGAAAGCCACAGGCCGCATCGACGGCATCATCGCCGCGATCATGGCCACCGGTATCAGCGGTGCTGTGTCCTCTGGCAGCAGCGGCAGTTCCATTTACGACGAAGGAGTAGGGGTTTGAACACCATTGCAATCGCTGCGTGGGTTGCCGGCCTGGTGGGCTTTGCACTGCTGGTCGCCGGCATCGCCCTGATCCATGTTCCCACCGCATTCATGGCTGCTGGCCTCGGTTTGATTGGCTGGGCATGGCTGGCCGACAAGGCGGCCGCCCGCATGCAGCTTAAACGTAGCCCAGAGGGAGGCTGACCATGTTCTTCAGCAATCTGCTCGGCGCAAGTGAAGGGCTCGCTTCGGACGCTGGCAGTGGCTTCTGGCGCGGCTTGATTGGCTCCGGGCGTTCGGCCGCAGGTGTAACGGTGACGCCGGATACCGCATTGGCCATCACCGTTTTGCAGACGTGCGTCACGCTGCTGGCAGAGAGCGTGGGCCAGTTACCGCTTGAGCTGTACCGCCGACTAGGTGACGGCAAGCGCGAGACGGCAACGGCGCATCCGCTCTACGATGTGCTGCGCTACCAACCAAACCCCTGGCAGACACCCTACGAGTATCGTGAATCCGGCCAGCTCGCCCTGGGGTTACGAGGCAACTGCTACAGCTTCATCGAACGCAATGACGATGGTTCGGTGAAAGCCCTTTACCCGCTGCGAAACGACAAGGTGACTGTTCTTAAGGGCGGCGATTTGCGGCCCGTTTACCGTGTTGGTGGGCACGATCCGCTGCCCATGCGCCTGATTCATCATGTGCGCTGGCATACGAAGAACCACTACACGGGCCTTTCTCCCGTTGAGCTGCATGCCGATGCCGTCGGCCTTGCGCATGCGGTGAGGCAGTACGCAGGTAAGTCGTTTGCCAACGGTACTGCCGTCAGTGGCGTCATCGAGCGTCCCCGGGAAGCCCCGCCGATCAAGGAGCAGGGCAGTATCGACCGCATACTAGATCAGTGGGGTAATAAGTTCTCGGGCATCGATAACGCGAAGAAGGTCGCGATGCTGCAGGAAGGTATGACTTTCAAACCGGTATCGATGAACAACGTCGATGCCGAGCTGCTGGGCATCCTCAAGGCCACTGGGCTGGATATCGCTCGGATCTACAAGATCCCTCCGCACATGATCAACGAGCTGGAGAAAGCCAGCTACAACAGCCTTGAACAGCTGCTGATCCAGTACGTGATCTTCGCCCTGATGCCCTGGGTGAAGCGCCACGAGCAGGCCATGATGCGCGACTTCCTGTTGCCATCTGAACGGCGGGACTACTTCATCGAGTTCAACCTGTCCGGCCTGCTGCGCGGCGACCAGAAAAGCCGCTATGACGCCTATGCAATCGGCAGGCAGTGGGGGTGGCTGTCGATCAACGACATCCGTCGCCTGGAAAACATGCCGCCCGTTGCCAATGGTGATAGCTATTTGCAGCCGCTGAACATGACGGATGTGGCGCACGGCTTGCCCGACATGAACAACCCCAACGTTCGCGCTCAGCTGGAGCAGCAGCGCGACGACATTCAGAGGATGCTTGCCGCATGAAACGACATCTGCGTGCAGCCAGCTTGCTGTTCAACCAGCCGCTGCTGACGACACCCGACATGCTGGACCTGGCCGTGCGCTGGGCGAACCAGACCATGAGCCTAAATATCGTAAATCTGAACATGAGCGGCGCCGCGGCTAACCCATCGATGTTCTATGACGATGAGGATTATCAGGCCGAGCAGGATCGCCGCGAAGAACAACGCCGTGCCGCCATCGCCCAGACGGGTGTCGAGGTGATTCCCGTCCATGGCGTTCTTGTCAGCCGCGGCAGCCACTTGAACGCCTGCGAGACCATGACCAGCTACGAAGGCTTGCGTGCAGCACTGGACAAGGCCGTCGCCGACCCCATGGTCGAACACATCGTGCTCGATATCGACAGCCCAGGTGGCAGTGCGGTCGGTGCTTTCGAGCTGGCGGCAGATATTCGCGCCGCAACTAAGATCAAGCCTATCACCGGCCTGGTCAACTTCATGGCGTACTCCGGGGGCTACCTGATTGCATCCGCCTGTACTGAGATCGTGGTCAGCTTGACCTCGGGAGTAGGGTCCATCGGCGTGGTGGCTAGTCACATGGACCGTTCCAAGATGCTCGATGGCATGGGTGTCAAGGTCACCACGGTCTTTGCCGGCGCTCACAAGAATGACCTGAGCCCGAATGAGCCGCTTACCGAGCAGTCCCTGCAAGTGCTCAACGATGTCGTGCAGGAAAGCTATCAGCTCTTCACCACTCATGTTGCTGATTACCGCGGCCGCGATGTGGCCGAGATCATCGCCACCGAAGCCGCCTGTTACCGCGGCTCGTCCGCGATCGCCATGGGCTTGGCTGATCGCCTGGAGTCGCCGCAGATGGCGGTGGACAACCTCTCGCGGGCAGTCGCTCTCAGCCGCGCCCAGCGCCAAGTCTCACAGCCACAACAACGCATCAGCGTGAGGGCTTCAGCCTTCGCCATTCAGTCACAACTCTGACCGCGTTCGCGGCAGCGACCACAACCGCCCAACGGCGGTTTTTTTATGCCCAGGAGGCAGCATGTCCCTCGTAACTCAATTGCGTAGCGAACGCGCCACTATCAATGGCCAGATCCAGGCGTTGGCTCAGCTCGAAGCGGCCGGCACCTCGCTCACTGCCGAACAGCTCGCCCAGTTCGAGCAGCTCAGCACCCAGTTCAATGAGCTGACGGAGAAGCTCGCGCGGTCCGAAGCGGCCGAGCGCATGGCAACCGCTAGCGCGGTACCCGTGAACGAAGGCGCTCAAGGCCTGAACGGCCCTCCCGGCAACATCAGCGGTCCGTTCACCGCAAAGCCGATACCGGGTGCCAACATGGCGCAGATGGTGCGCGTCCTGGCGGCCTCTCGCGGTGACCAGCAGGCCGCTGCGAAGATGGCCGCCGACTCGGGCTACAACCCTGAAATCGCCATGGCACTCAGCACCGTGACGCCAGGCGCTGGTGGGGTGTTGGTACCGCAAAGTTTCTCCAGCGAAGTAATCGAGCTGCTGCGTCCGAAGTCGGTGGTGCGCAGCCTCGGCGCGGTCTCGCTGCCGCTGCAAAATGGCAACCTCACCGTACCGCGCATCAAAGGCGGTGCTGTCGTCGGTTACATCGGCACCGAGGAAGACATGCCGTCCACCGACATGCAGTTCGACGACCTGAAGCTGTCGTCGAAAAAGCTCGCTGCCCTGGTGCCGATCAGCAATGACCTGCTGGCTTACTCCGGTACCAATCCGAGCGTTGACCGCCTGGTCGTGAGTGATCTGGTCGCCTCGGTGGCGACTGCGGAAGACCTGTCATTCCTGCGCGGTGCTGGTACCGGAAATCTGCCCAAGGGGCTGCGCTTCTGGGCGCCGTCCTTCAACGTGTTTGCTGCCCCAGCAGCTGTAACGCTGGAAGCGGTGGAGTTCGCGCTGTCTGCGCTGATCCTCCGGCTGGAGAACGCGAACTCCAACATGACCGCGCCAGGCTTCGCCATGGCGCCGCGCACCAAGCGCTGGCTGGCAGCCCTGCGTGATGGCAATGGCAACAAGGCGTACCCCGAGCTGGATCAGAACATGCTCAAGGGTTTCCCAGTCGGCTCGACCACCCAGATTCCGATCAACCTGGGTGCCGATGGCGATGCTTCGGAAATCCATTTCGCCGACTTCGCTGACTGCTTCATCGGTGAAGACGACGCCATGGTCATCGATTTCAGCAAGGAGGCCACCTACAAGGACGGTAGTGGCAACGTCATTAGTGCATTCCAGCGCGACCAGACCCTCGTGCGAGTGATTGCCAAGCACGACTTCGGCCCGCGTCACGTCGAGTCGGTAGCGGTGATGACCGATGTCAAATGGGGCAGCTCCCTGTAAATCCTCGTGCCCGGTACGCCGGGCATTCCATTCCAGTTCTGGGGAAATCTCATGACCAAGGTCATCGTAACGTTCGAGAAAAACTGGCGCGGCTATGCCGCAGGTGAAACGGCTGGCTTTGATTCGGCAATTGCCGCGGGCTTGATCGAGTCGGGTTATGCAGTCGAATCGGGGAAGCCGAGTGCCAGGAAAGGCAAGTCCGTTCCCGGTAACGCCACTCCGACCGGTAAACCATCTGATGGTGGCGGAAACGCCGATGCCGCTGGCAAGGTTGACGATCAAGCCAGCGATGATGGTAAGCCATAGCTATGGCGCGCCGCATTGCCTACACGGGTCCCCCGGTGTTGACGTTGGAGCAGGTCGCATTTCAGTGCCGGGCTGAGCCAGAAGACCTGCAGTCCGAGCTGATCGACCTGATCATCATCCCTGGCGTCACCGCCCAGGGCGAATCGAAGACGGGGGCGGCGATTCGTGAAGCGATCTACGAGGAGGACTGGCCGGCGACGTATGCGTCGGGCCATTCGCTGGACGTTGGCCAGGTGGTTGCCGTCGAGTCCGTGATCGTGCTGGGAGAGGCAGGTCAGGTGAGCCCTTACGATGGCCCGGTAGAGCTTCGCCAGGGTGGAAAGGAGAGCTATCTGCTTTTCCCGGGCGGCAGGCCTGCTGGCCGGTTGCGTATCCGTTACCGGGCCGGGGCGGACCTGGAAGCCTATCCCGGTGTGCTCAGCTGGCTCCTGATTGCGGCGGAAACGGCATTCACCCATCGGGGGCTTTTGGTCGTGGGGCAATCCTTGGCCGAAGTGCCGGCGAGCTTTGTCGACCACCTGTTGGCGGATATCACCGTCCCGCCGAGGTTCTAGCCATGGCATTGCGAGTGAGCACACGGGCACCCGCCTCGGGTGAGCTGAAGCATCGCATGGAGGTGCGAAGAAGGTCCGATAAACCGGTTGGACCCGGGCTTGAGTCTGACCTTGTGCATGTATGTTGGCGCTGGGTCAAGGTTGAGCCTTTGGGCACCGCAACCTATGCCGCGGCTCAGCAAACAAATACCGGGGTCACGCACCGCTTGTACTGTCGCTTCATTGACGGCTTGGCTTCGGACTGTGAGTTCGTTGGCCGTGGTCGGGTTTATCGGGTGAAGCGCCCCACGGAGCTTGCGGGCGAGCAGATTTGGTCTGTGGTTGAAGTGGAGGAGCTGGGTGCTGTTAACGCGCCGGCGGGAGGTGGCCGTGGCCAACTCCGTTTCGATTGACGGCTACCTGCACGTTGACGGCTTCGACAAGTTCGACCAAGAGGCCTTCAACAAGCGAAAGATCCGCGCTGGCATGCGCAAGGTGGGCCAGCTGATCACCGGCCGGGCGCAGATGAACCTGGCGCTTGGCGGCGGCCAGGAAGGCTACCCGATCAACCGGTCGGGTGCGACCACCGATTCTATCGGCTTCAAGCTGTCGCGCTGGGGCTTCCTGGTGCGGATCGCCCCCAACAAGACCTCAAGTATGCGAGCGTTCTATCCGGCGTACCTGCATTACGGCGTTCGCCGCAAGCAGGGCGGCGGGTGGCGCATCAAGCCCCGCGACAACTACATGACCGACGCGCTGACCGACAGCCGCGCCGACGTGCAACGCATCCTGCAGCAGGCTTTCGCCGCCGCGCTGCTCAACTGAGAGCCGACATGAAAATCACGCCTGTGATCGAGCAGCTGCGCGCCTATGCGCCTGGCTTGGAGGGGCGCGTGGCGGGTGGCCTGGATTGGGACCCGACCGCCGACAGCGGCAAGCTGGAAATCCCGGCGGCCTACGTGATCGCGGTAGGCGACTCGGCCGACGAGCCGACCGCGCAGAACGTGTACACCCAGGCCGTTCGCGACGCGATCGACGTGTGCGTGGTGCTGCCCACCGACGACGAGCGCGGGCAATCGGTGGCTGACCCACTGCACGACCTGCGCGCCCAGCTGTGGCGCGCCCTGGTGGGCTTTGAGCCTGACCCGGAGTCGGGGCCGCTGCTGTACGACGGCGGGCAGCTGCTGCTGATCGACCGCGAGCGGGTGGTTTACCGCTACCGCTTCTATGCCGACCTGCAGTTGGGTCGCTGGGAGCAGACCGGCGAGGGCAAGCCGCAGACCTGGCAGGAATGGCAGCTGGCCGGCCTGCCGGCGCTGGACGGGATCGACACCCGCTTCGACTTCATCAACCACCTGAAAGACTCCAACGTCACGGCCCCAGGCCCAGACGGGCGAGTCGAGTTCACCACCCGGGAGAACCTGACCCCATGAAGACCATCAACCTCAAGCCGGCACCCGGGCGCGAATGCCCGATGCCGCACAACCCCCGCGAGCTGCTGCCCGCCGGCGGCGCCCCGGTGCCGCGTAATGCGTACTGGGAGCGCCGCATCAGCGACGGTGATGCCGTCGAGCAGAAAGCCAGCAGCAAACCCAAGGGGAGCACGGCGGAATGAGCGTAAGTTTCAGCAACATCCCCAGCGACATTCGCGTGCCGCTGTTCTATGCCGAAGTCGACAATTCCATGGCCAACAGCGGCGCTTCGAGCTTGCGCCGGCTGCTCATTGGCCAGGTCAACGACGACGCCGACGGTGCCGAGATTGGCCGCCTGACGCTGGTGTCGCGGACCAGCGAGGCCAAGGACATTGGCGGCGCCGGTTCGATGCTGGCCAGCATGCACGCCCGTTGGCGCGCCATCGACGTCGCCGGCGAAGTCTGGTGTCTGCCGCTCAAGGTCGACACCGGTGTGGCCGCGGCCGGCACCGTTACCGTAACGGGGTCGGTCGAGTCGGCCGGCCTGGTCAATCTGTACATCGCGGGCCAGCGCGTGCGCGCCCTGGCGGTGGCGGGGGCCTCGGCCGATGCAGTGGCCACCGCGCTGTCGGCGGCCATCAATGAGGCGATCGACCTGCCGGTGACAGCGACGGTGGCCGCCGGCGTGGTCAGCCTGAAAGCCAAGTTCAAGGGCGAGCTGGGCAACGATATTCAGCTGCAGCTCAATCGCCTGGGTCGCGTGAACAGCGAGGTTACCCCGGCGGGCTTGACCATCGTCACCACCGGCATGACCGGCGGTGTTGGCAGTCCTGACACTGCTGCCGCGCTGGCGGCGCTGGGCGACGAAGAATTCGAATTCATTGCCCAGCCGTGGACCGACGCCGACACCCTGGACGCCTGGAAAGACACCATGGACGACAGCGCCGGTCGCTGGTCCTGGGCAAAGCAGCTGTACGGCCACGTCTACAGCGCCAAGCGTGGCACCCTCGGTGAGCTGGTCGCGGCCGGGCGCCTGCGCAACGACCCGCATATCACCGTGCATGGCTTCGAGCGTGGCGTGCCGCAGCCAGCGTGGGAGGTGGCGGCCGCCTGGGCGGCGCGCACCGCCGTGTTCATCAGTGCCGACCCGGCGCGGCCGACACAAACCGGCGTGCTGGTGGGCATCGATCCGGCCGCCGCGAGCGATCGTTTCACCCTGACCGAACGGCAGTCGCTGCTGACCAGTGGGGTGGCCACCGCCGCCTACAACGGTGGCAGCTACCGGATCGAGCGCGCCATTACCACGTATCAGCGCAACGCCTACGGGCAGGCCGATGATTCGTACCTGGACAGCGAGACGCTGCACCAGTCGGCGTATGTGATCCGTTACCTGCGCAGCATCATCACCAGCAAGTACGGCCGCCACAAGCTGGCCAACGACGGCACCCGCTTTGGCCCCGGCCAGGCGATCGTCACGCCGAAGGTGATTCGCGGCGAGCTGGTCGCGGCGTATGGGGCCATGGAGCGTAACGGCATTGTCGAGAATGCCGAGATGTTCAATCAGTACCTGATCGTCGAGCGCGACGCCAACAACCCCAACCGGCTCAGCGTGCTGTTCCCGCCGGACCTGGTGAATCAACTGCGCGTGTTCGCGCTGCTGTACCAGTTCCGCCTGCAGTACCCCGAAGCGACTTAATCCGCATCGTTCAACCCTGGCCCGCCTTGTGCGGGCTTTTTTCTGGGAGATCCCTTTATGGGTCAGAAAGTCGCAGGCACCTGTTACGTCAAGGTCGACGGCGATCAGTTGGTCATCACCGGCGGCGTGGAATGCCCGCTGTCGGACGTGAAACGGGAGACCGTCACGCGGGGCTACTTCAAGGAAGAAGACCTGATCCCCTACGTCGTCGTTGATGCGGTGAAAACCGCCAACTTCCCCCGGGCCAAGCTGGCCGCCGGTATTGCCATGACCGTAACGGCTGAACTCGCCGATGGCTCCGTGTACGTGCTGAGCGGTGCGTACCTGGTTGATGAAACCAAAGTGACCGGCGATGACGCCAAGGTCTCGCTCAAATTCGAAGGCATCCAAGGAGACTGGCAGTAATGAGCACCGTAACCCATATCCTCGCCGAACCGATCCAGGCCCATGGCGAAGAAGTCAAAGAACTGACCCTGCGTCGCCCCACCGTGCAGGAGTGCCGGGCCATCAAGGCGCTGCCCTACAACATCGGCGAGAGCGGTTACCCGATCCTCGACGTGGAAGTGGCGGCCAAGTACATCGCCGTGTGCGCGACCATCCCCGCCAGTTCGGTGAACCAGTTGGCGCTGCCCGACTTGAACAATGTGGCCTGGCTCATCGTGGGTTTTTTCATGCCCCGCGATTCGGAACAGTCGGCAGCCTAGCCGAGCTGGCCTATGACCTCGCTTGGTGGTGGAAAGCCACCCCGGGTGAGGTGCTGGGCTGGACCCTCGACACGCTGTTCGAGAGCGAGGAAAACGCGTGGCGCATCAACGCGCTGACTGGGGGTGGCAGTGGCGGATAAATTCCAGCTAAAGGCCCTGATCACCGGCGTCGACAAGCTGTCGCCGGTGCTCAGTGGCGTGCGCAAGAACGCGGCGATGCTGCGCAAGCAGTTGAACAGCTCGGGCCTGGGCAAGATCACCTTTGGCGAGGCCCTGCAAGGCGGTGCCATTGCGGCGCCGTTCGTCATGGGTGTGAAGGCCGCGATGGGCTTCGAGAGCGCCATGGCTGACGTGAAAAAGGTGGTCAACTTCGACACGCCGGCGCAGTTCAAGGCGATGAGCGACGACGTGCTGGGCCTGTCCGAGCGGCTGCCGATGGCGGCCGAGGGCATCGCGCAGATCGTCGCGGCGGGTGGCCAGTCGGGCATTGCTCGGGAAGAGCTGAACCGCTTTGCCGAGGACGCGGTGAAAATGGGCGTGGCCTTCGACCAGACGGCCGAAGAGTCCGGTTCGATGATGGCCAAGTGGCGCACGGCCTTCAAGATGAACCAGACCGAGGTGGTGACCCTCGCTGACCAGATCAACTATCTGGGCAACACCGGCGCCGCGAGCACCGGGCAAATCTCCAACATCCTGACGGCCATCGGCCCGCTGGGTGAGGTGGCCGGTGTCAGCGCGGCCCAGCTGGCCGCCATGGGTTCGACCCTGGCCGGCGTGGGTATCGCCCAGGACGTGGCGGCCACCGGCATCAAGAACTTCATGCTGACCCTGACCGCCGGCACGGCGGCCACCAAGTCGCAGAAAGAGGCGTACAAGGCGCTGCGCCTGGACGCCAACGAGTTGGCCAAGGGCATGCAGAGCGACAGCGAAGGCACGATTAACCGCGTGCTGCAGACGCTGGCCCAGGTCGAGAAGAGCAAGCAGGCGGCCGTGCTGACCAACTTGTTCGGCAAGGAATCGGTGGGGGCCATTGCGCCGCTGCTGACGAGCCTGGCCACCCTGCAGAAAAACTTTAAGTCGATCGGTGATGAAACGCAGTACGCCGGTTCGATGAACAGCGAGTATGCCGCCCGGGCAGCCACCACACAGAACGCCATGCAGCTGCTGCAGAACCGCGTGACCCGTCTGGGCATCACGGTCGGCAGTATGTTGTTGCCGCCGCTGAACGACTTCATGGCCACCGTGGGGCCGATTATCAGCAGTGTCGGCGCCCTGGCTGCAGCGCACCCCTGGTTGATCAAGGGCGTGTTGGGTGCGGCGGTGGGCTTCACTGTGCTGCGCCTGGCCACGGCCGGCGCCACGGCAGCCCTGGCGATGATGAACGGTGTAGCGAGCATGAGCCCGATCGGGATCATCGTGCGCGGCATCGCCATTGCCGCCGGCGTGCTGATCGCCAACTGGTCGACCGTGGCGCCGTACTTCCAGGCGGTGTGGGACAAGATCAAGGGGCCAGCGATGGCCCTGTGGGGCTGGATGAAAGCGGCCTTTGCCTGGTCGCCGATCGGCTTGATCGTGGCCAACTGGCAGCCGCTGACCCGCTATTTCGTGGCGCTGTGGGATGAAATCAAAGGCCCGGCGATGACCGTGTGGGGGTGGATGAAAACCGCCTTTGCCTGGACGCCGCTCGGCCAGATCGTCGCCAACTGGCAGCCGCTGAGCCGGTTCTTTGCCAGCCTGTGGGGCTTGGTCAAGGCGCTGTCGGTGCCCTTCATGGGCTTCATGCGGACCCTGTTCGACTATTCCCCGCTCGGCCTAATCGTCAACCATTGGGGGCCGATCAGCGGGTTTTTCCGAGGCGTGTGGGAGGCGATCAAGGCGCTGTCGGTGCCGTTCCTCGACTTCCTCAAAACCTTGTTTGACTGGTCGCCGCTGGGCTTGCTGGTCAAGCACTGGGAGCCGATCACGGCCTATTTCAAAGGCCTGTGGGACAAGCTGCGGCCGATCGTTGAACCCATGATGAAATTCCTGGGGTTCAGCTCCGAAGGCGGGGTGATCGAGGCCGCGACCAACAAGGTCAACGCCTGGACGGAGCAGCAGCAGGCGCGCAACGCAGCGGCCCAACCGGTGCCGGGCGCCCTGGTGCGGCCGATGCCTGAGCCGGTGCAACTGATGCCCGAGGCCACCAGCGCGGCCAGCCTGTTGCGGGTGCCTGGGCAGGTGCCGGCGCGCCCGCCGCTGCGCCTGGTGTCGTCGGCGCCGGCGCTCACGGCCTCGCAGCTGGGCGAGCAAGCCAAGGAAAGCTATGCCAAGGGGCTGACCCAGGCCGAGGCGCTGAAACAGGCTGAAACGGCCGTTGTGCAGCGCCCTGGCCTGACGTCCGTGGCCGCCTCGGCGCCGGGCGGTTTGCCGGCCTCGCGGGGTTCGCTGGTCCAGCAGTCGGCAGCGGCCAACAAGACCCAGCTGGAAGGGTCGATGGTGGTCCGCTTCGACAATGCCCCGCAGGGCATGCGCGTCGAACAGGGCGAATCCAACCAGCCCGGCCTGCAGGTAACCCCGCAGGTCGGCTATCGCTCATTGGGTAGGGGGGCAGGATGACCACGTGGCGGGATGAACTACACCCGGCCTCCTTTCGGGGGGTGCCGTTTCACGTCGACAGCGACAGCATGCCAGTCGGTCGGCGCACCCAGGTGCATGAGTACCCCCAGAGGGACAAGCCGCTGGTGGAGGACCTGGGCCGCGTAACCCGCGAAATCAAGATGGCGGCCTTCGTGATCGGCGAAGACTTCCTGATCAAGCGTGATGCCCTGCTGAATGCGCTGGACAAGCCCGGCGCCGGGGAACTGATTCACCCCTGGTATAGCCGCCTGATGGTCACGGCGACCGGTTGTTCGGTGGGCCATGAGCGCCGCGAAGGCGGCATGGCGCGCTTCGACCTGGTGTTTGTCGAAGACGGCGAGAAGGGCTTTCCCGCCGGCGTGCCGAACACGGCGCGGCAGCTGGAAGAGTCGTCGGAAACCCTGCTGCAGTCGGCGATCCGGCGTTACAAGGAAGCCATGACGGTGGTGAACCGGGCGCGCCTGGCGGTGGTGATGCTGCAGAGCGGTATCGCCGGGGTGCAGATGGCCATTGCCCAGGAGCTGCGCCAGTTGACGGGCCTGGTCAGTTCGGTGGAAGCGCTGGCCGACATGCTGATCAATGCCCCGGGCAACTTTTCGGCGATGATCCGGGGGCAGTTTTCCAGCGTCGGCGGTAGCCGTTCGACCGGTTACCGCTGGGGGCCGTCGAGCAGCACGCTGTCGAGCAGCGCGGCATCGTCCAGCGCTGCCAGTATCGAAGCCGACCCGGAGTTTGCCAGCACCGTGGCCGGCCTGCCCGAGGCCGACCCGGAGTTTGCCAGCTTCGCCGCATCGAGTCGGGCCATTACCTCGCAGGTCGAGCAGTCCCGCGCACTGGCGGCGCAGGTGGTAGCTGCGGCTGCAGCGGTCGAGGCCGGCAGCAGTGCCGCCGGCGGGGCTGCCACGGCGGCGGTGATCGAGGCTGCCCGCGAGCTGGTGCGCGATGCGCTGATTGTCCTGGCGGTGCGCACGGCCGCCGCCATGCCGGTGGTGCAAGCGCCGGCGCCGCTGTCGGGGTATCCATCCCTGCAGCAGCAAGTGGTTTCGCCGATCGCCCGGCCTGACGTGCCGGTTACCGCTGACGTGGTGGCCGTGCGCGACGCGATCGAGGCCGCGCTAGTGGCTGCCGAGCAGACCGCCCCGCATGAGCATTTCGAGGTGCTGGAGGTGGTGCGCAAGCAAGTGCGCGTCCACTTGACCGAGGTGGCCCGCGCCGGCGTGCGCCTGGCTGAGGTAACCACGCTGGAGAGTCTGCCGGCGGTGGTTCTGGCCTATCAGCGCTACGGCGACGCAACCCGCGCCGCTGAAATCGTTACGCGTAACAAGGTCGCGCACCCGGGGTTCTTGCCTGTCGGGGTGCTGGCCGTCGCTCAAGAGTAAGCCTATGGATCACATGAACGCTGTCACGCTGAGCGTGAACGGCCTGGACTATCGCGGCTGGAAGAAAGTCAGCATCAGCGCGGGGATCGAGCGGCAGAGCCGTGATTTTCGCCTGGGGGTGACGTGGCGCTGGCCCGGTCAGGCGGTGGAAATCCCGGTGCGGCAGGGTGACTTCTGCGAAGTGCGCATCGGCGACGACCTGGTGCTGACCGGGTGGGTGTTCGCCACCCCGATCAGCTACGACAGCCGTAGCGTGGAACGGTCGGTTTCTGGCCGCTCGCTGACTGCCGACCTGGTGGACAGCTCGGCAGTCAACAAGCCCGGCCAGTGGCGCGGGCAGAGCGTGCAGAAGATCGTCCAGGCACTGGCCGAGCCCTACGGGGTCAAGGTGCTGAGCGAGGTGGCCGAAACCACCAAGCTGGCCGACCACCAGATCGAGCCGGGCGAAACGGTGTTCGAGTCGATCGACCGGCTGCTGACGCTTTCCCGTCTGCTGTCGACCGACGACGCCCGGGGCCGGGTGGTGATCATCCAGCCCGGCAGCGCCGGCCGTGCGGTCGATCGCCTGGAACTGGGGCAGAACATCCTGACCGGCCGCGCCGAGCTGGATTTCTCGGGGGTGTTCTCGGAATACCGCGTCACCGGCCAGCGCTCGGGTTCAGACAGTGCCTACGGCGAGCAGGCCAGCGAGGTCAAGGCGGAACTGGTCGACCCTCGGGCGACGCGGCACCGCGTGCTGCTGATCCACGAGAGCGGCCAGATGACCCCGGAGCTGGCCCAGGCCAGGGCCAACTGGGAGCGCGGCAGCCGCATGGGCAAGGCGCTGACCCTGAACTATCAGGTGCAGGGGTGGCGGCAGTCCAACGGCGCGCTGTGGTTGCCAAACATGGTGGTGCGGGTGGTCGACCCGCTGATGGGCATAGACCGCGACATGCTGATCAGTGAAATCGAGTACGTCATGGATGACGCCGGCACGGTGGCAAACATCGTGGTAGGCCCGCCGGATGGCTTCGACCCTGAACCGAAAGACCCGCACAAGTCGCGCAAGCTCAAGAAGGGCGGCAAGGCCGACAACTTCGAATACCTGATCCCTGCTGATTGGAAGCCTGGCCCATGAAACCCATGAGAAATTTCTTTGCCCGGGGCGTCGTCGCCCTGGTCGATGCCGGACGCAAGTTGCAAAGCCTGCAAATGCGCCTGACCGCTGATGAAGTGAAAGACGGCATGGAGCACTTCGAACCCTATGGGTTCACATCCAACCCGCAACCCGGCGCCGAGGGGCTGGCGGCCTTTATCAATGGCGACCGCTCGCATGGGGTGGTGATCTGCGTGTCAGACCGCCGCTTTCGCCTGCAGGGCCTACAGAGCGGTGAAGTGGCCCTGCACACCGACGAAGGCGACGTGCTGCATTTCAAGCGCGGGCGGGTGATCGAGGTGCAAACCGCGACGTTTCGAGTCAAGGCTGAAACGGCGGTGGAGTTCGACACGCCGCTGATCAGCACCACCGGCCGCATCGTCTCGGACGGCGACCAGATCGCCGCCGGCGTCAGTACCTCGCTGCACGTTCACGAAGGCTCGGACAAGAAGCCGGTTAAGGGGGCCTGACATGCAGCTATTCAGTGATGACGGCTCAGAACAGGCCTGGCAGCGCGCCGTGGTGATCAGCCTGCTGACCTGGCGGCGCGCCGAGGATGGCGACCAACTGGACGACGACCAGCGCCATGGCTGGTGGGGCGACACCTTCCCCACGGTCGAGCGCGACCGCATCGGCTCACGCCTCTGGCAGTTGCGCCGGCGCACGCTGACCGACGACACGGTGCGCGACGCCGAAGCGTTCGCCCGCGAGTCGCTGGCCTGGCTGGACGATGACGACCGGGTGAGCGCCGTTACCGTAACGGCGTCGCGGGAGGTCACCCGGCTGAACCTGCAGGTGGTGCTGTCGATGCGTGACGGCTCGGTGATCGATGTTCAACTAGACAAGCTGTGGCAGGTGATCAATGCCGTTTGAAACCCCTACGTTGCCCGCGCTGATCGCCCGGGCACAGTCCGACCTGTCTGGTGGTAGCGCGCTGGTACGCTCCGACGCCGAAGTGCTGGCCCGCGTCCTGGGCGCTGCCAGTTATGGGCGTTACGGCCATCAGCAGTACATCGCCGACCAGATCCTGCCGGACACCGCCGACGAAGAAACGCTGTTGCGCATGGCCCGAGCACGGCTCAAGCGTGACCGCCTGGAAGCGGTGGCCGCCACCGGGTCGGCGGCTTTCACCGGCGCGGTGACCGCGCTGCTGGACGCCGGCACGCTGCTGCAGCGCGATGATCAGATGCTGTTCCGGGTGCGCACCACGGTCAAACTGACCGCCATCACGGGGGTGGCCGAGATCGAGGCGCTGGACGCCGGCGAGCTGGGCAACACGCCCGCCGGTACCCAGCTGCGCCTGGTGTCGCCGGTGCTGGGCATCAATGAGGTGTTCACGGTCGGCGCGGCAGGACTCGCCGGTGGCACTGAGCAGGAGAGCATCGAAACCCTGCGCGCCCGGGTGATTCGTTCCTATCGGGTCATTGCCCACGGCGGCAGCAAGAGCGATTACGAAACCTGGGCGCTGGAGGTGGCCGGCGTGACCCGGGCCTGGGTCGTGCGGCACTGGCTTGGCCCGGGCACGGTTGCGGTGTTCTTCGTGCGTGACGGCGATGATGACATTATTCCGAACGCCGAGGCGCTGGCCACCGTGGCCGCCTATATCGAGCAGGAACGCCCGGTAACGGCTGAGGTTTACGTGCTGGCTCCGGTGGAAAAGCCGGTGCAGTACCAGCTGTCAGTGACCCCGGACAGCAGCACCGTGCGCCGTGCCGTCGAAGCCGCCCTGATCGACCTGCACAACCGGGAATCGGAGCTGGGCGGCGACCTGCTGGCTACCCATATCGCCGAGGCCATCAGCGGCGCCGTGGGCGAGCGCGACCACAAGGTGCTTGCGCCGGCGGGAGACGTGGTGGCGGCCACTAACGAGCTGCTGACTTACGGGGGTGTGCTGTGGTCGTGAGAACAGTGGACGACTACCTGGCCCAGCTGCGCGCGCTTTTGCCCCCGGGGCCGGCCTGGGATCGCGAGTTCAACCCAGGCGTTGACCAGCTGCTGCAGGCGGCGGCCGAGGAACTGGCCCGCGAGGATCTGCGCGCCATGGCGCTGCTGGGCGAAAGTGAGCCGGCCACCGTGCGCGAACTGGTACCGGACTGGGAGCGGGTCATGAACCTGCCCGACCCCTGCATGGGGGAATCGCCGTCGTTCCAGGATCGGCAAGTGGCCGTGCGCCGGCGGCTGCTGGAAGTCGGCGGCCAGACGCCGGCGTACTTCGTGGATCTGGCGTTCAGCCTGGGTTACCGGCAAGCCCGGGTCATCGAGCACCGGGCGCCGCGCTTCGGCCGGGCGCGCTTCGGCTCGGCCCGCTTCGGCACCTGGGGCGCGCAGTTCATGTGGACCCTGGAAACCGGCCCGCGATTGGCCGCTGGCCGGCGCTTCGGCTTTAGCCACTGGGGGCAAACCTTCGGCGGCGCTTCAAATGGCGCCCTTGAATGCCTGGTCAGCCGATCGGCGCCGGCGCACACACTCGAAACCATCAACTACGGATAAGCACATGGATTACCCGAAAAGTACGCCCAATGTGGGCTTGGTCGGCGGCAAGTTCGTCGACGAAAACGCCGGTACCGGCCAACCCGGTTCGTTGATCCCGGCCAGTTGGGGCAACGCGGTCACCGATGAACTGTTGGCGGTGATCAAGGCGGCCGGCCTGGTGCCGAGTGAAGGCGACCTGACCCAGCTGCAGAAGGCCATTCAAAGCCTGGCGGCCAGCGACGTGAAACGCACCGTGCGGGTGGCCACCACCGGCGCCATTGCGCTATCGGGCGGGCAGACCATCGACGGTATCATGGTCGGTACGGGCGACCGGGTGCTGGTGAAAGATCAGGCGACCGGTTCGCAGAACGGCATCTACAGCGTCGTGACCGGCGCCTGGGTCCGTACCCTGGACCTGAACGAGAGCGCCGAGTGCACCCCGGGGCACCTGGTACTGGTCGAGAGTGGCACGGCCAACGCCGGGTCTATCTGGCAGCTGTCGAACACCACGTTGCCGACACTCGGCACGACCGCGCTGGTGTATGCCCGCATGTTTGGCAAAACCGGTGTAGCGGCCGGCACCTATCGCTCGGTGAGCGTCGACGTGCAGGGGCGCGTGACTGCCGGCAGCAACCCGACCACGGTAGATGGCTATGGGATTACCGATGCGGTCAAAACGTCCAGTGGCTTGAGCAGCGTACCCGGGATTCGATCGGGGGCGATGCGCGACCTGCCGGTGACGCAATTTGTCACGGCCGGGGATACCACCACCGACAAGCCCGCAACGATCGGTTACGGCACCGGATTTCACATCCCTTACCCCGAAGGCAAGATGGGCTTTGACTTCCTGTCGGCCGTCGACAAAGAAGGTTTCTTTGCCCGCAAGAACGCCGTGGACGGGGCCGGCACCTGGCGTGAACTGTGGCACACGGGCAACTTCGATCCGACCCAGTACCCCAC
This sequence comes from Pseudomonas sp. MN1F, assembly GCF_009391885.1. Classification (GTDB taxonomy): domain Bacteria; phylum Pseudomonadota; class Gammaproteobacteria; order Pseudomonadales; family Pseudomonadaceae; genus Aquipseudomonas. The sequence continues at coordinate 67,936 of NZ_VZII01000008.1, read as the reverse complement.
CAAGGCGCAGATGGATACTGCGCTGGAGGGCAAGGCGAACAACGCCACGTCCCTTGCTGGCTATGGCATCACCGACGCTTACACGAAGTCGCAGATCAACAGTTCGCTAAACTCCAAGGCGAACGCTGCGACGACGCTGGGCGGGTACGGCATCACCGATGCCTACACCAAAGCGCAGATCGATAGTTCGCTGGCAGCCAAAGCCAACTCGGCAACGACCATCGCGGGCTATGGCATCACAGACGCTTACACGAAGGCGCAGTTGGATAGCTCGCTGAACTCCAAGGCGGCAAAGGCCACCACGCTGGATGGCTACGGCATCACCGATGCGGTTAGCAAATCTGGAGGCACCATCTCTGGTGCAATCAAGATCGCCGTGGAGGGGCAGGATGTTAGTTCGGCCGCTTTGAACCTCAACAATCCGCTCGCGGGCGGCGCCGCCATTCTCCGGTTGTCCACGCCCAGCAGTGCTGTGGCCCTGCTCCATAGTCAGAACACCAACATCCTGGCTGTGCGAAACGCCGCGAACAACTCGGCAGACCTGGAGGTTGGCTCGGTCCTTTCCAACGGCGCGGTTTGCCATACAGCTGCCAGCTTCCTGAAGCCCGTAGCCGGTCAGTTTGTGGTGCTACAGGGCTCCGGGCAACTTCCGTCCGGTGGTACCTGGGCGTACTTCACCACCGGTTACAACGGCTCAGGCGGGGCCGTGGGCGGTACGTCGGGCGTGTCCGCCGGCGGAGCGGTGGTCGGTTACAACAGCAACTCAGTGGGCTTTGCCTGGAGGATTCAGTAATGGAAGCAGTAGAGGTTCAAGAACTTGGCGAGGCGGCGCCGGCGCGCCGGCTGATCACCGATATCCAGCAACGGGCAGATGGCAGCTACGTCGTGACGTGCGACGGCTTGCCATTCCATGCCACGGAAAGCGACACGCCCGAGGTCTACCAGCAGGTACTTGAGGCGATCGCGGCGGGGGCAGAAGTAGAGCCCCTGCAGGAGGCCCCTGTCTCGCTGGCAGAGCTGGAGGCGCGGGAGCGTGAGTGGCGCGACGCGGCCGTCACTGCAGTGCTCTGGCTGCGCGAGCGGCACCGCGACGAACAGGACCTGCAGCGCAGCACCACGTTGACCCAGGATCAGTTCACCGAGCTGCTGACTTACCTGCAGCAGCTGCGCGATTGGCCCCAATCCGAAGCCTTCCCCGCGATCGAGCAGCGACCCGTCGCGCCGCCCTGGATTGCTGAGCAAACCCAATAAAGCCCCGCACTGACGGGGCTTTTTTCATGAATGAAGGAAATTTGACGATGCCGATTACTGAACAGCAGTTGCAACAGATCCTCCCCAACGCCGGCCGCAAAGCCGGCGTTTTTGTTCCCGGTCTCAACGCCACCATGGGCAAGTACGGGGTCATCACGCGCCTACGCATGGCGGCCTTCCTTGCCCAGGTGGGGCATGAGTCGGGCCAGCTGCAGTACGTTCGCGAGCTCGGCAATGACAAGTACCTTTCGAAGTACGACACCGGCAGCCTCGCGAAGCGCCTAGGTAACACGCCTGAGGCTGATGGCGACGGCCAGTTCTACCGTGGCCGCGGACTGATTCAGGTCACCGGCCGATACAACTACGAGACCTGCAGCGAGGCCCTGTTCGGTGACAGCCGTCTGCTCAACACCCCTGAACTGCTGGAGCAACCGGTTTACGCTGCGATGTCAGCCGGGTGGTTCTGGCAGAAGGAGGGCCTGAACAGCTTGGCGGACAAGGGTGACATGGCGGCCATCACGAAGCGGATCAACGGTGGTACCAACGGTCTGGATGATCGCATGGCCATCTACAAGCGAGCCCTTGAGGTGCTGCAGTGAGCGCCTGGGGCGGTCGCCTGATTGCCCTGTTAGCCCTGGTGCTCGTGTGTGCCCTCGGTGCCCGGGCAGCCTGGGTGTGGCAGGCCAACGTCTATGGGAAGCAGCTCGCTGAACAGGCCGACGACTACGGCAGACAGCTGGCTGCGAAGGACCGTTTGCACGGCCGTGAGCGTGAAGAGGCCGCTGCAGCTGCGCTCGACCAGCTGGAAGAGCAGCAGCGTGCGCGGCGCGCCCTGGAGGCTCGCCTGCAGGACCAGACCAAAATGCACTGGAAGGAAATGAACGATGCTCAACAAGCTCAGGCTCGCCTGCGTGACAGGCTTGCTACCGCTGATCTGCGGCTGTCAGTCCTTGTCGACGCCGGAACCCTTGCCGCCCAGGGTTGTGACGGTAGGGTGCGAGAAGCCCCCGCCACCGGAGGCGTGGTACATGGAGCCGTACGCGCCCAACTTGACCCAGCGCATGCTCAACGAATTGTCGACATCACCGACGAAGGCGATCAGGGACTGATCGCGTTGAAGGCCTGTCAGGCCTACGTCAGGGAAGTCACCAACTAAAAAGTGGCAGCTGGGAGAGCAGGGGACCATACAATATTCGAAAAGTACCTTAAATTCTTGGGCAGAAAGGGCCGCTTGCTACAATCACTCGTTTCAAGATTGCGCTTGTTGATAATCTCGTGTCGTCGATTCTATTCGTATATACGATTTCGCCTGAAAATAGACCCTGACGCACGGACTCAAACTCATCGCGGGCCTCCTCTGTGACAGCTACTATGTCTGCATTTAGCTCGGTAGCACACGTAAGGGTGTGGCTGCCACTGATAAAAGCCAGGTCGACTTCAGTAATGGCCTCAACCATTAAACAACGCTCGTCCGAGCTCATTATTGGTCTGCCTGGACCCTTGCGGCGCTTTACCGAAAAATCAGCTCCGACGTGAACTATCAAGCTAGCGCCAAGTTTTGCTGCCGATCGAAGATACTTCAGATGACCTGGGTGCAGCAAGTCAAAGACGCCGGAAGCAACCACTATCGGCCTAGGAAGGTTTCTCGTGATTAGCGCTGCGGCAGCAAGAGTAAAGTCTTCTGTCTTTTCCTTCTGTTTTGGAAGCTCACGCGTAATGGCCTGCACTACCTCCCATGGAGAGCGATCTTGCGTATCTACGATCACTGCTTCGGGAATTGCCACACGCATTTGATGAGTAAAGCTTTCCACTCTATCTTTAGCAGTCCTGACAGCAATTTTATTGATAGGAAGGTTTTTGGCCCTAGCCAATATTCGAGCGTCTAACACATCAGGCGCCGCCGTGAGCTCAAAAATATTCAGATTGCAATGGCGTCTCAAATCACGCACCGCGGAAAGAGTTTCTGGGATCGAAATTGGAGCTGCAACTACAAAAGATGTGCCGTCCTGTATTCCATGCATGATCATGTCGATCATCAAGTTATAAGCAATTCGGCCCGCTTCCTGCCTCTCCCACCCCTCTTTGAAAAAAATCTCCTTTATACGGTCATTATCGATAAATGAAAGGCCACGGGTGCGAGCGATGAGTCCTCCGACAATGGTTTTTCCAACGCCACATTCCCCTGTAAGCCACACTACAGATGGAGATGATTTTCTATCACTTGGTTGCATTTCGTACCTCGTTTTTTAAAGTTTCTATAATGTGCTCTTTTAGAGATCGCAAGGCCAATTTGTCACTGGCCGTCTTCTTATAGAGTGATCGGTAATTTTCCAGTGTCTGATTGAAGCTCGTAAATAAGCGGTCTGTTTCCCGATGCTTAAAAGACCACTCGAAAAGTCCGTTTCGTAGATTTCCAAGCAAGCCGTCAGCTCGAATTCTTTCCACTATTGGCGTACCGGGGATCGCCTTGAGGCAGGTAGTAAAATCATCCCAGTCAAATAGTTCAAATGACTGGGCATGAAACTCCAAATTCGCTAGAACAGACATAGGTGTAGCCCACGGATGGAAGAATATCATTCCAGGTATTAATTCAATTTCTAAATCCTTGCAGATTCTAACCGCTTCGAGGTTATGGCGGCTTGATAGGTCCTTTTGAAAAGCAAGCAGTCCCTCTGAATCCAAAGTCTCGAAGCCAATAAATACGCGCATTAGACCCGCGCGCTTTAGCTTCGCGAATAGTGCGTGCTCTACAGAGTCAGCTCGACAGTCGAACATGAATTCAATTTCCATATTCCGATACTTAACTGTATCAGCGAAATCGACCGCACGTAGTTTTGCCTCTTTGTGAGGAAGGAAGTGCTCATCAGAGAATGTAAAAAGTGAGTTGCCTTCCTTCCAGTGGTGCTCTATCTCGTCTGCGATCGAGAGGACGCTTCTTGCGCGCCAGGCGCTTGGGGCAGAAGTTCGACTGAATATATGTGGGACGCAAAATGAGCATCGAAAAGGGCAGCCGCGAGAGCTCGTAATGCCAACCGTTTCGAAACCAAGATTTTGAGCCGTAGTTAAGTACTTTCGATCTGCCCAAGGGAGAGTATTCAGATCCGAGACGGAGGCGGTACTTCGAGAGCTGGCTGAAGGCTTTCGGGAGAAAAGGCGACTATGAGAGGGTTTTTGCTCATTCAAAATATCCATCATCACACTAAGCATCAGATCTTCACCATCGCCGCAACCGACTGAGTCTAACGAGGGGACCAAGTCTAGAAGGAGCCTTGGATTGAGGGTTGCATACTGTCCTCCAGCAATTGTGTATATTTCTGGGATGTTGCTGCGAATTCTGGAAAGAATTCGCTCAATGGATGCTAAAAATGGATAGCGGGCCAATACACCTATGACTCGAGGCTGTAGAGCTAGAATTTCATTTATTGTTTTTTGTTCGTCCCAGTTTTCCAGTGGAGAGTCAAAAAATGCAACGCGTATTCCTGAAGCTTTAAGGAAAGACGATATCAGTGCCAAGCCGAGCGGCTCTCCGATTATAGTTTTCTTGCTATCATCGTTAAATCTTTCAAAAGGGGTGTCGACTGGGGGTCGCAATAATACGATATCTACTTTCGTTACTTGGTCCGTGAGTTTTTTATTTTCTGGCATTATGCTGTACCGGATTTCTGGTCTGTCGTGCTCGCATGGAGTAGACTAGAATTATCTTTGGTGATGGAAGGTATATCTCGGCGCTGGCAACGAGCTGAATATGTATCAGTTATGATCTCTGACAGAGTTCGTCTTTCCTTCCAACAGAAGCTGAGTATCTTGACCTCGAACGGGCTCTTATTTGGTGCCTCTACAAAGCCGTTGCCGTGTAGAGATTGGGGGTTCACATATGCTATCTGCGAAGCTGATCCCGTTGCTTTAATTACGGCTTGGGCAAGTGCGCCAATTGATGTGCGGTTGTATGGATTCCCTACATTATATACTTTTCCGATTCCACCAATATCACTGATGGTCATGCAGGCTTCTACAAAGTCATCTACATGCATAAAAGCTCGCACTTGTGACCCATCGCCGTATACAGTCAGAGATGAATTGCTCATTGCTTGATCTAAGAATCGTGGAAGCACGAAGCCACCTCGAGCTGACTGATATGGCCCAGCTACGTTAAAAGGCCTTATAATTACCGCGTCGAGTCCAGTGGCCCCGCAGAGGTTTCTAATCTGGATTTCGCATGCTAGCTTGGAAATTGCATATTCTTGCCTAGCTGAGTTTTCCGGAGCAAATACACAAGATCGATTAACGGAGCATGAGTCAGCATTTCCTTCGCCATAGACTTCGCTTGTTGATACGTAAAGCAGTCGGGCCTTGGCGACTAATGTAGCTCGGATAGCAGCCTGAGTGAGTCGTACTGTCTCCGCAAGAATATTACCTACATGGCCAATCACACCAACAGGTCCGACAACAGATGCCAAGTGAACAAGAAGGTCAAATTTACCCTGGTAGTTTACAAGGAAATTCCCTGCGTCTTGTATAAATAGCTTGACCCTATCTGAAGAAGACCAATATTGCAGTGCCTCTTCTGGCAACAGCGCAGCTGCAGACTGGTCGTCTACTGCACTCACGAAGACATTGGGGTTGCAAAGCAGCTTTCGCACATACGTAACTCCTATAAATCCGAGAGCGCCTGTAACTATTATATGCATGTCCTAAATGCCTCCACGTCGATAATTTTCTGCTCGGATAGATGCATGTACAGGGAGTGTGACGAAGAAAGGCGATGTGCTATTTCATTTCTATCTCCAGGGTCGACCCCTAATAGTAACTTTCTTAGAGCTTTAATACTGATCATCTCATTATATGAGCGCTCTGCAATATCTTCATCAGAAGGGTTTCCCGAATCGAGGATGTTTACATTGATGTGTTTATTAAAGATTCGGAGTACGAGTTCTTGTACACGCGCTAAATGGTACGATGATGTTACAATTGTTAATTTTGAGCCTGATTCTAAACTGCGTAGGAGGCCAAGGCTGAGGTAGAAAATATTACCAATAGTATCGTAGGACCATGGTTCCACTAAAATCGTTTCTCTAAGAGCAAGGTTATTTGTGATAATGTACTTAGCGCATCGGTCGGCGTTTGTAATTGGCGGGGTCTGTCCTCGGCCTGTGGTGATTATCCGCTTTGAGTTGGGTAATTTATGAAAAAAAGCTATTGCTGTGTTAATTCTAAGTAGTTGATCCTCTCGAAGAGTGATCTTCCTGCCATGTGCAACAGGAGATCTATCTAGGATGGCGACATAGTTTTGTATGGGGTCAGAACTTTTCTGCTCCATCAGTAATCCTCACAAAAGGATTTTTTTTGCCTGAGTTGGCAAGCACAAACGGATGCTCGTGCGAGAATTCGACATGCGTTGACTCACCAAGAAAGCTGCTGGCTAACGCAATAAATTGAGACTTCCTGTCTGAGGTTAGAGGGCGCTCTTGCTTTCCAAGCGCAATCCGCAGTGATCCTGGATACGTCTGTTGGATTTGAAAGTCGTGCACGCCCATCGACCCGATATAGTCTATAAGGCGATATGGTGAGAACTCGACACCTTCCCGTGTGATGACCATAGCGAGACGCCGACCTTCTATACGAACTAGCCTTGGATCCTCCCTTCCACACTCACAAATATCCCGTCTAGCCGCTCCCAAGTCCCCTGTGTCATACCGAACTAATGGCACGCAAGTTGAATGCAGCGATGTTATTACGATCCGTCCGCAATCTCCGTCATTGACGACTTCCCCTTGCTCATCTACGACTTCGAGTACAAACAAGTCTTCATCAAAGTGAAATGCCCCTTTTGAACACTGCCAAGCGCATAGGCCAAGTTCGGACGTGCCATAAACTGATGCTACAGGACATTTAAATTGAGAGAGAAGCAGCTCTCGAAGAGAGTCTGTCAGTGGTTCGTAACTTGTGAGAACGACGTTGGGTCTCACTAAAATACCAAGTTCGTCCACTACCTTCGCCAGTTCGTGCACTCTGCTGGGTGTGCCCCAGATAACGTCGGGTTCGGCTGCTCTAAGTATAGATTCATACTCTTGCATGAACTCAGGTCGCTCTCTCCTATAAGTTCGCATATTCCAGGCAATGGTTGCGCTCGGAAGCACTCTTCCTTGCACCAACGGCTGGCCAAATACTCGCAGGCCTAAGTCTAACCATTCATTCGTTTTAGGGATAGCGAATGCGGCTTGGAGACGCTGCCAGAAAACTAGCTCCGCAAAACCGTTAGATTCCGAGGATTTGATATGGGTTACTGGGTGGCCAGTACTTCCACTTGTCGACGAAAGATAAAGGTCGCTCGCTAGTATTTCACCTGTAATTTGATCTCGAGATATAAGCACGCCAAGGTTGGATGCGAGCGTGGATCTCTCTAAAATAGGGAATTTCTCCAGCTGTAGAGGCTCTATCTGAACGGACTGTGGCCAGTTTCGATAAAATGGAACCGTTTTGGTAATATGCTTCAAAAGTCTTATTTTTGCTAGTTCGCCTTCTTGTTTTCTCAGTGGTCTATTGCGCGATGCATGCGCTTCAATATTTTCCAGCAAAGCTTTTATGTGAGGCTTTTCAAGCTCACTGATTAGGCGATCCCGCGTTCGGTCACGAGCCTCTTTCAACTCTTGCATGTTGTGGCCTTCTAGGGGCGCGAGCATTGATAGCCTAATATAAGGTCGCCTTCTAATAAACGGTTTTCGGGTGAGATGGCTGCAGAGGATACAACCACGGAGTACTTTCCTGCCGGAATTACCCCCTCCGGCATTATTGATATCCTACCATTTTCTGCATCTTCAATTGTCAAGGTAATAGGAATGTAATTGCCTTGCTCATGACAAAATCGAATTCCACCTTTGGTGCAAGCTTGGACATCTAGGGGAACATTCAAGGTGACTTCGATCGGGAATGCTAGTAGTGAATTTTGATCAATTTTTATTGTGTTCATCTTCAATTCCTTCGTCAGTAGGCATGAGGTCCGATAGGTTTACAGTGCTAGCACTCATGATCGTAGCTTGGGTTATCGGTTTTGCAATTAGCTTTTTGCCTCCAACTGACGGCAACGCACTGTCACCGGACTGGATTTCTGAACGGCAGATTCCTTTGGGCAAAGCTGCCTGTTAATAGTCGCGCTTTAAGATACTGTTTTATAAGTAGTATTGATGCCCGCTAACTCCTGCTCTCTTGCTGTCGCGAAAGGGGCAGAGGCGTTGCCATCTCTTCTGATCAATCACGAAGAACCAGTCGCTGTGGGCCGACTTCGTCGCGCAGTCGCAGATACCAAGGTTCAACGGAAGGGCTGACTCGGGGATTAACACTTAACAGGGGTTAGGACGTCGATCGTGTGCTGCATGCGTAGTCGTGGCGGTGCAGGGCGGATTGTTCAGCAGATTACCTACAGCCTGGTTCAGGGAGCTGGACGATCAAGGCTGCTGATCCTGACGGGCTCGTTGCCACGCTCACTCAGATGGCCTCACCGTGCACCGCCACAGAGAGAGATCGATTCAGTTTAGCATTCTGAGATGCTGAAGTTTGTCGAGGCGGTTCGATACTCTGGCTTATAATAAGTTGACGAGTGGTGCGAACTGGTGACGGGATAACCAGCTCCTTAATGGATTAAGGAAGGCCCCGCCGGTAGAGGATGCTTGGTTGTATAGAACCGTCTTAAGCTGCTTAGACAGATTCGACGCATAGGTTGCTAATGGCGCGGCCTGAGGTCGATTTTCCACACTTACTGCTGCGTTACTGGCAGTTACACGTGTCGAACAGGTAAATAGCCAATGATTTCGGTTCGCCGCGCGTAACGTTCGATTTCGCTGGCCCGGTAAGGCTCGTGGCCCCCGCACTTCCTGGGGAGCTTGTAGCTGCGGGGTGTTCCGTCAAACTGCTTGAAAATTAGAGCAAAAACCGATTCCAAAACCGAAACGGCGACCCTTAAAGCATGCGGCTTGTAGCTGTGTCGTTTCGTTTTTTTTGGAATCGATTTCGGCTTTGCGCCCGGATGGATAGGGCGTTTGTATCACGATCTTGAAAACCGTTGAATTCATTGAAGCCAGTCCCCCGTTGAATAAGTGACTGATTAATTAAGATCAGCGGCAGCTGATTTACCTTCAGTTTTTGCAAATCGCAGGGCTGTCAGCTGCCACTGTCGCTTTCTAACAAGAACCTTTGGAAAGCCCGTATGAAGGGTCGCCGGTCGTTTTGAGGCAAGTGGCGGCGGCCTCGATATTAGCCGCAATATCACCATAAGTTTCTATCGTGTATCTGCTGCCATCTTTGCAGCTGACGCAGTAGTCGGTTTTTCCCCATGATAAAGTTCCCATATTTGGGTTTGGCGCTGACCGATCTAGCGCGGCTAATTCCTCCGTAGATAGAATAATATTAATTTGTAGAGAGCCATCATCAAGTGCTGTGGGAGTAAATTTCATTTTTGCGTCCTCGATTGTTTGTCCCCCCCTTTACTGCACAGCCATAAATGTAGCACGCCAAATTAGAGTGCGCTTAATTCCGACCGGCGGCTTGGTAGGAAATGGAATAATATTTATTTTGCTCGGCTATTGCCCGCAGTTACCGAATCGCTTTTGGACCGCTTTTCTCGGCCATCTCGCATGGAATGGAAATTTTGGTTTCGGATTGAAAATACGTCTTGTCGTAACAGTTGGCTGAGAGGTCCGAGCGTGGCTGCAGGGGGGAAGCGATACCAATTTTGATACCATTGATACGGAAATGAGGGGTAAGGAGGGGGATTTCGCCCAATAAAATCAACCCCTTAGCACCGCTCAACACCCTTAAAATACTGCATGGTGATGTTGGCGGTAGAGATCAAGTGCTTGTCCTGCGGGAGTTCCAGAGGTGTATTTAGGCCCTCTCGTCAGTTTTGGGCCAATTTTTTGGGCCAATTCGACTCGGGGCGGCAGCTTCTCCAGCTCCCTCCAATCCGAGGAGGAGCTGATCCATTTCGCGTAGGTAGAAAGCAACATCTCGACGCTGTGGCCTAGCTGATTCGCGATGAACGCAGGGTTCATCCCAGACATTGAGGCACATGGTTGCGTAGGTGTGGCGGGTGTCGTACTGACGGCGTTCACGGATGTTCAGCGCGTTGAGCGCTGATTTGAAGTGGCGGATTGTAACACTTGACTCGTTGATCCACAGCCCATCTTTGCTCGGTTGGAACACAAAAGCACTCACTGGGTGGGCCGATTTGCACGCCGTCGCCATCCGCTGGGCCTGGGCGATGGCATTCAGCGCGCGCTGAGCAAGACCACCCGGACAGGCTCCTGCTTGACGCGGAGTCGGACCTTTTCGATAATGCGACTATCTAGTCCTATTATCGCCCAGGAATACCATGGCCCGAACTCGCAACGACGAACTCCATGAGCTACGTAGGGCTCAGATCTTGAGTGCTGCCGCCAGGGTGTTTAAGGACAGAGGCTTCCACGGTGCACGCACGGAGGACATTTGTGCGCAGGCTGGGATGAGCGCGGGAGCAGTCTTTCGCTATTTCCGCGATAAGCGCGAAATTATCGATGCGATCGTGAAGCTCGAGTCCGAACGCTACGCCGCTCAATGCCAACACCTCTTCACCAGAGAAGGCCTGCTGCAATTGGCAACGATATCCGATGCCGAGCTCGAGCGCACGTTCTGGCCTGACGAGTTTGACCTCAGCCTGGACAGCTGGCTGGAGATCGCTCGCGGCCAGGATCAATCGCGCATGCTCCAACTGGACGAACAGCTCCGCACCGCGTTTGCCGAGCTCTTGCGCAATGGGCAACGTGAAGGCTGGGTTCGTGCTGATCTTTGCCCACGTTCTGCCACAGGCCTCATGTTCGCGCTCGTCAACGGCCTCTGGCTCGAATTGAGCCTGGGTATGCCAGTCAATTCGGTTCAGGCAGCAGCAGCGATACGGGACTTCGTCACAGTCTACTTATTCTCCTCACAACCGGAACCAGCAGCAGGAAATTGATCTCAATGTCATCCCCCCTGATTTCGAGACACGCCTGTGAAGCGTGTTTTTTTTCACAAATTAAGAGACGAACTACTCCATCTATTTATTTAGACAGTGCTGAGGCGCGCCCTGGCAAGGCCCAGCGACAGCTATCAACTGGCGGGTACCTATGAGGCCTTTGAGGATCGATACCATGCATGCTCAGCGAACGAGTGTTCCGAAAACGCTTGTGAAGCTCGTTTGTGTAGTGGCCATCGGCATGCTGCTGTGTGCTTGCGAGGGACCCAAGGAGGCGCCGGCTCCCACAACGAGTGATAGAACCGTTCTGACAGTAATGGTCGCAACGCCCACCAAACAGTTGCTGATCGATAGCTTGACGGCCAACGGCCCAATCGCTGCGTGGCAGGAGGCAGTGATAGGTCCTGAGGTGAACGGTTTACGGGTGGATGACGTTCTGGTGCAGGTTGGGGATCAGGTTCGTAAAGGTCAGGCGCTTGCCACCTTCGCAAAGGACACAGTGCAACACGACTATCGCTTGGCTAAAGCAGCGCTGGATGAGGCCATCACCCTGGCACATGAGGCACGAGCGGATGGGGAGCGAGCGCGTAAATTACGGGATATCGGCGGCCTGAGCGGGCAACAGATTCAACAGATGCTCACTCAGGAGCAAGCCACACAGGCACGTGTGGACGCAGCGCGGGCTCGGCTTGCGGTTCAAAAGCTCCACTTGAGCCAGACCATACTGCGGGCGCCAGACGACGGAATCATCTCTGCTCGCTTGGCAACGGTTGGCTCGGTTCCAGCACAAGGCACCGAAATGTTTCGGATGATTCGGCAAGGTCGCCTTGAGTGGCGGGCGGAGCTGACCGCCCAACAGTTGGCGCAGGTGCGCCCTGGCCAAGAGTCGAGAATTGCATCGCCTGATGGAGGTTGTTGGAACGGTCGGGTCCGCAAAGTGGCACCGACGGTGGATTCAACTTCTCGCCGAGGGGTTGTGTACGTGGACATTACTGGCCCCGCCTTGAAAAACGTTGCTCCCATGCCAGCAGGGGCCTACGTCAAAGGCGAAATGCTCCTGGGGGAAAGGCCAGGTATGACAGTGCCACAGACGGCAGTTGTGGCTCGCGACGGCTTTCACCTGATTTTCAAGGTGAATGATGATCAGCGTGTGGCCGGCCTCAAGGTTGAGGTTGGACGCGTTGTCGGTGATCGCCAGGAAATCCTCTCGGGGCTTGAAGGCTCCGAGCGCATTGTTGTCGCTGGCGGCGCCTTTCTGAACAGTGGTGATCTTGTTCAGATCGCAGAGGGTGCTGAACTGCCCCCGATAAAAAATCCACGATAGAGGCCCGACATGAACCTTTCATCTTGGGCTATTCGAAGCCCAATCCCCACTATCCTGCTCTTCTTGATTCTGAGTTTCGCTGGCTTCAAAGCGTTTCATGCGATGAAAGTGCAAAACGTTCCGGACATGGATCTGCCGACTGTATCAGTCTCAGCTGCGCTCCCTGGTGCCGCACCACCGCAGTTGGAGACCGAGGTTGCCCGCAAGCTCGAAGACTCAATTTCTTCGGTCCAGGGGCTGAAGTACATGCGCACAACCATTCAAGATGGCGTAGTGATTATTTCCGCTGAATTCCGCCTGGAGAAGCCCATTCAGGAGGCCGTCGATGATGTGCGAACGGCTGTCCAGCGTGTACGCGCGGATCTACCGACAGCCCTCCGTGACCCGATTGTTAGCAAGCTCGATGTCACGGGTAGCCCCATCCTGGCCTTTTCCATTAGCTCGTCACTGATGGATGAAAGCGAGTTGTCGTGGTTTGTGGACAACACGCTGTCACGCACATTGAGGCGTATCAACGGGGTTGGGTCGGTCACGCGTGTGGGAGGCATCACCCGTGAAGTCCATGTTGAACTCGACCCGGTGAAACTGGAAGCCATCGGCGTGACGGCCCTTGAGGTTTCCCAGCAACTGCGAGATGTGCAAACGGATGTCACTGCTGGGCAAGTTGACCTTGGCCTCGGCAAGCAACCGCTGCGTTTGGCTGCACGTGTGAAAAGTGCGGATCAATTGGCCAATGTCGAGCTCGCATTGCCAAGCGGACACCATGTGATGCTGAGGGAGGTCGCGACGATCAAAGATACGATCGCTGAGCGAAACGCACTTGCCGTGCTCGGAGATCAACAAGTTGTCGGGTTCGAGATCACCCGTGCCCGCGGCGCCAGTGAAATTGAAGTAGGCAAAAGCGTTCAGGATGCCTTGGCAGAGCTGCGCCTAGACCGCCCCGACTTACAGATCACCCAGGTCTTCGATTTCGTGCAGCAAACCCAGGATGAATTCGACGCTTCAATGAGCATGCTCTATGAAGGCGCGCTGCTAGCGATACTGGTCGTCTTTCTGTTCCTGCGCGACATCCGGGCGACCGTTATATCGGCCGCTGCTCTGCCGCTTTCAGTTTTACCTGCATTCATCGGCATGGATGTCATGGGTTTCTCGCTCAATGTGGTGACCTTGTTGGCCTTGTCATTGGTCATTGGCCTTTTGGTTGATGATGCCATTGTGGAAGTCGAGAACATCGCTCGACATCTTGCGATGGGTAAGACGCCGATGCAGGCCGCCATGGATGCCGCGTCGGAAATTGGCCTCGCGGTAGTGGCGACGACATTTGCACTGATTGCTGTATTTCTTCCGACAGCTTTCATGGATGGCATCGCGGGCAAGTTCTTCAAACAGTTCGGCTGGACCGCAGCGCTTGCGGTGTTTGCATCCTTGGTGGTGGCGCGGCTGCTCACTCCGATGATGGCGGCCTACTTCATGAAATCAAGAGTGCAGCACCTCACTGACCCATTCTGGATGCCCGTCTACCTAAAAATAAGTCGCTGGACCTTGAACCATCGGTGGAAGACGTTAGGTATCGCGATGGTGATTTTCATCGGTTCATTGTCACTTATTCCTCTGCTGCCTCAAGGGTTCTTTCCACCGGACGACAGCTCTCAGACTCAAGTGACTTTGGAGCTGGCACCCGGCGCCACGCTTGCTCAAACCCAGGCCGTAGCTGAAGCCGCCAGCGCGCGACTGACAACACTGGATCACGTAACACGCATCTACACCACTATCGGGACGAGCGGTGTGGGCAGTGATGTGATGGCTGGAGGCGGCAAGGCTGAGGTTCGTACCGCCACACTGACGGTCTTGTTGGCTCCACGAAGCGAGCGCCCCAAAAAACATGTGATCGAGGCTCGCATGCGTGCAGTGGTCAGCAAGTTGCCAGGTGTAAGAAGCAAGGTCGGCTTTGGCGGCTCGGGTGAGAAATACCAGCTCGTGCTCACAGGGGACGATCCACGGCTTTTAAATACTGCCGCTGATGCAGTGCTGCAGGACCTGAGGCGTATTCCTGGTCTAGGAAACATCTCGTCAAGTAGCGGGCTGATTCGGAATGAAATCACCCTAACCCCGGACTATGCAAAAGCCGCCGAGCTGGGCGTTTCAGGTGTAGCAATCGCGGACACCTTGCGCGTTGCGACGGTGGGCGACTTTGACGAGTTGCTTTCGAAGTTGAACCTGGAACAGCGGCAGGTCCCCATCGTCGTCAAATTTTCAGAAGATATTCGAAAAGACCTGACGAAACTGGAACACCTTACCGTGCGTGGTGCTGATGGTCCCGTGCAGCTCAACCAAGTTGTGAACATTGAGCAAAAGGGTGGCCCTACTGAGCTGACACGACTCAATCGCGCGCGCAGCGTATCTCTTGTCGTGGAGCTATCGGGCATCGCACTGGGCGATCTAACGAAGCAGGTCGCGAGGCTACCCTCTATTCAGAATCTCCCGAGGGGCGTTCATCAAGTCGTCCAAGGTGACGAAGAAATGATGGAGGAGCTGTTCATCGGATTTGGGACAGCCATGTTGGTCGGCGTTGTAGCGATCTATGTCGTACTGGTATTGCTCTTCAAGGATTTCTTCCAGCCGATTACGATTCTGGTGGCATTGCCATTGTCGCTGGGCGGAGCCTTCCTCGGTCTTTTATTCGCAGGCCAGGCGTTCTCTCTTTCCTCTTTGATTGGGCTGGTCATGCTGATGGGGATCGCCACAAAGAACTCGATCTTGCTCGTCGACTATGCCATCGAGGCACGTCGGGGCCATTTGGAAAGTGCGAAACCCATGGCACGTCTGGAGGCGTTACTGGACGCCTGCCATAAGCGCGCCCGCCCGGTGATCATGACCTCTTTGGCGATGGGGGTAGGCATGCTCCCTGTCGCGCTGGGTTTTGGCAGTGCCGACCCGAGCTTCCGCAGCCCCATGGCTGTGGCGGTCATCGGTGGGCTGATCACCTCCACAGTCCTGAGCCTGTTGGTAGTTCCTGCGTTGTATACGCTTGTGGATGACCTTCAGTTGTTCCTGCGCGAGCTCCCTCGGAAACTAGCAGGACTGAGCATCAGGAAGAGGGTCGGGTTCGTCATGCTGGGCGCTGTGTTGCTATATTGGCTTGCGTTCCCAATCGTGCCATTCCTGGATATCCCCAACAAACTGATAGTGATGCCGGTGATGGCCGTAATAGGTGAAGTCCTGTTTATCTGTACCATCGCATTGCTAGGTAAGGAATACTGGGGGCAGACGAAGGCGTGGGTCCGAAAAAAAATACTCCAGCGCCGTGACGATTGTGCATTACCTTAACCAAGCCACCGGCTGCTTTCGACCCATTTTGGCGGACGGTCGTAGCTTGGCACCTGCGTGGTGGCTGATGTGTTTGCCTGAAGATCTTCAGTGCCTATGAGATCGAGCGCTGAGTATTTCACGGCGAACACATCCTGCCCAGCCTGCTGCGCTCTGCGTACTGCTTGGCGAACGCCAAGGCGTGCAAGGCCCTGTCGTTGAGCAGATCAGTCCTCTCCCTGCCTGTCGTCGTCCTTTATTGTCCTGAGCACGATCATTCGCCGCACGTGGGTAAAAGATAAATGGAGCTTTTGTCCGTGACCGGTGGTCAAGCTAGTTGGATAGGCCTAATTACAAATGAGTGGCCTGCCCGACCTGGTTTCACCAACAAGCCACCGGCGGTGGAGGAGAGCACCATGCGAAGACGAGGCGGCGTGTACTGGGCTTGGTCAGACCCCACAGTTCATCACCGATCCCACGAAGAAACCCTGCACGGCGGTACCCTTATCGATGTCCAGGTGAGGCTTTCGCGCACCGGCGGCACCCAACTTTTTATAGGCGTCTACGCACACTCCGGCATGGCACTGCATGAAGAGGCTTATGATTCCAGGCCAGGCGAATCGGTGTACCGGTCGTTAGCCTGGGGTATTGGTCGAGCACGTCGAATTGCTGATGAATGTGCCCCTACTGCGCCTGCTAACGCCGCTTCGCACTAAAGTGCTCTGAAGCTTGAGGTGGCAAAGGATACGAACCTTGGCCGAACTGTTCGGATGTGTTCGCCGTGAAATACTCAGCGCCCATGAGATCGAGCGCCGCCCGCGCGGCGCTCGATCTTGCTAGCTTTTGCAGGCCACCTGCGGAGGCGCGGAGGGATTCAGCCTCATGGGAAATATGATTGAGTTTCCAGCCAGGGGCCTCAGCTCGGAAACCGCCACGATGCAAACCAGCCCCTGCCCGCCATCGCTCCTTTTTCCGCTGCCTACACCTACCACCGCTTCGTAGTCTTTCCCTGGCTCCAGCTTGTAGACAGCTGCCTGGCCACTGCAAGCCCTGTAGGTGCTGCCGTAGCTACCGATGGTCGCGCCCAGGGTTGCGATTTGGAACGGTCGATCAGCCCTGACGCGATACTCGGATACGACCTCTTTATAGACACCTTCGCCCATCCGAATAGAGGGGATGTATTCGATCAGTGCGGAAGCGGCTCGCTCGGGCATACCAAGGCTTACCGACTGCTGAGGGTACTGGGGGTAGTTGCTATTCGCCCCGCCGTTCTCTGCGAAACGTCCGGCCTCGGCCATCTTGTGACGAGTGGCCGGGGCACAACTGCCCATGATGCTATCGCCATAAACATCGGAGTTGGTGATTACGCGAAGACGCGCCACCCCCTCTGATGTAGCAGGCTCCTCATAGGGAACTGAGGGGATACCGGAGCAACCGGCAAGGGTTAAAGCGAAAAGGGTCAGGAAAGGGGCAGCCCGCATGAACACGTCCTTGTAAGCGAAAGCTCAAAAAAAACCCGACTCGATGGTCGGGTTATCCATGTCACTCCTCTACGTGCAGGAATGACAGAAGGCCGAAATAATTGGCTATGTGGCTATTTGATGTCAAGCGGCATTTTCTCTCCCCCGGTACAAAGCTCGCTGAGCTTTGCTCAACAGAGCCTGTGACAGCCCAAGCGCTGAGTGAAGATGCGCTATGCGTCATGTGAGCCTTTTGCAAGCTCGACGGCGGCGATGATGGCTGCTCTTGCTTGAGGGCTATTTTTCCAGCATGTCGAGCCCACGGCGGCAGATGCCCGAGCCAGGATGTCGGTAACGCTGGCCGTGCTCAGATCGGACAATGACTCGATACCCATCTGTTCAAGCCTGGCAATGACTGTTGGACCTACGCCCTTGAGGGTTAATAGTGCAGCGCGTTCCTTCGGTGAAAATGGCATCCATGCAGTCCTTTTCTGAGTAGTGAACTGTCCGAAGATTGCCCTAAGTTGGGTGGCGCCGCCACAAGGCCTGGGGTTACGGGTACAGGCCGACTGATACCAGGTCGATACCCAACTAGACTTTGAGAGTAGGGGGAGGTGGAGGTGAGTTATGCGCTACTCGAAAATCAGACCGTTCCTGTGGTGGGCTGGCGCCCTGCAGTTTTTTGCGATCGTGGCGGCTATCGAGCACAGGGCATGGGACGTTGTGTTCATTTGCCTGATGGTGATTGCAGTCGGGGTCTGGTTCGCCAAAGACGCTCAACGGCTGGAGACTCACAAGCAGCCAGGCATCAGGTAGGCTTCGTTGCGCAAAGTCGATTGAAAACATCGTTCAATGTGGAACGGGAATTGCTCCCTCCCTGTAAAACCGGGGAATTGGGGGGCACTGCGATGACTCAGAACGATTACCGCTACATGATCTTCGTTGTGGTTGCTGTACTGGTCCTGACTGCACTGGCGTCCTGGGTGTTTCTTGAGGCCATCAGCTGAGCCCCTCCTGGGGGCCTGCCTTACCCTGAACCGGGCCTGGGGCTCACCCCGAAGGGTGATGGTCTGTATCCAGGCCCCATGCAAGAATCCCAGCCACAACAACCCTGGCATGGGATCACGACAATGAGCAAAGACCGGCTGAAATCGCCCGACTGGTACGCGCAGATGGCCCGTGTCGTCGACGCCCAGGGCTCGCCGGGCTTCGTCGAGGCGCTGTTCGCCGCACTCAAGCTGATTGCCCCGTGCCAGGCCATCACCGTGTTCCTCTACCCGCGCAAGGGGTTGCCGTCGGCGCTGTTCGAAAAGGACGAGGAAGGCCCCTGGCTGCCGGAAGGCAATATCCACAAGTACCTCGAAGGCTACTACTTGCTGTGCCCGTTCTATCGCGCCTGCATGGACGGTATCGCCCCTGGTTGCTACCGCCTCAGCGATGTCGCCCCCGACCACTTCAAGCGCAGCGAGTACTACCTGGCGTTCTACCAGCACGCCCACCTGGAAGACGAACTCAACTTCATCGTGCCGCTCGACGAGCACCTGACCATCGCCGTGGCCCTGGCCAGCACCCGCCGCCTCGACCGCCAGCAGGTCAATGACCTCAAGTGCGTGGCGCCGTGGGTGGTGGCCACGGTACGGCGGCAGTGGAGCCACCTCGATGTCGATGCCCTGGGCGGGCGCTTCGAGAGCGCCCTGGGCCGGCAGATCAACGCTGCGCTGAACAACTTCGGCTCATCGTTGCTCACCGAGCGCGAGTGCCGCATTGCCCAGTACCTGCTGCGTGGCCACTCGACACGCTCCCTGGCCGAGCGCCTGGGCATCAGCGAGGACACGGTCAAGACCCACCGCAAGAACCTCTACACCAAGCTCGATATCGCCAAGCAGTCCGAGCTGTTTTCGCTGTTCATCGACTCGCTCGCCCAGGCCCAGGAAGGCCTGAGCAAGGACCCGCTGGAAAGCTACCTGCGAAGGCGCTGAACGCGCCGTTTCAACCCATCCGATTTTTACTGTCAGCGGTCTGGCAGGGCCAACTGCACGCCGCGTTTTACCCCGGAGAACAACAATGAACGCACCGTTCCAAGCCAAGCTGCAAGCCCAGCGCGATACCCGTGACTATCAGGCCGGCGATGCCGCCCACCACATCCACGCCTTCCTTGACCAGAAGGCGCTGAACGCCGAGGGCCCACGGGTGATGGTCGGTGGCGAGCGCCTGCACCTGTGGGACAGCGACGGCAAGCGCTACCTGGATGGCATGTCGGGCCTGTGGTGCACCCAGCTTGGCTACGGCCGCAAGGACCTGACCGCCGCCGCCGCCGCGCAGATGGACCAGCTGGCCTACTACAACATGTTCTTCCACACCACCCACCCGGCGGTGATCGAGCTGTCCGAGCTGCTGTTCAGCCTGCTGCCGGGCCACTACAGCCACGCCATCTACACCAACTCCGGTTCCGAAGCCAACGAGGTGCTGATCCGCACCGTGCGCCGCTACTGGCAGGTGGTCGGGCAGCCGAACAAGAAGATCATGATCGGCCGCTGGAACGGTTACCACGGCTCGACCCTGGCCGCCACCGCGCTGGGCGGCATGAAGTTCATGCACGAAATGGGTGGGATGATCCCGGATGTCGCGCACATCGACGAGCCGTACTGGTATGCCGCCGGTGGTGACCTGACCCCGGCCGAGTTCGGCCGCCGCTGCGCCCTGCAGCTGGAAGAGAAGATCCTCGAACTCGGTGCCGAGAACGTCGCCGGCTTCATCGCCGAGCCGTTCCAGGGCGCAGGCGGCATGATCTTCCCGCCGGAAAGCTACTGGCCGGAAATCCAGCGCATCTGCCGCCAGTACGATGTGCTGCTGTGTGCCGATGAAGTGATCGGTGGCTTTGGCCGCACCGGCGAGTGGTTTGCCCACGAATACTTCGGCTTCGAACCGGACACCCTGTCGATCGCCAAGGGCTTGACCTCGGGTTACGTGCCGATGGGTGGCCTGGTGTTGAGCAAGCGCATTGCCCAGGCGCTGGTCGAGCGAGGCGGCGTGTTCGCCCACGGCCTGACCTATTCCGGGCACCCGGTGGCGGCAGCGGTGGCCATTGCCAACCTCAAGGCGCTGCGCGATGAAGGCATCGTGCGCCAAGTCAAGGAAGATACCGGGCCGTACCTGCAACGCATCCTGCGCGAGGTGTTCGCCAACCATCCGTTGATTGGCCAGGTGCAAGGCGCCGGCCTGGTGGCGGCGCTGCAGTTTGCCGAGGACAAGGGCAGCCGCAAGCGCTATGCCAATGAGAACGACCTGGCATGGCAGTGCCGCACGTATGGCTTCGAGGAAGGGGTGATCATTCGTTCGACCTTGGGCCGGATGATCATGGCGCCGGCGTTGGTCGCCAACCACAGCGAGCTGGATGAGCTGGTGGACAAGACCCGGATTGCGGTGGATCGAACCGCACGCGGGTTGGGCATTCTGTAAGTAACAAAAAGCGGGGCTGCACAGCAGCCCCCATGTCTTCAATGCATCCCGCGTGGGATGGTCTTGAGCAAGTCTTCCGGGCTGATATGCCCCACCACCTGAGCCACCGCGCTACCCGGGGTCGGCAGGTCGATGATGTGGTTCTTCATCTTGCCGATCACATGCATCTCGCACGGCTTGCAGTCGAACTTCAGGGTCAGCACTTCATCGCCCTGGATCAGCTGCATCGGCGCCACCTTGGTACGCACGCCGGTCACACCCTTGGCCTGCTTGGGGCACAGGTTGAACGAGAAGCGCAGGCAGTGCTTGGTGATCATCACCGGCACTTCGCCGTGTTCCTCGTGGGCTTCGTACGCCGCGTCGATCAGCTGCACGCCATGGCGGTGGTAGAAGTCGCGGGCCTTCTGGTTGTAGACGTTGGCCAGGAACGACAGGTGCGACTCCGGGTACACCGGTGGCGGCGTGGTCTCGGCCTTGCGCGAACCGCGCGGGTGGGCCTTGACACGAGCTTCGGTCAGCGCCTCGATGGCCTCACGGCGCAGGGCCTTGAGCTGCGAGTTGGGGATGAAGAATGCCTGCGGCGCATCCAGCTCGATGCTGTTGGCGTGGTACATCGTGGTCCCCAGCTGGCCGAGCAGGTCGTGCAACTGGTCCAATGCCTGCTGCGGCTTGTTGGCAGCGCCGAACGGGCCGTCCAGGGCCACCTGCACGCTGACGCCTTCTTCGCTGCTGAGGGTCAGCATCAGGCGCTGCTCGCGCAGCACCGCGTGCCACTCGACGCCGACGCGGCGCTCCGAGGAGGTGCGCTGCAGGGCCTGCTGCCAGTTGTGGTCGAGGTTGCGCGACAGCGGGTGGTTCGGCCGCAGCTTGTGCAGGCCGTCGGGCATTTCGTTGGGCTCGACGCGATAGCGGTAGCGCTTCTGGCCGTCTTCCTCGAACTCGCCACGCAGCTCGGCGATGTTGGCACGGAAGCCCACCACCTCACGCTTGACCAGCACGTTGAGGCCGTCGCCGTTGGTCAGCGGCACTTCGGTGACCACTTGCATGTCACGCTTGCCGACTTTCTCCACCACGCCGACCGCAAGGCCGGTGAAGGTTGGCGAGTCGAAGGCGCCGATGTCGACCTTGCGGTCGGTGACGAAGTAGTCGGTGCTGCCGCGGTGGAAGGTCTTGTCCGGGTCGGGCAGGAAGAAGTGCTCGGTACGGCCGCTGGAGGCGCGGGCCAGTTCCGGGCGGCCTTCGAGGATGGCGTCGAGTTCCTTGCGGTAGTGGGCGGTGATGTTCTTCACATAGCCCATGTCCTTGTAGCGGCCCTCGATCTTGAACGAGCGCACGCCGGCATCGACCAGGTCGGCCAGGTTGGCGGTCTGGTTGTTGTCCTTCATCGACAGCAGGTGCTTCTCGAACGCCACCACGCGGCCCTGGTCATCCTTCAGGGTGTAGGGCAGGCGGCAGGCCTGGGAGCAGTCACCGCGGTTGGCACTGCGCCCGGTCTGGGCGTGGGAGATGTTGCACTGGCCGGAGAAGGCCACGCACAGCGCACCGTGGATGAAGAACTCGATGGCCGCGTCGGTCTCGCTGGCGATGGCGCGGATCTGCTGCAGGTTCAGCTCACGGGCCAGTACCAGTTGGGAGAAGCCGGCCTGGTCGAGGAACTTGGCCCGCTCCAGGGTGCGGATGTCGGTCTGGGTACTGGCATGCAACTCGATGGGCGGGATATCCAGCTCCATCACCCCCAGGTCCTGCACGATCAGCGCGTCGACGCCGGCGTCGTAGAGCTGGTGGATCAGCTTGCGCGCCGGTTCCAGCTCGTTGTCATGGAGGATGGTGTTGATGGTGGTGAACACCCGTGCATGGTAGCGACGGGCGAACTCGACCAGTTCGGCGATATCGCTGACTTCGTTGCAGGCGTTGTGGCGCGCGCCGAAGCTCGGGCCACCGATGTAGATGGCATCAGCGCCGTGCAGGATCGCCTCGCGGGCAATGGCCACGTCACGGGCAGGGCTGAGCAGTTCCAGGTGATTCTTTGGAAGGGACATGTCGTTATAGGTTCGGGCTGTCACGGTTAGGGCGGCATTGTAGCGGTGAAATGCCTGGCTGGCACCTTCGGGTGCCGAGAGGTGTGCAGCCAGGCCTGGGGCAAATGTCAGAACTGGTATGCCAGCCCGGCCCCGGCATACCAGGACCTGCCCGGCGCCGCTTCGTAGTACCGGCCATTGCCATCGCCGACGATCACCGAGCCCACGTATTGGCGGTCGAGCAGGTTGTCCAGGCGCACCAGCTGGTGGAACGTCCACGGCCCGACATGCTGCTGGAACTGCGTGCGCCAGTTGAACACCGCGTAACCCGGTGCCGCGTGCTGGTCGTTGGTGTCCTCGACATACACCTTGCTGCGGTACTGCCCCTCCAGCCCCATGCTGATGCCATCCCGCGGCTGCCACACCAGCTCGCCGAACAGGCTGCTGCGCGGCACGCCGGGCAGCTGGTTGCCCTTGTCGATGGTCGTGGTGCCTTGGGTGAAGGCTTCGTCATAGGTGGCATCGAGCAGGGTGTAGGCCAGGTTGGCCTGCCACTGTGGGCCCAGTTCACGCTGCACGCTCAGCTCGAAGCCACGGCGCAGGGTCTTGCCGGCGTTGCGGTAGCTGGTGCGGCCATCGGTCGAGGCGGCGACCACGATCTCGTCCCGGGTGCGGATCTCGAAGATCGCCGCGTTGATCCGCGTGCGTTGATCCGGGCGCATCTTCAGGCCCAGCTCGTACTGGGTGCTGGTGGCCGGCTCCAGGCCGAAGTTGAAGCCTTCCAGGGCACCTGGCGCGTAGGCCATTTCGGCCTGGGTCGGGGTCTCGAAGGCCTTGCCGGCGCTGATGTAGCCATGCAGGTCGGGAGTGAAGGCGTACATCACCGACAGGGTAGGCGTGGTGCGCTGGTATTTCTTCGAGCCACTCGCGTCGCCATTGGCCAGGAAGTGGTCGTCCACTTCCATCTCCATGCTGCTGTGGCGCAGGCCGGCATCCACAGTCCAGCGGTCCAGTTTCCAGTGGGCCTGCACATATGGGTCGAGGCTGGTGGCGGTGTCCTTTTCATCGCGGCGCAGGTCGCCTTTCACGCCCAGGGTGTCGCCGCTGAAGTTCTGGAAGCCACGGCGGTCGTCGCGGCTGCGGTCGTAGTCGGCACCAAAGGTCAGGGTCAGGTTGCCGGGGGCGGCGCTGACCGGCTGGATCCAGCGCAAGGTGCCGCCGTGGAATTCGCGGTCGAAGTCGACCACGCCGCCGCCACGGTTGTTCGCGGGCGTGCCCTTGGGGATCGACAAGTACTGGATGACGCTGCGCTTGCCGCCGTACAGGTTGAACTGCAGGGTCGCCTCGCCGAAGTAGCGTTCGTAGTTCATGCCCACCTGCTGGTGGTGGATGCTCTTGCGCGTGTTGTACTGCTCGGCACGCGCCGTCACCGAGCGCGGGTCGTGCTTGTAGGCATCCCAGGTCTGGCCCAGCGGGTCTTGCGTGCCGTTCTGCTCAAGGGTGCTGATGATCAGCGCCAGGCGGCTGTCTTCATCGGGTTTGACGTGCACCTTGGCGAAGGTCTGGTCGCGGCGGGCGGCACTGTGGTCACGGTAGCCGTCGGTGTCCATGCGCGAGGCATCGACCAGGAAGCCGGCCTGCTCGCTGCCGCCTTCGCTGTAGACGTGGTTCTTGTTGAAGCCATCGCTGCCGAAAGTGGTTTCGGCGCCCACCTTGGGCGGCCCGGAACCGTCGCGGGAAAACATCTGGATCACGCCACCGGCATTGCTGCCGTACAGGGCCGAGGCCGGGCCGCGCAGCACTTCGATACGGTCAGCCACATCCAGGTTCAAGGAAGCCGCCTGGCCCTGGCCATCCGGGGTGCTGGCCGGGATGCCGTCGCTGAGCAGCTTGATGCCACGGATGCCGAAGGCCGAGCGGGCGCCGTAGCCGCGCGAGGAAATCTGCAGGTCCTGGGCATAGTTTTGACGGTTTTGCACCACCAGCCCAGGTACGCGGTTGAGCGCTTCGGACAGGTTGACGCCCAGTTGGCCATCGGCGATCTGCTGTCGGTCGACGGTGTCGATGGAGTAGGGCAGGTCGAAGCTTGGGTTGGGGGCATAGGTGCCGGTGACCACTACCGGTTCCAGGAGGTTGAAGGGGGTGGCGGGTTCGGCCTGGGCCAATGGGCATAGGCCGGGAAGCAAAGCGATCAGGGCCTTGCGGCGAAACGGGGGGAATTGCATGCAGCGTCCTGCTTTCTAGAAGAAGGCTCCACCTGCAGGCGGAGCCGGTAAAACGGTAATCAGCGTTTGGCGGCCATGGCGGTCACTTCGACGCGCATCTCTGGGTAGGCAAGTGCCGCCACACCCACGGCGGCACGTACCGGCCACGGCTTGCTGAAGAAGCGCTGGTACACCTCGTTGAAAGCAGGGCGGTCGGCCATGTCGGTCAGGTAGATGGTCAGGTGCATGACCCGGTCCATGCCGCTGCCGGCCTTTTCCAGGGCATCTTTAAGCGCCTGCAGGGTGCTCTCGCTCTGGCCGGTGATGTCGGCATCGAGATCGGCGGGGATCTGCGTAGTGACGAGGATACCGTTGTACTCAGCGACGTCGGAGGAAATGGACTCGGCGTCGGAATCCGGTGTGTAGATAAGATCTGCCATGGGGGTTCGCCTTGCAACGGAAGGAAAGCGGCAAGCCTACGCGAGCCTGCAGCAAGGGTCGAGCCGGTGGGCGCTTATGCATTGAAATACCGCGCCCCGACCGTCAGAATCGCCGCCGATTGTCGAGCAAGGGGCTGGAGTTGAACGAACAGACATTATCGATGCGCCTGGAGCGTGTGGCGGCGCATGTGCCGCAGGGCGCGCGGCTGGCCGATATCGGCTCGGACCACGGTTACCTGCCGGTGGCACTGGCGCTGCGTGGCGTGATCGAAGCCGGGGTGGCTGGCGAGGTGGCGCAGACGCCCTACGCCTCGGCCCAGCGCAACGTGCGCCGCAATGGCCTGACGGAAACCGTCACTGTGCGCCTGGCCGATGGCCTGGAGGCCATCGAGGCCAACGACCGCATCACCGCCATCAGCCTGTGCGGCATGGGTGGCAAGACCATGTGCGAGATTCTCGAGCGTGGCAAGGCACGCCTGAACGGCACCGAGCGCCTGATCCTGCAGCCCAATGGCGATGAGCGCGAGCTGCGTGGCTGGCTGATGGAAAACGGCTACCGGATCGTCAACGAAGAGCTGCTGCGGGAAAACCGTTTCGACTACGAGATCATCGTCGCCGAACCCGCCGAGGTGGTGGCCTACAGTGCCGAAGAGCTGTATTTCGGCCCGGTGCTGATGCGTGAGAAGAGCCCGGCGTTCCTGACCAAGTGGCAGCGCATGCTGCGGCAGAAACAGCAGAGCCTGGCCAACTTCGAGCGTGCCCGCGATGCCATCCCGCAGGAAAAACTGCGTGACTTCGCCCGGCAGATTGGCTGGATAAACAAGGTGCTGGGCTGACTCACTGCTGCGAGCAGTTACCCATTTCGCGGTAGTCGATTTCGCGTTTCTGGCCCTGGTGGTCGACGTACACCATGTGCGCGGTACCGACCTGGCAGTCGGCGGCGTTGCTGGCTGGGGTGATCGAGATGACCTTGGCCACATCCAGTGGCATGCCGTACTCATAGTTGCTGGCGGCGGGCTGTTTGGCCGAGGCATCGGCGAAGGCGCCGAACGAGGCCAGGGCGGCAGACAGGGCGACAAAGGCAATCGAACGTTTCATGGCAGGCTCCTTTTCAATGTTTTACCAATGATGTATTCATTGGTGATCCTCAATAAATGGGCTAAATCGTGATAGATTCCTGCCTGGAACGTACGAATCTGATCGATCAAGGAGCCAGTCCCCATGGACATGCTGCACGCCATGCGCACGTTTGCCCGGGTGGTGGAGTGCGGCAGTTTCGCCGCTGCCGCCAATGCCCTCGACATTTCCGCAGCGCAGGTGTCGCGGATCGTCGCCGAGCTTGAGAACCAGCTGCAGACCCGCCTGCTGCACCGCACCACCCGGCGTTTGCGGATGAGCGAGGCGGGCGAGCGTTTTCTGGAGCGGGCGCGGCAGATCATGGCGCTGACCGACGAGGCCATGGACGAAGCACGCGGCGCCCACCTCACCCCGCGAGGCCGCCTGCGCCTGCATTGCCCGCATGGCCTGGGCCTGTTGCTGATGCCGCTGGTGGCCGGCTACAACGCCCTGTGCCCGGAAGTGGCCATCGAGCTGACGCTGTCCCAGCGCAACCCCGACCCCCTGGCCGAGGGCCACGACGTGGTGATCACCGTGGACGAGGCCTTGCCCGATTCGCAGCTGATTGCCGTGCCGTTGGGTACCATTTTCAGCATCCCCTGCGCGGCGCCCAGCTACCTTGAAACCCATGGTGTACCCGAGCGGCCGCAAGACCTGCACGAGCACCGCTGCCTGCGCATGGCCTATCCGATGCATGAAGGCGACTGGGTATTCCCTCAGGGCGTCGACCACTGCGTGATCGCCCCGCGCGACAGCTTCCTGACCAACGTCGCCGACGCCATGCTGGTGGCCAGCGAACTGGGCATGGGCATTGGCCTGTTGCCGTTCTACACCGCCAGCCAGGCCATCGAGCAGGGGCGCCTGCGGCGGTTGCTGGCGCCGTACCGGCTACGTGAGAATGCGCTGTATGCGATCTACCCGTCGCGGCATTACCTCGATGCCAAGGTGCGGACCTGGATCGACTATCTGAAGGAGCAGCTGCCGGGGGTGTTTGCCAGCCATGAGCGGATTGTCGACGATTCGCAGTTCTGGCGTTGAGTCAGTGGCCGTAACGGCCGACCAGGCTCTGCGCACCTAGCGCATGGTCTTTGAGCAGCGCCATCAAGCCGCCGCGATCCAGCTCCGGCGGCAAGGTGCCCAGCGGCAGGTCGGTGGCAATCAGGGTCAGCGCATAGTGGTGCGGCTTGTCCCCGGCGGGCGGGCAAGGGCCGCGATAGGTCATGGTCCCGTGCGAATTGCGCCCGACGATCAGCGCCTGGCTGGTCTGCCAACCTGCGCCTTCCTCCAGCCCGTCGAGCGCCGGGTCTATGTCGTAGGCGAGCCAATGCACCACGCCCACGCCCTTGCCGCCGTCCGGGTCGAACATCACCAAGGCCAGCGACTGCGTGCCATAGGGCAGGTTCTTCCAGCTCAACTGCGGCGTGCGCCCCTCACCGGCTCCACAGGCCGGATCCGGCCCAACCTGCTGCAGGCCGATGACACCGCCATCGGTGAACGACGACGAGCTGATCGACAGTGCGGCAGAATCGCCGCCGGCAGCCAGGGCAGTGCAGGGCAGCAAGGCGGCGAGCAGCCAGGGTTTGAGGCGCATGGCAATTCCTCGAGAGGGCTTTGCGCCGCAGTGTAGACCAGCTGCCGATCAGCGGCTGTCCTGGTCTTCGGCGGTGCCGCCGGTGTACCCGGCGCCGGAGCCTGTGGCTTCACCGGTGCTGTTGGAACCACCGGCCGCGCCATCGGCAGCGTCCGAGTTGCTGCCGGTGTCGCTGCTGTCATTGTCCTGGCTGCTGCCCGGGCTGTTGACGCTGCTGCCTTCACCGGCGGTCTTGCCACCTTGTTGGTCGGTTTGCGGTTGACTGTCGGTGTTGCTGGCATCGCTGGCAGCGTAGCCGGTAGTGGAGGCGATACCCAAGGCGAGGGCAAGCAACAGCGATTGAATGCGGATCATGGCAAAGTCTCCTGAGAGGATGATCTGTCATTGGTTGGGCTGGCGCAGGGCACTGGGGTGCCCGATGGGCGACGGGCGGTCATGAAAAAGGCCGCAATCGCGGCCCCTTCATTTACTTGGCTTGTGCTTGCGCTGGCGGTGCAGCGGCTGCCACCGGTTCCAGCGGCGGGTGTTCCTGCGCCGCATGCATCAGGTCTTCGGTCACCCGCAGCTCCGCACCGGTCGGCGAGAAGGTGGTCGACGCCGTGAACGGTGCCGGGTGCTCCGCTGCCGGGCGCTTGCCGCGACGCCAGAGGAAGAAGCAGACCATGCCCAGATTGACCACGGCAAAGGCCCAGAACAGCCCCACTTCGCCGAATTCGGTCATCGCCGGCGAGATGGCCAGCGGTGCCATGGCCGAGCCCAGCGAGTTGATCAGCAGCAGGCCCTGGATCATCGGCACCAGGGCATCGGATGGCGCGCGGTCGGCAGCATGGCTGACCGCCACCGGGTACAGCGCGAACACGCCGCCACCGAGCAGGAACAGCATGGCCGGCAGCAGGGCCGAATCGAAAGGCAGGAACACCGTGATCAGCGACAGCACCATGCACAGCGCAGCCAGGGCGATCAGCACATCCTGGCGGTCCTTGCGGTCGGACCAGCGCCCCACCGGGTATTGCAGCAGCATGGCGCCGAGGATCACCCAGGCCATCATGTTGCCGACTTGGCCGACATCCAGGCCGATGCGTTGCAGGTACAGCGGCAGCAGCGCGTAGATGCCGGCAATGATCACACCGGAGCCGAAGCAGCCGACCAGCCCCGACGGCGCCACGCCCAGCAGTTGCCGCGGCTTGAGCGGTTCGACCTGGTCCAGCAGCGGCGACACCCGCGGCAGGATCACGATCGGCAGTGCCGACAATGCGGCGAGCATGCCGGCCAGCATGAACGGGGCACTGTCGCCCAGCTGGGTGATCACGCCAAGGCCGGCCTGGGCGATCACGCCGGCGCCGTAGAAGGTGATCATGTACAGCGCCAGCAGGCGCCCGCGGATCTTCGCGTCACCGGCCAGCAGCAGCCAGCTTTCGATCACCAGGAATACGCCGACGGCCGCCCAGCCATTGATCAGGCGCAGCACCGACCACCAGGTGGCGTCGTAGAACAGCCCCTGCAGCAGGATGGTCGCGGCGATCAGCGAGGCGAAGCTGGTGTAGGCGCGGATATGGCCAATGCGCAGGATCAGCCGGTCGTTGAAGATGGCGCCGAGGGTCAGGCCGATGAAGTAGGTCGACGAAACGATACCGATGGTCGTTGCCGATTCGCCGGCAGCGTCCAGGCGCAGGGTGGTAAGGGAAGACATGAAACCGTTGCCCAGGGCAATGATGAACAGCCCGAGCAGGGGCGCCAGCGCCATGGCCAGCAAACGCGCAGACATACATACCTCAAGTTGGTGTGGCGATTGAAGGAATGCCTCTTCGAACGCGCACGCCAAACGGACCCATCAAGGGCCGAAGAAAATGCACGGATGTGCCTGGGCTGGATGCGACCTGGGCAAGACTCAACCGCTGGCCCTTGATAAACCGGGCCGGGCGGGTGGGTTGAGCCTATTTCACATGGGCGTCATGTGTTCAGGCCTGGACTCTGTCGTTGCTGCCGGTTGCCACCGTTCAAGGCGACGGGCGAAAAGGAAGCGCGATTCTACGGCTTGCGACCGATTTGCCCAAGGGGCCAGGGCCTGCGACGAGACGACGCAGGGCTATTGGTCGAACAGCCGTTCGTGCACCCAACCCTGGTTGGTCAGTACCATCACCCGCTTTTCCCGGGCCGGTGTTTCATGGGTCGCCACTGCATTGCCCAGGTCACGGATATTGGCCCTGACCTGGTCATTCGCCGCCCAGTCTGGCAGCCCGGTGATCTTGTAGGCATAGGTCACATCGGAAACGGTGCGCCCCATCATCAGGCCCGGCTCGCTGAACTGCTCGATCGCCGTCACCTCGGCCTTGCCGAAACACAGCCCGCCGCGGGTCTGGCCGTTGAGCATCTTCTGGGCACCCGCCTTGTAGTACTTGCGACCTTCATCGGTGAGGTCGTAGGCGTAGTAGATATCGGTGCGGGCCGGCTGCCACAGGCGCTCCGGCACTTCGACGCGGGAGATTTCCTTCTCGCTGACGATGCCGACCCTGGCCAGGGCATGCAGCGCCTTGTTGGTGCCGGTGACGTCGAAGTCCTGGGTCTTGGTGGGGAAGTCGGTGACCACGAAGCAATGCGGATACTGCGTGTCGAGGTAGGCCTGGGCCGCCTTGTGGAAATTGGCCTCGCTGGCGTCCTTGGTGTCCGAGCAGCCGGCCAAGGTGGCCAGCAGCGCCAACGGTACGATCGTCCTGTACATGATCAAGCGTCCTTGGATTGCGAAGATAAACCGGTGCGCGGGCATTAAAACCCACGGCCTAGAGCGGCGCAATCGTGGCAGTACGGCATCTGGACAGGGTTCACATAGCGGCGGTCAATGATGCCCTTGCGGCTCCCGGGTATCGATGCTGACCACCACCGACATCCCCGGGCGCAAGCGCGCCGCGTCGGGCTGATCGGGGTCGACGGTGATGCGCACCGGGATGCGCTGGGCAATCTTCACGAAGTTGCCCGTGGCATTGTCAGCCTGCAACAGGGCGAATTCGGAGCCGGTGGCCGGCGAGATCTGCTGCACATGGCCATACAGCTTGAGGTGGTTCAAGGCATCGACGGTGAAGGTCACCGGCTGGCCGATGCGCACGTCGGCCATCTGGGTTTCCTTCATGTTGGCGATCACCCACAGGGTGTCGGGCACTAGCGCCATCAGTTGCGCGCCCGAGTTGACGTAGGCGCCCAGGCGCGTGCCGATCTGCCCCAGTTGGCCGTCACGCGGGGCGGTGACGCGGGTGTTGTCGAGGTCGATGCGGGCCAGCTCGACGGCGGCCTTGGCGTTCGCCACCGAAGCCTCCAGCGAGGCGCGGTTGACGATCACCGTTTCGCGGTCCTGGCGGGCGATTTCCAGTGCGGCCCTGGCCTGGGCCAGGCTGGCGACAGCAGCGGCCTCGCTGGCGCGGGCCAGGTCCAGCGAGCTGCGCGACACCGAACCATCGCTGACCAGCGCCTGGTTGCGGCTAAGGTCGGCCTTGGCCTTGGTCGCCTGGGCCGAGGCATCGCCGATCGCCGCCTGGCGCTGGGCGATGGTGGCTTCGGCGCTGTTGCGCTGCTGCAGGTTGTTGGCCAGCGCCGCTTGCTGCTGTTGCAGCTGGGCGACGGCCTGGGCCAGGCGTTGCGTGTAGATGCGGTCGTCCAGCTGCACCAGCAGGTCGCCGGCCTTGACGAACTGGAAGTCATGCACCGGCACGTCGACGATGTAACCGCTCAGCTGTGGGCCGATGATCGTTACCTGGCCGCGCACCAGGGCATTTTCGGTGCTTTCGATGGCGCTGCTGAATGGCGGCAGGTTCCAGGCATAGAGCACCAGCAGGATGCCGGCCAGGGCCACACAGGCGAAGCTGATCGAGGACAGGATGCGCACCCGCCGCGTGCGCACCGGGCTGGTCGGTTCGCTGGGCGGCGTGCTGCCTTCCGGGGTTTCGGCGATGGCGGTGGTGGTCGTGGTGCGGGTTTCTTCGGTCATCGGTTGGCAGTACCGCTGGTGGAGTCGGATGAAGCAGCCTGGCGGGCGACATACCACAGCCAGGAGCCGCGAAGGGTAATCCAGATCATGGTCAGCACGGCGATGCTGCCGATCAGCACGAACACGTCGTTGTAGGCCATCACGTTGGCCTCGCGGGTGGCGGCGCTGGCCAATACGCGCAGGCCGGCCTCGCTGCGCAGCGCCGGGTCGGCGAGGATCCCGGCGTAACCGGAGCCGCCGCTTTGCACGCGGGCGTTGACCAGCGGTTCGAGGTAGCTGAGGCGGTCGATCAGGTGGCTGGAGTGGAACTTCTCGCGCCAGGTCTGGAAGGTGCCCAGCAGCGCCGCGCCGATCAGCCCGCCGAGGTTGTTGCAGATGCCGAACAGCACCGAGAAACTCACCAGGTTGCGCGGGTTGGCGCGCACGTGGCTGATGCCCAGGGCCATCGACGGGCCGAGGAAGAAGGTGCTGCCGAAAGCCAGCAGGAACTGGCTGAGGTACATCTGTGCCGGGCGTGTGAGGTTGCTCGAACTGCTGTCCATGAACGCCCCGGTAGCCATCGCCAGCAGCGAGATGAAAAGCGGTATCACCAGGTGCTTGGGGTCGATGGTCATTGCGCTGGTGGCAAGGCCCGCCACGGCGCCGAGCAGCATGATCCAGTACAGCGAGCGCATCTGTTCGCTGCCCATGTTCAGCACCTGCAGAAAGCCCACCGCACCGGTGGATTGCTCCGAGGTGACCATGCGGATCAGGATGACGCACAGGCCCAGGCGGATGATCGCGCCACTGCCCAGCCAGCGCGTCATCAGCAGCGGGTTCTGGCGGTTGTGCTCGATCGCCAGGCCGGTGAAGATCAAGGCGATCGAAGCGGCCAGGGCGACGCCGATCCACGGTGCCTCCAGCCACCAGTCGATACGCCCGAGTGACAGTGCGGCGCAGAGCAGGGCGACGCCGCTGGCCATCAAGGTGAAGGTAAGGAAATCCAGCGGTTCGAAGGTCTTGAAGCGGTCGCCGGGCGGCAGCTTGAGCAGCAGTACGCAGCCCAGCGCGGCCAGCGCCAGGCCCAGCTCGAACAGGTACAGGCCGCGCCATTCGGCGATCTGCAGCAGGTCCTCGGAGAAGATCCGTGCCAGTGGCAGGGCCAGTTGCGAGGCACCCAGGCCCAGCACCATGGCCTTGAGGCGCCAGCGCTCGGGGAACGCCTGGATCATGTAGTACAGGCCCAGCGAACTGAGCGCCGCGCCGACCATGCCATGGGCCGCGCGCACGGCGATGGCCGAGTTGAGGTCGTTGACCAGCAGGTGGGCGAAAGTGACCACGGCATACAGCACCAGGAACACCTCGGTGAAAGCGCGCAGGCCGAACTGCTGGCGGAACTTGACCAGCAGCAGGTTGATCGACACGTTGGTCATCACATAGGCCGCCGGCAACCAGGCCATCTCGGCGCTGGTCGCGCCCAGCGCGCCCTGCAGGAACACCAGGTTGGCGGTGACCAGTGCGTTACCCAGGCCGCCCGTAATCGCCACCAGCAGGCCGACCACGCCATACGCCAGGCGCTTGGCCGGCGTGTGCAGGGGCGTGGAAGGGGAGCCGGGGAGGCTGGGCTTCTCGTGCGGGAGCCACTGGCGCGGGGTGTATTTGTCCATGGGGCTGACTGTACTTCAGGGCCTGCGGCTTTGACACTGCCGCGCGCGCTTTTTGTGGGAGCGGCCTCGGGCCGCCCCCGCAAAAAATCTAGTGGCCCACCACCATGGCGGTGAACGGCGCCACATACGCCTGCAAGGTCACCAGGCAACCCACCAGCACCGCCAGCACGATCGAGTGGAAGAACACATAACGCAGAATCTCGCCCTCATGCCCATACCAGCGGGTTGCGGTGGAAGCCACGACAATCGACTGCGCATCGACCATCTTGCCCATCACCCCGCCCGAACTGTTGGCCGCCGCCATCAGCACCGGGCTCAGCCCCAGCTGCTCCGCCGTCACCCGCTGCAACCCGCCGAACAGCACGTTGGAGGCCGTGTCCGAACCGGTCAGCGCCACGCCTAGCCAGCCAAGCAGGGAGCCGAACATGGGGTAGAAGATGCCCGTGGCGGCAAATGCCAGGCCCATGGTCGCGTCCAGCCCCGAGTAGCGTGTGAGAAAGCCCAACGCCAGCATGGCGACAATGGTGATCAGCGAGTAGCGCACCACCCACAGCGTGCGTAAATACTGCCGCCCAAGCTCCAGAGGCGAGTAACCCATCAGCAGCCCGCCGAGGATGGCCGCGAGGAAGATGCCGCTGCCAGTGGCGGTGAACCAGGTGAACTTGTATTGGGCATCTTCTTTCTTCGGTGCGGGCACCACGGGCGGCACTTTCTCGATCTGCTGGTGGATCGAGTCGAAGGTGAACACCGGGGCAAACACCGGGTTGCCTTCACGCAGCGGCTTGCCCTGCGGGTCGAGCATCGCCGCGCCACTGGCCGGGTCGAGCGCCGGGCGGGTGTCGAACAGGTTCTTGAAGCCCGCCGTGCCCCAGGCGAACACGAACACGGTCAGGATGATCCATGGCAACCAGGCCTTGAACACACTGCGCTGGTCGCTCTGGGTAAAGGTGGCAGCGGTGCCGGCCTTGCCGTCGTCCTCGACCTTGGAGTCGTCCACCCGCCCGGTGAGCGCCGCCGAGGTGTGCACGGTGGCCGGCTTCCACACCCGCAGGAAGCCGGTCAGGCAGGCCATGGAGATCAGCGCGGCGATCACGTCCACCAGCATCGGCCCGTGGAAGTTCGACACCAGGAACTGCGGGACCGCGAACGTGACCCCGGCCACCAGGATCGCCGGCCACACTTCGAGCATCTTGCGCCAGCCGGCAAAGGCCCAGATCAGCCAGAACGGCACGATCACCGAAAAGAACGGCAGTTGCCGGCCGACCATCGCCGACAGCTCCATTTCATCCAGCCCGGTGACCTTGGCCAAGGTGATGATCGGCGTGCCGAGCGCGCCGAACGCCACCGGCGCAGTGTTGGCGATCAGCGCCAGCCCGGAAGCGGCCAGTGGCGAGAAGCCCAGGCCGATGAGGATCGCCCCGGTTACCGCCACTGGCGTACCGAAGCCCGCCGCGCCCTCGAAGAAGGCCCCGAAGCAGAAGGCGATCAGCAGCAGCTGCAGGCGGCGGTCGTCGGTGATGCGTGCCAGTGAGTCCTGCAGCACCTTGAACGAGCCGTTCTCGGTGGTCAGCCGGTGCAGGAAGATGATGTTGAGCACGATCCAGCCGATCGGCAGCAGGCCGTTGGCCGCGCCGTACAATGCCGCCGAGCCGGCCATGTTGGCCGGCATGCCGAAGGCAAAGATCGAGATCAGCAGCGCCGAGCCCAGGGCGAGCAGGGCGGCGATGTGCGCTTTGATATGGAAGAAGGCCAGCGCCGCCAGCATCACCACCACCGGTACGGCGGCCATCAGCGTGGAGAGCACGGGGCTTGCGAACGGATCGTAGATTTGCTGCCAGACCATTTGCCACCTCGGTTGTTGTTATGTGAGGTATTGCGATTTTTGGGCAGTCGGCACGCAAGATGCCAAGGAGAGTATAGGAAGGATTGTTTTACCTGCACCGGCCCTTCGCGGCTGAAGCCGCTCCTACAGGTAATGCAAATCCCTGTAGGAGCGGCTTCAGCCGCGAAGGGCCAGCACAGGCGCTACAAGGCCCGGGCAAGAAACTCGGCAGTACGACTGTCCCCACACCCAGCCACCACCTGCGGGGTACCACTGACCACCACCCGACCGCCAGCAGCCCCAGCCCCCGGCCCGATGTCGATCACCCAGTCACTCTGCGCCACCACGCGCATGTCATGCTCGACCACCACCACGCTGTGCCCGGCCTCGACCAACCGGTTGAGCTGCACCAGCAAGCGGTCGAT
Source organism: Pseudomonas sp. MN1F (assembly GCF_009391885.1). Classification (GTDB taxonomy): domain Bacteria; phylum Pseudomonadota; class Gammaproteobacteria; order Pseudomonadales; family Pseudomonadaceae; genus Aquipseudomonas. Next base: position 31,916 of record NZ_VZII01000008.1, on the reverse strand, counting down.
ATCCTGCGGATGCAGCCCGTTGGTAGGTTCGTCCAGCACATACAAGGTCGCGCCACGGGCCACCCGTTGCAGCTCGGTGGCCAGCTTGATCCGCTGCGCCTCGCCGCCGGAAAGTTCGGTAGCCGGCTGCCCCAGGCGCAGGTAGCCCAGGCCGATATCCTGCAGCACCTGCAGGCAACGCCGCGCCGCTGGCTGCTCGGCGAACACCTGTAGTGCCTGCTCGACTGTCAGTTGCAGCACCTGGGCGATGTTCATGCCCTGCCAGGTCACCGCCAGGGTCTCTGGGTTGTAACGAGCGCCGTGGCAGGTCGGGCAGGGCGCATAGACGCTGGGCATGAACAGCAGTTCGACGCTGACGAAGCCTTCTCCCTCGCAGTTCTCGCAGCGGCCCTTGGCCACGTTGAACGAGAAGCGCCCGGCATCGAAACTGCGGGCCTTGGCCTGTTCGGTGGCGGCGAACAGCTTGCGTACATGATCGAACAGCCCGGTGTAGGTTGCCAGGTTGGAGCGCGGCGTGCGGCCGATCGGCTTCTGGTCCACCTGCACCAGGCGCTTGATGCTGTCGAGCCCGGCGGTGACACGCCCGGCGCTGAACTGCTCGGGTTCATCTTCAAGGCTTTGCTCTTCAGCTTCGGCCTTTTGCTCGGCATGACCGAGGTGAGCGCCGACCAGCTCCAGCAGGGCCTGGCTGACCAGGCTTGACTTGCCCGAACCGGAAATGCCAGTGACCGACGTGAAGCAACCCAGCGGGAAACGGGTGCTGAGGTTGTCGAGGTTGTTGCGAGTGATGCCTTCCAGCGCCAGCCAGTCGTATGGCTGACGTGGCGTGCGCGCATGACGCTGCTGCTCGGCGAACAGGTAGGCGGCGGTGCGCGAGGCCTCGACCTGCGCCAAGCCGCTTGGTGGACCACTGTAGAGGACTTGCCCGCCGTGCTCGCCGGCAGCAGGGCCGACGTCCACCAACCAGTCGGCGCGGCGCATGGTATCCAGGTCGTGCTCCACCACGTACACCGAGTTGCCGGCCTGCTTGAGCCGCTGCAAGGCCTCGAACAGCGCTTCGCTGTCGGCCGGGTGCAGGCCGGCGGAAGGCTCGTCGAGCACGTAGATCACGCCGAACAGCTGCGAATTGAGCTGGGTGGCCAGGCGCAGCCGTTGCAGCTCGCCAAACGACAGGGTCGGTGTGCTGCGCTCCAGCGCCAGGTAGCCCAGGCCCAGGTCGATCAGGGTGTCGATGCGCTCCAGCAGTTCGTTGGCGATGCGTTGCGCGGCCAGGCGTTTTTCCAGGGTCAGGTTGTCGTCGTGCTGCTCCAGGTAACCTGGCGCTGCGACCTGGCGGAACACCTCGGCCAGCCCCTGCAACGGCAGCCGCGACAGCTCGCCGATGTCGCGGCCGGCGAAGGTCACCTCCAGCGCCGCACGTTTGAGCCGCTTGCCCTGGCACAGTGGGCACGGGCTGGGGCGCATGTATTGCGACACGCGCTTGCGCATCTGTGCGCTCTGCGAGTGCATGAAGGTATGCAGCACGTAGCGCCGGGCACCGCTGAAGGTGCCCTGATAGCTCGGTTCGAGCTTGCGCTTGAGCGCGGCGCGGGTCTGTGCCGGCGTGAGGCCGGCGTATACCGGCACGGTGGGGGTTTCTTCGGTGTAGAGAATCCAGTCGCGCTGTTCCTGGGGCAGCTCGCGCCAGGGAATATCGACGTCATAGCCCAAGGTCACCAGGATGTCGCGCAGGTTCTGCCCCTGCCAGGCCATCGGCCAGGCTGCCACGGCACGCTCGCGGATGGTCAGCGACGGGTCGGGGACCATGGTCGCCTCGGTCACCTCATAGACCCGCCCCAGCCCATGGCACTCCGGGCAGGCGCCTTGTGGGGTGTTGGGCGAGAAGTCCTCGGCGTACAGCATCGGCTGCCCGGCCGGGTAGCTGCCGGCGCGCGAGTAGAGCATGCGGATCGAGCTGGACAGGGTGGTGACGCTGCCCACCGACGAGCGCGCGCTGGGCGTGCCGCGCTGCTGCTGCAGGGCCACGGCCGGGGGCAGGCCTTCGATGGCATCGACGTCCGGCACGCCGACCTGGTCGATCAAGCGCCGGGCATAGGGGGCGACCGATTCGAAGTAGCGGCGCTGGGCTTCGGCGTAGAGGGTGGAGAAGGCCAGCGAGGACTTGCCCGAGCCGGACACGCCGGTGAACACCACCAGCGCGTCGCGGGGGATATCGACGTCGATGTTCTTGAGGTTGTGCTCGCGGGCGCCGCGGACGCGGATGAAGCCTGGGGGAGTGTGCGTCATGAGGCGGTCCTTGGCAGGGAAGAGTGCTCAAGGTAGCAGTATTTATGTGCTCTGTGCCCGCGAAGAGGCCCGCGAGCCTGGCGCAAGGTCAGGACCTTGGCTCGCGGGTACCCAGCACATCGCGGATGTTGTCGACCACGTTGCTGTCCTTGATCACATCGCTCAGCCAGCCTTCCAGCGGCATGTTGCCCCATTTGATGGCGCGTTCGATCAGGTACGGCACCGGGCTTTGCGGTTCGCTCTGCTTGAAGAACTGGGCGATGCCGGCGAGCATGGTGAAGGCCTCGTCGCGGGTCAGGGGTGTGGTGCGCATGGGCGCAGGCGCGGTGGCCTGGACGGGCGTGTTCATCGGTTCACCTGCTTCGCTGGAGGGGGCAACGGTGGCGACGGGTTCTGCTACCGGCACGGCCACCGGGTGCAGTTCGACGCCGCGGTCCTTGAGCAGTTTCTCGGCCAGCTGGCTGGCCCGCGACAGCATGTCGGCGAGGCTGGCAAAGCTTGGCGCTTCGTGGCCGAACAAACGGTCGGCACTGGCCTGCAGGCGGTTGCAGGCCTGCAGGCAGGCGGCAATCTGCAAGGCCTTGGCGCGCAGGTGTTCGGTATCGCTGAGGGCTACCGAACGCTGGAAGATCTCGGCGTTGATCTTGCCTTCGTTCAGTGCGGTCTGCATCGCCTTGGGGTTCTGCAAGGCGAGGTTTTCTACATGGCGTGATTCGTCATAGCGCAGCACGCCGAAATGCTGCCCTTGGGTAATGGGCAAGCCACCGGCAATGTCGGTGAGTGTGGTCTTGAGCCAGGAAAGGCGCGCGGCGCGCTCGTCCAGGCCGTCTTCGAGCGACGGGTAGACGCTGTCCCAGAACGTGTCGAGGATGCGTTCGGTCAGTTCCAGGCCGAAGCTGATGCCTTCGAAATGTTCGCGTTGGGCCAGGCCTTCGCTGAGCCAGGCGACCAGCATCAGGTCCTTGCTCTGTTTTGCCAGCCCCTCGGCCGCCAGCTGGATGACCTGTTCCCAGTCGGCGGTTTTCAGGTCGGTCTGCCAGTCGCCCTGGGTCAGGTAGTCAGGGTCTGCCCGGCGCGCCTCCTTGATCTGGTCGAACAAGGCAGAGAAGCTCAAGTCTTCGCCACTGCCACCGTCGATCGGTGCGGCCAGTTCGGCCAGCGATAGGTCGTTGAGGATTTCAGGCATAAAACACTCTGGTCAGGGGAGGGAGCAGCGTGCCGGCAAGCCGGCACGCTGTGGAACATGGGCCGCCTGCGCGGCCCATGGACAAGCAGTTGCTTAGGCGAACACTTTGTTCGCGGTGCGGTCCCAGCCACCGACGATGTTGCCGCCAGCCTGGCCGTCGGTGCGGTTCTGCTGGGTGTAGGTGGTCTTGATGCGGGCGAAGTTGAAGCTGATCTCTTCGATCGGCAGGTCGCTCACGGCCTTGTCTTCACCGCCCTGGTTGCCACCGGCGACGAACTTGACCGACGACACCACGACTTCTTCCATGTCGATGGTCAGGTAGGTGACCTTGTCGCCACCGGCACGGTTGACGTTCAGCTTCAGCTTGGCGATGTGCTTGCCGGTGCAGCAGTGTTCGAACAGCTTGGCCGAAGCCTTGTCGACTGCCTTGCGGATCTTGAAGTCGCTCAGGGCAACACGCTCGGAGGACGCACCGCCCGAGGAGCTGGCGGTCGCCGAGGTGGCCTGGGTGGCGCCGTACTCGTAGCCCAGCACTTCGATCCAGTCCTTGTGTTTTTCATCCAGTACTTCGCCTGGGATGCCGTCGATTTGGATATACGCGTCAAAAGCCATTGTGAAACTCTCCATTAACATCATTTGAAGGGCTGCTCATGCACCCCTTGGTTTTGACCTCGCCGCACACGTCGGCAGAGGTAGCTTGCCGCCCTCCGGGCCTCCTCCTGTGAGGCCCGGGTGGCCGGTTCTTGCGGCGCGGCCTCAGTTGAGCCCGCGCACTTCGATTTCCACCCTGCGGTTGGGCTCCAGGCACTTGATCAGCTGCGCCCGAGGTTGCTGCAGGTCGCAGTTGACCAGCGGCTTGCGGCTGCCTTCGCCCTGGGCGACCACCAGTTCGGCGGGCACGCCCTTGCCGACCAGGTAGGTGCGGATGGTCTGCGCCCGCTGTTTCGATACCTGCAGGTTGCCCTGGCTGTCGCCGAGCTGGTCGGCGTGACCGGAGATGACGATCTTGCCGATGTTGGGCGTGTTCAGCAGTTTGCTGGCGATCGCGCTCAGCTGGTTCTGGCCTTCGTTCTTCAGGCTCTGGAAGTCGGCGCGACCGAAGGCGAACAGCGTGTCGGACTCCAGCGTGATGGTCTCGATCGCGCGCAGCGACTGGGCCCGCAGGCTGTCGATGTAGTTGCGCGAACTGGACATCAGGAACGCGTTGTCGAGGATGCGTGGCACGTCCGGTTCACGGATCTGGTCGCTGTAGAAGGTGATCTGGCGGCTGGCGTACAGGTAGTCCTGGTTGCCGCCTTCGCTGCTGGCCGCCGCCATGCTCTTGCCGGTCTGGCGGGCGATGGCCGGGTACCAGTAGTCCGGCAGGCGCGCCTTGAGGAAGGCCGGATCGGCTTTCTCGCGCTGGGCCGGCGACAGCATCACGTAAGTGTCCAGGGTCGCCTTGCCGAAGTCGGCGATCGACTGGGCGCGGTTGTCATGGGGCAGGGCTTCGGCCTGGACGCTGTCGACGCCGCTCACCGGCTGCAGCTCACGGGCGTTGCGCTGGTAGACCTTGAGCGTGGTCAGCAGGTACAGGGTGCGGGTCAGGTTGTCGGCCGTGGGCTTGAGCATCACGTTCTGCAGGGTGGCGAAGTAGCGTGTGCGCAACATCGGCTCAACCTCGTGGCCTTGGTAGAGGCCCAGGCGCATGCCCAGTGGCACGCCCTGTTCGTGGTGCTGCTGGTAGTAGTGCGCCGTCCAGAAGCGCAGGCGGTCGAGGCTGCGCCAGGCGGTGTACTGGCCGCTGGCGTTCTTGTCTTCGGCCTTGGCCTGGGCCAGTTCGGTGGAGATGCTGGCCAACGTGGCGCGGTTGTTCAGGTACGACCAGCCCCACAGGCTGCACAGCACCAGCCCCGCCAGGCTGGCAGCGCCCACCCAGGCAGCCTTGCGCCGGCGCTCGCGATGGTTGCTGGTGTACAGCGCCACCAGATGCTGGTCGGGGATGATCACCTTGCGGAACAGGCTGTTGATGAACAGTGGCGCGGGGTGGCTGCCAGTACCGGCGGCGTCTGCGTCATGTTCCAGGGCGAAACGCTCGGCCACATGCTGGCCGTGGCTACCCCATTGGGCTTCGTCAGCCTCCAGCGCGGCAGTGAAATAGAAGCCACGGAGCATTTGCGCATTCTGGTAAGGGTTGGCTCGCAGCAGGCTGTCGACGAACTGTTGCAGGCGCGGCTTGAGCGCCGCCAGCTCCAGCGGGAAGCGGTAGGCGGCATCGTTCTGCCGGGTCACCTGGATGTCCTGTTGCACCAGCTGCTGGCTCGCCACGTGCTGCCAGTAGCCGGTCAGCTCGTCCATCGCCTTGCCGAAGCGCTGGCCCCAGTCGGCCTGCTCGTAGCCCTTGTGCGAGAAGGTCTTGCCCATCACCTCGCCGCGTGCGGTATCGTCCAGCTGGCGGTAGAACGGGGTGAAGCCGGGTATCAGGTCGCACTTGGTGAACACCAGGTAGATCGGCAGGCGCACTTCCAGCAACGCGCAGCTTTCCTGGATGCGCTCGCGCAGGCGTTTGGCCACGCGCTCCTGGTCTTCGGCCGAACCGTGCAAGATGTCGGCGATGCTGACGCTGACGATCAGGCCATTGAGCGGGCGGCGTTGGCGATGTTGACGCAGCAGTTGCAGGAAGCCGCGCCACTTGCCGGCTTCTTCGGGGCTGTTCATGTAACGCCCGGCGGTGTCCAGCAGTACCGCTTCGGAGCTGAAGAACCAGTCGCAATTACGCGTGCCGCCCAGGCCCGAGACCCGTGCGCCTTCGCGTTCGGCATAGGGGAAGTTCAGGCCCGATTGCAGGATCATGGTGCTTTTGCCTGCCGCCGGCTGGCCGATCACCAGGTACCAGGGCAGGGCGTACAGCGCATCCTTGGCGCTGCTGCCACGCGGCTTGTTGCTGTGCAGGCGCTCGATGCTCTGCAGCAGGCGCTCGCGCAGCAGGCTGATTTCCTCTCGGTCGGCCGGGGTGGCGTTGAGCACGGCCTGGTCGGCGTCGTCACGCAGCAGCCCTTCGAGGTTGTGGTGCTGGCCGGCCCCCCGGTACAGCAGCAGTACATAGCCTGCCGACAGCAGCAGGAACACGCCGATACCTGCCAGCAGGCTGTGCAGCGAAGCGAAGCCCAGGGCGCGGCCGATGGCCCAGACCAGGAAGATCCCGAGGAAGAATGCGACCCCCAGCAGGTAGGGTTGGTAACGCAGGCAGTAGTACTTGATCTTGTTCATACAGGCGTCGCATCCGGCGCATCGACGAACTGGTCGATGACGTGTTCAAGAGGTCGGTCGTAGTCGTATTGGCGCGGCGCCGCCGTCAGCGGGCCGAGCAGCGCCAGGTGCTGATGCGGGGCGGCGCAGCCGCTGAGCAGGCGATACGCGCTGCTGGCGTGGCGCGACGGGAAGCAGTACAGCCGCGGGTGCATGAAGTCGTCGGCCAGCAGGCTTGCCGCCGGCATGCTCGGGTGCCCGCTCATGCGTGTCAGCCAGGTCAGCCAGAGGTCGGCCGTGGGGTTTTTCAGGCCGCGTTCGGCCGGCAGCGGTAGTTCGATGCCGCCATCGAAGTCGCCGTGCAGCGTGGCCCGGCTGGCCTGTAGCCGCGCCAGCGCAGTGGCACTGTCGAAGCTTGGCCAGGAGCCCTGCAGGGCACGGGCGACATCGGCAAAGCTGTAGTCGTGGAGGAACTTGGCGTGCACCCGGCGGAACAGGTCGAGGTCCTGGGCCTGCAACGGGCGCAGGGCCTTGATCCGTTCGAACAGGCTGGTGCGGTCGGCGCCTTGCACCGCCTGGTGCAGCAACGGCTTGATCTGCGCGCTGAACAGCTCACCGAGGGTGAACGGGTTGAGCAGCGCTGCACCTTCCTCGCCCTTGAGCAGCTGGAAGATGAAGAACGGGTAGCGCCGCTGGCTGGCGTCACGCGAGCTGAGCAGGCCACCAAGCAGCCAGTTGCCATTGCGCGCACGGTAATTGAAGAAACACATCGGCAATGCGTCGAACAACGCCTGCCAGTCTTCGCGGTGGCGCATGGCCGCCAGTGAAGACTGCAGCCAGGCGTCGAACTCGCAGACCTCTTCCGCCGCGCCATGCAGGCTGACGAAGTCCGCGCTCGACGGCAACTTGCCGAAGCAACCGATCATTGCGCGCCCCTGCCGTTGAGGGCGCTGAGCGCCTTGACGTCACCCAGGTCGGTCAGCTTGACCCCACCGAAGTTGCGCACCACCAGGCTCACGCGGCCGTTGGCGGTGTTCCAGCTGAAGCGCTGCTGGATACCGTCGAGGTCCTCGACCCGGGCGCTTTCGTTCATGCGCAGCAGGCCCCAGCGCCCCGGGAAGTCGAACACGGTGACCCGTGCGCCGCTCAGGGTGACCACGTCCAGGCGAGCGCCCGGGGCATTGCTGGTGCCTGGCCAGGCGAAGCGGTTCCAGCTGCTGCGGCCGTTGCGGTAGTGCTGCTCCTGGCCATCGAGGGTGAACACGATGTCGGTGAAGTTGGCCGAAGGTTCCAGCATGATCTCGAAGCCGTTGTCACGGTCCGACAGGCTGGCGATCACCTGGCCTACGGAGCTGGCCTTGTCGATGCTGTTGAGCATGCCCGGGTTGACCAGCGCCGGCCCCTTGCCGTCGCCAGCCCCCAGGCCCTCACCGCCGGCCAGGTTGCCGATTTCGTTGCGCTTGAAGGCCGGCAGCAGGCCGCTGTCGGGGTCGACGAAGCGCTGCAGGTCTTTCACCGAAGCTTCGTTGCGGCTGCCGCCAGCAATCGGGTAGCGGTGCGCCATGACCTGCTCCCACGGCTTGGCGATCTGCTGTGCCCAGGCCTTGGCGATTTGCTGGCCGGCCGGGTCGCGCAGGGTCGCCCAGGCGTATTGGATCGGCAGGCTGAACAGCCCCTGCAGCGAGCGCGACAGGCCGTCCTGGCTGGTGTCGACGCTGCTTTCCACGTAGTTGCGCACGGTGGTGACTTCGCTCGGCTGGCCTTCCAGGGTTTCGCTGATCAGCTGCTTGCTGCTCTTGCCGACATCCTGCGAGCGCTGGATGTTGTTCATGCGCACCTTGAGCTTGCGCAGCGCCGCCAGGTAGCGGTCCATGATGGTGCTGTCGGCGCCTTCGGCGTTGTTCTCGGCAAACACTCGTGCCACCGGTTCGAAACGCTTGGCCAGGCTACCGTCATCGACCGCCGGCAGGGCCGGAGCGACGCTCACGGGCAGGGCGTCCTGGTTGTCGAGCAGGCCGCTGACCTTGCTCCAGAAGCCGTCTTCGCGGGCAGCACCCGGGGTCGGGATGGCGTGCTTGAGCGGCAGGTCCCACTGGGTGTTGTCGTTGACCGCCGCCAGCAGGTTCTTCACTGGTGAATTCTGCACGTCGCTGAGCAGGCCCAGCTGCTCGGTGGCCGAAGCCAGGTCGGCGAAGTGGCGCACGCCGACGCTGCTGACCATCTTGTACCAGGCCTGGGTGTAGTCGCGCTTGTAGCGGGTCATGAACTCGCGGACGAAGTTGGCCTTCTGCACGATGGCATCGCCGCCTTCGCCGTCCAGCACCCAGTCCGACTCGTTGCGCAGGTTACCCGACACCAGCTTGATCAGCTCGGGCTTGACGAAGGTGTCCCAGCCCTGGCGGGTATAGATCGCCGGGACGCCAGCGGAGCCGTACAGCAAGGCGCGGCCCGGTTGCGGCACCAGGTCGTTGAGGCTCAGCGCCGGGAACTGGCGGCTCGACTCGAGCTGCAGGCGCAGGTATTCGCGATCGACCAGGGAGCTGGAGATCATGAACGACTTGAGGTTTTCCCGGGTTTCGTTGATCAGTTGCTCATTGCGTGGCAACGACGGTGCCTGGCCCTGTTCCAGCAGCTGCACATACAGCGGGGCGTTCTCGTCGATCACGCCGGCATCGGCCAAGGTGCCTTCACCTGCGGCGCTGGCCCAGGCCTGGGGCAGGCTGGCGGCGACGAAGGCGGCGTCCGGATGGGCCTGGGGTTCGGTCAGCAGCAGGTACAGCTTGAGGGTGTTGTAGGCATCGATGATCGACGCCACCTGTTGCTCGTCGAGGCGCCCGAGCATTTCCTCGGACAATGACAGGCCACCGGTGGTGGCCGACAGGTCGGCGGCATCGCTGGCGGTGGCCAGGTTGACTTTGGCGGCATAGCCACCCATGCGGGTATTGCTCAACGCAGCCTGAGCCTTGGCGGCAACAGCCGGTGCCAAAGGCTTGCCATTGCGCTTCTTCGGCGGCGCCGGGGTGAATTCCAGTTCCTGGTTGATGCTGCTGGCGAAGGTATTGAACGCGCGCATCTGTACTTGCAGGCTGCGGGCGATCGGCTCCAGCGCCTGGCTGCGCAGTTGTGCCAGGTAGGCGGTGCGGGTCACCTGGTGGATGGCCTCGCCGTGGTACAGGCCGGCACTCAGTTGCAACGGCACGCCCTGCAGGCGATGGGCCTCGACGGCGGCCATCTGTTCACGCAGCACTTCCAGGCCCTTGCCGGCAGCCAGTAGCTGCTCGCGGTCTTCTGCCTGCTCGATCTGCGCCAGTTGCCCGCGCAGGCTTTCCAGCCACTGGCGGTTGTTGGCGAACGACAACGCTTGCCAGCCGATGAACAGCACGCCAGTGGCAGCCGCCAGGCCCAGCAGCAGCGGGCTGAAGCCGGCCTGGCGGCCCATGCGCGACTGGAACAGGGTCAGGTCTCGGTCGGGGAAGATCACCCGGCGGAAGGTGTCGGTGATGAAGTAGCTGCGGTTGCCCGCGGCCTTGCCGGCGTTTGCGGTGCCGTCATCGTAGGCGGCTTTCAGGGCGAACTCGTCGGCGATGGCATCTTCGTAGACCTGCCCCAGCTGCTGGTCGGTCTGCAGTGCGCTGGTGAAGTACAGGCCGCGCAGCAGCAGCGGGGCGCCGCCGCGGTGGCCACGGGTGAAGTGTTCGAGGAACTGCTCGAGCACACCGCTGAGGGCAGCGAAGTACTGCGGGAAGTTCAGCAGGGTGCTGTCGGCCTCCGAGCCGAGGGCGATCATCTGCGCGTCGACGTGCTGGCGAACATGGCCCTGGAGGTTTTTCAGGCGCGTTTGCAGCACGGCATGCAGGCCATTGCTGCGGATTTCCGAGAGGCCGAAAGTCATGCCCAGTGGTTGCTGGCGCTCGTGCAGGTCTAGGCCGTCGAAGGCCTGGTTGAAGCCCGGCAGCTGGTCGGTCTTGCTCAGCATCAGATAGATCGGTGGGTTGGCGTCCAGGCAATCCGCGTACTCTACCACCCGCGCCACCAACTGGGCGGCCAGGGCGTTGCGATCTTCACTGTTGGCGGCCAGCAGCTCGGGCAGGCTGACCACCAGCACCAGGCCGTTGATCGCCGCCTTGCCGCGCTGCTTGCGCAGCATGCGCAGGAAGGCGGAAAACTCGCTGGCCGACTGGTCGTCGCGCAGGTAGCGGCCGGCGGTGTCGATCATCACCGCTTCAGGGCTGAAGTACCAGTCGCAGTGCTGAGTGCCGCTTTCGCTGTCGTTGGCCGTGGCGATGCTGGCCGAAAGGCCCGAATGGGTCAGCAGCGAGGTCTTGCCGGCAGCCGACATGCCAAGCACCAGGTACCACGGCAGGTCGGACAGCGCCGCCTTGCCGCCACCGCCGGCCGAGCGGTCGGTGCGCAACATGGCGATGGCGTGCTTGAGGCGTTCGCGCAGCACCTGCTGGTCACGGAATTCGCCGGTGGAATTCCACGAGCGGTCGACCTCGATCTGCAGCATGTTCTCGAGGTTGTGCTCGGCGCGAATGCGCTGGTACTGGCGCAGCACGATCACCAGCAAGAAGCAGGCGCTGATGATCGCCAGCGCTTCGGGCACGTGATGACGCAGCCACGGCAACAACGGCGCGGCCAGCCAGCAGATCAACAAGCTCGCCAGCCACAGCAGTGGCAGGAGAATCCAGAAACTTTTCAACAGACGCAGTAATGTTTTCATGTCTTCCTGACTCGGCTACCTGAGGTGTGCTCAGGCACTGAACAGCTGGCGGATTTGTTCGGAAAGGGCGGCAACGTCCTTGTCCAGCAACCAGTCGAGCGTCAGGTACACGGCGACGCAGACCAGCGCGATCAGCGCCAGGTACACCCACAACGGCACTTCGTGGCGCAGCATCTGCGACACCTGGTCGGGCAGCGCCCAGTCCGGCGACAGGGCCTTTGGCGCCTTGCGGTAGCGGGCGATGTCCTGGCCGAGGGTGTTGGCCAGGTAGCGCAGCTGGTCTTTCGGGCCGATGCTGAACTTGCCTTCGAAACCCAGGGCCAGGCACAGGTGATAGACCTCGAGCACGTCGATGTTCTGCTTGACGTCGGCGCGCAGCGCCTCGATTTTCTCGAAGAAGCCTTCACCGGCCAGGTGCACGCCGAAGTAGCGGAACTGCAACGGTTGCAGCTCGAAGTGCCGGCGCAGCTCGTTGTCACTGGCGCGCAGTACGCTTTCGTCGAGGAATGCGCACAGCGCGTACTGGGTGTCCTTGACCTGCTCGACGCTGTAGTTGGCGGCGCGGGCATCGCGTTCGAGGTTGGCGAAGAAGCGCTCGACGCTGCCTTCGAAGGCCTGCACCGAGGTGACCTGGCGGCCACGGCGCACGATCAGCGCCATGCTGATGAAGTCCTGGACCAGGTCCTTGAGCGTCGGTTTTTCGCTGGCGGCCGCGACGGCGCCTTGTTGCAGTACGGCTTCGGTCATTTGAGCACCGCCATCAGTTCAAGCTTGAGGTTGGTAAAGGCGCTGGGCGCGTAGAAGCACACGGTCTGGGCATTCATCATTCGCTCATACACATGGCCGTGCGGCTCGATGGCGAAGTACTGGTTGTCCAGGCGCACCGGGATCGCGTTGGGCAGCCGCGCGGCGTGGTTGAGGGTGACGCCGGGCATGGCGCTGTTGACCACCACTTCGATGTCTTCCGGCGAACCGACCTTGAACGCCCGCGGCACCAGTTCCAGCAGGCTGGCACCGGGCATGTCGGCCTGTACCGAGACATAGAAGTCGGCCTCGACCAGGCGCGGGTCGCGCAGCTGGCCCTGCCAGTACGACGGTTTGGTCTGGGTGAGGTTGATGACGATGCACTGGTTGGGCACGACGTTGTCGAGCATCACCCGGATCATCTCGTCGAGCTTGACCAGCGATGCCGCCGGGTCGTGGTGGTCGTACTCGGGGAGGTCACTGAGCTGGGTGTCCAGGGTAAAGGTCAGCAGGCCACCGGCCAGGTCGGCGAGGAACAGGTACAGGCGCTCCGGGTGCAGGCGCGGGTGGGCCAGCAGGTGGGCCAGCTGCGGGTGGGCGCGGTTGACCGTGTTCAGCAGCCAGAACAGCGTCACGTCGCTGGAGCCGAACTCGGCGATCTGGTCGGCGCGTTCACGGCGCCGGCCTGACAGCGCCTTGCTCTTGGCCTGCAGCGCGCCAAGCAGACGCTTGCCGATGCCGGCCAGGGTCTCGTGGTTGCCCAGGTGCAGGGTCGGGTGGACGAAATGCGGGTCGAGGTTGAAGCCGCCCATGCTGTTGCGCGTCAGCTTGGCCAGCGGGCAGTGGCTGTAGCCGTCGAGGCTGTCACCGTCGACCAGCAGCACCACGTTCAGGCGCAGGCTGGTGATCTCGTTTTCCAGCTCGCCTTCGTTGAGGTCGGGCAGGGTATCGAACTGCTTGCGAAAACGCCGGGCGGCCTTGTGCTCGTGGCCGTCCTCGACGTAGTTGAGGCCGAACGGCTCGGGCAGCTTGAGCGCGGCATAGACCTTCAGCTCGTTGGCCTTGAGCAGGTCCTTGAGGTCGCGCGCGGCCGGCAGCGGGTCGTGCTGCGGTGCGTCATAGAGGCTGCCGTCGGGGAACACCAGCTTCAGGCGCTTGAGCTGCAGCGAACCGTTGGCCAAGGCATCCTCGTCCACCTGCAGCGCCTGCACGCCCCAATGGAATGGAGAACTGCGCAGGGTCGCTTCGGCCAGCTGGTGCTGGTGGAACTCATCCTGGTACTGGAAGTGCTGGGGCAGCAGGAACATGCCTTCCGACCACATCACCCGGCTCTGCTTGCTCATTTGACGCTATCCACTAAAGAGTTGAGGGTTTTATCTGCGGCGTTCTGTGCCGACTGGCCGGCAACATCGGTGGCCTTGTCGAGCATCGCGTCCTGCACCTTGTCGGTGAGGGTCGGTGTGGCCTCCTTGGCCTTCTGCGCGGCCGCCAGTTGGTCGGCGGTCTGCGGCTTGTTCAGCACGTCGACGCCGCGCATGGCGCTGATTTCGGTCTTGTCCACCAGCACCCGCAGGCCGTCGGAAGAGAACCAGATGCCGTCCTTGCGCAGCGAGTTGGCGTCGAAGGCGACCTTCCAGCGTGCGTCCTGTTCGTCACGGAAGAACGCCGCCACACCCACGTAGCGCGCGCTCTTGGCCAACGGCCACTGGTCGATCTGGCCGATGCCCGGCAGCAGGGTGATCTCGCGGGCTTCCACCAAGGTGTTGCCGAGGGCTTTTTCCGGGGTGTCCCAGAGGGTCTCGGCATCCGTCGCGGCGAAGCGTTCGAGGTCGGTCAGCTGGTACACGCGCATCACCACCGACAGCGGTTTGCCTTCGGCGTCAGGGTTGAGCTGGTTGCCGCCGTCGGAGGTCAGGATGACCTTCTCGCTGTCGGCCAGCATGTCGGCCGCCCAGCTGTCGTCCATGCGCTTGCCGATGCGGTCGGTGACCCCGCAGCCAGCCAGCGCCAGCAGCAGGGCGGCGGTGGTCAGGCGCTTGAGGGCGGTGTGCTTGTGTTGCATGACGGCTAAACCTCCTTGTACGGGTCAGGCCAGGCGATAGGCGAAATCGCCATCGCTGCCCAGCTCGATGGTCAGACGCTCGATCGGCGCGTCCTGGGCCATGCGCTCGAGCACGCGCTGGGCGAGTTCGGGCATCAGGGTCTGGGACAAGATGTTGTCGATGTTGCGCGCACCGCTGTCGACCTCGGTGCAGCGCGCGGCGATGGCCTTGACCAGCGCCTGGTCGTAGCTCAGCTCGGCCTGGTGGTTGCGGGCGAAGCGCTTGGCGATGCGTTCCAGCTTGAGGGCGACGATGCGCTCGAGGATCTGGTCCTGCACCGGGTAGAACGGCACGATGCTCAGGCGGCCGAGGAAGGCCGGTTTGAACACCTGGTTGAGCTCTACGCGCAGGCCGTCGACGATGGCTTGCGGCGTCGGCAGTTCGCTGGCATTGAGGCAGGTCTGCATGATGCGCTCGGTGCCGGTGTTGGAGGTGAGGATGATCACCGTGTTGCGGAAGTTGATCTCGCGGCCTTCGCCGTCGTCCAGCACGCCCTTGTCGAACACCTGGAAGAACAGTTCGAGCACGTCGGGGTGGGCCTTTTCCACCTCGTCGAGCAACACCACGCTGTACGGCTTGCGGCGCACGGCTTCGGTCAACACACCGCCTTCGCCGTAGCCGACGTAGCCGGGGGGCGAGCCCTTGAGGCTCGACACGGTGTGCGCCTCCTGGTACTCGGACATGTTGATGGTGATCAGGTTGCGCTCACCGCCGTACAGCGTGTCGGCCAGGGCCAGTGCGGTTTCGGTCTTGCCGACGCCGCTGGGACCGAGCAGCAGGAACACGCCGATCGGCTTGTTCGGATCTTCCATGCGCGCACGGGAAATCTTGATGCGCTTGCCGATCTCGTGCAGGGCGTGGTCCTGGCCCAGCACGCGCTCGCCGAGCAGGGCCGGCAGGCGCTGCACGGTGTCGATTTCGTCACGCAGCATCTTGCCCAGCGGGATGCCGGTCCAGCCGCTGATGACCTGGGCGATGGCACCGCTGTCGACCAGCGCGTGGACCAGTGGCTGGTCGCCTTGCACCCGGGCAAGTTCGGCGCGCAGGGCGTTGAGCTGCGTGGCATCGGCGTCGTTGGTGGCGTCCAGCGCCTTGAGCTGTTCGACCAACGCCAGCTCTTGCTGCCACTGCTCGTTCAGTTGTTGCTCCTGCTGCTGCTCGGCCTGCAGGGCAGCCTGCAGCTCGCCGAGGCGACGGGCGTGGTCGTGACCCTTGCCGGCTTCGTGGCCGAGCACGGCGATTTCGGCCTGCAGGTTGTCGATCTGCCGGCGGCAGTCTTCCAGGGCACCGGGCTGTGACGATTGCGCCAGGGCGATGCGCGCACAGGCGGTGTCGAGCACGCTGACGGCCTTGTCGGGCAGCTGGCGGCCGGTGATGTAGCGGTTGGACAGGCGTACCGCCTGCACCAGGGCTTCGTCCATTACCGCCACCTTGTGGTGCTCGCGCATTTTGCCGAGCAGGCCACGGAGCATGTGGATGGCCTTGTCTTCGTCAGGCTCTTCGACCTTGACCACCTGGAAGCGGCGGGCGAGGGCGGCGTCTTTCTCGAAGTACTTCTTGTATTCGGCCCAGGTGGTGGCGGCGATGGTGCGCAGCTCGCCACGGGCCAGGGCCGGCTTGAGCAGGTTGGCGGCATCGTTCTGCCCGGCCTGGCCGCCAGAGCCGATCAGGGTGTGGGCTTCGTCGATGAACAGGATGATCGGGTGCAGGCTGCGCTTGACCTCTTCGATCACGGCCTTGAGGCGGTTCTCGAACTCGCCCTTGACCCCGGCACCGGCCTGCAGCAGGCCCAGGTCGAGGGTGTGCAGGGCAACGCCTTTGAGCACTGCTGGCACATCGCCCTGGGCAATGCGCAGGGCCAGGCCTTCGACCACGGCGGTTTTGCCGACACCGGCTTCACCGGTGAGGATGGGGTTGTTCTGCCGGCGGCGGGTAAGGATGTCGACCATCTGCCGCACCTCGAACTCGCGGCCCAGCACCGGGTCGATGCGGCCTTCGCGGGCACTCTGGGTGAGGTTGACGGTGTACTGGTCCAGCGCCGGGGTCTTGCCGCCGGCCTTGGCGGTGCCGGCGACTGCTGCTGCCGGGCTGGCCAGGGCGCTGGCCTGCTTCGATTCGGCGCTGCCTTCGACCAGGGCGGCGAGGTTCAGGCGCAGGTCGTCGGCGTTGATCTTCTCCAGCTCCGCTGCCGACGCGACCACCACGCGGCGCAGTTCGGCGTCGTCGAGCAGGGCTTGCAGCAGGTGGCCGCTGCGCACCTGGCCGACGCCGTATTCGATCGAGGCCAGCAGCCAGGCCTGCTCGATCATGCGGGTGATGTGCGGCGACAGCGCCGGGGTGCGGGTGTTGCCTTTCTTGAAGGTACCCAGGGCGGTGACCAGCTGCGCCTGCAGGCGCTCGGCGACCACGTCGTAGTGGCGCAGGATCGGCGTCAGGTCGCTGTCACCGTTGTCGAGCAGCTGCAGCAGCAGGTGCTCCACCTCGACGTCGTAGTGGTGCTCCGACAGGCACAGGGCCGCCGCGCTTTCAGTGGCCGAGCGGCTGGTTTCGTTGAGCTTGGCGAACAGAGACTTCAGGTTCACAAGGCGACCCCATCGTAAGGAATGTGGAAAACGGCGCAACGCGAAGGCTCCGCGTCACGGCCAGGGCGTTTGAGCCAGCCCAGCCAGCCCAGCGCGACATTGCCGCTGCGGCCCAGCTGGGCGCGTGGTACGGCCTCGCGCTTGAGGCGCGGGGCAATTTCGAAGTCCAGCTCGGCACCTATATAGAAGCGCACCAGTTCGACCAGCTTGCGGTAGCACGCGGTGCCCGGCTGAAAGCGCTGGTAATCGGCCAGGCTCAGCGGGCCCAGTTCGATGCGGATGCACGACTGGTAGTCCCAGACCCGCTTGCCGGCGACGGCACTGTGGCCCAGTTGCGCGTTCTTGCGCCCCAGCTGGGTGCATTGCTCGGGCTCAAGGTTCAGCCAGCGCCCGGCGAACTGCTTGACCTTGATCGGCAGCGAGAAATAGAAGCCGAGCATCACTTCAAGGTTGAGCGCGTTGCGCGGCTTCTGGCTGAGCAGCCCGGCAAAGTAGCTGAACAGTTCGCGGCGCAGCGCTGACGGCTGTTCTTCGAACTTGAGCTGTTGCGCGCGCGGGCCCAGGCCGACCAAGTTGAGCAGGTAGCCATCAAAGCCCGAGGTGCCATTGCGCTCATGCTCGATATGGAATTTGTACTTCTGCCAGGCCTCGTAGAACAGCGTGGTCATGCGGTGCGAGAAGATGTCGAGAAACGCATGGGCGGCATCGTCGCGGTACTGCACGTGGCGTTCGAGCAGCAGCTCGGTGTACGGGCGCGGCAGCACGCCGGATGGCCCGACCAGGCCCATGAAGGTGACCTGCACCTCCGACAGCGGCAGGCCGGCCGTGGACACCTTGCCTTCGCGCTCGAAGTGCAGGTCGCTGACCTCGCTGGCCGGGAACGCCAGCGACAACTGGGTGCGAAAACGCAGCGGGTCTTCGTGCGGCCGGGTCGCCAGGTCCATGCGCCCGGTACGGCTATAGTGCAGGCGGAGCAGGCGCACCAATTGAAAGAATTCGAATCGGTGCGGCTCGGCTCGGGCCTGATCGATCAGACCAGGGGCTGATCGCCAGTGCGTGCTGGCCATTGGACGATTCTCTTTTCTCGTTGTTGGGAGCGCAGGCTGAGTCGGGTGAAGCTGTTCATCGAGCAGTACTGGCCGAAGAAGTGGTCCAGCACCATGCCGAACAGGAACACGCCGCTGCCGGTGAACTGGCTTTCGTCGAGGGTCAGGGTGATGCCTACCCCGCGGACGAAGTTCGGCCGTGGGTGGCCGATGCGTGCGACCACCGGCTCGCTGCTGATGGCCTTGATGCCGTTGATCTGTTTGCGAATGGCCGAGACGTTGCGGTAGTTGTACAGCGACAGCAGTTCGAGCAGCACTTCGCGGCCCTGGCTGACCAGCGACAGGTGGTTCAGCGACAGGTGCGCGATCAGCCGCCAGATCAGGCCCTTGCCCAGCGGCACACGCACGGTGGCGGTGGGTTTGCGCAGGCAGCGGATGTCCTTGATCACCGAGTTGGCCGGGATGATGAAGTCGCCACGCTCGCCACCGAATGGCAGCATCAACGGCACATCGCGGTTGCTGCAGGTCAGGCCGATGCTCAGGGTGTCGCTGCTGCCATCGATCAGTTCCAGGTCGCGGTCGACCACGCGGATGCTCATGGCCGTGGCGTCGCCCTGGTTGCGCCGGCGGGCAATCCAGAAGCTGGTGTGCGGGTCTTGCTCGCCACGTGGCTCGAAGAACGGCTGGCAGGTGGCAACCTGGTCGATGCCACCAAGCTTGCGCACCCGGCGCACGCGGTCGATCGACACCACTTCGGCGGCATTGTGCAGCCGGGTGTCGGGGGTGACCGGGTATTCGTGCTGGGTGTGGGTCAGCTTGATCGGCTCGGCCTGCTGGCGGAACAGGTTGATGATCGGCGTGCAGTTGAGCTTGAAGTTGTTGCGCCCGATGTTCTGGGCCAGCCGCGCCAGGCGCTCGCTGAGGTCGTAGTCGGAGAAGTAGAAGTTGATCTCGACCTGCTCGATCGCCTTGCCCTGCAGGATGCGGGCAAAGCCACTGAGGTCGAAGAACATGAATTTGTCGGGGAAGGTGAAGTACTCGTGCAGCAGGCGATAGCCCAGGAACGAGCGCTCGGAGTAGTCCACCAGGCCTTCGTCACGGGCATAGCCGACGGCCTTCAGGGCGGTGGCCGGCAGCGCGACTTCGCGGCTGCGGCCTTCGTCCTGGAAGCTCAGGGTGGCTTTGGCCAGGTTGTTGAACAGCAGCTCGTACAGCTGCAGCATCAGCGTCGCTTCACCGTCGAGGAAAAACCGCAAGGTATCGATTTCCAGCTGGCCGAACAGCACATCGCTGGTGGCTTGCAGGCGGATGCGCAGGCGAGCCACCAGGTCGGCGCTGTGGCCGTTGAAGGCCGAACGTTCCATTTCCGCGAACGACGCCTGTTGCACGCTGATCGGCCACAGCTCCACCGGGTAGCAGGTGCGGAACTTGCACACCACACCTTCCACGGCATTGGCATGCATCTCGGTGTGGCGCGCCACGCGGTAGGCTTCGGTGACCTTCTCGTGCTTGCCCAGGCTCAGCTCGGCGATCGACATCGACGGGGTAGGGCGCAGGTAGTGCGGGTACAGCACCTCAAGGAAGGATTCGACGATTTCCGGAAACTCGTCATCGAGCTTCTTGTGCACCCGCGCAGACAGGAACGAGAACGCCTCGATCAGGCGCTCGGTGTGCGGGTCTTCGCAGTTGTCGCCCTCGATCAGCAGCCGCGAAGCAATCTTCGGGTACTGCGCGGCAAACTCCTGGCCGAGGAAGCGCAGGTGCGACAGTTCCTTTTCGTAGTAGGGCAGCAGTTCGTCGAGCATCAGTTGAGGTTCTGCACTTTGTATTCCTGGGTGTTGACCTGCAGCACGGCGTCGAACGACACCTGGCGGCTGATGTCCTGCAGACGCAGCACGGCGTCCACGCGGAAGGTCAACATGCGGTGGCCGTTCTCCTGGGCCAGCAGCTGCACCCGCACCCGGCGAAAACGCCGGTCGCCGGTGCTGATCGCCCGCTCCAGCTGTTGCTGGATGAGCCGGCGATCATGGGGGTCGAGCACGCTGCGGCTGATGAAGTCGGGCATGCCGTATTCAAGGATGGAACCACCGAGCTGGCTGAAGCCGTCGAGCTCCTCGGCGACCAGGGACTGGCGGGTATTCACCAGCACCTCGAGGTCGCGGACGATGCTCGCCTTGTACTCGGCCAGCGAACAGGTGCGCTGCGCGGCCGCTTCGGCCGACTGGTAGGGACGGTCGTCCAGCAGTCGGTCGAGCAGCGAGGGCAGCAGGCGGGCCTGGTTACTCATGTGTCATCCCTGTACACAGCGGCCGGTCAGCCGCGGGCGCCTTGCGGCAGTTCGGCGACCAGGCGCAGCGAGGCGGTCAGTTCGTCGAGCTGGTAGTGCGGGCGCAGGTAGGTCACGGCCTTGTACACGCCTGGCTTGCCGGGCACTTCGAACACCTCGGCACGGGCTTCGCGCAGCGGGAACTTGGCCTTGGCCTCCTGGCTTGCGGTGTCGTCGAGCAGCACGTAGCTGGCCAGCCACTGGTTGAGGAAGCGTTCCACATCCATGCGCGAGGCGAAGCTGCCGATCTTGTCGCGCATGATCGCCTTCATGTAGTGGGCGATACGCGAGGTGGCGAAGATGTACTGCAGCTGCGCCGACAGGCGTGCGTTGGCGTTGGCGATGTCGGTGTTGTACTGCTTCTGCTTCTGCGCCGACTGGGTGCCGAAGAAGGCCGCGTAGTCAGTGCCCTTGCAGTGCACCAGAGGGATGAAGCCGAGGTCCGACAGCTCTTTTTCGCGGCGGTCGGTGATGGCGATCTCGGTCGGGCACTTGAGGGCGATTTCGCCGTCATCGGTCTTGAAGGTGTGAGTCGGCAGGCCTTCGACCAGGCCGCCACCTTCGACGCCGCGGATCGCCACGCACCAGCCGTAGCGCGAGAACGCATCGGTGACGCGGGTGCCGAGGGCGTAGGCGGCGTTCATCCACAGGTACTTGTTGTGGTCGCGGCCGTCGACGCTTTCGACGAAGTTGAATTCTTCCACCGGCGTGGTATCCGGGCCATACGGCAGGCGGCCAAGCACGTGGGGCAGGGTGAGGCCGACGTAGCGCGAATCTTCCGAGGCGCGGAACGACTTCCACTTGGCGTATTCGACGGTGTCGAAGATCTTCGCCAGGTCACGCGGGCCGGACATCTCGGTGAACGAGTCCCAGCCGAACAGCTCGGGCGAGGCCGCCGAGATGAACGGCGCGTGGGCCGCAGCGGCGACGTGCGAGATCTCTTCGAGCAGGTACATGTCTTCGGGGCTGCGCTTGAACTCGTAGTCGCCGATCAGCATGCCGAACGGGGCGCCACCGAAGGTGCCGTACTCTTCTTCGTAGACCTTCTTGAACAGCGCGCTCTGGTCGAATTCGCTGGCGGCCTTGAGGTCGCGCACCAGGTCTTTCTTCGAGGCGTTGAGCAGGTGGATCTTCAGCGTGGTGCTGGTTTCGGTCTGGTCGACCTGGTACTTCAGGCCGCGCCAGGAGGCTTCCAGCTGCTGGAACTCACGGGCGTGCATGATCTCGTTCATCTGCTCGGAGAGCATCGAATCGATTTCGGCGATGCGCGCGTCGAGCACGGCGATCAGGTCTTTGCTCGGGGTCATTTCGCCCTCGAGCACCTGGTTTACGAGTTCGCCGATCAGGTCGCGGGTGCGGTTGCGCTCGGTGTCGGAGCGGGCCACGCGGCTTTGCGAAATGATGCTGTCGAGCAGCGATGGCTGCGGGGCGAAGTTTTCCACTTCGACCAGGTCGCCGGCCTGTTGCGGTGCGGTTTGCTTGTCGGTCATGTTCGGGCTCCTGCTCAGGCGCGATCGTCGCTGGACGGGTCTTTCACTTCGGCTTCACGGCCGAATTCCTGGCCCAATGTCTTGAGCTTTTCGGTGTTCTGCAGCACGTCCATCAGCAGCTCTTCGAGCTTGTCGTTGCCGCCCATCTTGTTGCGCAGGTCGGCCAGTTTGTTACGCACTTCCAGCAGCTTGCGCAGCGGCTCGACCTGCTTCACCACATTCTGTGGCTCGAAGTCTTCGAGGCTGTTGAAGTTCAGCTCGACGCCCAGCTGGGTGCCGTTCTTGGCCAGGGTGTTGTCGACGCGGTAGGTCAGCCGCGGCTTGATGCCCTTGAGCACGCCGTTGAAGTTGTCGCGGTCGATGAAGACGAACTTGCGGTCCTTGAGCTTGGGCAGCGGCTCCAGCGGGTTGCCGGAGAAATCGCCCAGCACGCCGACGACAAAGGGCAGCTCCTTTTTCTCGATGGCATCGCCGATGTCCACGTCGTAGGTGATATGGACCCGAGGCGCGCGAACGCGGTCGAGTTTGTGCTGGGTGCTTTCCTTCTTCGCCATCGTGTTCTCCAGTGCGAGCAATTCGCTGCGAATCATTGCGCGGCCCGTGACCGGGCCCTGCGCGTTACAGTCCTTCGATCGTCAGCAGCAGGCGCTGACGGATGTCGTCGTTCATTTCCAGGATGTTGTCGCGCCCCACCAGCTCTTCGAAGCTGGTGTTGCCGGCAATCTGCGTGCTGCTACGGATGACCGAATCGTCCGGAAGTTCCGAGCGCACCGGTGAGCTGATGACGCAGAACGGCAGGTCGCCAAAGCCCTTCAGGCGCTCGAAGCTCAGCCCGTAGCGCAGGCCTTCGAACAGGCGGCCCAGGCCTGGCGACTTGCTCAGGCAGTAGAACAGCACCAGGTAGTGCACCACGAAGCGGTACAGCTCGGCGCTGCTGCGGTTGGGGTCTTTGATGACGTTGCGAAACTGCGCCAGGTCGAACGCGTGGAAGCCCACCACCCAGCGCGTCGGGCTGGTGATACGGATGACCTGGCCGCTCTGTTCGAGGACCTTGTCGTATTCCAGCGGGAACAGTTCGGGGGTAGTGCTGATCAGGTTCAGCGGCACTTCCAGCTCGCTGACCAGCTGGAACGGCGCGGCCGAGCCAATGCGCTCGTAGAGTTCGATCAACGACTGGAAATGGCCCTGTGTTTCGCGCCCGCTGCTGCGCTGGGCGCCTTGCAGGTATTCGCCAAACAGGGTTTGCGGACGGATCAGCGGTGCCACGGTGGCAAGGTAATCCGCCGCCTGCGCCTTCAGCGCATCGGAGATCGCCCGCGTCTGGCTACGCAGCTTGATCAGTGCTTCGACATCGAATGTCTGTGTCATCGGTACATCGTCCATGAGCCTGCTTGATCGTCCTGAAACGCCAATGGCGTGGACCTGAAAATCGCGCCTCTCGGCTGCGGCAATTTGAGTGCTGGCACATGAATATCGTGTTGCCAGCAATGCCGAGTAGGGCACCCCACTGCGGAAGAAGTTCCGGTGAGGGGCGCGATTTTTTCCCTGTTTTGTGATGCGGCGCAATGATGGCGCCATGCCATTGGTTGAAGGTTTCGAGTGCGTGAAATGGGGCTTTGGCCCCTAAAGTCAGGGGGCGGAAGTGCTAAGAGAGCGGTAAAAATTGGCGTGAAAAGTTTTTTTCAAAAAGTGAAGCGGGTCTCATTTTTTGCCGTCGAGCCGGTGGAGCTCGACTGCCATTACGGCGCGTTCCAATGATGGCAATGCGACGGAATATGCCGCGCCAAAGCGGTTTCGCAGGGCTTGCTAGAGCGGCTTTGAGCCGGCCATGCGACCCTCGATTCCCCACTCCCGCAACCACCCGAGCAAGGCGTGTAATGCATAGGTGGCCTCGATCGACAGCGAGCCGTTTTCATGCAGGACGGCATCGCCGAGCGTGCCCATGCCGCAGGGCATTGCGAACACGCTCAAGCGATCCTGTTCGGGGTCGCTGTGCAGCCGTGCGTGGTAGCCCAGGAGCGTGTTGGCCCAACTTGGGTAGCCACCATCGCGCAGCAGCAAGGTGGCTGCTCGCAGGTTAGGCACGATTGGCGCTCTGCGTCCGATTGATCAAATGGATTGAACTCATGTTTACCGTTGAGCGTTTTTTTGCAAAAATTTGGTCGGCATGGCTGCTGGTGGTCATCATAGCGGTGTTGATGATTGGCGTTAGCCCGCCATTTTTTATCATCCTGTCAGCCATTGCGGTGGTCGTGATGACCGTGTGGTGCATTGAATGTGCCTTTTGAACTGAACGCTTTGTTGTCTATGCTAATCTGCGGCTCTTCTTTAATCTTTCTTTCGCTCCGTTGTTCGCTGCCCTGCTAACGATGGCCATCAGTTACAAAAAGATGAAGCTAGGCGGTTTTGCCTCAACTGCGCTGTGCCTTGCCCCTGTAGTTCTTACACTGTTGGCATATGGCCTGGTTTGCGTCTGGCCTGGCAAAAGCAGCGTGCTTCAGTTCGAGGGGCTTTGCGTAGTGTCCATTGAGCCTCCGGAGCCGGTGAGGTGGTGGCAAGCCGGGCTGGGTGCGGGGCTGAGCAGTTTGACCTACCCACTGATGAAAGCCCATGATGTGCCAATGACCGGGTTGATCTACTTCTTCATGTTCATAGCCTTGTTCATGGTGTTCTACAGTCGTGACAAAATTTGGGCTTTGAGGGCGCTGAAGGCACGTGAGGCAAAAAAGAACTGTCGATACACCTTCAGGGATGTAGATGCCATTAAAGACCTGCGCGCCGCTTCGTGGCTGGGCAGGCTTTTTGCTGTCAGGACGTGAGGCGTATTGCGCTGCGCTGGTGGACCCTGCTTATTCATCCATGTTGATGCATAACTGCTTGCCCTCTGCATTTTTGCAGGGCCACCTGTTTTCTGTATAGCTGTCAGGGACAAAGCAAAAGCCAGGGTGACTTACCCAATAGGTTTGCCAGGCCGAGCCAGATTTTCTGAGTTGGGGGAAACTTGTATAGTCGAGTTTGTTGAGCGCTACCGTGGTGAGAATGGCTGCGAGGGGTGCGACCGCAATTAATGAGTAGACAGAGGCTTTCAGCATTGCGGTCTGGAGTTTTCCGAACGCGGACTTGTTGTGTGGCGCGAATCGTTCGCCTGTATATATCGCAAAAGCACTGGCAACGACACAAGCGAGCATGACAGGCGGGGTCATGAGCAAGCCAAAAGCCATATACGGGACTTCGATAACAGAGGCGAAACGCCACATCTGGCCGTAAATGGGAAGCACGTGTGTGATTAGCCAATAGACGGCGAACAGACCCACGCTTGCACAGATGAGTAAGGTCAGAACAGCTCGAAGCCTGAATGCTATTAATCCAGTTTCGCTGCTAGCCGAGGTCATTGGGTTCGCCTTGAGATCCCAGCGAAGGCTTCTCCCCCATGCGCGCCTTGAGCTTGCGCAGGGTAGGGGACTCGCCCCCCGTCAGCTCAATGCGGAACTCGGCGAAGGCGTGCTCGAGATCGGCATACTGCTGCAGCCCTTCTTCGGTGAACAGGTAGCGCCCAGGGATGTCGCGCCACTCCATCGGGGTGCGGATGCGTTCCTGGTCTGCTGCTTTCAGCAGTGGCTCCAGTTCGACGCTCAGCTTCATCGCGGCAGGGTCTTGCGCCTTCAGGCTGTCGATGATCAAGCGAAGCTTGAGTGACTTCTGTTTGAGTGTTTCAGTGTTCATGGTCAGCCCTAGTTGGAGATGGTGCCCATCAGTTTCGGAGTGCCCCATTCGCCGCGATTGGGCGTGAGGTACTGCATCGCTTCGCCGCTGCGTGAGATGGCGCCACCCAGCTCGGTAGTAGGAGCAACTTTACTCACAAATACCTCGGTTGGCTGCAACGGTGACATTTCAAAGATCGAATAACGTGTCGATTCACTGCCCAGCGGCAAGCCAAAGCTGTCAGCCAGTGTCTTGCCGGATCTGGCCGCTGCCTGAAGCTCCTCGTGGGTGGTGAAGAAGGGCGAGTAGGGCGACACACTTTGCCCTTCGGGCACGATCTTGACCAGCGGGGAGTCGATCATCCTCACCTCGGGGATGGTGGACCCGGACGCCACCTGGTCGAACGCCCGCGAGTAGATGGTAGTGGCGTCGGCATCCGGGGCTGCGGCCTGCAGCTTGCTCAGCAGCTTCTCGCCATCTGCGGTGTTGAGGAAGTCTTCGATCTGGGCGTTCGACAGGCCCTTGGTCTTGAAGGTGCTGACCTTCTTGATCTGGTCTTCCATCGAGGTGAAATTCGGGTCCTGCTTGCTGTAGAACTCCCGCAGGGTTTGCGGCTCCGCTGGCTTGAGAGGAGTCGCCTCCTTGACCCGTAGTTCCGGGTTCGCCAGTAGCTTCTGCTCGTTTTTCGCCAGCCATGCTGCCAACTGTTTGTTGGATATTTCGGCCTGCAATCGGGCGCTACGTGTGGCAATACTTTCCGCGCTGCTGACTATGCCTGCTTTCAGCTGCCCCCGGGTCAGGTAGGTGACAATGGCCGTCAGCAGTAGCAACACCAACTGCTCCTGCCCGCGGGCCAGTTGGCGCGCGGCGCGCTCGACGCGCTCCTGGGCTTGCGCCGACGAGCCGCCGGTTGGGTCCAGGCCAGCGGGCTTGAGGCCATCCTCGGCAAACCATGCCGTGGCCATGCCTTGCTGAAGTGTCGACAAACAGGCCGGCAGGCCTTGGTAGAAGTACTCGGCGATGGCGGACAGCCCAAGCCCCATGAGGATAAGGTTGCCGACCTGCAGGCCGATGCCGGCGCCGGCCACCGCGCCCGGCGCCGCGCCGACGCCAAAAGCAAAGGCTCCGGCCACGCCACCGGCCAGCGAGCCAACCGCCACGCTGCCGCCGAGGATCATCGACACTTCTTTGACCAGTTGCAGCAGTACCGGCAGGATCTGCTCGATGCCGATGGAAGACCACTTGCGCTTGAGGTTGTCCTGGATGATCGGGTAGGACAGGGTCATGGCCTGGCGTACGTTGTCGATGCGCTGGCCACCCAGGTAGCCATAGGCCTGATTGGCGCCATTGCTCACGCGGCGGCTGAAACCGTCCCAGGCTTCGTGGGCGCTGTTCAGGCCGCTGTCGACGCTCTGGTTGAGCTCGCTGAATTTCTGCTCGAGATTGCGTTCGATGTCGCCCCAGCTGGGGATGTTGGTCAAAAGATCCATTTTCGCTTCACTGTCCATGGAGGTAGGCGGCGCTTCGGCGGCGAGCGCAGCGTGTCGCGTCAGACCTCGAGATTGGCGGGAAGATCCGACGGAGCGTTCATTGTTCTCAGGACAGGGGTGTGGGGCAATGATGGCAATTAAGCATCATCGCACGAATCATGGCTGTTCGCTTGCCGCAAGTGCCAGTACCGCCAGTGCCCACGCTAGCCATTTGCCAGAGTGGATGAATGTCGAAAAATTTGAACCAATCCACGTTATGAAACATTTTTCTCCGCAAGCGCCGTGGACGCAAACGGTAACGGATAGCTCGACTTGGCGTGGTCAGCTATGGGCTCCGTTCACCCCTTGAAAAACCTTCTGCTACGGGCCATTCGGCGATGGCCCATAGCGCTTTGATGCAGCGGTGACGGTTGCGAAAAGTGGCGATGTGATATCGCTTTGCGGGGCTCTAAGCTCGGCGTTTCAAGGCCTGCGATGTGTTGACAGGGCATCATTTGCCGGTGTCTCCTTTTGGGCGCTTCTGCCTGCCTGGCATTCGGTAATGTGAACCAGGTCGCATTAAATTCAACGCATGATGGCACTTTCCGTCATGCCGGCAGTCGCATGATTCCGCAGGGCACGCGCGTGATGCGCGCATGCCGAATACGCCCGCAAGAACAGAGTTGTAGCTGAGCATCGCATTAGCGTGCTGGCCGTGTTTTCAAGGAGATTTCGCATGATCATGGACCTGGCCTCCGCGCTGCTGTCGCCGCAGAACCGCCGCCTGTTCAAGTTCCACAACCTGGCCAACCCCGAGCAGGAACTGCTGCTGGAAACCTTCAAGGGCGTCGAGGGCCTGTCGCGGGCGTTCAACTACGAACTGCTGCTGGTCTGCGAAGATTCTGGCGTGCCGCTGAAGTCGATGATGGGCCAGCACGTCAGCATCGAGATCGAGCTGGCCGAAGGTGGCCCGCGCTACATCACCGGTTACCTAACGCGCTTTGCCAGCATCGGCAGCGACGGTGGCATGGCGCGTTACACCGCTACCCTCAACCCATGGTTCTCGATGCTCAAGAACCGCTTCGACACGCGGATTTTCCAGGGCAACACGGTCGAGGAAGTGGTCACCGAAGTGTTCGCCCTGTGCCCGGCGTTCTCCCGCCACGAATTCCGCCTGACCCGGCCACAAAAGCGCTACACCTACATCACCCAGTACCGCGAAACCGACTTCAACTTCGTCCAGCGCCTGCTGGAGGAAGAGGGGATGTTCTACTACTTCGAGCACACCGCCGAAGGCCACACCATGATCATCTGCGATGATTCCAGCACGCTGGTGGACATCCCCGAGCAGCCGCAGATCCGCTTCCACAGCGCTTCGGTCACCGAGACCGCCGACTCCATCACCCAGTGGAGCGGCAACCGCCAGCTGCAGTCCGGCAAGATGGCCACGCAGACCTTCGACTACCGCCAGCCCAACAACCGCTTGCCGGTGGCGATGAACAGCGTGAACAAGCAGGGCGACGTGGAAAACTTCGAAATCTACGACTTCCCCGGCCAGTACACCCACGGCACTTATGACGAAGGCGAAACCCTGCTGCGCCTGCGTATCGAGGCGCTGGAACTGCGTGGCAAGAAGTTCGAAGGCGCCAGTAACTGTCGGGCCATGAAGCCCGGCTATACCTTCGAGCTGCTGCAGCACTACACCCACGACCAGGGCGCCGTCGAAGACCGCCAGTTCCTGCTGATGAGCGTGGAGAGCGAAGGGCACAACAACTACCTCAGCGGTCAGCAGGCCAGCTACTTCAACACCTTCAGCTGCGTGCGCAAGAAGATCCCGTTCCGCCCGCAGCTGAGCACGCCAAAGCCGACCATCGCCGGCCCACAGACCGCCATCATCGTCGGCCCGCCAGGCGAAGAGATTTTCACCGACGAACTGGGCCGCGTGAAGATTCAGTTCCACTGGGACCGCAAGGGCCAGCACAACGACCACAGTTCGTGCTGGGTACGCGTCGCCCAATCCGGTGCCAGCGGCGGCTTCGGCAGCATCCAGATCCCGCGTGTGGGCGACGAAGTGGTGGTGGTGTTCCTCGACGGCAACCCGGACCGCCCGCTGATCATGGGCAGCCTGTACAACAGCACCAACACCCCGCCATGGTCGCTGCCGGCGAACAAGACCCAGAGCGGCATCTTGACCCGGTCGATGAAGGGCGACGGCGGTACCGCCAACTTCTTCCGCTTCGAGGACAAGGCCGGCGCCGAGCAGATCATCATGCACGCCGAGCGCAACATGGATACCGAGATCGAGCTGGATGAGACCCATGATGTGGGGAACAACCGCTCGATCACGGTGGGGGGCACGCACACCGAAACGGTGAAGAAAGACACCGTGGTGCAAGTGACTGAAGGCTCCTACACGCTCAAGGTCGACAACCAGTTCATACAGGTGGCGGCCAAGCAGCACATCATCCTGCAGGTGGGCGACAGCAGCATCACGCTGACCCCGGAAGGCATCGAGATCAAGGGCAAGGTCATCACCACCACCAGTACCGACATCACCAAGATCACGGGCGCCCCGGTGCGGATCAACGACTGAGGCCAGGCTCATGTACAAACCTTCGATCTACGACCGGATCTCCGCCCGGCGCGAAGCGCTGGAGGAGGAGGCACGCCTGGCCAAGCTGGCGGAAGCAGCCAAGGCGGCCGAGCCGCAACCAGAGGCCGAACCGGTCCCCGTGGCGCTGCAGGAGGTTGCCAGCGGTTTCACCTTCGGTGGTTTCAACTTGCAGTTCCCAGGCGGTTTTCGTTTTCGCGACATCCAGACCACCCTCGAACACGAAGGCGAGGCCGTTAGCCTGAACATTCGCCGCCGTGACGTGCGCGCCGGGCAGACCCTGGAGCAATTGTTCGAATCCGCGATTCAGGCCCTGCGCGAACTGAACCCGCAAATGCGCGTGATCCGCCAGCGCGATTGCCATGTTGCAGGCAGCCCGGCCAAGGCGCTGGACTTCCACTTCAAGGCCGGGCACGAGCCCCGTCACGGCCGCCTTGTCGGTGCACTGGTCCCTGTCGACGGCAGTGACATGCCGCAGTGGCTGGATATTGCCTGTGTGATCGATCCGACCAGTTCGGGCATGAGCCACTGGCTGGCCGAGTTCGACCGCATGCTCGATGGCCTCGCGCTGCGCTGACACCCACTTTTTTGTTATCAGGAATTTTCATCGCATGGACTACGAGTTGCAGGAAGGCAGCATCGCGCTGCCAGCAGGTTTCGAGGACCGCACGGTCAACATGTTCGTCCTCGGCGCCAGTGTCCCGGCACCGTTGAGCATCACCATCTCGCGCGACACCTTGCTGCCCGATGAAGCACTGCAGGCCTATGTCGACCGCCAGATCAAAATGCTCACCTCGAAGCTGCGCGGCTACACCCGCATGGGCAACAAGGCCGTTTCGCTTTCGGCGGCCGCGCCGATCGCTGGCATCCAGATCGATGCCTACTACATGAACCAGGGCCGCCCGCTTTACCAGCGCCAGGCCGCCTTCATCGTCAGCCCCGGGCGTGCGCTGATCTTCTCCACCACCGCACAGGCGGACTTCAGCGCTCAGCAAAACCAGGACTGGGACAATCTGCTGGCCAGCTTCAACCCGCGCAACCCGACCATAGCCAGCGCCGAGCCCGGCGAACAGGAGTAACCCCTCATGTTCGAAGCGGCCAGGTTCGGCGACGAGATATCGCACACCAGCGCGCTGGGGGGCTTCCTGATCGGGGCCGCCCTGGGCATCGCGCTGGTGGCCACGGTGGCCATCGCCACCTTCACCTGCGGGTTCGGCGTGGCCTTGCTGGCCGGCCTCGCAGCCGGTATCGGAGGCAGCTTGCTGACCGCCGCCGGAGAGGCGATAGGCAGTATGTTCTCGTCCCCCTCAGGGACGATAACCACTGCCTCACCCAATGTCTTCATCAACAGCCGCAAGGCCGCCCGGGTCGAGAAAAGCATCGGCGCCTGCGACAAGCACCCCGGGCCGGTGCAGATCGCCGAAGGCTCGACCAACGTCTTCATCAACAGCGTCGCCGCTGCACGCAAGGGCGACAAGCTGACCTGCGGCGCGACCATTTCC
Source organism: Pseudomonas sp. MN1F (assembly GCF_009391885.1). Taxonomy (GTDB): domain Bacteria; phylum Pseudomonadota; class Gammaproteobacteria; order Pseudomonadales; family Pseudomonadaceae; genus Aquipseudomonas. Next base: position 919 of record NZ_VZII01000008.1, on the reverse strand, counting down.
GGTGGTTCCGACAATGTCATCGTCGGCGGCGGCACCTACCGCTACCTGCCGGTGGATGACGAAATCCCGCAATGGCTGCGCACTACCGTGGATGTGCTGATGGCCATTGCCGGTGCAGCCGGCGGTATCGCCCAGTTGATCAAGGCCGGGACCCAGGCCGGCATGAAAGCCGTCATGCCCTGCGCCCTGAAGTTCACCGCAGGCTTCATCGCCGGTGAAGTTGCCAGCCGCTACGTGATCGAGCCCGTGGCACGCAGAGCCATCGGTGGCTTGGTCGGCAACCCGGTCGACCTCACCACCGGGCGCAAATTGATCCCCGATGAAATCGACTTCAGCCTGCCTGGCCTGATGCCGATCGAATGGTCGCGCTTCTACGCCAGCGACCTCACTGTCGACAGCGCGCTCGGCCGCGGCTGGGTGCTGCCCTGGGAACAGAGCCTGCGCCGCCAGGGCTCGTTCATCTACCTCACCGACAACCAGGGCCGCGAAGTCCCGTTCGTGACCCTGCAACCGGGCGAGCGCATCTACAACCCGCACGAACAGGTGTACCTGGTGTGCACCGAGGGCGGCCACTACCTGCTGCAAACCCTCGATAACCTGTTCTTCTACTTCGGTGAAGTGCCCGACAGCAACACCGAAGTGCCGCTGCAACGCATCGAAAACGCCCTCGGCCACTTCCTGCACTTCACCCGCACGCCCGACGGCACCCTGACCGACATCAGCGCCACCGGCGGCACCCGCGTGCACCTGCACTACGACAACCCGTTGGGTCGCCTGACCGACATCAAGCGCGTAGTCGACAACCAGGCCGTCGAAACGCTCACCCAGTACCGCTACGACGAACACGGCCAGCTGACCACGGTGATCAACCGCAACGGCGACACCGTGCGCAGCTTCAGCTACGCCGAAGGCCTGATGG
>NZ_VZII01000069.1 GCF_009391885.1 Pseudomonas sp. MN1F | reverse complement strand
CGGGGCTGGAAAAGGAGCTGGAGCAACTGGGCTTCGGCATCGTCGCCTTCGCCTGCACCACCTGCAACGGCATGTCCGGTGCACTGGACCCGGTGATCCAGCAGGAAATCATCGACCGTGACTTGTACGCCACCGCCGTGCTGTCGGGCAATCGCAACTTCGACGGGCGTATCCACCCTTACGCCAAGCAGGCATTCCTCGCTTCGCCGCCGCTGGTGGTGGCCTACGCGATTGCCGGCACCATCCGCTTCGACATCGAAAAGGACGTGCTGGGCGTGGTCGACGGCAAGGAAATCCGCCTCAAGGACATCTGGCCAAGTGACGAGGAAATCGACGCGGTAGTGCGTGCTGCGGTCAAGCCGGAGCAGTTCCGCAAGGTCTATATCCCGATGTTCGCCATCGAGGAAGACCGCGGGCCGAAAGTCGCGCCACTGTACGACTGGCGCCCGATGAGCACCTATATCCGTCGCCCGCCTTACTGGGAAGGCGCCCTGGCCGGCGAGCGCACCCTGCGCGGCATGCGCCCGCTGGCGGTGCTGCCGGACAACATCACCACCGACCACCTGTCGCCGTCCAACGCCATCCTGCTCGACAGCGCTGCGGGTGAATACCTGGCGAAGATGGGCCTGCCGGAAGAGGACTTCAACTCCTACGCCACCCACCGTGGCGACCACCTGACCGCCCAGCGCGCCACCTTCGCCAACCCCAAGCTGTTCAACGAAATGGTGCGCAAGGCTGACGGCAGCGTGCAGCAGGGCTCGCTGGCGCGCATCGAGCCGGAAGGCAAGGTGACCCGCATGTGGGAGGCCATCGAGACCTACATGGAGCGCAAGCAGCCGCTGATCATCGTCGCCGGTGGCGACTATGGCCAGGGTTCGTCCCGTGACTGGGCGGCCAAGGGCGTGCGCCTGGCGGGTGTCGAGGCAATTGTCGCCGAGGGCTTCGAGCGCATTCACCGCACCAACCTGGTGGGCATGGGCGTGTTGCCGCTGGAGTTCAAGCCGGGCACCGACCGCAAGACCCTGGGCCTGGACGGCAGCGAAACCTATGACGTGCTCGGCCAGCGCAAGCCGCGGGCGACGCTGACCCTGGTGGTGACGCGGCGCAATGGCGAGCGTGTGGAAGTGCCGGTGACCTGCCGCCTGGACACTGCCGAGGAAGTGTCGATCTATGAGGCGGGCGGGGTGCTACAGCGCTTTGCCCAGGACTTCCTCGAAGGGACCGCTTGAACAGGACTTGAACATGGCACATGTACCACAAGTAAAAATTCCCGCCACCTACATCCGTGGTGGCACCAGCAAGGGCGTGTTCTTCCGCCTGCAGGACCTGCCGGAAGCGGCCCAGGTCCCAGGCCCGGCCCGCGACGCCTTGCTGTTACGGGTAATCGGCAGCCCCGACCCTTATGCCAAGCAGATCGACGGCATGGGCGGCGCCACGTCGAGCACCAGCAAGACGGTCATCCTGTCGAAGAGCATCAAGCCTGGGCATGATGTCGATTACCTGTTCGGTCAGGTTGCCATCGACAAGGCCTTCGTCGACTGGAGTGGCAACTGCGGCAACCTGTCCGCGGCGGTCGGCTCGTTCGCCGTCAGCAACGGCCTGGTCGACCCGGCGCGCATTCCGCGCAATGGCATCGTCACGGTGCGCATCTGGCAGGCCAACATCGGCAAGACCATCATTGCCCATGTGCCGATCACCGAAGGTGAAGTGCAGGAAACCGGTGATTTCGAACTCGACGGCGTGACCTTCCCGGCCGCCGAAGTGCAGCTGGAGTTCCTTGATCCTGCTGCCGACGAGGATGGCGACGGTGGGGCGATGTTCCCCACCGGTAACCTGGTGGATGACCTGGAAGTGCCGGGCATCGGCACCTTCAAGGCGACCATGATCAACGCCGGTATCCCGACGGTGTTCGTCAATGCCGCCGACATCGGCTACACCGGTACCGAATTGCAGGATGCGATCAACGGCGACCCGCAGGCGCTGCAGCGTTTCGAGACCATCCGCGCCTACGGCGCCGTGCGCATGGGCCTGATCGAGCATGTCGACCAGGCCGCCGGGCGTCAGCACACGCCGAAGGTGGCTTTCGTTGCGCCGCCGAGCACCTACACTGCGTCCAGTGGCAAGGCGGTTGCGGCCGCTGACATCGACCTGCTGGTGCGTGCGTTGTCCATGGGCAAGCTGCACCACGCGATGATGGGCACCGCAGCCGTGGCCATCGGCACCGCCGCGGCCATTCCGGGCACGCTGGTCAACCTCGCCGCAGGCGGGGGCGAGCGCAGTGCCGTGCGTTTCGGCCATCCGTCCGGCACCTTGCGGGTCGGGGCCGAGGCGCGCCAGGTGGATGGCGAGTGGACGGTGACCAAGGCAATCATGAGCCGCAGTGCTCGCGTGCTGATGGAGGGCTGGGTTCGCGTGCCTGGCGATAGCTTCTAACGCACCACTGGCGCTCGGCTTTCGTTGATGGGGCTGCAAGGCAGCCCCAACTTCACAGGAGCTGGCTATGAGCGCCAACGTGGACCTGAACGACCGCCCGGACTACGACCGGGTGCTGCAAACCCTTGCCGACTACGCCCTCGGCTACCGGGTCGAATCCCCTGAAGCCCTGGACACCGCACGCAATTGCCTGATGGATACCCTCGGCTGCGGCCTGCTGGCCCTGCGCTTCCCTGAATGCACCAAACTCCTCGGCCCGCTGGTGGAAGGCACCGTGGTGCCCAATGGTGCGCGCGTTCCCGGTACCGCCTACCGCCTCGACCCGGTCAAGGCCGCCTGGGACATCGGCTGTACCGTGCGCTGGCTGGATTACAACGACACCTGGCTGGCCGCCGAATGGGCGCACCCCTCGGATAACCTGGGCGGCATCCTGGCCGTTGGCGATCATCTGTCGCAGAAACGCGTGGCTGCTGGCGAAGCGCCGTTGCTGATGCGCGAGGTGCTCGAAGCCATGGTCATGGCCCACGAGATCCAGGGCGTGCTGGCGCTGGAAAATTCCTTCAATCGCGTTGGCCTCGATCATGTGATCCTGGTCAAGGTGGCCTCGACCGCCGTGTGTGCCCGGCTGATGGGGGCCAATCGCGAGCAGATGCTATCGGCCCTGTCCCATGCCTTCGTCGATGGCCAGGCGCTGCGCACCTATCGCCATGCGCCCAATGCCGGCTCACGCAAGTCCTGGGCGGCCGGCGATGCTTCCAGCCGTGGCGTGCGCCTGGCCGATATCGCGCTGCGTGGCGAAATGGGCGTGCCAGGGGTGTTGACGGCCGCGCAGTGGGGCTTTCATGACGTCTCGTTCAGCCACACCAACAAGGACCTGGCGGTAAAACCCGCCGGCCAGTATGAGCTGCGCCTGCCGCAACCCTTGGCCAGTTATGTGATGGAAAATGTGCTGTTCAAGGTCAGCTTCCCTGCCGAATTCCACGCCCAGACGGCCTGTGAGGCGGCGGTGACCCTGCACCCGCTGGTGCGTAACCGCCTGCATGAAATAGACCGCATCGTCATCACTACCCAGGAATCGGCGATCCGCATCATTTCCAAGAGCGGCCCGTTGGCCAACGCCGCCGACCGTGACCATTGCCTGCAGTACATGGTGGCGGTGCCGCTGATCTTCGGCCACCTGGTGGCCGAGCATTATGAAGATACCTTCCATGCCAATCACCCGAGCATCGATCGCCTGCGCGAGAAAATGGAAGTGGTCGAAGATCCGCGCTTCAGTCGCGAGTACCTGGAAGCCGACAAGCGCTCGATTGCCAATGCCGTGCAGGTGTTTTTCAAGGATGGCAGCAGTACCGAGCAGGTGCTGGTGGAATATCCGATCGGGCATCGGCGGCGGCGCGAGGAAGGGATACCGTTGCTGGAGGCCAAGTTCAGGGGCAATCTGGCGACGCGCTTTGTGCGGCAGCGGTGTCAGGAGATTTTCGAGCTGTGCAAGGACCAGCAGAAGCTGGAGCAGATGACGGTGCACAGGTTTGTCGATCTGTTCGTGATCTGAGTGCCAGTACAGCCAATAAAAAACCCGGCATTTCTGCCGGGTTTTTATTGCTGCTTACAACTCAGCTTACGCCTGAACCACCGGGATCTTGGCGTTGGCAGCCGCTTCACGGAACTCGGCGATCTGGTCGAAGCTCAGGTAGCGGTAGACGTCGGCAGCCATGCTGTCGATGTCCTTGGCGTACTGCATGTACTCTTCGACGGTCGGCAGCTTGCCGATGATCGAAGCGACCGCAGCCAGCTCGGCCGAGGCCAGGTACACGTTGGTGGCGTCGCCCAGACGGTTCGGGAAGTTACGGGTCGAAGTGGAAACCACGGTCGAACCGGTCTGCACACGTGCCTGGTTACCCATGCACAGCGAGCAACCTGGCATTTCCATGCGCGCACCGGCCTTGCCGTAGATGCCGTAGTAGCCTTCTTCGGTCAGCTGATGGGCGTCCATCTTGGTTGGCGGGGCCAGCCACAGACGGGTCGGGATACCGCCCTTGACCTTGTCCAGCAATTTGCCGGCAGCGCGGAAGTGACCGATGTTGGTCATGCACGAACCGATGAACACTTCGTCGATCTTCTCGCCCTGTACCGAGGACAGCAGGCGGGCATCGTCCGGGTCGTTCGGCGCGCAGAGCACAGGCTCCTTGACGTCGGCCAGGTCGATTTCGATGATTTCGGCGTATTCGGCATCGGCGTCGGCCGACAGCAGCTCAGGCTTGGCCAGCCAGGCTTCCATGGCCTGGGCGCGACGCTCCAGGGTGCGGGCATCGCCGTAGCCTTCGCCGATCATCCAGCGCAGCAGGGTGATGTTGGACTGCAGGTACTCGGCGATGGCCTTTTCCGGCAGCTTGATGGTGCAGCCCGCAGCGGAACGCTCGGCCGAGGCGTCGGACAGCTCGAAGGCTTGTTCGACGGTCAGGTCGTCCAGGCCTTCGATTTCCAGGATGCGGCCGGAGAAGGCGTTCTTCTTGCCTTTCTTCTCGACGGTCAGCAGGCCCTTCTGGATGGCGTAGTAAGGGATGGCATGCACCAGGTCACGCAGGGTGATGCCAGGTTGCAGTTTGCCCTTGAAGCGCACCAGGATCGATTCTGGCATGTCCAGCGGCATGACGCCGGTGGCGGCGGCGAAAGCCACCAGGCCGGAACCGGCCGGGAACGAGATGCCGATCGGGAAGCGGGTGTGCGAGTCGCCACCGGTACCCACGGTGTCAGGCATCAGCATGCGGTTCAGCCAGCTGTGGATGATGCCGTCGCCTGGGCGCAGCGACACGCCGCCACGGGTGCGGATGAAGTCTGGCAGGGTGTGGTGGGTGTTGACGTCGATCGGCTTCGGATAGGCCGCGGTGTGGCAGAACGACTGCATCACCAGGTCAGCGGAGAAGCCCAGGCACGCCAGGTCTTTCAGCTCGTCGCGGGTCATCGGGCCAGTGGTGTCCTGGGAACCGACGGTGGTCATCTTCGGCTCGCAGTAGGCACCTGGGCGCACGCCCTGGCCTTCTGGCAGGCCGCAGGCGCGGCCGACCATCTTCTGGGCCAGGGTGAAGCCCTTGCCGGTGTCGGCAGGCTGCTCTGGCTTCTTGAACAGGTCGGAAGCCCCCAGGCCCAGTTCGGCACGGGCTTTTTCGGTCAGGCCACGGCCAACGATCAGCGGGATACGGCCGCCAGCACGGACTTCGTCCAGCAGGACTTCGGTCTTCAGTGCGAAGGTAGTGACCAGCTCGTCGCTGCCGTGACGGCGCACTTCACCCTTGAACGGGTAAACGTCGATGACGTCGCCCATGGCCAGGTTGGTGCAGTCGAATTCGATCGGCAGGGCGCCGGCGTCTTCCATGGTGTTGTAGAAGATCGGGGCGATCTTGGTGCCGAAGCAGAAGCCACCGGCGCGCTTGTTCGGCACGTACGGAATGTCGTCGCCGAAGAACCACAGCACCGAGTTGGTGGCGGATTTACGCGAGGAACCGGTACCGACCACGTCACCGACGTAGGCAACCGGGAAGCCTTTGGCCTTGACCGCTTCGATCTGTGCCAGCGGGCCGACCGAGCCTGGCTGCGACGGCTCGATGCCGTCACGGGCCATTTTCAGCATGGCCAGGGCGTGCAGCGGGATGTCAGGGCGCGACCAGGCGTCCGGAGCAGGGGACAGGTCGTCGGTGTTGGTTTCGCCTGGCACCTTGAACACGGTCAGGGTGTACTTGTCGGCGATGGCCGGACGCGCGGTGAACCACTCGCCGGCAGCCCAGGAGTCCAGCACGGCCTTGGCGTGAACGTTGCCGGCCTTGGCTTTTTCGGCTACGTCGTGGAAGGCATCGAACATCAGCAGGGTGTGCTTGAGCTGTTCGGCCGCGACGGCGCCCAGTTCGGCGTCGTCCAGCAGCGCGACCAGCGTCTCGATGTTGTAGCCGCCCTGCATGGTGCCCAGCAGTTCAGCAGCGTGCTTGCGGTCGATCAGTGGCGACTTGGCTTCGCCCTTGGCCACGGCGGAGAGGAAAGCGGCCTTGACGTAGGCAGCTTCGTCGACCCCTGGCGGAACGCGGTTGGTGATCAGGTCTACGAGGAAGGCTTCTTCGCCGGCTGGCGGGTTTTTCAGCAGCTCGACCAGGCCTGCAGTTTGTTCGGCGTTCAGCGGCTGGGGCACGATACCCAGGGCGGCACGCTCTTCGATGTGTTTGCGGTAGGCTTCAAGCACAGTTATTACCCTCATCAGTGGTCCCTAAAGGGAGTCCGGGACGCTCATCCAGCATTCAATGCACCCATGCGCTGCCACGGCTTTGTGGGCCGCCCAGCCAGAGTCGCAAAGAATCCTTACAGAAGCTGCTTTCAAAGTTTTACGCCTGCAGAACGGGAGCTGATGAGGGCTGGCGCGGGCATGCGAGGGGTGCATGGCCCGGGCCAACGCCGTTCTACCGGATGAACTGTGCTCGTGACGCTTTGAAAACAGCTTCCAACGGACATTGTTGCCTTGAAAAGGCGGGATGATTCTACGGCAAAAAAAGCCCGAAGGTAAGGCAGCGATCATGACTTTAACGGGTGACCCTGGTTAGACAAAGGGCTAACATGACCCCGTGTTCCATCGCCAAGCCGTTGTTTTCCAATGTCCAACCAGTCCATCAAGACCCCTTGCGTCGGCCTCTGTTCCACGGTCTATGGAGACACGGTGTGCCGTGGCTGCAAGCGTTTCCATCACGAAGTGATCAACTGGAACGGCTACGACGACGAGCAGAAGCGCGCCGTGTGGCTGCGCCTGGAGCAGTTGCTGGTGCAGGTGATGATGGCCAAGCTGGAAGTGTTCGATACAAGCCTGCTGCGTCAGCAGTTGCAGCAGCGCTCGATCCGCTTCGTCGAGCAGCAGTCGGAATACTGCTGGGCCTACCAGCTGATCGCCCGCGGTGCGCGGATGATCCGTGACCTGGAGGCGTACGGCATGGTGCTGCTACCGGAATTTCGCGACTGGGAACTGCCGCAACTGCGCGATGCCATCGACCGTGAATTCTTCCTGCTGTCCGAAGCGCACTACCAGCGCTACATCGCGCCAGCCTTCCTCAAGCAAGGCATGCAGTGAGCGGCTTCCTGCTGCTCGGGTGAGCGCAACTTCCTAGCGTAACGGCTCTTTCAGTCTGACCAGGAGAGTCAGCATGAGCGATTACGTATTCAATCCCCGCTTTACCTTTCTGGCCCGCTGCTGGTGGCAGGGCTCCGCTGTGCGCAGCGTCACAGCGGCGACGCCAGTGCGTGAGCGGCAGCTGGGGGCGATCTGGGTGCAGACAGGCAGCCGCGGCGCCAACGGGCACTATGACCGGTATCTGCAGGCCGAACAGGACGGTGTGTTGGAGAAGCCCCTCGACCGGTCTGATTATGCCAACCCTGGCCAGCGCTATTACGAGCTGTTCTGGTTTGGCGCCTACGCCAGGGGCAGCTATGCCGCCGACAAGCCACTGTTCTACGAGATAAGGCCGGCTGACCGCGCCCACAAAGTTTCCGACTGGGTGCTCGATTACAACGCCAGCGTGTTTTCAGGTTATGTCGGCATCTGGGAAGCCAGCGAACCGCAGGGCGTGCAGTCCAAGGCAGGTGGCGCGCGGCTGTGGCGCATCGAGGGTTTCGATCAGGAGCAGATCGGCGAGGGTGATCAGCTCTTCAATCTTCAGTTGCTCACCCCAGGCGGTGAGAAGATCCTGCGTTACACCAGCTACAGCGACCGCTTCTTCAATAGCCGAAAAGGAGAGGCCGGCTTGGTGTCGATGAAGATCCTCAGCATGCCTCACCATTTCGAAGAGCACTGAGGGCATCGCCAGCCTTCGGTCCGCCAGGGCCGAAGGCTGGCCAAGGGCGGATCAGTCGCCGGTGTATTCGCAGCCGCTGGTGCAAGTCTCGTGGATGCGGACTTTGGACAGCTCCGGCATCAGCGGCTTGACCTGGTCCCAGATCCATTTGGCGATCACTTCGCTGGTCGGGTTCTCCAGGCCAGGGATGTCGTTCAGGTAGTTGTGGTCCAGCTGCTCGTAGATCGGCTTGAAGATCGCCTTGACCTCGGCGAAGTCACGAATCCAGCCGGTGTGCGGGTCAAGTGGGCCAGTCAGGTGCAGGCCGACCTTGAACGAATGGCCGTGCAGGCGGCCGCATTTGTGGCCGGCTGGGACGTGGGGCAGGCGGTGGGCCGATTCGAATGTAAATTCCTTGAAGATTTCCACGCTGTCATAACTCTGTGTGAATCAATAATGCGCGCAGTCTACCAGCATGGTCGCTACAAGGCTTGCAGGCGTTCGTGCAACCGCCCGGTGGCGATCAGCTCCAGCAGTTCATCGCCCAGCCGCTGGCTTTCGGCGATCGCCTGGTACCAGTAGCGCTTGCGGCTCGGCGCATCGCCCATGAAGCGCTTGAAGTCGTTGCGGTCCGGCAGCTTGCCGAAAGGCAGGGCGGCCAGGTACTGCGGCGAGGGGGTCATCAGCAGCACGTTCTGCAACCGTGCGGCATCACCCCTGCGCCAGGGCAGCGCCTTGTCGAACCAGCCGGGCACCACCTTGTCGGTGAAGTGCGGGTACAGCACCAGGTCGTCACCGCGGTAGGGCAGGTCGAGGTGGTAGTCGAGCAGGCCGCCGTCGCGGTAGGTGCCAGCACCTGCACCAGGAATGTCACGCACACCCTCCATCACCATCGGGATCGAGCCCGAGGCGAGCAGGGCCTGGCGCAGGTTCGCCAGGTCCAGCGGCAGGCAGCGCGAGGGAAAGTCGGTGAGGGCGTCGAGCGGCGGCGCGCTGCGCGCATCGTGCAGGATGACCCGCTCGAAGTGCCGCGCCAGGCGCGAGCGCCCCAGCAGGTTGCTGGCGATCACCGAGCCCAGGCCCATGCCCAGGCGGCCACGATGGTCGTGGGCGAGCTGGCCGTGGCTCTTTACCACCAGGATGTTCAGGCGATAGTGCGGGTTGGCGAGGATCTGCCCGTCGCGGCCCTGCAGCAGATCGTCGAGCATGCGCTGGCAACTGCGGCTGATCTCGGCGGCGGTAACGCCCTTGGCGAAGTCCTGCTCGGTATACAGCTCGCCCAGGCGGCGAATGCCGGCGACCGGGTCGTCGAGGCAGGCACTGGCGAAGCGCCAGGAGCCGATCGAGGCACCGATCAGCGCGCGTTGGCGTGGCGCCGAGGGCAACCATTCACCAAAAAGCGCCAGGTCCAGGCCCTGGATGCCCAAGGGTTTGGGCCCACCCGCCGCACCTGGCAATACGCCCACATCGGCCGCTTGCAGGCCACCTTCGCGGATCCGCTGCAGCGCGCGCTGGCCGGCCTTGAAGGTGAGTGCAGGGTATTTGATGTGAATGGCGCTCATGACGGATCTCGCGGGCAACAAACGGGGCATTATAGGCCCTTGATGCCGCTCAGGCTGCGCTATCATGGCGCCAGCTGTTTTCAGGTTGAATTAAGGACCGCTCTTTAGTCTTAACCCCGTAGACAACTTGAACGTCGCTCAGGAGAGCCACCATGAAAACCTTGACTGCCCTGTTTACCGCCGCCGCCCTTGCCCTGGGCGCCAATGCTGCCTTCGCCAAGGACGTCCAGCCTGACGAAGTGGTCAAACTGGTCAATGCCAAGACCATCAAGTCGCTGGACGAGCTCAAGGCCACTGCCGTGGCCAAGCACCCAGGCGCCACCGTCACTGACTCGGAGCTGGAAAACGAATACGGCCGCTACATCTACAAGGTCGAACTGCGCGACACGCAGAACGTCGAGTGGGATGTCGACCTGGATGCCAAGACCGGTGAAGTGCTGAAGGTCGAGCAGGACCGCTGATGATCCACTTACCCCGGCCGGCGCGATACCTGGCGTTGTCGTTGCTGGCCGTGTGCTCCCTGGCCGTTGCCCGCGACCTGGACCAGGATGAAGCCCTTAAACTGCGCCAGAAGGGCGTCATCCTGCCGCTCGAGCAATTGCTGGAAACCGCCCTGGGGCGTTACCCCGGGGCGCGCCTGCTGGAGGCCGAGCTGGAAGAGGACCACGGCCGCTATGAATATGAAGTCGAGCTGCTGACCCAGGACGGCGTGGTGCGCGAGATCAAGCTCGATGCCAGCAGCGGCGCCCTGCTCAAAGACGAGGAAGACGACTGACATGCGCCTGCTGCTTGTCGAAGACAACGTGCCCCTGGCCGACGAACTGACCACCAGCCTGCAGCGCCAGGGCTATGCCGTGGACTGGCTGGCCGATGGCCGCGATGCGGTGTACCAAGGCCAGAGCGAACCCTATGACCTGATCATCCTCGACCTCGGCCTGCCGGGCTTGCCGGGCCTGGAGGTGCTGGCGCAGTGGCGTGCCGGCGGCCTGGTCACGCCGGTGCTGATCCTCACGGCGCGAGGGTCGTGGGCCGAACGGATCGAGGGCCTGAAGGCCGGGGCCGACGATTACCTGAGCAAGCCGTTCCACCCCGAGGAGCTGCAACTGCGCATTCAGGCGCTGCTGCGCCGTGCCCGGGGCCTGGCCAACCAGCCCACGCTGGAAGCTGCAGGCCTGCACCTGGATGAAAGCCGCCAGTGCGTGAGCCGCGACGGCGTCGACATCCAGCTCACCGCTGCGGAGTTCCGCCTGTTGCGCTACTTCATGCTGCACCCGCAGCAGATCCTGTCCAAGAGCCACCTGGCCGAGCACCTGTACGACGGCGAGACCGAGCGCGACTCAAATGTGCTGGAGGTGCACGTCAACCACCTGCGGCGCAAGCTTGGCCGCAGCGTCATCGAGACGCGCCGCGGGCAAGGCTACATCTATGCCGGGAGCAGCGGATGAAATCGATCCAGGCGCGCCTGAGCCTGGGCCTGGTCGCCGTGCTGGTGGTGGTCGGGGTGGTGCTCGCGCAGCTGACCCTGTGGCTGTTCGAGGCTGGCTTGCAGCGCTATCTGGAAAACGGCCTGCGCAAGGAAAGCGAGAACCTGCTGGTGGCATTGGTGCGCGGGCCGAATGGCCTGCAGCTGGATGAGCGGCGCATTTCCGCTGCGTACCAGCGGCCGTTCTCCGGTTACTACTTCCGTATCGATTTCGACCAGGGCACCTGGCGTTCGCGCTCGCTGTGGGACCTGGACATGCCCAAACCGGCCGCGCCGGGGTTGTCCGATAGCCACGAACTGGGCCCGGAAGGGCAGCAACTGCTGGCCTTGCGCGCCGATTACCGGCGTCTGGGCCAGGACATCTCGATCAGCGTGGCACAGGATTACTCGCCGGTGCGCGACGGTTTTCGCCGCCTGCAGCAGATCGGCCTGGGCATGGGCCTGGTGGCGTTGCTGATCGTGCTGGTGTTGCAGCGCATCACCGTCACCCGCTCGCTGCGCCCGCTGGAGCGCGCACGCCAGCAGATTGCCCAGCTGCAGCAAGGCCAGCGCTCGCAGCTCGATGCCGAGGTACCCAGCGAGCTGGCGCCGCTGGTCGACCAGATCAACCACTTGCTCAGCCACACCGAAGACAGCCTGCGCCGCTCGCGCAATGCCCTGGGCAACCTCGGCCATGCGTTGAAGACGCCGCTGGCGGTGCTGCTCAGCCTGGCGTCCAGTGAGCGCTTGCAAGGCCTGCCAGAGGTGCAGGCGCAGTTGCGTGAACAGTTGGAGCAGATCCAGCAGCGCCTGGCCCGTGAGCTGAACCGGGCGCGCCTGGCAGGCGATGCCTTGCCTGGGGCGCAGTTCGATTGTGATGCCGAGCTGCCGGGCTTGCTCGCGACCTTGGGTATGATCCATGGCGACAGCTTGCTGCTTGAGCACGATGTACCGCCGGGTCTGCTGCTGCCTTGGGATCGCGAAGACGTGCTGGAGCTGCTCGGCAACCTGCTGGACAACGCCTGCAAGTGGGCCGACAGCGAGGTGCGGCTGGGCATTGCACCCACAGCCGAGGGCTACCGGTTGTGGGTCGATGATGACGGCCCCGGCATTCCGGAAAATCGGCGCCTGCAGGTGCTGGAGCGCGGCTCGCGGCTGGATGAGCAGGTCGATGGGCACGGGCTGGGGTTGGGGATTGTGCGCGACATCGTCGAGGCTTGGGGCGGGCGCCTGGCGTTGCTGGAAAGTGCCTTGGGCGGCCTCAGGGTGAGCATCGAGCTGCCGCGCAAAGTGCGCTGATCTGTGTCGGCGATGAGGCCCATATCAGCACTGCAAAAAAATTGCAGCACAGCCGCATTTTTTTGAATTAGCCCAATCTTCCCCCGCCCGGCACAATCCCCCTCGAGAAACCTTGCGGTTTCCATCTCTCCACGGACGGAGCCCCTTGTGCTATTGCATCTGCAATACGAGGCCCAGGCCACTTCGGCTGGGCTTTCTTTTTAATCAAAAAAACTACAGATCCTGATTACTTGAATGTCTGCCATGCGTTCCGAAAGTCGTCTGCAGCGGCTGTTGCCAGCCCCCCTGAATATCCCCCCCAAACAATGGTTGCGTGCCGGTATCGGCGCGCTGTTCGGCCTGTTCCTCGCCGGCTGGCTGACCAGTCTGGCTTATGGCCCGGGCATTGCCCTGCACCTGCTCGGCCCGTTGGCGGCCTCGGCGGTGCTGATGTTCGCCGTGCATTCCGGGCCCCTGGCGCAGCCGTGGCCTGTGCTCGGCAGCTATGCCCTGGCGGGTGCGGTCGGCCTGGCCATGCGCCAGGGTTTTGGCCCTGAACTGTGGGTGGCGGCCGCTGCCCTGGGGCTTTCGATCGTGGTGATGTGCCTGCTGCGTTGCCTGCACCCGCCGGGAGGTGGTGTGGCGGTGAGCGCGGTACTGGCCGACCCGGGCCTGACGGCCATGGGCGATCACCTGCTCGAACCGGTGCTGCTCAATGCGCTGATCCTGGTGGCCGTGGCCGTGATCTACAATCGCCTCACCGGCGTGCACTACCCGAAAGGCGTGGCGCCGCGCAAGGACGTGCACCACACCCACGACCCGCTGCCCAGCGAGCGCGTGGGCATCCGTGGCGCCGACCTGGATCAGGCCCTGGAAGAGTTGGGCGAATTTGTCGACGTCACCCGCGACGAACTGGAGCGCATCATCCTCGCCACCGAGCAGCACGCGCTGCGGCGCAGCCTCGGCGGCATCACTGCCGGGGCGGTGATGTCGCGCGACGTGCAGTTCGCTGCACCGGACACCACCTTGGAGCAGGCCTGGAAAATGCTCGCTGACCACCACCTGAAAACCTTGCCGGTGCTGCAGCAAGGCAAGCTGGTGGGCATTGTCAGCCTCAGTGACCTGGTGGGCCCGGCCATGCAGCGCGGCCAGTTCAGCTGGCGTGGCCTGTTTGGCCGCAAGGCCGTGCGCATGGAGCAGGTGATGAGCCGGCGGGTGGTCAGCGTCAGCAGCCAGCACCCGCTGGAACGCCTGCTGCCGCTGCTGTGCGAGCAGGGTTTGCACTGCCTGCCGGTGCTTGACGGTGAGCAGTTGGTCGGCGTGGTCACCCAGACCGACCTGGTCGCCGGCCTCAAGCGCCAGTTGCTCAGTGCTGCTGGCGGTACCTCAGATAACCGGGTCCCAGCGTTGTGACCAATCGCTGGCGCCGGCTGCCACCAGCTGGCGCAGCACCGCGAAGGCCTGCTGCAGGGCGTCGCTGTCGCGCTTGCGCGGGTAGACCAGGTAGGTCGGGTAGGTGAATTCCGGCGCTTGCGCCACGCGCTCGAACACGCCGCTCTCCAGGTAGGCCTGCACCACCCGGGTACGGAAGTAACCGCTGCCACCCTGATCGAGGATGAACTGCAGGGCCAACGGTCCGAGGTTGAAGCTCAGCGCCGGGCGCGCGCAGTCTGGCAAGGCGGCATCATGTTGGCGGCGGAAGGCTTCACCCCAGTCGATGTAGATGTAAGGCTCGGGTTGCTCGACCCGGCGTACGCGGATCAGCTTTTCTTCCATCAACTGCTCCACCTGCAGCCCCGGGCCGTAGATCGGCTGGTACACCAGTGCAGCGTCGAGCAGGCCCATCTCCACCTTGCGCAGCAACGACTCGCCATCGCTGACCTCGCTGCGGATGGCATGGTTGGGCAGTTCGCGGTGCAGGGCGCTGACCCAGTCGAGCAGCATCGGGTTACCCAGGCTGACTTCCGCGCCCACATGCAGCACCTGCTGGCAGCCTTCAGGCAGCGGCAGGTCGCGGCGCGCCGCTTCCCAGGTCTGCACCAGCTGGTTGGCATAGCTGACGAAGGCTTCACCGTCACTGGTCAGGCTGGCACCGTTGCGGCTGCGCACGAACAGCTGGCAGCCCAGTTGCTGTTCCAGGCGTTGCACGCGGGCGGTGATGGCGGTCTGCGACACGAACAGGCGTTCGGCGGCGGCGACCAGGCTGCCGCAACGCACGATTTCCAGAAAAGTTCGGGCCTGATCGATATCCATGAGCTGCTCTGTGGCGGTGAGGGCGGCCTATTCTAGAGGCTTTGCACCGTTGTGGGGCATTTCTGTCCTGTCTGCAAATTTGCAGGTCCGTTGTGACTTTAGTCCCATGGCGGCCCCGGTGTGGCGGGCCATACTCATTATTCGCCCTTCAATAACAACAAGTACCGGGTTTTCATCGACATGACCTACCAGCACAGCTACGCCCAATCCATTGCCGACCCTGCTGCCTTCTGGGCCGAACAGGCCGAATCCCTGGCCTGGTACCGCAAGCCCTCGCTGACCCTGCAGGACAACCCCGACGGCACCCATCGCTGGTTCGCCGACGGCCGCCTGAACAGCTGTTACCTGGCCCTCGACCGGCAGATCGAGCTGGGCCGCGGCGAACAGCTGGCACTGATCTACGACTCCCCCGTGACCGGTGTGCAGCAGGCCTTCACCTACCACCAGTTGCGCGACGAAGTGGCACGCCTGGCCGGCCTGCTGCGGCAACTGGGCGTGGGCAAGGGTGACGGGGTGATCATCTACATGCCGATGGTGCCCCAGGCGGCCATGGCGATGCTCGCCTGCGCGCGCATTGGTGCGGTGCATTCGGTGGTGTTCGGTGGTTTTGCCGCCAACGAGCTGGCACTGCGCATCGATGATGCTCGGCCGACGCTGTTGCTCACCGCGTCCTGTGGCCTGGAGTTCGAGCGGGTGATCGAGTACAAGCCGCTGGTCGACCGCGCCCTGCAGGTGGCCCGCCATCAACCGCGCAATGTGCTGGTGCTGCAACGGCCCCAGGCCCGTGCGCAGCTGCAGGCAGGCCGTGACCTGGACTGGCAGCAGGCCTTGGCCAGTGCCGCACCGGTGGCGCCGGTCGAACTGGATGCCGGCGACCCGCTGTACATCATGTATACCTCCGGCACTACCGGCAAACCCAAGGGTATCGTCCGCGAAAACGGTGGCAACGCGGTCGCGCTTTGCTATGCGATGCGGCATATCTACGGCATGCAGGCCGGGGATGTGTGGTGGGGTATTTCCGATGTCGGCTGGGTTGTCGGCCATTCGCTGATTGTCTATGGGCCGCTGATGAGCGGCTGCACCACGGTGTTCTACGAGGGCAAGCCGATTCGCACGCCGGATGCCTCGGCGTACTGGCGGGTGGTCGAGCAGTACAAGGTCAATGCCTTGTTCTGCGCGCCGACCGCCATGCGGGCGATCCGCAAGGAAGACCCGGATGGCGAGCTGATCCGCAAGCATGACCTGAGCTCGCTGCGCCAGCTGTTCCTGGCCGGGGAAAAGCTCGATTCCAGCACGCACCAGTGGCTGGAGCGGGTCACCGGCAAACCGGTGCACGACCACTGGTGGCAGACCGAGACTGGCTGGCCGGTGACTGCGCCTTGCGTGGGGCTGGAGGGCAGTGCGGCGCGGCCGGGTTCGAGCAACCGTGCGGTGCCGGGTTATCACGTGCGGGTGCTGGATGACGACGGGCATCTGCTGGGGCCCGATCAGCAGGGCTCCATCGTTATCGCCCTGCCGCTGCCACCTGGGTGCAGCCAGACTTTGTGGGGCGACCATGAGCGTTACCTGCAGGCCTATCTGCACACCTATCCTGGCTATTACCACACGGGCGATGGCGGTTATCTCGATGAAGAGGGCTTCGTCTACATCATGGGCCGCACCGACGACGTGATAAACGTCTCTGGGCATCGGCTGTCCACGGGTGAGATGGAAGATTTGGTTGCCCGTCACCCGGCGGTGGCCGAGTGTGCGGTGATCGGTGTGCATGACGAGATCAAGGGCCAGGTACCGCTGGCGCTGGTGGTGCTCAAGGATGGCGAGGGTATAGCCGAGGCGCAGTTGCTGGTGGAGCTGGTGGGCAGTGTGCGTGAGGAAATTGGCGCCCTGGCGTGTTTCAACCGGGTGCGGTTGGTGAAGCGCTTGCCCAAGACCCGCTCGGGGAAAATCCTTCGGGCGGTGCTGCGCAAGATTGCTGATGGGCAAGCTTATGTGCCGCCCTCGACCCTGGATGACCCGGCGGTGTTGGGGGAGATCGAGGCGGTGTTGGCAGATCTGCCACGGGCTGGCTGACGCTGTGACCTCACTGGCCTCTTCGCGGCTTCAGCCGCGAAGAGGCCGATCAGGCAATAAAGCTTTCGGGGCCAGCCTGATGTAGCTGCCCCAGCCGGCTGCGGGTGCGCATCAGGTCAGCCAGTGGCCCACCAAGGCTTTCTTCCAGTGGCCGCTTGCCGATCACGGTCACCTGCCGGTCCTGGTCATACAGCACATCCACCAGGTTGACGAAGCGCTGTTGCGCCGCCAGCGAACACTCCGCCAGGTCATCCAGCCCATCGATGATCCATTCGTCGTACTGCCCGGCCAGCACTAGGTAGTCGATCACCGCCGTGGCCTTCTCGCACAAGTCGTCAAAACCCAGCACCACGCGTCGGCCATCGATGGCCAGGGCGCGCAGCGGGCGGTTGTTCACCTCCAGCACCACCGGGTGCTCATCGGGTACGTTCAGCGCCCGGCGCTGCGCCGCATTCCCCGGCCACACATAGTGCCCCTGGGTGAAGCGCTGGTGTTCGCGGTTGGCCGGCAGGCTGCGAAAGTCGGTGTCGCCGCCCACTTCGAGCACCTCCATCGAACTGTTGATCAGGCGTATCACTGGCAGGAACCGCTCGTGGTAGAGCGGGTTGGGCAACAGCCCTTCAGGGGCGTAGTTGGAAGTCACCAACAGGAAGATGCCGCGGGCGAACAGGGCGTTGAACAGCCGGGTCAGCAGCATGGCATCGCCAATGTCATGCACATGGAACTCATCGAAGCACAGCACCTGGCAGTCACCCAGCAGCTCGTCCAGGGTGGCGCCCAACGCGTCGTCCAGCAGGCGGTGCCGGTGCATGCCTTGGTGCAAACGGGCGAAAAAGTCGTGGAAGTGCAGGCGCTGCTTGGCCGCTACCGGTACCGCCTGGAAAAAGCCATCGAGCAGCCAGCTCTTGCCACGGCCGACCGAGCCATACAGATAGAGGCTGCGAGGCTGGCCTCCCTCCAGCAGGCGCGCAATCTGCCCGGCCATGCTGTCGATGACCCGGCGCTGGCCCTCGCTGAGCTGATAGCCGCGGCTGTGCGCCTGGTCCTCGAACCAGCTGAGCAGTTCACTCGGGTTGGACGATGCACCGCGCAAGCGCTGGCCGAGCTGGCGCAGCGGGGAAGGGATCCAGGCAGACAAAAGCTAAGCTCCTTGGGCAAAGGCAGGGCAGCGTGCAGCTTGCCCGAGGGCGGCCATTTTGACTAATAGATAAAGTGCCGGGCAATGATCGGCTGGCGAGATAGGTCGCTAGACCTTGCGCTCCAGCTGGCGCTCGATCATGTACTTCACGGCCAACCGGCGCTCTTTCAGGTGGCGCAGGTCTTCATCGACAAAGTTGCCGGCCGAGATCGATTCGGCGGCCAGCACCTGGTTGTCGATGTCCATGTACTCGTCGAGCAGGCGGTCCAGGGTCTTGTCCTGCTGGCGCCGCTGCTGGACGATTTCGCGCGGGTAGTGCAGGTCCTGGTACAGGTCGTGGGAAACGGGCATGGGGGCCTCCTTGGTCAATGCAGTTCGCTTACCTGATTGGAAGGGAGGAATGCGATTGCGTTGAAGCGCAGCGGTATAAAAACGACGAATGGTTGTCCGACAGGCCCGCAGAATTGGCTGCGGAACACTAACTTGCTGTTTTAAAGCATTTTTTTTCACGTTGGGGGTTTACAGGCCGAATCTATGTGTTAAAGTGCCGCGCATTCCAAGACAACAACCCAGTTGTCACTCAGTTGGAATTGTCAGAGCAGCATCAGCTGCATCCGATACAGGGGCGTCGCCAAGCGGTAAGGCAGCAGGTTTTGATCCTGCCATGCGTTGGTTCGAATCCAGCCGCCCCTGCCATT
>NZ_VZII01000068.1 GCF_009391885.1 Pseudomonas sp. MN1F | reverse complement strand
ATCGCTTCATGATCGTCCCCGCCGCGATCTCGACGATCAGAAGGTTAGACAATCGCAGGCGTTTTCACACAGCCTGGGTCGAAACCAGCCGTTCGAGAGTGATCGCTGTCAACCCATGGCAAACGCAACAAGGTTGGGGCCGCTTCGCGCCCCATCGCCGGCAAGCGCGGCTCCCACCCGCACAGCGCGCGCCTGGAAGTTAAAGAGCCGGCTGGTCGGCGGCGATCACGGGTGTAGCCGTGCCAAGAGCTCAGACTCTAGCGAGTACGGCCTTGGCCTTCTCCAGCGCCATGCGCGCCCGCTGCTCACCACTGATGCCCTGCTCCATCAACTGCCGGGTGGGAATCTCCAGGCTCAATGGCACGCTCGCCGGCAAGCCCCGCAACAGCCCCACCAGGTCGGCATTGCCCTCCCCCGGAAAACGCCGTTCATTGCGCGCCTGGCGCAGGATCTCGTCCATATCGGCCGGCACCGGGCCGGCGACATCGCACAACTGGGCATAACGCATGCAGTGCGCCGGCAACTGCGCCAGGTCGCCCAGCGAAGAACGCGAGCGGTTGAAGTGGAAGGCATCGACCAGCACGCAACCATTGGCCCGGTCGGCGTTGGCCACCACGCGCATGGCCTGGCGCAGGTCGCGCACGTCGGTCCAGGGCATGAACTCCAGGTGCGGGTGGATGCCATAGCCGGCGGCCAGGTCGCACAGCTCGGCAAAGTGCGCGGTGAGGCGCGCTTCATCCGGGTCGTTGCCGGCCACCAGCAGCTCGGTACCGCCCAGTTCCGCACCGACCGCCAGGATCGCTTCGAAATCGGCCACGCAGGTGTCGGCCTTGAGGCGGAGGATTTCCAGGTCGAGCACCTTGATGCCGGTGTCACGCAGGCGCGCCTGGGTCTGCCGGCGCAGGCCAGCGTCAGCCACCAGCGGGAAGTGCTGCTCCTGCTCGGTGGCCGGCACCAGGCGCAGGCCCACATGGCTGTAGCCGGCGCGGGCGGCGGCTTCCACCATGTCTGGCGGGGACAGTTCGAGTACCGTCAGGGCGGCGAGGGAAAAAACTCGGTCGGTCATGTCATTTACCTAAGGGCGGAAAATCAGTCGATCAGTTCTGGCGCACAGGCCCGGCCGGTTTCGGCGGCCTGGCGAATCGCTTCGATCAGGGCCAGGGTGCGGCCTCCGTCGGCGGCATCGATCAACGGCGCTTCAATGCCCTGGGCGACGCGGATGAAGTGCTGCAACTGCAAGGTCAGCGCCTCGCCTGCTGGGATGGCTTCCTCGCTTTGCAGCAACGGTGTGTGCCAGCCAGAACCAGGCTCGGCGTAATGCCAGCGCTTGAGCTGCGGAATGCTCAGCGCGCCCTGGGTGCCAGCCAGCAGGTAGCAAGGCTGACCGTCCTGGCGCGGATAGACCGGGCTTTCGCCGGAGTCCAGTTCCCAGCTCCACGGCGCAGCCACCGCGTCGGAACCGGTCAGGCTGCCCAGCGCGCCGTTGGCGAACTGCAGCAGTACCGCCGCACTGTCTTCGTTGGCGAAGCCGCGCACGTCGTTGCGGGTGAATGCCTGCACCTGCACCACCTCGCCACACAAGTGGCGCAGCAAGTCGAGGTCGTGGATCAGGTTGGTGAGCAGAAAGCCCGCCCCCGGCTCACGGCGCCAGGGCGTTTCGAAGTAGCTGTCGGGCTTTTGCAGCTGCCACAGCGCGGTGACATTGATCAGCCGGCCCAGCTTGCCTTCGCTGATGACCTGATGGGCCTTGGCGATCAGCGGGTTGTGCCGCCGGTGATGGCCGACCAGCACCGGCACGCCACGGCGGCGCGAGGCCTCGACCAGCTTGCGCACTTCATCCAGGTGCACGCCCACCGGTTTTTCCACCAGCACCGGTACACCGGCCTCGACGCAATCCAGGGCGCAGGCCACGTGCAGGTTGTTGGGGTTGGCGACGATCACCGCATCGGGCCTGGCCTGCTCGAGCATCTGCCGGTGATCGGCGAAGCAGGCAACCCCGCATTCGGCGGCAAATGCCTCGGCCTGTGGGCCTGGGTCTGCCACGGCGCACAGCTGGGCTTGCGGCAGCCGGCGCAGGTGCTGGTAATGTTGGCGGCCCATGATGCCGGCACCGATCAGGGCGATTCGTAGGGGTGAGTTCAACGCACTGTCCTCTTATCGTTATTGTGGATTCGATTATGAAACCGAGTTCCACAATCGACACTGCACAATGTAGAACCAAGTTCAGCTTTTCAGAACGACCCACCCCACAGACTGTGCGATTACCGACCAGAAATGCACTTCAGGCGAACAGTTCGCTCGCCCTGCTGGCCGCCGACAGCTCTTCTGCCGCCGCCAGCAGCAACGGCGCCAGCTCTGCCAGCCGGGTTTGCGCCAGGCGGGCACTGGGGCCGGCAACGCTGAGCACGCCGATCACCTCGTCGCTCTGCGGGCGACGCACCACGGCGGCTAGTGCTGACGTGCCGATGGCCGACGTCTGCTCGACCCAGGCATAGCCGCGTTCACGGGCGCGGTGCAGGTAGGCCAGCAGTTCATCGGTCGAACGGGGTGCATTGGGGCCGAACTGAGCCGGGTCGGCAATGCCCTGGCGCAACACCATCTGCAGCGCTTCTTCATCGCTCAGGCTGGCCAGCCAGGCATGCCCGGAGGCGGTATAGAACAGTGGCGCGTCACGCCCCATGTCCGGGTCATAACGCAGCCCGGAACGGGCCCCCTGGGACTTGGCGATCCAGGTCTGGCGGTGGCCTTCGATTACCCCCAGGCGCACCAGTTCGCCGCTGTCCTGGGCCAGGCGATCGAGAATCGGCTGAATGATGTCGGCACCGCTGCTGGACAGGTAGCGAAAGCCCATCGCCACCAGCTTGGCCGACAGCTGATAGCGGCTGTTGTCGCGGTTCTGCCGCACGTAACCCAGGCGCACCAGTTCGGTGAGCATGCGGTGGGCGGCGCTCTTGGGAATGTCCAGGCGCTCGGCCAGGGTTTGCAGCGGCAAGCCGTGTGGTTCACCGGTGAGGCTTTCTACAAGACTGAAGGCGCGTTCGATCTGACTACCAGCCATGACACGTATCCCTGAGAATTTGCCGAATTCTAGAAGATGATTCCATGCCGTCGATAGCCACTGCAGCCTCCACGCATTGAAGTGTCCGGTTATCGACCAGAAGTTGGCGCTTGGCCTTGCAGTACCCTCGGCGTGCAAAGACTATTGTGGAATCGTGTTCCAATAATAATGCAGGAGATACCGCAATGCCCGCCGAACCCATCCCAAGCGACTGCGACGTACTGGTCATCGGCTCCGGCGCGGCCGGCCTGGCAGCGGCGGTTACGGCCGCCTGGCACGGGCAGAAGGTCATCCTGGTGGAGAAAGACCCCGTGCTCGGCGGCGCCACCGCCTGGTCCGGCGGCTGGGCCTGGGTGCCGCGCAATCCACTGGCCCGGAGCGCTGGCATCATCGAGGACATCGAGCAGCCGCGCACCTACCTGCGCAACGAACTGGGCAGCTATTACGATGCCGAGCGTATCGACGCATTCCTCGAAGCCTGCCCGCACATGGTCGCCTTCTTCGAGCAGCACACGGCCCTGCAGTTCGCCGACGGCAACGGCATCCCCGACATGCATGGCGACACACCCGGCGCCGCCCTCGGTGGCCACCAGGTGATTGCCGCGCCCTACGATGCCAGCCAGCTCGGGGCGCTGCTGCCGCGCCTGCGCAAGACCCTGCGCGAGACCTCGTTCATGGGCATGCCGATCATGGCCGGCGCCGACCTGGCCGCCTTCCTCAACATGACCCGCTCGCCGCGCGCGTTGCTGCATGTGTGCAAACGCTTCGCCCGCCACCTCTACCACCTGGCCCGCCATGGCCGGGCGATGCACCTGGTCAATGGGGTGGCGCTGGTGGCACGGCTGGCGAAGTCGGCTGACGACCTGGGCGTGCGGATGTTCGAGTCGACGGCGGCCAAGGGCCTGCTGATGGAAGACGGCAAGGTGCTGGGGGCGGTGGTTGCAACCGCGCAAGGCGAACGGGCGATCCGCGCCCGGGCCGTGGTGCTGGCCGCAGGCGGCTTCCCCAACGACCCGGCACGTCGCCAACAGCTGTTCCCGCGCGATGCCAGCGGCCACGACAACCTTGCCCTGCCCCCGCAGGCCTGCTCCGGCGATGGCCTGCGCCTGGGCGAATCAGCCGGTGGCGTGGTGGCCAGCGACCTCAAGTCGCCCGTAGCCTGGGCGCCGGTGTCGAAAGTGCCGCACCGCGACGGCAGCGTCGGCCACTTCCCGCACATCATCGAGCGCGGCAAGCCGGGCATCATCGGTGTACTCGCCAACGGCAAGCGCTTCGTCAACGAGGCGCATGGCTATTACGACTATGTATCAGCCATGGTCGCCGCCGTGCCGGAGGGTGAGGAAGTCTGCTCATGGCTGATCTGCGATCACCGCTTCCTGCGCCGCTTCGGCCTCGGCCACGCACGCCCGGCGCCCCTGCCGGTGGGGCCGCACCTGCGCAGCGGCTACCTGAAGCGCGGCACCACCCTGGAACAGCTGGCCCAGGCGTGCGGCATCGACCCCGCCGGGCTGAGCACCACGGTCGCCGAATTCAACCGGCATGCGCGCCAAGGCCAGGACCCGGCGTTCGGCCGTGGCTCGACCCCGTTCAACCGCAAACAGGGCGACCCGCTGCACAAGGGGCCGAACCCCTGCGTGGCGCCCATCGAGCAAGGGCCGTTCTATGCGGTGAAGGTACAGCCCGGCTGCTTCGGCACCTTCGCTGGCCTGCGCACCGACGGCCACGCCCGCGTGCTGAACGATGCCGGCCAGCCGATCAGCGGCCTGTACGCGGCCGGCACCGACATGGCCAGCGTGTTCGGCGGCTGGTACCCGTCCGGCGGCATCAACCTGGGGCCGGCGCTGACCTTCGGCTACGTCGCCGGGCGGCATATCAGCGGCGTAACCGAGTACGAGTAGCATCAGTGGGTGGCGAACCATGGACATTGACAGGGTTTGCCACTCAAACTGAGCCAGCCGCAAAAAGAGCGACCACCGACCTTATCCGAGGAGGACGACTGCACTTGAACAAGAACACCGAGCCCTCACGCGGCTGGCTGGCCAGCAAACTCCTCGCCGACGGCCAGGAACCGGACCCGCGCTTTACCCTGGCCAACGAACGCACCTTCCTGGCCTGGATCAGGACCGCGCTGGCGCTGCTGGCCAGCGGCATCGCCGTGGACATGTTCACCGCCGAGATCTTCAGCCCCGGCACCCGCCGCCTGCTGGCGGTGGCGTTGATCAGCCTGGCCTTGCTGCTGAGCCTGCCGGCCTTTGTCCGCTGGCTCAATGTCGAACGGGCGATGCGCCAGAAGCGCCCGCTGCCCTTCCCGCTGATCGCCCCGGCGCTGTCGATTGGCGTGTCGCTGGTGATGGCGTTCTTTGCCTATGCGGTGTTCTTCCATGCCTGACCCGCAACTCGCCCACGCCGATGACGGGTTGCAGCCGGAACGTACGCTGCTGGCCTGGCGCCGGACCATCCTGGCGATGGTCGTGTGCAGTTGTTTCTTCCTGCGCTGGGTGCCGCACCACCGCTGGCTGGCCGTGGCACCGGCGGTGCTTTGCCTACTGGCCGCGGGTGCCGCCTGGCTGCGCTTGCGGCGCAGCTACCAGCGCCATGTGACCGGCCTGCAGGCCGAGACCATCGCCTCTGGCATCACGGTGAACCTGCTGCTGGCGGTGTGCGTTACCGCGCTGTGTGCGGTCGAGCTGGCCGCGATCCTGGCCTGGTAACCTGGGCCCTTAGAATTGCGCCAGCCAGTAGGCCACGTCCACCTCGTCGATCTGCTCATCGCGCAGGAAGCGCCCGGCGTACTCCCTATGTACCCCGCTGCTGAGGAACAGCCGCAGCAGCTGCCCATCGATGTGGTTGTCACGGGCCATGGACACCAGGATCTTCACTGACTCGGACAAGGTTTTCGCCGCCTTGTATGGCCGGTCCGCAGCCGTCAGCGCCTCGAAGATATCGGCAATGGCCATCACCCGCTCGGCAATCCCCAGGTCATCCTTGCCCAGCCGCCGCGGGTAGCCGCCGCCGTCCATCTTCTCGTGGTGGTTGCCGGCGATGTCCGGCACACGTCGCAGCTGATGCGGGAACGGCAGCGCAGTCAGCATGATGATGGTCTGCACGATGTGTTCGTTGATCTTGAAGCGTTCCTCATCGTTCAGCGTGCCACGGCGGATCGACAGGTTGTACAGCTCGCCATGGTTGCTGGCATTGGCCGGCAGGCGCATGTCGAAGCCCCAGACGTTGCGCGGGTCGCCCTTGGCCACTGGCGGCTTGCGCGGGCCCCAGGGCACCTGGTGGTCAGGGCGGTCGGCCAGCAGCGGCTCAGCCACCGGCAAGGGCGCGGGTGCGGCACCGGCATGGCGCTGCGCCTCATCGTGGGAAATGCCCAGGCGGTTGTCGAAATGCCGCAGCCAGCGGCGCTGGCCGATACGCTGCAGGCGCTCGACATCTTCATCCTGCATGAACTCGCCACCGATATTGGCCTTGGCGACGAAGGCGAAATCGTCCTGCAACTCGGCGCGGCATTGCTCCAGCACTCGTTGCAGCGCCGCTTTGTCCGCGCCCGCCGCCAGGCCTTGCCAGTAGGCCAGCTCGGCGTCGCGCCAGAGCACCTCGAAGCGCATGCGGATTTCATGGATGCGGTTGTACAGGGTCTCCAGCTTGGTCGCCTTGTCCACCACGTATTCGGGGCTGGTGACCTTGCCGCAATCGTGCAGCCAGGCGGCAATGCGGAATTCGTAACGCTCGGCCTCGCTCATGCTGAAATCGGCGTAGGGGCCGCTGTCGGCCTGGACGGCCTTGTCCAGCAGCATCTGCGCCAGTTGTGGCACCCGCTCGCAATGGCCACCGGTATAAGGGCTCTTGGCATCGATGGCGTCAGCCAGCAGCTTGATCATCGCGTCCAGCAGGCGCTTCTGGGCTTCGACCAGCTGGCGCGTCTCGATGGCCACGGCAGCGGCACCGGACAATTCTTCGACGAAGCGGCGGAACGGCTCGCCGACTTCGGTGGGCATTTGCTGCAATTCAAGAACAAGGACGCCTAGCAGCTCCTGAGCACGGTCTTTGAGCACCAGCGCCAGGCTGCGCCCGCCCAGCCCCAGGGCCTGGGTAACCGTAGCGGCCAGGTCGCGATGCTCGGCCTCGCCCACCGCCAGCGCTTCAGGGTAGCCACTGCCCCGGCACGCGGCGGCCAGGCGCAGGTGGGCGCGCTCATCATCAAACAGGTACACCGCGCCCGCGCTGACCCCGGCTGCGTCCACCAGATGGCTCAACACGCCATCGAGCATGCGCTCCAGCTGGCTCTCCCGGCTCAAGGTCAGGGTGATTGCCTGGAAGCTGCGGATTGTGCCAGACATGCGGCTGAGCACCCGGCTCAGCTCCTTCACCTCAGACACCCGCGATGCCACCCCTACTTGGCGGCTGAAATCAAAATCGGCCAGGCCACGCACCTGTTCGGCCAGCTGATGCAGCGGACGCCCGATGCGCTGGCCGAGCAAGCCACCCAGCAGCAACAACACGGTCATCAGCATGGCTGTCCAGAGCATCTGCCGGAACAGCACTTCGCGTGCGCTTGCCAGCAGCTCCTGAGCCGGTACGGCGATCAACACCTGCAGGTCCTGCCCGGCCAGGTTGGTCAGCTGCACGCGCATGCCGTACCAAGTGGCACCGTCCACCTCATACACCTCGGGTCGGGTGCCGTGGGGCAGATGGTTGTAGATCTGCAGCAAGCTGGGGATACCCAGTTCGGCTACCCGCGACAGGCGCACCGACTCGCCTTCATGCACGATGACCCGCTGCAGGTCCGGGTAGGCGACGACGCTGCCTTGGTCATCGATGACCACAATCTCGGTGCCGGGGGTCATGCGCAGGTCGCGGGTTTCGCTGGCCAGGTCATCGACCGAGACATCCATGCCGAGCACCGCTGCGCCGTCAACGCTGCGCTGGGCCAGGGTCATGCCGATTTCGCGGGTGGTGAAAAACACGTAGGGACGGGTCAGCACCGTGCTGGCCTGCGCCGAGGCCTCGGCGAACCAGGGCCGTGTGCGCGGATCATAGTGATAGTCCGGCATGGCTTGGCGCTTGAGCAGGTTCAGTGCGGGGTCATAGAAGCGCCACTCGCCCACCCGAGCCCCACCCTCGCCCAGGCTGACACTCTGCACCAGGAAGCGGGTGCCGGGTGGCGCGGCAAAGCGCTCCAGCAGCTGCGGGTCGCGCAAGCGGCGCACCAGCAGGAATTCACCATTGGGGTAGCCGACATAGGCGGTGCTGAGCATCTTGTTGGCCTTCAGGCTCTCGACCAGTTGCGGCAGCCGCTCCAGGCGCTGGTCCAGCGTGACCGCAACCGGGTTGAAGGCTAGCAGGCGGATGCTGCTCTGCGCCGGGTCGACCAGGCGCCGGGCACGTTCGTCGATGGTCTTGCCGACCTGCTGCGCGGCATCGCCTGCGGCGGCCACCAAGGCCTGGCTGATACCGTGATAGCCCTGCCAGGCCAGGCCGGCGCCGAGCACCAGCATGCCCAGCATGATGGCCATCGCCACCAGCATTTGCAGGGGAATACCCCGCCTGGCGTGGCTCATGGCTGGTGGCTCCATGAACGCCCGATGCACACCCCGTTCGCCCACAGGCGACCTGCCGACCCGGCAGCACGACCCAGCAACACGCAGCCCATCCGCAGCATTCCTTGTGTGGCGACTTCAACAGTGTAATCAGTCAAAACGAACATGCCGGGCGGAGGTAGCACGCTGGCAGTTAGGCATGCGCGATAGTGGCACGGAGACATTACCGAATTCAATGTTCAGGCATGCCCGGCTTGGCTTTTTTTGGAGCGGCATTACCGGGGCGCCGGACTGCTCGGAAAGGGCTGCGCAGCGGACCCTGCAATCGTAAATAAAGCAGAAATTACTGAAGCTAACTCATGCAAGCGATTTGTTTTCCACCCATTTACTGCTCGAATATGTAGCTTTGAAACATGCAGTTTCAAAAGCATAAAACTTTCTCTTCAGGTAACTTTTCCTACAACATTTTAGGACGTAGAAAGTTTCCCAACGAAGTGATTCCTCGCTAGTGTTCCGGCTTCAGCTTAGTTTCAACGACTGACTTTGAATACTAATCAGAATTGCAGCTCGAACGTCGCCAGCTGTTAGACGAGAACTTTCCATGAGTATCACTCAAGACATTGCCAACGCCGTTGCCGAAGTCGAATTCCTCCTTACCCCGTGCAAAGCCTGCAAGCGCCAGGGCCTGCCCATCCTTCCCCTGCGCCGCGCCGTGGTACCCGATACCCGTCCCGGTAGTGACCCCGTCACGCAAACCCGGATGGGCCTGCGCACCTTGCGCAGCGGCTACCTCTACGTGCTGCTCGACCAGCGTATCT
>NZ_VZII01000067.1 GCF_009391885.1 Pseudomonas sp. MN1F | reverse complement strand
ACCTGGTCTGCCTGTTCGTCGGCCTGACCATCGTCTTTACCTTCCTGCCCCGCCCCGAAGCTGCCCCCGCCGCCGACCCCCTGCGTGCCGACCGGGTGCAGGTCAACGCGTTGCTCGACCTCGACACCCGCGTGCTGGCCGTGGGCGAGCGCGGCAGCATCCTGTTCAGCGACGACCAGGGCGCCAGCTGGCAGCCGGCGCTGGTCGAGCCGCAACGCGAGGTCGCCCTGACCGCCCTGGTAGCCCTCGACCGCCAGCGCCTGCTTGCGGTCGGCCATGACGGCTGGATCCTGCGCTCCGACGATGCCGGCCAGCACTGGCACGAAGTGCGCCATGACGACCAGCTCGGCGAGCCGCTGCTGGGCGTGTGGGCGGCCGGTGCCGAGCGGGTGCTGGCGTACGGCAGCTTCGGCAAGTTCTACCAGTCCATTGATGCCGGGGCGACCTGGCAGCCATTGGCACTGGACATCGACAGCGCCCATCTCAACGGCATGGACGGTGGCGACGACGGCCGGCGCATGCTGGTCGGCGAGCAGGGCCTGGTGCTGCGCAGCCGCGATGGCGGCGGGCAGTGGCAGGCGCTGCCGGCGTTCTACAGCGGCTCGCTGTTCGGCATCGTGCGCCTGAGCGGCAACGACTGGGTGGCCTACGGCATGCGCGGGCATGTGTTCGTCAGCCACGACTTCGGCGAGCACTGGCGCCAGCTGGAGGTCGGCAACGCGTTGCCGCTGTACGGCCACACCCGCCTGCCGGGCGGTGGCCTGCTGATCGTCGGTGCCGGCGGCTCGCTGGTGCGCCTGGACGGGCGTGGCGAACTGGCCAGCGCTACGCGCCTGGCCGGGCACGGCACGCTGACCTCGGCGGTAATGGTGGGTTCACGGCTGCTGCTGGGCGGTGAGCAAGGGGTTTTCGATGCCAGCGCGGGCAACCTCGCCACGTTGGGCAAATAAGAGGCAAACCATGAAAAGAGCAGACACCCGAACCGTGCGCTGTGTCGAGGCCACTGCCCAGGCGCTGATGAAGGGGCGCAAAGGCCTGCTGTTGCTGTTCGTGCTGTTGACCCTGGGCCTGGGCTACAGCGCAACCCACACTCAGCTGGACCCGGGCTTCAACAAGCAGATCCCGGTGCGTCACGACTACATGGTCAACTTCCTGCGTTTCAGCCAGTACTTCACCGGCGCCAACCGCTTCCTGGTCAGCGTGCGCTGGAAGGGCGAGGGCGACCTGTACAACGCGCAATTTCTCGACACCTTGCGCAAGGTCACCGATGACGTGTTCTTCATTTCCGGGGTCAACCGCGCCAGTGTCACTTCGCTGTTCACCGCCAACGTGCGCTACATCGAAATCACCGAGGCAGGCTTCTACGGCGACGTGGTGGTGCCGCCACGCTTCAATGGCAGCGCCGCCGACCTGGCCCAGGTGCGCAGCAACGCCGCGGCCTCCGGGCAGATTGGCCGGCTGAT
Organism: Pseudomonas sp. MN1F; assembly: GCF_009391885.1. GTDB lineage: Bacteria > Pseudomonadota > Gammaproteobacteria > Pseudomonadales > Pseudomonadaceae > Aquipseudomonas. Next base: position 41,766 of record NZ_VZII01000067.1, on the reverse strand, counting down.
CGCCAACGACCTGAAGTCGGCAATGGTGCGTGCCGACCTGCAGGACATCGACCCGCAGACCGGCAAGGCGGTGGACTATGTCGAGGTCGCCAAACGGCTTGAGGCGTTGCGCCAGAAGTACGCCAGCGACGACATCGAGATCAGCGTGGTGGGCTTTGCCAAGCTGGTCGGCGATGTGGTGGAAGGCCTGAACACGGTAATCGGCTTCTTCGTCATTGCCTTTGTCATCACCGCGCTGCTGCTGTGGCTGTACGCCCGTTCCTGGCGCCTGACCCTGGTGGCGCTGGTGGTGGCGCTGCTGCCGGTGGTGTGGCTGCTGGGCTTGTTGCCGCTGCTGGGGTTGGGCATCGACCCGATGTCGATCCTGGTGCCGTTCCTGATCTTCTCCATCGGCGTGTCCCATGCGGTGCAGATGACCAATGCCTGGAAGCAGGACGTGGTGGCCGGGGCCAGCGCCCGGCAGGCGGCGCATTCGGCGTTCTGCAAGATTTTCATCCCCGGTTCGCTGGCCTTGCTGATGAACGCCCTGGGCTTTGCCGTGATCATGCTGATCGACATCCCCATCGTGCATGAGCTGGGGGTCACCGCCTGCATCGGGGTGATGCTGATGATCATCACCAACAAGCTGATGCTGCCGATCATCCTCTCCTGGCTGCGCCTGGAGCCTGCCACGCTGCTGCGGGCCCAGGCCCGCGAGGCCGGGCGCCATCGCCTGTGGTGGCGGCTGTCGGCGCTGGCCGAACCGGGCCCGGCGCTGGTGGTGTTCGCCGTGAGCCTGGCGCTGCTGGTGGGCGGCGCCTGGAAGGCCCGCGAGCTGGCGGTGGGTGATATCGGCGCCGGGGCGCCGGAGCTGCGCGGCGACTCACGCTACAACCAGGACAATGCGCGGATCATCGGCAGTTACTCGATCGGCCTGGATGTGCTGTCGGTGTTCGTCGAGGTCAAGGGCGTCGAGGAAGGCTGCCTGTCGCCAGAGGTGATGCGCGCGGTCGAGGCCTTCGACTTCCGCATGCGTGCAGTCAGTGGCGTGCAGTCGGTGCAGAGCGTGGCCGGCATGGGTAAGCGGGTGATCGCCGGCAACAACGAAGGCAACCCGCGCTGGGCGGCCATCCCCGGCTCGGCCCGTGGCCTGAGCCAGGGTGCGCGGGCCTACATGCCGGATGACGGGCTGGTCACCGAAGGCTGCCAGCAGATGCAGATCCTGGTGTTTCTCGCCGACCACGAGGGCGCCACCATCAGCCATGCCATTGGCGAAGCGCGGCGGATCATCGCCGATGTACACACGCCAAAGGTCGACTTCCTGCTGGCCGGTGGCAACGTCGGGGTCATGGCGGCCTCCAACGAGGCGGTCAAGCGCGCCGAAGTGACCATGCTGGCGGCGCTGTTCGGCTCGGTGGCGCTGTTCTGCTGGCTGACCTTCTTGTCGCTGCGGGCGGTGCTGTGCATCCTCGTGCCCCTGGCCATCGTCGCCATCCTGTGCAACGCGCTGATGGCCATGCTCGGTATCGGCCTGAAAGTCGCCACCTTGCCGGTGATGGCCCTGGGTGTCGGGGTCGGGGTGGACTACGGCATCTACCTGTACGAGCGCATCCAGCACGAGATGGCTGCTGGCGCGGACCTGCGCGAAGCATTCTACCGGGCCATGTGCCAGCGCGGCACTGCGGCGGTGTTCACCGCCCTGACCATGTCGATCGGCGTGTGTACCTGGGCGTTCGCGCCATTGAAGTTCCAGGCCGACATGGGCGTGCTGCTGTCGTTCATGTTCCTGGTCAACGTGCTGGGGGCGATCTTCCTGCTCCCGGCGCTGGCGGCCTGGTTCAACCGGGGGCGACCGCTGGTCGCCCGGCAGGCGGCGCCAAGGCCAGTGCTGGCGGGCCAAAGCACAGGAGACATTGGCTGATACGAAATAAACCCTGGCGCCCCTATTGTCGGCGCCAGGGCGGCCAGCGAGACTGGGCCGCGGACACATCGCCAAATAAAAATAAGAAGGGGAGGCCAATGCCTGCCCGAGCGAGGAGAAGACTGTGGAAAAAGCTGTCTTGACCCATGATGCGCTGGCCAGACTCGGCTGCGACCTGGCAACGTTCGATCGCCTGGTCGGTGAAGTCTACGAAGGCGCCCTCGACCCCAAGCTGATGGCCCACGCGCTGACCAGCTTTCGCACCCTGTACGCCGCCAACTACGCCACCCTGATCCTGCGCGTGCCAGACCAGCCGGACATGGGGGTGATGATCATCTCCGGCGACATCGATGGCGCCGGTGACGTCACCTACATGACCTACCCGCAAACCAACACTCCCTTTACCAACCTGCCGCCGGACCAGGTGTTCACGGTCGACGATGTGATGACTTCGGCCGAGTGGGAGCGCAGCGCCTACTTCAAGATGTTCTGCAGCCAGCAGGACGTGTTCCATGTGATGGGCGCCGACATTTCCACGCCCGATGGCGGCAAGCTGCGTTTTCGTATCACCCGCTCCAGGCGCGAGCCGAACTTCTCGGCCGATGAGCGTGCCCTGTGCGGCATGTTCCTGCCGCACCTGCGCCGGGCCCTGCAGGTGCACAACCTGCTCGACCGTAGCGAATCGCTCAGCGAGCTCTATTCCCAGGCCATCAGCCGCCTGTCGGTGGCCACCCTGGTGCTGGACGAGAGCGGCAGCGTGCTGCGGGTCAACCCGGTGGCCCAGGAGATCCTCGCCAGTGCCGACGGCCTGAAGCTGGTGGGCGGGCGCCTGGAGGCGACCTACCCGAGCGACAACCGCGAGCTGCAGCGGCTGATTCGCGCAGCGTTTTCCGCGGACGCGCCCAAGGGCGCCGAAGCGATGTCGGTGACCCGCCCCTCGGGCCTGGTCAACCTCGGCCTGGTGGTCGAGTCGATCCCCTCGCTGGACTGGGCCGACGAGCGCGGCAAGCCGGCGGCGCTGGTGTACATCCGTGATGCGGCGAGCAAATCGCTGGCCAGCGAGGTGGTGACCAAGCAACTGTTCAACCTGACCCGCGCCGAGACCGCGCTGGCCATGGAGCTGGCCAACGGCCTGTCGCTGGAGGAAGCCGCCGAAGAGTTGAACATCCGCCGCAACACCGCGCGGGCGCACTTGCGCTCGATCTTCTCCAAGACCGGCGTGCGCCGGCAGACCGAGCTGGTGCGCATCCTGCTCAACAGTGTGGTCGCCCTCGGCAAGCCCAAGGTGGCACTGAAGGCGCCCGAGCGCCTCAAGGTGCCGCTGCCGCAACTGGCCGTGGCCCGCCGTGCCTGAGGCGCGGCCAGTGCGCCAGCCGTAGTCCGCAAGGACGATGCTGGCGCCCTGGCCTTGTGCCGATACTGCACCGACCTATCCTGGAGATCGATCATGTCTGTTACAGCTATCAGTGGCAGTGCCTCGGGCATTGGTGCCGCCGTTGCCGCGGCGTTGCGCGCGGCGGGTCATGAAGTCATCGGCATCGACCGCGCCGATGCCGAGGTGGTGGCCGACCTTTCTACTGCGCAAGGGCGTGCGGCGGCCATTGCGCAGGTGCTCGAACGCAGCGGCGGGGTGCTCGATGGCCTGGTCTGTTGCGCCGGGGTTGGCGTGACCGCACCGTCCTGCGGGTTGATCCTGGCGGTCAACTACTTTGGCGTGAGCCAGTTGCTCGAAGGTTTGCAGGGCGCCCTGGCACGCGGGCGCAACCCGGCGGCGCTGGTGATCGGCTCGGTGGCCGCCACCCATCCAGGTGCCGACCAGCAGACCATGACCAGCGCCATGCTTGACGGCGACGAAGCGCGGGCACTGGGCCTGGCCAATGGCCTGGGCCAGCTGCATGTGGCCTACGCCTGTTCCAAATATGCCATCACCCACCATGCCCGGCGCCTGGCCTCGGCCTGGGGCCAGCGTGGCATGCGCCTGAACGTGGTGGCGCCGGGCGCGGTACAGACCCCATTGCACCAGGCGTCGCTGGATGATGCGCGCTTTGGCAAGGCGGTGCGTGAGTTCGTCGCGCCGCTGGGGCGTGCCGGGCGCCCTGAGGAAATCGCCGCGCTGGTGGCGTTCCTGCAGTCCGAGCAGGCGCAGTTCATCCATGGCAGCGTGGTGTTCATCGATGGCGGCATGGACGCGATGGTGCGTGCGCCGCGTTTCTGACAAGGATCCCTTATGAATAAAGTGGCTTTCATTACCGGTGCCAGCCGTGGCATCGGCCGAGCGGCGGCGCTGGCGTTTGCCCGTGCCGGTTACGACGTGGCGATCAGTGCACGCACGCTGGAGGAGGGCGAGCAGCATCAGCACGCCCTGCGCGATGCCGCGGGTGCGCCGTTGTCCGGCAGCCTCAATGGCACCGCCGAGGCGGTCCGGGCGCTGGGTGCTCGCGCCCTGGTGGTACCGATGGACCTGCTCGACAGCGCCACGGCCGAGCAGGCCTGTGCGGCGGTGCTGGCCGAGTTCGGGCGTATCGATGTGTTGGTGAACAATGCCATCTACCAGGGCAGCGACCTCAATTCGACCTTCCTGGCGTTGCAGCCAGACACCCTGGAGCGGATGTTCAAGGGCTATATCCTCACGCCCTTGCTGCTGACCCAGGCCGTGGTGCAACGCATGTTGGGGCAGGGTGGCGGGGTGGTGATCAATGTCACCTCCGGCGCAGGCGAGAGCGACCCACCGGTGGCGGCGGACAAAGGCGGCTGGGGCTATGCCTACGGCGCTGGCAAGGCGGCGGTGTCGCGGCTATCGGGCATTTTGTCGACCGAGCTGGGCGAGCGGGGGATTCGTGCCTATACCCTTAACCCTGGGGTGGTGACCACTGAGGCGTTGAAGGTGACCATTGGTGAGCAGGGGGTGATTGCCTTGCGTGCTGGCAGCGCACCGCCCGAGGTGCCAGCGGCAGTGATGTTGTGGCTGGCGACTGACCCGCTGGCAACGCAGTACCAGCGGCGGACGGTGGCGGCGCAGGGTTTGGCCTTGGAGCACGGGATCGTCGCCGACTGGCGGTGATTGTGGTATGCGCGGGGTGTGCGCTTGAGATTTGCAGTGGTGCGGAAATCGAGCGCCGCCATAACTCTCAAGCCAACCCCCCGCGCACCCCTCAGGCCCGGCGCTTGGCCAGGGTCATCGCGGTATCTTCGATCATGTCCTCCTGCCCGCCAACCATCCCGCGCCGGCCCATCTCCACCAGAATCTCCCGCGCCGAAACCCCATACTTCTGCTCGGCCCGCTTGGCAAACAGCAGGAACGAGCCATACACCCCGGCATAGCCCATGGTCAGTGCATCGCGGTCACTGCGGATGGGGAAGTCCATGATCGGCACCACCAGGTCCTCGGCCACGTCCTGGATGGCGAACACATCCACCCCGGTCTCGATCCCCATGCGCTTGCACACCGCCACCAGCACCTCCATCGGCGTATTGCCGGCACCGGCGCCCAACCCCGCGCAGGCCGCGTCGATACGGCTGGCGCCCGCGGCAATCGCGGCAATCGAGTTGGCCACGCCCATCGACAGGTTGTGGTGGCCATGGAAGCCGATCTCGGTCTCCGGGCGCAGCGCGGTACGCATCGCCGCCACCCGCTCGCTGACCTGGTGCGGCAGCAGGTAGCCCGCCGAATCGGTCAGGTAGATACAGTTGGCGCCGTAGCTTTCCATCAGCTTGCCCTGGGTAGCCAGGCCTTCGGGGCTGTTCATGTGCGCCATCATCAAAAAGCCCACGGTGTCCATGCCCAGGTGCCGGGCATGGGCGATGTGCTGTTCGCTGACATCGGCTTCGGTGCAGTGGGTGGCCACCCGCAGGGTACTCACGCCCAGGCCGTGGGCCATCTTCAGGTGCTCCACCGTGCCGATGCCCGGCAGCAGCAGCGCCGAGACCTTGGCCTGCTTCATCAGCGGGATCACCGCCGACAGGTAGGCCTCGTCACTGTGCGCGGGGAAGCCGTAGTTGACCGAGCTGCCACCCAGGCCATCGCCGTGGGTCACCTCGATCAGCGGCACCCCGGCAGCATCCAGGCCGCAGGCGATGCGCTGCATCTCATCGAGGCTGATCTGGTGGCGCTTGGGGTGCATGCCGTCGCGCAGGCACATGTCATGTACGGTAATGCGTTTGCCGTTGAGGTCCATGGTCGGCTCCTTAGGCCAGGGCAGTGGGGGCAGGGCGCAGCAGCAGCTCGCCCTTGAGGATTGCTTCGGCGTACAACTCGGCGGTACGCGCCGCTGCCGCCGTCATGATGTCGAGGTTGCCGGCGTAGCGCGGCAGGTAGTCGCCCAGGCCTTCCACCTCCATGAAGATCGACACGCGCTTGCCGTCGAACACCGGGCCGTTGACCAGCCGGTAGCCCGGCACGTAGCGCTGCACCTGTTCGATCATCGCCTCGATCGCGGCGCGGATCGCCGGCTGGTCTGGCTCGTCGTCGGTCAGGCAGTGCACGGTGTCACGCATGATCAGCGGCGGCTCGGCCGGGTTGATGATGATGATCGCCTTGCCCTGCCGGGCGCCGCCCACCTGCTCCACGGCACTGGCGGTGGTGCGGGTGAATTCGTCGATGTTCTTGCGCGTGCCCGGGCCCACCGATTTCGACGCCGCAGTGGCGATGATCTCGGCATAGGCCACCGGCTGCACGCTGGACACCGCCGCCACCAGCGGGATGGTCGCCTGGCCGCCGCAGGTGACCATGTTGACGTTCATCACCCCCAGCCCGAGGTTGGCCTTGAGGTTGACCGGCGGCACGCAGTAGGGGCCGATGGCCGCTGGCGTGAGGTCGATCATCAGCACGCCCAGCGCGTTGAGCTTCTGGCTGTTTTGCGCATGCACGTAGGCCGAGGTGGCATCGAAGGCGATCTGGATGTTGTCATCCAGTACGTGCGGCAACAGGCCGTCGACGCCGTCGGCGGTGGTTTTCAGGCCCAGTTCGCGGGCCCGCGCCAGGCCTTCGGAGCTGGCATCGATGCCCACCATCCAGACCGGCTCCAGCACTTCGCTGCGCTTGAGTTTGTACAGCAGGTCGGTGCCGATGTTGCCCGGCCCGATCAACGCACATCGGATTTTCTTGCTCATGTTCAACGCTCCACGCAAGGGTCAGGGCACGAAGCGCAGGCTGGACTGGCCCAACCCGCTCATGCTCAGGCTGATACGGTCGCCGGCAGTCACCGGCACCAGTGGCGCCAGGGCGCCGGAAAGAATGATTTCGCCACGGCGGAACGGGATGCCCAGCTCGCCCAGGGTGTTGGCCAGCCAGGCCACCGCCGCGCAGGGGTGGCCCTGGACCGCCGAGCCCAGGCCGCTGCCGGCCGGCTCGCCGTTCTTCAGCAGCTGCATCTGCACCTTGGCCAGGTCCAGCGTGCGCGGGTCGAGGCGTTGCGTGCCGAGGGCGAACACGCCGCACGAGGCGTTGTCGGCCACGGTGTCCTGGATGCGGATCTGCCAGTTGTCGATGCGCGAATCGACGATCTCGAAGCACGGCATCACCCACTGCGTGGCGGCCAGCACGTCCTCGGCAGTAATGCCCGGGCCGTGCAGGTCTTCGCCTAGGATGAAGGCTATTTCGCCTTCGGCGCGCGGCTGGATCAGCTGGTGCCGGGCCAGGCTGACCTCGCTGCCGTCCTCGACCTGCATGGCGTCGGTGAGAAAGCCGAAGTCCGGCTGGTGCACGTCGAGCATTTCCTGCACGGCGCGGCTGGTCACGCCGATCTTCTTGCCGACCACGCGCTCGCCCAGGGCTTCGCGACGCTGCAGGAAGGCCAGCGAGATGCGGTAGGCCTGGTCGAGGGTCAGTTCCGGGTAGCGGCGGGTCAGCGGTTGCAGGGTATGGCGGCCGCGCAGGGCGGCGAACAGCTCGTTGCCGAGCGCGGTGATCAGATGGGCGTCCATGGCTGGAGTCTCACTGTCAGGAATAAAAAAAGCCGGCCCGAGCAAAAGGTTGGCCGGCTTGAGAAAACGGCAGGTCAGCCGACCCAGACGCTGGAGTCGGCACCACCGTCGACGTCGATGATCTTGCCGGTGACCCAGGCCGACGCCGGCGAGGCCAGGTACAGCGCGGCGGCGGCGATGTCTTCGGGGCTGCCCAGGCACTTGAGCGGGGTGTTGGCCTCCATGGCCTGGCGCATGGCCGCCGGCATCACGCTGTTCAGCGCGGCGGTGAGGGTCGGGCCGGGGGCCACCGCGTTGACCCGCACCTGCGGCGCGAAGTCCTGGGCCAGCAGGCGGGTCAGGTGGCTGAGGGCTGCCTTGGCCGTGCCGTAGGCACTGAAGTGGCGCTGCGAGTAGCGCGCCGCCACCGAGCTGATGTTGACGATGTTGCCGCCGCCGGCGTCGCGCATCAGCGGCACGCACAGCTGGCAGAACGCGTAGGCGCTGGACACGTTGAAGCGCAGGATCTCGTCGAACTGCTCCGGGCTAAGCCCCAGTGGGTCGTTGGGGCCACCGCCGCCGACATTGTTGACCAGGTGGGTGATGCGCCCGAGGTGCTCGTGGCTCTGGCGCACCAGCGCCTGGCGCTGCTCGGCGTCGTTGACATCGCAGGCGAAGGCCAGGCCGTTGCGGCCCAGGGCGCGCACTTCCTCGGCCACCGCCTGCACATCGTCCAGCGAACGGGCAGCGCACACCACGTCGGCGCCCGCTTCGGCATAGGCCAGGGCGATGGCCCGGCCGATACCCCGGCCGCTGCCGGTGACGATGGCCACGCCGCCGTCGATTCGGAATCGCTGCAGGATGCTCATGACGGTCTCTCCTTCTCAGGGCTGTCGATGGCACCGACTATGGTCACGCCGGCGGCCACCGGCATCGTCTCAACGGACTAGCGCCCAGGGCGCGCCAGCACTAGTCCGCTTTGACGATGATCGATTGCCTGGGCCCCCCGATGATCGATCCCAGCTCGCGCAGTGGCGCAGCGAGACCGGGAGAGACCAGTGATGCACAGCTTGCGAGAAAAGACCCAGGAAGAAGTCGAACTGATCGAACGTGCGCGGCGCATGGTGCCGCAACTCAAGGAGCGTGCGGCGCAGGCCGAGCGCGACCTGCGCATCCCCGACCAGACCATCGCCGAACTGCAGTCGGCCGGCCTGCTGCGCGCCCTGCAACCGCGCGCCTTTGGCGGCTACGAAGTGGACCCGCGGACGTTCTTCGAAATCCAGATGATCCTCGGTGAAGGCTGCATGTCGACCGCCTGGGTCTACGGTGTGATGGGGGTGCACCCGTGGCAGGTGGCGCGCTACCCGATCGAGGCGCAGCGCGAAGTCTGGGAGCAGGACCACGGTGCGTTGATTTCCTCGACCTACATGCCGGCAGCCAAGGTCAGCGTGGTGCCGGGCGGCTACCGCATCAGCGGGCGCTGGGGCTTCTCCAGCGGCAGCGAGCACTGCCAGTGGGTGCTGCTCGGCGGCATCCTGCCGGCCGACGGTGACTTTGCCAGCGAGCACGGCACCTTCCTGCTACCCCGCGCCGACTACCGTATCGAGCCCAACTGGGATGTGCTCGGCCTGCGCGGCACCGGCAGCCACGACATCGTGGTCGAGGATGCCTTTGTCCCGGCCCATCGCGTGCAGCGCACCAACAACTGGCAGATCGAGGCGACCCCGGGGCGCCTGGTGAACACCAACCCGATCTACGCGATCCCGTTCGCCCAGGTGTTCTCCCGTGCGGTCTCGACCTCGGCCATCGGCGCCCTGCAAGGGGCGATCAATGCCTTCCGCGACAACGCCGCCCAGCACATCGGCAAGCACGGTGCGCGTACCGCCGACGACCCGGTCGCGCAAACCGCGGTGGCCGAGGCGGTGATCACCGTCGACAGCCTGAAGCTGGTGCTCGAACGCAACTACGAGCACCTGATGCAACTGGCCCGCGCCGGCGAGTACCCGGACACCGAAACGCGCCTGCTGTACCGCTACCAGTCGTCCTACGTCACCAACATCTGTGCCGAGCGTATCAGCGACCTGCTGCGCAGCATGGCGGCCTCGGGCCTGTACAACAGCAACCCGGTGGCGCGGCTGTTCCGCGACCTGCACCAGGCGCGCGGGCATATCGCCAACAACTTCATGGCCTACGGGCGCAGCTTCGGCGCGGTGCAGCTGGGCCTGCCCAACCCGGACCCGTTCGTCTGAGCCAGGTGACAGCGAGTACCTGAACCATGAATGACTATCTTGCCTTGCGTGTGGCGCGGGTGATCGAGGAAACCGCCGATGCCCGGTCACTGGTGTTCGACGTGCCCGCCTCGCTGGCCGAGCGTTTTCACTACAAACCTGGCCAGTTTCTGACTCTGCGGGTGCCGTACGACGGCGGCTGGCTGCCACGCTGCTATTCGTTGTCGAGCACGCCGCTGCTTGATGAACCGCTGCGGGTGACCGTGAAGCGGGTGCGCGACGGGCGCGCCTCGAACTGGTTGTGCGAAGAACTGCAGGAAGGCCAGACCCTGCAGGTGTTGCCGCCGGCCGGGGTGTTCGTGCCCCGCGACCTGCAAGGTGACCTGCTGCTGTTCGGTGGTGGCAGCGGCGTCACGCCGGTGCTGTCGATCCTGCGTTCGGCGCTGCTGGCCGGGCAGGGGCGGGTGCTGCTGATCTATGCCAACCGTGACGAACAGTCGGTGATCTTCCGCGATGAGTTGCGCTTCCTCGCGGCGGCCCACCCGCACCGCCTGCAGGTGGTGCACTGGCTCGACTCGGTGCAGGGCGTGCCGGCCGTGGCGCAGCTGGCCGAACTGGCCCGGCCGATGGTCGATGCCCAGGCGTTCATCTGTGGCCCGGGGCCGTTCATGGACGCCGCCGTGCAGGCGCTGGCCAGCCTCGGCATGCCCAGTGCCCGTGTGCACGTGGAGCGCTTCGTTTCGCTGCCTGGCGAAGGCGAACTGCCCCCGGCCAGCCACAGCGAGGCGGCGATGGCCGCACAGCTGGCGGTACGCCTGGACGGCGAGGACCACGAACTGGACTGCGCCAGCGGCGAGACCCTGCTCGATGCCATGCAGCGCGCCGGCCTCGCACCGCCCAGCGCCTGCCGCGTGGGCGGCTGCGCCTCGTGCATGTGCACCCTGGAGAGCGGCGCGGTCGAGTTGCTGCACAACGATGCCCTGGATGCCGACGAGCTGGCCGAAGGCTGGATCCTGGCCTGCCAGGCCGTGCCCACCAGCCCGCTGCTGCGTATCCGCTTTCCCGAGTGATGCCGATGAGTGAGCCTTGCATGAACCCGAACTTCGCTACCTCCCAAGCGCCGGCCGCTGCGCCGGCTACCATCGCCCGCCTGCTGTTCGACAGCGCGCAGCGCTTTGCCGGGCATGTTGCCATCGAAGAGCACGGCCAATGCCTGGACTACGCCGACCTGCCGGAGCAGGTGCTGCAGGTGACCCGCGGGCTGATGGCACTGGGCATCCAGCCGGGCGACCGGGTCGGCCTGTGGGCGCCCAACAGCCGCGAGTGGATCCTTGCTGCGTTGGGCATCCACTGCGCCGGCGCGGTGCTGGTGCCGGTCAACACCCGCATGAAAGGCGCCGAGGCCGCCGATGTGCTGGCCCGCAGTGGCTGCCGGGTGCTGTTCGTGCAACAGCGCTTCCTCGACGTCGACTACCCGGCGCTGCTCGCGCCCCATCGCCCGGCGACCCTGGAGCACCAGGTGATCTTCGCCTGCGACCAGGCTGCTGCCGCCCACGACCTGAGCCATGAGCGCTTTCTGCTCGGTGCGGCGACCATCGAGCCACTGACCGCCAGGCGCCGGGCCCTGAGCATTCAGCCAGAGTCCATCTGCGACCTGCTGTTCACTTCGGGCACCACCGGCAAGCCCAAGGGCGTGATGAGCGCCCATGGCCAGAACCTGCGGGCCTTTGCCGAGTACGTGCGGGTGCTGGGCCTGGTGCCGGGTGACCGCTACCTGATCGTCAACCCGTTCTTCCATGCCTTTGGCTACAAGGCCGGCTGGCTGACCTGCCTGATCGCTGGCGCGACCATCCTGCCGCACGCGGTGTTCGATGCCGAGACGGTGTTCCAGCGCATTGCCCGCGAGCGCATCAGCGTGCTGCCCGGCGCGCCGACCCTGTACCTGTCGCTACTGGCCCACCCGCGCCTGGCCGAAACCGACCTGTCCAGCCTGCGCATTGCCGTGACCGGTTCGGCGAGCATCCCGCCGAGCCTGATCGAGCGCATGCGCAGCGAGCTGGGCTTCAGCGTGGTGACCACCGCCTATGGCCTGACCGAATGCGGTGGCCTGGCCACCCTGTGCGACCCGCAGGCGCCGGCCGCGGTGATTGCCGGCACCAGCGGGCGGCCGTTGCCGGGCACCGAAGTGAGCATCCGCGATGCCGCCAACCGCGCCGTGGCCCAGGGTGAAACCGGGGAAATCTGCCTGCGCGGCTTCCATGTCATGCAGGGCTATTTCCAGGACCCGGCCGCCACCGCCGAGGCGATCGACGCCGAGGGCTGGTTGCACACCGGCGATGTCGGGCGCCTGGACGCACAGGGCAACCTGGCCATCACCGACCGCCTCAAGGACATGTACATCGTCGGCGGCTTCAACTGCTACCCGGCGGAAATCGAGGCCGCACTGCTGGCCCACCCGGCCATCGCCCAGGTGGCGGTGATCGGCATTGCCGACGCGCGCATGGGCGAGGTGGGTTGCGCCTGCGTGGTGCTGCGCGAGGGGCAGCAGCTCGATGAGCAGGCGTTGATCGGCTGGAGCCGCGAGCGCATGGCCAACTACAAGGTGCCGCGCCAGGTGCGGTTCTTCGCGGCACTGCCGCTGAACCCGTCGAACAAGGTCGCCAAGAACGACTTGAGGGTGGCTGTGGCACAGGCCTGAGTGTTCCGCCAACGGACGAAAACAATAACAACCAAGGAGAGCAGCATGTCTACCTTGAACACGGGCCCGGCCCGGCGCCGCTGGCTGGCCATGGCCATTGGCCTGGCCAGCGGCGGAGCCACTGCCGGGCCGACCCTGGAGCTGGGCGAGGACACCACGCTCGACTCGTCGCTCACGGTCAACTACACGGCGTCGATACGTACCGCCAAGCAGGCCAGCCAGTACCTCAACGACATCAACAACGACGACGGCACGCGCAACTTCAAGCGCGGTTCGCTGATCACCAACCGCCTCAGCCTGTTCGGCGAACTGCGCCTGCGCCATGCCAACGTCGGCGCCGTGGTGCGTGGCAGCCACTTCTACGATGACGTCTACCATGAGCGCAACGCCAACGATTCGCCACAGACGGTGAACAAGGTCGGCCGCGCCGACGGCTTCGTCGAGGACACCCGGCGCCTGAGCGGCAGCAAGGCGCGCCTGCTCGATGCCTACGTGTATGGCAACTACACGCTCGGCGACACCCAGTACTTGTCGCTCAAGGCCGGCCGCCACCTGGTGGCCTGGGGCGAGAGCCTGTTCTGGGCCAACATCAGCCAGGGCCAGGCGCCGGTGGACGCGACCAAGTTCAACGTGCCGGGCACCGAGGCCAAGGACGCCTACCTGCCGGTGGGCCAGGTGTCGGCCTCGTGGTCGCTGAACGAAGACCTGGCGCTGGTCGGCTTCTACCAGTACGAGTGGGAGAAGACCCAGCTCAACCCGGTGGGCGATTACTTTGGCAGTGACTACTTCGGCCCGGGCGCAGAATTCTTCCGGCTCAATGCCGGGGTGATCGACAGCCTGCCGGACAAAACCTTCACCGGCGTCAACTATGCCGGTGAGGTCAAGCCCCGTGACGGCGGCCAGTGGGGCATGGGCGTGCGCTACCGGGTGACCGAGAACACCGAGGTGGGGCTGTTCCATTACCGCTATCACGAGCGGGTCGGCTCGCTGTACTTCGACTTCACCGGGCACACCCAGTACTCGTCGAACTCGCGCATCAGTGCGCGCGCCAACACCGGGGCAGCGCCGGCCTACCGCCTGGGCTACTTCGAAGACGTCGAGCTGACCGGGGTGAGCTTCAGCTCCAAGGTCGGCGATTCGGTGCAGTACGCCGGCGACCTGAGTTACCGCAACGGCGCCTCGGTGTACCTGAACAACGGCGCACCGACCACCGGGCAGCTCTGGCAAGGCAACCTCAATGCCTCGTACATCCTCGGCCCGAGCTGGCTGGCCCAGCAGACCACCTTCATGGGCGAAGTGGTGCACCAGTACATCGAGGGCGTCGACACCCTGGTGATCAGCGGGGGCGGTGCGGGGGTTGACGGCCGCTTCGACGACTTCCAGTCCAAGACCCAGACCCGCGGCTCGACCCTGCTCGGCGTGGGCGCCTACATGGACTACCCGTCGATCGCCGACGGCCTGGACCTGACCACCCGGGTGGTCTGGCAGCAGAACGTCGACGGCAGCGCCTACCAGGGCCTGGGCCGTGCCGAGAAGCGCCTGACCGTCGGCGGCGACTTCAAGTACCTGGGCAACTTCCAGGTCGGCCTGACCTACGTCGCCTACCTGAGTTCCCCGGACGTCGCCCAGGGCCGCCTGCTGGCGGACCGCGACTACCTGTCGTTCAACGCCAAATACACCTTCTGAGTCCACCCCACCGAGGACGAGGCCTGACATGCACCCGAACCCCGATCAATCACCGTTCAGCCCGCTCAGCATTGGCCCGCTGACCCTGAAAAACCGCTTCATCAAGGCCGCCACCAACGAGGGCATGAGCGCCCAGGGCGTGCCGTCCCGGCAGCTGGCCAAGCTGCACGCGGGCCTGGCCAGCGGCGGCGTGGCGCTGACCACCGTGGCCTATTGCGCGGTCAGCCGCGACGGCCGCACGCTGCCCAACCAGCTGATCCTGGAACGCGACAGCCTGCCGCATTTCAAGGCCCTGACCGATGCGGTGCACCGCGAAGGCGGCAAGGCCAGCGCGCAGATCACCCACGGTGGCTGCTTCACCTTCATCCGCGAGCGCTCCACGCCCAGGCCGTTGTCGGCCAGTGGCGGCTTCAACAAGATCGGCATGATGAGCGGCATGTTTCTCAAGCAGGCGATGAACGAAGCCGACATGCAGCAGGTGGTGCGCGATTTTGCCCAGGGCGCCCGGCTGGCCCGCGAAGCCGGTTTCGACGCCGTGGAGATCCACATGGGCCACGGCTACCTGCTCAGCCAGTTCATCTCGCCGCTGTACAACAAGCGTCGTGACCAGTACGGCGGCAGCCTGGAAAACCGCCTGCGCTTCCCGCGCCGGGTACTGCGGGCGGTGCTCGATGCGGTTGGCCAGGACCTGGCCGTGGTGTGCAAGTACAGCATCACCGAGGGCGTGCGCGCCGGCAACAGTGCCGAGGACGGCGCGCAGATCGCGCGCATGCTGGAGCAGGAGGGCGCCCACCTGCTGGTGCTCAGCGCCGGGATGAACGCCGAGTCGATCACCACCATGTTCGGCTCGTCGTTCCCCAAGGAAAACCGCGTGCAGCAGAAGAACCCGCTGATTGCCCTGGCGATGAAGCTGCAGCGGCGCATGGACCCGGTGGTGGAGTTTCGCGAGCTGTACCTGCTCGAACATGCGCGCAAGGTGCGTGCGGCGGTGAAGATGCCGCTGGCGTACCTGGGCGGGGCCAAGAGCCTGGCGAGCATCGAGCAGGTGATGGCCGAGGGCTTCGACCTGGTGGCCATGGGCCGGGTGCTGATTGCCGAGCCGGATTATGTGAACAAGCTGGCCAGTGGCGCGAGCCGCAACTCGATCTGCACGGCGTGCAACCGCTGTGTGGCGATGATGTATACCCCGGGGGGCACCTCCTGTGTGCTTGGGCAACCGGGGGATGCCCAGCTCAACAGCCAGCGGGCTGCTGGCTGAGTGGGAGCAAAGTCTTGCGCGATCCCTGTGGGAGCCGCGCTTGCCGGCGATGGGCCGCGAAGCGGCCCCGGCAATTTATGCAACAACCTTCGAATTGTGGGGCCGCTTTGCGGCCCATCGCCGGCAAGCGCGGCTCCCACACGTACAGCGTGATCCTGTGCCTTGTCAGCCGTGCTGCAGGAACTCCAGGCAGCTACGGTTGAACAGCTCGCGGTGCTCCACCTGCACCCAGTGCCCGCAACGGTTGAGCACGATGAACCGCGCCTGGCGGGCGCCGTCGATGATGTACTGGGCGCCACTGACCGGGTTGAAGTTGTCGTTGCTGCCCCAGAACCCGAGGATCGGGCACTCGATCTCACCCAGGCGCGTGCGCATGTTCGGCACCAGCATGGTGCTGAACAGGTTCTTCGGCTGGGTCACCGCCACCGCCACCCGCTCCAGCAGCAGCTCTTCGGGCAGGATCGAGTCGTCGAACAGCTGCAGGCGCATCATGCTGCGCATTTCCTCAAGGCCGATGGGGCCGGCATTGAACAGCCCGACCATGCGCAGGATGCCCGGCATCTGGAAGTAGGTCTCGCGCTCTTCGACACCACCGGGTGCCAGCAGGATCAAACGTTCCACCCGCTGCGGCTGGCGCAGGGCCAGGCCCAGGGCGATGGCGCCGCCCAGGGAGTTGCCGAGCAGGGTGCAGCGGCTGATGCCGAGCTGCTCGAGCAAGGCCGCCACGCAATCGACGAAGTAATCCAGCTCGTAGCGTACGTCTTCGGGTTTGTCCGAGCGGCCGAAGCCGGGCAGGTCGAGCACGATGTTGCGGTAGCCGGCCGCAACCAGCTGCGGGTAGTTGCCCTTGAAGTTGCTGAAACCGCTGGCGCCCGGGCCGCTGCCGTGCAGCCACAGCACCACCGGGCCTTGGCCTTCGTCCAGGTAATGCAAGCGCATGCCGTTGGGCAGGGTGGCGTAATGACCGGTGGGCAGGGGCAGGTCGACGGGTTGGTTCATGCCGGTTCTCCAGTTCGCGAATGGGTGAGGGTCGATCCTGTGCCGCCCGGTGCGGGCCGGCATCGTCCATCCGGACCACGACGCGCGCAGGGCGCTAGTCCTATCGGACGATGTTCAGCGCCGGCTGGCGCCCAATGATGGTGAACACCAATAGGCGTCAACCAAGGAGAACGCTATGAAACTGCAGAACAAGGTGGCCTTCGTCACCGGTGCCGGGCAGGGCATGGGCCAGGCCATCGTGCGCCGCTTCGTCGCCGAAGGGGCCAAGGTGGTGGCGGTCGACCTCAACCAGGCCGCGCTCGCCGCCAGCCTCGCCGACCTCGGCGAGCAGGTGCTGGCGCTGGGTTGCAACGTCGCCGATGCAGCGTCTGTGGCCGATGCCATGGGCCAGGTCGAAGCGCATTTCGGTGGCCTGGACATCGTCGTCAACAACGCCGGCGTCGGCGCCCTCGATGCCTTCCTCGACACGCCGGACGACAGCTGGGCGCGGGTGCTCGGGGTCAACCTGGGCGGCACCTTCCTGTGCTGCCGCGAAGGCGCCCGGCTGATGCTCAAAGGCAAGCGCCAGGGCGTGCTGATCAACCTGTCCAGCACTGCCGCGCTGACCGGCGAAGGGCCAAGCCACTACTGCGCATCGAAAGCTGCAGTGATGGGCCTGACCCGCTCGATCGCCCGTGAACTGGCAGCGCAGGGCATCCGCGTCAACACCCTGGTACCGGGCCCGACCAACACGCCGATGATGGCCGGCATTCCCGATGAGCACATGCAGGCGCTGCTGAAGAACGTGCCGCTGGGGCGCATGTGCGAAACCGACGAGATCGCCCGGGTGGCGGTGTTCCTGGCCAGTGATGACGCCAGCTTCATCACCGGGCAGAACATCGCCGTCAACGGCGGCATGGCCTTTATCTGACAGGAGCGCAACTGATGAGCAAACGTCTGCAAGGCAAGATCGCCTTCGTCACCGGGGCAGGCTCCGGCATTGGCGAGGCGACCGCACTGCGCTTCGCCGAAGAGGGTGCCCTGGTGGTGCTGTGTGGGCGGCGCCGCGAGCCGCTGGAAGGGGTACGCGAGCAGATCCTCGCCCGCGGCGGCTGCGCCGAAGTGGCGGTGGCCGACGTCAGTGACGAACAGGCCTACGTCGCCGCGCTGCAAGCCACTGCGCAGCGCCACGGCGGCCTCGACATCCTGGTCAACAACGCCATGGCCTACACCTGGGGCGGCATCGACGGCATGAGCACTGCCGACTGGCACGCCAACTTCGCCACCACCGTCGATGGCACCTTCTGGGGCACGCGCACGGCGATGCAGCTGATGAAGGGCAAGGGCGGCTCGATCGTCAACATCGCCTCGATCTGCGGCCTGTTCGGCACCGCCTGGATGGCCGGTTATTCCGCCGCCAAGGCGGCGGTGATCAACTTCAGCCGGGCCGCGGCCAGTGAAGGCGCGGCGCACCACATCCGCTGCAACGTGATCATCCCCGGCGTGGTCGACACCCCGGCGACCGCGGGCATGCTCAGCGACGCCAAGGCGCGAGCCAACACCGAGAAGGTCATCCCGATGCGTCGGGTCGGCCTGCCGCAGGAGCTGGCCAATGCCATCCTGTTCCTGGCCAGCGACGAGGCCTCGTACGTGACCGGGGCAAGCCTGGCGGTGGACGGCGGGCGCGGCTCGGACCTGTACACGGTGCTGGAATGACGGCCATGGACAGCAGCACCACGCTGCTGCAGCGCATCGACCGCCTGGAGTCGCTGGACGCGATCCGCCAGCTGGCCGGCAAGTACGCACTGGCCCTGGACATGCGTGACATGGACGCCATGGCCAACTGTTTTGCCGAGGACGTGCGGGTCGGCCGCGACAAGTTCGGCCGCGCACACCTCAAGGCCTGGCTCGACGAGACCATGCGCAAGCAGTTCCACGGCACCTCGCACCACCTGGGCCAGCACATCATCGAGTTCAGTGACGCTGATCACGCCACGGGTGTGGTGTATTCGAAGAACGAGCATGAGACCGGGCCGGAGTGGGTGATCATGCAGATGTTGTACTGGGATGACTACGAGCGCATCGATGGGCGTTGGTGCTTCCGCCGGCGCTTGCCGTGCTACTGGTACGCGACTGACCTGAACAAGCCGCCGATTGGTGGATTGAAGATGCGTTGGCCGGGGCGTGAGCCTTATGCCGGGAGCTTCCACGAGCTGTTCCCGTCATGGGATGCGTTCTGGGCCCAGCGGCCGGACAAGGATGCCTTGCCGCAGATTGCCGAGCCGGCACCGCTGGAGGGGTTTCTGCAGGGCATGCGGCGTGGGGCGGGGGACCCGAAGATTCGCGTTCGGTAGGGGTTGGTCAGGGGCCGCTCTACGGCCCATCGCAGGCAAGCCAGCTCCCGCAGGTACAGCGCATGACTTGAAGTCGATGCTGTCGGTGTGGGAGCTGGCTTGCCTGCGATGGGCTGCAAAGCAGCCCCAGGGTTTCAGCGCCCCTTCACCTCCCGCGGCATACCCAGCGCCCGTTCGGCAATCACATTGCGCTGAATCTCGTTACTCCCGCCATAGATCGTATCCGACCGGGTAAACAGGAACAGCGACTGCAACCGGCTCAATCCATACGGCGCACTCTCCAGCACCTCGGCCGCATCCCCCAGCACATCCATCGCCAGCTTGCCCAGCTCGACATGCCAGTTCGACCAGGCCAGCTTGTAGATCATAGCTTCGCGCGCCAGGCTGCCGTCCTGCGGCCCGGAGAGCATGCGCAGCGAGTTGTAGCGCAGCACCTTGAGCCCCGACCAGGCCTGGGCCAGGCGCTGGCGCAGCAGCGGGTCGCGGGCGGCGCCGTTGGCGCGGGCGATGCGCAGCACCTCCTCAAGCTCGTTGTGGAACTGCATCTGCTGGCCCAGGGTCGACACGCCGCGTTCAAAGCCCAGCAGGGCCATGGCGATCTTCCAGCCTTCGCCAGGCTGGCCAACGATGTTGTTCGCCGAGGTCTCGGCCTGGTCGAAGAACACCTCGTTGAACTCGCTGGTGCCGGTCAGTTGCTGGATCGGCTGCACGCGGATGTTTGCCTGGGCCATCGGCACCAGCAGGAACGACAGGCCATGGTGGCCGACGCTGCCGGGCTCGGTGCGGGCCAGCACGAAGCACCAGTCGGCCTCATGGGCCAGCGAGGTCCAGACCTTCTGCCCGCTGATCAGCCAGCGCTCGCCGCTGGCATCGAGGCGGGCGCGGGTCTGCACGTTGGCCAGGTCCGAGCCGGCGCCAGGCTCGGAATAGCCCTGGCACCAGAACGCCTCGCCCTTGAGAATCCCTGGCAGCAGGCGCTGGCGTTGCTCGGCCGTACCGAACGCGGCGAGGGTAGGGCCGACCAGCCCTTCGCCGATATGGCCCATGCGCCCAGGGCCGCCAGCGCGGGCGTATTCTTCGTGGAAAATCACCTGCTGGCTGATGCTCAGGCCACGCCCGCCGTCCTCTTCGCGCCAGCCCACGCCGACCCAGCCACCGCTTGCCAGCTCGCGCTCCCACGCCTTGCGCTCGGCCGGGAAGCTGTGTTCGTCGCCAGGGCCACCACGAAAGCGCAGTTGCGCATATTCACCTTGCAGGTGCGCCACCAGCCAGCTGGCGACCTCCTGGCGGAACGCTTCGTCTGCCTGGCTGAAACCGATTTTCATGTGCGTGCTCCCAGTAGTTCGGTGGCCAGGCACTCACGATGCCAGGCCGGGTTGCCCAGCAGCTGCTCGCTGGCCCTGGCGCGTTTGAAGTACAGGTGCGGGTCGTATTCCCAGGTGAAGCCGACCCCGCCGTGCAGCTGGATCGACTCGGCCGCACAATGGAAGAACGTCTCGCTGGCATGGGCCTTGGCGGTGGCCGCAGCGGCGAGCAATTCGCCGCGCACTGTCCTTTCACCGTCTTCGGCCAGGTATTCACGGGCCACGCAGGCGGCGTACCAGACCGCCGAACGGGTGCACTCGATGTGCAGCATCATGTCGGCGCAGCGGTGCTTGATGGCCTGGAAACTGGCCACCGGCCGGCCGAACTGGTGGCGCTCGGCGGTGTAGGCCAGGGTCAGGTCCAGCGCCTGCTGGGCGCCGCCCAACTGCTCGGCGGCCAGGCCGATGGCGGCGATACGCTGGGTGGCCTGCAGCAGTGGCCAGGCCTGGTCGATGGCGCACAGGCGCTGTGCCTCGCTGACTTCCACCTGGTGCAACTCGACGCGAGCCAGGCGCCGAGTCTGGTCGAGGGTATGTAATGTAGTACGTACTACGCCTGGTGTATCGGCCGGTACGGCGAACACGCTGATGCCTTGTTCGCCCGTACTGCCTGGGCGGCGGGCGGCGATCAGCAACAGGCCGGCCTGGGCGCCATCGATGACCTGGGCGTGGCAGCCCTCGAGGCGGTAGCCGTCGCCATGGGGGTGCACTTCAGCTTGCAGCTGCGCAGCCTCCAGTGGGCAGGCCAGGGTGGCGTGCAGTTGGCCGCTGGCGATGGCCGGCAGCCAGCGGGCTTGCAGCGCCGGGTTGTCGGCCAGCAGCAGGGCCGGGGTGGCCAGGCACGTGGTGGCGAACAGCGGCGAGCCGAGCAGAAAGCGCCCGCACTGCTCCAGCAGCACGGCCAGCTCGACGAAGCCCAGGCCCATACCGCCGTGGGCCTCGGGCACCAGCAGCGCCGGCCAGTACAGCTCCTGGCCGATCTGCCGGCACAGCTCGGGGTCGTAATCGGCGGCACGGCTCATGCCTGCGCGTACCGCGTGTGAATCGCTGGCCTGGGCGAGAAAACGCTCGGCGCTGTCGCGAATCAGCAGCTGTTCCTCGGTGAAAGCGAACTCCATAGGGGGCATCTCTAGGCTGGCGGGGCTGCAGCGCAGCCCCTGGATTCAGGTAGACAACACCTTCGAATCTAGGGCCGGGCCAAGCACCGCGAATCATTGAAACGGACTAGGCCCGCAGCCCTCTGCACCGAGTGTTGCGCTTAGTCTCAACGGACGATGAGCACAGCGTGGGCGCTTTGCACAATGTTCCCCAGGCAACCCCTTGAGCCTGGAGGAACATGGGCATGATCGACATTCGTGGTTTGAGCTACTTCGTCGCGCAGATCGAAAACCTTGGCCAGTGGCAACGCTATGCCGAGCAGGTGCTCGGCATGCAGGTGCAGGCAGCACCCGGTGGCGGCCTGTACGTGAAGATGGACGAGCGGCCTTACCGCATGCTGGTGGTCGAGGGCGATTCGCCGCGCTATCTGGCCAGTGGCTGGGAGCTGCCCAGCCAGCAGGCCTTTGACCAGGCCCTGCAGCACCTGGAGCGCTGCGGTGTGGCCTGGCAGGTCGGTAGCCGTGATGCCGTCGAGCAGCGCGGCGTGCAGGCGCTGGTCACCGTCAAGGACCCGTCCGGCAACCAGCATGAGCTGAGCTGGGGCCACCGCTCCGACTGCCAGCCGTTCATCTCGCCACAAGGGGTGCCGCGTTTCGTCACCGGTGACATGGGCCTTGGCCACACCGTGCTGCCGGCGCCGGATTTCGACGCCACCCTGGCGTTTGCCAAGGACGTGCTCGGCTTCGGCCTGTCGGACATCTTCAACTTTCGCCCCGACCCGTCGGCGCCGCCGGTGCGCATCCACTTCCTGCACTGCGCCAATGCCCGCCACCACAGCCTGGCGCTGGCCGAGTACCCGGTGCCGTCCGGCTGCGTGCACGTGATGGTCGAGGTGGACTCGATGACCGAGGTCGGCCGCGCCCACGACCGCCTGCAGGCCCACGGCGGGCAGTTGTCCGCGACCCTCGGCCAGCACCTGAACGACCACATGACCAGTTTCTACATGAAGACACCGTCCGGCTTCGACCTGGAGTACGGCTATGGCGGGTTGCAGGTCGACTGGACCGAGCACTCGGCCTTCGAGTTCACCCGCGTGAGTATCTGGGGCCACGACTTCTCGGTCGGCCGCCAGTAAGGAGCAGTTGAGCATGAACAAGCAAATGACCAGTGCCGATGCCGTCGCCCAGCTGCGCGACGGCATGACCATCGGTTTCGGTGGCTGGGGCCCGCGGCGCAAGCCGATGGCCATCGTCCGGGAGATCCTGCGCTCGCCAGTCAAGGACCTGACCGTGGTCGCCTATGGCGGCCCGGAGGTCGGCATGCTGTGCGCGGCTGGCAAGGTGCGCAAGCTGGTGTTCGGCTTCGTCACCCTCGATGCCATCCCGCTTGAGCCCTACTACCGCAAGGCCCGCGAGGCGGGCGAGCTGGAGCTGATGGAACTCGACGAGGGCATGTTCCAGTGGGGCCTGCGCGCTGCCGGCATGCGCCTGCCGTTCCTGCCCACCCGCTGTGGCCTGGCCACCGATGTAACGCGGCTGAACCCTGCGCTGAAGACCGTCCGCTCGCCCTATGACGACGGTGAGGTGCTGCTGGCCATGCCGGCGCTTGAGCTGGACGTGGCGTTCCTGCATGTGAACGTCGCCGACCGCCTGGGCAACTGCCTGGTGACCGGCCCCGACCCGTATTTCGACCACTTGTTTGCCCGCGCCGCCAAGCAGTGCTTCGTCTCCTGCGAGCGCCTGGAAGAGCGCCTGCAGCTCGACGCCGAGCAGGCCCGCGGCAACACCTTCGAGCGCTACCTGGTGACCGGCGTGGTGCATGCACCGCTCGGTGCCCATCCGACCTCCTGCCCGGCGGACTACGGCTGGGACCTGGAGCACCTCAAGGGCTATGTCGCCAGCGCCCAGGAAGAGGGCGGCTGGCAACGCTACGTCGAGGCCTGCGTGGCCGGTGGCGAACAGGCCTATCAAGCGCACAACGGCGGTGCCGCGCGCATGGGCGCCTTGCCCCTTCCCGTGTTCTGAGGATTCCAGCATGACTGCCACCCCTGAATTCACCCTTGCCGAACTGCTGATCGTGGCCGCCGCCGAAGCCTGGCGCGGCAATGGCGAGGTCATCGCCTCGGGCCTGGGCGTGATACCGCGCCTGGGCGCCAGCCTGGCCAAGCTCACCCACAGCCCTGAGCTGCTGATGACCGACAGCGAGGCGTTCCTGGTCGAGGAGCCGATCCCGCTGGGCCCACGTGGCGAGCAGGCGCCACGCTACAGCGGCTACCTGAGTTTCGAGCGGGTGTTCGAATGCGTATGGGGCGGCCGCCGCCACGCCATGATCGGGCCAACCCAGGTCGACCGCTGGGGCCAGACCAACCTGTCCTGCGTCGGCGACTACCACAAACCGCGCACCGCGATGCTCGGCGTGCGTGGCCTGCCGGGCAACAGCATCAACCACCTCAACTCGTTCTTTGTGCCCAACCACAGCACCCGGGTGTTCGTCAGCGGCGAAGTGGACATGGTCTGCGGTGTCGGCTTCAAGGCCGAGCGCTGGCCCGAGGGCGCGCGCCGCGACCTGATGGACATCCGCCAGGTCATCACCGACCTGTGCACCCTGGACTTCGACGGCCCTGGCCGCGCCGCGCAGGTGCGCACCCTGCACCCGGGCGTGAGCTTCGACGAAGTGCAGGACAAGACCGGCTTCCCGTTGCTGCGCGCGGCGCAGCTGCGCGAGACCGTGCATCCCACTGCCGAGCAACTGGCGCTGATCCGTCGGCTCGACCCCCATGGCCTGCGTGCCAGCGCGATCAAGGGCAACCCGCCCGGCATCCGCGCCGCCTGAGGACACCCGCATGCACAGCAGCGACAGCCAATTCGTCAGCCGCGAGGACGCGGCCGTGTACGAGACCCAGGACCCGGTGCTGTATGCCGTGGCCGACGGTATCGCCACGCTCACCCTCAACCGCCCGGCGTTCAACAACGCGCAGAACTCGCAGATGACCTACGCCCTGGACGCGGCCTTGCGCCAGGCGGTGGACGACGACAGCGTCAAGGTTATCGTGCTGTGCGGTGAGGGCCGGCACTTTTCCGCCGGCCACGACATCGGCACCCCCGGGCGCGACATCAACAAGCCGTTCGAGCGTGCGCACCTGTGGTGGGACCACACCAACAAGCCTGGTGGCGAGCAGCTGTATGCCCGCGAGCAGGAAGTCTACCTGGGCATGTGCCGGCGTTGGCGCGAGCTGCCCAAGCCGACCATCGCCATGGTTCATGGCGCCTGCGTGGCCGGTGGGCTGATGCTGGCGTGGGTGTGCGACCTGATCGTCGCCAGCGACGATGCGTTCTTCCAGGACCCGGTGGTGCGCATGGGCATCCCGGGGGTGGAGTACTTCGCCCACCCCTACGAGCTGAACCCGCGCATCGCCAAGGAGTTTCTGTTCTGCGGTGAGCGCATGAGCGCCGAACGCGCCTACCAGATGGGCATGGTCAACCGTGTGGTGCCACGCGACCAGTTGCCGGCGGTGACCTACGCCCTGGCGGCGAGCATCGCCCGCCAGCCACGCATGGGCCTGGCCCTGACCAAACAGGCGATCAACCACGTCGAAGACCTGCAAGGCAAGCGCACGGCCATGGATGCGGCATTCGCCTGGCACCACTTCGCCCATGCCCACAACGAGCTGCTGTCGGGCGACAAGCTCGGCGGCTTCGATGCCAAAGGCATGGCCCAGGCCAACAAGCAGGCGCTGCGCGCCGAAGGGGGCGAGCGGTGAGCCGCTGGATGAACACCGCGCTGACCGAGGCCCTGGGCTGCCGTTACCCGGTGGTGCAGACGGCCATGGGCTGGGTCTCCGATGCCAACCTGGTGATCGCCACCACCCTGGCCGGCGGCTTCGGCTTCCTGGCCGGGGCGACGATTGCCGCCAATGCGCTGGAGAGCGAAATCCGCAAGGTGATCGACGCCACCGGCGGCAGCAACTTTGGCCTCAATTTCCACATGTTCCAGGACAACGCGGCACAGTGCGTCGACCTTGCCATCCGTTATCGCCTGCGCGCTGTCAGCTACGGGCGCGGGCCGGATGCGCAGACCATCGCCCGCTTCAAGGCGGCCGGGGTGCTGTGCATTCCCACCGTTGGCGCCCTCAAGCATGCGCTCAAGGCGCAACAGCTGGGCGCCGACCTGATCACCCTGCAGGCAGGCGAGGGCGGTGGCCACACCGGCGGCGTGCCCGGTTCGATCCTGTTGCCGCAGGTGCTGGCGGCGGTACGCGTGCCAGTGATCGCCGCAGGCGGGCATTCCACCGGGCGTGGCCTGGCCGCCGTGCTGGCGGCCGGTGCCAGTGGCATCGCCATGGGTACGCGGTTCCTGATGACCCGCGAATCGCCGACCCCGGCCAGCACCCTGGCGCGCTACCTCAAGGTCGACGACCCGCAGCAGGTACGGGTAACCACGGCGGTGGACGGCATGCGCCACCGCATGATCGAAAACCGCTTCATCAATCGCCTCGAACAGGCCGGACCGTTCGGTCGCCTGCGCATCGCCCTGGCCAGTGCCTGGCAGTGGAAGCAGCAGACCGGCATGAGCCTGGCGCACATGGGCGCGGTGTTCGTGCGGGCCCTGCGCGAAGACCCGGCGGCGCTGTCGCAGGTGGTCATGGCCGCCAACCAGCCGGTGCTGCTGCAGCGCTCGATGGTCGATGGCGAGCCGGACGCCGGCATCCTGCCCAGTGGCCAGGTGGCGGCGGCGATCAACGAGCTGTTGAGCTGCCGCGAGGTCATCGACGGCATCGTCGCCGAGGCCAACCAGTGCCTGGACGCCTTGCTCGCCCGCTGCCCGGCCGAACCTTCGGCAACCCCCAACGACAGACTTGCCCACAGCGGAGAACGCTCATGAACCCGGCCTTCACCACCCAGATCGACCAGGGCATTGCCGAGCTGGTCATCGACAAACCACCGGTCAACGCCCTCGACAGCCAGCAATGGCGCGCCCTGGCCACGCAGATTACGGCACTGGGCGCCGACCCCGAGGTGCGCGTCATCGTCATCCGCGCCGAGGGGCGCGGCTTCTGTGCCGGTGTCGACATCAAGGAACTGGACGCCCACCCCGAGCGCATCGTCGAGGTCAACGCCGGCAACTACGAAACCTTCAAGGCCGTGCACCGTAACCCGGTGCCGGTGATCGTCGCCGTGCATGGCTTTGTGCTCGGCGGCGGCATCGGCATCACCGGTGCCGCCGACATCGTTGTGGCCGCCGACTGCGCACGTTTTGCCCTGCCGGAAGTGGACCGTGGCGCCATGGGCGGCGGCGCCCACCTGCAGCGGCTGTTTCCGGTGCAGAAGGTGCGTTACCTGTTCTTCACCGGCGACAGCATCGACGCCACCCAGGCCCAGGCCTACGGCTTCATCGAGCGCGTGGTGCTCAGGGCGCAGCTGCGGGAAACAGCGCTGGAGATTGCCGCCCGCATCGCCGCCAAGAGCCCGGGGATGATCCGCATCGCCAAGGAGGCCTTGAACGGCATCGAGGACGGCAACCTGGAAGACAAGTACCGCTGGGAGCAGGGCTTCACCTTGCAGGCCTACACCAGCCCCGACTCGGCGGAAACCCGCCGGGCGTTTGTCGAAAAACGCGATGCCAAGTTCTGAGGGAACGCCATGCAACTGACCTATACCCCCAAGCAGCAGGCCTTTCGCGCCGAAGTGCGGGCGTGGCTCGCTGACAACCTGCCACGCGAGCCGCTGGCCAGCTACGACACCCGCGAGGGCTTCGAGCAACACCGCGCCTGGGAGGCCAGGCTGTTCGAGAGTCGCTGGTCGATGGTGATGTGGCCCGCCGAGCTCGGCGGGCGCGGCTGCGACCTGACCGAATGGCTGATCTTCGAGGAAGAGTATTACGGCGCCGGGGCGCCGATGCGGGTCAACCAGAACGGCCAGCTGCTGCTCGGCCCGACCCTGATGGAGTTCGGCACGGCCGAGCAGAAGCGCCGCTTCCTGCCGCGCATGGCGGCCAGCATCGACATGTGGGCGCAGGGCTGGTCGGAGCCCAACGCCGGCTCGGACATGGCGGCGATCACCAGCAAGGCGCTGCTCGACGGCGACCACTACGTGCTCAATGGCCAGAAGACCTGGTCGACCCGGGCGATCTTCGCCGACTGGCTGTTCGGCCTGTTCCGCAGCGAACCCGGCTCCAGCCGCCATCATGGCCTGTCGTTCCTGATGGTGCCGCTGGATGCGCCGGGGGTCAGCATTCGCCCGATCAAGGCGCTCAACGGCAAGGACGCCTTCGCCGAAGTGTTCTTCGACGACGTGCGGGTGCCGGTGAGCAACCGCATCGGCGCCGAGGGCCAGGGCTGGCATGTGGCGATGGCCACCGCCGGCTTCGAGCGCGGGCTGCTGCTGCGCTCGCCGGCGCGCTTCCAGTACACCGCGCGCAAGCTGGTGGAGCTGTTCAAGGCCCACCCGGAAAGCGCCGTGCGCGACCCGGCCTTGGGCGATGCGGTGATCGACTGCTGGATGGGCGCCGAAGCCTATGCCTTGTCGGCCTACCACAC
This sequence comes from Pseudomonas sp. MN1F, assembly GCF_009391885.1. GTDB lineage: Bacteria > Pseudomonadota > Gammaproteobacteria > Pseudomonadales > Pseudomonadaceae > Aquipseudomonas. The sequence goes on along the minus strand of NZ_VZII01000067.1, from coordinate 13,766 downwards.
GGTGGGGCGGCTGGCCCGCGGCGAGCAGATCGGTGCCGAGTCGAGCATCAACAAGATCATCTGGTCGGAGCTCGACCTGAAAATGCACGAAACCGCCATGCGCCTGCTGGGCGCCCGTGGCGAGCTGCTGGCTGCTGCGCCGGCGGCGGTGGATGCGACGGCCTGGCTGGAAGGCTTCCTGTTCGCCCAGGCCGGGCCGATCTACGCCGGCACCAACGAGATCCAGCGCAACATCATTGCCGAGCGCATGCTCGGCCTGCCCAAGTAAGGACCAGGCCATGGACTTCACCTTTACCGATGACCAGCTGTCGTTTCGCGAAGCCATCAGCCGTTTCCTGATGACCGAAGCCGCCCCGGAGATGCTCCGGGAAATCTGGGAAACCGACGCCGGGCGCTCGCCGGACCTGCGCAACCGCATCGCCGCCCAGGGCCTGACCGCGCTGTCGGTGCCCGAAGCCGAAGGCGGGCTGGGCATGGACGACGTGGCCTGGGCGCTGATGACCCAGGAGCTGGGCTACTACGGCATCCCCGACTCGCTGGCCGACACCGCCTACGTGGCCGCCGGCCTGCTGGCCAGCCTCGACCCCGGCCACCCGGCGCGGGCCGAGCTGCTGCCGCGCATTGCCGAGGGCAGCGTGCGCCTGGCGATCAGCCACGGCATCAACCCGCTGGTCAGCGATGCCCAGCTGGCCGAGGTGCTGATCCTGCCGGCCGGCGACGACCTGCACCTGGTGCCGCGTGCGGCGGTGGATGTGCAGGCCAACCCGAGCATCGACGCCTCGCGGCGCCTCGGCCAGGTGAGCTGGCACCCGACGCCGCAAACCCTGCTGGCCAGTGGCGAGCAGGGCCGGCGCCTGCAGGCGCAAATGCTCGACCGCGGTGCGCTGTCGGTGGCCGGGCAGTTGCTCGGCCTGGCCCAGCGCATGCTCGACCTGTCGGTGGACTATGTGGCCCAGCGCAAGCAGTTCGGCCGGCCGATCGGCAGCTTCCAGGCGGTCAAGCACCACCTGGCCGACGTGGCGCGCCAGATCGAACAGGCCAAGCCGGTGCTGTACCGCGCCGCCCATGGCCTGGCCCAGGGCGAGGCGAACGCCTCGGTGTGGGTTTCGCAGGCCCGCCTGGCGTGCTGCGCAGCCAGCTGGCTGGCGGCGCGCCAGGGCATCCAGGTGCATGGCGCGATGGGGTACACCTGGGAAGTCGACCTGCAGATGTTCATGAAGCGGGCCTGGGCGCTGGATGCGTCCTGGGGCGACCGCGGTTTCCACAAGTCCCGTGTCGGTGCCTTCCTGTTCGCCGACAACACCCGGCTTGGGCCGGGGCATACCTTCGAGGAGTAGCACATGGCTCAGGCTTATATCGTCGATGCGCTGCGCAGCCCCACCGGCAAGCGCAAGGGCGCGCTGGCCGAGGTGCACGCCATCGACCTGGGCGCGCATGTGCTCAAGGCCCTGGTGGCGCGCAATGCCATCCCGGCCGAGGATTACGACGACGTGATCTTTGGCTGTGTCGACACCATTGGCGCCCAGGCCGGTGACATCGCCCGCACCAGCTGGCTGGCCGCCGGGCTGCCGCTGTCGGTGCCGGGTACCACGGTCGATCGCCAGTGCGGGTCGTCGCAGCAGGCACTGCACTTCGCCGCCCAGGCGGTGATGAGCGGCACCCAGGATGTGGTGGCGGTCGGCGGCGTGCAGACCATGACCCGCATTCCGATCTCCTCGGCGATGCTCGCCGGGCAGCCGCTGGGTTTTGCCGACCCGTTCAGCGGCAGCGAAGGCTGGCGGGCGCGTTTCGGCACGCAACCGGTCAACCAGTTCTATGCCGCGCAGCGCATTGCCGATCATTGGCAGATCAGTCGCGAGCAGATGGAGGCGTTCGCCCTGCAAAGCCACCAGCGGGCGCTGGCGGCGATTGCCAGCGGGCGCTTTGCCCGGGAGATCGTCGGCTATCAGGGGCTGAACGTGGATGAAACACCGCGCCAGAGCAGCCTGGCGAAAATGGCCGAGCTGCAGCCGGTCGATCCGCAGTTCCCGGCGATCACGGCAGCGGTGTCGAGCCAGACCTGTGATGCGTCGGCGGCCTTGCTGGTGGTCTCCGAGGCCGCGCTCAAGCGCTACGACCTGACCCCGAGGGCGCGTATCCACCACCTGACGGTGCTCGGTGACGACCCGATCTGGCACCTCACCGCGCCCATCGCCGCCACTCGCAGGGCCTTGCAACGCACCGGCCTGCGCATGGCCGACATCGACCGGGTGGAAATCAACGAAGCGTTCGCCTCGGTGGTGATGGCCTGGAGCAAGGAGCTCGACTACGACCCGGCGCGCACCAACGTCAATGGCGGTGCCATCGCCCTTGGCCACCCGCTCGGCGCGACCGGCGCCCGGCTGGCCACCACGCTGCTCAACGAACTGGAATGCAGCGGTGGCCGCTATGGCTTGCAGACCATGTGCGAGGGCGGCGGCCAGGCCAACGTGACGATCATCGAGCGCCTTTGAGCTGCGCTCTTCATTCCAGGAAAAAGGATTCAGACATGGCGATATGTGAAGGCCGCACGGTGATCATCACCGGTGCTGGCGGCGGTCTGGGGCGCGCCTACGCACTGGCATTTGCCGCGCAGGGCGCTCAGGTGGTGGTCAACGACATCCGTGCCGAGGCGGCCCAGGCGGTGGCCGAAGAGATCCGTGCCAGCGGTGGCCAGGCCATTGGCAATAGCGACGACATCACCAGCCTGGCCAGCGCCCAGCGCATCATCGACGCCGCGCTGGCGGCGTTCGGCGAAGTGCACGTGCTGGTCAACAACGCCGGGGTGCTGCGTGACCGCATGTTCATCAGCCTGGAAGAGGACGACTGGGACCTGGTGATGCGCGTGCACCTCAAGGGCCATTACTGCCTGGCCAACTTGCTCGGGCGCCGCTGGCGCGACCTGGCCAAGGCCGGGACCCCAGTGGCCGGGCGGATCATCAACACCAGCTCCGGGGCCGGCTTGCAGGGCTCGATCGGCCAGTCCAACTATGCCGCGGCCAAGGGCGGCATCGCCGCGCTGACCCTGGTGCAGGCGGCCGAGCTGGCGCGCTACGGGGTCACCGCCAATGCCCTGGCACCGGCCGCGCGCACGGCAATGACCGAAAGCGCGATGCCGGATGTGGTCAAGGCGCCGGAGGACGGCAGCTTCGATGCCTGGGCGCCGGAAAACGTCGCGCCGCTGGTGGTGTGGCTGGGCAGTGTCGAGTCGGCCCAGGTGACCGGGCAGGTGTTCGAAAGTCAGGGCGGGCGGATCTCGCTGGCCGATGGCTGGCGCACCGGCACCACCCAGGACAAGGGCGGGCGCTGGCAGGTCGAGGAAATCGGCCCGGCAGTGGCGCAGATCCTGGCCCAGGCACCCGCCGCACAACGGGTCTGGGGCAGCTGACCAGCGCCTGCAAACCATCGAATCGAGGAAAGCCCCATGAAACACGTTCCCCCTTATGTACCCGGCCACCAGCTGCTGGCCGGCAAGTCGGTGCTGATCACTGCTGCCGCCGGTGCCGGTATCGGTTATTCGGCGGCCCGGCGCAGCGCCGAGGAAGGCTGCCGGGCGCTGATGATTTCCGATGTGCACCCACGCCGGCTGGAAGAGGCGGTGGCGCGCCTGAAGGCAGAAACCGGCCTGCAGGCCATTTACGGCCAGTTGTGCGACGTCACCGTGGAGGCCGATGTGCAGGCCCTGGTTGACCGCGCCGAGGGCCTGCTGGGCGGCGTCGATGTGCTGATCAACAACGCCGGGCTCGGCGGCCAGCGGGCCGTGGTCGAAATGAGCGACCAGGAGTGGTCGCGGGTGCTGGATGTGACCCTGACCGGCACCTTCCGCATGACCCGGGCGATGCTGCCGCACATGCAGCGGCGCGGCGCCGGGGCGATCGTCAACAACGCTTCGGTGCTCGGCTGGCGGGCGCAGAAAGAGCAGGCCCACTATGCCGCGGCCAAGGCCGGGGTGATGGCGCTGACCCGCTGCAGCGCGCTGGAGGCCGCTGAACATGGCGTGCGCATCAACGCGGTGTCGCCGTCGATTGCCCTGCACGACTTCCTCAAGAAGGCTTCCAGCGAAGCGTTGCTGGCCAGCCTGGCCAGCCGCGAGGCCTTTGGCCGTGCCGCCGAGGTCTGGGAAGTCGCCAACGTGATGATGTTCCTGGCCAGTGACTACGCGTCGTACATGGTCGGTGAAGTGTTGTCGGTCAGTTCGCAGCAAGCCTGAGGAGCGCCCATGAATCATGTCTTCAACAGTGCCCAGGCCTTGCTTGCCGCCGAGGGCACCGACCTGGGTCACAGCGAGTGGTTGACCATCAGCCAGCCGCGCATCGACCTGTTTGCCGAAGCCACGGGCGACCACCAGTGGATTCATGTCGACCCGCAGCGCGCCGCGCAAGGCCCGTTCGGCGCGTGCATTGCCCACGGTTACCTGACCCAGTCGCTGGTCAACCTGTTCCTGCCGCAACTGCTGACCATCGACAACCTGGCCATGGGGGTGAACTACGGCAGCGACCGGGTGCGCTTCCCGGCGCCGGTGCGCGTTGGTGCGCGGGTGCGTGGCCACGGCCAGATCCTGCGTGCCGAACAGTTGGCCGACAGCGTGCAGCTGGTGGTGCGGGTCAGTGTCGAGATCGAAGGCGAAAGCCGCCCGGGCTGCGTGATCGACACCATCAGCCGTTACACCTTCAACCCCGTTACCGAGTGAGCCGTCATGGACCAGAATGAAGCTGTCATCGTTGCCACCGCACGTACCGCGTTGGCCAAGTCGTTCCGTGGGTCGTTCAACGACACCGAGGCCCCTGTACTGGGCGGGCACGTGGTGCGTGCCGTGGTCGAGCGCAGCGGGGTCGAGGCTGCGGCCATCGACGATGTGATCATGGGCGCCGCTGTGCAGCAGGGCACCCAGGGCTACAACATCGGCCGCCTGTGTGCCTATACCGGCGGGCTGCCCCACGGCGTGCCGGGCATGGCCGTGGACCGCATGTGCGCCTCTGGCCTGATCAGCATCGGCATGGCCGCCAAGGGCATCGTCACTGGCGAGCTGAACATTGCCATCGGCGGTGGCGTGGAGTCGCTGTCGCTGACCCAGACCAAGCACAAGAACAGCTACCGGGCCCAGTCCCAGGCGGTGCAGGCGGTGATGCCGGACGCCTATATCCCGATGCTGGAGACCGCCGAGATCGTGTCGCGCCGTTACGGCATCAGCCGCGCCGCACAGGATGAATATTCGCTGCAGAGCCAGTTGCGCACCGCAGCGGCCCAGCGTGACGGGTTGTTCGACGAAGAGCTGGTGCCGCTGGAGGTCGACAAGCTGCTGTTCGACCAGGACGGCCAGCCCGCCGGGCATCAGCGGGTGCGCGTCGAGCGTGACGAATGCAACCGCCCGGGCACCCGCCTGGAGGACCTGGCCGCGTTGAAGCCGGTGTGGAAGGACGGCAAGTGGGTGAGCCACGGCGAGTTCGTCACGGCGGGCAATGCCTCGCAGTTTTCCGATGGTGCGTCGGCCAGCCTGCTGATGAGCCGTGCCGAGGCGCGCAGGCGAGGGTTGACGCCGTTGGGCATCTATCGCGGTATCGCCTTGGCCGGTTGTGCGCCGCAGGAGATGGGCATTGGGCCGGTGCTGGCGGTGCCCAAGTTGCTCAAGCGCTTTGGCCTGGGGGTGGCGGACATTGGCCTGTGGGAAATCAACGAGGCGTTTGCCTGCCAGGTGCTGCATTGCCGGGATGCGCTGGAGATCCCGCCCGAGCGGTTGAATGTGAATGGCGGGGCGATTGCCATTGGGCATCCGTTTGGCATGTCGGGTGCGCGCATGGTCGGCCATGCGTTGCTCGAAGGGCGCCGGCGCGGGGTGCGGTTTGTGGTGGTGGCGATGTGTATCGGTGGCGGGATGGGGGCGGCGGGGTTGTTTGAGTTGCCTTGAGCCTGGCTTGAGATTTTCAGCGCCTGTGAGATCGAGCGCCGCCCGCGCGGGCTCGATTTCCCAGGCGCTGCACCTCTGGCGGCGAACACGTTTAACGGCAAACCCCGCTACCCCATTTGGACGATGCCCCCCAGCCACCCGCAGCCGGATCATCCAGGCACAATTCCAAGAGGGTCACCCAATGAAGCCTGCCTCGCGCCAGCTGACCGGCTATGCCATGAGCGCCATCGTCATCGCCGCCGTGCTCTTTGCCTTCGCCCCCCGTCAACCCGCGCCCCTGGCAATCACCGAGGTGTTGGCCGACCGGGTCCAGGTCAATGCGCTGATCAGCAGCGGTGACCGACTGATCGCCGTCGGTGAACGCGGCACGCTGCTGGCCAGCCGCGACAGTGGCCGCAGCTGGCAAGCCAGCCAGCCCGGCGCCGGGCGCGAGGTGACCCTGACCGGCGTGGTCGCCCTGAGCGAGCAGGTGCTGGTCGCAGTCGGCCACGATGGCTGGATCCTGCGCTCGGCCGATGCCGGCCAGACCTGGCAGGAAAAACACTACGACGCCGACCTCGGCGAGCCGCTGCTGGGCGTGTGGAGCGCAGACGGCAAGCAGGTGGTGGCCTACGGCAGCTATGGCAAGTTCCTGGTCTCCGACGATGCCGGTGAGCACTGGGCCGCGCGCGAGATGCCCGGTGATGGTGCCCACTTCAATGGCCTCGACGGCGGCGCCGACGGCCACCAGATGCTGGTCGGCGAGCAGGGCCTGGTGCTGCGCACCCGCGATGGCGGCCAGCACTGGCAGCAGCTGCCGGCCTTCTACAATGGCTCGTTGTTCGGGGTGGTGCGCCTCTCGACCAGCACCTGGCTGGCCTACGGCATGCGGGGCCATGTGTTTCGCAGCCGCGACTTCGGCGACAGCTGGGAGCAGCTTGAGGTGGGTAGCAGCCAGCCCATCTACGGCCACGCGCGCTTGCCGGGGCAGGCCGGGCTGGTGCTGGTGGGCGGCGGCAGCCGGCTGATTCACCTGGATGCCGAGGGTGACCTGCTCGGCATCGACCAGCTCAGTGGCGTGGGTACCTTGACGTCGGCAGTGGGCCTCAGCGGCCGCCACCTGCTGGTAGCCGGTGAACGTGGCGTGTTCCAGGGCGCACAACCTGACGTGGCGCTGAGCCAGGAGGCGCGGCCATGAGCGGCGCCCGCAGCGAGCGCTGGGTGCGCCGTTGTGCCGACCGCTTGCTCGGCGCGAGGCGTACCTGGCTTGGGGTGTTCCTGCTGGTCACCCTGGCGCTGGGCTACAACGCCACCCAGGTACGCCTCGATCCCGGGTTCAACAAGCAGATCCCGGTGCGCCACGACTACATGCGCAATTTTCTCGACTTCGGCCGGGTGTTCACCGGGGCCAACCGGCTGCTGGTGAGCGTGCGCTGGAAGGGTGAGGGCGACCTGTACAACCCGCAATTCCTCAAGGTGCTGCAACAGGTCACCGATGACGTGTTCTTCATCCCCGGCGTCAGCCGGCCGAGCGTGACCTCGCTGTTCACCCCCAACGTGCGCTATGTGGAGGTGACCGAAGAGGGCTTTGTCGGCGACCTGGTGGTGCCACCGCAGTACGCCGGCACTGCCGAGGACTTGCAGAAGGTGCGCAGCAATGCCGCCCGTGCCGGCCAGGCCGGCCGCCTGCTGGCCAACGACCAGCGGGCGGCGCTGGTGCGCGCCGACCTTCAGGACAGCGACCCGCGCAGCGGCCAGCCGGTGTCGTATGTGGAGGTCGCCAAGCGCCTGGAAGACATCCGTGCGCGCTATGACAGCGCCGACATCGAGATCAGCGTGGTGGGCTTTGCCAAGCTGGTGGGCGATGTGGTGGAAGGCCTGAGCACGGTGCTGCTGTTCTTCGTCGTCGCCTTCCTGATCACCGCAGCGTTGCTCTGGGCCTACTCGCGCTCGCTGCGCCTGACCCTTGTGGCGTTGCTGGTGGCGCTGCTGCCGGTGGTCTGGCTGCTGGGCCTGTTGCCGTTGCTGGGCCTGGGTATCGACCCGATGTCAGTGCTGGTGCCGTTCCTGATCTTCTCCATCGGCGTGTCCCATGCGGTGCAGATGACCAACGCCTGGAGGCAGGACCTGCTGGCCGGTGCGACGGCGCTGCAGGCGGCGCATTCGGCGTTTTGCAAGATCTTCATCCCGGGCTCGCTGGCCTTGCTGATGAATGCCCTGGGGTTCGCGGTGATCATGCTGATCGACATCCCCATCGTCCACGAGCTGGGCGTGACCGCCTGCCTGGGGGTGATGCTGATGATCATCACCAACAAGATGCTGTTGCCCCTGGTGCTGTCGTACCTGCCGACCACGCCGGGGCGTGCCCAGGCGCCGGCGCAGACGCGCCAGCATCCGCTGTGGTGGCGCCTGTCGGCACTGGCGCAGCCGCGGCCGGCACTGGCGGTGTTCGCGGTCAGCCTGCTGTTGCTGGGGGCGGGTGTGTTCAAGGCGCGGCAACTGGCGGTGGGCGACATCGGCCCTGGCGCACCGGAGCTGCGCGCCGATTCACGCTACAACCAGGACAACCAGCGCATCGTCGGCAGCTATGCCATCGGCCTGGATGTGCTGGCAGTGTTCGTGCAGACCCACGGCAGTGACGAAGCCTGCCTGGCCCCGGCGGTGATGCGTGCAGTGGAAGCCTTCGACTTCCAGATGCGCCAGGTTGCGGGGGTGCAGTCGGTGCAGAGCGTCGCTGGTCTGGGTAAGGCGATGATCGCCGGCAACAACGAAGGCAACCCGCGCTGGGCCGCCATCCCCGGTTCTTCGCGGGGCCTGCAGCAAGGCTCGATGGCCTATAGCCCGGACTCCGGGCTGGTCACCGAGGGCTGCCGGCGCATGCAGGTGCTGGTGTTCCTCAACGACCACGAGGGCGCGACCGTGGCCCATGTGGTCAACGAGGCGCGGCGCATCATCGCCAGCGTCCAGGTGCCACAGGCGAGCTTCCACCTGGCCGGGGGCAATGTCGGGGTCATGGCGGCGTCCAATGAAGCGGTCAAGCATGCCGAGGCGTGGATGCTGGCGGCGTTGTTCTGCTCGGTGGGGCTGTTCTGCCTGCTGACCTTCCGTTCGCTGCGCGCGGTGCTGTGCATCGTGGTGCCGCTGGGCATCGTGGCCATCCTGTGCAATGCGCTGATGGCGCTGCTGGGTATTGGCCTGAAGGTCGCCACCTTGCCGGTGATGGCGCTCGGCGTCGGGGTGGGCGTGGACTACGGCATCTACCTCTATGAACGCATCCAGCATGAAATGGCGGCCGGCCAGCCGCTGCGCAACGCCTTCTACCGCGCCATGTGCCAGCGCGGCACGGCGGCAGTGTTCACCGCCCTGACCATGGCGATTGGCGTCGGCACCTGGGCCTTGGCGCCGCTCAAGCTGCAGGCCGACATGGGCATCCTGCTGGCGTTCATGTTCCTGGTGAACGTATTCGGCGCGATCTTCCTGCTGCCGGCGCTGGCAGCCTGGTTCGACCGCGACCGGCCGCTGGTGGCCCGCGCGTCTGATCTGGAGCCTGCCCATGCTGTCTAATGCCCAGGTGTTGGACCAGTTGGGCATCGAGCTCGGCGAGTATGAGCGGCTGATCGGCAACATGTACGATGCGGCGCTCGATACCCAGCGGCTCAACGAGGCCTTGCGCCAGCTGCGCGGGTTGTTTGCGGCCAGCTATGTGACGCTGATCCTGCGGGTGCTCGATGAGCCGTTGCTGTCACCGATGATGGTCGCTGGCGATGTGGAACCGGGGGAGGGTGGCGTCAACCATTTCGCCTATTGTGAGAAGGCTTCGCTGTTCGACCGGCTGCCGGTGGACCGGGTGTTCACCGTCGACGAGCTGATGAGCGATGCCGAATGGGCCTGTTCGTCGTTCTACCTGCTGTATTGCGCACCCTATGGCTGTTTCCACATGCTTGGCGTCGACATCAGCATGCCCGACGGTGGCACCCTGCGCCTGCGCATCAACCGCCCGCGTGGGCAGGCGCGTTTCGGCGAGCTGGAGCGGGCGCTGTGCGCGATGCTGGTGCCGCACCTGCGCCGGGCCCTGCACATGCATGCACTGCTGGACCGCAGCGCCTCGCTGGGCACGCTGTACTCGCAAACCATCAACCGCCTGGCCGTCGCCACCATCATGCTCGACGAGACCGGTAGTGTGCTGCAACTGAACCCGGTGGCCCGCGAGATCCTCGACAGCAACGACGGGCTGAAGCTGGTGGGCGGGCGCCTGGAGGCCACCTACCCGAGCGACAACCGCGAGCTGGGCCGGCTGGTGCGCAGCGCCTTCCAGCGCAGCCGGCAGGGCAACCTGGCCGCCCAGGGCGCCGAGGCGCTGTCGGTGTCGCGCCCCTCCGGGCAGGTCAACCTGGGGGTGGTGGTGGAGCTGGTGCCGTCCCAGGAGCTGGTCGAGGGCAAGGGCAAGCCGACCGTGGTGGTGTACGTGCGCGACGCGGTGGGCAAGTCGCTGGCCAGCAACACGGTGACCGCGCAGTTGTACAACCTCACCCCGGCAGAAACCGGCCTGGCCCTGGAGCTGGCCAACGGCTTGTCTCTGGAAGAGGCTTCCGAGCGGCTCAACATCCGCCGCAACACGGCGCGCGCGCACCTGCGCTCGATCTTCTCCAAGACCGGGGTACGGCGCCAGACCGAGCTGGTGCGGATCATGCTCAACAGCGTGGTCGCGCTGGGCGAGCCCGGCAGCCTGGCGGCGCAGATGCGTTAGTCCGAGCGGACGATGCTGCTGCCGCGAGGGCCTGCCGATACTGGGCCACCGCTATCGGTAACCAAGGAGAACAACAATGACCGAGAGTATTCTGGCGCGCCACGGCCTGGCCCTGAGCCTGCTGCTGATGGCTGCGGCGCCGGGTGTGGCGCTGGCCGCGCCCGAGGATGTCGAGCGCCTGGGCAAGGACCTGACCTGTGTCGGCGCCGACCCCAGCGGCAATGCCGACGGCAGCATCCCGCCATTCTCCGGCAAGTGGCTGGGCGTGCCGCCGCACGTTGCGTTCAAGGGCACCGGCCAGCACCCGGTCGACCCGTACCCTGATGAAAAGCCCTTGTTCGTGATCACTGCCGACAACCTGGGGCAATACGCCGACGCCCTGTCCGATGGGCAGAAGGCACTGTTCAAGTTGTACCCGGCCACCTTCAAGATGCCGGTTTATCCCAGCCACCGGGATTTCCGCTTCGACGATGCGGTGTGCCAGGCGACCCGCGAGAACGCCAAGCTGGCCAAACTGGTGGACGATGGCGAAGGCGTGGTCGGCAAGACCGGCGGCACGCCATTCCCGGTACCGCGCAGCGGCCTGGAGCTGCTGAAGAATGCCTCGACCTTCACCCTGCGGGCCTGGACCGAGGAATACACCTCCGACAACGCCTACGTGCTCAAGGACGGCAACATCAACTGGGGCCGCGTGCATTCGCGCAACCTGGCGCCGGCGCTGGAGCCGGGCAAGGTCGGTGACACGCTGGGCAACTCGTCGTTCTACCTCAACGAAACCCTGTTGCCGCAACGCGACAAGGGCGAGATCAACACCGGCACCGAGTTCTGGAACGACAAGACCGAACCACGCCAGGCCTGGCGTTACGACCCGGGCACGCGGCGGGTGCGGCAGTCGCCCGGGTATGGCTTCGACATGTCGTTCCCCGGCAGTGGTGGCTCGATCACCGTGGACGAGGTACGCCTGTTCAACGGCTCGGGCCAGCGCTACGACTGGAAGATCGTCGGCAAACGGGAAATGTTCATCCCCTACAACGCCTACCGCCTGCATGCGCCGGCCCTCAAGTACGCCGACCTGCTCACACCCGGGCACATCAGCCCGCAGGCCATGCGCTACGAGCGCCACCGGGTGTGGGAACTGGAAGGCACGCTGAAGCCGGGTTATCGCCACTTGTATGGCAAGCGCAAGCTGTACATCGACGAGGACACCTGGTTCCCGATGCTGGCCGACAACTACGACAACCGTGGCGAGCTGTGGCGGACTTCGATGGTCAACTACTTCTATGCCTACGAGTCGCAACGGCCGCAGGCAGGCGTGGGCCTGTACCACGACCTCAATGCCGGCAGCTACCTGGCGTTCAACCTGATCAACCAGCAGCGCACCGGCTACCTGCTCAACCGCCCAGGCTTCAGCCCGCGTGACTTCGGCCCGGAGGCAGCGCGGCGCTTTGGCCAATGAGTACCGGCCTAGTCCGATTGAAGGATGAGGGCCCGTCACGGCTGCTCAAAGATAGCTGCCAGGTAATCCCCCCGGCACCGCAGGGGTATTGCCGGTGATTGGCGTACCCCCTACAGGAATAACAACAACATGACCAAACTCGCCGAACTCTCCATCGACAGCGCCCAGCGCACCCACCGCTACGCCCGGGGCTGGCATTGCCTGGGCGTGGCCGACGACTACCGTGATGGCCAGCTGCACACCCTCAACGTGTTCGGCACGCGCCTGGTGGCGTTCGCCAACAGTGCCGGCGCCATCAGCATTCTCGACGCGTACTGCCCGCACATGGGCGCCGACCTGTCCCAGGGCACCATCGAGAACGACACCGTGGTCTGCCCGTTCCACCACTGGAAGTACGACACCAGCGGCAAGTGCGTGGAAATCCCTTACTGCAAGCGCATACCGCCCAAGGCCAAGACCCGCAGCTGGCTGAGCTGCGAGGAAAACAACCTGCTGTTCGTCTGGAACAACCCAGAAGGGCGCCCGCCGAAGGCGGGCGTGGTCATTCCGCACCTGCCGGAGATGGACGACCCCGAGTGGATCCACGACTGGAACATCGACACCATGCTGATCGAGACCAACCCGCGCGAGCTGGTCGACAACCTGGTCGACGCCCAGCATTTCGGGCCGGTGCATGGCACCCCGACCAAGTATTTCGCCAACGAGTTCGAAGGGCACATCGGCCGGCAGATCTTCCATGGCGACTCGGAGCGCCTGGGCGGTGACCTGATTGCGCCGTCGGCGTACTACGGGCCGGCCACCCACTTCACCGAGCTCAGTTCGATGTTCGGCGAGGTGCGGGTGCACGCGATCCTGCTCAACAGCCACGTGCCGGTGACCCCGGACAGCTTCGTGCTGCGCTTCGGTTGCATGGTCAAGCGCGTGCCGGGCCTGACTGACGAGCAGAACGGCGAAATCGCCAAGGCCTACGTCAAGAGCAACCGCGAGTCGTTCTACCAGGACGTGGACATCTGGAAGCACAAGGTGCGCATCGACAAGCCAGTGCTGGCCGAGAACGATGGCCCGGTGTACCAGCTGCGCGAGTGGTACCAGCAGTTCTTCACCGACGAAGACCAGGTGCCGGCGAGCATGGCCGAGCGGCGCGAGATCATCACGGTGGATGAACGCTGAGTGCTTGCGCCCTGCCAGCCAGCCTGGCAGGGCGGCAGATCGAGAGGGTGGTCATGAAGATACAGCGCTTGCTGGCCTATTGCGTGCCGCTGTCGGTGGTGTTGATCATCGGCCTGACGTTGCTGGCCTCGGCTGCGCCCGAGTCTGCCGGGGCCAGGGCGTGTCGGCAGATTCCGGGTTGCATGAGTATTCTGCCGAGCTTCCAGGGGTTCCCCGGGGTTCGCTGAGCGGTGCAGGACGCAATGCAAAAGCCCGGCCCTCGTTTGAGGGCCGGGCTTTTGCACCCGTGGATCAGGCCAGTTGTTCCAGCTCGGGGACCGCTTCGAACAAGTCGGCGACCAGGCCGTAGTCGGCCACCTGGAAGATCGGCGCTTCTTCATCCTTGTTGATCGCCACGATCACCTTGGAGTCCTTCATGCCGGCCAGGTGCTGGATCGCGCCGGAGATACCGACGGCGATGTACAGCTGTGGCGCAACGATCTTGCCGGTCT
>NZ_VZII01000066.1 GCF_009391885.1 Pseudomonas sp. MN1F | reverse complement strand
CAAGCAGGGAGGTTCAAGGCCTGCAGGTGTGCCAGAGCGCGAAGGGCTTGCGCAGGTTCAGAAGGCTGTAGAGTATTTGGGGAGTGCTAAAGCCAAGAGTGCCTTGCTGGACAACATAGCCAGCAACATTCATGCTGGGCAACAAGGCAAGCATGTGCTGAGGCACAATAATTTTATTCCCGGACGCTGTGGATCCTCAAAAACTGTTAAATGGTGCTCATGCAGGAGAGTTTCCTATCGTAGGTTATGCTCTCGAGGTCAGCCAATAGTAAAGCCAGCGGAATATCATTCCGATCCGCATACGCATACTTACGAATATGGTCCTGGCTATGGCCCCAAGGGCAAAGAGACGAGAATAAACAATGACTAGTATTTCGGAGTTGAATGAGTTGCTTGCCGCTCATAATTGCTTGCATGCAATCAGTATTCAGTTGAGTGGGGAAGGAATGACTTATGACTTGTCTCTGTCGATTTCGTCCTCTGAAGAGGTAGGGGTTGATGTCTTGCGTATCAAATTCCTTGACATAGCCCAATTCGCGTGCCGTGATTTTGGCGGCGGATTGACTCAGTTGATGCATCTGAGCGTGGATAAGCTGGATTCCGGCTTTGACAGAATGCGTTATCAATTGAGCGATCTTGAGGATAATAAATTATCGTTTTGTTTTTCATCATTTTCAGTTGATTAGATGCTGTCTAAGGCGATTCGCTGGGTCTCCATGATCGTGACGGTGGTTCGTATGTCACAACCGCATGAAAAAAGCCCCCAGGCGCATCACGCCAGGGGGCATTCTCATACCGTCAGCTTCAGAAATCGGCTTTGAGCGTGACGGTGTAGTTGCGCGGTTCGCCATACACATTGCTCGCGTTCAGCCAACCGATGGAAGAGTAGTACTTCTTGTCGAACAGGTTGTTGCCGTTGAGGGCGACGCTGAAGTTCTGGTTGATCTGGTAAGCCACGCGTGCGTTCCAGATGGCATACCCAGCCTGCTCGATCTTGTCGATGCCGTTGGTGCCGCCCTGGTTGGTGTTGTGGTTCTTGCTCTGGATGTTGGCGCCGGCACCGACGGTCCACTGGTTCAGCTCGCCAGGCAGGTTGTAGTCACCCCAGAAGCGCAGCAGGTGGCGTGGCGTGTAGCTGTTGAAGGTAGCGCCGGAAGACGAGCTGCCATCACCCGGGTCGTTGAGAAACTTCGTCGAGGTGTAGGTGTAGCCGGCAAACAATTGCAGGCCGGCCAGCACTTCGCCGCTGATTTCCGCATCGAAGCCTTCGGCGCGTACCTTGCCACCAGCCACGTAGCAGTTGGTTTCACCGTCCTGCCCGCATACCGACGAGTAGTCGTACTGGGCGCGGTTCTTCTGGTCCACGCGGAACACCGCGAAGCTGGTGTTGACCCGGCCATCCATCAGCTCGCCTTTCAGGCCGATCTCGTAGTTGGAGCCCTCGATCGGCTTGAGTGGAGCCAGGTCTTCGGTCAGTTCGGTCTGCGGCTTGAAGATGTCGGCGTAGCTGACGTAGGCCGACCATTGATCATTCAGTGCGTAGATCAGGCCGCCGTACGGAGTGACTTCGCCGGTTTCCTTCGCATGTGAAGGGTCTGGCGATGTGGTGGTGAAGCGCGTCAGTTCATAGTCGTACTTGTAGTTGCTGACCCTTGCGCCGAGCACCAGGGTCAGCGGGTCGATCAGCTTGTAGCGCATCACGCCGTACACGCCATTCTGGCGAATCTTGGCCTTGGAAACACCGGCATAGGTGGTGCTGAGCATTTCATCCAGGGTGGGTTCGCGCGGCGAGACCGGGTCGTAGATGTTCATCGGGCCGAGGTTGAGCAGGCCGCCTTGTAGGTCGTCGGTGCGCAGGTCGCTGGCGTTGGCACCCACCACTACCTCGTGCTCCAGGCCGAAAGCGCGCCATTTGCCAGTCAGGTTGATGTCGGCGCCCTGGTTGATGTTCTCGAAATCATACAGATAGGCCCGCGACTGCATGCCGCTACCGGTGGCCGGGTCGACGGCGCCACGGCCGAAGCTGTAGAAAATGTCGTTGGTCTCGCGGATGTAGCTGCCGGAGGCTTTCAGGCGCCAGTCTTCGTTGAAATCGTGGGTGATATCGGCGAAGTAGGTAGTCTGCTTGTTGTTCCACTTGTTCCAGTCGGCACCGGTGAAGGTGGAGCGGCTGACGTTCACCGCACTGCCGTCCTTGTTGCGCGGCAGGCCGCCGAAGTAGGGCGTCGAGTGCAGGTCTTCGACACTGGCGCCGGCGGCGACCGTGGTGGAATCGTTGAGGTCGTACTCGAGAATCCCGTACAGCACGTTCTTGCGGCTTTCTGCCGTGTCGTAGAAGTAATCACGGTCCTCATGGCCGGCGACCAGGCGCCCGCGTAGCCGGCCATCGGCGGTCAGCGGGCCGCTGGCGTCGATGGTCTGGCGATAGGTGTCCCACGAGCCGGCGCTGGCGGTGATGGACAGGGACGGTTCGGCCTTCGGGCGTTTGCGCACCAGGTTGATGGCCGCACCGGGGTTGCCGCTGCCTTGCAGCAGGCCGTTGGCACCGCGCAGGATCTCGACGCGGTCGTACAGCAGGGTGTCGGAGGTGAAGCTGCTGCCGATGCCGTAGTAGCGGCGGTCCAGCGGCACGCCGTCGTACTGGATGGTCTCCACCTCGAAGCCGCGCGAGTAGATGTACTTGCCGCCGGACGGGCTCTGGTAGGTGGTGATGCCGGTGGTCTTTTCCAGCACCTGGTCGAGGGTGTCGAGGCGCTGGTCGTCCATCGCCTTGCGGGTGACCACGCTGACCGACTGCGGGATGTCCTTGAGGCGGTGGGTGCCCTTGCCGATGGTCACCGCGTTGGACGTGTAGCTCCCCGAGTCCTCGGTGGTGGCATCGAACTGGCGCCCGGAGATGTTCACCGGGTCCAGGTTCAGGGCGGAAGCATCAGCCGGCCCGCTCAGGGTGATGGTGTGGCCATCGAGCTGGTAGGTCAGGCCGCTGTCGCGCAGCAGCAGGCGCAGGGCCTGTTCTGGCTCCATGTTGCCCTTGACCGCAGGCGCCGGCGTGTTGTGCACCGCGTCCGGGCTATACAGCAACTGCAGATTGGCCTGCTTGGCCAGGGTGTTGAGTGCCCCCACCAGCCCTTGCGAAGGAATATCCAGCGCGACCGGCTCGGCGTGCGCTGCCATGGAGGCTGCCAGCGCACAGGCCAGCAGCGACGGAGGGAGGATGGCCAGGGTTTTCCTGCGAACCGCCCGGGCGAGCGGCGAAAGCGTGGTAATGGTCATGCGGATACTCAGTGTTAGCAGATAGATTACTTATGAGTTTTATTTGCATTTATGTAACGTGCCGGCTCCCCAGAACCGGAAAAATCAATGTGAAAATGCTGTGATTGGTTCTTCCACCCGTTTGCCGTCGCGCAGACGCAGCAGGTGGTCGGCCACGTCGAAATAGCGGTCGTCGTGGCTGATGACGATGATGGTCTTGCCCAGGCGCTTCAGTTCCGGCAGCAGTTCGGTGTAGAAAATGCGCCGGAAGGTCGGGTCCTGGTCGGCGGCCCATTCGTCGAACACCAGCACCGGGCGTTTCTCCAGCCAGGCGTTGACCAGCGCCAGGCGCTTGCGCTGGCCGGTGGACAGGTCGGTGGTGGTGAAGGCGCCATCGCGGATCTGCACCTTGTGGGCGATCTCCAGCCGTTGCAGGTACTTGCCGGCGTCCTCGGGCAAGGCCTGGCCGTCCTGCAGCAGGTCATCGAACAGGTAGTAGTCGGCGAACACCGTGGTGAACAGCTGGCGGTAGTCGTCGCGGTTGCTGGCGGTGACAGGTTCGCCGTCGAGCACGATCTCGCCTTCATGGGGGGCGTACAGGCCCAGCAGCAACTTGATCAGCGTGGTCTTGCCGCAGCCGTTCTCGCCGACGATGAACAGGATGTCACCCTGCTCGACGCGCAGGTTGATCGGCCCCAGGGCAAACGGCGCGGCACCGTCCACCGGCGGGAACGCGAAGCGCACATTGCGCAGTTCGAGGCTGCGAATCTGCCGGTCAGGGACTTCAGGGGCGTCGAGCAGCAGGTGCGGCTCGGGCGACGAGAACTGGGTCGACAGCTCGGCAATGCGGCGGAAGGCGATTTGTGCGCGGCTGACGATGGGCAGGGTCGAGACCAGGTGTTCCAGCGGCCCTTTCATGAACAGCAGCACCAGTACGAAGCCGCTGGTGACCTTGGGGTCGGTGATCAGTTCGGCCTGTTGCAGGGCCAGCACCAGGCCGATGACCACGAAGAACAGCATCGAGCCGAGGCTCTTGGCAACCACGAAGATGTTGATCGAGCGGATATGGGTGTCGCGGATGAAATTGGCGGTGCGGCTGATGCGCTCGTCGAACATGCGCTGGCGACGCGGGCGGCTGATGCGCAGCTCCTTGGCCCCGGACGCGACGCCGCTGTAGTGCCGCTGCATTTCGTCTTCCGCCTCGCGGGCGGCATGGAAGCCGCGGATGCCGCGCACGCGGGCGATGTACTGCACGGCGGTGCCGATCAGGATGGCGCAGGCGGTGATCAGGAACATCGGCCACGACAACTGGGCCAGGTAGCCGAGGCAACCCAGGGTCACCGACAGGGAAATCGCCAGCGGCGCAAAGGCGAAGGCGAAGTCGCTGATGGTGTCGACGTCGTGGGTCAGCACCGGGATCAGGCGGTGGCTGCGGTAGCGCTCGATCTGCTCGATGGGGGCGCTGAGCACCTTTTCACCGAGGTCGCGGCGCAGCCTGGCGATCACATGCTGGCCGACATAATTGGTGCCGATGTCCGAGGCGATGGAGGCGCACAGGGCAAGCAGGCAAATACCGGCGAACGCCAGCACCACGCCCCAGGTGATGGCGCCGGGGGCATGCAGCAGGTTGTTGATGTTGGCGAGCAGCAAGGTGATGCACAGGCCGCCGACGATCCCCAGCACGACGGCCAGGGCGACGATCAGTCGGTAAGGCTTGAGCAGGCCGAGGAGTTCGCGGAGTGCGCCAGGGGTCGATCGGTTCATGGTGAGTTCCTGGTGGGTACGCGGATGCGGTTCTGGCGCTGCGCGCGGCGAGCACCGTGTGGGCGGGTTGCCCAGTGAAAAGACGTGTGAGGGGGGCTGTGATTTAGCCGGCCCGGGCCGTGCGCCTGGGCCAGTCAGGTAGCGCGCAGAGGGGGGCGATCAGAGCTCGCGGGCTACCCGGAAGCCCAGCCAGTCCCCGCGCACATAAGGTTCGCGGTAGTTGCGGTTGCCGGAGCGGGAGAACACCGGGGCTTCGCTGTAGTCGTTGCCGCGGATGTGGTTGTATTCGCAGCTTGCTTCCATCCACGCGCTGCCATCGGTGGGGGCGCCGACATAGCTGTCGTGTCGGCAGTCGGCGACCCATTCGTAGACGTTGCCGTGCATGTCGTACAGGCCGAAGGCGTTGGCCGGGAAGCTGCCGGCGGGCGAGGTGTAGTTGTAGCCGTCGGCGGCGCCGTAGGTGTTGGCGTGCTGGGCGATGCTGTATTCCTTGCCTTCATCGAAGGGGAACGGGAACGGGCCACTGGAGCCTGCGCGAGCGCCATATTCGCGCTCGGCTTCGCTGAGCATGCGGTAGTGCTTGCCGGTCTTCTTCGACAGCCAGGCGACGTAGGCCTTCACCTCGTCATAGCTGATGCATACTGCCGGTTGCTCGGGGCCTTGCGGGTAGCTGGGCTTGCCGTTGCTGCAGCGGCGGCCTGGGCGGTCGTCGCCGTCGGGGAGGGTGACCTTGGCGTCGCGCTGCCAGGCCTGCAACTGTTTGGCCTGCACCTGGAACTGGCTGATGGCGAAGGGTTTGGCGAAGGTCACGGTGTGCATCGGGCCTTCGTCCGGCTGGCGGCCGACTTCGTCGTCGGGCACGCCCATGGTGAAGCTGCCGGCGGGCAGCACGACCATCTGCGGGCAATCCTTGCAGTCCTTGAACGTTTTGCCGGGTGTGTGTGCGTCGGCGGCAAAGGCCGGGGCGCTGGCGAGCAGGGCGGCCACCAGGGCCAGGGGCTTGAACATGTGCATGGCGGTTCTCTTGAAAGGCAAAAGGTCAGGCGAGTTGCGGGGCGAGAATGGCCATCACCCGGTCGATCTCGGCTTCGTCGTTGAGCAGGCTCGGGGCCAGGCGCACCACCGGGCCGACGTCACGGTCGACGGCATCGCTGATCACCTTGTTGGCCATCAGGTGGCGGGCGACGGTGTCGCAGTCGCGGCCTTCGACGCGGAAGAAGGTGAAGCCGGCGGAGAGCTGGCTGCTGCGCGGCGTCACCAGCCGCACCTTGGGGTGCTCGGCGAGGCGCTGCTTGAGGTAGTCGTTGAGCTGGTGCACGCGGGCCTGGACATCGGCCTTGCCCAGTTGCAGGTGCAGTTCGAATGCCTTGCCCAGGGCCAGGCGATGGTCGAAGGCGTGGTAGCCACCCGGAGTCATCAAGGTGCCGAAGTTCTCACCCTTGGTGAAGGTCGGCAGGCTGGGCACCAGATAGGGCAGGGGCTTGGCTTCGCGGGCGATGATCACGCCGGTTCCGCGTGGGCCGAACAGCCATTTGTGGGTGCCGGCGATGAAGTAGTCGCAGTTGAAGTCGGCAAAGTTCACATCCTCGATACCGAAGCCGTGCACGCCGTCGACCACGTAGATGATCTGGTCCTGCTCGTCACGGCCCTGGTTGAGTGTTTTCACCAGTTCGCCGACTTCACGGATCGGCAGCTTGACGCCGCTGCCGGACTGCACCCAGGTCATGCCGAGCACTCGGGTTTCAGGGCGTATCGCCTGACGGATATTGCCGAGCATTTCGTCCACCGAGGCCAGTTGCGGCTCCTTGAACAACGTCACGCGGCGCACCTGGGTGCCCATCAGCCGCTCGCGGTAGGCCAGGCGGGTATTGGTGGAGTAGTGCTCGTGGGCACTGACCAGGATCTCCTTGCCCGGCGCCACCTGCAGGCCGCCATAGATCATCGACAAACCTTCGGTGGTGCTGCCGGTCAGGGCCACCTGGCCTGGCTGCACGCCGAAGTAGCGGCCGGCCCAGGCGCGCACTTCATCTTCATAGCCCCAGAGCTCTTCGCGGTCCCAGTCGACCATTTCGCCCGGGTTCTGGTCCAGCCGCGCGCGGAAGCGGGCAATGGCTTCGCTGACCACACGGGGGTGGGAGGCGAGCAGGAAATTGCAGAAGTGCAGGTAGGCCGGGTCCAGGTCGAACTGCTGGCGCAGGGCCTGCCATTTGTTCAAGCCGGTTTTTGCCACCGGCGTGGCTGCCAGTGCGGTCTGAGCCAGACTGCCAGTCAGGGGGAGTGCCGCGGCAAGTAGGCCAGCCTGTTTGAGAAAGCTGCGACGGTCGTTCATCAGCCGCGCTCCGCCTGGGTGTTGGCACCTGGTTTGGCCAGGCGCTGTACTTCTTCCCACACCCGCAGGAAGTTGCCACCCCACAGCTTGGCGATGTCGGCGTCGGAGTAACCGCGCTGGATCAGCTCGGCGGTGACATTGCGCGACTCGCCAACATTCATCCAGCCGGTGACGCCGCCACCGTCGTTGAAGTCGGAGGCGATGCCGACATGGTCGATGCCGATCTTGCGCACGGTGTAGTCGATGGCGTCGACCATGTCCTTGACCGTGGCGCGGGGTTCTTCGTCGAGGATGGCGTACAGCGCGCTGGCGTACTCGCCGAACTTCTTCTCGGGCCAGATGGAAATGATCGCGTCACCCGGCATCAGGGCGTTGGCCAGGCCGTTCAGCGGTTGCAGGTCGAAGCGCTTGCGCAGGGCATTGAGCTTGTCCACGGTGCCCTGGCTCAGGGGCTTGAGGTAGGCCGGGAAGCCCACCACCTGCACCACACCGCCGCTGTGCTTGATTGCCTGCAGCTCGTGGTCGCTGAGGTTGCGCGGGATGTCCACCAGCGCACGCGGTGCCGAGTGGGAGGCGACCATCGGCGCCCGGCTGAGGCGAGCAACGTCTTCCAGGGCCAGGGTGGACATCTGCGACACGTCGATGATCACCCCCAGGTCGTTGAGCCGGCCGACGGCCTGCTCGCCCAGCGGCGACAGGCCGCCGAGGGCGTCGGGGGTGTCGTTGAGGAACGGCAGCGGGCGCGAGGAGTCGGCCCAGGCGTTGTTGCCCACGTAGCTGAAGCCGAACATGCGCATGCCGCGTGCGGCCCAGGTGTCCAGGGCATTGAGGTCGTGGCCCAGCGGGTAGGCATTGAGCATGCTGAGGAAGATCGCGAACTTGCCTTCGCCGTGCAGGCGACGGAAGTCGGCGGGGGTATAGGCGATGGCGACCTGGTTGGGGTAGTCGCGAACCATGCCGGTGAGGATCTTGTAGCGCATCTCCTGTTGCTGGCGCGCTTCGTCGACGAAGGCGGCGGTCGGGCGATGGGGGGCGTTCGGGCCATTCCAGATTTCCGGCCAGCCGAAAATCGTCAGCGCCGCGCCCGAGAGGCGACCGCGGCCGGCCTTGACCAGGTCGAACTGGCCGCTGCCATCCTTGTCGGCTTCCTTGCCTTCGGTGCCGAAGTTCAGCGGCACGGTGATGTGGCTGTCGAAGGAGAGGATGCGCTCTTGGAGTTCTTCGGCATGTTTCATCACCTCGCGCGGGTAGCCGGCCGGCAGGTAGATGAAGAAGTACCAGGCCGCGGCGCCCGCGAGCGCGAGGATCAGCGCCAGGGCAGCGAGGTAGGGGGCCTTGCGCAAGCGTGTCGTGTTCATTGCCATCCCGTTGGTTGCAGGGTCGATGCGGTTGCGGCAGCCGCGATCACGGGGCTTGCCTGTCACGGAGGGACGAGCGCGACAGCGGGAAATTTAGCGGCGTGCTGCCGGTAAATTTGCCGGGCGGCGTCTCGTTCTAGCTCGATAGGCGTGGCTGACACGGATACGGATGTGGCGATGAGGTTTTCCAGGCGTGGGTTCATGGTGGGGCTGGCGGTGGCCGGGGCGGCGGGTTCGGCAGCGTGGTATGCGCGCCAGCCGCGCGACCATGATGAAAAACTCAAGAAAGACGAGGTCGAGACCCCCGGCGAAGCCACGGTAACGGCCGCCGCAGGGACGGGCGTGCGCATCGCCGACACGCTGCGCGGCATCTGGGACCTGCGCTTCAGTGGTGCCGAGGCCGGCCTGGACGGCTTGGCGCTACAGGGCGTGCAGATGCTGCTCGATGTCGGCCCGACGGGCCGCTCGCTGCGCGGCTTCATCGACGTGGCGGACCGCCTGCGCGGCAATGATCAGCCGCGCTACCGGGTGCTCGGCGAGCTGGTCGCTGCCGATGCCGGCAAGGTCCGCTGGCGCCTGGTGCCGGCCGGGGCATCAGCGCCGAGCCATGAACTGGAGGCGATCCTCGATGAAGTTTGGGCGTCCTGGGGCAACGCTGGCGCGGGTACCTTGACCGGGCGCATCCGCCGCATCGACCGGCCATTGCTGAGCCCTGAGCCGGACAACCACTTCGTCGCCAGCAAGCGCGCTTTCCCCGAGGCCCGTCAGGTCACGCCGCTGGCGCCAGCGCTGATGACCTGGCTGAACTCCCCCGAGCACCGTCTGTTCCACCAGGTGTGGCATGCCACCCGGGACAAGTGGCACCGCCTCGACGACGACAAGCGCGATGCCCTGCGCGGTGCCGGCTGGCAGCCTGGCCCGCGTGACGCCGAGCGCGGCGCACGTGGGCGGCGCAAGCACCTCAATGGCTCCGGTGAGGACTTCTTCTTCATGCACCGGCACATGCTGGGGCACGCCCGCGGCCTGCAACCTGACCTGCCGAACTGGACGCAATTGCCGCTGCCGTCACCGCAACTGGAGTACGACCGGCTGGGGTTCATCCGCTACCAGGAAAACCATGACGGTAACTCGGTGCCGCCGGCCTGGGTCGCGGCCAATGATGAAGCACTGAGCCAGTGGCTGCATGGCATCAAGGCGGCGGAGACGTTCTTCAGCAATTTCCAGGTCTGGGAGTCGCAATATCAGGACCCGGACTACCTCAGCCGCCTGACCCTGGGGCAGTTCGGCTCGGAAGTGGAGCTGAACATCCACGACTGGCTGCATATGCGCTGGGCGACCGTCACCCGCGACCCGTCCAACGGCGCGCCGGTGATGGGCGATCGCAACCAGACGGACTATGCGGCGCGCTGGTTCCGTGAGGAAAACGACTTCCTTGGCGACCCGTTCTCGTCACACGTCAACCCGGTGTTCTGGCGCTTCCATGGCTGGATCGACGACCGCATCGAGGATTGGTTTCGCGCTCACGAGCGCGCCCACCCGGGGGAGGTGCAGCGTCGCGAGGTCAATGGGGTGTCGTGGTTTGCGCCGGGCCGCTGGGTGCAGGTTGGCGACCCGTGGCTTGGGCCGATGACCCATGGCTGCGGGGGGATTTCCGATGCCGGGGGCGGGGCGGGGGAGATGGAGGTGGAGGCGATGAAGCTGGCGTTGCGCATTGCCTTCAGTGGTGAGCGGGATGTTGGTGAGCTGCTGCGGCGTACGCCGCGCAGGCCTTGGTATGCGCGGTATATGAAGTTGCCGGAGGGGGCG
>NZ_VZII01000065.1 GCF_009391885.1 Pseudomonas sp. MN1F | reverse complement strand
ACCACGGACTCATAGCTCAGCTGGATAGAGTACTCGGCTACGAACCGAGCGGTCGCAGGTTCGAATCCTGCTGAGTCCGCCATACAATCAAGAAGCCCGCTCAATTGAGCGGGCTTTTTGTTTTCTGTTTCACTGCTTTGTCAGTGATGCCTGACTAGACTGCACAGTAACCAGCCCGACAGGCTTTTGCCCGGTGAATGTGTTTTTTGTTGCGCGCCTGCCGTCGCACTGATGGCTTCGAGCGTTGTCCCAGCTTTATCTCGCAAACGATTGTTCTGGCCAAAAATTTAAGCGATCTGACAGCTTAGGCAGTGTATGATTGCGCCCGTCAGCCCCGCCGGGGCTTGTGGAAAACCACCATGGACTTACCCAGTAGTTACTCCTTAACAAGATTCTTACAGCTAGATCTGACTGATTGATTCTCCCGGCGTGCTCCGCTGCTGGGAGTGGAGTTCGCCTATGACTGAAGTAGAAGTAAAGAAAGCGCAAGAGAGCCTGCAGGATCGCCTGGCCCAGGTGGTCGAACTGCTGCAGCGCCAACGTGTGGTAGAAGACCTGACCCACCGTCAGGAAGGTCAGCACAATGACCTGGTGGAAAACCTCGTCCACCGCCAGAACCTGGTCGACCTGCAGCGCAAGCTCGACGACCTGCACCCTGCCGACGTCGCCTACATCCTCGAAGCCTTGCCCCTGCAAGACCGCCTGACGGTCTGGCAGCTGGTGCGCTCGGATCGTGACGGCGACATCCTCCTCGAAGTTTCCGACTCTGTTCGTCAATCGCTGATCGCCGACATGGACGATCACGAGATCCTGGCTGCCGCCAAGGAAATGGACGCCGACGAGCTGGCCGACCTGGCGCCAGAGCTGCCGCGTGACGTGGTTCACGAGCTGATGGAAAGCCTCGATGCCCAGCAGCGCGAGCGGGTGCGCTCGGCACTGAGCTACGACGAGGAGCAGGTCGGTGCGCTGATGGACTTCGAGATGGTCACCATCCGTGAAGACGTCAGCCTGGAAGTGGTACTGCGTTACCTGCGCCGTTTGAAAGAGCTGCCCAACCATACCGACAAACTGTTCGTGGTCGACTATGAAGGCATTCTCAAGGGCGTGCTGCCGATCAAGCGCCTGTTGGTCAACGACCCAGAAAAGAAAGTGGCCGAGGTCATGGCGACCGACCCCGTGTCTTTCCACCCTGAGGAAGATGCCTACGACGCCGCTCAGGCCTTCGAGCGTTATGACCTGGTTTCGGCGCCGGTGGTGGACAAGAGCGATCGCCTGATCGGCCGTCTGACCATCGACGAGATGGTCGACCTGATCCGTGAGGAGAGCGAAAGCGAAGTCCTCAACATGGCGGGTTTGCGCGAGGAGGAAGACATCTTCGCCTCGGTCTGGCGCTCGCTGCGCAACCGCTGGGCATGGCTGGCGATCAACCTGATTACCGCCTTTGTTGCCTCGCGGGTGATCGGCCTGTTCGAAGGTTCGATCGAGAAGCTGGTGGCGCTGGCTGCGCTGATGCCCATCGTTGCCGGCATTGGCGGCAACTCGGGCAACCAGACCATCACCATGATCGTCCGTGCCATGGCACTGGACCAGGTGTCGCCGGGCAATACCAGCCGGCTGATGCGCAAGGAGCTGGCGGTGGGGCTGCTCAATGGCCTGGTCTGGGGTGGGGTGATCGGTGCGGTGGCTTTCTGGCTCTATGGCAGCTGGTCACTGGGCGTGGTGATGACCGCCGCCATGACACTGAACCTGTTGCTGGCGGCCTTCATGGGCGTGCTGATTCCTATGACCCTGACGCGCCTGGGGCGCGACCCGGCCATGGGTTCGAGCGTGATGATCACCGCCGTGACCGACAGCGGCGGCTTCTTCATCTTCCTGGGCCTGGCCACACTGTTCCTGCTCTGAGGCACAGCAGAACATTCAGCCCAACGAAAAAAGCCAGCTTACGCTGGCTTTTTCGTGTCTGCTTGCTGCCGGCCTCAGGAGGCGTCGGCGGCCATTTCCACATCGTGAGCGATGAGGGCCACCAGCGCATTCTGCTGGCGGTGCGACAGCTGGCGGAAACGTTGCAGGAGCTCGCGCTCGTGCAGCGACAGCTCCGGGCTGTCCAGGCGCATGCTCAGCTCGTCGCCCAGCGCACCTTCCTGGATAAGGCTCTGCTCCAGGCGCGCGATGATCTCGGAGTTCATGCTGCGGTGATGGTTGCGCGCTACCTCGGCAATGCGCTCACGCATCCCGTCTGGCAGGCGGACGACGAACTTGTCAGCGGTGCGGCTCGAATAAATAGCCTGTTTCATTGGGCGCATATAAATTGACCGGATTTACTGGTTCAGGGGAAGCGGTTCTCAAATTGGCCGCACGGGGTGGAAGTACGACCGTGGCGACGACAAAATGTTCAACCGTCATGAAAATTTGGAAGGTCATCTTGCCTCATGGTCGCCGTTTCCTTGGCGTCAATTCTGTGACAAATAGTGAGCCGGATAAAGGCTTTTTGCCAGTACCAATTATCAGAAATGAGCACTGGTTTGAAAAGTTTTGCATTATCCAGCCCGTCGCACCGTCAGCCTTTTGCCGTCAAAAACCTGTAAAACGCAGCAAAGGACGCAGAAAACACCTAGAATGCGCGGGTTTCCTTCCATAGAGCATAGTGGCTATGCAACATGACGCAAGCGCCCGAGATGGAGCCTCAGGCCGCCTGATATTCTTGATAGGACCCTCCGGTTCGGGAAAAGATTCCCTGATCGAGGCTTCTCGCGCGCAATTGTCTGCTGCCGGGGTGGAAATTGCCCGTCGCGTCATCACGCGCTCCGCCGAGGCCAAGGGTGAAGCAGCCCATGGCGTGAGCGCGGAACGCTTCGCGCAGCTGCGCGAGGAGGGCGCATTCGCCATGCACTGGCAGGCTAATGGGCTGGAGTACGGTATTCCGGCTCAGGTAAATCAGTGGCTGCTGCAAGGGCGCTCGGTGCTGGTCAATGGTTCTCGGGCTTACCTGCCTGAGGCGCAGGCGCGCTACCCTGATCTTTTGGCGGTGTGCCTGCAAGTGCAACCGCAGGTGCTGCGTGAACGCTTGCTCGCCCGCGGGCGGGAAACCCCGGCGCAAGTCGACCAGCGCCTGGCGCGCAATGCTCGGCTGCAGCTGGACGCGGCGCCGTCGCTGCACTACCTCGACAATTCGGGTGAGTTGGCCACGGCGGTTGCGGCTTTGCTCGATCTGTTGCGTGAGGAAAAGTTGATTGCCTGAGCGGCTCTCAGAAAACCCCTACGTGCAAAAAGCCCGATTCAGGCATGACAAACGGTGGCGCGCTGGTTAACATGCTCGCCGTCCCGCTGTTGCTGCATTCAGTCAGCACAATGGCTGGCGGGTTTCAGTCCCTGTAGTTTAATGGATAGAACGGGGTCCTCCTAAGACTCTGGTGCAGGTTCGATTCCTGCCGGGGACGCCATCCACGCTAAATCCTTCCCTCTGCCCCTCGTTTCCTTTGCACAAGGCCGACGTGCGCTGCGCGCGCCCGATCCGGAGCTTGCTGTCATTTTATCGAGGGTCGAAGGATGCTTGCCGCTACCTGCTTCAAGGCCAGCCAGGCGCTGCCTGTTGCCAATCAATTGCTGCTCAACCCGCTGCGGCCAGCTGCCGTAAGGGGCAGGTCATGAGCGCCATACTGCAACTGCTGGCCCGGCCTCTGCTGCCTGGCCAGCGCAGCCTGCCTTTGCTGGTCGAGGCACCCCACGCTGGCCTGGACCTCAACGAGGCCCTGGAGCCGATCCGCGCGTTGGTGGACCACCACTTGTTCAAGGCCGGTGGCATCCTTTTTCGCGGTTTCGACGTCGGGGGTGCCGAGGCCTTCCGCAGCTTCGCCGGTGGCTTCGGTCACCCGCTGCTGAACTACGAGTTCGGCTCTACCCCGCGCAGCAACGTCACCCAAGGCGTGTACACCTCCACCGAGTACCCGCCGCACCAGAAAATCCCGCTGCACAACGAACAGGCCTACACCCGTGAATGGCCGATGAAGATCTGGTTCTACAGCATGATCGCCGCCGAGAGCGGCGGAGAAACGCCAATCGCCGACAGCCGCGAAGTGTTCCGCCGGATCGACCCGCGCATTCATCAACGTTTCAACCGCCATGGGCTGATGTATGTGCGCAATTTCGGCAATGGCCTGGATGTGCCTTGGGAGCAGGTGTTCAACAGTGACGACCCGGCAGTGGTGCAAGCCTACTGCCAACGCCATGCGATCACCTGCGAGTGGAAGGACGACGGCGAGCTGCGCACCCGCCAGACCTGCCAGGCCGTGGCCCGCCACCCGCACACTGGCGAGGATGTGTGGTTCAACCAGGCGCACCTGTTCCATGTGTCCAACCTGCCGCCGGAGGTGCGCGAGAGCCTGCTGGAAATCGTCGACGAGGAAGACCTGCCACGCAACGTCTATTACGGCGACGGTTCACCTATCGAAGGCTCGATCCTCGACGAAGTGCGCGGTGTGCTGGATGAATGCACCATCGCCTTCCCCTGGCAGGAAGGCGATGTGCTGATGCTCGACAACATGCTCGCCGCCCACGCCCGCAGCACCTTCACCGGCAAGCGCAAGGTCATCGTGGCCATGGCCGAGGGGCACGGCGCGGGCTGAGTCGCGCTCTCGCAAAAGCCGGGCAACGGTTTTGCAACAGCGCCTAAATGCAAGCCGGAACCATTCGTTCAACAGGTATCGCGGAGCCCAGGGCGGCTCCCATCACCGGTTCGGACGACCTATGAGCACCCTCGATCAATCCCTGAAGCTGGCGCGCCGCTTCATTGAACTGCCGCTGGAAAAACGCCGTGTCTTCTTCGCCGCCCTGCGCGACGAGCAAGTCGACTTCAGCAGTTACCCCATTCCCGACTGCAGCGCCATCGCAGGCCGTGACCAGCTCTCCTATGCCCAGCAGCGCATGTGGTTCCTCTGGCAGTTGGAGCCGGGCAGCGCTGCCTACAACCTGCCAGGGGCGGTGCGCCTGCTCGGCAGCCTGAACCACCAGGCGCTGGACCAGGCCTTTGCCGATCTGGTGCAGCGCCACGAGTGCCTGCGTACCACCTTCGCGGAAGTCGACGGTCAGGCGTTGCAGCGTGTCGGTGATGGTGCGCAGGTGCAGGTTCGCCATGTCGACCTGTCCGCCCTGGATGCAGATCAGCGCCTGCAGCGCACCCGCGAAGCAGTTGCCCGCGAAGCCGGCCAGCCGTTCGACCTGCAGCAGGGCCCGCTGCTGCGGGTGACGCTGCTGCAACTGGCGGCGGATGACCATGTGCTGCTGCTGACCATGCATCACATCATTGCCGACGGCTGGTCGATGAACATCCTCATCGAAGAGTTCATGCGCTGCCTGGATGCCCGCAGCGCGGGAAGCCAGGCGCAATTGCCGGCGCTGACCGTGCACTACCGCGACTACGCCCTGTGGCAGCGCAGCTGGATGGAAGCCGGCGAGCAGGCCCGCCAGCTCGACTACTGGCGAGCTCAATTGGGCGAGGCGCATGAGCCACTGGAATTGCCCACCGACCGCCCGCGCCCGGCGCAGCCGAGCCATGCCGGTGCGCGTCTGGAGTTCACCATTGACGCCGAGCTGCGCAGCGGCCTCAAGGCGCTGGCCCAGCGCCAGGGCACGACCTTGTTCGTGGTGCTGCTGGCAGCTTTCAAGACCCTGTTGTACCGCTACAGCGGGCAGGCGGACATCCGCGTCGGTGGCCTGATTGCCAACCGCAATCGCGCTGAGGTCGAGGGGCTGATCGGCTTCTTCGTCAATACCCAGGTGCTACGCAGCCAGCTGGATGGGCGCCAGACCTTCGAGCAGCTACTGGCAGCGCTGCGCCAGACCGCCCTCGGCGCCCAGGCCCACCAGGAACTGCCGTTCGATGCGCTGCTGGAGGCGCTGCAGCCCAACCGCAGCCAGAGCCACAACGCGCTGTTCCAGGTCATGTACAACCACCAGCCGCTGGTCACCGACATCCAGGGCATGCGCTTGGGGTGCGGCCTGCAGCTGGCGCATCTGGACGCCGAACAGAGTGTGGCCGGCGCCCGCAGCCATGCCGCTGCCAGTGACCTGATGCTGGAAACCCGCGAGGAAGGCGAGCGTTTGTTGGCCGCCTTCACCTACGCCACCGAGCTGTTCGACGCCGCCACCGTCGAGCGCATGGCCGGCCACTGGCGCAACCTGCTGCGCAGCGTGGTCGCCGACCCGCAACGTCGAATCGGTGAGCTGCCATTGCTCGATGCGGCAGAATCCCGCCAGTTGCAGGATTGGGCACTGCGTGCACCCGCGCCCCAGGCATCGGCACTGGCCCACCAGCGCTTCCAGGCCCAGGCCGCACGCACGCCAGAGGCGGTCGCGCTGGTGCTGGCTGGTGAAGGGCAGGGCGCCAGCCTGAGCTACGCCGAGCTGGAGCGTCGCAGCAATCGCCTGGCCCAGCGCCTGGTGCAGTCGGGTGTCGGCCCCGAGGTGCTGGTCGGTGTGGCGCTGGAGCGCTCGCTGGACATGGGGGTTGCCCTGCTGGCAGTGCTCAAGGCCGGCGGCGCCTACGTGCCGCTGGACCCGCAAGCGCCCAGCGAACGCATCGCCCAGGTGTTTGCCGACAGCGGCCTGCGCCTGCTGCTGACCCAGTCGAACCTGCTTGGTCATCTGCCTGAGCCCGAGGGTATCGAGGTCGTGTGCCTGGACCAGGCGCAAGGCGAGCAACCTGAGCATGCGCCGCAGGTATCACTGCAGCCCGGCAACCTGGCCTACGTGATCTACACCTCCGGCTCCACCGGCCGCCCCAAAGGGGTCGCCATCAGCCATGGCGCGCTGGCCGAGTTCTGCGAACTGGCGACCGCCTATTCGCGCCTGACTGCGGATGATCGCGTGCTGCAGTTCGCCACCTGCAGCTTCGACGGTTTCGTCGAGCAGTTCTACCCACCGCTGTGCGTCGGTGCCCGTGTGGTGCTGCGCGACAGTCGGCTGTGGGACAGTGCCAGCTTCCAGCAGGCGCTGGAGCAGCACGGCATCACGGTCGCCGACCTGCCAGCCGCCTACTGGCACATGCTGGTGCAGGACTACGCTCGCGACACGCCACAGGCCTTTGCCGCACTGCGCCAGGTGCATGTCGGCGGCGAAGCCATGGCAGTGGACGGCCTCGACCTGTGGCGCCGCGCCGGCCTGGCCGGCGTGCGCCTGCTCAACACCTATGGCCCGACCGAGGCCACGGTGGTGTCCAGCATCCACGACTGCACGGCGCTGGCATCGCAGGATGTGTCCTGGCGCGGCATCCCCATCGGCCAGGGCCTGGCGGGCCGACGCCTGTGCATCCTCGACGGTGAGATGCAGGCCGTACCCGCCGGTGCCATTGGCGAGCTCTACATCGGTGGCCCCGGCCTGGCGCGTGGTTATCACGGCCAGCCTGCACTTAGCGCCGAACGCTTCCTGCCCGACCCCGAAGCTCCCGGCGAGCGCCTGTACCGCACCGGTGACCGCGCCCGCTTCGACGCCAATGGCGCCATCGAGTACATCGGCCGCCTCGACCACCAGGTGAAGGTGCGTGGTTTCCGTATCGAGCTTGGCGAAATCGAGATGCGCCTGCAGCAATGCCCTGGCGTGCGTGAGGCGGCAGTGCTGGCCCTGGACATGACGGGTGGTCGGCAGCTGGTGGCCTACGTGGTCACCGAAGCTGAGGGCGCCAGTGCCGAGGCGCAGCGCCAGGCGATCCGCGAAGGCCTGCGTGCGACGTTGCCGGACTACATGGTGCCTTCGCACCTGGTGCTGCTGGGCCGCCTGCCCCTGACCCCCAGCGGCAAGCTTGACCGCAAGGCCTTGCCCGAGCCCGACCCGAGCCAGTTGCAGGCCAGCTTCCGCGCGCCGGCCAGCGAGCAAGAGCAACGCCTGGCGGCGATCTGGATGGAAGTGCTGCAGGTGCCCCGCGTCGGCCTTGACGACAGTTTCTTCGACCTGGGCGGGCATTCGCTGCTGGCGGCCCAGGTCATTGCCCGGATCAAGTCCGAACTGGGCGTCGCGTTGCCCATGGGCAGCCTGTTCGAGCGCCCGCACCTGGCTGCCCTGGCCGAGGAGCTGGCGGCTCTGGGCGGCACCGCCGACGAGGACTGGGCCGACATGGAAGCGTTCATGAATTCACTGGAGGAGGTTTGAGCATGACCCGCAACACGACGCTGCGTATCGCCGAGAAGTTCATCGGGTTGCCGCTCGAACAACGCCGTCAGTTCCTTGCCAAGCTGCGCCAGGATGGCAAGGACTTCAGCCTGCTGCCAATCCCGGTCAGCCGCCAGGGCCTTGAGGCGATTCCGCTGTCCTACGCCCAGCAGCGGCTGCTATTCCTCTGGCAACTCGACCCGCAGAGCGCGGCCTACAACATGGCCGCCGGCCTGCGCTTGCGCGGCGACCTGGACCAAGGCCGCTTGCAGGGCGCGTTCGACGCCCTGATCGAGCGCCACGAAGCGCTGCGCACCGTGTTCCAGGTCGATGGCGAACAGCCGCTGCAACGGGTGCTGGAGGCCGAGCCCCTGGCCTTGCGGCACGTTGACCTTGGCACGGCTGACGAGGTGGAGCTGGCCCGACAGGTAGAAGACGAGGTCGCTCGCCCGTTCGACCTGCTCAATGGCCCGCTGCTGCGTGCCAGCCTGTTCCGTCTGAGCCAGGAGGAACATGTGCTGGTGGTGTGCATGCACCACATCGTCTCAGATGGCTGGTCGATGGATGTGATGGTTCGCGAGTTCGTCCAGTGCTACCAGGCAGATGCCCAGAGCCTGCCAGCGCTGCCGCTGCAATATGCCGACTACGCTGTGTGGCAGCGCCGCTGGCTGGAAGCGGGCGAGGGTGAGCGGCAGTTGCAGCACTGGCGCGAGCAGTTGGGCGAAGAACACCCGTTGCTCGACGTGGCGGCCGATTTCCCACGCCCGCCGGTGCAGAGCCTGCAAGGCGAGACCCTCAAGTTCAACTTTGGCGGGCCGCTGTCACAGCGCCTGCGTGACACCGCCCGGGCCCAGGGTGTGACGCTGTTCATGCTGATGCTGACAGGCTACGCGCTGTTCCTCTCGCGCCATTCCGGCCAGCGCGATATCCGTATCGGCGTGCCCAACGCCAACCGCGGGCGCGAGGAGGTGGAAGGGCTGATCGGCTTCTTCGTCAACACCCAGGTGCTGCGCTGCGTGATCGACGAGCGCCTGTCGCTGAGTGAACTGCTGGTGCGGGTGCGTGAGGCGACCTTCGCCGCCCAGGCCAATCAGGAGTTGCCGTTCGAGCAACTGGTGGAAGTGCTCGCGCCCGAGCGCAGCCTTGGCCACAACCCGCTGTTCCAGGCCAAGTTCAACCAGAACGTCGGCGTGCAGAAGCAGACCGCGCTACAACTGCCGGGGCTGGCCGTCAGCGAGTATCCGCTGCGCAAGGAAGGCACCCACTTCGACCTCGCCCTGGACATCACCGACGACGGCAGCCTGGTGCACGGCGAGATGACCTACGCCAGCGATCTTTACCGGCGTTCCACCATCGAAGGGTTCATCGCGGCGTTGCGTGAGCTGTTCGAGACGCTGCTGGCCGCGCCCGATGCGCCGCTGCATAGCCTGGTCAAGGCGCCTGCCGCAGAGGTTGCCAGCCACCGTGCGCAGCCGGCCCTGGTCCTGCAGCGCTGGGACGAACACGTGCGCCGCCAGCCCGACGCAGTGGCTGCGGCCTGCGCCGCACAGCGCCTGAGCCATGCCGAGCTGGACAGCCAGGCCAATCGCCTGGCCCATCATCTGTGCGACCTGGGTGTCACCGCTGGCGCGCCAGTGGCGGTGCTGATGGAGCGCTCGCTGGACTGGCTGGTGTGCCTGCTGGGCATCCTCAAGGCGGGTGGCGTGTACATGCCGCTGGACATCAAGGCGCCGACCGAGCGCCTGCAAGGCATGCTGCAGCGCAGCGGCGCGCAGGTGCTGCTGTGCGATGCAACCGAGCCGCGCCAGCAGGCGTTGGCATCGTCTGCTTGCCAGGTGCAGCCCTATGAACCCGCGCGCTGGGCCTCGTTGCCGGCTAAGGCGCCCCACACCGGGATACTGGCAGGTGCGCCGGCCTACGTGATCCACACCTCCGGTTCCACCGGCCAGCCGAAGGGGGTAGTGGTCAGCCATGGTGCGCTGGCCAGCTATGTCGATGGCCTGCTGCAACGCCTGGACCTGGCCACGGACGCGAGCATGGCGCTGGTCTCGACCATCGCCGCCGACCTTGGCCACACGGTGCTGTTCGGCGCCTTGTGCTCCGGGCGCACCCTGCATGTGCTGCCGGAGGCGCTGGGCTTCGACCCGGACGCTTTCGCCGCCTACATGGCCGAGCAGCGTATCGGTGTACTGAAGATCGTCCCCAGCCACCTCAACGGCCTGCTGCAAGCCGCCAATGCCGCCGACGTGCTGCCCGAGCATGCCCTGATCGTCGGCGGTGAGGCCTGCTCACCCGCGCTGTACCAGAAAGTGCGCGAGCTCAAGCCGGGCTGCCGCTTCATCAACCACTACGGCCCCAGCGAAACCACGGTCGGCGTGCTGACCCACGAACTGCAAGGTGCAGTGCCGCAGGCGATGCCGTTGGGCGCGGCGCTGCCAGGGGCCCGCGTACGGGTGCTGGACGATGTGCTCAACGTGGTGCCCGCGCGCGTCGCCGGCGAGTTGTACATCGGCGGTGATAGCCTGGCGCAAGGCTACCTGGGCCAGGCGGCACTGACCGCCGAGCGTTTCGTGCCCGACCCGTTCGGCGCACCGGGCACGCGCCTATACCGCAGCGGAGACCGCGTGCAGCGCGACAACGCAGGCTTGCTGCACTTCCTTGGGCGTGCCGACGACCAAGTGAAAATCCGTGGTTATCGTGTCGAGCCAGGGGAAGTCGGCCGCGTGCTGCGTGGCCTGGCCGGCGTGCATGACGCAGTGGTGCTGGCCGTCCCGCAAGGTGATGACCCGGCGCAGTTGCAACTGGTCGGCTGGTGCGTGCCGGGCAACCCCGCGCTGAGCGTGAAGGCCCTGCGCGAGCAGTTGCAGGCGCTGTTGCCGGACTACCTGGTACCGGCCCACCTGCTGTTGCTGGAGCGCCTGCCGCTGACCGCCAACGGCAAGCTGGACCGCCGTGCGCTGCCGCAGCCGCAGGTGCAGCTCAAGCGCCATGTCGCCGCCAGCACGCCGCTGGAGGAGCAGTTGCTGGCCATCTGGCAGGCGGTGCTCAAGCGTGAGGACATTGGCGTCGAGGACAACTTCTTCGAGCTTGGCGGCGACTCCATCCTCAGCCTGCAGATCATCGCCAGGGCCAAGCGCCAGGGCATCAAGCTGAGCCCGCGTCAGTTGTTCGAGAAGCAGACCATCGCCCAACTGGCCCAGCTCGCCAAAGTGACCACGGCAGTGGCCAAGCCTGCCGCGGTTGCGCAGGTCAGCGGTGCCATGCCGCTGTTGCCGGTGCAGGCGCGCTTCTTCGCGCTGGCCCTGGATCGGCCTGGGCATTACAACCAGGCGGTCATGCTGCAGCCACGCCAGGCGCTGACGGCGAACATCGTCGAACAGGCCCTGGTGCTGCTGGTCAACCAACACGACGCTTTGCGGCTGGCCTTCGATCAGGTGGACGGCAACTGGCAGGCCGAGCACCGTACTGGCGTGCCAGGTGGAATGCTCTGGCATCGCCAGGCGGCCGATGCCGCGCAACTGCAGGCCATCGCCGAAGAGGCGCAGGGCAGCCTCGATCTTGCGCAGGGGCCGCTGCTGCGCGCCGTGCTGTGCGACCTTGCCGAAGGTGGGCAGCGCCTGCTGCTGGTGATGCATCACCTGGTGGTCGACGGTGTGTCCTGGCGGGTGCTGCTGGAAGACCTGGAGCAGGCCTGCCTCGCCCTGCTGGCCGGGCGTGCACCCGCACTGGCGGAAAAGGGCACGGCATTCAAGGCCTGGGCCGAGCGTCTGGTGGGCTGGGCCCAGGCGCCGGAGCGCGATGCAGAACTGGCCTACTGGCAGGCGACGCTCGCAGGGCAGGCCGGCGACCTGCCGGCGGCACGCGGCGACGCCGGGCTGCAGGTGCGTCACGCACGCACCGTGCGTTGCCGGCTGGCTGCCGACACCACGCAGAACCTGCTGCAGCAGGCACCCGCGGCCTATCGCACGCAGGTCAATGACCTGCTGCTGACCGCCCTGGCGCGGGTGCTGTGCCGTTGGACCGGGCAGTGCAGTGCGCTGGTCCAGCTGGAAGGCCACGGCCGCGAAGACCTGTTCGACGGCGTGGACCTGAGCCGCACGGTGGGGTGGTTCACCAGCCTGTTCCCGGTGGCGCTGACCCCAACCGACGACCTGGGCGGCTCGCTCAAGGCGATCAAGGAGCAGTTGCGTGGCGTGCCCGCGCGCGGCATCGGCCATGGCGTGCTGCGTTACTTCGGCAGCCCGGCGCAGCAGGCGGCATTGCAGGCGCTGCCGCAAGCGCGGGTGACCTTCAACTACCTCGGCCAGTTCGATCAGGGCTTTGGCGAAGACCGGCTGTTCGCCCCCGCCCTGGAAAGCGTTGGCGCCACCCAGGCAGCCGATGCGCCGTTGGGTAACTGGCTGAGCGTCAACGGCCAGGTGCTGGGCGGTGAACTGGAGCTGGGCTTTACCTTCAGCCACGCCATGTTCGACGAGCCGGTGATCGCCGGCCTGGCTGACGACTACGCCCGTGAGCTGGCGGCGCTGGTCGCCCATTGCCTCGACGGCCAGGCTGGCGGCGCCACGCCGGCCGACTTCCCGCTGGCGGGCCTGGCTCAGGCGCAGCTGGATGCGCTGCCGGTCGACCTGCGCCAGGTCGAAAACATCTACCCGTTGGCACCGATGCAGGAAGGCATGCTGTTCCACAGCCTGTACGACGGCCAGGCCAGCAGCTACGTCAACCGCCTGCGCCTGAACTTCGACGACCTCGACCCGGAACGGTTCATCCAGGCCTGGCAGCAGGCGCTGGACCAGCATGAGTCGCTGCGCGCCGGCTTTGTCTGGGAGCGGGGCCTGGAAGCGCCACGCCAGGTGGTGATGCGCCATGTCGAGCTGCCGGTCGAACGCTTCGACTGGGCAGGCGAGGCCGATATCGACACACGCCTCGAAGCACTGGCGCAAGCCGAGCAGGCACGCGCCTTCGACCTCGGCCAAGCGCCGTTGCTGCGCCTGGTGCTGGTGCGCACAGGGCCACAGCGCCATCACCTGATCTATACCAGCCACCACATTCTCATGGACGGCTGGAGCAATTCGTTGCTGTTCGCGGCTGTGATGCAGGCCTACTCGGGCCAGCCTGCCGCGCTGACGCAGGCCGGCCGCAGTGACTACCTCGGCTGGTTGCAGCAGCAGGATCGCCCGGGTGCTGATGCGTTCTGGAAAGCCCAGCTGCTCGACCTGGATGGGCCGACCCTGCTCGGCGGTACACGCAATGCCGACGAATCCGGGCAGGGCGCGGTGGTGCTGGAGCTGGGTGAGGCATTGAGCCAGGCCCTGAAGCACTTTGCCCAGGCCCAGCAAGTCACCCTCAACAGCGTGCTGCAGGCCGCCTGGGCGCTGCTGTTGCAGCGCCGCACCGGTCAGCGTCGGCCCTGCTTCGGTGCCACCGTGTCCGGGCGCCCGGCGGAGTTACCGGGTATCGAGCAGCAACTGGGCCTGTTCATCAATACCCTGCCAGTGGCCGCCGAGCCGCAAGGGCAGATGGCGGTGGCCGACTGGGTGCGTGAGGTGCAGGCGCTCAACCTGCGCCTGCGCGAGTACGAATACCTGCCGCTGTACGCTATCCAGGCAGCAGCGGGGCGCCATGGCGAGGCGCTGTTCGACAGCCTGCTGGTGTTCGAGAACTATCCGCTGGCCCAGAGCCTGTCGGACAGCACTGCCGGGTTGCGTTTGTCGGGCCTGGATTATCAGGAATACAGCGGCTACCCGCTGACCCTGATTGCCGAAGCGCGGGATCAGATGCAGCTGACCTTCGCCTATCAGCGTCAGGTCTTCGGCCATGCGCAGGTGCAGCAGATTGCAGCCGAGCTGCGCCATCTGCTGCAAGGCTTCGCCAGTGCGCCGCAAGCCCTGCTGGGCAGCTTCGGGTTGGTCGATGCAGCGGCTCATTCGCGAATCGTGAAGGACTGGAATGCCACGGCGCGTGACTACCCAGGCACGCCGTATGTGCATCAGTTGTTCGAACAGCAAGTCGTTCATCAGCCGCAGGCGCCGGCGCTGACCTTCGCCGAACGCACCCTGAACTACGCCGAACTCAATGCCGAGGCCAACCGCCTGGCTCAGTATCTGCGTGGCATGGGCGTGGGCCCTGACGTGCTGGTGGGCATCGCCGCCGAGCGTTCGGTGGAAATGGTCATCGGCCTGCTGGCGATCCTCAAGGCCGGTGGCGCTTATGTGCCGCTGGACCCGGACTGCCCGCAGGACCGCCTGGCCTACATGTTCGAGGACAGCGGCATCGCCTTACTGCTGACTCAGTCGCACTTGCGTGAGGGTCTGCCGATCCCGGCAGGGCTGACGGTGCTCGATCTGGATCGGGCCGAGGCCTGGAGCGGCCTGCCGGCGCACAACCCGGCTGTACCTCTGCACCCGGAAAACCTCGCCTACGTCATCTACACCTCTGGCTCCACCGGTAAGCCCAAGGGCGCCGGCAACCGCCACGTCGCCTTGCACAACCGCCTGGCCTGGATGCAGGAAGCCTACCCGCTCACTGCCGATGACAGCGTGTTGCAGAAGACGCCGTTCAGCTTCGACGTGTCGGTGTGGGAGTTCTTCTGGCCGTTGATGGAAGGCGCACGCCTGGTCATGGCGCTGCCGGGTGACCACCGCGATCCGGCGCGCCTGGCCGCGCTGATCACCCGCGAGCAGATCAGCACGCTGCACTTCGTGCCGTCGATGCTGCAGGCCTTCGTCAGTGACGAGAACGCCGCCCGTTGTACCTCGTTGCAGCGGATCATCTGCTCCGGCGAAGCACTGCCGGTGGAGCTGCAACGCCAGACCCTGGCGCTGCTGCCGCAGAGCGGCCTGTACAACCTGTACGGCCCGACCGAAGCGGCCATCGACGTCACCCACTGGACCTGCGTCGAGGAAGGCAAGGATGCGGTGCCGATCGGCCAGCCGATCGCCAACCTGCAAACCTACGTGCTGGACGGCGAACTGAACCCGGTCAGCCCTGGCGTGACCGGCGAGCTGTACCTGGGTGGCATCGGCCTGGCCCGGGGTTACCACCGTCGCCCGTCGCTCACGGCTGAACGCTTCGTCACCAGCCCGTTCGGTACTGGCCAGCGGCTGTACCGCACCGGCGACCTGGCGCGCCAGCGCGAGGACGGGGTGATCGAGTATGCCGGGCGCATCGACCATCAGGTGAAGATCCGCGGCCTGCGCATCGAACTGGGCGAAATCGAAGCGCGCCTGCTGGAACAGCACACCGTGCGGGAGGCGGTGGTGGTGGCCGCCGAGGGCCAACTGGTGGCGTACCTGGTAGCCGAGCGGGCCGACAGCCTGGCGGCAATCAAGGCACACCTGGCGACGGTACTGCCGGACTACATGGTGCCAAGTCAGTGGGTGCTGCTCGAACGCATGCCGCTGTCGCCCAACGGCAAGCTCGATCGCAAGGCGCTACCGCAGCCTGAGCTGGGTCAGTCGCGGCACGCGTACCTGGCGCCGCAAAGCGAACTGGAGCAACGCCTTGCGGCCCTCTGGCAGGACCTGCTGCAGGTCGAGCGGGTCGGCCTCAACGACAACTTCTTCGAACTGGGCGGGCATTCGCTGCTGCTGGTGCGCCTGGTTTCGCGGATCAAGACCGAGTTCGCCATCGAGCTTGCGATGCAGGACGCCTACCTGGCCGACAACCTCGGCGCCCTGGCCACCCTGGTTGCAGGCAACGCCAGCCCGGCGCAACACGACTACGACGCGATCTTCGACGCCCTCGACGAACTGGAGGCACTGGATGTTTAAGCAAGGGACCCAACAGGGCAATGAGCTGGTCCAGCGGATCAGCGGGCTGGCTCACGACAAGCGCGTGGCCCTGTTCAAGCGCCTGCTGGAGAAAGGCATCGACCCGGGCCGGCTGCCCATCGTGGCGCTGGCTGAAGGCGACGTGCCGCGCCTTTCCCATGCCCAGCAGCGCCAGTGGTTCCTCTGGCAGCTGGACCCGCAGAGTGCCGCCTACAACATGCCGGCAGCGCTGCGCCTTGAAGGCACGCTGGACATTGCTGCCCTGCAGAGCAGCTTCGATGCGCTGGTGGCGCGGCACCCGCCGCTGCGCACCACCTTCGAGGCAAGTGAAGGGGAGCCCCGGCAGCGCATCCACGCTGCAGGCCCGGTGGCGATCGAACGCGTGGCCTTGCCGGGGGCCGACGACCAGGCCATTGCCGAGGCGGTGAGCCGTGAAGTGGTGCGGCCTTTCGACCTGCAGCGTGGCCCGCTGCTGCGGGTGCTGCTGCTGGAAATCGGCGCGGCGGACCGGGTGTTGGTCATGACCCAGCACCACATCGTCTCCGATGGCTGGTCGATGCAGGTCATGATCGCCGAACTGATCCAGCTCTATCAGGCAGCCTGCGAAGGCCGCGAGGCCGAGCTCCCGGCGTTGGCCATCCAGTACGCCGACTTCGCCGCCTGGCAGCGCCAACTGCTCGAAGCGGGCGAGGGGCCGCGTCAGTTGGCCTATTGGACCGAGCATCTGAGCAATGCCCCTGCGGTACTGGAACTGCCCACCGACCGGCCACGCCCAGCGGTACCCAGCCATCGTGGCCAGGCCGTGACCGGCACGCTGGACGCGCCGTTGCGCCTACGCCTGGTTGCCCTGGCACAGGCGCACGGCTGCACGTTGTCGATGGTGCTGCTGGCGTCGTTCCAGCTGCTGCTGCGTCGCTACAGCGGCCAGAGCGATGTGTGCGTGGGCATGCCGTCGGCGGGGCGCAACCGGCCGGAGGTGGAGCCACTGACCGGCTTCTTCGTCAACACCCTGGTGTTGCGCGGCCTGCTTGAAGATGGCCTGAGCACCGTGCAGTTGCTGCAGCACACACGCACCACCCTGCTCGCCGCCCAGGCCAACCAGGACCTGCCGTTCGAAGCGCTGGTCGATAGCCTGGTGGCGCACCGCGACCTCAGCCACAACCCGCTGTTCCAGGTCATGTTCAACCACCAGGTGCTGGGCGATGGCCTGGGCGCCACGGCGCTTGCCGGCCTGTCGCTGAGCCTGCTGCCGGCACCGATCTCGCGGGCCAAGTTCGACCTGGCGCTGGACACCCAGGAGCATGGCGGCCAGCTCAGTGCCAGCCTGACTTACGCCACTGACCTGTTCGATACGGCTACCGCCGAGAAGATGTTCGCGCACTGGCAGAACCTCTTGCGGCGCATGAGTACCGAGCCTGACCAACCGATTGCCGAGTTGTGCATGCTCAGCGAAGACGAGCGCCATTGGGAGCTGGTGGAATTGAACCCCGGCCTCGGCCAGCCGGCCGAGATGCGCACCGTGCATGGCCTGATCCAGCAACAGGCGCAGTTGCGCCCGACTGCCCCGGCCCTGGTCGTGGCGGGCAAGCAGCTTGATTACCAGCAACTCAACCAGTGGGCCAACCGGCTGGCTGCGCGCCTGCACGAGGCGGGCGTAGGCCCTGAGCTACGCGTGGGGATCGCGCTGGAACGCTCGGTCGAAATGCTGGTCGCGTTGCTGGCCGTGCTCAAGGCTGGCGGTGCCTATGTGCCGCTGGACCCGACCCACCCGCGTGAGCGGTTGCGCTACATGATCGAGGACAGCGGCGTGGCCCTGGTGCTGGCCCAGCCGCATCTGCTGGCCGAACTGCCGCTGCCGGCTAGCGTCGAGGTGTTGCCGGTCAGCGCGGATGGCGCCGAGCTGCAAGGCTACCCGGCGCACGATGCCGATTACCCGGTGGCGGCGGGCAACCTGGCCTATCTGATCTACACCTCCGGCTCCACTGGCCGGCCGAAGGGCGTGGCGGTCACCCATGGCCCGCTGGCGATGCACTGCCTGGCCATTGCCGAACGCTACGGCATGACCCCAGAGGACCGCGAGCTGCAGTTCGCCTCGATCAACTTTGACGGCGCCCACGAGCGCTGGCTGGTGCCGCTGGTTTCCGGTTCGATGCTGATGCTGCGCGACAACGATGCCTGGGATGTCGAGCGCAGCGCACGCGAGATTTCCGAGCATGGCATCACCATCACCTGCTTCACCCCAAGCTACCTGCAGCAGTTGGCCGAGCACCTGGGCGAGGCGGGGGCAGACCTGCCCATCCGCTCCTACACCGTGGGCGGCGAAGGCACTAGCCGCGCCACCTTCGAGCAGATCCAGCAGGTACTGCGCACACCGCGCATCATCAATGGCTATGGCCCGACCGAGACGGTGATCACGCCGTTGCTGTGGGCGGTCCACCTGGGCAGCGGATTCGATGCGCAGTACATGCCGGTGGGCACGCCGGTCGGTGCGCGTTCAGCCTATGTGCTGGGCAGCGACCTGCAACCCTTGCCCGCAGGCGTGCCGGGCGAGCTGTATATCGGCGGTGAAGGGCTGGCGCGTGGTTATCACCAG
Organism: Pseudomonas sp. MN1F; assembly: GCF_009391885.1. Taxonomy (GTDB): domain Bacteria; phylum Pseudomonadota; class Gammaproteobacteria; order Pseudomonadales; family Pseudomonadaceae; genus Aquipseudomonas. The sequence goes on along the minus strand of NZ_VZII01000065.1, from coordinate 19,337 downwards.
CGCCCAGGCCTGACTGCCGAGCGTTTCGTCGCCGACCCGTTCGGCCCGCCGGGCGGCCGCCTTTATCGAACCGGCGACCTGGTGCGCCTGCGCCATGATGGCGTGGTCGAGTACCTTGGCCGGGTTGATCACCAGGTCAAGGTGCGCGGTTTCCGCATCGAACTGGGCGAGGTGGAATCGTGCCTGATGGGCATGGAGCAAGTGCGCGAAGCGGTGGTCGCCGTGGCGGGCGAAGGGCGAGGTTCACGCCTGGTGGCCTACCTGGTGCTGGCGCCGGGGTTGCAGTGGGATGCCGCGTTGCGCGGCCAGGTGCTCGCTCGGCTTCGCCAGGCCCTGCCGGAGTACATGGTGCCTGCGCACCTGCTGGTGTTGCCGGCCATGCCACTGAACCCCAACGGCAAGCTCGACCGCCATGCCTTGCCAGCCCCCGCGCTGGACCGCTCCGAGCATTATCGGGCGCCGGTCACCCCGTTGGAGGTGAGCCTGGCGAAGCTCTGGGGCGAGTTGCTGGAGGTGGAAGAGGTCGGGCTGGATGACAGCTTCTTCGAACTGGGCGGCAACTCGCTGCTGGCCATGGAACTGGTACGTCGGGTGCGAGTGGCGGCGCCGGACGGCTTCACCATGACCCTGCGCGATCTGATGACCACCCCGCGTATCGGCGAGTTGCTCGGGCGCCTGCAAAGCACTGCCAGCCAGACCCCGATGCTCCTGCTCAATACCCCGGCGCCAGGCGCCACGCCGCTGTTCTGCCTGCACGGCGTGCATGGCTCGGTGTTCGATTACCTGCCGCTGGCCAGGCGGCTGCAGCCGCAGTGGGCGGTGCACGGCATCCAGTGTCGGATGCTGTTCAATGCCGCCTGGGTCGACGCGGATGTCGAGTCCATGGCGGTCGACTACTGCGATTACATCCGCGCCGTACAGCCAAAGGGGCCGTACTGCCTGCTCGGTTGGTCGCTGGGTGGCGCCTTGGCGTTGCAGGTGGCGCGCGAGCTGGAGGCGCAGGGGCAGGTGGTGGCCTTCGTCGGGTTGCTGGACAGTTACTTGCCGCAGGCCGATCAACAGCCGCAATGGGATGAGCGCTTGCTGAGCCTGCTGCTGGCGCTGGGCGCTGATGAGGGCGCCAGTCGGGCGCTTTGCAGTGGTTGGCAGGGGCCTGAAATGGATGAGCAACTGCTGTTCGCTGAGCCAATGGCGGCTGTACTGGGCAACCTGTCGACGCCGATGCTGGCCAACCTCGCCATTGCCGAACGGGTGGCCTTCGTGCGTACCACGTTGCAGCTGGACAGGGTGGCGATGGCGATGAAGGGGCTGCCAGGCACTCAGGTGAAGCCGACCTGCTGGTGGGCGGCAGGGCGCGAAGTGTCGGCGCAGTCGAGCCTTGATAGTCACTACGGTACGGCACTGCGGCACCTGAGCAGCGACCGTGGCCATTTCGACCTGCTGCAGGATGCGCAACTGATCGAGGCGGTGGCCGGGCAACTGCAGGGTATCGGCGCCATACGCCAGGAGGCACTGTTCGAGGTTTGACCTAGTTACGTGGTATCGCGCACTGCTATCCCAGGCACGACCGTCGAGCGCAATTTTCTTGACGCCATTTTCCCATCTACTTAAGATCCGCGACCAAATGATGGCAAAGTGACATAAACAAGGAAGTTACATGCGGTTTCACCACCTCGCGATGAGGTTGTGCTTCATGGCCCTGGGGCTGTGCGCAGCTCAAAGCACCTTTGCGGCTACGCCTGGCGAACAGGACCTGATTCGCGATCGTCAGGACCGTCTATTGCAAGAGCAGCAGCGTCGCCTCGATGAACTGCGCGACCTGCCAGGCCAGCAAACGCCGCAGCCCTCCGCGCCAGCGGCCGCTGATTCACGCTGTTTCCCCGTCGATACCATTCAGGTCAAAGGCGCCGACAGCCTGTCCCAGGCCGAGCGCGAGCGCCTGGTACAGCCTTGGGTCGGCCAGTGCCTGGGCGTGGTGCAACTCAACGCCTTGCTCAAGGCCATCACCGATCATTACCTGTCAATCGGCCAGGTCACCAGCCGTGCCTACCTGCCGCAACAGGACCTGACCACCCGCCACCTTGAAGTACAGGTGGTGGAAGGGCGCCTGGAAGGCCTGAACAGTAGTGATGGCAGTGGGCTCTCGGCACGCGAACTGGCCATGACCTTTCCTGGCACGGTCGGTGAGCGTCTCAACCTGCGGGACATCGAACAGATGGTTGATCAACTCAACCGCCTACCGTCCAACCAGGCGAAGATGGAGTTGATGCCTGGCAATACCGTAGGCGGCAGCACCGTCGATGTGCGTAACACCCCGGCCAAGCCTTGGCGGGCCAACCTGTCACGTAACAACGAAGGGCAGCGCGCCACCGGCGAACAGCAATGGGGTTATGGCCTGGAGTGGGACAGCCCGCTGGGCCTGGCCGACCAGTTGCTGGTCCGTGGGGGCCATGACGCAGTCAGCGACCATCAGCACACCTCCCACAGCGAGATGCTCAACTACAACCTGCCCTGGGGCTGGTGGAACTTCAACTATGCCTACAGTCAGAGCGCCTACCGCTCCCAGGCCATGGCCAACAACTTCGCCTTCAAACAGACCGGTGATACCCAGAACCATCAGTTTCGCGCCGAGCGGGTGATCTACCGAGACAGCGTTTCAAAGACCGCATTGAATACCGGCCTGGCCTACTTGCGCTCGAACAACTTCATCGAAGACAGCCGCCTGAAGAACAGCAGTAACCGGCTCAGCGAAGCGCAGTTCGGCATCAACCATGGCCGGCGCATCGGCACTGCGTTCGTCAACCTCGACCTGGGGATGCAGCAAGGCATCGGTGCCTTCGGTGCCCAGACCCGGCAGACGGACGCCCCCGGCGACCCGGACGCGCGCTACCGCAAATACACCCTCACCCTCAGCTACCTGCAGCCGTTTGCATTGTGGAACGAACGCCTGAGCTTCAGTAGCCTGTTCACCGGGCAGCGCAGCGAGGACCCGCTGTTCAGCCCGCAGCGCATGAGCCTGGGCGGGCTGTCTTCGGTGCGTGGCTACAAGGACCAGTTCCTGACCGGCGACAGTGGTGGCTACTGGCGCAACGACCTGCGCTGGAGCCGCCCGATACAACTTGAGTGGTTGCGCCCGCTGCTCGCCGAGTATGGCGCCAGCGTCGGCTACGACCAAGGCGTGATTCGCCACGACCGCTTCAGTGGCGACCAGCACGGCCGCGTCTCCAGCCATTCCCTGGAGCTGTTCGCCCGCGGCCAGCACCTGGCCGCCAGCGTCACCTTTGCCCATTCACTCGAACGCCCGGATGCGATCACCGAGCACGAGTCACCCATCTACTTCCGGCTGGACCTGCTGCTGTAAGCACCGCCGCTGCTGCCCTGAGGTTGTTACATGGACGTTCGCCAATTCGCCTTCCTGGTTCGCCTGCCCTCTGCCGCCGTGCAAGCACGCGACACGTTCTGTGGCATGCCCAAGCGTGCGCTGGCGTTGCTGCTGGCCAACGTCATGTTCTGGCAGCCGCTGTGGGCCCAGGCCGAAGGTATCGCGCTCAGCGCGCCAGGCACCGGGCTGGCGCAGGCAGGCAATGGCGTACCGATCGTCAACATCGCCGCACCCAATGGCAACGGCCTGTCGCACAACCAGTTCAAGGACTACAACGTCGGTGCCCAGGGCCTGATCCTCAATAACGCGACGGAGCGCACGCAGAGTACCCAGCTGGGTGGCATCATCGTCGGCAACCCGAATCTGTCCGGTCGTGCCGCCGATATCATCCTCAATGAGGTCAATGGCGCCAACCCCAGTCAGCTGCGCGGTTACACCGAAGTGGCGGGCAAGGCCGCGCACGTCATCGTTGCCAACCCCCATGGCATCAGCTGCGATGGCTGCGGCTTCATCAATACCCCAAAAGTGACCCTGAGTACTGGCAAGCCGGTGATCGAGAACGGTCAGCTGAGCCGTTACCAAGTCGATCAGGGGGCTATCGCGATTCAGGGCGCGGGGCTCAACGCGAGCAATGTCGACCAGTTCGAGATCATCACCCGGGCGGCGCAGGTCAATGCGCAGATCCAGGCGAAGAAACTGGCTATCGTCGCCGGGCGCAACGATGTCGATGCCGGCACGCTGACGGCCACTGCGCGGGTGGCCGATGGCAGCACGGCGCCGCAGCTGGCGATCGACTCATCGGCCCTTGGCGGCATGTACGTCGATACCATTCGCCTGGTCGGCACCGAGGCCGGCGTAGGGGTGAAACTGGCTGGCGACATGATTGCCGGGGGTGATATCCAGATCGATGCCAATGGCCAGTTGAACCTCGGCCAGGTGTCCGCCGGCGGCTCGCTCGCTGCCAAGGCACAGAGTGTCGATGCCCAGGGCACGGTGTATGCGGGCAAGGACCTGGCCATCAGCGCCCAGGGCGAGTTGCGCAACCAGCGCAATCTGGCCGCGCGTGACAGCGTGCGCCTCGACAGCACGGGGCGGGTGCTCAACCAGGGCGTCATCGAAGCCGGGGTCAACGCCGACAACAGCCGCAACAGCCAAGGTGATGTGCGCATTAGTGCGCAGTCGCTGGACAACACTGGCCATACCCTGGCCGCCAGCCGGGACGTTGCGGTCACGGCCAGCGAGCTGGCCAACCAGGGGGGCACCCTGAGCGCCGGGCGCAATGCCCAGCTTGAGGCCACCCGGGTCGACAACCAGAACCACGGGCGTGTGCTTGCTGGCGCCAACCTTGGCGTCAACAGCCAGAGCCTGCTCAACGGGCAGGGCGGGCTGTTGAGCAGCAGCGGTACATTAAGTGTCAGCAGCACCAGCCTGATCAACCGCACTGGCGAATTGTCGGGCCTGGGGCAAGTCACCCTGCACGTGGCAACGCTGGACAACGTCGCGGGCCTGGTCGCAGCCGGGCAAGCGCTCGACCTGTATGCCGCGGGCCTGCTCGACAACCGCAGCGGTGGCCAGCTCACCAGCAAACAGCGCCTGACGGCCAGCGTCGGCAGCCTTGATCAGCAGGGCGGCGGGCGCCTGGTCAGCGAGGGTGACCTGAGCCTCGACCTGCGTCGCGGACTGTTGGACAACCGCAGTGGTGTGATCAACGCCAGCGGGCAGCTGACCCTGAGCAACCTCGATGGCGTCGATAACCGTCAGGGTGAAATCGCCAGCCAGCGCGCCTTCAACGTCAGCGCAAGCAGCCTCGACAACGGTGCTGGCAAACTGTTGAGTGACCAGGGCTTGACCCTGAGCATTGCCCGTACCCTCAGCAACAGCGCGGGGCTGATCGCCGCCAGTGGCTTGTGGCTCGACGCCGCCAGCCTGCTCAACGACCAGCAAGGCATGATCAGCAGCCAGGCAGGCCTGGATGCCCGTGTCAGTGGCGCCCTGAACAATCACGACGGCAACCTGACCGCGCAGGGTGACATGCGGCTCGCGGTCGGCAGCCTGGACAACAGTGCCGGCAGCCTGCACGGCCAGGCCAGTGTCAGCCTGGACCTCAACCATGGCAGCTGGAACAACCAGGGCGGCCTCGTCACCGCACCGGGCTCGCTGCAACTGCTCAACCTCGCCTCGGTGAATAACCAGAGCGGCGAAATCTCCAGCGTGCGCAGTTTCGAACTGCGTGCTGACCAACTGGACAACCGCGCTGGCAAGCTCAAAAGCGAGGGTGACCTGGGCCTTGTAGCCACAGGCGGGGTGGATAACCGCAGCGGTGAGTTGCTGGGCACAAACCTCGGCCTCGACGTGGGGGCGCTGGATAACCAAGGCGGCCGGATCCAGGCCATCGACCGCTTGCAGCTGAACGCCGCCCGTGTCGATAACCGTAACGGCATCCTGGCCAGCGGCGTAAACGTGGCGCTGACCGCCGGTGAGCTCGATAACCGTTCCGGCAAGCTCACCAGCGGCGGCGACCTGACAGCGGCCTTGGCAGGCGACCTGCTCAACCAGAGTGGCCTGTTCAGCGCCGGTGCCAACCTGCAACTGAGCAGCGCCAACCTGGTCAACCAGCAGGGCGAGTTGGCCGCCGGGGCTACTTTGCAACTGCGTGCCGCGCAACTGGATAACCGCAACGCCGGGCGTGTCCACGGCCAGAATGTGCAAGCCAGCGTCAGCGGGTTGGCGCAGGCCGGTGGCGGGCAGCTCTACAGCCAGAACGACCTGGTCCTGGACTTGAATCACGGGCACTTGAACAATCAAGGCGGCCTGCTGAACGCCCCGGGGCAGTTGCTGCTGCGCAACCTGGACAGTGTCGATAACCAGGGCGGCGAGATCTCCAGCCGCCAAACCTTCACCGTGGAGGCCAGCAGCCTGGACAACCGGGGCGGCAAATTGCTCGGTGAGCAACTGCTGACCCTGCGTATCGCCAGGGCCATGGACAACGCGGCCGGGCTGGTTTCTGCGGCGCGGCTGGACGCACAGCTGGGTAGCCTCGGCAACAGCCAAGGCAAGCTGAACATACGCGATGACCTGACACTGGCCGTTGAGGGTACGCTGAGCAACGCCGACGGTGAACTGCAGGCCGCAGAAGGCCTGATTACCGCTGCCACGCTGGACAACCGCAACGGTCGAATCCAGGCAGACCGAAATTTGAAACTCACCAGCGCAGGAGAGGTGCACAACGGGACAGGTCATCTCAGTGCCGGGGACCAGCTTTCCCTGCGTGGCGCACAACTGGATAACCAGCAGGGTGCGGTGTTCGCAGGCAACCATCTCGGGCTAATGCTCGACGGTACGCTGAGCAACGCCAACGGCACGCTGCGCGGCGAGCGCAGCCTCGACCTGCAAGCCGGGGTATTGGATAACAGTAGCGGCGGCAGGGTCAGCAGTGGCGAACAGCTCGATGCCAGGCTGGGCGCTCTTGACCAGCACGGTGACGGGCAATTGCTCAGCCAGGGCGCACTCACCCTCGACCTGAACCAGGGGCGCTTCGACAACCAGGGTGGGCGGTTGAATGCAACGGGTCGCCTGCTGCTGAACAATGTCGCGTCGGTCGATAACCGCGGTGGCGAGATTTCCAGCAACCTCGGTTTCCTGCTGGCCACCGGTGCACTGGACAACGGCGGTGGCAAGCTGCTCAGCGAGCAGGGGCTGACCTTACGTATCGCCCGTGTACTGGAAAACACCAAAGGCCTGGTTTCGGCAGCCCAGCTGGATATCCGCGCGGGTGCCTTGGTCAACCAGGCCGGTAGCGTCAGCAGCAGTGGCGCGCTTGCGCTGCAAGCCGAGGGTGGCGTCGACAACCAGGGCGGCCAACTGCTGGCCAGTGAGGCGGTGATCAACGTCGGTGCGCTGAACAACCGGCAAGGCCTGGTCCAGAGCGACCGTCAGCTGACCTTCGACAGCCTCGGCGCCGTGGACAACCGCCAGGGGGTGTTGTACGCCAGGCAAGCGGCCGAACTCAGCGCCGCCAGCCTGGACAACCGAGCAGGCAAACTCAGCAGTGACAGCGGCCTGGCCGCACGCATCAGCGCCCAACTGCTCAACCAGGCCGGCCTGATCGACAGCGCGGGCGACCTTCTTCTCGATGCGGGTGCCACCGACAACAGCCTGGGTGGCAGCATTCACAGCAGCGGGCAACTGCAGGCCTCGGTCGCCAGCCTGGACCAGCATGACGGTGGCCGGCTCTACGGCCAGGCGGGTGTCACCCTCGATCTGAACAATGGCTACTTGAACAACCAGGGTGGGCTGATCAACGCGCCAGGCCAGTTGCTGCTGAAACAGCTCGCCAGCGTCAGTAACCAGGGCGGCGAAATTTCCAGTGGCCAGGCTTTCGAACTGGCCGCCACCGAGCTGCTCAACGGCGGCAAGGTCCTCAGCGAGCAGGGCCTGACCCTGCGCATCGCCAAGGCCCTGGACAACACCCTGGGGCAGGTCAAGGCCGCCTCACTGGATGTTCGCGCGGGCAGCCTGGTGAACCGCGAAGGCAGCCTGGAGGCCCGCGAGGGTCTTGAGCTGGCCGTGGATCGCCTGCTGAACAACCAGCAAGGGCGCGTTCTGGGTGGCAGCGTTGCGCTGACCAGCGTCGAGCTGAACAACAGCGCCGGCTTGGTCCAGGCCGACACGCGCCTGAACCTGCGCCAGACCGGTGCGTTCAGCAACCGAACTGGCCAGTTGCTGGCTGGCGAAGCGCTGAGCCTGGAGGCCGGCAGCCTCGATAACGGTCAGGGGCGTGTTGCCAGCGATGGCTCGATGGCGCTGGCCGTTAGCGGTCAGTTGCTGAACCAGGGGGGAGTGCTGGGCGCCGTCGGGGCCCTGCAATTGCGCGCCGACAGCGTGTTCAACAACGCTGCCGGGCGAATCACCGGCAAGCATGACATCGCCGTCGAAGCCCGCCAGTTCGATAACCGCGGTGGCAACCTGGTCGCGACCGGGCAATTGCGTGTGCAGAGCCACGCGCTGGACAACCGTCAGGCCGGCCTGCTCAATGCCGGCAACGGCATGGCACTCACGGTCGAGCGGCTCGACAACCGTGCGGGCCAGATCGCCAGCGTTGCCGACCTGGACATCAACGGCGACTCCCTGGACAACAGTGGCGCTGGCCAGGTCGTCGCCAATGGCAACCTGCAACTGACCCTGTCGCGTCTGGACAACCAGGCCAAGGGCATCATCTCCGGCCAACGGGCTGTCACCATCGTTGCCGGGCAGATGGACAACAGCGCCCAAGGCAGCCTGTATGGCAAGACTGGCGTTTCACTGCTGCTGCAGAATGGTGGTTCGAGTGGGCAACTGAACAACCGCCAGGGCGCGATTCGCAGCGATGCCGACCTGCGCCTCTCCACGGCACAGGGCATTGGCAACCAGGGAGGCGAGCTGCTTGCCGCCGGTGCCCTGGCGCTTTCCAGCCTCAGCCTCGACAACACGGCCGGGCGCGTCGCTGCCAATGGTTTGATGACGGTGGGCACTGGCGCTTTCAACAACCAGGCCGGGCGCCTCATCAGCCTCGATCAGCTCGACCTGAATGCCGGGCAAGTAGATAACCTGGGCGGCACGATTGCCAGCGTCAAGGCGCTCACGGCCTCGTTGCACGGCCTGGACCAACGCGGTGGCGGCGAGCTGTACAGCAACAGCGCCCTGACCCTGGACCTGAACCAGGGCCTGCTGAACAACAGTGGTGGCCTGATCAACGCGCCGGGGCCATTGCTGCTGCGCAACCTTTCCAGAGTCATCAACCGCGGCGGCGAGATCTCTAGTGAGCAGGGTTTCGGCCTGCTGGCCGACAGCCTCGACAACAGTGACGGCGGTCTGCTCAGCGACCAGGCCATCGATCTGGACATCCGTCAGGCGTTGCTCAACGTCGGCGGCCAGATCACCGCCAACGGCCTGACGGCCAAGGCCGCCAGCCTGGACAACAGCAATGGCCTGTTCAGCAGTGGCGCCAACCTCGATCTGGCGATCACTGGCGCCTTGCTCAACGCGGCCGGCGAAGTCTCCGCCGCTGGCGTCAACAAGGTCGCAGCCCAGTCCCTGAGCAACGACCGGGGCCAGGTCATGGGCGATGTTGCCCTCGACCTGCAGGTGGGCGGCGCACTGTCCAACCAGGGCGGTACCTTGGGTGCCGGGCGCGAGCTGCAGGTCACTGCCGGCAACCTGGACAACAGTGGCAATGGCAGCCTGGTCAGCGACGGCAGCCTGGGGCTGAGCGTCGCAGGCCTGCTGGATAACCAGAACGGTGGCAGCGTGCTCGCCAAGGGCGCCATGGCGCTGCAAGCCGAGCGCCTCGACAACCGTGGCGGCCGGCTCGCCGGGCAGAACGCGCTGACCTTCAGGGGCACGTCGCTGGATAACCGTGGCGGGGTCGTGCGCGCCAACCAGGACATGCAGTTGCACCTGGCGCAGCTGGACAACCGCGAAGGATTGATCAGTGGCGTGCAGGCGCTGGACCTCGATATCGGTGAACTGCTCAACCAGGGCGGCCTGGTCAGCGCCAGCGGTGGGCTGGGGCTCAAGGCCGATTCGGTCGGCAATGGCAAAGGGCGTATCGCCAGCCAGGGCGACCTGTTGGCGAGTATTGGCTTGCTTGAGCAGCAGGGCGGCGAGCTGGTGGCTGAGGGCGAGCTGAGCCTGACCGGCGACCAGCTGGACAACAGCGCGGGTGGCCTGGTCGGCAGCCGCAAGGCACTGCGCCTGCAGGTGCAGTCGGTGAACAACCAGGGCGGGGAAATCTCCAGCCAGCAGCAGGTTACGCTCGGCGTCACACAACTGGACAACAGCGCGGGCAAGCTGCTGGCGGGCACTTCGCTGGAAATGACCGTGGCTCGGCTGGTCAACCAGGCCCGTGGCCTGGTGTTCGCCCGCGACATCAGCCTGGCCGCTGCCCGCCTGGACAACGCCCAGGGTACCCTCGCTGCGCAGCAATCGTTGCAGGTTCGCCTGGCCGCACAAGGGGCTGGGGCGCTTGACGCAGGCCTCGACAACCGCCAGGGTCACCTCGGCAGCGAGGGCACCCTGAGTCTCCACGGGCAGCTGCTGGACAACCGCGCGGGCAGTATCTCCAGCGCCGGCCAGCTGGTGCTTAACGGTGCGGCCGGGTTGCTCAACCAGGGCGGCGTGCTGGAGAGTGGGCAGGGGCTTAGCCTCACCAGTGCCAACCTGGATAACAGCGAGCAGGGCCTGATCAAGGGCCAGGGCAATACCACCGTGGTTACCGGGCGCCTGGATAACAACCAGGGCGGCCGGCTCATCAGCAGCGCAGACCTGATCCTGAACGCCGGCCAGGTCAGCAATGGCGGGCGCATAGCCAGCAACGGCGTGCTCGACGCCCGCGTCACCGGCCTGGTCCAGGACCAGGGCGAGCTGTTCAGCAACCGCCAACTGACCCTGGACCTGAACCAAGGCGCGCTGATCAATGGTGGCTTGATCAATGCCCCGAGCCTGACCCTCAAGAACCTGGGTACGGTGACCAACCAGGGTGGCGAAATCTCCAGCCAGGGCGCGCTCGACCTTGCCGCCCGCAGCTTCGACAACAGTAATGGCAAGCTGGTCAGCAACCAGCTTCTGGCCTTGCGCGTCGACCAGGAATTGGGCAATCGCAACGGTCGCATCAGCGGTGCGCAACTGGCGCTGGACAGCCAGCGCCTGGACAACAGCGACGGCCTGATCAGCACCCGTGGTGCGCTGGCGGTCCATGCTGGCGAGTCGTTGCTCAACCGCCGCGGCACCCTGATTGCCGACGGTCTGCTCACCCTCGACAGCGACAACCTCGACAACGGCCAAGGCCAGATCGCCGGCAAGGCGCTGGTCGAACTGAAGGCCGGGACCTTTGATAACCAGGGCGGCCAGCTGATAGGCACCGATCGCGTCAGCGTCGCCGCCACCCGTGTGGACAACCGCACTGGCTTGCTGGGCGCGACCCAGGCGCTGGACCTGACGATCGACAAGCTGGACAACCGCGCAGGCGAGCTGACCAGCAACAGTGACCTCACCCTTACCGGGCAGTCGCTGGACAACAGTGACGGCGGTGTTCTGTTTGCGGGCGGCAAGCTGACGCTGGCGGTGCAGCAGGTGCTCAACCGTAGCCGTGGCCAACTGCACGGGCAGGCCGTGGACTTGAGCGGTGCCAGCCTGGACAACAGCGGCGGGGCGATCTTCTCGCAGCGGCCACTGGTGCTGAATTTCAGCGGCGCACTGAGCAACCGGCAGGGCACGCTGAGCAGCGAGTCGACGCTGGTGGTCAGCGCAAACAGCCTCGACAACCAGGGCGGCAACCTGGGCAGTGCCGACGATCTGACCCTGACCGTGGCCGGAGCGCTCGACAACAGCGACGGCGAACTGCTTACCGATGCTCGCCTGCACCTGCGCAGTGCCAGCCTGGTCAATGACCAGGGCAGCATCAGTGCCAAGGGCGCGGTCAGTGTGGGGACCGGTACGGTGAGCAACCGGGGCGGCAAGCTCAATAGCGCGCAGACCCTCGACCTCAACGCCGGGCAGGTGATCAACGGTGGCAACATCGGCAGCCTCGGCGCGCTGACCGCCACGGTCACCGGGCTCGATCAGCAGGGTGGCAAACTGTCGGGCAATACCAGCCTCAGCCTTGACCTTCAGGGTGGCAAGCTGGACAACCAGGGTGGCCTGATCAACAGCGCCGGCCCGTTGCGGCTGAACAACCTGGCTGATGTCAGCAACCGCGCGGGCGAAATCTCCAGCGCCCAGGCCTACACCCTCGCTGCCCGCAGCCTGGACAACGACGGTGGCCGCGTGCTCGCCAGCCAGGGCCTCAACCTGGTCATCGCCCAGACCCTGAGCAACCTCAAGGGCCTGATCGGCGCCGCCAGGCTGGACGTCAGTGCCGGCGCGGTGGACAACCGTGGGGGCACCCTCAACAGCCGCAGCGACTTGCTGCTGGGCAGCAGTGGCCTGCTCGACAACGGTCAGCAGGGGCTGATCAGCGCGGCAGGCCAGCTGACCCTGAACAACGACAGGTTGAGCAACCAGGGCGGGGCGCTACTGGCGGGCCAAGGCCTGTCGCTGACGTCGCGCGCCGTGAACAACAGCGCGGCTGGCCTGATCAACGGCCAGACGGGTGTGAGCATCAGCGCCGACAGTGTCGACAACAGCGGGGGCGAGATCTCTGCCGCACAGGACCTGGCGCTGACCGCCAGTGGCCTGGTCAACGACGGCGGCAAACTGATTGGAGCTCGACAGCTGGTGCTTTCCGCCGCCAGCATCAACAACCAGGGTGGTCTGCTGTCCGGTTGGCAGGGGCTGAGCCTCACTGGCGGCAGCCTCGACAACCGCAACCTCGGCACACTCTCCAGTCGCCAGGGGACCTTGGATGTGCAGCTTACCGGTGCCTTGCTCAATGGTGGGGACGGTGCCCTGGTAAGCCAGGGGCGCATGGACGTCGACGCGGCCAGCCTCGATAACAGCGGCGGTGTGCTGTCCAGTGGCGCAGCCTTGCAACTGAACACGGCCACCCTGGCCAACTTGGGCGGTAGCATCGATGCCCAGCAGTTGCTGAGCGTCACCGGCAGCGACCTGGACAACCGTGGTGGCCGCATCGCCGGTAATGGCAGCCTGCTGCTCGACCTGCGTGGCAACCTCGACAACAGCGGCGGCACCCTGGTCAGCGCCGAGGCGCTGCAGCTGGTGCAGGCCCGACAGGTGCTCAACCATGGCGGCAAGATCGTCAGCCGCAGCGGGCTGGCGCTCAATGCCGGCAGCCTCGACAACGGCCAGCTGGGTACCTTGGCGGCCAAGGAACAGGTCAAGGTCAATGTCGCATCGACCCTGCGCAACGACAGCCAGGGGCTGATCTACAGCGAAAATGCCGATGTCGCGTTGCAGGCGGGCGAACTGCTCAACCAGCAGGGCGAAGTGCAGGGGCGCAGCAGCGTGCTGCTGGACATCGCCGGGGCACTGGAGAACCGCGGCGGCAAGCTGCTGGCCCAGGGCGGCAACCTGGTGGTGCAACGGGCCGGCAGCCTGGGTAACCAGGGTGGCATCCTGGCCAGTGTTGCCGGGCTGCTGGACGTGAACGTCAGCGGCCAGCTCGACAACCGGCGCGACCTCGCCGGCAATGGCGGTGTGGTGCAGGGCCAGCAACTGCTGCTGGTGGCCGGCAACGTCGACAACAGTGGCGGCCGGGTTGCAGCCCAGTCGGGCGATGCCCGTATCCGCAGCGCGGGCCTGGTCAATGCTGGCGGTGGTCTGTATGCCAAAGGCCTGGTGCGGGTCGATGGCAGCAGCCTGGACAACAGTGCCGGGCAATTGGCGGGTAACCGCGTCGAACTGGCGCTCGGCAACACCCTGGCCAACCGTTCGGGGGTAATCGAAAGCGACACGCAATTGCTGGTGTCAGCGGCGTCCGTGGACAACCAGGGTGGCCAACTGCGGGCCCTGGGCACGGCTGGCAAGAGCGAGTTCCAGATTGGCGGTGGCTTTGACAACCGCAACGGCAGGGTCGAGGTGGCCAATACCGACCTGACCCTCAACACCAGCGGCCTGAGCAACCTCGATGGCACCGTGCTGCACGGTGGTAGCGGCATTTTCGACATTGCCACGGCCAACATCACCAACAGTGGCGGCACCCTGGTCACCCGTGGCGGGCTGACCCTGACAGCGGCCAGCTGGACCAACAGCAGTGTGATCCAGGCCGGGCGCCTGACCGTCAACGTCGGCGAACTGAACCAGACCGCCGGTGGGCAACTGCTGGCCTCCGAACGTTTCAGTGGCAGCGGCAACAACTGGAGCACGGCCGGGTTGATCGCCAGTGATGGCGGGCTCGACCTCAGCCTTGCCGGCAGCCTGAACGTCAGCGGGCGCATCAGCAGCCTTGGCGCCATGAACGCCGGCCTCGGCCAGCTGACCCTGGCTGGCAGCGGCAGCCTCGCTTCCGGCGCTGCAGGCACGCTCAATGTCGGTGGCCTGCTGAGCAATGCCGGGCGCCTGACATCGGCGTCCAGCCTCGCGGTCCAGGCGGGCGGCATCGACAACTACGGTTCGCTGGGCAGCGGCCAGGCCCTGACCCTGAGCACCGGCAACCTGTCGAACCAGGGCGGTTTCATCTACAGCGGCACGGACATGGCGCTGTACGCCCAGAGCCTGACCAACCGCCAGGGCGATATCTACAGCCTGGGCGCGATCCGAGTAGCCCGGGACGCCCAGGGCAATCGTTCGGCCCTGCTGGAAAACATTTCCGGGACGATGGAAAGCGTTGGCGACTTCACCATCGCAGCCAGCACCGTCAGCAACAAGCGCGTCGACTTCAGCCTCACGCCGACGGTGCAGTCCGGTTACATCGGCGTGCGCTGCTACAGCTGCTCCAGCTACATGGATGGCAGCGTGCAGATTTCGCCGAGCTCGCACCTGGTGTGGGGGCAGACCTATACCTATGAGGCTGTGGGGGCGGTCGAGCAACAGGCCAGCCTGGTGTCGGGACGTAACCTGAACGTGGCCAGCGATGTGTTCGCCAACTCCAACTCCACGGTTTCCGCCGCCGGTAACATCACGATCAATACCGGCTCGTTTGCCAATACTGCGACATCGCTGAACGGTTACTCGGAGCTCAAGTACATCGACATCGGCCAGCCCAGCTCGGGGTTGTGGAAGCTTATCGCCCACTACAATGCGGACAACGACGCGGGCTACACGGGGGGTATCCGCTTCTGGAACGCAGCGGGTCACGAATCGATGGCGACGCTCAACAGTGGGAGCCGCTCCGTAGGCAATGGCAACACGATCTCGTGGGTGAATTTCGCCAGCTTTAGGCTGAACACCACCGAAACGAGCGGCAGCAGTAAATACAAATACGCTCAGTACATTTTCCCGGCCAACTACGGAAGTGGACAGCCCAGCAGCGCTCCAGCGGCCATTCAGGCAGCAACGCCGTTCCTGACACAACGCGTGGAAAATGCCGGCTCCAACTACCTGCCTTCAGTGGTTCAAGCCGGTGGCGCGCTTGCCATCACCGCGTCCAGCAACATTTCCAACGGCGTTGAGCGGGCCTACAGCCAAGCGGCCACTGGGGCAGCAAGGGGCCTGAGTACCGGTGTCGTGGGCACGGGCATGGCGCCGGTGATCGTCCTGAACCGGCAGTTGCCGCCCAACCTCGCCCAGCAGCAGATCAACCCGTTGAGCCTGCCGGGCTTCAGCCTGCCGACCAACCCCAACGGGCTGTTCCGCCTGAGCGACCAGGCGGCCAGCGCAGGCCAGGCCAGCCAGGCTGGCAGCGGCGCCGGCAACTGGACCCTGAGTGCTGCCAGCATTGACCTGGCGCAACGCGAGCAGGCGCTACCGGGCACGACCGGGCGCACCTTGCAGGTGGGCGACAACGCCCAGCTCTGGGCCAGCACGCAGCAACTCTCGGTCGCTGCCCGCGAAGCCAGCACGTTGGGCGCCACCGCGAGTGCAGTCGATGTGTCTGCGGTTGGCAGCGTCAACAACGGCAACTGGCAGTCGGGCCGCAGCCAGGTCGGTGAAGTCACCCGCAATGATGGCATCGGCAGCCAGGCGCCTTCCGGCGGTGCCGCCGGGTCGCTCAGTGCCACCGGGCAGGCTGTCGACCTTGCCGGTATCGAGACGAACCGCGACACCCAGGTTGGCGTTAGCACACCGGGAAGTTCGACAGGCCCGGCGAACGTGCCGGGGCTGGCTTCCGGCAGCCGCGACACCACTGTGGCCGGCCAGTCCGCTGGCCGCACCGACCTGGCGCCACAGGCCCGCGACGGGCTGACTGGTGTGGCCGCTGTGCAACCTGCGCAGGTGACCACTGTCGACCCCTTGGCGCCGGCTAGCCAAGCGGTAGTTTCCGCGGCCGATCGCCCAGGCATGCCAAGTGCCGACGGCCGCTCGACCGTCACCTCGCCAGGCAGCGCGCAACCGACGGCCGCGGCCGGGCAGAGCATCGACCGGGTCACCGGCCTGCCGGACCGCAGCGTCGCGTCCCAGCCGCACAAGTACCTGGTCGAAACCAACCCGTTGCTCACCGACCTCAAGCAGTTCATGAGCTCCGACTACCTGCTGGCCGGCCTTGGCTACAACCCTGACGAAAGCGCCAAGCGCCTCGGCGACGGTTTCTATGAGCAGCGCCTGCTCCAGCAGGCCGTGGTGGCCGCCACCGGGCAGCGCTTCCTGGCCGGCCAGACCAGCGACGAACAGATGTTCAAGTACCTGATGGACAACGCCATCGCCAGCAAGCAGCAGCTGAACCTGGCGGTGGGCGTGGGCCTGACCTCGGAGCAGGTGGCGGCGCTGACCCACGATATCGTCTGGCTGGAGGAGGTCACGGTCAACGGCGAGAAGGTGCTGGTGCCGGTGCTGTACATGGCCAATGCCAACAACCGCCTGGCACCCAATGGCGCGTTGGTGGCGGGCAATGACGTCAACCTGGTGGCCGGGCAGGACCTGCTCAACGTCGGCACCCTGCGCGCCAGCAACAACCTGTCGGCCGCAGCTGGCAACGACATCGTCAACAGTGGCCTGATCCAGGCGGGCAACCGGGTCGACCTGCTGGCTGGCAACGACATCGTCAACAAGGCCGGCGGCATCATTTCCGGTCGCGACATCAGCATGACCACCCTGAAGGGCGATGTGATCAACGAGCGTTCGGTAACCAGCCAGGTCACCGACGCCGCCCGCCTGCACGTGCGTACCGATTACGTCGACAGCGCCGCGCGCATCGAGGCCGCCAACGACCTGAGCATCAACGCCGGGCGAGATTTCGTCAGCGCTGGCGGGGTACTGCAGAGCGGTCGCGACACCTCGATCGAGGCCGGTCGCGAAATCCTGCTGGGTTCCGCCGAGGCCGTCGACAGTGCCGCCTATGGGCGCACCACCACCCAGACGGTGACGCAGAACGGCTCCAGCGTCAGTGCCGGGCGCGACTTCACCGCCGTGGCGGGGCGCGACCTCAGCGCAGTGGCCAGCCAGATCGAGGCGCAGCGCGCCATCGATATCAGCGCCAGCGGTGACGTGACCTTGATGTCGGCGGCGGACGAGACCCATTCGGCGTACACCTCGAAGAAGCTCAAGACCCAGCAAGACCATGTCAGCCAGGTGTCCACCGTGCTGACAGCCGGTGCCGATGTCTCCATCAGCGCTGGTAAGGACCTGGCCCTGAGCGCCAGCCGCATCAGTGCCGGCGATGAAGCCTACCTGGTGGCCGGCGGCCAGCTTGCCCTGCTGGCGGCGGAGGATTTGGACTACTCGCTGTACGACAAGAAAAAGAAAGGCAGCTTCGGCAGCAAGTACACCAAGCGCGATGAAGTCACCCAGGTCACCCACGTCGGCAGTGCGATCAGCACAGGTGGGGACCTGACGCTGGTCAGCGGGGGCGACCAGCTGTACCAGGCGGCCAAGCTCGACAGTCGTGCAGACCTGGTGCTGAGCAGTGGTGGTGAAATCACCTTTGAAGCGGTCAAGGACCTGCATCAGGAAAGTCACGAGAAAAGCAAAGGTAACCTCGCGTGGCAGTCGGCAAAGGGCAAGGGCCAGACTGACGAAACCGTGCGCCAGAGCCAGTTGCTCACTCAAGGCGAGCTGACGATCAAGGCGGTCGATGGGTTGAAGATCGACCTCAATCACATCGATCAGAAGACTGTGAGTCAGACCATCGACGCGATGGTACAGGCGGATCCTAAGCTGGCGTGGCTCAAGGAGGCAGAGCAGCGGGGAGATGTGGACTGGCGCAAAGTCCAGGAACTCCATGATAGCTGGAAGTACAGCAATTCCGGGTTGGGCGCCGGTGCCCAGATAGTGATCGCGATCATCGTGACTTACCTCACGGCGGGGGCAGCCAGCGGTGCAATCGCTGCGGCGGGTGCTGGTACCTCCATGGCTGGCGCCACTGCTGCGGCAACGGCAACCACTGCGGCAGGTTGGGCCAACGTTGCCGGAACTGCAGTCCTTAGCGGCATGGCCAGCAATGCTGCCATCAGCACGATCAACAATCGTGGGAATCTGGGCGATGTGTTCAAGGATGTGACATCCAGTGATGCGCTGCGCGGGTATGCGGTCGCTGGTGTGACCGCAGGATTGACAACCGGACTGTACGACAAATGGACTTCAACCCAGACGGGCACCTCGACCGCCCTGCCGAATACCGGCGCCGTCACCACCTCCGCAGGGCTGGGTACGTGGCAGGGTGTGGGTCAGTTCACTACGAACCAGTTGCTGCAGGGGGGGACTTCTGCGCTTGTAGACCGAGCGCTGGGAGGAGAAGGAAATCTGAGCGATGCGATGCGCTCCAGCTTGGCCAATGCTTTTGCGGCCTACGGATTCAATCTGATCGGTGATACCACCGCTGGTGTGCTGAAAGACGGCAGCCTTGGAAAAGTTGGCTTGCACGCATTGATGGGAGGGCTGGCCGCCGAGGTGGCAGGTGGCGATTTCCGAACTGGAGCACTGGCTGCGGGCCTTAACGAAGCGGTGGTGGATGGTCTTGCCAAGCAGTACGCCAGCCTGTCCGTCGATGACAAACAAGGGCTGCTGATCATGAGCTCCCAATTGATCGGCGTGCTGGCAGCTTCGACACAGGGCGACGCCGCCTCCGGCAGCTTACAAACAGGGGCCTGGGTCGCAGGGAGTGCGACGCAGTACAACTACCTGGAGCACTCGGATGTTCTGTCTTTTGCTGATGACATGAAAGGCTGCGGTAAAGACGAAGACTGCCAGAAGGATAAGTGGGAGAAAGAGAAGTATAACGCCGAAAGCCTGACCAACGTCGAAGAGGCTCAGAACACCTATGGTCCGCAAAGAGCCAAGGAAAAGAGTCTTCAAATCGCCGACAGCATAGACACACTGCTGTCTGTTCAGTGTGCGACGACCACCTGCGAATCGTACAAGACGACACTGCTGGAGCGCTCGATCGACAGCTATGAGCACCTCAGCAAGGTCCTGAACGAATGGGCGC
>NZ_VZII01000007.1 GCF_009391885.1 Pseudomonas sp. MN1F | reverse complement strand
GCCTCGTCGACCACCGGGCCGCGGGCGATGTTGATCAGGAACGCGCTCGGTTTCATCAGCTTCAGTTCACGGGCGCCGATCAGCTTGCGCGTGGCATCGGACAGCGGCACCACCAGGCAGACGAAGTCGGATTCGGCCAGCAACTGATCGAGGCTGCGGAACTGGGCGCCCAGTTCCTGCTCCAGTGCAGTCTTGCGGCTGTTGCCGGCATACAGGATCGACATGTTGAAGCCGAAGTGGCCACGGCGGGCGATCGCGGCGCCAATGTTACCCAGGCCGACGATGCCCAGCGTCTTGCCATGCACATCGCTACCGAAGTGCGATGGGGCGACCGTGGCCTGCCAGTGGCCGGCCTTGGTCCAGGCATCCAGCTCGGCGGTGCGCCGGGCACAGCCCATGATCAGCGAAAAACCCAGGTCGGCGGTGCTTTCGGTGAGCACGTCTGGGGTGTTGGTCAGGGCAATGCCGCGCTCGTTGAAATAGTCGACGTCGTAGTTGTCATAGCCGACCGAGACGCTGGACACCACTTCGAGCTTGCCCGCACCTTCGAGCTGAGCGCGGCCGAGCTTGCGGCCGGCGCCGATCAGGCCGTGGGCCTCGGGCAGGGCTTCGTTGAACTGGGCACTGATGTCACCGAGCTTGGGGTTCGGCACGATCACGTTGAAGTCTTGCTGCAGGCGCTCGGCCATGGCCGGGGTGATGCGGCTGAAGGCCAGGACGGTCTTTTTCATCGGGCAACTTCTCGAGGCGGTGGGTCGGGTTGATTGGTTAGCAACCTACCATTGTCCACCGCCACCGTGCAGCAGCTTTTTCAGTTGGCGATCAGCATTTCATGGGTTTTCAGGTCGGCTTCATGGGCCGCCAGAATCTCCGGCAGCGAGTTGCGCAGGTACTCGACCCAGGTCTTGATCTTGGCATCCAGGTACTGGCGCGAAGGGTAGATGGCATACAGGTTCAGCTCCTGCAGCCGGTACTCTGGCATCACCCGCACCAGGCTGCCGTCGCGCAAGCCGTCGATCACCGAGTAGATCGGCAACACGCCCATACCCATGCCACTGCGGATCGCGGTTTTCATCGCATCCGCCGAGTTGACCTGGAACGGCGAGCTGGTGATGTTGACCAGTTCCTGGCCTTCCGGGCCGTCGAACAGCCATTTTTCCAGCGGGATCACCGGGCTGACCATGCGCAGGCAGGAATGCTGGAGCAGGTCGATCGGTTTGTGCGCAAAACCGTGCTTGGCCACGTACTCGGGCGAGGCGCAGACAATGCTGTAGGTGATGCCCAGGCGCTGCGAGACGAAACCGGAATCCGGCAGCTCGGTGGCCAGCACGATGGACACGTCGTAGCCCTCGTCGAGCAGGTCGGGCACGCGGTTGGCCATGGTCAGGTCGAAAGTCACGTCCGGGTGCGACTCGCGGTAGCGGGCGATGGCATCGACCACGAAGTGCTGGCCGACTCCGGTCATTGAATGCACCTTCAGTTGGCCCGCAGGCCGGGCATGGGCATCGCTGGCCTCGGCTTCGGCTTCTTCGACGTAGGTGAGGATCTGTTCACAGCGCATCAGGTAACGCTTGCCGGCCTCGGTCAGGGCGATGCGCCGGGTGGTGCGGTTGAGCAGCCGGGTTTGCAGATGGGCTTCCAGGTTGGAGACCGCCCGCGACACGTTCGCGGTGGTCGTATCCAGTTGCGCCGCAGCAGCGGTAAAGCTGCCTAGCTGGGCTACGCAACTGAAAGCACGCATGTTTTGCAGGGTGTCCATGGGTCACTCTCAAGATAGAGGACAAAATTGTGTCACGAAGTAACGCGAATGTGCGTTCGACCAAAGCCGGATTATCGCTGTTTCGGTAACAAAGATTCGCAGGAATATACGCTTATCGCCAGTACGGCGGCCCCCTAGAATTGCCCGGCCCCTTCACCTCTTCCTCGGGAAATCGCAGCTGTGCCGCGTCGCATCATCAGAACGCTTCAAGTGTTCAGTGCCTGTGCCCTTAGTCTCGCCTTGAGCGGCTGTATCGGAACCTGGGGTATCGCCCCGCAAAGCAAGACCCTGCAAGCCAATACCTTGACCACCGACGCGGCCATTCGCCAAGCAGCCAGCGATGCGCACTGGCCTGACCAGCGCTGGTGGCAGGCCTATGGCGACCCACAACTCGACCGCTGGATCGACCTGGCGGTGGCCGGTAGCCCGAGCCTGGCCATGGCGGCGGCGCGTGTGCGTGAAGCCAAGGCCATGGCCGGTGTGGTCGAGTCGGCGGAAAAGCTCCAGGTCAACGGTGATGCCACGCTCAAGCGGCACAACTGGCCCGAGGACCAGTTCTACGGCCCTGGCGCGCTGTCGGGCGCCAACACCTGGGACAACAACGCCGCCTTCGGCTTCAGCTACGCGCTGGACCTGTGGGGCCGCGAACGCAACGCCAGCGAGCAGGCGGTGGACCAGGCGCACATGAGCGCGGCCGAAGCCCGCCAGGCGCAGCTGGAACTGCAGAACAACGTGGTACGCGCCTACATTCAGCTGAGCCTGCATTTCGCCCAACGTGACATCGTCAAGGCCGAGCTGGAACAGCAGGAGCAGATCCTGGCCCTGGCCAAGCGCCGCCTGGACGGCGGCATCGGCACCCATTTCGAGGTCAGCCAGGCCGAGGCACCGCTGCCCGAAACCCATCGCCAGCTTGACAGCCTCGACGAAGAAATCGCCTTGACCCGTAACCAGCTGGCGGCGTTGGCCGGCAAGGGTCCAGGGGAGGGCGCGCAGTTGCAGCGCCCGACCCTGACCTTGGCGGCGCCACTGAAGCTGCCATCGAACCTGCCCGCCGAACTGGTCGGCCAGCGCCCCGATGTGGTCGCCAGCCGCTGGCAGGTGGCGGCCCAGGCCCGTGGCATCGACGTCGCTCACGCCGGCTTCTTCCCCAACGTCGACCTGGTCGGCAGCCTCGGCTTCATGGCCACCGGTGGTGGCCCGCTGGAATTCCTGACCGGGCGCAAGTTCAACTACAACGTTGGCCCGGCGATCAGCCTGCCGATCTTCGACGGTGGCCGCCTGCGCTCGCAGCTGGGCGTAGCTTCGGCCGGTTATGACGTGGCCGTGGCGCGCTACAACCAGACCGTGGTCGGCGCGCTGAAGAACATTTCCGACCAGCTGATCCGCCGTGAGTCGATGAAAGAGCAGTCGCACTTCGCCGCCGAGTCGGTGGCCGCTGCGCAGAAGACCTACGACATTGCCACGGTGGCCTTCCAGCGTGGCCTGACCGATTACCTCAACGTGCTCAATGCGCAAACCCTGCTGTTCCGCCAACAGCAGGTGCAGCAGCAGGTGCAGGCCGCGCGCCTGATCGCCCATGCCGAACTGGTCACCGCCCTGGGCGGCGGCCTGCAGGCCGGCCAGGACGTGCCGAAGGAAGAACGCCAGGCCGCGCCGAAAACCCCGGCCACCCTGGCCATTTTCGACAAGAAGCCGGATAACGCCGAATGAGCACTTCCAGTTTGCCCGTGCGCTGGCTGCAAAGCCTGGAATGGCGCCGGGGCTTCTTCGCCTGGGCGCGCACCGACGGCGTCACTTGGGTGTACATCTTCAAGGTGCTGGCGGCCGCGTTCATCACCCTGTGGCTGGCCATGCGCCTGGAGCTGCCGCAACCGCGCACGGCGATGATCACCGTGTTCATCGTCATGCAGCCGCAAAGCGGCCATGTGTTCGCCAAGAGCTTCTACCGGGTGCTCGGCACCCTGGCCGGCTCGGCGATGATGGTCGCACTGATCGCCCTCTTCCCGCAGAACACCGAACTGTTCCTGCCCAGCCTGGCCGTGTGGGTTGGCCTGTGCTCGGCCGGCGCCATGCGCTACCGCACCTTCCGCGCCTATGGCTTCGTCCTTGCCGGCTATACCGCGGCGATGATCGGCCTGCCTGTATTGCAGCACCCGGACCAGGCATTCATGGCGGCCGTGTGGCGGGTGCTGGAGATCGCCCTGGGCATCCTGGTGTCGACCTTCGTCAGCGCCGCGATCCTGCCGCAGTCGGCCAGTGCCGCCATGCGCAACGCCCTGTACCAGCGCTTCGGGGTATTCGCCGGGGTGGTGGTGGAAGCCCTGCGCGGCGACAGCCAGCGGGACCGCTTCGAGACCAGCAACGTGCGCTTCGTCGCCGAAGCGGTGGGGCTGGAGAGCCTGCGCAACGTCACCGCCTTTGAAGACCCGCACATGCGTCGCCGCTCTGGCCGCCTGGTGCGCATGAACAGCGAGTTCATGGCCATCACCACGCGCTTCAACGCCTTGCACCGCCTGCTGGAGCGCCTGCGCGCGCGCGGCCCGCTGCAGATCGTGGGCGCCATCGAGCCCGGCCTGAACACCTTGGTGGAGCTGCTGCAGCCTTATGTGGGCCGGGCCCTGACCGACGCCGATGCGCTGCGCCTGACGCTGGAGCTGGCGGCCTACAAGGAAGGCCTGCAGGCGCAGGTGCGTGGCCTGCGCGCCGACTATATGGCAACTGAGCCTAGCGAATCCGACCTGCTCGACTTCCACACCGCGTTCGAGCTGCTCTACCGCTTCGTCGACGAGATGTACAGCTACGCCGAAACCCACGCCTCGCTGGCCGCGCACAAGCACGAACGCGAGCAGTGGGACGAGCCCTACGTGGCGCAGACCAGCTGGCTGGTGTCGCTGGCCGCCGGTGTGCGAGCCTCGGCAGTGCTGTTGCTGCTGGGCAGCTACTGGCTGACGAGCGACTGGCCGAGCGGCGCCATGATGACCCTGATCGCCACCGTCACCGTGGGCCTCTCGGCGGCCTCGCCGAACCCCAAGCGCATGTCGTTCCAGATGGCCTGCGGCACGGCGATCGGAGCCTTCATCGGCTTCTTCGAAACCTTCTTCGTGTTCCCCTGGATCGACGGCTTTCCGCTGCTGTGCATGGTCCTGGCGCCGGTGTTCGTGCTCGGTGCGTTCCTGTCGTCGCGACCAGCATACGCCGGTTACGGCATCGGCCTGCTGGTGTTCTTCGCCATCGGCTCGGTGCCGAACAACCTCACCGTCTACGACCCGTACAGCTTCATCAACGACTACATCGGCATGGTCATCGGCATGTTCGTCTGCGCTGCGGCCGGCGCGATCATCCTGCCACCGAACAGCCGCTGGCTGTGGAGCCGCCTGGAGCAGGAGCTGCGCGGGCAGGTACTGTTCGCCATCAGCGGCCGCCTGCGCGGCCTCGGTTCGGCCTTCGAAAGCCGCACCCGCGACCTGTTGCACCAGGCCTATGGCCTGGCTGCCGGCAAGCCGCAGGTACAGAGCCAGCTGATGGGCTGGATGTTCACCGTGCTGGAGATCGGCCACGCCATCATCGAACTGCGCAAGGAACAGGCCCGCGCGCCGATCCACCCGGCCTACGCCGAGTCGCAGCCGTGGCGCCAGGCCATTCGTGTCATGGGCCGTGCCCTGGCCCGCCTGTTCCTGCAGCCCAGCGCCAGCAACCACGAGCGCGCCCTGGTCGCGGTGGACCACGCCATTGCTCGCGTGCAGGCCACCGACGAACCGTTTGCCCGGCACTTCGACACTTCGGTGCTGCGCCGGGCGCAGAGCTACCTGCACTTCATCCGTTCATCCCTGCTGGACCCACAGTCGCCGCTGGCACCGGCGAAAGGATTACATCATGCCCCGTGAGATCGCCTTCCATGGCGTGTACATGCCCACCATGACCCTGATGTTCCTGTTCGCCCTGGGCCTGGCCTGGGGCCTTGACCGGTTCATCGCCAGCCATGATGGCTACCGTTTCTTCTGGCACCCGGCGCTGCTGCGCCTGAGCCTGTTCGTCTGCCTGTTCGGCGCCTTGGCGCTGTCGCTCTACTGGTGAGAATCCTTCGATGAAAAAGTTCTTCAGCCTGATCGCCACCCTGCTGGTGCTGACTGCTGCCGTGGTGATCGGTCGCCAGTTGTGGTTGCACTACATGACCACACCGTGGACCCGCGACGGCCGCGTGCGCGCCGACATCATCAACGTCGCCGCCGATGTGCCGGGCTATGTGGTGGACGTCCCGGTCAAGGACAACCAGCGGGTGAAGAAGGGCGACCTGCTGATCCAGATCGACCCCGAGCACTACCAGTTGGCGGTCGATCAGGCCAAGGCCCTGGTCGCTTCGCGCAAGGCCACCTGGGAAATGCGCAAGGTCAACGCCAAGCGCCGCGCCGACATGGACAACCTGGTGATCTCCAGGGAAAACCGTGACGACGCCAGCAACATCGCCAACTCCGCCCAGGCCGACTACCAGCAGGCCCAGGCTGAACTGGCGGCGGCCGAGCTGAACCTCAAGCGTACCCATATCGTCGCTACGGTGGACGGTTACGTGACCAACCTGAACATCCACAAGGGTGACTATGCGCGTACCGGTGAAGCGGTGATGGCGGTGGTCGATGAGAATTCGTTCTGGGTGTACGGCTTCTTCGAGGAGACCAAGTTGCCGCATGTGAAGGTCGGCGACCAGGCCGAGTTGCAGATGATGAGCGGCGAGCGCATCAAGGGGCATGTGGAGAGCATCGCCCGCGGCATCTACGACCGCGACAACCCGCAGAGCCGCGAGCTGATCGCCGATGTGAACCCGACCTTCAACTGGGTGCGCCTGGCACAGCGGGTGCCGGTGCGCATTCACATTGATGAAGTGCCGGACGGGTTTCTGCTGGCGGCGGGGACGACCTGTACGGTGGTGGTGAAGCCGGGCGAGGAATAAAGCTGATCAAGTGGCATGTCGTGAGCACGCTAATCGTTAAAGGGGCACTCGGAGAGGTTTAGGAAACGGCCTACTTGAATCAGGGAAAAGTCGATGGGGGCAGCTATTGGCGTTGTATTTCCAGGGGAGCAGTCTGGGGCGCCATAAAAACAATCCGTCGCCTGTCCGAGGAAGTGTCCCCGATGCCCGATAAACCTTTGGCCCTGATCGATACGCCCCAGGGTTAGCGCCTGGCTAGCTGATCTGAAACTCCGTATTCATAAAGCCCAGCAAAAGGCCAGCCTTGCCGTGAATCGAGAGCTGGTAGGGCTTTACTGGCGTCTTGGGCGAGATATCGTCGAACGCCAAGCTGCTCAAGGTTGGGGAGCCAAGGTCATAGAGCGGCTGGCTCATGACCAAGGTTGATCGCGGCCACCCGCACTTCGATGCCCGCACCGCATATGCAAGCCTCTCGTCCGACTTCTTGAGCTTCGTCAGCAACACCAGATTGTGCCCCCAAGGCAATTGTCCAACAGCCTGTTGGACAATTGCCTCATCTGGCCAAGCTTCAGCAAACGCTCGCATGTACAGCGGGAGCTGGCTAGTCGTCAACAGTGAATGCTGTTATCTGGGCCTGGCATGCGCAGGCCCGCACTCTTTCAGCAATTGATCCCAATCGTCTGGAGGGTGGCCGGTCAGCAGCATCTTCTGAAAGACCTTGTAAGCGTCGTCGCTGCTGTCGTAGGCCCGCTTGCACGATTCGTCATTGACCCAGGCCAGCACGATGATCCGACTGGCGGCGTGGTAGCGAAAGAACAACCGGTACTGCTGGAAGAACTTTGCTCTGAACCAGTGCTTGTGGTCGCCACCCAGTGTTGTGCCTTGCCGGTACTCCACTTTGGTCGGGTCCTGCGGAATCACATCAAATGCCAAGCGCCTGATGGCCGCCAGCCGCTTGAAAGCATTCTTCGTCGTGTAACCCGCCGGGTCTTTCTGCATCTGGGCCTGAACTTGCGCGCTGAGCGCTTCCAGTTTGGCCAGGAACAGCGGGTGGGCAAAGACAGTCCATCCATGAATTACAAGCGGCTTCCTGTTCGCATCACTCATTCATCTTCCGCCGACAGAGGTTGATCCAGGTCGACCTCTGCATCACCCACGAGTTTGTCGAGGCGAGCGATGAGGCCAGCATCGACAACCTGCAGCCGTTGAGGATTGGTTGCGATGTCGTGAGCCAGAAAATTCAGGAACTGGCCTAGCACGGGATCGTCCTCGGTTGCCTCTGCGCGGGTGAGTATTACCCCTCCGTCAGGGCGAATCGAGTAATGGATCTTGTCACGCTTTTTCAAACCTAAAGCACGACGCACGGTTTCAGGAACGGTGGTCTGGTAGCGATCGGTAAGCGTGGACTCGACTTCGAAAGTGGTAGCCATGGGCAGTGTCCATAGAGATACAACGATGCCCATCAAGGTAATGCGATTGCATTGCCTGGTCAATGCAGATGCATTACCTGACTGATCAACGGTTCAAGCAGCCCCCACCAACACCGGTACCTTGACCCGGTCAATCACCTTCGTGCTAATCGACGGGTCCAGCAACCGCCCCAGCCGCGACAAGTGGCGGTGGCCCATGATGATCAGTTCGCAGTCCAGTTCCTGTGCCTTGGCGACGATCGCCTCGACCGGCTGCCCGGCCACCATGCAGCCGTGGCTGCTGAAGCCGGCTTGTTGCAGCAGCTCCACCGCTTCGGCCACGGCGCGGTCGCCCAAGCGTTGCTCCTCGCAGGCGGCGGGGTATTCCTCCAGTTCCTCGGCGGTGTAGGGCGCGGGCTTGGCGTGCACGGCGAAGGTCGAGTCGATGGCCAGCAGCACATGCAGTTCGTGTTCGCCGGGGCGGCAGTAGCGGCGGGCGAGGGTGAGCAGGGCAGTGGAGGCGGGGGAGGCGTCGATGGCGATCAGGACGGGGCTGGGCATGCGGGATCCTTGGCTGAGGCTGGCTGATGTGCCAATGCTTCATTTATGGCCGAACATGGCCATTGAATAAATGCCCCACCACGCACGAGCGCATTGCGTCTGGTGCAATCCGCCAACCTGCTACCATCGCCTTTCCCCACAGCTGTAACGGAAAACGGCCATGCAACTCCCGGACATGAACCTGCTTGTCGCCCTCGATGCCTTGCTCGACGAAGGCAGCGTGGTCGGCGCCGCGCAGCGCATGAACCTGAGCCCGGCGGCGATGAGCCGTACCCTGGGGCGTATCCGTGAGGCCCTGGGCGACCCGATCCTGGTGCGCGCCGGCCGTGGCCTGGTGCCGACGCCGCGGGCGCTGGCCCTGCGCGAGCAGGTGGCGGCGCTGGTGGAGCAGGCCGGCGAGGTGTTCCGCAGCGCCGATGAAGTCGACTTGTCCAGGCTCGATCGCGCCTTCAACATTCGCACCAATGACCTGTTCATCGCCTTGTATGGCGCCCAGCTGCTGCGGCGCATGCATGAACAGGCGCCGCGCACGGTGCTGCGCTTCGTACCGGAAAGCCCCGGCGGCGATGACGACAGCGTGCTGCGCGATGGGCGCACCGACCTGATCATCAGCTCCACCGTCGACCTGGGCCCGGAGATCAAGGTGCAGAGCTTGTTCCAGACTTACTATGTAGGCCTTGCCCGACGCGATCATCCGATCTTCGACCAAGCGATCACGCCGACCAGCTTTGCCAGTTATCCACAGATCAGCGTGTCCCGCCGTGGTCGCGCCAACGGGCCGATCGATGTCGAACTGGCCAATTTCAAGGTGCAGCGACGGGTAGCGCTGATCACCCCGAGTTTTCACTCTGCGCTGTTCTCGCTGCCGGATTCCGACCTGATCCTGCCCATGCCAGCCAATATCCTCAACAGCGTGCACAAGCTCGGGCTGCCGTTACGCTCGTTCGAGATCCCGGTTCCCTTGGAGCGGGTGACGGTGCTGCAGGCGTGGCACCCGCGCTTTCACAACGACCCGGCGCATCGCTGGCTGCGGCAGACCTTGAAGGCCTGTTGCAGCGTCGACCCCTGATCCGGATTGCGCCTGGCGCAACATAAACCTGCCGAGAAGTCAGTTTTCGTCAGCATTCGACCTTCTTAGACTGGCTCCAGTCGCAAATTTGTTGCTGGAGATGTCTGCCCATGAGTTCCCTGTCCGCCCCTTCTGCCGCGATTGCTGCCGCCCCC
Organism: Pseudomonas sp. MN1F; assembly: GCF_009391885.1. GTDB lineage: Bacteria > Pseudomonadota > Gammaproteobacteria > Pseudomonadales > Pseudomonadaceae > Aquipseudomonas. The sequence continues at coordinate 351,795 of NZ_VZII01000007.1, read as the reverse complement.
GCGCCGGCCGCGCCTGCGCAGACGGCGTTCGGCCTGCGGGTGGTGGTCGGGCTGTTCGGTGTATTGCTGGCGGTGCTCTGCGCCGGCCTCAACGAGTCGGTCACCAAGATCTCCCTCGCCGATATCCGCGGTGCCATGGGTATCGGTGCCGACGAAGGTGCCTGGCTGCTGGCCGTGTACAGCGCCGCCTCGGTGTCGGCCATGGCTTTCGCGCCCTGGCTGGCCACTACCTTCTCCCTGCGCCGCTTCACCATGAGCGCGGTCGGCCTGTTCGCCGTGCTAGGGCTGCTGCAACCGTTCGCCCCTAACCTGCACAGCCTGATGCTGCTGCGCGTGCTCCAGGGCTTCGCCTCGGGGGCCTTGCCGCCGATGCTGATGAGCGTGGCGCTGCGCTTCCTGCCACCCGGCATCAAGGTCTACGGCCTGGCCGGCTACGCCCTGACCGCCACCTTCGGGCCCAACCTCGGCACGCCGCTGGCGGGCTTGTGGACCGAGTACGTCGGCTGGCAGTGGGCGTTCTGGCAGATCATCCTGCCCTCGGCACTGGCCATGTTCTGCGTCGGCTGGGGCCTGCCGCAGGACCCATTGCGCCTGGAGCGCTTCAAGCAGTTCGACTGGCGCGGCGTGTTGCTCGGCTTGCCGGCTATCAGTTGCATCGTCCTCGGCCTGTCGCTGGGTGACCGCTGGGGCTGGTTCGATTCGCCGCTGATCTGCTGGTTGCTGGGCGGTGGCGTGCTGCTGCTGGTGCTGTTCATGTACAACGAGTGGTCCGAGCCGCTGCCGTTCTTCCAGCTGCGCATGCTGCAGCGGCGCAATCTCAGCTTCGCCCTGCTGACCCTGGCCGGGGTGCTGATCGTGTTGTCCGGCGTGGGCAGCATTCCGTCGGCGTACCTGGCGCAGATCCAGGGCTACCGCCCGGCGCAAACCAGCCCGCTGATGATGCTGGTGGCCATGCCGCAGCTGATCGCCCTGCCGCTGACCGCTGCGCTGTGCAACATCCGGGTGGTGGACTGCCGCTGGGTACTGGCTACCGGCCTGGCGATGCTGGCGGTGTCGTGCGTGGGCAGCAGCCTGCTGACCAGCGAGTGGATTCGCGGTGATTTCTACCCGTTCTACCTGCTGCAGGTGTTCGGCCAGCCGATGGCCGTGCTGCCGCTGCTGATGCTCTCCACCAACGGCATGACCCCGCAGGAAGGCCCGTTCGCCTCCAGCTGGTTCAACACCGTCAAAGGCCTGGCCGCAGTGATTGCCGGTGGCTTGCTGGATGCCTTGGGCACCCTGCGCCGGCACTTCCATTCCAACCACCTGGTGGACAGCCTGGGCAACGCCCCGCTGATCGACGACAACGCTGTGGGCCTTGCCAAGCGCATTCACGACCAGGCGCTGGTGCTGACCTCGGCCGACCTGTACCTGGTCATGGCCTGCATCGCCGTGGCACTGATCTGCCTGATTCCTTTCGTGCCTACCCGGGTCTATCCGCCGCGCGCGGTGGCCTGAACCCTGGATGAATTCGAGACACTGAACATGACCAACAACCGTAAAACCCTTCTCATCGGCTCGGTGCTCGCCGTGGCCGTGCTGGCCGGAATCGTCGGCCCCTGGCTGTTTGGCAGCGACCATCGACAGAGCACCAATGATGCCTACGTGATCGCCGATTACACCGTGGTCGCGCCCAAGGTCGCCGGCTTCATCAAGGAGGTGCTGGTCGAAGACAACCAGCAGGTCCAGGCCGGCCAGTTGCTGGCGACCATCGATGCCCGTGATTATCAGGCCGCGCTGGATGCTGCCCAGGCCCAGTTGTTGGTGGCCAAGGCGCAAAGCGCCGATGCCCGCGCCACCCTGGAGCGCCAGGCGGCAGTGATTGCCCAGGCCCAGGCGGCGGTGACGGCGGCCCAGGCCGAAGCGGCGTTCGCCGACCATGAGGTCAACCGCTACAGCCGCCTGGCCGAGCAGGGCGCCGGTACCGTGCAGAACGCCCAGCAGGCGCGCAGCCGGGTCGACCAGGCCCGTGCGCGGCTGGCCAATGCCCAGGCGGCGCTGCTGGCAACACGCAAGCAGGTGGACATCCTCACGGCCCAGGTGGCCAGCGCCGATGGCCAGTTGAAACGCGCCGAAGCCGGCCTGGAGAAGGCCCAGCTGGACCTGTCCTACACGCGCATCACCGCGCCGGTCGACGGCATGGTCGGCGAGCGCGCACTGCGCGTCGGTGCCTTCGTCAACCCGGGGGCACGTCTGCTGTCAGTGGTGCCGCTGCAGCATGCCTATGTGGTCGGCAACTTCCAGGAAACCCAGCTGACCCATGTGCAGCCAGGCCAGCCGGTCAGCATCAGCGTCGACACCTTCGCCGGTGAAACCCTCAAGGGCCATGTCGAGAGCATCGCCCCGGCAACCGGCGTGACTTTCGCTGCGGTGAAACCGGACAACGCCACCGGCAACTTCACCAAGGTGGTGCAGCGCATTCCGGTGAAGATTGTTTTCGATGACGGCCAACCGCTGCTCGAACGCCTGCGTGTGGGCATGTCGGTCGAGGCAACCATCGACACCCACGGCGACAAACTGGCCGGCAAAGAGGTGAGCGCCCGATGAAACCTGCCGTACGTTTCAGCCCGCTGCTGCTGGCCGTGCTGCTGGCCGGCTGCACCCTCGGGCCGGACTTTCAGCGCCCCCACAGCCAGGCACCACAGCAATGGGCAGCGCTGCAAGGCCAAGCCGCTGCCAGCCAGCCACAAGCCGAGCCGCTGGAACTGCGCTGGTGGGAAACCTTTCATGATGCCCGCCTGAGCGCACTGATCCAGCGCGTTGCCGACAACAACCTCGACCTGCAGATGGCCAGTGCCCGCCTGCTGCAAAGCCGCGCCCTGCGAAGCACGGTGGCGGCCGATGAAACGCCATCAGTCGATGCCAATGTCGGTTACAGCCGTGCCCGCAACAGTGCCGAAGGCCTGAGCGACCCGTCTGGCAATGCCGGCAAGTCAGCCTTCAACCTCTGGCAGGGCGACCTGGTGGCCGGTTGGGAGCTGGACCTCTGGGGCCGTGTGCGGCGCCAGGTGGAAGCGGCCGATGCCACCGTGGAAGTGGCCGAGAACGACCGCCGTGGCGTGCTGCTGGCGCTGCTCTCGGAAACGGCCGGCAACTACATTCAGCTGCGTGCCGTGCAGCACACCCTGGACGTGACCCGTGACAACCTCAAGGTCGCCGAGCACAGCCTTAAGCTTTCCCAGGATCGCCAGGCCGAAGGTGTCGCCACCCGGCTCGACGTGGCCCAGGCCAGTGCCCAGGTGGCGTCCATCGAGGCGCGTCTGCCAAGCCTTGAAGCTCGGCGCGACGACCTGATCAACGCCCTCAGCCTGCTTGCCGCCGAACCGCCGCGCAGCCTGCAGGCCGATTTGCTGCAGGGCGGTGAGCTGCCGGCGCCGCAGCAGAAGTTCGCCATCGGCCTGCCGTCCGAGCTGGCCGAACGCCGCCCGGACATCCGCCAGGCCGAAGCGCGCCTGCATGCCGCCACCGCGAGCATTGGTGTCGCCAAGGCCGATTTCTACCCAAGCATCCGTCTGTCTGGCAGCGTCGGTTTCCAGGCCATGCAACTGGCAGATTTTGGCGGCTGGGATTCGCGTCGCTTCGCCTTCGGCCCGCAGCTGTCGCTGCCGATCTTCGAGGGGGGCCGGCTCACGGGCACCCTGGAACTGCGCGAGGCGCAGCAGCAGGAAGCAGCGCTCAACTACCGCAAGGTGGTACTCGGCGCCTGGCACGAAATCGACGATGTGCTACGCCTGTACAACGCCAGTCAGTTACGTCGTGATCACCTGGCCGAAGCGGTGCGGCAGAACCGCATCGCCTTGGAGACCGCACAGCGCCAGTATGTGGAAGGGGCGGTGGACTTTCTCAACGTGCTGACCGTGCAGGGGGCCTTGCTGGCCAGCGAAGAGCAGTGGATCGACAGTTCTGCAGCGGTGTCGCAGGCGCTGGTGGGGCTGTACAAGGCCCTGGGCGGTGGCTGGCAGGCGTTCGATGAGCAACCCCAGCATTCTCACAGCTAGAGAGGAAGCACAGATGCACATTACCTTGAACGGCAAGCGCGCCATCGTCAGCGGCTCCACCGCCGGCATCGGCCTGGCCATCGCCATCGGCCTGGCCGAGGCGGGCGCCGAAGTGGTACTCAACGGCCGCACCCAGGCCCGTGTCGATGAAGCACTCAAGGTGGTGCGTGAGCGGCTGCCGCAAGCGCGCATCATCGGCATCGCCGCTGACCTGGGCACCCAGGAGGGCGCGCAGAAGCTGTTCGACCAGGTGCCGCACACCGATATCCTGGTCAACAACCTCGGCATCTTCGAGCCCAAGCCGTTCTTCGAGATCATTGATGCCGACTGGCAGCGCTTCTTCGACGTCAACGTGCTCAGCGCCGTACGCCTGTCACGCCATTACGCCCCGGGCATGGCGGAGCGCAAGTGGGGGCGGGTGATCTTCCTGTCCAGCGAGTCGGCGTTGCAGATCCCGACCGAGATGATTCATTACGGCATGACCAAGACGGCGTTGCTGGCGGTTTCCCGTGGCCTGGCCGAGACCCTGGCGGGTACCGGGGTGACCGTGAACTCGGTGCTGCCGGGGCCGACCCGCTCGGAGGGCGTGGGCGACTTCTTTGCCAAGCTGGCGCAGGAGCAGGGGGTTTCCAGCGATGAGCTGGAGGCCAACTTCCTCGCCGAGCACCGGCCGACTTCGCTGATCAAGCGGCTGGCGACGGTGGAAGAGGTGGCCAACATGGTGGTGTACCTGGCATCGATGCAGGCCAGTGCAACTACCGGGGCTGCCTTGCGGGTAGATGGCGGGGTGCTGCGCTCCATTGCCTGATACTCCGCTGCCTATGCTGGCCCTTTCGCGGGTAAACCCGCGAAGAGGCCGACACCGACATCAGAGTGGGCGCAGTAGCCCGAAGCGCTTGCGCAATGCCCAATCCAGCAACCGCCGCGGCAGCAAGCGGGCCATCAGCGGCAGCGCCGTGCTGCCATTGCCCAACCGCACCACCCCCGGCACCGGCGACTTGCCAACTGCCGTCAACACGCCCTGGGCAAACTCCGCCGCCGACGTCGGCTTGTCCTGCGACGCCCGCGCCCGTGCCTGCACATGCTCGCGCAGCGGCCACCACGCCGAATCCGCCGCCAGCACCTGATTGGCCTGGCGCTGGGCATTGCTGGCGAACTGCGAGGCAATCGCCCCCGGCTGCACTTCCATCACCTGGATACCGAACGGCGCCAGCTCCAGGCGCAGGGCGTCGCTCAGGGCATGCACGGCGGCCTTGGACGCGCAGTAGGCCCCTGCGAAGGGCGTTACCAGCACCCCCGAGACACTGCCGATGTTCACCACCAAACCGCGTGCACGGCGTAGCAACGGGAACAGGGCGCGGGTGACCCCGACCACGGCGAAGACGTTGGTCTCGAACTGCTGGCGCAGGGCATCGACGCCGCCGTCGAGCAACGGGCCCATGGCGCCGTAACCGGCGTTGTTGATCAGCATGTCGAGGCGCCCGTGTTGCGCTTCCAGCTCATCGGCCAGGCGCCTGAGCGCTTCGCCATCGTTCACGTCCAGTTGCCGTGCGGTGAAGCCGGCGGCGGACAGTTGCTCGACATCGTCGGGTTTGCGGGCCGTGGCCCAGACTTCGTGGCCGGCATCGCGGAAGGCGTCGGCCAGGGCGCGGCCGATGCCGCTGGAACAACCAGTGATCAGGACGGTGGGCATGGAGTAAGCCTTCGATTAATTGGCGAATGAGCCTTGCAGGTGTTCAGCGCGAAATTCCAGGGTCTGCGGCCGGTAACCGGAGCGCAGTGGCGGCAGTGGCAGGCAGTCCTTCCACTCGGCCCCTGGCTGCAGTTCACCTGGGCCACGGTAGCGCGGTGCGTTGTAGGTATTTTCCGCCAGGTTCACGGTATCGCCCGGCGCATACGCCGCCAAGCGCCAGCGCAGTTCGGTCAGTGGCACCTGGTTGCCGTTCTTCATGCGCACTTGCAGGGCGCGGTCGGCGGGGCAGTGTTCGGGGGCGTAGCTCAGGCGCAGGTCCAGGCGTGCCAGTTGCGAGGCTTCGCGGGTGTCCTGCCAGATGACGAACGATGCCACCAGGCCGAGGCCACAGACAGCCGCCAGGGTGATCGGCAGGGCCTTGGCCGGGTAGCGCAACAGCAGCACCAGCCAGGTGAGGATGAGAAAGGCACCGATGATCATGGGGCAGGCAGACCTTGGTTGCGCAGGTCTGACCATCGTAGCGCCAAATCGGGCTGGCCTCAAAAGGAAGGGGCCGCATGCGCGGCCCCTTGGGTGTTGCTTACTGCGCGATGGTCTTCACCGAAATGCCACGCTCGACCGGCGTGGACGTACGCCCATAGACATCCTCGAAGCGCTCGATGTCGTCCTCGCCGAGGTAGCTGCCGGACTGCACCTCGATGATCTCCAGGGGGATCTTGCCTGGGTTGCGCAGGCGGTGGACCGAGGCGATCGGGATGTAGGTCGACTGGTTCTCGGTGAGCAGGAACACGTTCTCGTCACAGGTCACCTCGGCGGTGCCGGACACCACGATCCAGTGCTCGGCGCGGTGGTGGTGCATCTGCAGCGACAGGCTGGCGCCCGGCTTGACGGTGATGTGCTTGACCTGGAAGCGGCCGCCCATGTCCACCGAATCGTACGAGCCCCACGGGCGATACACTTCCAGGTGGTTCTGGGTTTCGCTGCGGCCCTGCTCGTCGAGGGTCTTGACCATCTGCTTGACGCCCTGGACCTTGTCCTTGTGGGCGATCATCATCGCGTCCTTGGTCTCGACTACGACGATGTTCTCCAGGCCGATCACCGATACCAGCTTGCCGTTGCCGTGGATCATGCAGTTGCGGCTGTCCTGCACCACCACGTCGCCCTTGGTGACGTTGCCGTCGGCATCCTTGTCGTGCACTTCCCACAGCGACGACCAGCAGCCCACATCGCTCCAGCCGGCCGACATCGGCACCACGCAGGCACGCTGGGTCTTTTCCATCACCGCGTAGTCGATGGAGTTGTCCGGGCAGCAGGCGAAGGTGGCTTCGTCGATGCTCAGCACGTCGCCATCTTCGTCGCTGCGTTCCAGGGCCAGCAGGCAGGTGTCGTAGATATCGGAGTCGTGCTTTTTCAACTCCTCGAGGAAGCGGCTGGCACGGAACAGGAACATGCCGCTGTTCCAGAAGTAACCCCCGGCGGCGACGAACTCGGCGGCGCGCTTCTCGTCGGGCTTCTCGACGAACTGGGCGACCCGGGCCACGCCTTCAGGCAACAGCGCGTCCTGGCTGGAACGGATGTAGCCGTAGCCGGTTTCCGGTTTGGTCGCCGGCACGCCGAACAGCACCATCTCGCCGCGCTCGGCCGCCACGGTGGCCAGGGCCAGGGCGCGTTGCAGGGCCTTCTGGTCGTCGATCACGTGGTCGGCGGGCAACACCAGCATCAAGTCGTCACGGCCTTCGTTGACCAGTTTCATGGCGGTCATTGCCACCGCTGGTGCGGTGTTGCGACCGAACGGCTCCATCAGGATGCCCTGGGTTTCCAGTTTCAGCGCCGCGAGCTGCTCCTGGACGATGAATTTGTGGTCCTTGTTGCAGACCACGATCGGGGTGTCCATACCTTCGAAGCGCAGGCGCTCGATGGTCTGCTGGAACAGGGTGTGTTCACCGGTCAGCGCCAGGAACTGCTTGGGGAACTGCTTGCGCGACAGAGGCCACAGACGGGAACCGCTACCACCAGAAAGAATTACCGGGATCATCATGTTTCTCCAATAGTCGTTATGAGGCAGGGGGATCAGTTGCTAGCCACGGGGCGAGTTACCCACACCGGCGACAAGTTGCTGCCGGAACCCGTTACGTACAGCACGGCCGCTTCGCCACGCTCCAGGGCGACCGGTTTCAGGTCGCTGACTTTCTTGTTGCCTTCGAACAAGGCCAGGTTGACCTTGACCGGATTGATCTCACGTTCGCCACGGCCCTTGGTGGCCACCGCCGGCACCACTTCGGTCTTGCCGTCGGCGGTCTTCAGGGTTACCGCCTGGTCGCTCAGGTTCTGCACGCGCACCAGGGCTTTCTGCTTGTTCTTGAACGGTGGTTCTTCGATCAGCTGCGGGCTGCCGCTGCTGCTGTTGACCAGGGTGTAGTACTTGTCCGCGGCCAGCTTCACCGGCACGCTCTTGCCGCCGACCTGGGCGGTGTAGTCACCACCCGGCAGGAAGCTGAAGTCGCTGCTGGCTTGGGCGCCGACCTGTTTGATCTGGGTGTTGCCGACGCTGGCCGCAGCCGGGGCGCTGGCGGCGTTGTACAGGCGCACGAAGGTCGAGCCTTTCGGCGCGGTCGGGCCGTACAGGGCGGCGTCGGCACCGGCGAAGGCCTGCATGGAAGCAAGGGAAAGGCCGGCCGCGAGGGTGAGGGCTTTGGCAATGGAAGTCTTGGTAGTCATGTGCATTTCCTCTCTATCGATCAGTGATTCGTCCGGGTGGACGACAAGGCCAGGTTTTCTTCGGATTTACGGGAGTTCTTCAGTTGCGCGATCCACTGCGGATCGAAGCTGCTGAGGTCGTTGGTCATTGGCAGATAACGTTCGGGGAATTCCCACACCACCACTTGTGGCGCGGCGTTCTTGAAGGCATCGCTCTGCAGGTACTTGAGCATTGGCAGCAGCGGGCCGTGGCCGTCTTCGGCGTAATTGGCGACGTCGCTGTGCAGCGCCTGCTGCAGCGCGCCGAGGAAGTTCCAGTGCGGGTTGGCGCTGTAGCTGGTGCCCACCAGGGCGACCGGGATCTGGCTGTCGGCGAACAAGGCGTCGCCGCCTGCGCCTTCGGCCTCGGCTGGACGCGTGGTGCGTTGCTGCAGGTTGTCCGGGGCCGGCAGCAGGTTGCTGAACAGCGGGTCCAGGGGCAGGAAGTTGGTCAGGTCGCCCTTGTACGGGGCGGTGTTGCCGGCTTCGGTGATGAAGGTCTGCGGGTCGCCGTTGAGCAGGCTCTGGCGGCTGACCGCCTCGGCCAGCGCCTGCGCTGCCACTTCGGCGCCCATCGGCGTCCAATGGGTGTCGGTGCGCAGGAACACCTGGCCACGGGCCTTGGCCTGTTCCAGTGCAGCCATCAGGTCAGGGGCGAACACGTTGGCCTGGCGCGCCTGGGCATGGAACCGGTTGTACAGGTCGTCATGCAGGCTGGCAGGTTGCTCCTTGCCGATGTATTCGGAATACACCCGTGCCTTGGCCGGGATGATCGCCAGCACCAGCTGGCTGCCATGCTTCTGCAGGGTGTCACGCACACCGCGGATCAGTGCCAGGTTGTCTTGCATCAGTTGCTCGGCACCGGCGGTGGGCTTGAACTCTTCGTCGCTGAACAGCCACTGGTCGCGGCCCAGCACCACGCCCGGGCGGCCTTCGTTGAACAGCTTGAAGTCCAGCGCGGCCCAGAGGTTGGTGCCCAGGCGCTTGATCGGGAACTGGTCGTCGTAATGGGTCTCGGCGGCCTTGGCCAGCTTGCCGTTGAGCAGGGTCATCTGCTCGGTGCGGTGGAAGCTCTCGAAGCCACCGGTGGACCAGGCGCCCATGCCCACCAGCAGGCCGAGGAACGACAGGGAATAGGTGACGCGTAATGTCCGGGTCATGTCATCCACCTCAGAACTGGAAGTACAGGAACGGCGAGTAGCTTTGCGCCGAAAGCTTGAGGATCGAGGCCACGAACAGCAGCAGGATCAGGGCGCGGGTCATCACCCGGGTCCAGTCCAGGCCGATCGAGCCGTCGGCATTCACCTGCACCGGGGTGGCCTTGGCGGCTGGCTTGGCGTTGCGGTAGAAGTCGCGCAGGCCGAAGAACGCCAGGGTGAGGTAGGCAATCACCAGGGTCGCTACCTGCAGGCCGGTGAGCTGGGCGCGGTTGAGTTCCGACAGCTGCCACTCGCCGAAGCTGAACATGGCGCCGTACATGCGGGCGGCGACGTGCAGGTTCTCGGCGCGGAAGATCACCCAGCCGACCACCACCAGCAGGAAGGTGAAGGCCCACTTGACCGGGTTGAAGCGCTGCGGGTTGGTGTCGATGCCCAGCGCCCGCTCGATCGCCAGCCACATGCCGTGCCAGGCGCCCCAGATGATGTAGGTGAAGTTGGCACCGTGCCACAGGCCGCCCAGCAGCATGGTCAGGAACAGGTTGCGGTAGGTGTTGAAGGTGCCTTTGCGGTTACCGCCCAGGGTGATGTACAGGTAGTCGCGCAGCCAGGTCGACAGGCTGATGTGCCAGCGCCGCCAGAACTCGGTAATCGACTGGCTGATGTACGGCTGCTTGAAGTTTTCCATGAAACGGAAGCCCATCATCAGCCCCAGGCCGATGGCCATGTCGCTGTAGCCGCTGAAGTCGAAGTACAGCTGCGCGGTGTAGGCCAGGGCGCCGAGCCAGGCGTCGCCGGTGGTCGGGTTCTGCAGGGCAAAGCAATGGTCGGCCACCACCGCCAGGGTGTCGGCGATGAACACTTTCTTGATGAAGCCCTGCATGAAGCGGGTGCAGCCTTCGGAGAACTTGTCCAGGGTGTGGGTGCGGTTGTTGAACTGGTCGACCAGGTCCTTGAAGCGCAGCACCGGGCCTGCGATCAGGTGCGGGAAGATCGCCACGAACGCCGCGAAGTCGATCAGGTTGCGGGTGGCCGGGGTGTCGCCGCGGTACACGTCGATGATGTAGCTGATCGACTCGAAGATGTAGAACGAGATACCGATCGGCAGCAGCACGTGGGTGAGGATGAACGGTTCCAGGCCGAACGAGCTGATGATCGCGTTGAGGCTGTCGACGCCGAAGTTGGCGTACTTGAAGTAGCCGAGGATCGCCAGGTCCACGCCGACGCCGAGCAGCAGCCAGCGCTGGGCCGGCTTGGTGCGCACGCCGGCGGCGCCGACTTTCAGGCCGATCCAGTAGTTCCACAGGGTTACGCCGGCGAACAGGGCGAGGAAGTCGACCCGCCACCAGGCATAGAAGATGTAACTGGCGACCAGCAGCAGCAGGTTGCGATAGCGTTGCCCGCTCAAGTAGTACAGGCCGAGGAAGATCGGCAAGAACAGGAACAGGAACACGTTGGACGAGAAGACCATCCCGGTTCTCCTTGTTGTTCACAGCATCCGGGGCACAGCGCCCCCCAACCCCCCACGCAAAAGGTGGGGGGACCTAGCCCCCGTGGGGGCGCGTTATTGCTTCGATTCCGCGCTCGGGTCGTAGACCCGGGTCATGTCACCGCCGAGCCTGAAACTGTTGAACGGCTGCATGTGCTGCTTGCGCTGCAGGGTGTCGCCGACGCAGTGGTACAGCGCGCACCAGGGCTCGAGCCAGGAGTACTTGCTGTCTACCTTGAGGTCGGTCAGGTCCTGCTTCTCGCCGGCCCGCTCCTTGAAGTGGCTTGGGTCGCGGGCCCCGGCCAGTACGCCTTCGCCCAGGCGTTGCAGGGCGAAGTTGTTCTCGGCGCGCAGGTCCACGCCGTTGGCCTGAGCGAAGCTGGCGATCATCGCCAGCGGCGGCAGGGCGTAGTTGTGATAGGCGAGGGCGCGCTGCTTGCGCTTGACCTCGTTGGGCAGGAAGCCCTGGTCATCGACCTGGTTGGCGCCGATCTTGTATTCCTTCACGGCCCAGTCGAACAGGTCGCGGCGGTCGGTGGCCACGGCGGTGGCCATCACCGACCAGGCAGCCCAGTAGCTGTGGTTGTTGATCTTCTCCAGCGGCAGGTCGCTCCAGTCGCGCACGGTCTGTTCGGCGAGGCGGGCGAACCACTTCTCGATCAGCTCGGCCTCGGCCTGGTGCGCGGCCAGCGGCTGCGAGTCGGAGAACTTCAGGCGCAGCCACGACCCGCTCATGCTGCCCAGCGCCCATTTGCGCATGGACTTGCCGGTGTGGTTGTAGTCGGTGGACAGCAGCGCATCGGCGCGTGCCCAGGTACCGAGCCAGGCCAGGGTGCAGTCCAGTTGCGCCGGGCGGCCGTCACGCATGTACTGGCCAACCATCTTGCTCACGCCCTTTTCGAGCGTGGTGATGTCCTCGGTGGACTTGCGGAAGGCTTTTTCCGAGGCGACGTTGAGCGTTGCCCGGGCCTTGTCCGAGCCTTCGTACTTGCTGCGGAACTGCAGCGCTCCGGTGTACGGCTTGGGGGCCGGATCGCAGCGGAAGTTGCCGTCACCGGTCTTGAGCTTCTCGATGCCCTCGTAGTAACCCTGCGGTGGCACCAGCGCGGCCTGTGCGGCGCCGCCGAACAGTGCAAGGGTGAGCAGGGCGGGGCTGAAGATTCGCTTGAGCATGGTCATGATCGCCTCACTGGCCGGCCTGCGCGGTCTGCGCGGGCACGGCGAAGTTGTTGCGTTTGCAGAGCTTGGCTTCGACTTTCTGGGTGCCGCTTTCCGGCCCCTGGACTTCGAAGGCCAGCAGGTTCTGGCTGGCCCAGTCCTCGTCTTCGCGCATCTGGAAAACGAAGCGGCCGTCGGTGTCGGAGGTTTCCGGCTTCTCCAGCTTGATGTCCTCGTGGCGGCCGTTGAGGTACCACAGGGTCGCTTGCAGCACCTTCACCGAAGGATCTTCGAACTTGATGTCCATCTGCAGGTTGCGGTTGATCAGGTCCTTGATCACGCCGCCCTTGCCGTTGACCATCAGCTCGTTCTTGCCGGGTTTGAGTGTGGTGCTGGCGCTCATCAGCGCCGGGCGCGCATCGCAGCCGTCGTCGAGCAGGCCGAGAATCTGCCGCCAGATGGTTTCCTGGTCCAGGCGGTACAGCGGCGAGAACTCCCAGATAAGGATCTTCGGTGGGTTCTTCTGGAACTCCTCGCTGCCCAGGTACTGGATCATCGAACCTTCCAGGCCACCACCGGGGAAGGCAACGTTGAGCACGTCGGCGCCGATGTATTGTTCAAGGAAGCCGCTGAAGTTGTAGTTCTTGCCACTGTGGCTGGTGCCGACCAGGGTGATCTGGGCGTTGCCGCTGTCACCGAACAGGTCGTCGCCGCCGCCGTCCGAGCCTTTCGGCTCGGTGGCGAACTGGTCCATGTACTGCACTGCGTAGCTGGTTCCGCAGAGCTGGCCGGCCACATTGTGCAGGGTGCCGGTCTTGCCCATGCGCCCGGACTTGTGGGTTTCGAATTCCTTGCGCGGGATGCCTTCGAAGGCCGGCATCTTGTGCACCGTGTCGGCCACGATTTTCGCCGCGCGCTCGGCGCCGTATGGCGTCCAGTGCTGGTCACCGCGGAAGTAGAAATCCTTGCCCTGGTCGGCAGCGGCCAGTTGCTCGTTGGTCAGCGGCGACAGGTCGGGCACGTTGTAGCCCATGCTGGCGAAGCGCTTGAGCATGGCCTGGTAGTTGCCCAGCGCCTTCTGGTAGTCGAAGGCAGCTTTCTCTTCAGGCTTGAGCATGTTGCGGTTCACCAGGCCGCGGGTCGGCTGGTAGACCACGACCAGTTCCACACCGCGCTTCTTGAATGCATCGTGCACCTGCTGCAGGCGCTTGTAGCCGGCCGGCGTGGTGTTGAACTCGGTACGCAGGTCTTCGCGGGTACGGAACAGCCAGTCGCCCTGGGCCTGCACCAGCGTGGTGAAGTTCTGCTGGTAACGGGTGGTGTAGCGGCTGGCGTCATGCGCCTCGGGGCACAGCTGGCAGCAAGGCTCGGCGGTGAAGGTCGGGGCCTTCACTTCGTCGGCGCGCACGCCCTGGCTGATGGCCAGGAGGGCGGCGGACAGGCCCAGCAGTTTCATCAGGTGTGGAGTCATGGTCTGGGCTTCCTTAATCGATCATTTCGGTCTGGCGTTCGACCGGGTCGATCAGCACGGCCTTCTGCTGGCGCACCAGCAGGTCGAGGATTTCGTCCTGGCGCTCGCCGAGGATGCCGTTGAGGCTGATGCCGCTGGCTTTGCGCGGGGCGAGCATGGACACCTTGTACAGCTCGACCGACAGCGGCGAGTCGATCGACAGCGGGCCGGAACCGTTGGCCGCCAGCTCTCCGCCGACCACGATCAGCGACACCTTGGTGTCGAACGGATCGAGGGCGATGTCGCGGTCGGTGTCGGACAGGTCCTTGATGTGCCCGTACACGCCGACCAGGCCGTTGGCCATGGCGATGTTTTCGTACAGGCGGATGTTCACGCTGTTGCGCACGCGGATGCCGTGGCGACGGTTGTTGATCAGCTTGTTGCCCCAGATCAGGTTGTCGCCGCTCTCGTACAGGGTGATGCCGTCGGTGTGGTTGCGGTAGATCTCGTTGTAGGCGATCAGGTTGTTGACGCTGTTACGGTCGATCACCACGCCCGAGAGCTTGTTGTCGTAGCTCTTGTTGTTGATGATCCAGCTGTCGTTGACCTCACGCGAGACGATGATGCCGTGCTTCTTCTTGGTGCCGTATACGGTGTTGCCGGCGATGATCAGGCGGTGCGAACGGTCGTGCGGGTCGATGCCGTAGACGATGTTGTCGTGGTAGGTGTTGTCCTTGACCACGAAGTCGGAGGTCTCGTAGCAGTAGAAGCCGTACCACATGTCACTGAACGTCGAGCCGATGATCCAGCCGGTCGGTTCCGCGCGGCCCATGCGCTTGGACATGTTCGGCGTGTACTGCGAGATGCTGACGCCGTACGACTTGGACTTGGCATAACCGAAGCTGGCCATCGTGGTGTTGACGATGTAAGTCTCGGTACCGCCCCACGACAGCAGGAACGGGCGAAACTCCTTGGGCGAGCGGAAGGTCGCCGGGCCGTTGTCCTTCTCGCGCCAGCCGGTCACCTGGGTGTCGGTGACGAACAGCTTGCCGTCGTTGACCAGGAACGCGCCGCCTTCCTGCGACAGGCGCAGCTGCTTGACCTTGCCGTCGATCTCGAGAATACCCTTCTGCCCGACCACGATCGGCAGGCGCGCCAGGTACACGCCTGGCTCGACTTCGCTGAGGTACTGCTTGGGTACCTTCTTGCTCAGCTCGACCAGGTCGACATGGCCGTCATCAATGAAGATCGCCTGGGGAATGCCATGCTGGCGCTGCACCCACTCGGCGGCCTTGTTGTCGCCGCCGACGAATTCCTTGAGGGTGTCCTCCTGGAACATGCGGCGCACGCTGACCTTGCCCTTGTGGCGGCGGTCGATCTTCTTCTGCACCGCTTCGGCGGTGTAGCCGGTGAGGTCGGGCAGCTTCGGCGGGTCCATCTGCAGCGGCTCGATCGGTGCGCTGGCCACGGTATAGGTCTTGGCCTGCTGCAGCTCCTTGGCGATCACCTTGGGCTCTGCGGCGACAGCCAGGCCGCTAGCCAGCAGCAAAGCGCTGGCCAGGAGGCTGTGACGGATGTGCGGGTGAAGGTTCATCAGGGGTCTCCCGGCCTCAGAAGCGCCAGATCACGTCGACGAAGGCGCGGTGCATGTACGAGTCGGCTTCCTTGCCATAGGCATCGCCCGGCTTGAACACACCGGCACGCAGGCGCACCAGGGCGGAAGGCTCGTCGATCGCCTGGCTCATCGAGGCCGGCAGCAGGCCTTGCTTGAAGTACTTGGTGACGACCACGTCCATTTCCTGGCCGAGGTCTTTCTCGCCATCGACCAGTTGGCGGTTCACGCCGTTGTCGTCGACCACCGCGTTGATGCCGCTGGAACCGATGTTCTGGTTGCCATCGACGCGCCAGAACTTGTGGTAGATGAGGCTGGCGTCGTAGTCGTCGCGCAGCTGCCAGGAGGCGAACAGGGTGGCCGCCTGCAGGTTGCCCAGCTCGCCGCGGAAGGCTTCGCCGAAGCGGTGCACGCGCGAGCGGGTGCCGGTGAAGTTGGAGCGGTTGCTCTCAAGGCCGGTCTGCTCGAAGTTGTTCGAACCGTCGTCGCCTCCGCCGCCGCTGCCGCGGGCATAGGCTGCACCGACCTGCCATTGCGGGTCCAGGCGCAGGCGGATGCCGAGGTCGGTGGCCCAGGCGTTGACGTTACCGCTCTGCTTGCCGGTGGCCACGGTCTGGTCGCCGACGGTCTGGCTGCTGAGGGTGTCGCGGTCACCGGTCAGCCAGGTGACGCTGCCCCAGTAGTTGACGGTGTGGTCGTTGCGCCAGTTGTAGGCGTCGCTGTTGGCTTCCAGGCCCAGCCAGGTGAGGTCACCGGTGCGGGTCTTGTCCAGCGCGTCAACGGTCTCGCCCGGGTTCTTCAGGCTGCCGCTGTCATGGGTGTGGTGGGCGCGCACACCGACCCAGTGGCCAGGGGTCCACTGCGTGGCGACGTTGCCGTAGATGTGGGTGCGGTCCTTGTCTTCCGGGGCCAGCTCGGTAAGGTCGGTGCGGTATTCGCTGAAGCGCTGGGCCACACCCAGGTCGGCCTTGAGCAAGGTGGTGTCGAAGGTCCAGTTCAGCGCTTCGATGTTGGTGTCGCGCCACATGCCGTCGTCGCTGCGCAGGCGCTGGCGGCCCAGGCGCAGCTGCTCGCCGGGGTAGGCGGTGAGGCCGCTGTAGCCGACCCAGAATTCGCGCATGGCCAGGTAGCTCTTGTCCTGCTTGCGGCCGTCGGCGGCGGTGTCGGTGCTGGTGCCGTCATCGTTCTGGCGCAGGGTGTCGGTTTCGATGGTGTCGGTGGCGGTGACCGCCTGGCCCATGGCGTAGGCGCTCCAGTTGCCGCGCTCGCCGTACACCCAGGGGCGCAGGTCGAGGCCCAGGCCGTTGACGTCGCCGCCGGGGCGGGTGCCGAGGTCACGGTCGTCTTCCGACTGGCCGGTGATTTTCACATCCAGGCCGAAGTTCTTTTCAGCGGTCATTTCCGCCAGGGTCGGGCAGGACCACAGCAGGGCGAAGCTCAGGCCGATGCCAGCTTTCACGAATGGATTGAGCGTCATAGCGAGTCCTCACCTTCTACTTCTTTTTCGTCGTCTTGCAGGGCTTCGAGGGCCAGGGTGCTGTTGGCGCCCTGAGCCATGCTGCCGCGGGCCTGTTTTTCCTGCGCCAGCAGGCTCTGCGCCTGGCTGCGCTGGTCAGGCGTGAGTTGCTGGTCGAGCTGTTGCAGCAGTTCGCTGGACTGTGGCGTCGGGTTGGCCTGGGCCAGCTGGGCGAACACCCAGGCGTTACCCGGTTGCGGGCGGATGCCATGGCCTTCGCTGAACAGCTGGGCGAGGGCGTAGTCGGCGCTGTTCTGGCCGCCACGGGCGGCAGTCAGCAGGTGGTCGACAGCCTTCTGCGGCTCGACCTTGCCCAGGTAGCCACGGCGGTACAGCTGGCCGAGGTAGTAGTGGGCGCTGACTTCGCCAGCGTCGGCGGCGGCCTGCAGGTGTTGCTCGGCCTTCGGTGCATCGGCGGGCAAGGTCTTGCCTTCGTAGTACAGGCGGCCCAGCAGCAGTTCGGCGCGTGGTTGTTCGGCCTCGCGGCCCTTGTCGATGTAGGCCATCAGCTGGTCGGTGTCGCCCAGTTCGGGGAAGTCGTACACCAGCTGCGCCAGGCTGACCCAGGACGCCGGGTTGGCCGGGGCAACCTGTTCGAGCAGGTCCTTGGCGGTTTTCTCGTCGGTCTGGCCGAGGCTGCGGTCAGCCAGCACCCGGGCGACGCTGTCGACCCGGGTGGCCGGCACCGCGCCACGGGCATAGGCGGATTTGAGCTGGCCGAGCAGGGCAGCCTGTTGGTCGGCCTGGCCGCGCTTCTGGTACACGGTGGCCAGCTCGACGTAGCAGATGTCGGTGCTGTTCAGCGCGGCCTTGCAGATCTTCTCGACGTCACCCAGGTGCTGGTCGTAGGTGCCCTGGGTGCGATACAGCAGCACCTGGGCCAGGCCCGCTTCCGGGTTGCCGGCGGCGCGCCACTGGTCGATCTGTTGCTGGGCGTTGACCTTGGGGAAACTCTGCGGGTAGGTCAGGTAGAGCATCGCCAGCGGGATCAGCGTATTGCTCTCACCTTGCCTGGCGGCCTGCTTGAGCAGGGTTTCGGCCTCTTCACGCTCGGCCTGGGTGCTGTCGGGCTTGGCCACCAGCAGGCGGCCGAGACGCGCCTGGGCACGCGGCGAGGTGGAAGCGGCAGCGCGGTAGGTGGCTTCGGCTTCACGGATTTTTGCCGGGTCACGGGTGGCCACCTTGATGTCCGCCAGGCCCACTTGGGCGTCGCTGTAACCCAGGTCGGCCAGTGCCTTGTAGTTGCGCTCGGCCAGCGCGGTGTCACCGCGCTTGAGGGCTTCGTTGGCCAGGCGCTGGTCGGGCAGGCCCGCACAGCCGGCCAGGGCGACCGCTGCAGCCAGGGCACAGAGGCCCAGGCTTGCGCTTTTCTTATGGGGAATCATCACGAGATCCTCTTACAGACCGCGGGCCACGGCTTTATCGATCAGCCAGTTCAGCGAAGGGCCACGGTCGCTGTTGACCGAGGCCGGGCGGCCGGCGAGCTCGGCCGGCATGGCGCTGTCGGGCTTGATCTGCACGCGGATGTCGGAGGCCAGGTCCTCGCTGTTGAGGCTGGCGCTGCTGACGATCTGGCCGGTGCGCACGTCGTCTTCGCCGGCTACCTGGAAGTTGACCCGGGTGCCTGGCTTGACCTCGTCGAACTGGCGATAGCTGAAGCGTGCCTCGACCATCGGGGTAGTGGTGCGCGGCACCAGCTGGAAGATCGGCTGGCCCTTGGCGGCGTACTGGCCGTCGTCCACCAGCTGGCGGGCGACCACGCAGTCGCAAGGGCTGGTGAGGGTGCCGGAGAGCTGCTTGCCGAACAGCTCCTCGATCTTCGCAGGCTCCAGCTGCGAGTCGTCCAGGTTGCCCTTGAGCATGTCCAGCATGCTGGTGGTGAAGGTGGCCAGCGGCGCGCCCTTGACGATCTGCCCACCGGTTTCGGCCAGGCTGTTGACGGTACCGTCGCGTGGCATGGTGACGGTGGTGGTCGGCACGGCGACCACGCCGGCTTCGGCATGGCTGACGAAGTACATGCCGTACAACGACTTGGCGACGAAGCCGAAGGCGGCCACACCGACCACGAAGACGCCGAGGGTCACGGTCACGGCCTTGAGGCGGCCGAAGGCGGACAGGCCGGAGCCACCGTCCTTCTGCTTGCGCGCCTTGGTGAAGTTGTCGCGCTGCAGGGTGCTGAGCACGTCGCCGACAGTGATCAGCTCACCCGACAGGTGAGTGGTGATGATGTGGCGCAGGGTGGCGATGTCGCGCGGTTCGAGGTTCTGGAACTGCGCGCCGGTACGGCCGCTGCCGCTGTCGTAGGCACGCACCTGGAACTCGATGTCCATCGACAGGCCGAGGTTGTCGACCGTGAACTGCAGGCGACCGCGCAGCACTTCACCGACCGACAGTGGCTGTTTGGTGTGGAAGCTCAGGCCACCGGCGGAGAGGTCATCGACCTTCACATCGTGGGCCTGGCGCTCTTTGTCGAGGAAGCGCAGCTTGGCCGGGATGCGCACCCGGGCGTGTTGGCGCTGGGCTTCGGACTCATGCACGACGTTGACGTTCACGGCGGTATTCATCTGGGTTTGTTCCTGTTAGTTCCGATCCGGGTTGGGCTCACACGACCATGAACAGCACAGCGACGAAGATGCTGGCAGCCGAGAAGGTCATGGTCCGCGAGGACCAGGTGTTGAACCATTGTTGAAAACTGGCGAGGTCACGCTTGAGGGCAGTCGGTTGGCGGGTCCAGGACTGCTTGTCGAGGCGGAAGAACACGTAGATCTTCATCAGCGCGCCGACGATCTGGTTGTAATAGAGAATCAGCGGGTAGGCCGGGCCGACGTTGTGGCCGGAGCACAGCAGCATGACGGTGAGGATCAGGCGGGTGATGCCGATCCACAGCAGGTACACCAGCAGGTACGCCATGCCGAACTTGAGGCTGGCGATCACCGCCACGGTCAGGCCGAGCAGGCTGGTCCACATCGACACGCGCTGGTCGAACAGCACGATGCTGGTGAACAGGCCCAGGCGGCGCAGGCCGAGGCCCAGCGCGCGGGAGTTCTGCCGCAGGTTGTTGCCATACCAGCGGTACATCAGCTTGCGGCTGGCCTTGAGGAAGCTCTTCTCCGGCGGGTGTTCGACCGTGTTGATCGCGGCGTCCGGCACGTAGAAGGTGTCGTAGCCCAGGCGCATCAGGCTGAACCAGCTGGACTTGTCGTCACCGGTGAGGAACTTGAAGCGGCCCAGGCGCCAGTGCATCAGCGAGTCGCTTTCGACGTCGGCGATGAACTCGGGGTTGGTCACTACGCTGGCGCGGAACATCGACATGCGCCCGGTCATGGTCAGCACGCGCTTGGACAGGGCCATCGAGCACATGTTGATGTGGCGCTGGGCGAAGCGCAGCTTGTGCCACTCGCTCATGATGTAGCCGCCGCGCACTTCGCAGAACTCGTTGGTGGTCAGGCCGCCGACGTTGGGGAACAGCTTGAACCACGGCACGGTCTTGCGCACCACGCCTTCACCGAGCACGGTGTCGCCGTCGATCACCGCGACCACGGCGTTTTCGTCTGGCAGCATCCGCGAGATGGCGCGGAAGCCATAGGCCAGGCCGTCGCGCTTGCCAGTACCGGCGATGCGCACGATGTCCAGTTTGACGTGTGCGGGCGGGTTGTAGCGGGCCCACAGGCTCTTCACCAGCAGTTCATCGGACATCTCCACCAGCGAGCAGACCACGGTGGTGGGGTAGCCGCATTCGATCGCCTCGCGGATCACCGAGCTGTACACCTGGGCGGTGGTCAGCGCTTCGATACGGAAGCTGGTGACCATCAGGTACACGTGCGACGGCGCGGCGGTTTCGCCCATCTTCTGCACCTTGCGGCGCAGGTACGGGTAGACGCCGTAGAGGAAGATCATGCCGCGGATGAAATGGGTGGCGCCCATGGAATAGCGCCAGATGCCGACTGCGCCGACCAGGAAGATGAAGTGCTTCGACTGCGAGTCGAAGATATCGGCTGGCAGCGCCAGGGCGATCAACATGAGCAGGCTCATGTAGAGCAGCCACCCGGCGCACTGCAACAGCACTGTCTGGAGCCTTTGCATGTTCAGCATCCGTCGAGAATTCGGGAAAGGGTGGGCAGCGATGGTGGGGAGGCCACCGCTGCCCGGTCGGGCATTACCAGCAAATGCCTTCGGTGCGGCTGGTGGCGCAGGTCGGCTTGCTCATGAAGCCGACCAGGTCGATCACCTGCTTGCCTGCCGGCGCTTGCTCGGCAAGGGCGCGGAACTGCTCGTCGCGGTTGCCCAGGACGATGATGTCGGCGTTGGCGATGACTTTCTGGAAGTCGGCGTTGAGCAGCATTGATACGTGCGGGATCTTCGACTCGATGTACTCTTTGTTTGCCCCGTGGACGCGGGCGTACTCGACGTTCTCGTCGTAGATATCCAGTTGGTAGCCCTTGCCGATCAAGCGTTCGGCCAGTTCCACCAGCGGGCTCTCGCGCAGGTCGTCGGTGCCGGCCTTGAAGCTCAGGCCAAGCAGGGCGACCTTGCGCTTGTCGTGGGCTTCGATCAGCTCGAAGGCGTTCTGCACCTGCGATTCGTTGCTGCGCATCAGCGAGTCGAGCAGCGGTGCGCGTACGTCGAGGGACGCCGCGCGGTAGGTGAGGGCGCGCACGTCTTTGGGCAGGCATGAGCCACCGAAGGCGAAGCCTGGGCGCATGTAGTACTGCGACAGGTTCAGCACTTTGTCCTGGCAGACCACGTCCATCACGTCACGGCCATCGACGCCGACGGCCTTGGCGATGTTGCCGATCTCGTTGGCGAAGGTGACCTTGGTGGCGTGCCACACGTTGCAGGTGTACTTGATCATCTCGGCCACTTCGATCGGCTTGCGGATGACCGGCGCATCGAGCTCTTCGTACAGGGCTTGCAGCACGTCGCCGCTGGCCTTGTCCAGTTCACCGATGACGGTCATCGGCGGCTGGTCGTAGTCCTTGATCGCGGTGCTTTCACGCAGGAACTCCGGGTTCACGGCAACGCCGAAGTCGACGCCGGCCTTTTTGCCCGAGCAGTCTTCGAGAATCGGGATCACCACGTTCTTCACGGTGCCCGGCAGCACGGTGCTGCGCACCACGATGGTGTGGCGACGCTCGCTGTCGCGCAGCACGTAGCCGATTTCGCGGCACACCGACTCGATGTATTCCAGGCCCAGGTCGCCGTTCTTCTTGCTCGGGGTGCCGACGCAGATCATCGACACGTCGCTGGCGCGGATGGCCTCGGCGAAGTCGGTGGTGCCACGCAGGCGGCCGTTGGCGATGCCTTGTTGCAGCAGTGCTTCCAGGCCAGGTTCGACGATCGGCGACTTGCCCTGATTGATCAGGTCGATCTTGGTCTTGGACACGTCCACACCAATCACGTCATGGCCTCGCGCCGTCAGGCAGCCTGCACAGACCGCACCCACATAACCCAAACCAAAGATGCTGATACGCATCGCTATCACCTCATGTGTTTATCACGCCAGCTCTTCCGGGAAGAGCCGGACTGGGTTGATTAACAACAGTTTTCGGGCGCACGGATCCATGGGCGAAAGCTCACTTCGCCGAGCGCAGGCATGAATAAATCCGTCGCGCACAAAGTTGTGCACTAAAAGTTGGCAGTATTAAGCCAGTCTTTAAAAGGCGTGCCCTGTCATGCAGCCGTCTTTATTGCAAAGCGCTACTTGGCGCCTTGCTGTGCTTGTTTTTTCAAGTGGAAAAATCCTTTGAAATCAACCACTAGGACGATTTTGAAGGGGCGCGTTACTCCTCATTGGGCAGTGCCTGCGGGGGTTCCCGTTGCCGCTGCCAGATTATCTAGGCGGGTAGTGATACCTGCCGGTTGTCATCTGTAAGTCATCTCTCACAGCCCAGGGGCAGGAAATTCGTTACGGCACTATGAGCGATGGCTCGCAATAGAAGTTCCTGAGGGCGTTCCGCTTCGATGAAAGATTTTTAAATAATTCTTCAGTGGCAAATACTTTCAAATTGATAGCACGTCACAGTTCCACCCCCGGTTATAAAGGACGAAACTGAAGCGAGGTGCTGTTATGCCATCATGAAAAAATATTTTTCAAAATTCGTCAAAAAAGTACGAACGGTCTTATGGCGTTTGGCGATAACGCTGATAGTGGTGGTTTTTTGGCGTCGTAATTCTGGCGTTACGGCGGTTGATTCAATGCCTCGCAGCGGTGCACGCGGGTACACATGCCGAAACATAGATTGACCATACGAAGACTAAGGTTTTGCTGAGCCTTGCCGTTAAGCCTTTTGGACGCTCTGCGGGGCTGTCCATGTACGAAGGAGCGTCTTGGGCAGCCTCGGGCCGATGGCCAACGAGGGCGTCTCATCCATAAACACATGGAAGAGATGAGAGATAGCTTTATGAAGACAAAATCGCAGGTTCTGATCGGCAGCGCGGCGTTGCTGATGGCGGGAATGGTGCAAGCAGGGCCTCCCGTCGAGGTGACGTTCAAGAATCTTGGAAGCCAGCCAGTAGAACTGAAGTTGGTGACAGCCAATGAAAACAGCACTTATCAGATAGCCAACCCTAAGCCCGCTGGAAAGGTCGAGGGTGGAGCGGCTTTCGTTTTTAGCGTTCAAAGGGTCGTAAGCCCCGACGTCAACGGTGCCCAGGTTCGCTACGCCGTTGGCAGCAAGACCTGTGCGTTTGGAACGACATTCCAGATGCGCGTTCTGCCGGGGGGAATCAAACAGCCGCAATGGACCAAAACCGCCACGCCCAGTGGAGGGGCAGTCTGTGCCGCGACCATCACTCGCATGAATACCGATTACTCATGGAATGTTGAATTCACCATGAAATAAATCAGTTTTTTTGATCGCAACCCATGCCTGCACTTCGTTGGGCATCGCCAGCGAAGTGCGCATCAAAAAATCATGCGTTTGAGGACATCTATCGTGAAACCTGTGCAAAACGGTACGGGTCTGCCGTTGGCGGCCCCCGTGTCGAATGTGGAAAAACCCTTGCAGGGGCGCAGCACCGACCCCGTCACGGCAGCAGCGCAAGCTGTTGATGAACTGGAGCTTTCGGCACTTGGCAAGCAACTCAGTGCCGCAATTGAGCGTGCGGATGCACGCGATTCATCGCTGTCTCGCAAGGAGTTGGCTGCGCTTGGCGCACGCATTTGGGAGCAGGTCGCGGGCGCAAGTTATTCCTTCGCGAAGAAATTGCATGACGCTTATGTCCCCAGTACCGATGACCCAGCCGTGCTGGCACGGGCCGAGCAGGCTACGGACTTTGTCAACGGCAGGGGGCAGAACCCCTTCAAGGCTTTGGGGCGCGAAGAGCTGAGCGCCATCGTCTACGACGAATCCGGTGATTTCAGCGTGAATGAACGTAATGCCGCCTGGAAAGAGATAAACCAACGCGATTGCGACTGGAGCAGGGAAGTCTGCGACCAGCTTGCTGGTGAGTACCAGCGTACTGGCAAAACTGACCGAACCTCGCTTGCCATTCTGGCGCACTACAGGGGGCTTCCCCGCATTGAAGAAGCCCAGCTTCTAGGTAATTACGAAGTCGATATCCTGATGAACAGGTCTGCTTCGGACGCTGACTGGCCCGAATTCTGCGCATCGCTGTTCGAACTGATTGAGAAGCAATGGTTGCAACCCGGTGAAGCCAGTGAGCCTGAACCTGCAGGCCCAAGCGCCGATCTGGCTGGCAGGGAGGCAGGTTAATGTCTGACAGCATCATGCTGCGGGATGTATGCCGCCATCTCGGTGGACAAGTGGTCCTGGAACGCATCAGTCTGTCTATCCCTACTGGACAAAGCTGCGCGATTACTGGCTCGTCTGGCACGGGTAAAAGCACGCTGCTGAATCTCATCGGTCTGCTCGACCAGCCCTGCAGCGGCCGCTTGTGGTTGGCGGGCCTGGACATGACCAATGCCAATGAAGCGCAGCGGGCGATCATGCGCAACCGCACGCTTGGCTTCGTCTTCCAAAACTTCAACCTGCTGCCACGCCTGTCCGCCCTGGACAATGTGGCCTTACCCTTGAGTTACCGAGGTACTCGTCTGGCCTCAGCCCGCCAAGCTGCGAAGCTACAACTGGAAAAAGTTGGCCTGGGGCATCGTGCAGAACATCGCCCGGCCGATTTGTCCGGCGGTCAGCGTCAGCGGGTTGCGATAGCCAGGGCCTTGGTCACCGATCCGCGAATCCTGCTTGCCGATGAGCCCACGGGAAACCTCGATAGCGCCTCGGCGCAGGACATCATGGGGTTGCTGATGACGTTGAATCGGGAGCAGGGCATGACCCTGCTGATGGTCACCCATGACCCGGCCATGGCGCAGTGTATGGAGCGATGCCTGTTGGTACGCGACGGTGGCGTATTCGATGCTTGAGGCAAACTATGGGCCTGGTTGGCAGCTACGCCTCAGCGAAGCGTTGGGCAGCGTTCGCCAGCTGGGCACCAGGGCCTGGCTGGCACTGTTTGGCATCGCGGTCGGCTGCGCCGCCTTGGTCGCGATGATGAACATTGGCTACAGCGCGGCGCAGCATGCCCGGCAACTGTACCGGGGGCTGGGCAGCGACTTGCTGGTGGTCAACCTGCAAGCCCTGGACCAAAGCGCTGCACCCTTGCCGCTTGGCGAGCTGCCGCCAGTCATCCGTGCCGTGGCCCCCCTGGCATTCGCTGTGAGTTCGGTACAGGCCAAGGGTATCAGTATCGAAGTGATGGTCGCTGGCAGCACCGCGCAACTGTTCGAAGTACTGCCGCTTCAGGTTGCTCAAGGCCGTTTGCTCTCTGCCTACGACGATTGGGTGCCGCATGTACTGCTGGGCGCCTCACTGGCCACTGAGCTGCAGGTGAGCAAGGGTGAGCGCGTACGGTTGGGGACGTACCTGTTTGACGTGGTAGGGGTGCTGGCCGCTCAAGGATACAACCCGATGTTGCCGGTCAATTTCGACGACGCGGTATTGATGCCCCTGAGCGGCATGCGCCGTCTGGGTACTCTGCCCGAAGTGGCAACACTCGTTGCGGCGGCTGCGGATGCAGCTTCCATGAAGCATGCGGCCAGTTCACTTGAGCAGTATCTGCGCGCACAGTTGGTGCAGCACGATGTGGATGTTCAGCTACCCAGGCAAATGCTCGAAAGCATGGCCGGCCAGTCCCGCGTGATGACCGGGCTTCTGGCGGGTACGGCGGCAATTGCGTTGCTGCTGGGCGGGGTCGGGGTGATGAATGTCATGGTGATGAATGTGACGCAACGCCGGTGCGAAATAGGCGTGCGCCTGGCGTTGGGCGCACGTGCGCGTGATATCGCCTGGCTGTTCTTGCTCGAGTCGTTGTTGCTGTCGGTAGCAGGCGCGTTGCTGGGCGTACTGCTCGGGTTGGCCGGTGGCTGGCTGTTCGCGCGGTCAGTGGGGTGGGGCTTTGCGCTGGACATAAGCGCCTTGCCGTTGGGCGTTGGCAGTTCGCTGGTGCTGGGGCTTTTCTTTGGCATGCAGCCGGCGCTCGCCGCCGCGCGGCTTCAACCCGCAGCGGCATTGCGTGATGAGTAGGTGGCTGACAGTGACCTGCGCGTGGTCGTTTTCACTACTGGCCGTGGCCGACAATTACTCGCAGTCGTTTCAGTCGAGCCAGCCACAGACGCGCTCGGTAAGCGCCTTGTCTGCCTTGCAGGGCGAAACGGTCGACTTGGAACTGGCCGATGCCATCGGCCTTGCCCTGCGCGATAACCGCGCCATCCGCAGCGCCTATCTGGAGCGTGTGACACAGAAGTTCGACTTGCGCGTGGCCCGTGACCAGTTCGCTCCACAGCTTTCGCTGAAAGCGCGCTATCTAGGCAATCGTACTCACGCCGATCGCATGCGTCAGGCCCAGCTTACCCCCTCTGCCAGCTTGCTTACCCCCTACGGTACTCGCATTGGTCTCGACTGGACTTACGACCATGCCCGTACAGGAAGGGCGGGGCGCCAGTACCGCGATGGGGCCAACCTGATGATCATCCAGCCCCTGCTGCGCGGTGCTGGACGCGATATCACCAGTGCGCCGCTGCGCCAGGCGCAGCTGGCCGAACAGCTCAACCGGTTGGCGCTCAGGGACGAAGTGGCCCAGGTCATTACCCGGACCGTCACCCAGTACCGTGACCTGCTGCGCGCCCAGGAGCGCCTGCGCATTACTGAAGATGCCCTGGCGCGTGCGCGACGCTGGGTGCAAGTGAACCTGGCACTGATCGCCGCCGGGCGCATGCCGGCGTTCGAGGTTGTCCAGGCCGAAGCCGAGGTCGCCAGCCAGGAGTTGGCCCGTGAGGGGAGTCGCAACCGGCTATACCAGAGCCGCCTGGCGTTGGCACAGGTGTTGGCGGTGGACTTGGCGACGCCGCTTCGAGCCGTGGAGCGTCTGCGCGCGGAGCAGCAGCCGTTAAGCATCGAGCAAGCAATGGCGCGGGCCGAAATGTTACAACCGGCTTATCTGATGCAGCAGGTTGCCGGAGAACAGGCCACCATTGCCCTTCAGGTGGCGCGTGATGCGCAGTGGTGGGACTTGTCCTTGGTCGGCGGAGCCAGCCAGTCGCGCGAGCGGCCAGCAGACAGGGTTGCCTGGGAGCAGTACCTGGGGTTTGAACTGGTTATCCCGATTGGCGATCTGAGTCGCCGCCAATCCTTGGTGCAGGCTGAAGTAGCGGTGCAAATCCAGCGGCTGAGCCTGGCCGAATCCCACCAGCAGTTGCAGCGGGATGTCAGCAGTGCGGTTCGTGACCTGGAGGCAGGCTGGCGGCAGCTGGGGATCGCCGATCGCGCGCTTGAGCTTTCACGGCGCAAGCTTGAGATCGAGCAGGAGAAACTTGCAGCCGGGCGTTCCAGCAACTTCCAGGTGCTGAGTTTCGAAAGCGATCTGCGCCAGGCACAGAGTACGCAACTCGATACCACAATCGACTACCTGGATGCTCAGGTAGTGCTGGATCAGGTGCTAGGCACGACGCTGGAGCGTTGGGATGTGGCGCTTCATGACTAGGTGGGCATGGTGTTTGGCAGTCTTGGGGTTGTCAGCCCTGTTGGCCGTTCTGTTCTGGCTGGCCTGGCCCGAGAGCGAGCAGCGAGCCGCACCGCGTTGGGTGCGTGTCGAGCCGCAGTTGGTCGAGCAGCGTCTGGGGCTTGTGGGCAGGCTACAAGCGGCGCGCCGGGAAACCGTGAGCGCACCCTTCGACGGTGTCGTGGCGGCAGTGCTGGCACGGGAAGGGCAGCGTGTGGAGAAGGGACAATCGTTGTTCAGGCTAGACACGACCCAGCTGGATATTCAACTGCGTGAGGCCGAGGCCGAACGCCTCAGAACGGCGGAGCAACTGCGTCAGTTACGTGGCTGGCAAAGCGGGCCCGAAGTGGCGAGAAGCCAGCGTGCACTGGGAGCCGCTCGTACGGCGGTGGCGGTCAGCACGGCGAGCCTGGCTGAAACCCGGCGCCTGTTCGAGCGAGGTATCGTCGCCCGCATCGAAGTCGAAAGCCTTGAGCAATTGCTGCAGGCGCAGCGCCAAGCCTTGAAAGACGCCGAGCAGGAATTATTGCTGACGCGCGCACAAGGTCGAGAGGACGCGCTGTTGATCGTCGAGATGGCACAGGCCAACGCGCAAGCGCGCTGGCAGGCATTGACGTTGATCCGACAGCGCAAGGAGATCAAGGCGCCCTTCACCGGTGTACTGGCGGGCGTGCGACACAGCGAGGGTAGCGCCGCCCGGCAGGTGCAAGCTGGTCAAGCGATGATTCAGGGGATGCCGATGATCACGCTGCTCGACCTCGAACACTTGCAGGTGGCGACCAGAGTACAAGAGCACGACTTGCGCCTGGTTGGCGAAGGCCAGGCGGTCGAAGCCGTCATTGCAGGCCAGCAGTTTGCAGGCGTGATCGAACACATCGGTCTGCAGGCCCGTGACGACACAGGGCCGGTTGCCTGGTATGACGTACGGGTGCGCCTGAATCTGCCCGCAGCGCCTGCGCAACTCGGGTTGCGCCTCGGCATGAGTGCAGAGCTGACAGTAGTGGTGCGGCGTCAGGAGCAGGCCATGGTGCTACCCGTCGAGGCGCTGCGCGAGGATGAGGCAGGCGAGACCTATGTGGTTTATCGCGAGCAGGACGGGCAACCGCCGCGCAGGGTTCATGTGACGCCTGGCGCAGTGCTGTCGCAAGGGGTCGAGGTCGACGGGCTGGGGGCGGGCCTGGTGCTGCTACCCTGAGCATCAGGGTAGCCAGCGGCGGCTTCACTCGGCCGGGTGATCGCGCAGGAACACCAGGTGATCCGGCTTGGACTGCTCGGCACTGTAGTAATAGCCCTGCACGTCGAACTGCTTGAGCTGCTGCGGATCGTTGACCCGTTCCTGGATCACGAAGCGGCTCATCATGCCGCGGGCCTTCTTGGCGTAGAAGCTGATGATCTTGTACTGGCCGTTCTTCAAGTCCTTGAAGTCGACGTTGATCACCCGGCCCTTGAGCGCGCTGCGCTTCACCGCGCTGAAGTATTCGTTGCTGGCCAGGTTGAGCAGCAGGTCGTCGCCTTGCTCGGCCAGCGCCTGGTTCAGCCATTCGCTGATGCGCGTGCCCCAGAAGGCATACAGGTCCTTGCCACGGGCATTGGCCAGCTTGGTGCCCATTTCCAGGCGGTAGGGCTGCATCAGGTCCAGCGGGCGCAGCAGGCCGTACAGGCCGGAGAGCATGCGCAGGTGCTCCTGGGCATAGCTGAAGTCGTCCTCGCTGAGGGTTTCTGCATCCAGGCCGGTGTAGACGTCGCCTTTGAACGCCAGCAGCGCCTGCTTGGCGTTGGCCGGGGTGAAGTCCGGCGTCCAGCTGCCGAAACGCGCGGCATTAAGGCCGGCAAGCTTGTCGGACAGGTGCATCAGTTCGCTGATCTGCGCTGGCGACAGGTCGCGCAGCTGGAGGATCAGTTCCTGGGAATCGTCCAGGTATTGCGGCAAGGTGAAGCGGTCGGTCACCGGCGCGGTGTCGTAGTCGAGGGTCTTGGCGGGGGAAATCACCGTCAGCATCGGTTCGGCTCCTGGAATCGTTGACGGCAATTCTACGGGGTGGGGGGAACAAGTCCAAACTATGGCGACGATAGTCACAGACCATCGGCCAGGCAGGCGCTATAGTGCGCGTTTTGCCGTCACGGAGAGAGCCATCGTGCGCATTGCCGGGGCCTTGCTGGCCACCTTGTTGAGCCTTGCCGCCCAGGCCGCCCCCATGCCCCCGGCCAGCCTGGACCGCAGCCAGTGGCCCGAGCAACTGGACAGCCCGGTGCTGTTCGATGTCGCCTCGCGGGCCGAGATTCTGTCGTTTGCCCAGGTGCTGCATGAAAGCGAGCTGCTCGACGATGGTGCACTGGCTGCGCGTTTGGGGTTGCGGCAGATCAACCTGCAGAAGATTCGAGCTGTGCGCGCGCAGATGTGGCAGCGTTTGTGGCAGGGTTACCAGCAGGCTCAGCGCAGTTGCGAGCAGGATGCCTCGTTCTGCTATCTGTTTGAGTCTATGGCCGACTTGCGCACTAGAGCGGCGACATTCGCTACCGATGTCGGCACGTTCTATACCGGTTGGGTCGAGCCTAGTCATCAGTTCCATGTGCGTTATCTGGATGAGCAACTGCGCAAGGCGGCGTTGCTGCCGCAGACCAGCAGTGAGGTCGAGCGCCTGTCCAGCCGCGAGCGCAATGGCGATGAACTGAACGACCGCATGTTCCTGCTGAGCTTCGTCGGTGGCCCGGGGCCCGAGGGGGGTAGCACCGATGAACTCACCGAGTACCTGCGCAAGCAGAAGCTGCAGGGCACCTTCTTTGTCTTGGGCAATCGCCTTGAGCGGCGGCGCGACAGCGGCGCGGCCAATGCCCTGGCCCAGCTCTACGCCGGCCAATGCGTGGGTATCCAGGGCTGGGAATATCGCTCCCATGCCCAGTGGCAGGGCTGGCAGGATTCGATCAAGCGCGCCCAGGCGCGGGTCCAGGCTGACCTGCCCAATCAATACGTACCGCTGTTCCGTCCGCCCTATGGGCAGCGCCGGGCGGACGGCGAAGCGTTCATGGCCAGCCAGCAACTGCGGGTTTCGCTGTGGGATATCGACGCTCAGGATGATGGCCCACTGACTGCCGAAGCGTCGGCCCAGCGGGTGGTGACCTTGATGCTGTTATGGCGCAAGGGGGTGATCCAGTTCCATGACAGCCTGCCCAAGGCGCAGTCGGCGGTCGAGTGGTTGCTTCACAACACGGTGCAAAGCGGGATCGGCTGGGAGGACTGCCGCGATTACGCTTATCGCGAATAGAGGGTATGACTTTTGACTGTAGTCTCGTCTGGCGTTGCCGCCAAGCGCTCTTCGTCAATCGGAAAAATAAACTTCAAAATCTCGTAAAAATGCTTTTTTTGGTCATCGTTTTTGCGGTATGAAGAAACCAGACAGCCGATTCCTGCAGCACAGGTGGCGTCATCCAGGCCCACCTTGCCAGGTACGCTTCCCGCCCGTAGCAACGCGGATACGGGAAGAACGGCGGTCATTCTGCGGCACCACAGAGCGTGCCGTGTGGCTTCGACATAAGGTGACCGAGTATGGATGACCAAGGACGCAACCCTTCCTCCAGCAAGCCAATCCTCTATGTGCTCGATACCAACGTCCTGATTCACGACCCTAACGCATTACTCAACTTCGAGGAGCATCACGTCGCCATTCCGATGACGGTGCTGGAGGAACTCGACAAGCTCAAGACCGGTAAACAGACCATCGCCGCCGAATGTCGCCAGGCCATCCGCCTGATCGACCAGACCCTCGGTGACGCTTCGCCCAGCGATGTCGAGCAGGGCGTGCCGATCCAGCGTGGCAAGAGCGGGCCCAAGGGGTACCTGTCGATCCTGATGAGCCCGCGCAACGAGCCCAGCAAGCTGCTGCCGGAAAACCTCAACGACAACATCATCATCAACACCCTGTTCGAAGTCCGTAGCCGGCGCACCGACCTGGACGTGGTGCTGGTCACCAAAGACATCAACATGCGCCTGAAGGCGCGCGCCTGTGGGATCGCGGCCGAAGACTACAGCACCGACCAGCTGGTCGACGACGTCTCCTTGCTGTCCAAGGGCTATCACTCGGTCACCGGCTCGTTCTGGGACCGCGTCAGCAAGGTCGATACCCGCCAGGAGCGTGGCCGCACCTGGCATCGAGTGCAGATGATCGACAACCTGCCGGCCGTGCATATCAACGAGTTCATCATTG
The DNA here is from genome assembly GCF_009391885.1 of Pseudomonas sp. MN1F. Lineage (GTDB taxonomy): Bacteria > Pseudomonadota > Gammaproteobacteria > Pseudomonadales > Pseudomonadaceae > Aquipseudomonas. The sequence goes on along the minus strand of NZ_VZII01000007.1, from coordinate 319,732 downwards.
ACGAGCAAGGTTTTGTCGGTTGGGTAAAAGGCATTCGCAACGATGAACTGCTATTGCTCGACCTGCACCAGGAGCCCTTGCTGCACCAGGAAGCCTGGGGCCTGAAACCACGCGACATTCATCAGAGCCTGGCGCTGTTCGCCTTGCTCGACCCGGATATCCACCTGGTCAACCTGACCGGCGCTGCCGGCTCCGGCAAGACCATCCTGGCCCTGGCCGCGGCCATCGAGCAGACCATGGTCAGCAAGCGCTACCGGCGCATCATTGCCACCCGCAGCGTGCAGGGGCTGGACCAGGAGATCGGCTTCCTGCCGGGCACCGAGGCGGAGAAGATGGAGCCTTGGCTGGGCGCCATTACCGACAACCTCGAAGCCTTGCACATGGACGATGAAAGCACCCATGGCAGCGTCGAGTACATCCTCGAACGCGTGCCGCTGCAGTTCAAGTCGCTGAACTACATCCGTGGGCGCAGCTTCCAGCAGAGCCTGATCCTGATCGACGAGTGCCAGAACCTCACGCCGCACCAGATGAAGACCATCATCACCCGCGCTGGCTCCGGCTCCAAAGTGGTGTGCCTGGGCAACCTGGCGCAAATCGACACGCCCTATCTGTCCGCGACCAGCTCGGGCCTGACCTACCTGACCGAGCGCTTCAAGGACTTCCCCCATGGCGTGCACATCACCCTGCAGGGTGTACCACGTTCGGTGCTGGCCGAGTACGCCGAGTCTCACCTGTAACCCACACAGCCGGGTGGCTTGCCGCCCGGCTTTTTTTCCGCTGCGCAATCCTGACCCACGGGTTTACACTCTCTGTTCCCTTCACAGGAGCAGAGCAGTGCTGACTCATCTTGATTCCCAGGGGCGCGCCAACATGGTCGACGTCACTGAAAAGGCCGTGACCGAGCGCGAGGCCGTGGCCGAGGCGCGGGTGCGCATGTTGCCGCAGACTTTGCAGATGATCGTCGACGGTGAGCATCCCAAGGGCGATGTGTTCGCCGTGGCGCGCATTGCTGGCATTCAGGCGGCAAAGAAGACCAGTGACCTGATCCCGCTGTGCCATCCGCTGATGCTGACCAGCGTCAAGGTCGAACTGAGCGCCGAAGGCCAGGACGCGGTGCGCATCGTCGCGCGCTGCAAGCTGGCCGGGCAGACTGGCGTCGAGATGGAAGCGCTGACCGCCGCCAGCGTCGCTGCGCTGACGATCTACGACATGTGCAAGGCGGTAGACAAAGGCATGGTCATCGAGCAGGTGCGTCTGCTGGAAAAGGTCGGTGGCAAGAGCGGCCACTACAAGGTGGAGGCGTGATGAAGGTCAAGGTGATGTATTTCGCCCGTTACCGCGAACTGCTGGGCGTCGATGCCGAGCGCCTGGAAGGTGAGTTCAAGGTGGTCGACGATGTGCGCCAGGCCTTGGTGGCCAAGGGCGGTCAGTACGCGGTGCTGGCCGAACAGAACCTCATGAGTGCGCGCAACGAGGAGCTGTGCAAGCTCGACGAGCCACTGGAAGAAGGCGATGAAGTGGCGTTCTTCCCACCGGTGACCGGAGGCTGAACATGGCAGTGCGAGTGCAACACGGGGCGTTCGACCCGGGGGCCGAGGTCAATGCCATGCATGCGGCCAATGTCGGCGTCGGTGCCGTGGTCGGTTTTGTCGGCTATGTGCGCGATTTCAACGATGGCCGGGAAGTGGCGGGGATGTTCCTCGAGCATTACCCGGGCATGACCGAGAAGGCCCTGGCCAAGATCGTGGTCGAGGCCGAGCAGCGCTGGCCGTTGCTCAAGGTGGAGGTGCTGCACCGCATCGGTGCGCTGGAGCCGGGTGAGCCGATCGTCTTTGTTGGCGTCGCCAGCGCCCATCGGCAGGCGGCGTTCGATGCCTGCAACTTCATCATGGACTACCTGAAGACCCGGGCGCCGTTCTGGAAGAAGGAAAATACCCAGGACGGGCCGAGGTGGGTGGAAGGCAAGCAGAGTGACCAGGATGCTGCTGGGCGCTGGTAGATCCTCTGCTTGATGGCCGGGGCGTTGCCCCGGTTCACCCGCGAACAATCCAGCGCTGATCAGTGGTGCTTGCGCGGCACCGGTTTCAGCAGCTCATCCGGCGGCATCTCGCACTTGATCTTGCGCCCCAGCAATTCCTCGATCGCCGGTAGCTGGTACGAATCATCCTCACCGGCAAAGCTGATCGACACACCGCTGCTACCCGCACGGCCCGTACGGCCAATGCGGTGCACGTAGTCGTCCGGGTCTTCCGGCAGGGTGAAGTTGATCACGTGGCTGATGCCGTCGATGTGAATCCCGCGTCCGGCCACATCGGTGGCCACCAGCACGGTGATGCGCCCTTCACGGAAGTTCTCCAGGGTGCGAATCCGCTTGTGCTGCGGCACGTCACCGGACAACTGCGCGGCATTGATACCGTCGCGCACGAGCTTTTCCTCGATACGCCGTACCTCGTCCTTGCGGTTGGCAAACACCATCACCCGTTCCCACTTGTTCTGGGTCACCAGGTTGTACAGCAACTTGTACTTGTCGCTGCCGGCCACCGCGTACACGTGTTGCTCGACCGTTTCGCTGGCGACGTTCTCCGGCTCGATCTCGACGATCGCCGGGTTGGTGGTCCACTGCTTGGCCAGGTTCATCACGTCTTCGGTGAAGGTGGCGGAGAACAGCAGGGTCTGGCGTTCGCTTTTCGGTGGGGTCTGGCGGATGATCTGCCGGACCTGGGGGATGAAACCCATGTCGAGCATGCGGTCGGCTTCATCCAGCACCATCACCTCGACCATGTCCAGGTGTACCTCGCCGCGCTGGTTGAAGTCCAGCAGACGGCCTGGGGTGGCCACCAGGATGTCGCAATGACGGGCTTCCAGGGCCTTGAGCTGCTTGTCGAAGTCCATGCCACCGACGAAGCTCATCACGTTCAGGCCGGTGTACTTGGTCAGGGCGACGGCGTCCTTGGCGATCTGCACCACCAGCTCGCGGGTTGGCGCGATGATCAGCGCGCGCGGCTCGCCCATGTAGCGCTCTTTCGGCGGCGGCGTCTGCTGCAGCTGGGAAATGATCGAAATCAGGAACGCCGCCGTCTTGCCGGTACCGGTCTGGGCGCGGCCGATGGCGTCCTGGCCAGCCAGGGTGTAACCCAGTACCTGCGCCTGGATCGGCGTGCAGTAAGGGAAACCGAGGTCGTGGATGGCGTGCATCAGCTCGTTGGAGAGCTTGAAGTCGTGGAAGCGGGTCTTGCCTTCCTGCGGCTCGACCACGAAATCTTCCGGCTTCCACAGGCTCGCCTGGGGCTTGGGCTTGCGTTCGCGGCGTGGTTTGTCCTTGGCCGGCTTGTCGGCAGGCGCTGCGGCATCGGCGGGTGCTTCTGCCTTGGCGGCGGGCTTGGCGCGGGGCGCGGCCGGTTTCGGTTCGGGCCGGGCCTCTGCAGTGGGGGCGGGCGCCGTTGGCGTCACGCTGGCAGCAGGAGCGACGGCCGTTGGCGCGGCGTCTCCTTTGCCGAATATTTTCTTGAGTGCCTTGAGCACGATCGTCTCATCAACTGGTTAAGGAATGTACGCCGGGCAGTGTAATGCAAGATCTGGGCGCGGCGTAGCGGAAAACTCCCACAACTACAGGTGGGGTTGGCTTATTGCAATTGCTTGCTCAGCCAGTCGTGGATATCGCTCAGTTCCTCGACCACCACCTCGTGCTCCATCGGGTATTCGTGCCAGCGTGCGGCGACACCCCAGGTGTTGAGGTATTCGAATGCGGTACGGCCCATGGACGGAATCACCACCGGGTCGTGCACGCCGTGCAGGCACAGGGCCGGGGTGCGTTGCTGGCAGGCGCTCAGCTGGTGGCTGTCAGTGAAGGTCGGGGCGTAGGTGGACAGGGCGATCACCCCGCCCAGTGCTTCCTGCCACTTTATATAGGCAGTGTGCAGCACCACCGCGCCGCCCTGGGAAAAACCGGCGAGGAAGATCCGCGACAGGTTGATGCCCTTGGCCTGTTCGGCCTTGATCAGGCCGATGATCTGCTCGGCTGACGCTTCCAGCTGTGTTTCGTCGATGGCGCGCGCCGGGGTCATGGCCTTGATGTCGTACCAGCTGGGCATGGCGTAGCCGCCGTTAATGGTCACTGGGCGGGTCGGCGCCTGGGGCATGACGAAACGGGTACTGGTCAGGCGTTCCTGCATGAATTCGGCAACAGGTAGGAAGTCGTAACGGTCGGCACCCAAACCGTGCAACCAGATCACACAGGCGTCAGCGGTTTTCTGGGGTTCGAGAATCAGCGGGTTGGTCATGACTGCTCCGAAAGAGTGCGGGTCTTGTTATGGCGTGCGTGAAAAGAAGGCGCTGCAATTGATTGTCAGAAAAAGAATGTCGCAACGATACAACTTTCCCTACTTGACGATCGCTTAAACGCTACAGCCAACAAATCTGGTACGCGCTTTGCAATTCTTCATTCGATGCAAAGGGCAGGCCGTGACGGTAACACCCTTTGCACGCGAAGGCTGTCACAGAACAGCCCATTGCGCCAATTGACCCAAGAACAAGCCAACACGGGTCGGATGCGCCTCAAAAGGGTGCGGTGCAATTCCGGCTCGTACAACAAGAGCAATTTGGAGGTTGTGAATGAAGATGTTGAAAACCACCCTGGCAGTCCTGACCGCTGCCGCTGCACTGGGCGCCGTGAGCAACGCCCAGGCCGGCGCCACCCTCGATGCGGTAAAGAAGAAGGGCTTCGTCCAGTGTGGCGTGAGCGACGGTCTTCCTGGCTTCTCGGTACCTGACAAGGAAGGCAAGATCGTCGGCATCGACGCCGACGTCTGCCGCGCCGTGGCCGCCGCCGTGTTCGGCGACGCGACCAAGGTCAAGTTCAGCCAGCTCAACGCCAAGGAGCGCTTCACCGCGCTGCAGTCGGGCGAAGTCGACGTGCTGTCGCGCAACACCACCTGGACCAGCTCGCGCGATGCCGGCATGGGCCTGGTGTTCGCTGGCGTCACCTACTATGACGGCGTTGGCTTCCTGGTCAACAAGAAGCTCGGCGTTTCCAGCGCCAAGGAACTCGACGGCGCGACCATCTGCATCCAGGCCGGTACCACCACCGAACTGAACGTTTCGGACTTCTTCCGTGCCAATGGCCTGAAGTACACCCCGATCACCTTCGACACCTCCGACGAAAGCGCCAAGTCGCTGGAATCCGGCCGTTGCGACGTGCTGACCTCGGACAAGTCGCAGCTGTTCGCCCAGCGCTCCAAGCTGGCCGCGCCGACCGACTACGTGGTGCTGCCGGAAACCATCTCCAAGGAGCCACTCGGCCCGGTGGTGCGTAAAGGCGACGAAGACTGGTTCAGCATCGTCAAGTGGACCCTGTTCGCCATGCTCAACGCTGAAGAGGCCGGCATCACCTCGAAGAACGTCGAGGCCGAGGCCAAGTCCACCAAGAACCCGGACGTCGCCCGCCTGCTGGGCGCTGACGGTGAATATGGCAAGGACCTCAAGCTGCCCAAAGACTGGGTAGTGCAGATCGTCAAGCAAGTCGGCAACTACGGCGAAGTGTTCGAGAAGAACCTGGGCCAGAACACCGACCTGAAGATCGACCGTGGCATGAACGCCCTGTGGAACAACGGCGGCATCCAGTACGCGCCACCTGTGCGCTGATGGCTGCACCCTGCGGCGGCATCCCGCCGCCGCAGGTTGTTCGAATCCCTATTTTTCGGGGCACTTCATGCAAAATCAAATTGGCGCACCCAAGGGGCTTTCCCTGAACGACCCGCGTGTGCGCGCCTGGCTGTTCCAGATTCTTACGATCGCCTTCGTGGTGGGCCTGGGCTGGTACCTGTTCCACAACACCCAGACCAACCTGCAACACCGCGGTATCACCTCGGGTTTCGACTTCCTCGAGCGTAGCGCCGGCTTCGGCATCGCCCAGCACCTGATTCCCTACGTGGAATCCGACAGCTATGCGCGTGTGTTCGTCATCGGCCTGCTCAATACCCTGCTGGTGACGTTCATTGGCGTGATCCTGGCGACCGTGCTCGGTTTCGTCATCGGCGTGGCGCGGCTGTCGCCAAACTGGATGATCAGCAAGCTGGCGACCGTGTATGTGGAAACCTTCCGCAACATCCCGCCGCTGCTGCAGATCCTGTTCTGGTACTTCGCGGTGTTCCTGACCCTGCCGGGGCCCAGGGGCAGCATCAACATCAATGACCTGTTCTTCATCAGCAACCGTGGCCTGAACATGCCCGGTGCCTCGATGGCCGATGGCTTCTGGCCGTTCGTGGTGGCCCTGGTGCTGGCGCTGGTGGCGATCGTGGTGATGGTGCGTTATGCCAACAAACGCTTCGATGCGACCGGCGAGCCGTTCCACAAGTTCTGGGTGGGGCTGGCGCTGTTCATTGCCATTCCAGGCGCCTGCGCGCTGCTGTTCGGCAGCCCGGTGCATTGGGAGGTGCCGCAGCTCAAGGGCTTCAACTTCGTCGGCGGCTGGGTGTTGATCCCCGAACTGCTGGCGCTGACCCTGGCGTTGACCATCTACACGGCGGCATTCATTGCCGAGATCGTGCGTTCGGGCATTCGCTCGGTGAGCCATGGCCAGACCGAAGCGGCCCACTCGCTTGGCCTGCGCGACGGCCCGACCCTGCGCAAGGTGATCATCCCCCAGGCACTGCGGGTGATCATTCCGCCGCTGACCAGCCAATACCTGAACCTGGCGAAGAACTCGTCGCTGGCAGCCGGTATCGGCTACCCGGAGATGGTCTCGCTGTTCGCCGGTACAGTGCTCAACCAGACCGGCCAGGCCATCGAGGTGATTGCCATCACCATGAGTGTCTATCTCGCCATCAGCATCAGCATTTCGCTGCTGATGAACTGGTACAACAAGCGCATCGCGCTGATCGAGCGGTGAGGATACGCCCGTGAATGCTCATGTTTTCAAACCCGACATGCCGCCTCCGGTGAAAACCGTCGGCGTGCTCGCATGGATGCGTGCAAACCTGTTCTCCAGCTGGCTCAACACCCTGCTGACCCTGTTCGCCGTGTACCTGGTGTGGCTGATCGTGCCGCCGCTGGTGCAATGGGCGTTGATCGACGCCAACTGGGTCGGCACCACCCGCGCCGACTGCACCCAGTCGGGCGCCTGCTGGGTGTTCGTGCAGCAGCGCTTTGGCCAGTTCATGTATGGCTACTACCCGGTCGAGTTGCGCTGGCGCGTGGACCTGACGGTATGGCTGGCCGTGCTCGGCGCGGCGCCGCTGTTCATCAAACGCTTCCCGCGCAAGGCGATCTACGGCCTGGGCTTCCTGGTGCTGTACCCGGTCCTCGCCTACACCTTGCTGCACGGTGGCCTGCTCGGCCTGAGCAACGTCGCCACCAGCCAGTGGGGCGGGCTGATGCTGACCCTGGTGATCGCCACCGTGGGGATCGTCGGCGCCTTGCCACTGGGCATCCTGCTGGCCCTTGGGCGGCGCTCGCGGATGCCGGCGGTGAAGGTGGTCTGCGTGACCTTCATCGAGTTCTGGCGTGGCGTGCCGCTGATTACCGTGCTGTTCATGTCGTCGGTGATGCTGCCGTTGTTCCTGCCAGAAGGCATGAGCTTCGACAAGCTGCTGCGGGCGATGATCGGGGTGATCCTGTTCCAGTCGGCGTATGTCGCCGAGGTGGTCCGCGGTGGCCTGCAGGCCATCCCCAAGGGCCAGTACGAAGCCGCTGCGGCCATGGGCCTGGGGTACTGGCGCTCGATGGGCCTGGTGATTCTGCCGCAGGCGCTCAAGCTGGTGATCCCCGGCATCGTCAACACCTTCATCGCCCTGTTCAAGGACACCAGCCTGGTGATCATCATCGGCCTGTTCGACCTGCTCAACAGCGTCAAGCAAGCCGCCGCTGACCCGGCCTGGCTGGGCATGGCCACCGAGGGCTATGTGTTTGCCGCCCTGGTGTTCTGGATTTTCTGTTTCGGTATGTCCCGCTACTCCATGCATCTGGAGCGCAAGCTGGACACTGGCCACAAGCGTTAGGAGTTTCGAAATGAGTGAAGCGATCAAGCAGCCTGCCGGCCCCGAAGGCATCATCCAGATGCAGGGCGTGAACAAGTGGTACGGCCAGTTCCATGTGCTCAAGGACATCAACCTGAACGTGCGCCAGGGCGAGCGCATCGTCCTGTGTGGCCCGTCCGGCTCGGGCAAGTCGACCACCATCCGCTGCCTCAACCGCCTGGAAGAGCACCAGCAGGGCCGCATCGTGGTCGATGGTGTGGAGCTGACCAACGACCTCAAGCAGATCGAAGCGATCCGCCGCGAGGTGGGCATGGTGTTCCAGCACTTCAACCTGTTCCCGCACCTGAGCATTCTGGAAAACTGCACCCTGGCGCCGATGTGGGTGCGCAAGATGCCCCGGCGCAAGGCCGAGGAAATTGCCATGCACTACCTGGAGCGGGTACGTATTCCAGAGCAGGCGCACAAGTTCCCTGGGCAGCTCTCCGGTGGCCAGCAGCAGCGCGTGGCGATTGCCCGGGCGCTGTGCATGAAACCGAAGATCATGCTGTTCGACGAACCGACCTCGGCGCTGGACCCGGAAATGGTCAAGGAAGTGCTCGACACCATGGTCGGCCTGGCCGAGGACGGCATGACCATGCTCTGCGTGACCCACGAAATGGGCTTTGCCCGCACCGTGGCGAACCGGGTGATCTTCATGGACAAGGGGGAGATCGTCGAGCAGGCGGCGCCGGATGACTTCTTCGACCGCCCGCGCAGTGACCGGACCAAGTTGTTCCTCAGCCAGATCCTGCACTGATGCAAGAAGGGGCCGCAAATGCGGCCCCTTCTTCTTATTTCTCTTCCTGCGTTGCTGCAGGTGCTGGAGGCGGGCGCAGCCCCACCTCGGCAATCAGCTTGAGCTGCTGACCATTGCGCATCACCTCGATGGTGATCTTGTCGGTCGGCTTGATCCGCGCCACCTGGTTCATCGACTTGCGCCCGTCGCCAGCCGGTTCGCCGTTGATGCTCAGGATCACATCGCCCAGCTGCAACCCGGCCTTCTGCGCCGGGCCATCACGGAAGATGCCCGCCACCACGATGCCCGGGCGGCCCTGCATGCCGAACGATTCAGCCAGCTCCTGGCTCAACGGCTGCACTTCAATGCCCAGCCAGCCGCGGATCACCTGGCCGTGTTCGACGATCGACTTCATCACCTCCAGCGCCAGCTTGATCGGGATGGCGAAGCCGATACCCTGGGAGCCACCGGACTTGGAGAAGATCGCGGTGTTGATGCCGACCAGGTTGCCATTGGCGTCGACCAGCGCACCACCGGAGTTGCCCGGGTTGATCGCCGCGTCGGTCTGGATGAAGTCTTCGTAGTTGTTCAGGCCCAGCTGGTTGCGGCCGGTGGCGCTGATGATGCCCATGGTCACGGTCTGGCCGACGCCGAACGGGTTGCCGATGGCCAATACCACATCACCGATGTGGATGTTGTCGGAGCGGCCGATGGTAATGGCTGGCAGGTTCTTCAGGTCGATCTTCAACACCGCCAGGTCGGTTTCCGGGTCGCTGCCGATCACCCGGGCCAAGGTTTCGCGGCCGTCTTTCAGGGCCACGACGATCTGGTCGGCGCCGCTGGTGACGTGGTTGTTGGTCAGCAGGTAGCCCTCGGGGCTCATGATCACCGCCGAACCCAGGCTCGACTCCCAGCGGCGCTGCTTGGGCAGGTTGTCACCGAAGAAGCGGCGGAATTGCGGGTCTTCGAACAACGGGTGGGCGGTCTTGTTCACCACCTTGGTGGTGTACAGGTTGACCACGGCCGGGGCGGCGAGGGTCACGGCGTCGGCGTAGGACACCGGGCCCTGCATGATCCGCGAGGTTTGCGGGGCTTGCTGCAGGTTGACGTCCTGGCTGGGCAGACCCACCCACTCGGGGTAGCGCTGGATGATCAGTACGGCGATCAGAATACCGGTGAGCAGGGGCCAGCCAAAGTAACGCAAAGCCTTGAACATGAACGAGTCCTGGAGAGAGCAAGGGCCGGTGGCCGCGCAGTGGGGCATGAGCGCGCGCGATCATACACCGGTTCCCCCGATGCCGGCGACGGCCCATAATGGCCGGCATTATACGGGCGTTCTGCAGGCGTTGCGCCCGAGAAAAGCGCAGATTTCGAGGAGATTTTCATGGCCGTCGCACTCAACACCCTGGTCGAGGAAGCCGAACGCTACCTGGGCAGCGCGAAGATCCAGGATTACTGCCCCAATGGCCTGCAGGTCGAGGGTCGACCACAGGTCAGCCGCATCGTCAGCGGGGTCACCGCCAGTCAGGCCTTGCTGGATGCCGCGGTCGAGGCCGAGGCCGACCTGATCCTGGTGCACCATGGTTATTTCTGGAAAGGTGAGAACCCGTGCGTTACCGGGATCCGTCAGCGCCGGCTGAAGACCTTGCTCAAGCACGACATCAGCCTGCTGGCGTTTCATCTGCCGCTGGACGTGCACCCGGAAGTCGGCAACAACGTGCAGCTGGCGCGGCAACTGGACATCACCGTCGAAGGGCCGCTGGACCCGGAAAACCCCAAGGTGGTCGGCCTGGTCGGTTCGCTGGCGGAGCCTGTGACCGCACGTGACTTCGCCCGTCGGGTGCAGGAAGTGCTCGGGCGTGAGCCGTTGCTGGTGGAAGGCGATCAGATGATCCGCCGGGTCGGCTGGTGCACCGGAGGCGGGCAGGGCTACATCGACACCGCGATTGCTGCGGGGGTGGACCTGTACCTCACTGGCGAGGCGTCCGAGCAGACCTATCACAGTGCCCGGGAGAACGGGGTGAGCTTCGTTGCCGCAGGGCACCATGCCACCGAGCGGTACGGGGTGCAGGCCTTGGGTGACTACCTGGCGCGGCGGTTTGCCCTGGAGCACCTGTTCATCGACTGCCCGAATCCCATCTGACATCCGGGCCAGTCTTCAGGCCGGCGCGGTCCCTGCGGGAGCGGGTTTACCCGCGAAAGGGCCGGGCCTGCCAGCCCCAAACCCCCAGTCATATCGTTAGACTTTTTCGATCTAGCCCGCCTCCTAAATAGAAGCAGCCGCTGTGATAAAGTGGCTCGCTCGAACACGGCCCGCTGGCCGTCCATAAGATCGTTTTTCGTGTTTTTTCGTGAGTAGCCATGGTCGACAAACTGACGCACTTGAAACAGCTGGAGGCGGAAAGCATCCACATCATCCGCGAGGTGGCCGCCGAGTTCGACAACCCGGTGATGCTGTACTCGATCGGCAAGGATTCCGCCGTGATGCTGCACCTGGCGCGCAAGGCCTTCTTCCCGGGCAAGCTGCCGTTCCCGGTGATGCACGTCGACACCCAGTGGAAATTCCAGGAGATGTACAGCTTCCGCGACAAGATGGTCGAGGAAATGGGCCTGGAGCTGATCACCCACGTCAACCCAGAGGGTGTGGCGCAGGGCATCAACCCCTTCACCCATGGCAGCTCCAAGCACACCGACATCATGAAGACCCAGGGCCTCAAGCAGGCGCTGGACAAGCATGGTTTCGACGCCGCCTTCGGTGGCGCGCGCCGCGACGAAGAGAAGTCGCGGGCCAAGGAACGTGTGTACTCGTTCCGTGACAGCAAGCACCGCTGGGACCCGAAGAACCAGCGCCCGGAGCTGTGGAACGTGTACAACGGCAAGGTCAACAAGGGCGAGTCGATCCGCGTCTTCCCGCTGTCGAACTGGACCGAGCTGGACATCTGGCAGTACATCTACCTCGAAGGCATCCCGATCGTGCCGCTGTACTTCGCCGCCGAGCGTGAAGTCATCGAGAAGAACGGCACCCTGATCATGATCGACGACGAACGCATCCTCGAGCACCTCTCCGAGGAAGAGAAGGCGCGCATCGTCAAGAAGAAGGTGCGTTTCCGTACCCTCGGCTGCTACCCGCTGACGGGCGCTGTCGAGTCGGAAGCCGAGACCCTGACGGACATCATTCAGGAAATGCTCCTGACCCGTACGTCCGAACGCCAGGGCCGTGTCATCGACCACGATGGCGCCGGTTCCATGGAAGACAAGAAACGCCAAGGCTACTTCTAATTTCAGGGTTACTCCATGTCGCACCAATCTGATCTGATCAGCGAGGACATCCTCGCCTACCTGGCCCAGCACGAGCGCAAGGAACTGCTGCGCTTCCTGACCTGCGGCAACGTCGACGATGGCAAGAGCACCCTGATCGGGCGCCTGCTGCACGATTCGAAGATGATCTACGAGGACCACCTCGAGGCCATCACCCGTGATTCGAAGAAAGTCGGCACCACTGGCGAGGAAGTCGACCTGGCGCTGCTGGTCGACGGCCTGCAGGCCGAGCGCGAGCAGGGCATCACCATCGATGTCGCCTACCGCTACTTCTCCACCGCCAAGCGCAAGTTCATCATCGCCGACACCCCGGGCCACGAGCAGTACACCCGCAACATGGCCACCGGCGCGTCCACCTGCGACCTGGCAATCATCCTGGTCGATGCCCGCTACGGCGTGCAGACCCAGACCCGTCGCCACAGCTACATCGCCTCGTTGCTGGGCATCAAGCACATCGTGGTCGCGGTCAACAAGATGGACCTCAAAGGCTTCGACGAAGGCGTATTCGAGTCGATCAAGGCCGACTACCTGAAGTTCGCCGACGCCATCAACCTGAAGCCAAGCAGCCTGCAATTCGTGCCGATGTCGGCGCTCAAGGGCGACAACGTGGTCAATCACAGCGAGCAATCGCCGTGGTACGCCGGCCCGACCTTGATGGAAATCCTCGAGACCGTCGAAGTGTCGGCCGACCGCAACTTCACCGACCTGCGTTTCCCGGTGCAGTACGTCAACCGCCCGAACCTGAACTTCCGCGGCTTCGCCGGCACCATCGCCAGCGGCGTGGTGCACAAGGGTGACGAAGTGGTCGTGCTGCCGTCGGGCAAGAGCAGCCGGGTCAAGTCCATCGTCACCTACGAAGGTGAACTGGAAAACGCTGGCCCAGGCCAGGCCGTTACCCTGACCATGGAAGACGAGATTGACATCTCCCGTGGCGACCTGCTGGTGCACGCCGATAACGTGCCGCCAGTCACCGACCAGTTCGACGCCATGCTGGTGTGGATGGCCGAGGAGCCGATGCTCCCGGGCAAGAAGTACGACATCAAGCGCGCTACCAGCTACGTGCCGGGCTCGATTGCCAGCATCACCCACAAGGTCGATGTGAACACCCTGGAGCAGGGCGCTGCCAGCGCGCTGCAGCTGAACGAGATCGGCCGGGTCAAGGTTGCCCTGGACGCCTCGATCGCCCTGGACGGTTACGACAGCAACCGCACCACCGGTGCGTTCATCGTCATCGACCGCCTGACCAACGGCACCGTCGGCGCCGGCATGATCATCGCGCCGCCAGTCTTGCCGCACGGCAGCACCGGCCAGCATGGCAAGCTCGCTCACGTGGCCACCGAAGAGCGCGCCCTGCGCTTCGGCCAGCAGCCTGCAACCGTGCTGTTCAGCGGCCTGTCCGGCGCTGGCAAGAGCACCCTGGCCTACGCTGTGGAGCGCAAGCTGTTCGATATGGGCCGTGCGGTGTACGTACTCGATGGCCAGAACCTGCGCCACGACCTGAACAAGGGCCTGCCACAGGACCGCGCCGGCCGCACCGAGAACTGGCGCCGCGCCGCCCACGTGGCTCGCCAGTTCAACGAAGCCGGCCTGCTGACCCTGGCGGCGTTCGTTGCCCCGGATGCCGAAGGCCGCGAGCAGGCCAAGGCGCTGATCGGCAAGGAGCGCCTGGTGACCGTTTACGTTCAGGCCTCGCCGTTGGCGTGCCGTGAGCGTGACCCGCAGGGGCTGTACGCCGCTGGGGGCGATAACATCCCGGGCGAAAGCTTCCCGTACGATGTGCCGCTGGATGCTGACCTGGTGATCGATACCCAGAACACCAGTGTTGATGAAGGCGTGAAGCAGGTGCTGGATGTGCTGCGCCAGCGTGGCGCGATCTAAGCATTGGTGCTTGTGAAAAACCCCGCTTCGGCGGGGTTTTTTGTTGGTGGATTTAATGGGCAGTGAGAGTGGGCTGCGGGGTGTTCGCCGCAGCATTTTCAGCGCCTAGGAGATCGAGCGCCAGCTCAAAACCCAAGACATGTATCTACGAGTGACGGCCGTGTTTACAAATAGACGCATTGAAAAATTGACTCATGCAACTGGAGAGCCATAGCCTCAGAGTTTACGGAATATCGAATTGCCGAGGAGGACTGATGGCTTCGGTTGCAACGCGTAATCAGGATGCAATAACCAGAATGAAAGCGCGCGCGCTCGAGCGTATCGACAGTCGCTGTCAGCTACTGGATGTGCAGGCAGCTTGCGAATTGTTGGGTATTACACAGCAAAAGTTGATCAAGGAGGCCAGCGCAGGGAAGCTTCTCGCATACACTCACACCGACGGTTGTAGGAAGTTTTACCCTTCGTTTCAGTTTGCGGAAAACAAACCTAAGGCAGTAGTTGCCTTGTTGATCAAGTCGCTTAACGTGACCCCTACGGATATCGAGGCCATGAATTTTCTGCTTCAGCATCTCGTCGGTAAGATGGACTATTCAGACCCAGGTGAGCTGAGCAACGAGGTGCCGCGCTTTGATCTGCTGGATGATGCAGTCGCCTTGGAAATCATCAAGCGTGATTACGTTAATGCTTTGATCCCGGGCCAATAGTAAGGACCTCGGGGAAGGCCCTTTTCTCGCTGTGCATAGCCGTTAACGTATCTAGCCTTCTTGTCCTTGGTGGGATTGAAGTTCAGGTCTGTGTCACTTCAGCGTTCAGACCCTGCCATCGGCGCAACCGGATAGAAGCAGCATCAACACCCATACAAATTTGTTCATTGCATATCCTTGAACAGGGGAAGTTCCTTTGATTTTCGCCAGGCAATGATCCGTGCGATCACCCCCACGGCGCAGCCTTCCAGTTCGTTTGCAGGGTAGTAGAGGAGGTCAGAGCCATCCGGATGTCCGGCCATCTCGATAAAGTGTTCGAGTAAGCGATCCTGCCAGGCGGAGGTACCAGATGCCTGTAGCAATTCCTCAACCACTGTCCTGAATTCGGCGCAGGTGTAGTCGGCAAGGGAGTGTTTTTGACTGATCACCACTTCACCTCCGATGACAGCGCGTACTGCAGGGCGCTCATGATCCGCATGTTTTCGGCGTCGTACGTCGCACCGCAAAAGGCAGGTGGGTCGATGTGGCAGATCTGATAGTCGCGTACGCCTTTTGCGGTTTCACCGAAAGGCGCGCGAGGTGGCCATCCTTGCTTGATGCGGTTGAGTTGCGAGGTAACGAATTGTTGGGAGTAGATCGGGTCTTCGGCGATTGCCAGCCAGAAAGCCTGGGAGAAATCGTCGAAGTTGTTGAAGATTTGCTCAGCAAGCTTGTTTGCGATGTGGTTGGGTAATGGTAATGCCATGTCAGCGTTCCCCTCCTGATTGATGCTGGTAGCATCGCTTAAGTTGCGCGGTAGTTAAGTGTTCGAGGTACTATGTAAAGTGTGAGGGTTTTTCTGTTTTTTGTAGGTTTTTTCCTTGCTGGTTTAACAGCTGCAGTAGTATGCCCCCGCCGTTGGATCTTGGGTTGCCTGCTTGCCATGGCTTCAGGTCATTGGTTTCTTGATCCAGCGACGGTGCTCTTGATAATCCATCATCCGTTCGCAGCCCTGTTTGTAAGGGTCCATGTCACACTGGAATTTCATTTCTTCTCTGTTAGGAAGCAAAAGGGGCATCTCGCCTTTGCATCCGGATAATATGAGAATAACGACTGCTAATAGCTTTTTCATACAGTTCTCGAATTTATGTGTAGTGACGTTATTTGGGGCGTTGTTTGGTGTGTTAGGTATATTTTGCCTGCCGAGTGGGCGCTTGCCATGCCTGAGAGATTATGACTAATTCCTCAATGCGAAATGTGATGACTATATGTGGGTGGATTCTATTGTTGTTGTAGGATTTTTTCCCATGGCAGGGGTGGGAATACTTTTTGGTGTGAATGTTGATTGCATTTGCGGATGATGAGTGCGTACCACTAGTTGAGTAGTGTCTGGCACTTACCTGAAGGAGACTTTCGTCATGGAAAAAAGCAAGTATCAACAAATACAATATCAGCTGTTTCAAGGGTCTGGAGGGGTATTGCTTCCTCCTAACCAGGCCATGCGGGCGGGGCATTTCATAAAATCTGATAATGGAAGGTTTGTACTTCGTCTCAGGGACGATGGTAATCTGGTTTTGGAAGACGCTGGTTCGGTCGTTTGGGTCGCTGACCATACGCAGCCATATAGCTCTACGTTCCGTAATCGATCTCGTGAGCCACTTCAGTTTGTCGTGAGTAACTCAGGTTTTTTATATGATCCGTCACGCGATAGGATATGGTCCGCGCAGAGCACGGAGACGCTGGATAGATCGTATTGGACAAATAATTACCTGAAGGTTACCGATACTGGAAATATTATAATTTTTGATGGCCGCAATGGGGAGGTTCGATGGGCGCGTCAAGGTTATGTGCCAGGACGACTGCCTCGAAATCCAAAAATATACCCTCATGTTTACCCTCCCATTCCTGATCCGTTTATTAAAATCCCTCACGATTATCCATGAGTCATAGCGGTGCATTAGAGCTTGTCGATCTCCAAACTGCACGCGTTGCTCTGATGCTAGCGGTTTGGAGACCGTTATAGACGGTGCGGCTTTTCAGATGTGTATTTCTGATACCGGAATCACTCGTTTTTCCTTGACCGCCTTATAGGAAAAACTCGAATAAATCTCCTTCACCCCCGGCAACCGCTGCAGTACCTCCCGAGTAAATTCCCCGAACGACTCCAGATCCCTCGCCAGAATCTCCAACAGAAAGTCATACCGCCCAGAGATGTTGTGACAAACAACAATCTCGGGAATCTCCATCAGTCGCTGCTCGAATGCCAGCGCCATGTCCTTGGTATGCGAATCCATCATGATGCTGACAAACGCCGTCACCCCAAAGCCCAGCGACTTGGGCGACAAGATGGCCTGGTAGCCGGTGATATAGCCGTTATCCTCCAGCAACTTGACCCGCCGCCAGCACGGCGAGGTGGTCAGCGCAACCTGGTCTGCAAGTTCGGAAATGGTCAGACGGGCGTTGTCCTGCAGGGCAGCGAGCAGAGCGCGGTCGGTGCGGTCGAGGCTTGAAGGCATGATTTGCCCTCCTGGTGTTGTAATTGTTGTTTTCATTCCAAAACAGGCGCGAATGCGTGGGCAATTTTGGAAAAATTCAGGCAGCTCGGTGGCATAAGCTTATAACAAACCACCAGAGGCTGTTGCCATGCGCGACTCCCATAACAACACCGGTTTTTCCACCCGCGCCATCCATCATGGCTACGATCCGCTTTCCCACGGCGGCGCCCTGGTGCCACCGGTTTACCAGACCGCAACCTATGCCTTCCCCAGCGTCGAATACGGCGCGGCGTGCTTTGCCGGTGAGGAGGGCGGGCACTTCTACAGCCGTATCTCCAACCCGACCCTGGCCTTGCTGGAGCAGCGCATGGCTTCTCTGGAAGGGGGCGAGGCAGGCTTGGCGCTGGCGTCGGGCATGGGGGCCATCACCTCGACGCTATGGACCCTGCTGCGCCCCGGTGACGAGTTGATCGTCGGGCGCACGGTGTATGGCTGCACTTTCGCCTACATGCACCATGGCATCGGCGAGTTCGGAGTGAAGGTGCGCCATGTCGACCTCAATGACGCCAAGGCCTTGAAGGCTGCGATCAACGCTAAAACCCGGATGATCTACTTCGAAACCCCGGCCAACCCGAACATGCAACTGGTCGATATCGCGGCAGTTGCTGAAGCGGCGCGGGGGCATGACCTGCATATCGTGGTCGACAATACCTATTGCACGCCTTACCTGCAGCGGCCGCTGGAGCAGGGGGCCGACCTGGTGGTGCATTCGGCGACCAAGTACCTCAGTGGGCACGGCGATATCACGGCCGGGCTGGTGATCGGACGCAAGGCACTGGTGGACCGCATTCGCCTTGAAGGCCTCAAGGACATGACGGGCGCTGTGCTGTCGCCGCACGATGCCTCGCTGCTGATGCGTGGCATCAAGACACTCGCTTTGCGTATGGATCGCCACTGCGCGAATGCCCAGCGGGTTGCCGAGTTTCTCGCGGTCCAGCCACAGGTGGAGCTGATCCAGTATCCGGGGCTACCATCGTTTGCCCAGTACGAACTGGCGCAGCGGCAGATGCGCTTGCCGGGCGGCATGATCGCTTTCGAACTCAAGGGCGGGATCGAGGCCGGGCGGCGCTTCATGAATGCGCTGCAACTGTTTGCCCGGGCGGTGAGCCTGGGGGATGCCGAATCGCTGGCGCAGCATCCGGCGAGCATGACCCACTCCAGCTACACGCCCGAAGAGCGGGCGCATCACGGCATTTCCGAGGGGTTGGTGCGGTTGTCGGTGGGGCTGGAGGATGTGGAGGATCTGCTGGCGGATGTCGAGCAGGCTTTGAAGGCTTGTAGCTAAATCAGTGAATCACACTCAAGAAAAAGGCCTCATGCGAGGCCTTTGTTCTTTTCAGCGGATCAGCGCTTGAGCCCGTAGCTCTCGTCCAGCATGCCCGGCGAGTTCGGCGTTTTGGGCGCGTAATCACGTGGCACTTCGGCGGTGTCTTTTGGTGGGGTCAGGCGATCGCGTGGAACCTGAGAGCCTTCCGAGTGCAGTGCAGCCAGCAGGCGTTGGCGGGTCACGTCGTCGAGGGCCAGGGCGTTGGCACCCTCTGCCAGGTGATCCTGTACATCCTGGTAGCTCTGGGTCAGCCGTTTGACCAGCACGGCAGTGCTGTTGAAGTGGGTGACCACCTCATTCTGGTAAGTGTCGAAGCGCTTCTGAATATCATCCAGCTGACGCTGAGTGCTGCTGGGCGCCGCATTGGGCAGCAGGCGGGCAACGATGAAACCGACCGCCACACCGATGACCAGGGCCAGGGTTGGCAACAACCAAACAAGGAGCGAGAGTTCCACGAGTCCTTCCTCTATAAACGGCTTTGCTTTACGTTAACGGCTCAGACCTGCGCTGTATACCGCGAGCGATCGCAAATCAGAACAGAATTCCTCACCTAGACGAAACGACCCCCTTCGAGGTCACGGAGTAGTGCCTTGCTTGTCCGCGAAACCCCCTTGTTCATCGATGGCCCGATCGGCCAGCTGGAAGCCTTGTACCTGGACGTGGCCGATGCCCGCGGTGCGGTGTTGATCTGCCACCCCAACCCGGTCCAGGGCGGCACCATGCTCAACAAGGTGGTCTCGACCCTGCAGCGCACCGCCCGCGATGCCGGCTACGTGACCTTGCGCTTCAATTACCGCGGCGTTGGCCAGAGCGCCGGCAGCCATGACATGGGCGCTGGCGAAGTGGCCGATGCCGAGGCCGCAGCGGCCTGGTTGCGTGCCAAGCATCCCGAGCTGCCGTTGGTACTGATGGGCTTCTCGTTCGGTGGCTTTGTCGCCACCAGCCTGGCCGGGCGCCTGGAAGCCCAGGGCGTGGCGCTGCAGCAGCTGTTCATGATCGCCCCGGCGGTGATGCGCCTGACCGCAGAGTTCCCGCTGCCGCAACACTGCCCGATCGCTGTGGTGCAGCCGGACGCCGACGAAGTCGTCGATCCGCAGCTGGTTTACGAATGGTCCGACGCACTGGGGCGCCCCCATGAGCTGCTGAAAGTGGCAGAATGCGGACACTTCTTCCATGGCAAGCTGACCGATCTGAAGGATCTGCTGCTGCCGCGCCTTTCGAACTGAGCCAAGCCTGAATAAGCGAACACCCATGACCACGCGCATCCTCACCGGTATCACCACCACCGGCACCCCGCACCTGGGCAACTACGCCGGCGCCATCCGCCCGGCGATCGTCGCCAGCCAGCAACCGGGTGTCGACTCGTTCTACTTCCTGGCCGACTACCACGCCCTGATCAAGTGCGACGACCCGCTGCGCATCCAGCGCTCGCGCCTGGAAATCGCCGCCACCTGGCTGGCTGGTGGCCTGGACCCGGCGAAGGTGACCTTCTACCGCCAGTCCGACATCCCCGAGATCCCCGAGCTGACCTGGCTGCTGACCTGCGTTGCGGCCAAGGGCCTGCTCAACCGCGCCCACGCCTACAAGGCCTCGGTGGACAAGAACCTGGAAGCCGGCGAAGACCCGGATGCCGGCGTGACCATGGGCCTGTACAGCTACCCGGTGCTGATGGCCGCGGACATCCTGATGTTCAACGCCAACAAGGTGCCGGTCGGTCGTGACCAGATCCAGCACGTGGAAATGGCCCGCGACATCGGCCAGCGTTTCAACCACCTGTTCGGCCAGGGCAACGACTTCTTCGCCCTGCCGGAAGCGGTGATCGAGGAGAGCGTGGCGACCCTGCCGGGCCTGGACGGTCGCAAGATGTCCAAGAGCTACGACAACACCATCCCGCTGTTCACCAGCGCCAAGGACATGAAAGACGCCATCTCGCGCATCGTCACCGACTCGCGTGCACCTGGCGAAGCCAAGGACCCGGACAACTCGCACCTGTTCACCCTGTTCCAGGCCTTCTCGACGCCGGCGCAGTGCGCCGAGTTCCGCGAAGAGCTGCTGCAGGGCCTGGGCTGGGGCGACGCGAAACAGCGCCTGTTCCAGCTGCTCGACGGCCAGTTGGCCGAGAAGCGCGAG
This sequence comes from Pseudomonas sp. MN1F, assembly GCF_009391885.1. Taxonomy (GTDB): domain Bacteria; phylum Pseudomonadota; class Gammaproteobacteria; order Pseudomonadales; family Pseudomonadaceae; genus Aquipseudomonas. The sequence goes on along the minus strand of NZ_VZII01000007.1, from coordinate 299,093 downwards.
CACTACCACCAGCTGATCGCGCGCCCGGCGGACCTGGAGGACATCCTCCTTGCTGGCGCCGCCAAGGCCCGCAAGATCGCCACCCCGTTCCTCGAACAGCTGCGTGAAGCCGTTGGCCTGCGCTCGTTCCGCAGCAGCGTGCAGGCCAACACCGAAGTGAAGAAGAAAGCCGCCAAGAGTGCGCGCTTCGTCAGCTTCCGTGATGAAGACGGCAGCTTCCGCTTCCGCCTGCTGGCCGCCGATGGCGAGCAACTGCTGCTGTCGCGCAGCTTCGCCGACGGCAAGAGCGCCGGTGCCGTGAGCAAGCAGCTGCAGCAGGGTGGCGACGCCGATGTGCGCGTTGATGGCCTGGGCTTCAGCCTGTGGCTGAACGATGAGCAGGTTGCCGACGGGCCGCAGTTCGACACTGCCGAAGCCCGTGATTCGGCCATCGAAAGCCTGCGTGTAGCGCTTCAGCCGCAACAGGACTGAGGCATTTCGCCGCAAGTCTGATTGCCATTAAGCGGGCCTGTCGCTACAGTGACGGCCCGTTTTTTGTTGCCTCGCTAACGAAATCATGACGCCCCTAGAACGATATCAAGCAGATCTGAAACGTCCCGACTTCTTCCATGATGCGGCGCAGGAAACTGCGGTTCGTCACCTGCAGCGCCTGTACGACGACCTGGTGCACGCGCAGAACAACAAGCCGGGCATGTTCGGCAAGCTGTTCGGCAAGAAGGAGCAGACGCCAGTCAAGGGTCTGTACTTCTGGGGTGGGGTAGGGCGCGGCAAGACCTATCTGGTCGACACCTTCTACGAAGCGCTGCCGTTCAAGCAGAAGATGCGCACGCACTTCCACCGCTTCATGAAGCGCGTCCACGAGGAAATGAAAACCCTCAAGGGCGAGAAGAACCCGCTGACCCTCATCGCCAAGCGCTTCAGCGACGAAGCCAGGGTGATCTGCTTCGACGAATTCTTCGTCTCCGACATCACCGATGCCATGATCCTCGGCACCCTGATGGAAGAGCTGTTCAAGAACGGCGTCTCGCTGGTGGCGACTTCCAACATCGTCCCTGACGGCCTGTACAAGGACGGCCTGCAGCGCGCGCGCTTCCTGCCGGCCATCGCCATGATCAAGCAGTTCACCGACGTAGTGAACGTCGACAGCGGCGTCGACTACCGTCTGCGCCACCTGGAGCAGGCCGAACTGTTCCACTTCCCGCTCAACGACGCAGCGCACCAGAGCCTGCGCGCCAGCTTCAAGGCGCTGACGCCCGAGTGCACCCAGGCCGTCGAGAACGACGTGCTGATGATCGAAAACCGCCCGATCACTGCCCTGCGCACCTGCGACGACGTCGCCTGGTTCGACTTCCGCGCCCTGTGCGACGGGCCGCGCAGCCAGAACGACTACATCGAGCTGGGCAAGATCTTCCATGCCGTGTTGCTGAGCAACGTGGAGCAGATGGGCGTCACCACCGACGACATTGCCCGCCGCTTCATCAACATGGTGGACGAGTTCTACGACCGCAACGTCAAGCTGATCATCTCGGCCGAAGTGGAACTCAAGGACCTGTACACCGGCGGGCGCCTGAGCTTCGAGTTCCAGCGGACCTTGAGCCGCTTGCTGGAAATGCAGTCGCACGAGTTCCTTTCGCGCCCGCACAAACCCTAAGGGCAGCGGCAAGCCACAAGCTGCAAGCGGTAAGAAAAAGCCAGAACAGTTCGAGAGCTGCTCTGGCTTTTTTGCTTTTTCTTGCCGCTTGCAGCTTCCGGCTTGAAGCTCAGGAGGCCTCAGGCTTCCTGCATGAACTGCTGCCGATACTGGTTCGGCGACAACTCCGTGTGCTGGCGGAACAACCGCGCAAAGAAACTCGCATCGTCATAGCCGACCTCATAACTGATGGTCTTGATGCTCTTGCGCGTGCTCGACAGCAGCCCCTTGGCCGTCTCGATGCGTAGCCGCTGCAGGTAGTGCAACGGCTTGTCGCCGGTCGCTCCCTGGAAGCGGCGCATGAAGTTGCGGATGCTCATGCCATGGTTGCGGGCCACATCCTCGAAGCGGAACTTGTCGGCGAAGTGTTCCTCCAGCCAGTGCTGGATCTGCAGGATGATCAGGTCCTGGTGCAGCTTCTGGCCGCCAAAGCCCATGCGCCCTGGGGTGTAGTTGCGCTGCACTTCGTAGAGGATGTCGCGGGCCACGGCACGCGCCACATTGGCGCCGCAGAAACGCTCGATCAGGTAGATGTACAGGTCGCAGGCCGATGTGGTGCCGCCGGCGCAGTACAGATTGTCGGCGTCGGTCAGGTGCTTGTCCTGGTTCAGGCGAATCTTCGGGAAGCGCTCGGTGAAGCTGTTGAAGAAGCGCCAGTAGGTGGTCGCTTCCTTGCCGTCGAGCAGGCCGGATTCGGCCAGCCAGAACACCCCGCTGGCTTCAGCGCACAGCACGGCGCCACGGGCGTGCTGTTCGCGCAGCCAAGGCAGCACCTGTGGATAACGTTGCAGCAGGTTGTCGAAATCCTCCCAGAAGGCCGGGAGGATGATCACGTCGGCATCATCGAGGCCGCCATCGACCGGCAGCTGCACATTGCTGAAGCTGTCCACCGGCTGGGCATCGGGGCTCACCAGGTGAATCTCGAACATGGGCTGCAAGCCCAGGCCCAGCTGCTTGCTGTAGCGCAAGCTGGCGAGGTGGAAGAAATCCTTGGCCTGCATCAGGGTCGAAGCGAACACCTTGTCAATGGCCAGGATGCTGACGCGCCGCAACGACGCGGAGGGTTGGGTAAACATCATTGTCATTGTTCTTATAGGGTAGAGTGGTCAATCACCGGCTGGATCGTCTTATTTTTTGGCGATTGTGTCTACCCCGTGTCACAGAAGGGCCGCGTGGCGGCCCATGCTGTTCAAGGCGCGGGATTCGGCTGCTCCTGATGGATCGCCTCGATTGCCGCGAGCAGTTCGTCGCTGAGGTTCAGCTGCTGGCTGTCGAGATTGCTCTGCAGTTGCACCAGGTCGGTTGCGCCAATGATGTTGCTGGTCACGAATGGCTGCCGGGTCACGAACGCCAGGGCCATCTGTGCCGGGTCCAGGCCGTGCGCCCGGGCCAGCTGTACATAGCGGCTGCAGGCTGCCACGGTCTGCGGGTTGGAATAGCGGGCGAAGCGGCTGAACAGGGTCAGGCGGCCTTTTTCTGGCCGGGCACCGTTCTCGTACTTGCCTGAGAGCAAGCCGAACGCCAGTGGCGAATAGGCCAGCAGGCCGCATTGTTCGCGGATCGCCACTTCCGCCAGGCCCACTTCGAAGCTGCGGTTGAGCAGGTTGTAAGGGTTCTGGATCGACACCGCCCGCGGCCAGCCGCGGCTATCGGCCAGTTGCAGGAACTTCATGGTGCCCCACGGGGTTTCGTTGGACAGGCCGATGTGACGGATCTTGCCGGCACGCACCTGCTCGTCGAGCACCTCGAGGGTTTCTTCCAGTGGGGTGAACAGGTCGTTGGCCAGGTGCTGGTAACCCAGCTTGCCGAAGAAGTTGGTGCTGCGCTCCGGCCAGTGCAGCTGGTAGAGGTCGATGCGGTCGGTGTGCAGGCGCTTGAGGCTCTCGTCCAGCGCGGCGACGATGTGCTGGCGGTTGTGCTTGAGTTGGCCGTCGCGGATGTGGCTGATGCCGTTGCCAGGGCCGGCGACCTTGCTGGCCAATACCCAGTCATCGCGATCACCGTTGGCCCGGAACCAGTTGCCGATGATGCGCTCGGTGGCGGCATAGGTTTCCGGGCGTGGCGGCACCGGATACATCTCGGCGGTGTCGATGAAGTTGATGCCGCTGGCCTTGGCCAGCGCAATCTGCTCGAAGGCCTCGTCCTGGGTGTTCTGCTCGCCCCAGGTCATGGTGCCCAGGCACAGGGCGCTGACGTCGAGGTCGGTACGGCCGAGCTTGCGGTATTCCATCGGGAAAACACTCCTTGGCAAAAGAAGCCCATCAAAGCAGGTTGAAATTTTTCGCGCAATCTGGATAATTCTGCCCCTCTCCGTGTGGCGGAAGTGATGCACCACCTCGCAGGAAGAACCCCGTCGAACATTGGCGTGCCCGACCCGAGCCCCCAAAAGCGTCAGCGTTCGGCTGCGCGCTTGCCCTTGGCAAGTTGTGCACTATCCAGTAAGATTCGCCGTCTATTTTTCGCTGGGCGGCCTCTGAGGCTTTAGAGAATGAAAACTTTTACTGCTAAACCGGAAACAGTAAAGCGCGAGTGGTTCGTAGTCGACGCCGCTGGCCAGACCCTGGGTCGTCTGGCTACCGAAATCGCTAGCCGTCTGCGTGGCAAACACAAACCAGAATACACCCCTCACGTTGACACCGGCGACTACATCGTCGTCATCAACGCTGAACAGGTTCGTGTGACTGGTGCCAAGTCTTCCGACAAAATGTACTACTCCCACTCCGGTTTCCCAGGCGGTATCAAGGAAATCAACTTCGAGAAGTTGATCGCCAAGGCCCCTGAGCGTGTTATCGAAACCGCGGTCAAGGGCATGCTGCCTAAGAACCCGCTGGGTCGCGACATGTACCGTAAGCTGAAAGTGTACGCGGGTGCTGCTCACCCACACACTGCTCAGCAGCCTCAAGAACTGAAGATCTAACGGGAAAGTTCATTATGTCGGCGACTCAAAATTACGGCACTGGCCGTCGCAAGACCGCAACCGCTCGCGTTTTCCTGCGTCCGGGTACTGGTAACATTTCCATCAACAACCGTTCTCTGGACGTGTTCTTCGGTCGCGAAACCGCTCGCATGGTTGTTCGCCAGCCGCTCGAGCTGACCGAAACCGTTGAGAAATTCGACATCTACGTCACCGTTTCCGGTGGTGGTGTCAGCGGTCAGGCCGGTGCGATCCGTCACGGTATCACCCGCGCCCTGATGGAATACGACGAAACCCTGCGTGGCGCTCTGCGTCGTGCTGGCTACGTCACCCGCGACGCTCGTGAAGTCGAGCGTAAGAAAGTGGGTCTGCGTAAAGCGCGTAAGCGTCCTCAGTACTCCAAGCGTTAATACCGCTTCGGCAGTCGAAAAAAGCCCGGTTCCTTGGAACCGGGCTTTTTTTTGTGCTTGAACTACCCTGTCAGCATGTCGGTGACCACTTGTCGCATAGACGCAGATCAAGCAAAGCGCGGGTTATAGCTCCTTGTGGGGGTAATCACCTTGTCACTGTGTGGATTTGTTTCTTACCATGGCGGCCAATTTTTAGCGCCACAGACACAACCTAAGTACAGGTCAGGTCCAACTGGCCAAGCAAGCTGATGGGAGAGGACTGAATGAGCAATGACGGCGTCAACGCAGGCCGGCGCCGCTTCCTCGTAGCCGCGACATCCGTGGTCGGGGCAGCGGGGGCAGTGGGGGCTGCGGTACCGTTCGTGGGGTCATGGTTCCCCAGTGCCAAGGCGAAGGCGGCCGGTGCACCGGTGAAGGTCAATATTGCCAAGGTCGAGCCAGGGCAGCAGATGGTTGCCGAGTGGCGTGGCCAGCCGGTGTTCATCGTGCGGCGAACGCAGGAGATCCTTGGCAACCTGAAGAAGATCGAGGGTGACCTCTCCGACCCTCAGTCGAAGAGCTCGGTGCAGCCGACCTATGTCGACCCCGAGGTTCGCTCGATCAAGCCGGAAATCCTCATTCTCGTGGGTCTCTGTACGCACCTGGGTTGCTCGCCGACCTTCCGCCCGGAAGTCGCGCCCGCAGACCTCGGGCCGAAGTGGGTCGGTGGCTATTTCTGCCCTTGCCACGGCTCCCACTACGATCTGGCTGGCCGTGTCTACAAGTCGCAGCCGGCGCCACTCAACCTGCCAGTACCGCCGCATTCTTATGAGTCGGACGACATTGTCGTCATCGGCGTCGACCAGGAGAAAGCATGATGAGCAAGTTCATGGACTGGATTGACGCTCGCTTCCCCGCCACCAAGATGTGGGAAGACCACCTGAGCAAGTATTACGCGCCCAAGAACTTCAATTTCCTGTATTTCTTTGGCTCGCTGGCGCTGCTGGTGCTGGTCAACCAGATCGTCACTGGCGTGTGGCTGACCATGAGTTTCACGCCCTCGGCGGAAGAGGCCTTCGCCTCGGTCGAGTACATCATGCGTGACGTCGAGTACGGCTGGATCCTGCGCTACCTGCACTCCACCGGCGCTTCGGCGTTCTTCATCGTGGTCTACCTGCACATGTTCCGCGGCCTGCTCTACGGCTCCTACCAGAAGCCCCGCGAGCTGGTGTGGCTGTTCGGCATGCTGATCTACCTGGCGCTGATGGCTGAAGCTTTCATGGGCTACCTGCTGCCGTGGGGGCAGATGTCTTACTGGGGTGCCCAGGTGATCATCTCGCTGTTCGGTGCCATTCCGGTGATCGGTGGCGATCTGACCCAATGGATCCGTGGTGACTACCTGATCTCGGGCATTACCCTGAACCGCTTCTTCGCCCTGCATGTGGTGGCCCTGCCAATCGTGATTCTCGGCCTGGTGGTGCTGCACATCCTGGCCCTGCACGAAGTGGGTTCGAACAACCCCGATGGTGTGGACATCAAGAAGAAAAAGGACGAAAACGGCATTCCGCTCGACGGTATTCCGTTCCACCCGTACTACACCGTCAAGGACATCGTGGGTGTGGTGGTGTTCCTCTTCGTGTTCTGTGCCGTGGTGTTCTTCTTCCCGGAGATGGGCGGTTACTTCCTGGAAAAACCTAATTTCGAGCAGGCGAACGCATTCAAGACGCCCGAGCATATCGCCCCGGTGTGGTACTTCACGCCGTTCTACGCGATCCTGCGAGCGGTGCCTGACAAGCTCATGGGCGTAATCGCCATGGGCGCCGCCATTGCCGTGTTGTTCGTGCTGCCCTGGCTCGACCGCAGCCCGGTGCGCTCCATGCGCTACAAGGGCTGGATCAGCAAGGTCTTCCTGCTGGTGTTCTGCATTGCCTTCGTCATCCTCGGCATCCTCGGCGTACTGGCGCCTACGCCTGGGCGTACCTTGCTGTCGCAGGTGTGCACGGTGCTGTACTTCGCCTACTTCCTGCTGATGCCGTTCTACACAAGGCTCGAGAAGACCAAACCGGTTCCGGAAAGGGTGACTGGCTGATGAAAAAGTTGATTGCAGTATTTTTGCTGGCAGTGATGCCTGCCTTTGCCTTCGCTGCCGAACATGGCCTGGAGCTGGACAAGGTCGATATCGACCTGACCGACAAGGCGGCCATGCAGGACGGTGCGCGCACCTTCGCCAACTATTGCATGGGTTGCCACAGCGCCAAGTTCCAGCGTTACGAGCGGGTTGCCGATGACCTCGGTATCCCTCATGAGTTGATGCTCGAGAAGCTGGTGTTCACCGGTGCCAAGATCGGTGACCACATGCAGATCGGCATGCAGCCCAGTGACGCCAAGACCTGGTTCGGCGCCGCGCCGCCCGACCTGACCCTGGTCGCACGGGTACGGGGTACCGACTGGCTGTACACCTACCTGCGCAGCTTCTATGAGGACCCGTCGCGCCCGTACGGGGTCAACAACAAGGTGTTCCCGAACGTCGGCATGCCTAACGTGCTGGTCGGCCTGCAGGGCAATCAGGTGGTTGGCTGCAAACAGGTGCAGATGGTGGTCGATGGCAAGAAGCAATTCGACCCATTGACGGGTAGCCCGCTCACCCATGAAGCCTGTGACCAGCTGACCATTACGCCGAATTCCGGTACCCTGAACGCCGAGCAGTTCGACGAGAAGGTCAAGAACCTGGTGACCTTCCTGGCCTATTCGGCCAACCCGGTCAAACTGGAAAGCCAGCGCATCGGTACCTACGTGTTGCTGTACCTGGCTTTCTTCTTCGTATTTGCCTACTTGCTCAAGCGCGAATACTGGAAGGACGTGCACTGATCACGCAGTAATTTCTGGTAGTCGAACGCGCCCGCGGGGCACTGGCAAATATGCCAGTGCCCCGCGGGCGCGTTTTCATTTAGAGTTTTACAAGCATCCCCTGCGAGGAGGCGCTACATGGGCGCAACCAACCGGTTAGCCTGTTATTCCGACCCTGCTGACCATTATTCTCATCGGGTACGCCTCGTGCTCGCCGAGAAGGGCGTCAGCGTGCAGGTCATTGACGTCGACCCTGCGCGCCTGCCACCCAGGCTGGCAGAGGTGAACCCTTACGGCAGCGTGCCGACCCTGGTCGATCGTGATCTGGCGTTGTATGAGTCGACCGTGGTGATGGAATACCTCGAGGAGCGTTATCCACATCCGCCGCTGATGCCGGTGTACCCGGTGGCGCGTGGCAACAGCCGTCTGCTGATGCATCGCATTCAGCGTGACTGGTGCGCGCTCGCGGATACCATTCTCGACCCGCGCAGCGCTGAGGCGGCCCGTACCGAGGCACGCAAGGCGCTGCGCGAAAGCCTGACCGGCGTCTCGCCGCTGTTTGGCGAGTTTGCCTGCTTCATGAGTGAGGAGCAAAGTCTGGTCGACTGTTGTCTATTGCCCATACTCTGGCGTTTGCCGGTAATGGGTATCGAATTACCGCGGCAGGCCAAGCCGCTGCTGGAATACATGGAGCGACAGTTCGTCCGCGAGCCTTTCCAGGCGAGCCTGTCCTCTGTTGAACGTGAAATGCGCAAGCTTTAAGGAGCCGTTGATGAACTCCAGTCGCCCCTACCTGGTTCGAGCGCTGTATGAGTGGATCGTCGACAACGATTGCACCCCCCATATGCTGGTCAATGCCGAATTCCCGGCAGTCCAGGTGCCACAAGGTTTTGCCAGTGATGGCCAGATCGTCCTGAACATTTCGCCGAGTGCCGTGCGCAACCTGCACATGGATAACGACGCGGTGAGCTTCGAGGGGCGCTTCAGTGGCGTTGCCCATTCGTTGTTCGTGCCAGCAGGTGCCATCCTGGGTATCTATGCCCGGGAGAACGGCCAGGGCATGGTCTTCGAGTTGGAGCCACCGCTGATGGATGGCGATGAGCTGGAAGACGAAGGCGTCGAGCCGGATGACGATGGCCCGCCGCAAGGCGGTGGCCAGCCACCACGCCCAAGCGGGCGACCTAGCCTGAAGGTGGTCAAGTAACAAAAAAAGGCGATCCGTAAGGGTCGCCTTTTTCTTTGCCGCGAAGCTGCGCTTACAGGTCGCTGATGGTGCGGACCTGGTCCCGGTTGATGCGGGTACGCTTGCCGTCGAGCTGCTGGAACTCGTAGAAGCCCGAGTCCTTGTCGAAGTGCGGGGCGTCGACAGCCTGGATTTCGCGGCCGTCGTTGAGGGTGATCAGGCTTGGGGTGGAGCAGCCGGCCAGGGTGGCGAAGGTGCCGAACAGCAGGGCGGGCAGCAGAAGCTTTTTCATGCGGTATTTCCTGGAAATTGAACAGCTGGGGCAAGCTGCCGCCGATGCCAGCCAGTTGCTGGTCATGGCGGCAACTGAATCAGTCGATGTACTCGTACAGCTTGACGATTTTCTGCACGCCAGACACACCCTGAACAACGGCGGTGGCGGCATTGGCTTCTTGCTGGGTTACCAGGCCGAGCAAGTAGACGATGCCGTTCTCGGTGATCACCTTGATGCGCGAGCTAGGCACGGCATTGTCGGCGAGCATCTGGGTCTTGATCTTGGTGGTCAGCCAGGCGTCGTTGTTGCGCGCGAGGATGGAGGAGGGCTGCATCACCTGCAGCTCGTTGTGCACCTTTTTCACCCGCTGGACCTGGCTGGCGGTCTGTTCAGCCAGGCTCTTGAGGTCGGCACGCGGCGTTTGCCCGGCAAGCAGGACGATACCGTTGTAGCTGCTGACGACGATGTGCGAGCTCTTGTCCAGGTCAGGGCTGGCCTTGGCAATGTTGACCGAGGCCTTGGTTTCGATCAGTGAGTCGTCGATCTTGCTGCCGATGGTACGGGTGCCACGATCATCCTCGATCGGCGAGTTGCGGGTCGAGGTCAGTACCGAGCTGCAGCCGGTGACGCTCAGGCACAGAGTCAGGGCCATCAGGCCGAGGCGTATGGGGGTCATTCTTCACTCCCGAACAGTTGGCTGTCGATCAGATCGCACAAGCAGTGGATCGCCAGCAGGTGGACTTCCTGGATACGTGCGGTGACCGTCGACGGGACGCGGATTTCCACGTCCTCAGGCAGCAGCAGTGATGCCATGCCGCCGCCATCACGTCCGGTCAATGCTACGACAATCATTTCGCGATCATGTGCGGCCTGGATCGCTTGAATCACGTTGGCAGAGTTGCCGCTGGTCGAAATCGCCAGCAGTACGTCGCCGGGTTGGCCCAGGGCGCGGATCTGCTTGGAGAAGATTTCGTTGTAGCTGTAATCGTTGGCGATCGAGGTCAGCGTCGAGCTGTCGGTGGTCAGGGCGATGGCCGGCAGGCTCGGGCGCTCACGCTCGAAGCGGTTGAGCAGCTCCGAAGAGAAGTGCTGCGCATCGCCGGCCGAGCCGCCATTGCCGCAGGCGAGCATCTTGCCCTCGTTGAGCAGCGCATTGACCATGACCAGGCTAGCCTGCTCGATGTGCGGTGCCAGGATGTCCATTGCCTGTTGCTTGGTGTCGATGCTGGCCTGAAACAGCCGGCGAATTCGGGATTGCATGTCCATCTGGTGACCTTAAGTAGGGCGGTGGCCTTTGCTACGCGCAACAAGGACCAGCCCGCGAAACATAGAGCAAAAAAAACGGAGTGGGTTCAGCATTCGAAGGCGTTTTTCAGCCATTGAAGTGGCCGGCCTGCATGGTGGCTGCCCTGCAGGGCGACAACGTCGAAGCGGCAGGGGTAATTGGCCCAGCGAGACTCCTTCTGCAGGAACAGTGTGGCGGCAAGCACCAGCCGTTTCTGCTTGCGCCCGTCAATGCTGCCGAGGGCGCCACCGAAGTCCGCGTGCAGCCGGTAGCGGACTTCGACGAATACTACTGTATCGGCGTCGAGCATGACCAGATCAAGCTCGCCGCCTTTGCATCGCCAATTGCGCGTCAGCAGTTGCAGGCCTTGCCCTTGAAGGTACTCAAGGGCTTGGGTTTCTGCCGCCTGGCCGGCGCTGCTCGGCGATGCTTCGGGCATCAGTGCGAAGTGTCTGGCAGGCGCTTGACCTGGCCACCAGAGAACTCGGCCCACGGCAGCTGGCGCTCGATGCGCTGGCTGGCGTTGATGCTCAGGCTGCCGGACAGGCCTTGCACACGGTTGTCTGGCAGGGCCTTGAGCTGGCCCAGGCGTGGCGCCAGGCTGTAGGCGTCGACACCCATGGCGTAGAGGCGGCCGAGGCTACCTGCGGCCTGTGGCCACTGCTGCACCACCTGCTGGCGCAGGCTGTTGCTGGTGTCGAGCAACCATGGGGTTTCGCAGAAGCGAATGCCGTTCATGTCGTTGTACTGGTTGACGTCACCGCTGGCGCTGTACAGGTTCGAGGTGGCGTAGACCGGTACGTCACCGGCGTACTGGAAGTTCAGGGTCGGTTTGATCTGCTGCGCCTGCTGTGGGGTCGAGGCGAGGAAGATGAAATCAATGTCCTGACGGCGCGACGGTTGTGCCGCGATGTTGCCGCCCACGGTGCTCTGCAGGCTCTGGGCACGGCCTTCGCTCTGGCGCAGCTGGAACAGGTTGGCGATCTGCTGGGCCAGGGCGACCGGCTGGGCGATGCGCTCGGCGGCGATGATGGTGCCGCCGTTGCTTTCCCAGTCCTGACGGAAGGCGGCCAGCACGCGGTCACCCCACTCGCCACTCGGTACCAGGGCTACGGCGCGGACCATGCCGTCAGCACGGGCACGGCGTGCCACTTCGCGGGCTTCGTCCTCGGCGGCGAGGCCGTACTGGAACAGCTGCGGTGGTGCTTTCTGGCCGGCGTCGGCGTAGTTCAGGGCGAGGGTGGTGATGGGCAGCTGGGTGTTGCCAGCGAGCTGCTTGACCAGCGGCTTTTCCAGCGGGCCGACCACCAGTTGCACGCCATCGGCCTGAGCCTGGCGATAGAAGGCGTCCAGCGAGCCGATACGCGAGCTGTCGTAAACCTGCACGGCAGGCGCTTGCCCGCCAGCCTGCTGGGCCTGGAAGTGCGCGGCCATGAAGCCGTCACGCAGGGCGCGGGCAACGCCGGCCAGCGGGCCTTCCTGAGGCAGCAGCAAGGCGATCTTGGTCAGCGGCTGGCTGGCCAGTTCCTTGAGCTTGGTCAGGGCCAGCGGCAGCTGCTTGGCGGCCGGGTGGTCAGGATGCTGCTTGCGCCAGGCCTCGATGGCAGCCTGTTGCTGCTCGAGGGTGCCGGCGCTTTTCACGGCCAGCGCCAGGCTGGTCCAGCCGGCGAGGATTTCGTTGTTGGCAGGCTGTTGCAGCTGCTCGGCTGGCAGCGAAGCGACCAGGGCCCAGATCGCGTCATTGTTGGCGCTGGCAGCCTGGCCGCTGAGCAGCGGGCTCAGCAGCACGCGTTGCTGGGCGGCGGCCATGGCCTGGCCGTCGGCCTCGAGGGCGGCGGCGTGAACGCTGTAGGTGCGCACCTGCTGTTGCTCCGGCAGCTCTGCGATGTGTTGCAGGCTCGGGTGGGACAGCGCGGTCAGGGCGGCCTTGGGCTGGTTGCGGCTCATGGCCAGTTCGGCGCCGAGGGTGGCGGCGAAAATCTGCTGGGCCGGCTTCAGCGTGTCCATCGGCACCTGCTCGAGGATGCGTGCGGCGCGTGGGAAGTCCTTCTGCTTGTAAGCCAGGTCGGCAGCGCTCAGGCGCAGCAAGGCAGCGTCTTCGGCGGACTTGCTGGTGGCGGCCTTCTCGAGCAGTTGCTCGATGCTGGCATCCGGGGTGCGTGGCAGTTCGCCCAGGCTGGATGAGGGCGAGCTGGCGCAGGCTGCCAGCAGGGCAGCGAGGCAGAGGGCTGTGAACAGCCGCAGGCAAGCGATCATGTAAAGGTCCTGTTACTCGATCAAGTTGGCCGGCAATTGTACCCAAGCGGCGGCCGGGGCGCGATCTGCCGTTAGCAGAACCTTCACTATAGGTGGCTTGCGCAGGCGCGCCGATGAAGTTCTTTGCGCCCTGTTACCGGCGCTCGGGCTACAATGTCGCCTTTGATCCGAAAGGCAGGGTGTGTGCAGTGACTGATGTGGCCGGGGCTTCGAAATCCACCATGGGGACGCTTTATGTGGTCGCGACCCCCATCGGCAACCTTGATGACATGAGCGCCAGGGCGCTCAAGGTGCTGGCCGGTGTTGCCCTGATCGCCGCCGAGGACACCCGGCATTCGATCCGCCTGCTGCAGCACTTCGGCATCGATACGCCGTTGGCGGCCTGCCATGAGCACAACGAGCGCGACGAGGGCGGGCGCTTCATCACCAAGTTGCTGGCGGGTGAAGATGTTGCGCTGGTCTCCGATGCCGGTACGCCGCTAATTTCCGACCCGGGTTACCACCTGGTGCGTCAGGCCCGTGCCGCAGGTGTCAGTGTGGTGCCAGTGCCTGGCGCCTGCGCCTTGATTGCCGCGCTTTCGGCGGCCGGCCTGCCTTCCGACCGCTTCATCTTCGAAGGCTTCCTGCCAGCCAAGGCTGCTGGTCGTCGGGCGCGCCTTGAGCAGGTCAAGGAAGAGCCTCGCACGCTGATCTTCTACGAGGCGCCGCACCGCATCCTGGAGTGCCTTGAAGACATGGAGCTGGTGTTCGGCGGCGAGCGCCCGGCGCTGCTGGCGCGCGAGCTGACCAAGACTTTCGAGACCCTCAAGGGCCTGCCGTTGGCTGAATTGCGTGCGTTCGTCGCCGGCGACAGCAATCAGCAGCGGGGTGAGTGCGTGGTGCTGGTTGGTGGCTGGAGTGCGCCTGAGGGCGAGGATGCGATCAGCGCAGAGGCGCAGCGTGTGCTGGACCTGTTGCTGGCCGAGTTGCCGCTGAAAAGGGCCGCAGCATTGGCGGCGGAAATCACCGGTGTGCGCAAGAACCTGCTGTATCAGGTGGCCCTGGAAAAGCAGAAAGCGCAGTAGTGGCAATTAGACATAGTTCACGGTATCACTTGTTCTTGCGCGCGCGTGCCGTTAACCTTGTCGGCGGAGAGTCGATCGGACAGTCGCTGCCGTCTTTTGTTCCGTAAAAGATGGGGGAGGAAAGTCCGGGCTCCATAGGGCAGAGTGCCAGGTAACGCCTGGGAGGCGCGAGCCTACGGAAAGTGCCACAGAAAATAACCGCCTAAGCACTTCGGTGCCGGTAAGGGTGAAAAGGTGCGGTAAGAGCGCACCGCACGGCTGGCAACAGTTCGTGGCTAGGTAAACCCCACTCGGAGCAAGACCAAATAGGGTTCCATCAGGCGTGGCCCGCGTCGGAACCGGGTAGGTTGCTAGAGGCGTCCAGTGATGGCCGTCGTAGAGGAATGACTGTCCTCGACAAAACCCGGCTTACAGATCGACTCTCCACCTTTTCCTCTCCTGCTTGAATCGACAGCAGATCCCTCTTGGTAATACCAAAAAGATCTTACTCTTAATAATTCACTTTAACTTCGAACGGCATTCGTTTGAGTCGGTTTGATTTTTCTCGTGTTTTTTCCCTCCTGGCAGTCCTTTCTCCTTCAAATGTTGCGCTAAATCTCGGTCCTGTAAGGGTTTTCCTTATGAACGTGCCTTGACGGTGCAGCGGGCGGATTCCTATAGTGTGCGCAAGTGGCAGAAAGTGGGATGAAGTGGGTTTTCTGGCACAAAAAAGCTAACATTGTGGGGAATTGCAGCCGTGTTCCGCGGAGCCAACGCCGTCAGCCTCGATGCCAAGGGCCGTCTCGCCATGCCGAGCCGGTACCGTGACGAGCTCGATTCGCGTTGCAATGGTCAGCTGATCGTGACCATCGACGCCGTTGACCCCTGCTTGTGTGTTTATCCCCTCGATGAGTGGGAACAGATTGAAGCCAAGTTGCGTGCCTTACCGTCGTTGCGTGAGGAAAACCGCCGCCTGCAGCGTTTGCTGATCGGTAATGCGGTTGACCTGGAGCTCGATGGCAGTGGGCGTTTCCTGGTACCGCCCCGCCTGCGTGAGTACGCCAAGCTGGACAAGAAGGCGATGTTGGTGGGGCAGCTGAACAAATTCCAGCTGTGGGATGAGGATGCCTGGAACGCGGTTTCGGCAGCCGACCTTGCAGCTATCCAACAACCGGGCGCCATGCCCGACGATTTGCGTGACCTGATCCTGTGACCATAGATAGCGGCTTCAACCACATCACCGTCCTCCTCGACGAAGCTGTCGAGGCATTGGCCCTGCGCGCCGACGGTTGCTATCTGGACGGCACCTTCGGACGTGGCGGCCATAGCCGCCTGATCCTCAGCAAGCTCGGGCCGCAAGGGCGGTTGCTGGGCTTCGATAAAGATCCTCAAGCGATTGCCACCGGGCAAGCGCTGGCGGCCGAAGACGGCCGCTTTGTCATTGTGCAGCGCAGCTTTGCCGAGCTCGGCGCGGAAGTCGCCGAGCGTGGTCTGCACGGCAAGGTCAGCGGCATCCTGCTTGACCTGGGCGTGTCCTCGCCGCAGCTGGATGACCCTGAGCGCGGCTTCAGCTTCCTCAATGATGGCCCGCTGGACATGCGCATGAACCCGGATCAGGGCATCAGCGCTGCCGAGTTCATCGCCACCGCACCTGTCGAAGAAATTGCCCGTGTCTTCAAGGAATATGGCGAAGAGCGCTTTGCCGGGCGCATGGCGCGTGCCGTGGTCGAACGCCGCGAAAAGCAGCCGTTCACCCGCACCGCCGACCTGGCTGAAGTGCTCAAGGTAGCCAACCCGGCCTGGGAGAAGGGCAAGAACCCGGCGACCCGGGCCTTCCAGGGGCTGCGCATTCACGTCAACAACGAGCTGGGTGACCTCGAGGCTGGCCTTGAAGCTGCGCTCGATGCCCTGGAAATAGGCGGTCGTCTGGCGGTCATCAGCTTCCATTCGCTGGAAGACCGCATCGTCAAGCTGTTCATGCGCAAGCTGGTCAAGGGCGAGGCCGACAACCTGCCACGCAACCTGCCGGTACAGCACAAGGTCTTCGAGCCGAAGATCAAGCTGATCGGCAAGGCCCAGTTTGCCTCCGAAGCCGAACTCAAGGCCAACCCGCGGTCGCGCAGCGCCGTGATGCGGGTGGCGGAGAAGCTTCGGTGAGCCGGCTATTCGCCAAACCTCTGCCAGGCGGAAGCTTCCTGATGCTTCTGCTGTTTGTCGGTGTGCTCGTTTCGGCCATCGCCGTGTCTTACAGCGCCCACTGGAATCGCCAGTTGCTCAACACCCTGTACGGCGAGTTGAACGAGCGTGACAAGGCCCAGGCCGAGTGGGGCCGGCTGATTCTTGAGCAAAGCACCTGGACGGCCTCCAGCCGTATCGAGAGCCTGGCCTCCGAGCAGCTGAAGATGCGTGTGCCTGCGGCTGACGAAGTACGGATGGTGGCGCCATGATGAAGCTCGAAGGCGCACTCTACCCCTGGCGCTTCCGGGTAGTGATCGGCTTGCTCGCGCTGATGGTTGGCGCCATCTGCTGGCGCATCATCGACCTGCAGGTGGTTGACCGTGACTTCCTCAAAGGCCAGGGCGATGCCCGCAGCTTGCGTCACATTCCCATTCCTGCGCACCGTGGCCTGATCACCGACCGTAACGGCGAGCCGCTCGCGGTCAGTACCCCGGTCACCACCTTGTGGGCCAACCCCAAGGAGATGCAGGTCGCCAAGGATCGCTGGCCGCAGTTGGCCGCAGCCCTTGGGCAGAACGCCCAGCAACTGACCGAGCGCCTGACCCAGCAGGCCAGCAAAGAGTTCATCTACCTGGTCCGCGGCCTGACCCCGGAGCAGGGCCAGCACGTGCTCGACCTGAAAGTACCGGGCGTGTATGGCCTGGAAGAATTCCGCCGCTTCTACCCGGCCGGCGACGTGACCGCACACATGGTTGGCTTCACCGACCTCGACGACCACGGTCGTGAAGGTGTGGAGCTGGCCTACGATGAATGGCTGGCCGGCGTGCCCGGCAAGCGGCAAGTGATCAAGGACCGGCGCGGCCGGTTGATCAAGGACATCCAGGTCACCAAGAACGCCAAGGCCGGCAAGACCTTGGCGTTGTCGATCGACCTGCGCCTGCAATACCTGGCCACCCGCGAACTGCGCAACGCCATCGCCGAACAGGACGCCAAGGCCGGCAGCCTGGTGATCATGGACGTCAAGACCGGTGAAGTCCTGGCCATGGTCAACCAGCCGACCTACAACCCCAACAACCGCCGCAGCATGTTCCCGGCTGCCATGCGCAACCGGGCAATCATCGACGTGTTCGAGCCAGGCTCGACGGTCAAGCCGATTTCGATGAGCGCGGCGCTGCAGAGCGGCCGCTGGAAGCCGACCGACAAGGTCGAGGTGTATCCGGGCAGCCTGCAGATCGGCCGTTATACCATCAAGGACGTATCCAAGAGCGAGGGCCCGATCCTCGACCTGACCGGTATCCTGATCAACTCCTCCAACGTCGGCATGAGCAAGATCGCCTTCGATATCGGCGGCGAGGCCATCTACCGGGTCATGTCCCAGGTCGGCCTGGGCCAGTACACCGGCCTCGGCTTCCCGGGCGAGCGCGTCGGCAACCTGCCTAACCACCGCGAGTGGCGCAAGGCTGAAACCGCGACCCTGTCCTACGGCTACGGTGTGTCGGTTACTGCCCTGCAGCTGGTGCATGCCTACGCCGCGCTGGCCAACGACGGCAAGATGGTGCCGCTGTCGATCCTCAAGGTCGACAAGGCGCCGGAAGCGGTGCAGGCCATTCCGAAGGAAACCGCCGAAACCATCCAGGGCATGCTGCAGCAGGTGATCGAAGCACCACGCGGTGTGTTCCGTGCCCAGGTGCCGTTCTATCACGTGGCCGGCAAGTCCGGTACCGCACGTAAAGCCACCGTCGGCTCCAAGGGTTACACCGAAAACGCCTATCGCTCGCTGTTCGCCGGCTTCGGCCCGATGAGTGACCCGCGCTACGCCATCGTCGTGGTCATCGACGAGCCGGGCAAGGGCGGCTATTTCGGCGGCCTGGTATCGGCCCCGGTATTCAGCAAGGTCATGTCGGGCACCCTGCGCCTGATGAACGTGCCGCCAGACAACCTGCCGCCGCCAACTGATCCGCAGCAGGCCAGTGCAGTACCCGCCAAGGGAGGGCGTGGATGATGACAATGCCATTGAGCAAGCTTTTCGCCCACGCCAGCCGTGATCCGCTGATCCGTGAACTGACCCTGGACAGCCGTCAGGTGCGCCAGGGCGACCTGTTCCTGGCCGTGCCAGGTGCCAAGGTTGATGGCCGTGAGCACATTGCCGATGCGCTGTCTCGTGGTGCTGCGGCCGTGGCCTATGAAGAGCAGGGCGTCAACGTCCTGCCGCTCACCGACGTGCCGCTGATTCCGGTGAAGGGCCTGATCGGCCAGCTGTCGCAGATTGCCGGGCGCTTCTATGGCGAGCCTAGCCGCCAGCTGAGCCTGGTGGGCGTCACCGGCACCAACGGCAAGACCAGCGTCACTCAACTGGTGGCCCAGGCGCTCGATGCGCTGGGCCAGCGCTGTGGCTTGATCGGCACCCTGGGCACCGGCTTCTATGGCGAGCTGCAGAGCGGCCGCCTGACCACGCCCGATCCGATCGCCGTGCAGTCGACCCTCAACGACCTCCAGAAAGCCGGCGCCAAGGCCGTGGCCATGGAGGTTTCCTCTCATGCCCTGGAGCAGGGCCGGGTCGCCGCGCTGGAATTCGACATCGCGGTCATGACCAACCTGTCCCGCGACCATCTGGATTACCACGGCAGCATGGAGGCTTACGAGGCCGCCAAAGCCAAGCTGTTCGCCTGGTCGAGCCTGCGTTGCCAGGTAGTCAACCTGGATGACGACTTCGGTCGTCGCCTGGCCGAAGACTTTGCCCGTCGCCCGAGTGTCGACCATATCGAAACCCGGCTGCTCAGCTATAGCCTGGAGAACCCGGACGCTTCGCTGTTCTGCCGTGAAGCGCATTTTGATGATGATGGCGTGCGCGCCATTCTCGTCACCGCCCAGGGTGAACGCACCCTGCGCAGCCAGCTGCTCGGCCGCTTCAACCTGAGCAACATGCTTGCGGCGGTAGCCACGCTGTTGGCACTGGACTACTCGCTGGATGAGATCCTCAAGGTCGCCCCGCACCTGCAAGGGCCGGTCGGCCGCATGCAGCGCCTGGGTGGTGGTGACAAGCCGCTGGTGGTGGTCGATTACGCCCATACCCCCGACGCCCTGGAAAAAGTCCTCGAGGCCCTGCGTCCGCATGCGCACGGCAAGCTGCTGTGCCTGTTCGGCTGCGGTGGTGACCGTGATCGCGGCAAGCGCCCGCTGATGGCCGAAGTGGCCGAGCGCCTGGCCGACCGCGTGCTGGTCACCGACGACAACCCGCGTACTGAAGACCCGCTGCGCATCTTCGACGACATTCGCCCTGGTTTCGCCAAGCCTGCCGACGTCGAGTTCGTCGCTGGCCGTGGTGAAGCCATTGCTCACCTGATTGCCGCCGCTGCCGCCGATGACGTGATCGTCCTGGCCGGCAAGGGGCACGAGGACTACCAGGAGATCAATGGCGAGCGCCATGCCTTCTCCGACCTGATCGAAGCCGACAAGGCACTTGCAGCCTGGGAGGCGCCACATGCTTAAGCCCATGAACCTCAGCCAGCTGACCGGCGCCTTGAATGCGCGCCTGGTCAACGCCGACGCCAGCTTCACCGGTGTCAGCATCGACAGCCGCAGCGTTGCTGCCGGTCAGCTGTTCGTTGCCCTGAGCGGGCCGCGCTTCGATGGCCATGACTACCTCGCCGACGTGCAAGCCAAAGGCGCCGTCGCTGCGCTGGTCGAGCGCGAAATTGCCGATGTTGATCTGCCGCAGCTGCTGGTCGCCGATTGTCGCGTAGCACTCGGCCAGCTCGGTGCGCTGAACCGCGCTGCCTTCGACAAGCCAGTCGTCGCCATCACCGGTTCCAGCGGCAAGACCACGGTCAAGGAGATGCTCGCCAGCATCTTGCGCACCCGCGGCCTCGTGCATGCCACCCGCGGCAACCTGAACAACGACCTCGGCGCCCCGTTGACCCTGCTGGAGATCGCTCCGGAGCACAGCGCCGCCGTGATCGAACTGGGTGCTTCGCGCATCGGTGAAATCCGCTACACCGTCGGCCTGACCCAGCCGCAGGTGGTGATCATCAACAACGCCGGTACTGCCCACGTTGGCGAGTTCGGCGGCCCCGAGAAGATCGTCGAAGCCAAGGGCGAGATCCTCGAGGGCTTGGGCGAGGGCGGTATCGCCATTCTCAACCTGGACGACAAAGCCTTCGCCATCTGGAAGGCCCGTGCCGGTGCGCACAAGGTAATCAGCTTCGCTCGTGGCAACGATCAGGCTGATTTTCACGCCAGCGACATCGGTCGCGATGCCCGTGGCTGCCCGTCGTTCAAACTGCATGGCGCGGGTGAAACGGTAGACGTGCAACTCAATGTGCTCGGCGAACACAACGTCAGCAACGCCCTGGCCGCTGCCGCCGCTGCCCATGCCGTTGGTCTGAGCCTGAGTGGCATCGCCGCCGGCCTCAACGCCGTGCAGCCGGTCAAGGGCCGTACCGTGGCGCAAATCGCCCCGAGCGGTGTGCGGGTAATCGACGATACCTACAACGCAAATCCCACCTCCATGTGCGCGGCCATTGATATACTCCGCGCCTTTTCCGGGCGCACCGTTCTGGTGCTGGGGGATATCGGCGAACTGGGTCAGTGGGCGGAAGAAGGCCACCGGCAGGTGGGTGAGTACGCACGCGGCAAGGTTGACGCCGTGTATGCAGTGGGTTCCAACATGATTCATGCGGTCAAGGCGTTTGGCGCCAATGGCCGTCATTTCGCTACTCAAGCTGAGCTGATCGACGCCGTTCGCGGCGAGACTGCCAGCGAAACCACTATCTTGATCAAGGGCTCGCGCAGCGCTGCGATGGAAAACGTCGTGGCTGCACTGTGCGGTGCCAGCGGGGAGAAACATTAATGCTGCTGCTGTTGGCCGAGTATCTGCAACAGTTCCACAAGGGCTTCGCGGTCTTCCAGTACCTGTCCCTGCGCGGGATTCTTGGCGTACTGACCGCGTTGTCGCTGGCGCTGTGGCTGGGGCCGTGGATGATCCGTACCCTGCAGATCCGTCAGATTGGTCAGGCCGTGCGTAACGACGGCCCGCAATCGCACCTGTCCAAATCCGGCACCCCGACCATGGGTGGCGCACTGATCCTGTCCGCCATCGGCGTCAGCACCCTGCTGTGGGCCGACCTGTCCAACCGCTATGTCTGGACCGTGCTGATCGTCACCTTGCTGTTCGGTGCCATCGGCTGGGTCGACGACTACCGCAAGGTGATCGAAAAGAACTCGCGTGGCCTGCCGAGCCGCTGGAAGTACTTCTGGCAGTCGGTGTTCGGCCTGGGCGCGGCGGTGTTCCTGTACATGACCGCACCGACCACTGTCGAGACCACCCTGATCGTGCCGTTCCTCAAGGATGTCACCATTCCGCTGGGTATCGGCTTCGTCGTGCTGACCTATTTCGTCATCGTCGGCTCCAGCAACGCGGTCAACCTGACCGACGGCCTCGATGGCCTGGCGATCATGCCAACCGTGATGGTCGGTGGTGCGCTGGGCATCTTCTGCTACCTGTCGGGTAACGTGAAGTTCGCCGAATACCTGCTGATCCCGTACGTGCCGGGTTCGGGCGAGTTGATCGTGTTCTGCGGCGCGCTGATCGGTGCCGGCCTGGGCTTCCTGTGGTTCAACACCTATCCGGCCCAGGTGTTCATGGGTGACGTCGGCGCACTGGCGCTGGGCGCTGCATTGGGCACCATCGCCGTGATCGTGCGCCAGGAGATCGTGCTGTTCATCATGGGCGGCATCTTCGTGATGGAAACCCTGTCGGTGGTGATTCAGGTCGCCTCGTTCAAGCTCACCGGCAAGCGCGTGTTCCGCATGGCGCCGATTCACCACCACTTTGAACTCAAGGGCTGGCCTGAGCCGCGCGTGATCGTCCGATTCTGGATCATCACCGTGATTCTGGTGCTGATCGGCCTGGCAACCCTGAAACTGAGGTAGAAAAGCGTGTCATTGATCGCTTCCGACCAATTCCGCATCGTTGTCGGCCTCGGCAAGAGCGGCATGTCCCTGGTTCGCTTCCTGGCGAACCGGGGCATTGCCTTTGCGGTCGCCGACACCCGTGAGCAACCGCCGGAACTGGAAACCCTGCGCCGTGATTACCCGCAGGTGGAAGTGCGCTGTGGTGAGCTGGATGTGGACTTCCTGTGCCGCGCCAACGAGCTGTACGTAAGCCCGGGCCTGGCGCTGGCCACCCCGGCCCTGCAGCAGGCAGCGGCGCGTGGTGTGCTGCTGTCCGGTGACATCGAACTGTTCGCCCGCCATGCCAAGGCGCCGATCGTGGCAATCAGCGGCTCCAACGCGAAAAGCACCGTCACTACCCTGGTCGGCGAGATGGCCGCCAAGGCCGGCAAGCGCGTGGCCGTGGGCGGCAACCTGGGCACCCCGGCGCTGGACCTGCTGAGCGACGACGTCGAGTTGTATGTGCTGGAGCTGTCCAGCTTTCAGCTGGAAACCACCGACCAGCTCAACGCCGAAGTGGCCACCGTGCTGAATATCAGTGAAGACCACATGGACCGCTACAGCGGCCTGCCGGCCTACCACCTGGCCAAGCACCGAATCTTCCGCGGTGCCCGTCAGGTCGTGGTCAACCGCCAGGATGCCCTGAGCCGGCCGCTGCCGGTGGAAGGCCGCCCATGCTTCTCCTTCGGCCTCAACCAGCCGGACTTCAAGGCCTTTGGCCTGCGTGAAGTCGATGGCGAGAAATACCTGGCCTACGAATTCCAGGCGCTGATGCCGGTGCGTGAGCTGAAGATTCGTGGCGCCCACAACCAGAGCAATGCCCTGGCGGCCCTGGCCCTCGGCCATGCTGCCGGCCTGCCATTTGCGCCGATGCTCGAAGCACTGCGTGAGTTCAAGGGCCTGGCGCACCGTTGCCAGTGGATACGTGAGCGTAACGCCGTCAACTGGTACGACGATTCCAAGGCCACCAACGTCGGTGCCGCCCTGGCGGCGATCGAGGGCCTGGGCGCGGACATCGACGGCAAGCTGGTGCTGATCGCCGGTGGCGATGGCAAGGGTGCCGATTTCGCCGCCCTGCGCGAACCGGTCAACAACTTCTGTCGCGCCGTGGTGCTGCTTGGCCGTGATGCCGAGCGCCTGGCCGAGGCCCTGGGCGATGGCGTGCCGCTGGTGCGGGTCAAGACCCTCGATGAGGCAGTGCAGCAATGCGCCGAGCTGGCCCAGCCGGGTGACGCGGTGCTGCTGTCGCCGGCCTGCGCCAGCCTCGACATGTTCAAGAACTTTGAAGAACGCGGGCGCCTGTTCGCCCAGGCGGCGGGAGGGCTGGCATGATCTTCGGCATCCTCAAGCCGTATCCGTCGCCGCTGATCAGCGGCCGTGGCGTCGACCTCGACTTCGCCATGCTGGCCGGTTGCCTGGCGCTGCTGGGCCTGGGCCTGGTGATGATCACCTCGGCGTCGTCGGAAGTTGCCGCCGTGCAGTCCGGCAACCCGCTGTACCACATGTTCCGCCACCTGGTGTACGTGTTCCTCGGCCTTGTGGCCTGTGGCGCGACCATGCTGGTGCCGATCGCCACCTGGCAGCGCATGGGCTTCATGATGCTGATCGGCGCCTTCGGCCTGTTGGTGCTGGTGCTGGTGCCGGGCATCGGCCGTGAAGTGAACGGTTCGATGCGCTGGATCGGCTTCAGCTTCTTCAACGTGCAGCCTTCGGAGATCGCCAAGGTCTTCGTGGTCATTTACCTGGCCGGCTACCTGGTGCGCCGGCAGACCGAAGTGCGCGAAACCTGGATGGGCTTCTTCAAGCCGTTCATCGTGCTGCTGCCGATGGCCGCCCTGTTGCTGATGGAGCCGGACTTCGGCGCCACCGTAGTGATGATGGGGGCCGCCGCCGCGATGCTGTTCCTCGGCGGGGTGGGGTTGTTCCGTTTCAGCCTGATGGTGGTGCTGGCGGTGGCTGCGGTGTTCATCCTGGTGCAGGCGCAGCCATACCGGATGGCGCGTCTGATCACCTTCACCGACCCCTGGTCCGACCAGTTCGGCTCCGGCTACCAGCTGACCCAGGCGCTGATCGCCTTCGGCCGCGGCGAGTGGCTGGGCGTCGGCCTGGGCAACAGCGTACAGAAGCAGTTCTACCTGCCTGAAGCGCACACCGACTTCGTGTTCTCGGTACTGGCCGAAGAGCTGGGCGTGGTCGGCTCGCTGGTAACCATCGCGCTGTTCGTCTTCGTCACTATCCGCGCGCTGTACATCGGCCTGTGGGCAGAGAAGGCCAAGCAGTTCTTTGCCGCCTACATGGCGTTCGGCCTGGCGTTCCTGTGGATTGGTCAGTTCCTGATCAACATCGGCGTGAACGTCGGCCTGCTGCCGACCAAGGGCCTGACCCTGCCGTTCCTCAGTTACGGCGGTTCATCGTTGGTGATCTGCTGTGCCTGCGTGGGCTTGCTGTTGCGCATCGAATGGGAGAGTCGCACGCACCTTGGCAGTGAAGAGCACGAATTCAAAGAGAGTGACTTTGCCGAGGAGACCAGTCATGGCCGCTGACGGCAAGAACGTATTGATCATGGCGGGCGGCACCGGGGGCCACGTGTTCCCGGCCCTGGCCTGCGCCCGTGAATTCCAGGCACGCGGTTACACCGTGCACTGGCTGGGCACCCCGCGTGGCATCGAGAACGAACTGGTGCCGCAAGCCGGCCTGCCACTGCACCTGATCCAGGTCAGCGGCCTTCGTGGCAAGAGCAAGCTCTCGCTGCTCAAGGCGCCGTTCACCCTGCTCAAGGCGGTGCTCCAGGCACGCCGTATCGTGCGTGAGCTCAAACCGGTGTGCGTGGTGGGCTTCGGCGGCTATGTGACTGGCCCGGGCGGCGTTGCTGCGCGGCTGTGCGGCGTGCCGCTGGTGATCCACGAGCAGAACGCCCGCGCCGGCACCACCAACCGCCTGCTGCTGCCGCTGGCGGCGCGTGTCTGCGAAGCCTTCCCGGCGACCTTCGACGCCAGCGACAAGCTGCGCACTACCGGCAACCCGGTGCGCCCGGAGCTGTTCATGGACGCCGTGCGCGCGCCCCTGGCCGAGCGTCGCGCGCGCCTGCTGGTGATGGGTGGCAGCCTGGGTGCGGAACCATTGAACAAATTGTTGCCTAAGGCCCTGTCCGAAGTACCGGCGAATCTGCGCCCAGAGGTGTTTCACCAGGCCGGCAAGCACCATGCGCCAGCCACTGCCGAGCGTTACCGCGAGGCGGGTGTCGAGGCCCAGGTCGAACCGTTTATCAAGGACATGGCTCATGCCTATGGCTGGGCCGATATCGTGGTCTGCCGGGCCGGTGCCCTGACCGTCAGCGAACTCGCGGCGGCGGGCCTGCCTTCGATGCTGGTGCCCTTGCCCCACGCAATCGACGATCACCAGACCTACAACGCCCAATATCTGGCCCGGGAAGGCGCTGCCTTCCTCATGCCACAAGCGACAACTGGCGCAGCGCAACTCGCTGAACGCCTGAACGAGGTGCTGATGCAACCCGAGAAACTCAACACCATGGCTGGCACCGCACGGCGCCTGGCCAAACCTGCTGCAACCAGCACCGTGGTCGATATCTGCCTGGAGGTGGCCCATGGTTGAAAGCCAGAAAGCCATGCCCCAGCCGAAGATGGGCCGCATCAACCGCATCCACTTCGTCGGTATCGGCGGCGTGGGCATGTGCGGTATCGCTGAAGTGCTGCTGAACCTGGGCTACCAGGTGTCCGGTTCCGACCTCAAGGCGTCGCCGGTTACCGAGCGCCTGGAGTCGTTTGGCGCCGAAATCTTCGTCGGCCACCGTGCCGAGAACGCAGCCAATGCCGATGTGCTGGTGGTGTCCAGTGCGATCAACCCGGCCAACCCGGAAGTCGCCACGGCCCTGGAGCGTCGCATCCCTGTGGTGCCGCGTGCCGAGATGCTCGCCGAGCTGATGCGCTACCGTCACGGCGTGGCGGTTGCCGGTACCCATGGCAAGACCACCACTACCAGCTTGCTGGCTTCGGTGTTCGCCGCCGGTGGCCTGGACCCGACCTTCGTCATCGGTGGCCGCCTGACCGCTGCCGGCACCAACGCGCAGCTGGGCACCAGCCGCTACCTGATTGCCGAAGCTGACGAAAGTGATGCCAGCTTCCTGCACCTGCAGCCGATGGTAGCCGTGGTCACCAACATCGACGCCGACCACATGGCGACCTACGAAGGCGACTTCAACAAACTGAAGAAGACCTTCGTCGAGTTCCTGCACAACCTGCCGTTCTACGGCTTGGCCGTGATGTGCCTGGACGACCCTGTCGTGCGCGAGATCCTGCCGCAGGTCAAGCGCCCGACCGTCACCTACGGTTTCAGCGAAGAGGCCGACATCCGCGCCATCAACGTGCGCCAGCAGGGCATGCAGACCCACTTCACCGTGCTGCGCCGCGACTGCGAGCCGCTTGAGGTGTCGGTGAACATGCCCGGCAATCACAACGTGCTCAATGCCTTGGCCACCATCGCCATCGCCACCGACGAAGGCATCAGCGACGAAGCCATCGTCCAGGGGCTGTCCGGCTTCCAGGGTGTCGGCCGACGCTTCCAGGTGTACGGCGAACTGCCGGTCGATGGCGGCAGCGTGATGCTGGTCGACGACTATGGTCACCACCCGACCGAAGTGGCTGCAGTGATCAAGGCCGTGCGCGGTGGCTGGCCAAGCCGCCGCCTGGTGATTGTCTACCAGCCGCACCGTTACAGCCGTACTCGCGACCTGTACGACGATTTCGTCCAGGTGCTGGGCGATGCCAACGTGCTGCTGTTGATGGAGGTCTACCCGGCCGGCGAAGAGCCGATCCCCGGCGCCGACAGCCGCCAGCTGTGCCACAGCATCCGCCAGCGCGGCAAGCTGGACCCGATCTACATCGAACGCGGCGCCGAACTGGCACCGCTGGTCAAACCGCTGCTGCGCGCTGGCGACATCCTGATCTGCCAGGGTGCCGGTGACGTCGGTGGCCTGGCCCCGCAACTGATGAAAAGCCCTCTGTTCGCTGGCGCCAAGCAGGAGAAGTCGAAATGACCAGCGCCTACGAACAACTGCGCTCGACCCTGGACGTGAAAGCATTCGGCCGCGTGGCTGTGCTGTACGGCGGCAAGAGCGCCGAGCGTGAAGTGTCGCTGAAGTCCGGCGCTGCGGTGATCGACGCGCTGACCACTGCTGGTGTCGACGTGGTCGGCATCGATGTCGGTGACGACCTGCTGGTGCGCCTGCAGAGCGAGAAGATCGACCGTGCCTTCATCATCCTCCACGGCCGTGGCGGTGAAGACGGCAGCATGCAGGGCCTGCTCGAATGCTTGGGGATTCCCTACACCGGCAGCGGCATCCTCGCCTCGGCCCTGGCCATGGACAAACTGCGCACCAAGCAGGTGTGGCAGAGCCTGGGTATTCCGACCCCGCGTCACGCGGTGCTGGCCAGCGAAGACGATTGTGTTGCCGCCGGTACGGAACTGGGCTTCCCGCTGATCGTCAAACCGGCCCATGAAGGCTCCAGCATCGGCATGGCCAAGGTGGGCAGCGTGAAAGAGCTGGTCGCCGCCTGGAAGGATGCCGCCCATTACGATTCGCAAGTCCTGGTCGAGCAATGGATCCACGGCCCGGAGTTCACCATCGCCGTTCTGCGTGGCCAGGTGCTGCCGCCGATCGCCCTGGGCACACCGCACGTGTTCTACGACTACGACGCCAAGTACATCGCCAATGACACCCAGTACCGCATCCCGTGCGGCCTGGACAGTGCCAAGGAGCAGGAACTGATCGACCTGACCGCGCGCGCCTGCGATGCCATCGGCATCGAAGGCTGGGGCCGGCTGGACGTGATGCAGGACGAGCAGGGCCGGTTCTGGCTGCTCGAAGTCAACACCGCACCCGGCATGACCGACCATAGCCTGGTGCCCATGGCGGCCCGCGCGGCCGGCCTGGACTTCCAGCAACTGGTGCTGGCGATCCTGGCTGAAAGCGTGAAGACGCGAGGTTAACCATCATGCAAGGCGCAATGATACGTCAGCAGCAACCCGTTACCGGCCGTAGCAAGCCGGTGCCGCGTGGTGCCAGCCGACTGGTGGCCGACGAGCCCGTATCGGCGCGCCTGCCGCGGCCCAGCCTGGGCGGCCTGAAACGCCTGCTGTGGCCGATCGTGCTGGTGGCTGCGGGCTTTGGTGCCTATGAGGGCGCCATCCGCCTGATGCCCTATGCCGACCGGCCGATCACCAAGATCGACGTGCAGGGTGACCTCAGCTACATCAGCCAGCAGTCGGTGCAGCAGCGCATTGCGCCGTATGTGGCGGCGAGCTTCTTCAGCGTCGACCTCACGGCGATGCGCGCCGAGCTCGAGCAGATGCCATGGATCGCCCACGCCGAAGTACGCCGGGTGTGGCCCGACGAAGTGGTGATTCGCCTGGAAGAACAGCTGCCGGTGGCACGCTGGGGTGACGAAGCCCTGCTGAACAACCAGGGCCAGGCCTTCACCCCGCGCGAACTGGCCAACTACGAGCACCTGCCGCAGCTGGCCGGGCCGCAGCGCGCTCAGCAACAAGTCATGCAGCAATATCAGGTATTGAGCCAGATGCTGCGCCCCCTGGGCTTTTCCATCGCTCGCCTGGAGCTGCGCGAGCGGGGCAGCTGGTTCCTGACCACCGGTGCGAGCAGTGCCGGGCCGGGCATCGAGCTGCTGTTGGGGCGCGACCACCTGGTGGAGAAGATGCGCCGTTTCATTGCCATTTACGACAAGACACTCAAAGAGCAGATCACCAATATCGCCCGCATTGATCTGCGTTACTCCAACGGACTTGCCGTTGGTTGGCGGGAACCGAACGCACCGACGACGGCCAAACCCGCCGTTGCGAAGAATTAGAGAGAGGCAGGACCATGGCAAACGCGCATAGCGGCAAAATGATCGTCGGGCTGGACATCGGCACCTCCAAGGTGGTGGCGCTGGTGGGTGAAGTGGGCGAAGACGGCACCCTCGAGATCGTGGGCATCGGCACCCATCCGTCCCGCGGCCTGAAGAAGGGCGTGGTGGTGAACATCGAATCGACTGTGCAGTCGATCCAGCGCGCGGTGGAAGAAGCCCAGCTGATGGCCGGCTGCCGTATCCACTCGGCGTTCGTCGGCGTGGCCGGCAACCACATCCGCAGCCTGAACTCCCACGGCATCGTCGCCATCCGCGATCGTGAGGTCAGTGTTGCCGACCTCGAACGCGTGCTCGATGCCGCCCAGGCCGTGGCCATTCCGGCTGACCAACGCGTGCTGCACACCCTGCCGCAGGACTACGTGATCGACAACCAGGAAGGCGTGCGCGAGCCGCTGGGCATGTCTGGTGTGCGTCTGGAGGCCAAGGTTCACGTGGTCACCTGCGCGGTCAACGCGGCGCAGAACATCGAGAAGTGCGTACGCCGCTGCGGCCTGGAAATCGACGACATCATCCTCGAG
Organism: Pseudomonas sp. MN1F; assembly: GCF_009391885.1. GTDB lineage: Bacteria > Pseudomonadota > Gammaproteobacteria > Pseudomonadales > Pseudomonadaceae > Aquipseudomonas. The sequence goes on along the minus strand of NZ_VZII01000007.1, from coordinate 269,623 downwards.
CAGCTGGCCTCGGCCTACTCGGTGCTGACCGATGACGAGAAAGAGCTGGGTGTGTGCCTGGTGGACATCGGGGGTGGCACCACTGACATCGCCATCTTCACCGAGGGCGCGATCCGTCACACCGCGGTCATCCCGATTGCCGGCGACCAGGTGACCAACGACATCGCCATGGCCCTGCGTACGCCAACCCAGTACGCCGAGGAAATCAAGATCCGCTACGCCTGCGCCCTGGCCAAACTGGCCGGTGCCGGCGAGACCATCAAGGTGCCGAGCGTGGGCGACCGCCCACCGCGCGAGCTGTCGCGCCAGGCCCTGGCCGAGGTGGTGGAGCCACGTTACGACGAGCTCTTCACCCTGATCCAGGCCGAACTGCGCCGCAGCGGCTACGAGGACCTGGTGCCAGCCGGCATCGTCCTCACCGGCGGCACTGCGAAGATGGAAGGTGCCGTGGAACTGGCCGAGGAAATCTTCCACATGCCGGTACGCCTGGGCGTACCGCACAGCGTTCGGGGGCTGAGCGACGTGGTGCGCAACCCGATCTATTCCACCGGCGTGGGCTTGCTCACCTACGGCCTGCTCAAGCAGTCCGAGGACATGGTCCTGACCGGTAACAGCAACAGCAGCAGCAACAGCTATGGCGATGAACCGAAGGCCCCAGTGCTTGAACGCTTCAAGCGGTGGGTCCAGGGCAACTTCTAAGTTTCAAAGCAGTAGTGGTAGGCGCGACAACTAGAGAACTGTAAGGAGAGGGAAAATGTTCGAGCTCGTAGACAACGTCCCGCAAAGTCCGGTCATCAAAGTGATCGGTGTTGGCGGTGGCGGCGGCAACGCCGTCAACCACATGGTGAAGAGCAGCATCGAAGGCGTCGAGTTCATCTGCGCCAACACCGATGCCCAGGCGCTGAAAAACATCGGCGCACGCACCATCCTGCAACTGGGTACCGGCGTGACCAAGGGTTTGGGTGCCGGTGCCAATCCGGAAGTCGGCCGTCAGGCGGCTCTGGAGGACCGTGAGCGCATCGCCGAGGTGCTGCAGGGCACCAACATGGTGTTCATCACCACCGGCATGGGCGGCGGTACCGGTACCGGCGCGGCGCCGATCATCGCCGAAGTGGCCAAGGAAATGGGCATCCTCACCGTTGCAGTGGTGACCCGTCCATTCCCGTTCGAAGGCCGCAAGCGCATGCAGATCGCCGACGAAGGCATCCGCATGCTGGCTGAGAGCGTCGACTCGCTCATCACCATCCCCAACGAGAAGCTGCTGACCATCCTGGGCAAGGATGCCAGCCTGCTGTCCGCCTTTGCCAAGGCTGACGATGTCCTGGCCGGTGCCGTTCGCGGTATCTCCGACATCATCAAGCGCCCGGGCATGATCAACGTCGACTTCGCCGACGTGCGCACCGTCATGGGTGAAATGGGCATGGCGATGATGGGTACCGGCTGCGCCAGTGGCCCGAACCGTGCTCGCGAAGCCACCGAGGCGGCAATCCGCAACCCGCTGCTCGAAGACGTCAACCTGCAGGGCGCCCGCGGCATCCTGGTGAACATCACCGCAGGTCCTGACCTGTCGCTGGGTGAATACTCCGATGTGGGTAGCATCATCGAAGCCTTCGCCTCCGACCACGCCATGGTCAAGGTCGGCACCGTGATCGACCCTGACATGCGCGACGAGCTGCATGTGACCGTGGTCGCCACTGGTCTGGGCGCGCGCATCGAAAAACCGGTCAAGGTAGTCGACAACACCCTGCAGACCGCTCAGCAGGTGTACGAGGCTTCCAACCCGGCGCCGGTGCGCCAGGAGCAGCCAGCCGTCAACTACCGTGACCTGGAGCGCCCGACCGTAATGCGCAACCAGGCCCACGCAGGTGCCGCTGCGGCAGCTAAACTCAACCCACAGGATGACCTGGACTACCTCGATATCCCAGCCTTCCTGCGTCGTCAGGCCGATTGATGGAATTTATCAGGGGTATAAGGGTGATTGGTGTTCAGCAAAGGCCGGGTCTGTTATCATCCCCAGCCTTTGTTGATACCTGTTCGCATTATTTGCGCTGAAGCGGCCAATGCCATGATTAGACAACGCACCCTGAAGAATACCATCCGTGCCACGGGCGTCGGCCTGCACTCCGGGGAGAAGGTCTACCTGACCCTCAAGCCTGCGCCTGTCGACACCGGCATCGTCTTCCGTCGCGCCGACCTTGACCCTGTGGTCGAGATCCCGGCGCGTGCGGCCAACGTCGGTGAGACCACCATGTCCACCACGCTGGTCAACGGTGACGTCAAGGTCGATACGGTCGAGCACCTGCTCTCCGCCATGGCGGGCCTGGGCATCGATAACGCCTACGTCGAGCTCTCCGCCTCGGAAGTGCCGATCATGGATGGCAGCGCCGGTCCCTTCGTATTCCTGATTCAGTCTGCCGGCCTGGAAGAGCAGGACGCAGCCAAGAAGTTCATCCGCATCCTGCGCGAAGTGACAGTGACGGAGGGCGACAAGAGCGCCACCTTCCTGCCATTCGACGGGTTCAAGGTGAGCTTCGAGATCGACTTCGATCACCCGGTCCTCAAGGGCCAGACCCAGAGTGCGGTCGTCGACTTCTCCAGCACCTCGTTCGTGAAGGAAGTCAGCCGCGCCCGTACTTTCGGCTTCATGCGTGACATCGAGTACCTGCGCAAGCACAACCTTGCGTTGGGTGGCAGTGTCGAGAACGCCATCGTGGTCGACGAGACTGGTGTGCTCAACGAAGACGGCCTTCGTTCCGATGACGAATTCGTCAAGCACAAGATCCTCGACGCCATTGGTGACCTTTACCTGCTGGGCAACAGCCTGATCGGCGAGTTCAAGGGCTACAAGTCCGGCCACGCGCTGAACAACCAGCTGCTGCGCAAGCTCATTGCTGAAACCGATGCTTGGGAAGTGGTCACTTTCGAAGATGCCAGTACGGCACCGATCTCGTACATGCGCCCTGTTGCGGCCGTGTAAGTTCGAACACTCTCTCTAGTGTGATTAAGGCCACCTTCGGGTGGCCTTTTTTATTTCTGGATGACGGACGTCGTGGGGGCGAGGGTGCCTGGCATGAGCTTTTCAGCGCCTGTGAGATCGAGCGCCAGCACAAAACTCGAGGCAAGCGCCCCTAGCCTTTACCCTTCGCATGAGCCGCCAGCCGTTCGAGGGCGGCACGCAGTTTCGGATCGGCGATGCCTTCGGCGGAATCGCGGATACTGTCGGCGGCATCGTTCGACAGCGCCGTCGTGTTACCGCCACGCTTGGCTGGCACCAGCGGTGGCTGCACCTTGTAGAGAATACGCTGCAGGTTGCCAAAGGCTTCCAGGGCCTGCAGCTGGCGCTGCAGACGCTTCTGCTGGTAGCGCAGGCGAGTAGCCCAGTGGCCGTCGGTAACCACCAGCAACAACGTGCCATCACGCCACGAGGCCACATGGCAATGCTCACGGGCAGCCGGCTGCAGCTGGCTTTCCAGCAGGCGCTGCAGGTGCGCCAGGCGCTCGGCCTGGTTCAGCAGCAGGCGCAGCGGGCGGTTCTGGCGCAGCAGGGTAGCGGGCGGCTGTGCAGGGGAGGGTTTGAAGGCCATGGCGGTTTGAATGAGGGTGACAAGGTTGCCAGTCTAACACCTCTGCAGGCCACACCACCCCTTCGCGGGAACGGATACGAGTCATTCTCGCTACGTTTCATCAACCTGCGGGTTGAACTCGGGGAAAATGCCCCTATCTTAGAAAAGCCCCCGCCTAAGCGCTGTGCCAGCATCGTGGCAATCGACCACTTTCCTCACCATCGTTTCCGGGTAGAATGCTCGTTCGCATGCGGCCTAAGGGCTGCACGGGCGACTCATGGGGCCGCCCTCCATCCCTACGTGTGGAAGATCCTGCCGATATGTTTGCGCCTTTGTTAAAGAAACTTTTTGGAAGCAAGAACGAGCGTGAAGTCAAACGCATGCTCAAGACGGTAGCTATCGTCAATGCCTTCGAAGAGAAGATGGTGGCCCTCTCCGATGAGCAACTGCGGGGCAAGACCGCAGAGTTCAAGGAGCGCCTGGCCAAAGGCGAGACATTGGACCAACTGCTGCCCGAAGCCTTTGCCGTGGCCCGTGAGGCCGGCAAGCGCGTGATGGGCATGCGCCACTTCGACGTGCAGCTGATCGGCGGCATGACCCTGCACGAGGGCATGATCGCAGAAATGCGTACCGGTGAAGGCAAGACCTTGGTCGGTACCCTGGCCGTTTACCTCAATGCCCTGTCTGGCAAAGGCGTACACGTGGTCACGGTGAACGACTACCTGGCCCGCCGTGACGCCAACTGGATGCGCCCGCTGTACGAATTCCTCGGCCTGTCCGTAGGCATCGTCTCGGCCTTCCAGCCGCCTGAAGAAAAGCGCGCCGCCTACGCCGCCGACATCACCTACGGCACCAACAACGAATTCGGTTTCGACTACCTGCGCGACAACATGGCGTTCAGCCAGGAAGAGAAGTTCCAGCGTGAACTGAACTTCGCCGTGATCGACGAAGTCGACTCGATCCTCATCGACGAAGCGCGCACCCCGCTGATCATCTCCGGCCAGGCCGAAGACAGCTCCAAGCTGTACATCGAGATCAACCGCCTGATTCCGCGCCTGACCCAGCACATCGAAGAAGTCGAAGGCCAGGTCACCCAGGAAGGCCACTTCACCATCGACGAGAAGAGCCGCCAGGTCGAGCTCAACGAAGCCGGTCACCAGTTCATCGAAGAGATGCTCACCCAGGCAGGCTTGCTGGCCGAAGGCGAGAGCCTGTACTCGGCGCATAACCTGGGCCTGCTGACCCACGTCTACGCTGGTCTGCGTGCGCACAAGCTGTTCCACCGCAACATCGAATACATCGTCCAGGACGGTCAGGTCCTGCTGATCGACGAGCACACCGGCCGTACCATGCCCGGCCGTCGCCTGTCCGAAGGCCTGCACCAGGCCATCGAGGCGAAAGAAAACCTGAACATCCAGGCCGAAAGCCAGACCCTGGCTTCGACCACCTTCCAGAACTACTTCCGCCTGTACACCAAGCTGTCCGGCATGACCGGTACCGCCGACACCGAAGCGTTCGAGTTCCAGTCGATCTACGCCCTCAACGTGATGGTCATTCCGCCGAACAAGCCGCTCGCGCGTAAAGACTTCAACGACCTGGTGTACCTGACCGCCGACGAGAAATACGCCGCGATCATCGCCGACATCAAAGAGAGCATGACCCAGGGCCGCCCGATCCTGGTGGGTACCGCCACCATCGAAACCTCGGAGCACATGTCGAACCTGCTGAAGAAGGAAGGTATCGACCATAAGGTACTGAACGCCAAGTACCACGAGAAGGAAGCCGAAATCATCGCGCAGGCCGGTGCCCCGGGTGCGCTGACCATTGCCACCAACATGGCCGGCCGTGGTACCGACATCCTGCTGGGCGGTAACTGGGAGGCCGAAGTGGCTGCCCTGGAAAGCCCGACCCCTGAGCAGATCGCCCAGATCAAGGCCGACTGGCAGAAGCGTCACCAGCAGGTGATTCAAGCCGGTGGCCTGCACGTGATCGCCTCCGAGCGCCACGAATCGCGCCGTATCGACAACCAGCTGCGTGGCCGTTCCGGCCGTCAGGGCGACCCAGGTTCGAGCCGCTTCTACCTGTCGCTGGAAGACAGCCTGATGCGCATCTTCGCCTCTGATCGGGTGAAGAACTTCATGAAGGCACTGGGCATGCAGTCCGGCGAGGCCATTGAGCATCGCATGGTCACCAACGCCATCGAGAAAGCCCAGCGCAAGGTCGAAGGCCGCAACTTCGACATCCGCAAACAGCTGCTCGAATACGATGACGTGGCCAACGAACAGCGCAAGGTGATCTACCACATGCGCAACAGCCTGCTGGCGGCCGAGAACATTGGCGACACCATCGTCGAGTTCCGCCAGGAAGTGCTGGACGCCACCATCAGCCAGCACATCCCGCCGCAGTCGCTGCCAGAGCAGTGGGACGTGGCCGGCCTCGAAGCTTCGCTGGCCAGCGACTTCGCCATGAAGCTGCCGATCCAGCAGTGGCTGGACGAGGACGATCACCTCTACGAGGAGACCCTGCGCGAGAAGCTGCTGAACGAGATCACCACCGCATACACCGAGAAGGAAGACCAGGCCGGTATCGAAGCCCTGCGTACCTTCGAGAAGCAGATCCTGCTGCGCGTGCTGGACGACCTGTGGAAAGACCACCTGTCGACCATGGACCACCTGCGTCACGGTATCCACCTGCGTGGTTATGCACAGAAGAACCCGAAGCAGGAATACAAGCGCGAGTCGTTCTCGCTGTTCCAGGAGCTGCTCGAGTCGATCAAGCGCGACACCATCCGCGTGCTGTCGCACGTTCAGGTACGCCGCGAAGACCCGGCCGAAGAAGAAGCCCGTCTGCGCCGCGAAGCCGAGGAGCTGGCCAGCCGCATGCAGTTCCAGCACGCCGCTGCGCCGGGCCTCGAAAGCGAGCAACTGAGCGAGGAGGGTGCCGAAGTGGCCGTGGCCGCTGCCCCGGTGCGCAACGACCTGAAGCTGGGCCGCAACGAGCCGTGCTGGTGTGGTTCGGGCAAGAAATTCAAGCATTGCCATGGTCAGATCGAGTGACCTGAGCTGATTGTTGTATCGTGACAACCCTGGGGGCCGCATTGCGGCCCCCTTTTTCCATATTCACCGTTTTTTCTAGGAGCGCTCTAATGGCTGTTGGTCTTGGTCCTTTGCCCACCCTGCACCCGGTTCCGGGTTTTGAACTCGGTATTGCTTCTGCCGGCATCAAGCGTCCTGGGCGCAAGGATGTGGTGGTCATGCGCTGCGCCGAAGGCTCCAGCGTGGCTGGCGTGTTCACCCTCAACGCCTTCTGTGCAGCTCCGGTGATCCTGTCCAAGCAGCGCGTGCAGGGCACCGTGCGCTACCTGCTGACCAACACCGGCAATGCCAACGCCGGTACCGGCGCGCCAGGCCTGGCCGCTGCCGAACGTACCTGCGCCAAGCTGGCCGAACTGACCGGCGTGCCGGCCGAGTCGGTGCTGCCGTTCTCCACCGGTGTGATCGGTGAGCCACTGCCGGTCGAGAAGATCGAAGGCGCGCTGCAGGCCGCCCTGGACAACCTGTCGGAAAACCACTGGGCTGAAGCCGCCACCGGCATCATGACCACCGACACCCTGCCAAAAGGTGCCAGCCGCCAGTTCCAGCACGATGGCGTCACCGTCACCGTCACCGGTATCAGCAAAGGCGCCGGCATGATTCGCCCGAACATGGCCACCATGCTCGGCTACATCGCCACCGACGCCAAGGTCGCCCCGGCCGTGCTCAAGGACCTGATCCTCGACGGCGCCAACAAGTCGTTCAACCGCATCACCATCGACGGCGACACCTCGACCAACGACTGCTGCATGCTGATCGCCACCGGCAAGGCCAACCTGCCGGAAGTCACCGAGGCCAGCGGCGCGCTGTTCGAAGCACTGAAGAAGGCCGTATTCGAAGTGTGCATGGAAGTGGCCCAGGCCATCGTCCGTGACGGCGAAGGTGCCACCAAGTTCGTTACCGTGCAGGTCAACGGTGGTGGTAATCATCAGGAATGCCTGGATGTCGGTTACGCCGTGGCCCACTCGCCACTGATCAAGACCGCGCTGTTCGCTTCCGACCCGAACTGGGGCCGTATCCTGGCTGCCGTGGGCCGTGCCGGTGTGCCGGAGCTGGATGTCAGCCTGATCGACGTTTACCTGGACAGCGTATGCATCGCCAGCCAAGGCGGCCGTAGCCCGAGCTACACCGAAGCGCAGGGTTCGGCAGTGATGGCCCAGGAAGAGATCACCATCCGTATCGAGCTTGGCCGTGGCCAGTGCAGCGAAACCATCTGGACCACCGACCTGTCCCACGAATACGTGAAGATCAACGCCGAATACCGTACCTGATGTAAAGGGGCTGCAAAGCAGCCCCAAATTCCCCAAAGACATGGAGCCGAACCATGAGCTATCACCAGATCATCGGCGACAAGCTGTATTCCTCCTGGTCGCTGTGCGTCGCCCTGGCCGATGCCTTCTTCGCCCCGGTGGCGGTGCGCCTGCGGACCTACCGCGTGGAAGTGCCCGCCAAGGCTGCCAGCTATATCGAAACCCTTTACCAGTGGCCGGCCTTCAAGGCCTGGCAGCAAGCTGGCCTGGCGGAGCGTGCAGGTTGAAACGTATTCATGTAGTCGCCGCGGTGATTCGCGGCAATGACGGGCGCATTCTGATTGCGCGCCGCGCCGATACCCAGCATCAGGGTGGCCTGTGGGAATTCCCGGGCGGCAAGGTGGAAGAGGGCGAAGGCGTCGAAGCGGCCTTGGCCCGCGAACTGCGCGAAGAGCTGGGCATCGAAGTGACCCGTTCGCGGCCACTGATCAAGGTCAGCCACGACTACCCGGACAAACAGGTGCTGCTGGATGTCCGCGAGGTCGATGCGTTCACCGGTGAGCCCCATGGCGCCGAAGGCCAGCCGCTGGCCTGGGTCGCACCCCGGGAGCTGGCACAGTACCAATTCCCTGAAGCCAACAAGCCGATCGTCGCGGCTGCGCGCTTGCCGGATCAGTACCTGATCACGCCGGATGGCCTGGAAGTGCCGCAGCTGCTCAAGGGTATCCAGAAGGCCGTGGCCAACGGTATTCGCCTGATCCAGCTGCGCGCCCCGGACATGTACGACCCCAAGTATCGCGATGTGGCGGTGGACGCGGTCGGCCTGTGCGCCGGCAAGGCGCAGCTGATGCTCAAGGGGCCGCTGGAGTGGCTGGGCGACTTCCCGTCGGCCGGCTGGCACCTGACCGCCGCGCAGCTGCGCAAATACGCAGCCAAAGGCCGCCCGTTCCCCACTGAGCGCTGGCTTGCGGCGTCGTGCCACAGTGCCGAAGAGCTGGCGCTGGCCGAGCAGATGGGGGTGGATTTCATCACCCTGTCGCCGGTGCAGGCGACCCAGACCCATCCCGAGGCGGTGCCGTTGGGGTGGGATGAGGCGCAGCGGCTGATTACCGGCTTCAACCAGCCGGTTTACCTGCTGGGTGGGGTTGGGCCGGGTGAGCGGGAGAAGGCCTGGGAAGCCGGGGCCCAAGGTGTTGCTGGGATTCGAGCGTTCTGGCCTGAGGCCTGAGTATCCGGGGCCGCTTTGCGGCCCCGGCGCTATCAGCCCTTAGGCTGTTGCGCAGGCTGCCACAAAACCTCCGCAACCCCCTGCCGCCGCCCGATGATCCGCGCTGCCACAAACAGCAGATCGGACAGCCGGTTGATATAAGCCAACCCAACCCCCGCCAACGGCTCCAGCGCATTCAACTGCTGACACCGCCGCTCGGCACTGCGCGCCAGGCTACGGCACACATGGGCCTGCGCCACCAGTGCCGAACCACTGGGCAGAATGAAGTTCTGCAGCGGCCCCAGTTCCTCGTTCCATACATCGATCGCCGCCTCCAGGCGCTCCACCTCGGCCTGGTTCAAGGCCTGATAGCTGGGCATCGCCAACTCGCCGCCAAGGTCGAACAAGCGATGCTGGCAAGGCGCCAGAACGTTGCTCACCTCATCCAGCTTGTGGTCATCCAGGCCGGCCAGCAGCACCCCGAGCTGGCTGTTGAGGCTGTCCACCTCACCGATCGCTTCGACCCGTGGATGGTCCTTGGGCACCCGTCGCCCGTCGCCCAGGCCGGTTTCGCCATTGTCGCCAGTGCGGGTGTAGATCTTCGACAGGCGATAGCCCATGTCATGCCTCCGTGTGGGTCGGCGCGGCCGCTGGCGGCTGGCCGAGGGGCAGGCGCAGGGTGAAGCAGGTGCCCTGGCCGGGCGTGGACTGCACCTCCATCTGCCCCTTGTGGTTGTTGGTGATGATGAAGTACGAAACCGACAGCCCGAGCCCGGTACCCTGGCCAATTTCCTTGGTGGTGAAGAACGGCTCGAAGGTGCGTTTGCGCACGGTTTCGGGCATGCCCACACCGTTGTCCTCGACCTGGATCTCGGCCCACGGCGGGTTGAGTTTGGTGCGCAGGATGATGCGCCCTGGCTCGCTGGGCTGTGGCCGCTGGTGGATGGCCTGGGCGGCGTTCTTCAGCAGGTTCAACAGCACCTGCTCCAGCTCGTTGGCGGTACAGGGCACCGGGCCGAGGTTGGGGTCGAACTGGCGGACGATGGCTTGGCCCTTGAAGTCGAAGCCGATGGTCAGGTCGAAGTCGTTGCTGGCAATTTCCACGGCCTGGTCGATCAACGCCGGCAGTTCGCAAGGTACCAGCAGGCGGTTGCTGCGGCGGCTGAAGCTGAGCATGTGGGTGACGATCTTGGCGGCGCGTGCGCCGGCCTGCTGGATGCCGTCGAGCAGTTGCGGCACTTCGCGGTTGTCCAGGTAGCGGTTGACGCTGGCCAGGTCGATGCCCAGTTCGCTCGCCTGCTCCTGGTTGCGCGGCAGATCCGGCGACAGGCGCCGGCGGATGTTCTGCACGTTGTGCAGGATCGCGCCCAGTGGGTTGTTGATTTCGTGGGCCATGCCGGCTGCGAGGCCGCCGACCGAGAGCATCTTCTCGGACTGCACCATCATTTCTTCCAGCGACAGGCGCTGGGTGATGTCGTCGATACGGATGACCACGCCGCGGCCGCCGCCGCCCATCAGCGGGTAGAAGGTCAGGGCGTAATGGCGCAGGTCGTCGCCCTTGGGCCAGGTGACCCGCTCGATCTTCGCCACCCGGTGCTTTTCGACGCTTTCCTTGAGTTGCGGCAGGAACGGCTTGAGCGGTTCGAAGGCGATGAATATCGGCTGGTTCAGCGCTTCGTCCAGCGGCGTGCCGGAGAGCACCGTGGCTTCGTGGTTCCATTGGGTGACGTAAAGCTGCTCATCGAGGGCGATCAGCGCCGAGGGCATGGAGTCGATGATGCTGTTGAGGTAATTCTGAAAACCGGTGAGCTTCTTCTCGATCTTGCTGCGCACCTGGACTTCCAGCTCCAGCTTGCGATTGGTGTGACGGGTTTCCTCGGCCAGGCCCTGTGCCTGGTCGTAGGCCGTCTGGAATTCGTCGCGAGTGCGCTTGAGCTGCTGCTCGCGGGCCTCGATACGCGAAAGCATGGTGTTGAAGGCTTCGGCCAGGCTGCCGATCTCGTCGTCGTTGCCACGGGTGGCGCGCAAGGCATAGCTTTCTTCGCGGGTGACCTGGCGGCTGAGTTCTTCGAGCTGGTTGATCGGCTGGGTGATCAGGCGCTTGATCTGTCGGGCGATGATCATCCACAGCAGGATGCTGAATACCAGGATCGCCAGGCTGGCACTGAGCGTGCCGGTGTAGAACGCCGTGGGCAGTTCACTGCTGGCCACCAGCAGCAGGTGCGCCGGTGGGCTGGCGTCACGCGGGATGCGGATCAGCTGGGTGCTGCGAAACTCCATGAGGCGCCAGCCGTCGATGTTGCGGTAGCGCTTGGGCAGGGCCAGTGGTTCGCCGTGCTGCAACTGGGCCAGCATGCTGCCGTCGCCGCCGTAGATGGCGGCGGCGCGTAGCGGGGTGTAGCTGTCCAGCTCCTTGAGCAGTGCCGTGGCAGTCTCGGCCGAGTCGCCGGCACGGGCCGACAGTTGCGGGTTGGCCACCAGCTTGCCGATGGTCTGCAATGCCTGCGGCGCCATGCTCTCCTGGGTGATCCAGTAGGCGGCGCTGATGAAGGTCAGGTTGGCGACCAGCAGGATGGTCACCAGCAGCACCAGCAGGGCTGCCAGCAGTTTCTGCCCGACCGGGAGGTTTTCCAGGCGTTGGCGCAGGCTCATGGGCAAGGCAATGTCCGTATTGGGTTGACGTCAGGCGCTGGGTAAACCACGCGCTCGCAGGTTATCGACCAGGCGCTGGTGCAGGTGTTCCAGCCGTGGCAGCACCATGCCGTGGCGCTCGGCTGCCCGGCAGGCGTGGCCCAGCAGGTAGTGCACCTCGGTACGCCGGCCAGCGCGCACGTCCTGGTACATGGAAGAGTAGTTGGCTGCGGTGGCCAGGATCACCCGTTGCACTTCCTCGTCCAGATCGGTCGCCGCTTCGGGCTGGCCGCAACGGCGCAGCAGTTCGGCCAGTTCCGTGCTCAATACCTCGACCTCGTCGAGATGCCCGAGCAAACCGCCGTTCTGGCAATCGTGCAGCACGGTCAGCGGGTTGATGGCGCAGTTGAGCGCCAGCTTGCGCCACAGGCGGGTAAGGATATCGACAGTCCATTCGCCCGGGATGCCGGCGTCATTCAGGTCATCGAACCATTCGGGGACAGTGGGGTTGGCCGGGTCCCCCAGCCAGTTGAAGCCATGCCCGGCGAAGCGCACCCGCCAGTCGTCCTCACGGAATGCGCCTTCGGTGCTGGAGGCGAAGATGCAGCGGGCGAGGGGGACCTGGTCGGCGACTTCGTCCTGGCTGCCCAGGCCGTTCTGCAGCAGCACGATTTCCGCGCCCTCCGCCAGGCGCGGTGCCAGGCGGGCGATGGCGGGGGCGGCATCGTAGGCCTTGCAGGCCACCAGCAGGCGATGGATCGGCCCGCCGGACTCGGCCGTTTCGGCCGGGATGGCGTAGAGCCGGGTTTGCTCCTGTTCGAGCAGGGTCAGGCCGCCGGCCTGCTGGTAGGCCTGCAGGCGCTGCGCATCACGCAGGATCAGGCGGACTGCCTTGCCAGCGCGTGCCAGGCGGCAGGCCCAGAGGCTGCCGAGGCTACCGGCGCCGAGAATATGCCAGGTGCTGCTCATCTGCGTTTCGCAACCCGTTATAATGAGCCCGCATTTTAACCCGCTAACACCGACGCGCTCCATGTTCAGACTGAGCGCGCGTTTATTTTATGGAGATTACCCATGCCTTCGTTCGACGTGGTATCGGAACTGGACAAGCACGAAGTGCAGAACGCGGTCGACAACGCCATCAAGGACCTTGATCGCCGCTATGACCTCAAGGGCAAGGGCAGCTTCGAGTTCAAGGACAAGGAGCAGACCGTGGTGCTGACCGCCGAGGAAGAGTTCCAGCTCGAAGCCATGATGGAAATCCTGCGCCTGGCGCTGGTCAAGCGCAAGATCGACGTCAAGTGCCTGGAAACCAAGGACCCGTACGCCTCGGGCAAGGAAAAGAAACAGGAAGCCAAGTTCCGCGAAGGCATCGACAAGGACCTGGCCAAGAAGATCGTCGCCACCATCAAGGACGGCAAGCTCAAGGTCCAGGCCGCCATCCAGGGCGAGCAGGTGCGGGTCACCGGCAAGAAGCGCGACGACCTGCAGGAAGCCATTGCCCTGCTGCGCACCAAGGAATTCGACATGCCGATCCAGTTCAACAACTTCCGCGACTGATCGCAGGGTTGTGCGGAACCTCGATGGCGTAATGATGTCCATGGGGGCCATGGCCGCTGTCAGACCCGCGGCCCGCTTTACTGTGTACGTGCCGCTCGGCATCAGGAGATGAATACATGGATTTGAACGCTGAAGTCGATCAGCTGGTCCGCCAATCGCAGACCTGGGTCCCCTTGATCATGGAATACGGCAGCCGCTTTCTGCTGGCACTGCTGACCCTGGCTGTCGGCTGGTGGATCATCAACAAGGTCAGCGCCCGCCTGGGCAAACTGGTTGGGCTGCGTAACGCCGACCTGGCGCTGCAAGGCTTCATCAGCACCTTGTCGAACATCGTGCTGAAAGTGCTGCTGTTCGTCAGCGTGGCGTCGATGATCGGCATCGAGACCACTTCGTTCGTCGCCGCCATCGGTGCCGCCGGCCTGGCCATCGGCCTGGCCTTGCAGGGCAGCCTGGCGAACTTCGCGGGTGGTGTGCTGATCCTGATGTTCCGCCCGTTCCGCATCGGTGACTGGATCGAAGCGCAGGGTGTGTCGGGTACCGTCGACAGCATCCAGATCTTCCACACCGTGCTGCGTACCGGTGACAACAAGACGGTGATCATGCCCAACGGTGCCCTGTCCAACGGCATCATTACCAATACCAACCGCCAGCCGACGCGCAAGGTGGTGTTCGATGTGGGCGTGGACTATGAGGCCGACCTGCAGAAGGCCCGCCAGGTGCTGCTGGAGCTGGCGCAGGACCCGCGCGTGCTGGCGGACCCTGCTCCGCAGGCGGTCGTCTCGACCCTGGGCGACAGCTCGATCACCGTGTCGCTGCGCCTGTGGACCAAGACCTCCGATTACTGGGACGTGATGTTCATGCTCAACGAGCATGCCCGTGACCGGTTGAAGGCCGAAGGGATCGACATTCCGTTCCCGCAGCGGGTGATCCGCGTGGTGCAGGAAACTGCAGCGCAGTGATGCCAGACCGGGGCCGCGAAAGCGGCCCCAGTCTTTTCAGCCCCCTTACACTTGTTCACAGCAATCCCTCGCCATTTCTGGCATATAGCCTGTCCCCTCCTGCCTGCACCCGATACGCCATCATGAAACCACTGCTCTACATCACGCCTCTTCGGGCCCTGCTGTTCGGCCTGACCCTGGCCCTGTTCGAGCTGCTCACCTACCTGGCCAGCGACGCCGTGATGCCGGCCATGCCGGTGGTGGTCGAGCAGCTGAACGCCAGCCCCGAGTACATTCCCCACGCGCTCAACCTGTACCTGCTCGGTGGCGTGGTGCTGCAATGGCTGATCGGCCCGCTGGCCGACCGCTATGGTCGCCGCCCGCTGCTGCTGGCCGGCTGCGCGTTCTTCGGCGTTGCCTGCCTGGCCACCTACTGGGTGCAGGACATGGGCCTGTTCAACCTGCTGCGCCTGCTGCAGGGCATCGGCCTGGGCTTCGTGGTGACGGTCAGCTACCCAGCGCTGAACGAGTCGTTCAGCGAAGCGGACGCGGTGCGCATGATGGCGTTGCTGGCCAATATCGCCTTGCTGTCGCCGTTGCTTGGGCCGCTGGTCGGGACCCTCATGCTGCAGTGGCTGGACTGGCGCTGGCTGTTCCTGGCCTTCGCCGTCGGAGCAGTGCTGTGCTGGCTGCTGCTGCATCGGCTGATGCCGGAAACCCTCGGTGTGGAGCGTCGTGATGGCTCACGCCTGCCGTTTACCCCAATCCACCTGCTGCCGCTGCTTGCCGGTTACGGCCAGCTGCTGGCCAACCGCAAGTTCGTCGCCGGCAGTGCCGCGTTGGGCCTGGTCGGGCTGCCGCTGATTGGCTGGATCGGCCTTTCGCCAGTGCTGCTGATCCACGATGAGGGGCTGAGCACGATGGAATATGCGCTGTGGCAGTTGCCGGTGTTCGGCGGGCTGATCCTGGGTAACCTGATCATCAACCGGATCGCCGACCGTTACCCGCTGCCGGCCCTTGTGCGCGGCGCGCTGGGGCCGTACCTGGCCGGCCTGTGCCTGATGGTGCTGGCGACCTGGCTGTGGCCGACGGTAACCAGTGTGGTCGCCGGCATGTCGCTGTATGCGTTGGGGCTGGGCGTGGCCAATGCGGTGCTGTACCGCATGACGCTGTTCGCCAGCGAGCAGAGCAAGGGGTTGGTATCGGCGATGCTGGGGATGATCACCATTGCCTTGCTGGGGCTGGGTGGTGCGGTATTGGCGATGATCGGGGCAGGGGAGAGCTTGCTGCACTTTGCCCTGGCAGCAGGTGTGGCGGGTGCCTTGGCGCTGTGGCCTTTGTGGTTCGTGGTAGGCGGGCGGCCTGGGGAAGGGGCTGTCGCTCAATAAATTCTGTTGGATGTACCGACCTCTTCGCGGGTGAACCCGCGAAGAGGTCGGTACAGGCTGTAGAACGCTATCAGGGCTGCTCGGTCGCCGGGTTATCCACCGGCACCTGCTTTCCCCGGCTCACTTCCTGGCGCCAGTGCAGCGCGATCAGGATCAGCGTGGGCACACCCAACAGTGCAGTGATCAGGAAGAAATCGTGATACCCGTACTTCTCCACCATCACCCCTGAATAGCCGCCGATCAGGCGCGGCAGCAACAGCATGATCGAGCTGAGCAGCGCATACTGCGTGGCCGAGAACTTCAGGTTGGTCAGGCTCGACAGATAGGCGACGAACGCCGAGGTGGCCAGGCCCGAGCTGAAGTTGTCCAGCGAAATGGTCACCACCAGCATTTCCAGGTTAGGCCCCATGTCGGCCAGCATCAGGAACAGGATGTTGGTGGCCGCCGAGGCTGCGCCGCCGATGAACAGGATCGGCAGGATGCCGAACCGTACGATCAGCAAGCCGCCGACGCCGGCACCGACCAGGGTCATGATCAGGCCGAAGACCTTGCTGACGCTGGCGATCTGGTCCTTGGTGAAGCCCATGTCGATGTAGAACACGTTGGCCATCACGCCCATGACCGTGTCCGACATGCGATAGGTGGCGATCAGCCCCAGCAGCAGCAGCGCCTGCCAGCGATAGCGGGCGATGAAGTCGTGCACCGGTGTCAGCACCGGGGCCAGGCCACGCCGGCCCATGCTCGAAAGGCAGGCCCAGGTCAGCAGCACGTAGAGGATCAGGCGCAGGAAGGCACGGTCTTCGAGCAGCAGGTCGAGTGGCGTCGCAGCGCCGGAAATGACGCTCGACCAGCCGGTGTTGAACATCTGGGTGAAGCTGGCCGGTACTGACACCAGCAGGATGATCAGCACGAACACCGAGGCCATCTGATGCATCAGGCCATAACGCGCAGCCGACAACTGGGTGCGCAACGGTACCGGTGGCTCACGCATCACCAGGGTGGTGAACAGCGCTGGCAGCATCATCACGCCGAACAGCACGTAGGTGCCGGCCCAGGCCTTGTGCAGGTAGCTGAAGCCAGTGGAACCGAACCATTCGGCGAAGAACAGTGCACCTGCGGTCGCGAGCAGGGCGGCAACCCGGTAACCGGCCATGTAGCTGGCCGCGAGGGCCGCCTGGCGCTGGTCGTCGGCAATCTCCAGGCGATAGGCATCGACGGCGATGTCCTGGGTGGCCGAGGCAAAGGCCACCAGCACCGCCAGGGCGATCAGCCAGGAAAGGTGCTGCTGCGGGTCGCACAGGCTCATGCCGACCAGGCCGATCACCACCAGCGATTGCGACAGCAACAGCCACGAGCGCCGGCGCCCGAGGCCGCCAAGCAGCGGCAGGCGCCACTGGTCGAGCAGGGGTGACCAGACCCATTTGAAGGCATAGGCCAGGCCGATCAGGCTGGCGTAGCCAATGGTTTCACGGGCCACGCCAGCTTCGCGCAGCCACACCGACAGGGTCGAGAACACCAGCATGTAGGGCAGGCCGGCGGCGAAGCCCAGCAGCAAAAGTACCAAGGTTGACGGGCTGGCATAGGCAGCGAGCGCAGCGCGCCAGGTTTTACGGGGCATGGGCCAACATCTGCCTCAAATTTTCGAAAACAAAGCGCGCACTCTAACCGCTGTGCTCCATTGGGCGCCAGCCATGGCGCGTCATATCCACACGATTATTGGCCACATTCACACCCTCTGCGCGCAGTCTGGCGCGCTGTTCATCGCCCGAAGGGGTGCCCTGCGCCAGGCTCAGCCGCCCGCCAGCGCCGAGTACCCGGTGCCAGGGCAGGCGCGTATCGGCGGGCAACTGCCCAAGGGTGCGCCCGACCCAGCGTGCCGCCCGGCCAAGTCCCGCCAGCTCGGCGAGCTCGCCGTAACTGACCACCTTGCCCTCGGGGACCTGGCCAAGCACCGAATACAGCGCCGTTCGTCGGGCTTCGGGCGATGCCAGCGTGTGCTCATGACCCTCAGACATCGGGGCAGCCCTGGGCTGGGATGAAACCGGATGAATGGTCGCGGCAAATGAGAGTTGAACTCAACGGCATGCTCCTGGGTCTGTCCTTGCTCTGGTCGTTGGTATCTGGATAATGCCCGGCTTTTTTCGTCAAATCGAACCTGTAGCGCGCTTATGTATTCTAGATCCTTGCTTTGCCTGTTGACCGCCCTGAGTGCCGCCCCGGCGTTCGCCGACACCGTGTGGATGAAGAACGGCGATCGGCTCAGCGGCAAGATCCGTGTATTCGACGGTGGCAAGTTGCTGCTGGAAACCCCGTATGGCGGCTCGATCTCGCTGGACTGGAAACAGGTCCAGACCCTGGAAAGCGACCAGGAACTGCTAGTCAAGCAGGACGCCTACAGCGGCGAAAAGGCCAAGTCGCTCAAGGCCGCCGAGCCGGGCAAGGTGACTCTGGCCAATGGCGATGCGCCAAAGACGGTCGACCTGGCCAGTGTCCAGCAGATCATGAAGCCCAAACCGTTGGTTGAGGACTTCATCTGGAAGGGCAATGTCGACGTGGCCATGGACTACAAGCGCGCCGAGACCGACAGCGACGACTACGACATCGACTTCAAGACCACCGCCCGCCACGGCCGCTGGCGGCACAATGCCGAAGGCGAGTACAACCGCGAATCCAAGGACGACGTCACCACCACCGACAACTGGAGCGCCGAGTACGCGCTCGACCGCTTCATCACCGAGAAGTGGTTCTGGCAGGGGCGCATGGAGTACAAGCGCGACCGCATCGAAGACCTGTCCCGCCAGCGCACGGTCGGTACCGGCCCTGGCTACCAGTTCTGGGACGATGAGCTGGGCGCGTTCTCGCTGGGCTCGCTGATCAACCGTACCGACTTCGAATACCAGGACGGTGCCAAGGACAACTTCTACTCGGCGGCGGTGAAGTGGGACTACACCCGCTACCTGATCGGCAAGAACGTCCAGCTGTTCACCAATGGCGAGTTCGCCAAACCGCTGGGTGGCGTAGCCGACTACGCGCTGGATGCCGAGGTGGGGCTGCGCTACAAGGTCACCGAATGGGCCTCGCTCAACCTCAAGGCGGAGAAGGACATCATCACCGGAACGCGGGACAGCGACCTGGACAAGACCCGTTACACCGCCGGCTTCGGTGTGACCTGGTAGATCGCCGGGGCCGCATAGCGGCCCCATTGGCACTGGATCTGATAATGCTTATCTTGTCACCCATCCAGTTCGCATCCAGGAGCCGCCTTCAGTGAGTACCAACGCCATCCGCCCCGCCCGGGAACTGCTGCTCAAGGAATACCGCGGCGTACTTTCGACCCATTCCAAATCCATGCCCGGCTTCCCGTTCGGTTCGGTGGTGCCGTACTGCCTGGATGCCGAGGGCAACCCGCTGATCCTGATCAGCCGCATCGCCCAGCACACCCACAACCTGCTCAAGGACCCCAAGTGCTCGCTGCTGGTGGGTGAGCGTGAGGCCGAGGACGTGCAGGCCGTCGGCCGCCTGACGGTCATGGCCGAGGCGCACAAGCTGGTCGAGGAGGCCACCATCGAGGCGGCGGCCGAGCGCTACTACCGCTTCTTCCCCGATGCCGCCAACTACCACAAGGCCCATGATTTCGACTTCTGGGTCTTGCAGCCGGTGCGCCATCGCTACATCGGCGGTTTCGGTGCGATCCACTGGCTCGACCAGGTAACCCTGGCCAATCCCTTTGCGGGCAAGGCCGAGTCGAGCATGATCGAGCACATGAACAGCGACCATGCCAATGCCATCGCCCATTACGTCGACCTGAGCGACCTGCCGCGTAGCGTACCGGCGCAGATGGTCGGCATCGACAGCGAAGGCATGCACCTGCGCATCGGCCAAGGCATCTACTGGTTGCCTTTCCCAGCTCCTTGCAACACGCCGACACAAGTCCGCGAAGCCCTGGTTCTGCTGGCGCGCGCCGACCAATGGCCGACTGCGACTGAAGTCGAGGCTTGAAATCCTGAGCGCACGCATCCATCTGTAGGTCTTACAGGAAGGGTCTCTTCCGACGAGGAATGCTTTGATGCGTGCTTTTCTACTGCTGTTTCTACTGTTTCCGGTGCTGGAGCTGTTCGTCTTCGTCAAGGTTGCTGGCGCCATCGGTTTCTTCCCGGCGTTGCTGCTGATCATCGCCGGTTCCGCCCTGGGTGTGCTGGTGGTCCGTGTGGCGGGCCTCGCCACGGCCTTGCGTGCCCGTGAAAGCCTGCAGCGTGGCGAACTGCCCGCCGAGGACATGTTCCAGGGCCTGATGCTGGCCGTGGGTGGCGGTTTGCTGCTGCTGCCAGGCTTCATCAGTGACGTGCTGGGCCTGCTGTGCCTGCTGCCGTTCACCCGCCATCTGGCGGCGCGCAAGATGCGCGAACGCGCTGAAGCCCAGACCCTGCGCCAGCGCGCGTTCCAGGACGACCCGTTCCAGGCGCAGCCGCGTGATAGCGGCCATCGCCCGAACGTGATCGAAGGCGAGTACGAGCGCCGCGACAAATAGTCAGACCTGTAACCCCCGGGGCCGCACAAGCGGCCCCGGTCTTTTTCAACCGGCTGAAAAATTTTGCATATCAAGCCTTGTAATTGAATATGGCGGCCTCATGTATGTGGTCACCGCAAGGTTTCTGGTGGCAACACCAGTCATGACACAGGTGGTTCGCCCTTTGCGGGCCACCCCCGGCAACGCCGGATTGCATTAACCCGCCGGTTTCGTACCGGCCGATGAAAACCACTATTTGGGAGAGATCGACAATGAAGCTTCGTCCTCTGCATGACCGCGTAGTCATCCGTCGCAGCGAAGAAGAATCGAAAACCGCTGGCGGTATCGTCCTGCCGGGTTCGGCCGCTGAAAAACCAAACCGCGGCGAAGTCGTTGCTGTTGGCACCGGTCGCGTTCTGGAAAACGGCGAAGTCCGTGCGCTGGCCGTTAAAGTCGGTGACAAAGTGGTTTTCGGCCCTTACTCGGGCAGCAACACCGTGAAAGTCGATGGCGAAGACCTGCTGGTCATGGCCGAGAACGAAATCCTCGCCGTTGTAGAAGGCTGATTTTCCCCGACTTCCCGTTACTCCAAAGATTTTCAAGGATTAAACGATCATGGCTGCTAAAGACGTAAAATTCGGCGATTCCGCTCGTAAGAAAATGCTGGTTGGTGTCAACGTTCTGGCTGACGCGGTAAAAGCGACCCTCGGCCCGAAAGGCCGTAACGTGGTGCTGGCCAAGAGCTTCGGCGCTCCGACCATCACCAAGGACGGCGTTTCCGTCGCCAAAGAAATCGAGCTGAAAGACGCCTTCGAAAACATGGGCGCCCAGCTGGTCAAGGAAGTTGCTTCCAAGGCCAACGACGCTGCCGGTGACGGCACCACCACCGCTACCGTTCTGGCTCAGGCCATCGTCAACGAAGGCCTGAAAGCCGTCGCTGCCGGCATGAACCCGATGGACCTGAAGCGCGGCATCGACAAGGCCACCGCCGCCGTTGTCGCCGAGCTGAAGAACCTGTCCAAGCCATGCGCCGACTCCAAGGCCATCGCCCAGGTAGGCACCATCTCCGCCAACTCCGACAGCTCCATCGGTGAAATCATCGCCGAAGCCATGGAAAAAGTCGGTAAAGAAGGCGTGATCACCGTTGAAGAAGGCTCGGGCCTGGAAAACGAACTGTCCGTCGTAGAAGGCATGCAGTTCGACCGTGGCTACCTGTCGCCGTACTTCATCAACAAGCCAGACACCATGGTAGCCGAGCTGGAAGGCCCGCTGCTGCTGCTGGTTGACAAGAAAATCTCCAACATCCGTGAGCTGCTGCCAGTTCTGGAAGCCGTTGCCAAGGCCGGTCGCCCACTGCTGATCGTTGCCGAAGACGTTGAAGGCGAAGCCCTGGCTACCCTGGTGGTCAACAACATGCGCGGCATCGTCAAGGTTGCTGCGGTCAAGGCACCGGGCTTCGGCGACCGCCGCAAGGCCATGCTGCAGGACATCGCCGTCCTGACCGGCGGCCAGGTCATCTCCGAAGAAATCGGCCTGACCCTGGAAACCACCACCCTGGAGCACCTGGGTAACGCCAAGCGCGTCATCCTGTCCAAGGAAAACACCACCATCATCGACGGTGCTGGCGTTGACGCCGACATCGAAGCACGCGTCAAGCAGATCCGTGCCCAGATCGAAGAAACCTCTTCGGACTACGACCGTGAGAAGCTGCAAGAGCGTCTGGCCAAGCTGGCTGGCGGTGTTGCCGTGATCAAGGTCGGTGCTGGCACCGAAGTTGAAATGAAAGAGAAGAAAGCCCGCGTTGAAGACGCCCTGCACGCTACCCGTGCAGCCGTCGAAGAAGGCGTGGTGCCTGGCGGTGGTGTGGCCCTGGTTCGCGCCCTGGCTGCCATCGTTGACCTCAAAGGCGACAACGAAGACCAGAACGTCGGTATCGCCCTGCTGCGTCGCGCTGTTGAATCTCCGCTGCGCCAGATCACTGCCAACGCCGGCGACGAGCCAAGCGTTGTTGCTGACAAGGTCAAGCAAGGTTCGGGCAACTTCGGCTACAACGCCGCTACCGGCGAATACGGCGACATGATCGAGATGGGTATCCTCGACCCAGCCAAGGTCACTCGTTCGGCTCTGCAAGCCGCAGCTTCGATCGGCGGTCTGATGATCACCACCGAAGCCATGATTGCTGATGCCCCGAGCGAAGCTCCAGCTGGCGGCGGCATGCCAGACATGGGCGGCATGGGTGGCATGGGCGGCATGATGTAAGCCAGCCTTACCCCCTGCACCAAGAAAAAGCCCCGCCTAGTGCGGGGCTTTTTCGTTTAGCAGCCACTCTATCAGGCGACGCGCTGCTCGACGGCTGACGCCTCGACGATGCCCTTGCGATACAGCACCAGGTAATACGAGCCCAGGCCGATCAACCAGCAGAACACCGCCGTCCACAGGTTATGTGACAGGAAGTGCGCGCCCTGCAGCATCCGCCCCAGCCCCAGCGCCGAGCCGGCCACCAGGGCCACCGCGAACGCCACCCGCGCCAGCTTCGGCCGGCGGTCACGCAGCATGAAGAACAGGCCGAACAGGCAGAACCCGGTGGCCGCATGCCCGCCCGGCCAGCACAGCCCCGGCTTGTCGGTGGCCGGGCGATGCTGGAGCAGTTCGCTGTAGGTTTCCTTGCCGCCGAACTGGGTCAGGCTCCACGGGCATTGCACCTGGGTCACCTTCTTCAACGGCGTGACGAAGGCCGTCGACAGCCCCAGCGCCAGCACCAGGCAACCCAGCTCGCGGCGCCAGCCGAACAGGCGCTTCCAGAAGAAGCTCGAGGCGAACGCACCCAGCGAAATCAGCCCGAGCAGGATCACGCCTTGCTTGACCCGGTCATGCATGACGGTTTCCAGCAGGTAACTGTGACGGCCGATGAACTGCCCGGCGGCGGGGTCGAAGAACAGGTTGGCGACGTCCATGTCGACCGAGGTCAGTTCCAGCAGGAGCAGGGCCGCAGCGACAGCCAGTGGAATGCCCAGGTACAGCCAGAGGTTGATCGGACGCGGACGAGTGCGTTGTTGCATGACGACTCCAGGGGGTAAAAAGACCGGGCATTGTCGTGCGCCCGCTATCCTCTGTCCGTGAAGGATCAGTGAAAAAACTGTCAAGTTCGCTGAATTTGCCCTGGGGCTGGCACAGTACCGGCGATGGCCTTAAGCTGCGCCTGCCGCGCACCCTAGCGAAGCGCCGCACAGGAGAACCCGATGCGTATTCTTTTGGTTGAAGACAACCGCGATATTCTTGCCAACCTTGCCGATTACCTGGGCATGAAAGGCTACACCGTCGACTGCGCCCAGGACGGCCTCTCGGGCCTGCACCTGGCCGCCACCGAGCATTACGACCTGATCGTGCTCGACATCATGCTGCCCGGTATCGATGGCTATACCCTGTGCAAGCGCCTGCGCGAGGATGCCCGCCGTGATACCCCGGTGATCATGCTCACGGCCCGCGACCAACTGGACGATCGCCTGCAGGGCTTCCGCTCCGGTGCCGATGATTACCTGCTCAAACCCTTTGCCCTGTCTGAATTGGCCGCGCGCATCGAAGCGGTGCTGCGCCGGGCTCAGGGCGGCGGGCGCCGCACCCTGCAGGTCGCGGACCTGAGCTACGACCTCGATACCCTCGAAGTGACCCGCCAGGGCCGCCTGCTCAAACTCAACCCGGTCGGCCTCAAGCTGCTGGCCGTACTGATGCAGAAAAGCCCGCACGTGCTGCGCCGCGAAGTGCTGGAAGAAGCCCTGTGGGGCGATGACTGCCCCGACAGCGACAGCCTGCGCAGCCATGTGCACCAGCTGCGCCAGGTGATCGACAAACCGTTCGAAAAACCCCTGCTGCATACCGTCCATGGCGTCGGCTATCGCCTCGCCGAGGGCCGCGATGGAGTTTAAGCAAAGCCTTGCCCAGCGCATCATCATCGCCTTTGCGTTGATGAGCGCGCTGGTGGCCGGCGCCTTCGCCTTCGGTATCGTCGCCACCGTGCACCTGGTCGAGGAGCGCCTGATTTCATCGGTGCTCGGTGGCGACCTGCAGCGCCTGCTGCGCATGGACAGCGTCAGTGACTGGAGCCACCGGCCACGGCCTGACCAGCTGTTCTACTTCAGTGGCGGGCGCGATGATTTCGAGCTGCCCAAGGACCTGCGCCACCTCGATGTCGGCTTCCATGAGGTGTTTCGCGACCAGCTGTCCTACCACGCGATGGTCGAGATCGTCGACGGTCGACGCTATGTGCTGCTGCAGGACCAGAGCGACTTCGAAGAGCGCGAGCGCGTGCTGTTTGCCGTTGTGGTGGTGGGCTTCGTGCTCAGCCTGGTGCTGGCGGTGGTGCTTGGCTGGCTGCTGGCGCGCAGGGTGATGGCACCGGTCATCCGCCTGGCGCGACAGGTTCGTCATCGCGATCAGTTGCTTGGCCTGGCGCCACCGCTGGCACCGGACTACGCGGCCGATGAGGTCGGCCAGTTGGCGGTGGCGTTCGACGACACCCTGGGCCGGCTGCGCGATGCGCTGACCCGCGAACGCTTGTTCACCAGCGATGTCAGCCATGAGCTGCGTACACCGCTGATGGTGCTGGCCACCTCGTGCGAACTGCTGATGGAAAACCCCAATCTGGATACCCGCGCGCGCAGCCAGGTGGAACGCATCGCCCGTGCCACGGAAGAGATGCGCGAGCTGGTCAAGACCTTCCTGATGCTCGCCCGCGCCCAGCGCGACCAGGGTGCGGTGGCATCCCAGGCAACCCTGCGCGAAGTCGCCGACGACCTGGTCGGGGTGTGGCGCGATACCATCGAGCAGAAGGGCCTGGCACTCTATTTCGATGGCCAGGCCAGTGCAGGCCCATTGCTGTACAACGCCACCTTCCTGCACTCGGTGATGGGCAACTTGCTGCGCAACGCTGCGCATTACACCGATAGCGGTTACATCCGCCTGAGCCTGGAGCTCAACGGTTTCAGTGTCGAAGACAGTGGCGTGGGTATCCCGGAGGAGAAGCGCGAGGCGATGTTCCAGCCCTTCGTGCGTGGCGAGGAGCGGCGTGGCGAGGGCCTGGGCCTGGGCCTGTCGCTGGTGCAGCGGATCTGCGATGACCAGGGCTGGCGGGTGACACTGACTTCGACGGCACCGCATGGCTGTCGCTTCCAGGTAGACCTGAGCCAGAGCGCGGAGAAGACCGATCCCACTCAGTAATAAGATGAAACATTCCTGCAGTTTGATGACATTATTTTCACATTGGCATGACCTGTTTCCTACGATTTGTTACCTAAGGTATGCGCATTGGAGACAGGAGCCACTCGATGCGCAGCCCGATCAAACTCGAATTTTCCGAGAAGTACGACCAGCAACATGCCAAGGAGTACTTCCTCAAACACCAGGATGGGCTGGCTCGACGCCTGTCCCACCAGCGTGACGAGCAACTGGCCCGTCGTGCCTTGGCGTTGGCCGGAGAACCGGGTCTGGTCCTCGACCTGCCCTGCGGCGCAGGCCGTTTCTGGCCGCTGCTGGCGGAAAAGCCGAACCGGGTAATCATCGGTGCCGACAATTCTGAAGCGATGATCCAGACCGCCTGTGCCGCCCAACCGCCAGAAGTGGTGGCGCGGGTACGGCCTTTGCAGACATCTGCTTTCGCGATCGATTTGCCGGATAATTCGGTCGACAGCATCTTCTGCATGCGGCTGTTCCACCATATTGGCGAAGCGGCTCACCGCAAGACCATTCTTGACGAGTTTCAAAGGGTTAGCCGTGACAGTGTAATCCTGTCATTGTGGGTGGACGGTAACTTCAAGGCCTGGCGCCGCCAGAAACTCGAGAAAAAGCGCAGTGCCAAGGCCGAACAGGGCAGCTATCAGAACCGTTTCGTGTTACCAGCAGAAACGGTCGAAGCAGAATTCAAGGCCGCCGGCTTCAGAATCCAGGAACACCTCGACTTCCTGCCGTTCTATGCCATGTGGCGGGTATATGTATTGCGTAAGGGGTAGTGTTTGATGGCTGTAGCCCAAAATGGGGAGTCGCGGTTCGATTATTACTGGCGCCAGCAGGGCGAATGGGTCGAGGAACCCAACCAGCGGCGCGGTGGTGAAAGTGGTGTGCAACGGCTGAGCGATGGCAACGGCAAGGTGCTGTATGCCAAGCGTCAGGTCGGCCACATCTATCGCAGCCTGTTGCACCCATTCGGCAGGCCGACCGTATTGCGCGAGCTCGATGCACTGAACAGCTTCGAGCAACTGGGTGTGCGTGTGCCGCGCATCGTGTTTTGTGGTGCCGAGCGTGATCCCGAGCACCAATGGCGCGCGTTGCTGGTCAGCGAGGCGCTGGATGGCTTTGTCGAGCTCGACACGTGGCACGCCGAAGGCGCGCGCGAGCGCTATCCACAAGTCGTGCATGAACGCATGCTCAAGGACCTGGCCGACAACCTGGCGCGCATGCACCTGGGGCATTGGCAGCATGGCTGCCTGTATGGCAAGCACGTCTTTATCAAGGTCATCGGCGAGGGTGAGCAGGCCCGTGTCGAGGTAGCACTCCTGGACCTGGAAAAGTGCCGACGACGCATCAGCTGTCAGCGCGCTGCGGGTAACGACCTGCGCCAGCTGCGCCGCCACTCGTCGCTAAATGACACGGAATGGCAAACGCTGCTCTATTTTTACCAGATGGCGTTTGGCAGCGCTGTCAAAGGGTTAGGGCGATGAAACTAGAAATAGCTCGAGCTTTGTTCCTGGTGGCTGGGTTGGCTGTGACCACGGCGGCGGTAGCTGCCTGGGAAGAGCCGCGGCCTGTGGTATTCAGCAAGGCAGGCCAGTGTGCGGTGCCGCATGAGGTCAAGGCACAGCAGAACAAGGCCGAACCGGACCAGGACCTGCTGTTGTTCCTCTTCGGCATGCGCCAGGGGCTACGGCCGTTTGGCTGATACAGCTTGAGCAAGATGAAGGCCTCGCAAACGCGAGGCCTTTGTTTTTGGGATAGTCTGATCAGGCTGCAACCGTTTCCTTGGCAGCCGATTTGTGTGCCAGCAAGGTGTAGATGCACGGCAGCACGAACAGGGTAAACAAGGTCCCGATCGACATCCCGGTGGCAATCACCGTGCCGATATCAAACCGGCTCACCGCGCCGGCCCCGGTCGCCAGGATCAGCGGCACCATGCCGAACACCATCGCCGCCGTGGTCATCAGCACCGGCCGCAGGCGAATGGCGGCCGCTTCCTCGATGGCCTGGCGCGCGCTCAAGCCCTTTTCCTCGCGCAACTGGTTGGCGAACTCGACGATCAGGATGCCGTGCTTGCTGATCAGGCCGATCAGCGTCACCAGCCCTACCTGGGTGTAGATGTTCATGCTGGAAATGCCCAGGAACAGCGGTAGCAGCGCGCCACAGATCGACAAGGGCACGGTCACCAGAATCACCAGCGGGTCGCGGAAGCTTTCGAATTGCGCGGCCAGTACCAGGAAGATGATCGCCAGTGCCAGGCCGAAGGTCACCCACAGGGCGCTGCCCTCTTGCACGTATTGGCGCGCCGTCCCGGCATAGTCGAAGGCAAAGCCCTCCGGTGCTTCTTCCCGGGCGATGTCGCGCACCGTCTGCAACGCCTCGCCGATACTGACCATCGGCACCCCCTGGATGATCGCCGAGTTCAGCTGCTGGAACTGGTTGAGCTGGCGGGGGCGGGCGCGGTCACTGAGGGTGATCAGTGTCGACAAGGGCAGCAGCTGCCCTTGCTCGTTCTTCACGTAGTAGTTGTTCAGCCAGCCGGCGTTGTCCCGATAGGGCCGCTCGACCTGGGCAATCACCTTGTAGCTGCGGCCCTCGAGGGTGAAACGGTTGATTTCGGCCTCGCCCAGCAAGGTGGCCAGGGTGCTGCCCAGCGTATCCATGGACACGCCCATCTGCGCCGCCTTGGCCCGGTCGATGTCGACGACCACCTCGGGTTTGTCGAACGCGAGGTCGATGTCGAGGAAGGCGAACTTGCCCGATTCCTGTGCCCGTTTCTTGACCCGCTGAGCGACTTCCAGCAGGGCAGGGTAGTCACCCGCAGTGTTGATCACGAACTGGAACGGCAGGCCTTCGCCGGTACCCGGCAGCGACGGCAGGTTGAAACCGAAGATCTGCAGCCCGGCTACCTGCTCCAGCTTGGCCTGCACCAGCGGTAGCAGCTCCATCTGCGTGCGCTGGCGTTCGTTCCAGGGCTTGAGCAGGAAGCCACCGATGCCGCTCTGTACGCCGTTGAAACCGTTGATCTGGAACGACGAGTAGTACTCGGGGAAGCGCTTGAACAGCGGCGTGAACTGGTCGGTGTAGGCGTTCAGGTAGTCGAGGTTGGCCGGCTGTGGCGAGCTGCTCATCATGAAGATCACACCCTGGTCCTCGTTGGGTGCCAGCTCGTTCTGGGTGAACTTGAGCAGCACCGGGATCAGGCACAGGATGATCACGGCGAACACCAGCACCACCGGGCGGCTGTCGAGGGTGGCGTGCAGCAGGCGCTGGTAACGCACCTTGAGGCCTTCGAACAGCACGTCGAGCCGATGGGCCAGGCCGCTGGGGTTCTGCTCCTGGCGCAGCAGCAGGGCGCACATCATCGGCGACAGGGTCAGGGCGACGATCCCGGATATCACCACTGCCCCGGCCAAGGTCAGGGCGAATTCCTTGAACAGTGCACCGGTAAGCCCGGTAAGAAAACCGATGGGGGCGTATACCGCCGCGAGGGTGATGGTCATCGACACCACCGGCATGGCGATTTCCCGCGCGCCTTCCAGGGCCGCATCGAAGGGTGACTTGCCTTCCTCCATGTGCCGGTGAATGTTCTCCACCACCACGATGGCATCGTCCACCACCAGGCCGATGGCCAGCACCATCGCCAGCAGCGTCAGCAGGTTCAGCGAGTAGCCCATCATCTGCATGAAGAACAGCACGCCGATCATCGACAGCGGAATGGTCACCACCGGGATCAGTACCGAGCGCAGGGCACCAAGGAACAGGAACACCACCACGATGACGATCAGCACCGCTTCGCCGAGGGTCTTGATCACTTCGTCGATGGAGGCCTGGATGAACAGCGTGGCGTCGTAGGCGATCGATACCTTCAGCGCCGACGGCAGCTGGCTTTCCAGCTCGGGCATGATGCGCCGCACTTCCTTGATCACGTCCAGCGGGTTGGCCGCCGGGGTGGCCTTGATGCCGATGTAGACCGATGGCGTGCCATCGAACGAGCTGACCGTGTCGTAGTTTTCCGCGCCCATCTCCACGCGCGCCACGTCACCCAGCAGCACGCGGCTGTCACCGGACACCTTGAGCGGCAGCGCAGCAAAGGCTTCGGCCGATTTCAGCTCGGTGCTGGCGTTGATGCTGGTGACGACGTACTCGCCTTTTACTTCACCGGCAGCGGAGAGGAAGTTGTAGCGGCGCACGGCATCCGTGACGTCGGTGGCCGACAGGCCGAAACCTGCCAGCTTCACCGGGTCGATCCAGATGCGCATGGCGAACACCTGGTTGCCGAGGATTTCCGCCTCGGCCATGCCTGGCAAGGTAGCAAGCTTGGGCTGGATCACCCGCGACAGGTAATCGGTGATCTGCGGGTTGCTCATCTCCTTGCTGTAGAAGCTGATGTACATCAGTGCCGAGGCGTCGGCGGCCTCTTTGCTCAGGACCGGGTCTTCGGCGTTCTGCGGCAGCTGGTTGCGCACCTCGTTGGCCTTGGCCAGCAGCTCGGTGAACAGACGGTCGCTGTCGGCGCCGACGCGCGCGTAGATGGAAATCACCGAGAAGTTCTGGCGGCTGACCGAGGTCATGTAGTCGATGCCTTCGGCACTGGCCAGGCTCTGTTGCAGCGGCTGGGTGATGTAGCCCTGGATGGTCTCGGCGTTGGCCCCGGGGTAGGCGGTGGTCACCGTGATCAGGGCGTTTTCCATTTTCGGGTATTGGCGGATCTGCAGCTTGTTCCAGGCCTGGAAGCCGAGCAGCAGGATCAGCAGGCTGACCACGCTGGCCAGCACCGGGCGGCGGATGAACGGGTCGGTGAACGCCATGCCTGCCTCCTGCTCAGTCGGTGCGCGGGGCGCCCTGTTCGGGTTTGAGCGCGCTGTCCTGGCCAATGCGGATGGCCGCACCCGGCGTCAGCTTGAGCTGCCCGGCGGTGACCACCTGCTCCCCGGCCTTGAGGCCCTTGCTGACCACCACCACGCCATCGCGGCGCTCGCCGGTCTGTACGGTGCGCTGTTCGGCGCTGAGCTGCGGCTGGCCCTGATCGTCGTTTTCCGGGTTGCCGTCCTTGTCCTTCTTCGGCGTGGCGACGTACACCGAGTTGCCGTAGAGGGTGTAGGTAATGGCACTTTCCGGCACGACCACCTGGGGCTGCGGGTCGGGTAGCAGGATCAGCAGGTTGGCGAACATGCCTGGCAGCAGCTTGTCGTCCGGGTTGGCCAGGGTCGCGCGCACCAGCAGGTTGCGCGTGTTCTCATCGACCTTGGGGTTGATCGCGCTGAGGCTGGCCGGGAAGGTCTGGCCGGGGTAGGCGGCCACCTGCACCAGCACCTGCTGGCCCAGGCTCAGGTGCGGCAATGCCTGTTCCGGGACGTTGAAGTCGACGTACAGGCTGGACAGGTCCTGCAAGGTGGCGATCACCGTGCCGGCGGCCAGGTACTGGCCGATGTCCACCTGGCGAATGCCGATGGTGCCACTGAACGGCGCGTTGATGCTTTTCTTGATTTTCTGCGCCTTGAGCTGTTCGACCACTGCCTGATTGCGCCGGTACTGGGAGGACAGGCGGTCGAACTCGCCGCGGGAGATGGCGGCATCGCCGACCAGCTGGCTGCCGCGACCGAAGTCGACCTTGGCCAGCCCCAGGTCGGCCTGGGCAGTGCCGAGCAGGGCGGTTTCCTGGTCGTCGTTGAGCTGCAGCAGCGGTTGCCCGGCTTTGACCTTCTGCCCGGAGTCGAAGTACAAGGCTTTGACGATGCCTTCCACTTCCAGGCTCAGCTCAACGCCTTGCAGGGCCTTGAGGCTGCCGACGGCAGGCAGGCGTTCTTGCCACAGGCGTTGTTCGGCCGGGGCGGCCGCAACGGTGATGGGCGGCCTGGGCGCGGAGAACATCTGGATCTGCTGGTAGATCGAGAAGCCCTTGTAGCCCCCCAGGGCCAGCACGATCAACAGAACGACAGCCAACATGATGAGCATGCGGCGGCGTAGCATAAGTCCGGTTCCTTGGATGCGTGATTGTTATTCGTTCAGACACGACAACGGGCGATCCTGCCCACGTGTGGATCAGAGAAGTATTGCAGAAGGGGGAGAGGATTGCCTGAGCCGGCCTCTTCGCGGGTAAACCCGCGAATGGGCCTTCAGACCAGGTGCAGATGGTTGTCCCAGAACCCGGACGGCAGGTCCATCGGTTGCCCGATCAGTTCGGCCTTGCGGCAATCGTAGAAGCGGCAACGCCCCTGGCCCGAGGTGACGACAAAACCATCCTTGACCGCCCCGACCCCGGCGCAATCGGGCATCGGTGCATCGAGCTTCACCGCGCCGCTGTCCAGGTCCCAGACGAACAGGCGGTTGGCCCGCGGCGCAGTCAGCGCCACCAGGCGCAGGTCGCTGTGGATGGCAACGCTGGCGGTGTACTGGGCCATCGATTGCAGCTGGCGCTCCGGCACCGGGAAGGCCTTGAACGGCTCGCCCGGGCGCTTGATCGCCAGCAGCTCGGCGGTTTCCTCAGCAGCACCCATGAACTGCTGGCAGGCAGCGATGGTGCCATCGTCGCCTACCGCCAGGTGGCGCACACTGTTCATCTGCTGGGCCAGGGTCTCCTTGCTCAGCAGGGTGCCGTCGCGCTGCATCAGCACCAGGCTCGGCTCCATGGCATCGAGGTTCATCTCGACCCGGCTCTCGGCCTCGGTGCGGATGCCACCGTTGGCCACGACCAGGGTTTCGCCGTCCGGCAGCCAGGCCACTTCATGGGGGCCGATGCCGTGAGTCGGGATCTCGCCGGTATGCACCAGGCGTTCACCCTCGAAGCGGTACACGCCGAGCACGCCACGGCCTGGGTCGGTGGTGTCGTTCTCGGTGGCATACAGCCATTCGCCACCCTGGTGGATCACCGCATGGCCATAGAAGTGCCGGTTCGGTTGCGAGGTGACGGTCTGCAGCAGGCGCCCGTCGCGCAGGTCGACCAGGTAGCTTTCGGTACCGGGGCGGCGGGCGACGAACAGGGCGATCGGCAGCTCGGGGTGGTTGATGATGGCATGGCAACGCTGGGCGACCTGGGTGCTGAACACCTGGGTGCCATCCAGGCGGAACCCGACCGCATAGTGCTTGCCGTCGCCATCGTCACGCGCCGACAGCAGCAAGGGTTCGCTGCCTTTGTTGCGAAATAGGCTCCAGCCGCCCAGGGTCAGGGCGCTGAGCAATACGCTACCGAGTTTGAGAGCCTGGCGTCGCAGCATCATCAGTCACCGTCGTTGGCATTGAAGCCCAGCTGGATGTTCAGCGCCTTGGCCAGGTCGCCTTCGTGCAGGCGGTGGACGGCGTTGAGGGCATCGTAGAACTGGTTGAGGGTCTGCTGCCCGGCGTCGTCGGCGAGCAGCTCGCCGAGGGTCTTCTGGTTGTCGGCCAGCAGCTTGAGCGCCGTAGCGTAGGCGTCGTCGATCTTCTGCGCCAGGGCTTTCTGATCGCTGGGCAGCAGGCTGCGCAGGCCCTGGTTGTCGACCCCGACCCACACCGCCTGGGAGGCCTTGAGGGTGGCTTCCAGGCTCTTCAGCGAGGAATGGCTGCGCCAGGCTTCGGCCTGCAGTGGCTGCGGGATGCCCTTGCTCTGGCGACCCATCGGCGCACCCAGCTTCTTCTTCAGGGTGTCCAGGGCGGTGACCTGGGAACGCAGCAGGTCGGCGATCGCCTCGTGGGAATCGGCGTAGCGCTGGTTGGGGAACTTGGTCATCTGCGACAGCATGCCGTCGGTGCTGTTCCAGGTCTTGAGGATGTCCTCGGCCAGGACCTTCTGGTGATCGGCGATGGCGACCAGCAGCGGGCAGTAGCGGGTTTTCTGCTCGGCAGTGGCGATGTCCGGCTTGCTGTCGAAGAGGATGTACTCGTAAGCCGACAGGCCGCGTACCACGACGCTGGCCTTGCCCAGGGCGGCGGCATCGACCGGCTTGTCGCCGTTGACCAGCTGCTCGACCTGGCGGCCGACCAGGTTCTTCTTGTCAGGCCAGAACTGTACCTGCCAGGCGCGGTTGCCTTCGGCCAGCGGGCCTACCAGCAACGGTTGCAGTTCGGCCCAGGCTTTTTGCGCATTGAGGAAGTCGGCGCGCGCGGTGTCCAGGCTTTCCTTGCCTTCACAGTAGGCCAGGGCGCTGGCAGCCAGCTGGCGGTCGGCTTCGACCCAGCGGCTGTAGGTCGGCAGGATCACCTGCTTGGCGATGGCGGCGGAAGTCACCGCCTGTGGGTCCTGCGGCGAGCAGGCACCCAGGGCGAGTGCGGCGAGGCTGGTGAACAACAGTTTGGGTCGGAACATGCCCGGCTCCTTGCGCGTTTTAAAGTGAGTTCAGGAAGGCCAGCAACGCAGCGCGCTGCTCGGCATTGAAGGTCAATACATGGTCGCGCGCCGACTGCGCTTCGCCGCCGTGCCAGAGCACGGCTTCGAGCAGGTTGCGGGCACGGCCGTCGTGCAGGTACTGGGTGTGGCCGCTGACCGTTTCGGTCAGGCCTATGCCCCACAACGGTGGGGTCCGCCAATCCTGGCCGTTGGCTGCGAATTCGGTGCGCTCGTCGGCCAGGCCCGGGCCCAT
This sequence comes from Pseudomonas sp. MN1F, assembly GCF_009391885.1. Taxonomy (GTDB): domain Bacteria; phylum Pseudomonadota; class Gammaproteobacteria; order Pseudomonadales; family Pseudomonadaceae; genus Aquipseudomonas. Next base: position 235,709 of record NZ_VZII01000007.1, on the reverse strand, counting down.
GTCGTGCAGCAGCAGGTCGCTGTAGGGGCGGATCAGCTGGTTGGCCAGCTCCGCTTCGGCGGTGTTGGCGGCAGTGGTGAACTGCGGGATGTGGCAGGCCTGGCAACCGGCCTCGAAGAACAGGTTCTTGCCGGCCAGCACTTGCGGCGCGCCGACGTCACGACGGGCAGGCACACCGAGGTTGCGGGTGTAGAAGGTGACCAGGCGCAGGATGTTGTCGCTGACTTCCTTCTCGTCGCCTTCGCCATCGCCATTGGGCGCGGCCAGGCAGTCGACCTGGGCCGGGGTGCAGTCGTCCTTGGGTTGCAAGGTGCTGGTCAGGCCCATGTCACCGTTGAAGGCGTGCACGTTCTGCTGGTTGACGTTGGGTTGCCCGGCCTTCCAGCCGAAGCGGCCGATCACGGTCTTGCCCTGGGCGTCGTCCCAGACCCGGTTGGCGCGGCCGCGGATACCGTCGTGGTTGCGGTCGTCGGGGTCTTCGTTGGCCAGGATGTCGGCTTCGGGGATGGCTTCGAGCAGGCCCAGGCCGATCATCGGCGGGGCGACACGGGCCGAGAAGCGTGTGTCGGGGTGCATCGGGCCGTAGCCAAGCTGGGTGATCTGCAGGGTCGGGCGGCGTAGCTCGACCGGGTGGCCGTCCTTGAAGGTGACGGTCTGGGTGGTGTAGTTAACCCGCACCTTGCCCTCCGGCGCCACGCCGGGGATGGCCATGTCCTGCAGCTGGGTGCCGTAGACGGGCTCGGGGACCACGCCCAGGCGCTCGATCACCTTGGCCAGGTAAGGCTGATCGGGGATCGACAGGCGCACCAGCATGCCCACGGCATTGCTGTCGTCGGGCTCCGGCGGGTGCCCGCGGCCATCGCGCACGTGGCAGTTCTGGCAGGCCGTGGTGTTGAACAACGGGCCCAGGCCATCACGCGCGGTGGTGGTGGAAGGGGCGATCACCCAAGGGCTGCGGAAAAAACTGTTGCCCACGGCGAAGTCCAGGCGCCGCTCGGCCGAGAGGTTGGCCGACGGCAGGGAAAAAGCCTTGCGGTCGTCGCGTTGGACCGTGGCCTGGCCGCCAGACAGCGCTTCGCCGGGCTCGGCCTGGGTGAAACGCGGGGCGTCATCACAGGCGGCAAGGGCGAGGGCCAGCAGCAGAGGGGGGAATCGGGACAGCGACGAGGACATGCAAAATCCTGGGCGTGGACGAAAAACCGGCGTGCAAGCTTAGCAGGCCAGCGTTGTTTGAATAAGAGCAATTTGCAATTACCCGGGTGAAAAGGATGTGAAATCTCAGCATTTTCATGGACTTCACCGGCCCTTTCGCGGGGCACAGAAAAAAGGCGACCCGAAGGTCGCCTCTTTGTGAACCAGGACAGCCGATCAGAATTCGTGGTCGGCGGTGTCCGGGTTCAGGTTGGCAATCCCCAGCTTGCCTGCAGCCTGCTCGATCGAGCCGGTCTGCTTGACCAGCGAGGCGATGGCATCGCGCACGATCTGGTTGCCGGCAGCGTTGTCGGCGGCGATCAACTGGTCGTAGTGCTCGCCCTTGAGGGCGTGGTCGACCATCACCTGGATCTTCGCTTCGGTGGCTTCGAGGTCAGCCTTGAGGGTGGCGTCGGCAGCCGGGTCGGCCTTGGCCACCAGCGACGACAGGCTCGGGCCGGTCAGCTTGGTGCCGTCGACACGGGTGTACTCGCCCAGGTAGACGTTGCGGATGCCCTTGGCGTCGTAGAAGTGCGAGTAGTGGGTGTTGTCGCTGAAGCAATCCTGCTCGTCTTCCGGCGAGTTGGCTTCCAGCGAGACCTTCATGCGCTCACCGGCCAGTTCGCCCAGCGACAGGCTGCCCATGCCGAACAGCATCTTGCGCAGGCCATCGGCCACCGGCTCGGCTTCCAGCGTGGCGCGGTAGTTGTCGGCGACGTTCGGTGCCCAGTTGCCGACCATCTCTTCGAGGTCCTTGACCAGCAGCTCGGTGACCGCCTTCAGGTAGGCGCGGCGACGGTCGTTGTGGCCGCCGGTGGCACCCGTGCCTTCCAGGTAGTCGGAAGCCGGGCGGTTGCCGGCGCCTGGGCCGGTACCGTTGAGGTCCTGGCCCCAGAGCAGGAATTCGATGGCGTGGTAGCCGGTGGCGACGTTGGCTTCGGAACCTGCCAGTTCGTTCAGGCTGGCCAGCTTCTCAGGGGTGATGTCCTTGACGTCGACCTTCTCTTCGCCCACCTGGATCTCGGTGTTGGCGATGATGTTGGCGCTGGCTGCCGGGTTGCCCAGGGCGTGCTCGTAGCTCTTGTCGACGTAGTCGATCAGGCCTTCGTCCAGCGGCCAGGCATTCACCTGGCCTTCCCAGTCGTCGATGATGGTGTTGCCGAAGCGGAACGCCTCGCTCTGCAGGTACGGAACGCGCGCGGCGACCCAGGCCTCTTTGGCGGCTTTCAGGGTTTCGTCGTTGGGCTTGGCGAGGAACGCGTCGACGGCGCTCTGCAAGTGCTTGGCGGTGCTCAGCGCGTCGCTGTACACGGCGTAGACGATTTCGGTGTAATGCTTGACCACGGCTTTGCCGGTCGCTTCGTCGACAGCCCCGGGCGCCGCAGCTGTGGTGCTGGCAGCAGCAGGTGCCTGAGCTTGCGGAGCGGCGGCCTTGTCATCCTTGCCTTCGCCGCAACCGGCGAGAGCGATGGCGATGGCCAGCAGACTGGCGGAGGCCAGAGGCATACGAATCATTATTGGTTTTCCTGCGTCGTGTGGTTGGACCAAGGGGTTAGGCCGTGCGCCGTGGCACGCGAAACGACAACATCATGCGAAAGATTTGCATTTGCTGTAAAGGGGGTGGCGCGCAATTCATGTAAATGCGCGTCACGGCCGGTAATCGGGGGGCAAGCGTTACAGCGCGGAGACCTGATTGCGCTGGGCTTGTTTGAGGAAGTTGGTCAGTTCGCGGGCCGACAACGGCTTGCTGTAGTGGTAGCCCTGACCCTCGTGGCAACCCTGGGCGATGATGTAGGTTTCCTGCTCGGCGGTTTCCACGCCTTCGGCGATCACCTGCATACCCAGGCTCTTGCCCAGCTGGATGATGGCGCGAACGATGGTGGCGTCGTCATCGTCGTCGAGCAGGTCCTGAACGAAGCTCTTGTCGATCTTGATCTTGTCCAGCGGCAGCGACTTCAGGTAGCTGAGCGACGAGTAACCGGTGCCGAAGTCGTCGATGGCGATCATCGCCCCGGAGCGGCGCAGGCTCAGCAGGTGCTGGGCGGCGGTGCTGATGTCTTCCATCAGGCCGGTTTCGGTCACCTCCAGTTCCAGGCTGCGCGGAGGCAGGCGGTAGGCCTGCAGCAGGTTGTTGACCACCCGCGGCAGCTCGCTGTGGTGCAGCTGCACGGTAGACAGGTTGACCGCCATGCGCAGTTCGCTGAAGCCCAGGTCATGCCATTCGCGCAATTGCCGGCAGGCCTGGTCGAGTACCCACTCGCCGATGCTGATGATGCTGCCGTTCTGTTCGGCCAGCGGGATGAACTGGTCGGGCGGGACCATGCCCAGTTCCGGGTGCTGCCAGCGCAGCAAGGCCTCGACGCCGACCACGCGGTGGTCGCGGTAGCTGATCTGCGGTTGATAGACCAGGTACAGCTGGTTGCGCGGCAGGGCTTCGCGCAGGTCCTTTTCCAGCTCGCGGCGGCGGCGCATCTCGCTGTCGACGCTGGCGATGTAGAACTGGTAGCGGTTGCGCGAGCGGGCCTTGGCCAGGGTCATGGTCTGTTCGGCCTTCTGCAGCAGCTTCTCGGTGCTGTCACCGTCCTCGGGGAACAGGGTGATGCCGATGGTGGCGCGCAGGCGGATCTGCTGGTGGTCGAGGCCGAATGGCAGTTCCAGGTCGTCGAGGATGCTCTGGGCCAGCTCTGCCGCTTCGTAAGGCTGCTCGATATTGGCCTGGACCAGGGCGAACTGGTCGCCACCCAGCCGCGCCAGGGCACCCAGGCGGCCACTGTGCGCGCGCAGGCGATCGGCCAGGGCCAGCAGCAGCTGGTCGCCGGTCTGGTAACTGAACTGTTCGTTGATGCCCTTGAAGTCGTCCAGGCCTACGCACAGTACGGCCACGCGATGTTGCAGGCGGCCGGCGTCGGCGAGAATCTTGTCGAGCTGCGCCTGCAGTTGCTGGCGGTTGGGCAGGCCGGTGAGGAAATCGTACTGGGCCATGCGCTGCAAACTGTTCTCGGCTTCGTGGCGCAGGTGGGTGTTGCGCTCGATCGAGGCCAGCAGCTGGTTGGCGGTGTTGACCCAGAGGCCCAGCTCGTTCTTCTCGTGGCCCTTGAGCAGCGGGATCTGGTGCTGGCTGGGGCGGTCAGGGTTGATCTGGGTCAGGTGCTCGATGATCTTCGACAGCGGCTTGGTCAACAGCCAGTGGTACACCAGATAGAGCACCAGGCCCATGGCCAGGGCGCGCAGCACGCCGGATATGAAGATGATCACTGCATTGATCAGGAAATCTTCGCCGTAGGACGACGTATCGAGGGTGATGCTCAGGTCGCCGTAGTATTCGCTGTATGGGCCACGGCCGACCAGTTGGGTGGTGTAGGTGCGCTCCTGGCCGAGGATCAGGTCGGTCAGCCAGCGCATCGACATGTCCTGCAGCGGGCGGGACTTTTCCGCGAGCATGGTTTCGTTGGGGTGGCCGATCGAGGCCATGCGCACTGACTCATCCTGGAACAGGCCTTCCATCACCTGCATGCCCATTTCCCGGTCGAGGCTGTACACCGCCTGGGTGGAAGGGTCGCGGAACATGTCGAGAATGCGTTGGGCGTCGTTGTTGACGGCCTGGCGGGTCTTGTAGGTGTCGTAGACGATCTGCGCGCAACTGAGGACGACGCCGACCGCCAGCGCCGAAAGGAGCACGACCCTGAGCAACTTGACCGATAAGCTGTTCCGCAATTCCAGCTTCAATGGGGTTTCCTTAATCCATGCGCATGACATCATTTTGCCATTAACGTTGGCAATACACTATCGGCCGACCTTGGGTAGTGTATCGGTTGCCCGACCCTGCAACTTGAGTGCGTGGTATCAAACTTCCAGACGGTTGATGTTAGCGTGCTATACGCGCTGAGCAAGACCCTGCGGGAAAACTGTCAGGCATGAAAAAGCCCGGCACTGGGCCGGGCTTTTCGTTCAGGGCTGAATGAATCAGGCCTTGAAGGTTTTGCCTTCGAACTGCTCGGCAACGAATTTCCAGTTGACCAGGTTCCAGAACGCCTCGACGTACTTCGGACGCAGGTTGCGGTAGTCGATGTAGTAGGCGTGTTCCCAGACGTCGCAGGTCAGCAGCGGGGTGTCGCCGCTGGTCAGCGGGCAGCCGGCGCCGATGGTGCTGGCCAGGGCCAGGGAACCGTCAGCTTTCTTCACCAGCCAGCCCCAGCCGGAACCGAAGGTGCCGATCGAAGTCTTGGAGAACTCTTCCTTGAACTTGTCGAAGGAACCGAAAGCGGCGTTGATGGCGTCAGCCAGGGCGCCAGTCGGCTGGCCACCGGCGTTAGGTGCCAGGCAGTTCCAGTAGAAGGTGTGGTTCCAGACTTGAGCGGCGTTGTTGAAGATACCGCCCGAAGAGGTCTTGACGATCTCTTCCAGGGTCTTGCCTTCGAATTCGGTGCCTGGGACCAGGTTGTTCAGGTTCACGACATAGGTGTTGTGGTGCTTGTCGTGGTGATACTCCAGGGTTTCCTTGGAGATGTGCGGCTGCAGGGCATCGTGGGCGTATGGCAGCGGCGGCAATTCAAAAGCCATGGTGGATCTCCTGATTCAGGTCTGTGTGCGGTTTGCGCAAGGCCGATCACGGGCGGCCCGATGTACGTCGGCGAGTTTGTACTCTTTGCGACGCAAGGGCTGGATCATAGCACCGGGCCCGGCGCATAACCACGCAACAAAGATAGGGAATAGAGGTTCCAGAGCGGTTGGTGGCTGCCGACCGGCGGCCCTCAGTTGAAGATCAGCTGCGCGGCCACGGCGAACATCATCACCGCCACCATCAGGTCGAGCATCCGCCAGGTGGCTGGGCGCGCCAGCCATGGCGCGAGCCAGGCGGCGCCGATCGCCAGGGTCGAGAACCACACCAGCGAGGCGCTGGCGGCGCCCGCCACATAAGCGCCAGGCACGGTCTGCTGGGCACCGAGCGAACCGATCAACAGCACGGTGTCGAGGTACACGTGGGGGTTGAGCAGGGTGACCGCCAATGCACTCAGCAGTACCGCCCGGCGCGAGCGCATGCCCTGGCCTTCCTGGTGTTGCAGGCTCTGCTTGGAACAGGCGCTGCGCAATGCCTTGGCGCCGTACCAGATGAGAAACACCGCACCGCCCCAGCGGGCGATCGCCAGCAACGTCGGGTTATGCGCCAGCACCGTGGCCAGGCCGAACACCCCGGCTGCCACCAGGATCGCATCACAGACGATGCACAGCGCAGCCACCGGCAAATGGTGCTCGCGGCGCAGGCTCTGGGCGAGGACGAAGGCGTTTTGTGCACCGATGGCCATGATCAGGCCGAAGGCCACCAGCATGCCGTTGAGATAGCTTTGCCACATGGCAGTTACTCCAAAGAAGATGCTGGATAGTGTGGCGAGTGACGCTGTATAAGAAAAACAAATAACGCTGATCCGTCATTAGGAAAATTGATGTTCGACTACAAGCTGCTGGCTGCCCTCGCGGCAGTGATCGAGCAAGGCGGTTTCGAACGTGCCGCGCAGGTGCTTGGGCTGTCACAGTCGGCCATTTCGCAGCGCATCAAGCTGCTCGAAGCGCGGGTCGGCCAGCCGGTGCTGGTGCGTGCCGCACCGCCGAGCCCGACCGAAGTCGGCCGGCAATTGCTCAACCATGTGCAGCAGGTACGGCTGCTTGAGCGCGACTTGCAACGCCAGGTGCCGGCGCTGGACGAGGAGGGTATGCCCGAGCGTCTGCGCATCGCCCTCAACGCCGACAGCCTGGCGACCTGGTGGGCCGGTGCGGTGGGGGCATTCTGCGCCGAGCATCAGTTGCTCACCGACCTGGTGGTGGAAGACCAGGAGGTCGGCCTCAAGCGCATGCGTGCCGGTGAAGTGGCGGCCTGCCTGTGTGGCAGCGAGCGGCCAGTGGCTGGCGCACGAAGCCTGCCGCTGGGGGCCATGCGCTATCGGGCGCTGGCCAGCCCAGGCTTCATGGCGCGGTATTTCCCGCAGGGTTTCGCGGCGCAGCGGCTGGCCCGCACGCCGGCCATCGTCTATGGGCCGGACGATTTCCTGCAGCACCGTTACCTGGCCTCGCTGGGGATTCAAGATGGCTTCCTGCACCACTTGTGCCCATCGTCCGAAGGCTTCCTGCGCATGACCGAGGCTGGCCTGGGCTGGGGCCTGGTGCCCGAGTTGCAGGCCCGTGAGCAGTTGGCCAATGGCCAGTTGGTGGAAATCTGCAGCGATACCCCCATCGATGTGCCTTTGTACTGGCATCATTGGCGCAACGGCGGGCACCTGCTCGCGCAACTGACCGAACACCTGCGGCACACGGCACAGCATTGGCTGGTGCCCTTGTAGCGGCGGCTGGCGTCTGTTGCATCTGAAATCAAGGCGGAGTCATACATGCAAATTCTGGTCACCGGCGCGAGCGGCTTCATTGGCGGGCGCTTTGCGCGCTTTGCCCTGGAGCAAGGCCTGGCTGTGCGGGTCAGCGGCCGGCGTGCCGAAGGCGTGGAGCACCTGGTCAAACGTGGCGCACAGTTCATCCCCGGCGACCTGGGTGACCCTGAGCTGGCCCGTCGCCTTTGCCAGGGGGTCGAGGCCGTGGTGCATTGCGCGGGCGCGGTGGGCACCTGGGGGCGCTACCAGGACTTCTACCAAGGCAACGTGGTGGTCACGGAAAACGTCGTCGAGGGCTGCCTCAAAGAGCATGTACGGCGCCTGGTACACCTGTCGTCGCCGTCGATCTATTTCAACGGGCGTTCGCGCCTGGGTATCCGTGAAGACCAGGTGCCGCGCCGTTTTCACGACCACTATGGGCACACCAAGCACATTGCCGAGCAGAAAGTCTTCGGTGCCCAGGAGTTCGGCCTGGAAGTGCTGGCGCTGCGCCCACGCTTCGTCACCGGGGCCGGTGATGCGAGCATCTTCCCGCGCTTGATGCAGATGCAGCGCAAAGGCCGTGTGGCGATCATCGGCAACGGCCTGAACAAGGTCGACTTCACCAGCGTGCACAACCTCAACGAGGCACTGCTCAGCGCGCTGTTCGCCGAAGACCGTGCCCTGGGCCAGGCCTACAACATCAGCAACGGCCAGCCGCTGCCGCTGTGGGACGTGGTCAACTACGTGATGCGCCAGATGCAGCTGCCGCAGGTTACCCGCTACCGCTCTTACGGCCTGGCCTACAGCCTCGCAGCCCTGAACGAAGCAGCCTGCATGCTCTGGCCCGGGCGCCCGCAGCCGACCTTGTCGCGTTTGGGCATGCAGGTCATGAGCCGTGATTTCACCCTGGACATCAGCCGTGCCCGCCAATACCTGGATTACCAGCCCAAGGTCAGCCTGTGGACCGCGCTGGATGAATTCTGTGCCTGGTGGAAGCATCAACCGCTGGGGCAGTGAACCCGGTGCGCAGATGATGGTCATCAGTGCGCCGCACGAGCGGTTTATACTCATGTCTCTTTGCTACCACCGCGGTTGAAGCCACCTATGCGTAACGATGCCAACGACGATTTCAATGATGTGCCCACCTTGCGTGCGGGTACCCCCGATGACGACGAGTTGCTCCCCGCGCACGTCTCGCGCAGCCGCCAGAAGGCCGCCAAACCGGCCAGCAACGGGCCGCTGTGGGCATTGCTGGGGGCATCGTTCATCGCCTTGGCAGGCCTGGGCTGGTGGAGCTTCCAGCAGATCTCGCTGATGGAGCAGCAACTGGTGGCCACCCAGGAAAGCTTTGCGCGGATCAGCGAAGAAGCCGCCGGGCGTTTGCAGGCAATCAGCGGCAAGGTCGAGGCCAGCGAGACCACGAGTACCACCGGCAGTGAAGCACTGAAGCTGCAGATCCGTCAGTTGCAGGCCAGCCTGGCCGAGCAGGGCAAGCAGCAGCAAGGGGTGGCAGGGCAGGCGGGTGACCTGGGCAAGCGCCTGGAGCAGGTGCTGGCTGATACCCGTGAGCAGCAGAAGGCGGTGACCGAGTTGCAGACCCAGCTGCAGGCCCAGTTGAAGGCTGTGAATGCTGAGCTGGCGGCGCTCAAGTCGGGACAGGTGGATGGTGGCAAGCTCGATGGCCAGCTGAAGAACCTGAACGATGAAGTGGCCGCATTGAAGAAGCAGGGCAACCAGAAGGCTGCGGTGGAAGGCCTGGAGCAGGATGTGCTGGTGCTCAAGACCCAGATGGAAAACCGCACGGCGTCGTCGAGCGGGGCGACGGTGCAGGAGTTCGATGCGTTCCGTGGGCAGACCACGCGCAACCTCAATACCCTGCAGAGCCAGATTCAGAACCTGCAGCAGCAGATCAATTCCCGGCCTTGAAAAGGCCGGGGCAGCAAAGCGGCCCCGGCGATCTCAATTACAGGCGCGGATAGTCGATGTAGCCCACCGGCCCTTTGCCGTAAAAGGTTTCCGGATGCGCCTCGTTCAGCGGTGCATCCGCCGCCAGCCGCGCCGGCAGGTCCGGGTTGGCGATGAACGGCACACCAAACGCCACCGCATCGGCCTTGCCCGCTGCCAGTGCAGCATTGGCGCTGGCCTTGTCGAAGCGTTCGTTGACGATATACGGGCCACCGAATGCCGCCTTGATCAGCGGGCCGATGCTGTCGTCGGCTTCCTTCTCCCGCGAGCAGATAAAGGCAATGCCGCGTTTACCCAGCTCACGCGCCACGTAGGTGAAGGTCTCGGCGCGGTCGGCATCGCCCATGTCGTGGGCATCGGCACGGGGTGCCAGGTGCACGCCGACGCGGCCTGCCCCCCACACATCGATGGCCGCATCGGTCACTTCCAGCAGCAGCCTTGCGCGGTTTTCCAGCGAGCCGCCGTAGCGATCGGTGCGCTGGTTGGTGCTGCTCTGCAGGAACTGGTCGAGCAGGTAGCCGTTGGCGCCGTGGATCTCCACGCCGTCGAAGCCGGCGGCCTTGGCGTTTTCGGCACCGCTGCGGTAGGCCTCGACGATGTCGGCAATCTCTTCGGTTTCCAGGGCGCGCGGGGTCGGGTAGTCGCTCAGCGGCCGCACCAGGCTGACGTGGCCTTTGGCCTGGATCGCGCTGGGCGCCACCGGCAGTTCGCCATCGAGGTAGCTGGGGTGAGAGATACGGCCAACGTGCCACAGCTGCAGGAAGATGCGCCCGCCAGCGCCGTGCACGGCCTGGGTGACGTTGTGCCAGCCACGCACCTGTTGGTCGTTCCAGATGCCGGGGGTGTCGGGGTAGCCGACGCCCATCGCGCTGACCGATGTCGCTTCGCTGAGAATCAGGCCGGCACTGGCGCGCTGCACGTAGTATTCGGCCATCAGCGCATTGGGCACGCGGCCTTCATCGGCGCGGCAGCGGGTCAGCGGGGCCATGATGATGCGGTTGGGCAGTTGCACGTCGCCCAGTTGGATCGGATCGAAAAGCGTGGTCATAGGGGTTACCTGCCTTGTCAAAGTGCTTGGCGCAGTTGTTCGAGGAACGCCTCGATGGTGGCTTCGTTGCGTTTGAAGAAGTGCCACTGGCCGACCTTCTGGCTGCTGATGAGACCGGCCCGCTGCAAGGTGGCCAGGTGGGCAGAGACGGTCGATTGCGACAGCCCGCAGCGCTGGTCGATCTGCCCGGCACAGACACCGTTCTCGGTGCTGTGGTACTGGTCTGGGAACTGCGTTGCCGGGTCTTTCAGCCAGCTGAGGATTTCTCGCCTGACCGGGTGGGCCAGCGCTTTTATGATTTCGTCGAGATCGAGTGGCATGGGTTGAGGCTCGTGCTGTAGCGGTATATCGCGATAGAACGAAACGTACATCGGTATTTGTCGATATACAAATATGAAGAAGTTCTGAGGTGAGCACGAATCGCTATATCGCGTTATAACGATATGGGCGATGGGGGTGCTAGACTGCGTCCATGAACTACCTCGCACACCTGCACCTGGGCGGCCCGGCGCCGCAACAACTGCTCGGCAGCCTGTATGGCGACTTCGTCAAAGGCTCGCTGGAGGGGCGCTTTGCGCCTGCGTTGGAGGCGGCGATCCGGCTGCATCGGCATATCGACAGCTACACCGACCAGCACCCGTTGGTGCTGGCTGCCCTGGCACGTTTCCCGCGGGAGCGGCGGCGCTTTGCCGGGATTGTCCTGGATGTGTTTTTCGACCATTGCCTGGCGCGGCACTGGGGGGATTACGCCGAGCAGCCACTGGGGCAGTTCACCACGGACTTTTACCAGGTACTGCTGGCCGAGCCCGAGCTGCCGGGGCGGCTGGCGCGGATTGCGCCGTTCATGGCGGCGGACGACTGGCTGGGGGCGTATGGCGATTTTGCCACGCTGGAGCAGGTCTTCGGCGGGATTGCCCGGCGTTTGTCGCGGCCGGAAGGGATGGCTGGGGTGATGGATGAGCTGGAGCGGTTGTATGAGCCGTTGCTTGCGGATTTTCGTGAGTTTTATCCACAGTTGCAGGCGTTTGCGGCGGCAGGAAGGCTAGCTGACAGCTGAATCTCTTATTGCCTTCACCGGCCTCTTCGCGGGTTTACCCGCGAAGAGGCCGGTTCAGGTAATGCATGAATCAAGCAGCACGCGCTTGACGCCGTGGAACCACCGCCACGTCCTCAACCCCGAACAACGCCATGTGAATCGCCTGCTGTGCCTGAAACGCCAGCGCCGCCCGTTCCTGCCCGGTACTGCTGAGCGGCTGCAACAGGTGAATGCACACCTCACCCCGAGGCTCGGCAAACAAGCGCATCAAGTGCGAAACCAGATCATCATCGCCAATGAATGGCGCAATGGGGTCCGCCTCGCCGTTACGCCGGTACTGAATGGCCACGGGCTGCACGGCCACACCTTGGTCGATGGCACCGGCCAGCAGGCGGCCGTGGAAGGTACGCAGCTGGCGCCCGTCGGTGGTGGTGCCTTCGGGGAAGATCAGCAGCGGCCGCGCCTGGCCCAGCTGGTCGCTGATCTGCTCGCGCAGGCGCTGGCCGTCCCCACCACCGCGGCGAATGAACAGCGTGCCGGCCTTTTCCGCCAGCCAGCCGGCCACCGGCCAGTGACGCACTTCGGCCTTGGACAGGAACGACAGCGGCAGCAGCATGCCGAGCAGGGGAATGTCGGTCCAGGAAACGTGATTGCTGACCCACAACATCGGCCGTTGTGGCAGCTCGCCGATTACCTGCACCTCGAAGGGCAGTGCGGCGACCAGGCGTTTCATGAACCAGCAGGACCAGCGCTGGCGAAGTTCGATGGACGCCTTGATCCCCAGGCGTTCGCCCACGGTGACGACGCCGGCCATGAGCATGCCGAGCGCCAGCACCAGCAACAGCCGCGAAAGGCGGGCAAATACCCGCATGCCAGGCATCAGACTGCTGCCTTGAAGTGGCGAGCGTAGCGCGGGCAGAGGTCGTCACGCTTGAGCAGGATGAACACGTCGGCTACCTGGAAATCCTCGTCCCAGCACGGCTCGCCGCAGATCTTCGCCCCCAGGCGCATGTAGGCCTTGAGTAGCGGCGGCATTTCGGCGATGACGTTGTTCGGCAGTGCCAGGCTGGGCAGCGGGTTCTTCGGCTCGGCACGCAGGTGCTCGGTGCACAGGTAGCGCTCGCGCAGGCGCTGCATGACCGCGTGGGCCTGCACGCCGCCGTCCTGCATGGGGATGCTGGCACAGCCCATCAGGTAGCTGTAGCGGCCCTCGTTGAGCACTTCCGCCAGTTCGCCCCAAAGCACGGCGATGGTGCCGCCGTTGCGGTAGTCGGTGGCGACGCAGGTGCGGCCCAGTTCGAGGATCGGGCCCTGCAGTTGCAGCAGGCCGTGCAGGCTGAATTCCTCTTCGCTGTAGAAGCGCCCCAGGCTGCTGGCAGCCTGGTGGTCGAGCAGGCGGGTGGTGGCCACCAGCTCGCCGGTGCTCAGGTCGCGCACGCCGATGTGGCGGCAATGTACGTCGTAGTCATCCATGTCCAGGCCCAGTTCGGCGCCTTTGAGCTTGGCCTTGAACTCCGCGCTGAACACCTTGTAGCGCAGGGCCTGGGCTTCCTGCAGGGCCGTGGCGCCGACCAGGCGTTCGGCTTGCAGACGGCGTTCAGTGCTGTTGTCGCCAGAGTGAGCGATCCGAGTCATTACGAGTCTCCCTAAGCCAGCCATGAAGGGTTGCGGCCGGTCGGCTTTGTTGTGCAAAGTCAGCCTAGGTAGACGCGGTGTCACCCCTGTGAATCTTTGGTGATGCTTGCATGACACCCCCAAACAGCCCCCTTGAAGGAGCGTCCGATGGCCTGGTTGCAACGACTCAACGACCCCCTCCGCCAGCCCCTGGCCGGCACTTTGGGCGAGACCTATGCCGCGCAGTTCGAGCGCCTTGGCGCGGTTGCCCCATTCGAACTGGCGGTGCTGGGCGGGCGCGCCATGGCCACGCCGGGCCTGGCGTTCCTCATCGGTTACCAGGCCGCCCTGCGCGTGCTCTGGCCCAGTGCACCGGCCAGCCTTGGTGCGCTGTGCGCCACCGAGCGGCGCAGCGTGCGCCCGGCGGACATGCGTACCCGGCTGGTCGGTTTGCGCCTGAACGGCAACAAGGATTTCGTTACCGCCGGCCTGGATGCCGAGTGGCTGTTGGTGGCCGCACGCAGCGAAGCGCTGGGTGAAGCGCCACGGCTGAGCCTGGCGGTGGTTTACCCGGGGGAGGCTGGGGTCACGCTGGAAGCATTGCCGACCCTGCCGCTGATGCCCGAGGTCGGGCATGGCCGTTTGCACTTGCAAGACGCGGCCTGTGAGCTGCTGGCGGGCGATGGCTGGGACGCCTATGTCAAACCGTTCCGCTCGCTGGAGGACTTGTACGTGCTCGCGGCGTTGACGGCCTGGCTTTATGGGGTAGGGCAGGAGTGCGACTGGCCGCAGGAACTGCGCCTGCGCTTGCTGGGATTGCTGGCGGGATGCGCCGAGGGTAGCCGGCAGTGCGCCGACAGCGTTGGCTGCCATCTGTTGCTGGGTGGATTGTTTTCGCAGTTTCAGGAGCTGCGCGGGGCGATCGACAAGGCGCTGCTGGCCGGGCCGGAGCAGTGGGCGCAGCTGTGGCAGCGGGATCAGGGGGTGCTGGCATTGGCCACTGCAGCGCGGGAAAAGCGCCTGGCCAAGGCCTGGTTGGCAGCAGGGTTGTCATGAAAGCCTGAGAAACTGTGGGATCTTTCAGATCCTGGGGCTGCTATGCGCCCCATCGCCGGCACGCCCCATGATCAAGACCCTGTTGGCAATCCTTGGCCTGACCATCATGCCCGCCTGGGCCGAAGTCTGGCCCGAACCAGACTGGCCAATCGACAGTGCTGCCCTCGACTGGCAGGCCGTCGACGCCTACGCCTTCCCGGAGCGCAACGCCAGCGAGCGCAGCGGCATCCGCACCGACGCCTTGTTGATCATCCGTGACGGTCGCATCCTCCACGAACGTTACAGCGCCCCCACCACCGCCAACACCGCCCACCTGACCTGGTCGGTCAGCAAGAGCGTGCTGGCCACCGTGCTCGGTGTGGCCCAGGGTGAGGGCCGTTTTCAGCTGCAGGACCCGGCCGCACGCTTCTACCCGCCGATGCAGGCCCACCCTGATGTGCACCTGGCCGACCTGCTGCACTGGGCCAGTGGCCTGGACTGGCAGGAGGACTACGAGTACGCACCGCTGAAGTCTTCGGTGGTGGCCATGCTCTATACCCGCGGGCGCAGCGACATGGCAGCCTATACCGCAGCCCGCGCCAGCGCCGAAAAGCCTGGCCGGCGCTTTCTCTATTCCAGCGGCGACAGCAACGTGCTGGCTGGCGCATTGCGCGGCATGCTCGACGCTGGCACTTATCCCGACTACCCCTGGCAGGCGCTGTTCACCCCGCTGGGCATCGACAGCGCAGTCTGGGAGCGTGACGGCGCGGGCACCTTCGTCGGCTCGTCCTACCTCTACCTCAGTGCCCGCGACCTGGCACGCATCGGTTTGTTGATGCAGCGCGATGGCCGCTGGCAAGGGCGCCAGTTGTTGCCCGCAAGCTGGGTTGCCTTCAACCGCGCGCTGTTCACCCCGGCCGCCGCCATACCCGGTGAAGCCAACCCTGGCGGCCACTGGTGGCTCAACCTGCCATTGCCGGGAAGCCCGGCACCGTGGCCCGACGCCCCTGCTGATACCTATGCCGCGCTCGGCCACTGGGGGCAGGCGCTGTACATCCTGCCGTCGCAGAAACTGCTGATCGTGCGCTATGCCGATGACCGCGACGGCAGCTACCGCCACAACGAACTGCTCAAGCGGGTGCTGGCGGCGCTGGCCAAGGAGGGCGCATGAAGCGCGTGCTGTTGCTGGTGATCGTTGCCTTGCTCGGCTGGGCCTGGCTGGAGCGCCAGGCGCTGGCCGACTTCCCGGGCATCCTTTCGGCCTATTCGGCCAAGGAGTACTGCTCGTGCCGCTTCGTCATGGGCTTCGACGAGGCCTATTGCCGGGGCTATGTGAAGCAATGGCTGCCCCTCAGCCGGCTGGAGGAAGACGGCCCACAACGGCGGGTTACCGCTGAGGGCCTTGGCCAGCGCAACCAGGCAGCCTGGCACGGCGCACAGGCAGGCTGCCGCTTGCTGCCATGAGGGCGGGCGGGTAAGGTTGGCGGTCAAGTTTCACGAGACCTGCCATGTTCAAGCTGCCCCGTTTCCTGCCTGCCCTGCTGCTGGCTTTGTGCCTGCCCGCCCACGCCAACTGGCACCTCGATGGCGAGTCTTCACGCCTGTCATTCGTCACCGGCAAGAACGGCGATACTGCCGAGGTGCATCGCTTTCTGGTGTTGCATGGCAGCGTCAACCGCAAGGGCTCGGCCGCGCTGAGCATCGAGATGGACTCGGTGAGCAGCGGCATCCCGCTGCGTGACGAGCAGATGCGCGACAACCTGTTCGAGGTGGAGCGCTTCGCCGAGGCGAGCGTAAAGGCGCAAATCGACCTGCGGCCGATCAACGACCTGGCCGATGGCGCGCAGATCGAACTGCGCCTGCCGCTGACCGTCACCCTGCATGGCCAGTCGCACAGTTACAACGCGCTACTGCTGGCCACGCGCCTGGATGAGCGGCGCTTTCAGGTGGTGACCCTTGAACCATTGGTGTTGCGGGCTTCGGACTTCGGCCTGCTGCCAGGGCTGGAAGGCCTGCGCAAGTTCGCCAAACTGAAATCCATCAACCCGTCGGTACCGGTCAATGCGGTACTGATCTTCAACGCTCGCTGACATGCCGGGGCCGGTCTTCCCCTGGCGGGGTGGCAATGAATTCGAACTGTTGATCGACGGCCCCGAGTTCTTTCCGCGCATGCTCCAGGCGATCCTGCGCGCCGAGTTCCAGGTTGACCTTGAGCTGTACCTGGTCGAGGCCGGCGCTTGTGCCGAGGCGGTGGTGGAGGCGCTGGAGCAGGTGGCACGGCGTGGCGTGCGGGTGCGTTGCCTGTTCGATGACTATGGTTCGCTGGCCTTTACCGCAGCGTTGCGCCAGCGCCTGCTGGAGGCCGGGGTGTACTTGCGCTGGTACAACCGCCTGCGCTGGAAGCGTGGTTTTCGCAACCTGTACCGCGACCATCGCAAGCTGTTGCTGGTGGATGAGCGCTGGGCAGTGGTGGGCGGCACCGGCGTCACCGACGAGTTCTGGACGCCAGGCGAGGCGACCAGCGCCTGGCACGAAGTGATGGTGCAGGTGCAAGGGCCAGTGGTGAACGACTGGCAGTTGCTGTTCGACCGCCAGTGGCAAGCCAACAACCGCCGCACCGCCTGGCGCCCGGCCGAAGGCTTTGGCCTGCCGCGCTTGCCCAAGGTGCCGGCGCAAGGCCAGGGCATGGCCCGGGTGGCCTATGCCGACGCCCGTCAGCACCAGGACATCCTGCATTCGCTGGTACGGGCAATCAACAGTGGCAAACAGCGGGTGTGGCTGGCCACGCCTTACTTCCTGCCAACCTGGAGCGTGCGCCGGTCGTTGCGCCGCGCCGCCAGCAAAGGCCTCGACGTGCGGTTGCTGTTGACCGGGCCACGCACCGACCACCCATCGGTGCGTTATGCCGGGCACCGCTATTACCCCCGGTTGCTGCGTGCCGGGGTGCGCATCTACGAGTACCAGCCGTGCTTCCTGCACCTGAAGATGGTGCTGATCGACGACTGGGTCAGTATCGGTTCGTGCAACTTCGATCACTGGAACCTGCGCTTCAACCTGGAAGCCAACATCGAGGCGCTCGACCCGCCGTTGACAGCTGCCGTGCAGGCCAGCTTCGAGCGTGACTTTGCCTTGAGCGAGGTGGTTGACCTTCACCACTGGCATGCCCGGCCGCTGTGGCGTCGGGTGAAGCAGCGGATCTGGGGCTGGCTGGACCGGCTGGTGGTCAACTTGCTCGACCGGCGCGACTGAGAGCGGCTATCGTGCAGTGACTGTCTCTAGGCAATCGAAGGAGTGGGTGCGATGACGGCGAAGAAGATTCTCATGCTGGTTGGCGACTATGTCGAAGATTACGAGGCCATGGTGCCGTTCCAGGCGCTGAGCATGGTCGGCCACACGGTGCATGCGGTGTGCCCGGAGAAGGTTGCGGGGCAGACCGTGCGCACGGCGATTCATGATTTCGAGGGTGAGCAGACCTACAGCGAAAAGCCTGGCCACAATTTTGCCCTGAACTACGACTTCGTGCGGGTGCGGGCCGAGGGTTACGACGCGTTGCTGATTCCCGGTGGCCGCGCGCCGGAGTACCTGCGCCTGGATGAGAAGGTGCTGGAGCTGGTACGGGCGTTCGACCAGGCCGGCAAGCCGAT
Organism: Pseudomonas sp. MN1F; assembly: GCF_009391885.1. Taxonomy (GTDB): domain Bacteria; phylum Pseudomonadota; class Gammaproteobacteria; order Pseudomonadales; family Pseudomonadaceae; genus Aquipseudomonas. Next base: position 217,820 of record NZ_VZII01000007.1, on the reverse strand, counting down.
TGCGGCGGTGTGCCATGGCGCGCAATTGCTGGCGGCAGCGGGTGTGCTGGAGGGGCGCGAGTGCAGTGCGTATCCGGCCTGTGCGCCGGAAGTACGCTTGGCCGGGGGCACGTTCATCGATATTGCGGTGGATCAGGCGCATGTCGATGGCAACTTGGTGACCGCCCCCGCCTGGCCGGCGCACCCGGCCTGGCTGGCAGCTTTCCTCAAGGTGCTCGGCACCCGTATCGCCTGACCCGGCCTCTTCGCGGGTTTACCCGCGAAGAGGCCGGTACAGGTTCACGCCACCTGCTCAACCCAGTCATTGAGGTTGTAGTAGTTGGTGACCCGGGCAATCTTGCCGCAGTGAATGTAGAAGAAGGCCCCCGCCGGCAGCACGTAAGTCTGGCCATTGGCTGCCGGAAGCCCTTCGTCGTCGGCCAGGTATTCGCCATGCACGGTGAATTCTGCCGCGGCCCGGCTGCCGTCGGCGTTCTGCATCACCACGATGTCGGCCAGGCGCTCGCGGTAGCAGCGGTTCATCTTGTCCATGAACGCGGCGAATCTGGCTTTGCCCATCTGCCGTTCGCCCTGGTTGATGTCGTGGATCACGTCTTCGCTGAGCAGTGCCAGGAAGGCCGGCATGTCGCCGGCATTGAAGGCGGCGTAGTAAGCATTTACCAGTTCGGTAGCGGTCATGGAACAGTACCTGTCGTGTAGGGAAAAGGCTGTGCGTTGGCTCGGATGATAGGGTTTCCACTCAAGCCCGGCTTAGCCGAGCGCGTCATCCACATCGACAAAACGACCGCCAAGCATGGAAATACGCCTGTTGCACGGCGCCGCTATCGCGCCTTACATCGATGACCTCGCTCGCCTGCGCCTGACCGTGTTCCGCGAGTTTCCCTACCTCTACGACGGCACTGCGGAGTACGAGGCCAACTACCTGGCCAGCTATGCCCGTTCCGGGCGCAGCCTGGTGGTGCTGGCCCTGGACGACGGCCAGGTGGTGGGTGCCTCGACCGGCCTGCCGCTGGTGGATGTGGCCCCGGAGTTCCAGCAGCCGTTCCTGGCCCTGGGGCGCGACCCGGCCAGCGTCTACTACTTCGGTGAATCGCTGGTGCTGCCGGAGTACCGTGGCCGGGGCCTGGGGGTGCGCTTCTTCATCGAGCGCGAATCCTATGCCCACAAACTGGCCGAATTCGACTATTGCGCGTTCTGTGCCGTGGAGCGCCCGGGTGTGCACCCGCGCCGGCCTGCGGACTACAAGCCGTTGCACGGATTCTGGCGCAATCGCGGCTTCCTGCATGAACCCTCGCTGCGCACCCGCTACGCCTGGCGTGACCTGGACGAGCAGGAAAGCTCGGAAAAGATCATGACGTTCTGGACCAAGGAGCTGCCGATTTGATCCGCCTCGCGGCCTGCCAGTACGCCATCGAGCTGCATGAAACCTGGGATGCCTATGCCGATCATCTGCAGGCCTTGTGCGCCGAGGCAGTAGAGGTGGGCGCCCAGCTACTGCTGCTGCCGGAATACGCCGGGCTGGTGCTTAGCGGCCAGTTGCCGGCCGAGCAGCGTGGTGACCTCAAGGCTTCGATTGCCGGCATCCAGCCGCTGATCGAGCCGTGGGTGGCGCTGTGCGAAGGGCTTGCCCGGCGCTGGGGCATCTACCTGCAACCGGGCAGCCTGCCGGTGCTCGACCTTGATGGGCAGTACCGTAATCGGGCCTGGCTGTTCGGCCCCAAGGGCGCACTCGGCTACCAGGACAAACTGATGATGACCCGCTTCGAGCGGGAGCAGTGGGGCATTGCTGGGGGTGATGGGCTGCAGGTGTTCGACACCGATCTTGGGCGCCTGGGCATCCTGATCTGTTATGACAATGAGTTCCCGATGCTGGCGCGGCGCCTGGCCGAGGGTGGTGCCGACCTGATCCTGGCGCCGAGCTGTACCGACACCGAAGCGGGTTACCACCGGGTGCGCATTGGCGCACAGGCACGGGCGCTGGAAAACCAGATTGCCGTGTTGCAAAGCCCAACGGTGGGGGTGGCGCCCTGGTCGCCGGCACTGGATGAGAACATCGGCCGGGCTGGGCTGTTTGTTCCGCCGGATCACGGCATGCCGGGGGACGGGGTGGTGGCGCTGAGTGAGGCGTTGAGCCCGGTGAGCAGCCAGTGGCTGGTGTGTGAGGTGGATCTTGAGGAAGTACGGCGGGTGAGGCGGGAAGGGCAGGTGTTTACCCGCAGGGACTGGCCGGAGCAGTTCGACAGAATCCTGTGAGAACAGCAACGGCTCCACGTTGGAGCCGCCACCGTTACATCGGGATTACTTCACTTCGACTGCCAGGCTCTGGGCAATCTTGCTCTGCCACAGGGCCGGGCCAGTGATGTGCACCGACTCACCGTTGCTGTCGACAGCGACGGTCACCGGCATGTCCTTGACCTCGAACTCGTAGATCGCTTCCATGCCCAGCTCGGCGAAGGCCAGGACCTTCGACTTGCGGATGGCCTGGGCCACCAGGTAGGCAGCGCCACCGACGGCCATCAGGTACACGGCCTTGTTGTCCTTGATCGCTTCGATCGCGGTCGGGCCACGCTCGGACTTGCCGATCATGCCCAGCAGGCCGGTCTGTTCGAGGATCTGGCGGGTGAATTTGTCCATGCGGGTGGCAGTGGTCGGGCCGGCTGGGCCTACCACTTCGTCACCGACCGGGTCGACCGGGCCGACGTAGTAGATGAAGCGGCCTTTGAGGTCGACCGGCAGTTCTTCACCGCGGTTGAGCATCTCGACCATGCGCTTGTGCGCCGCGTCACGGCCGGTGAGCATCTTGCCGTTGAGCAGGATGGTCTCGCCCGGCTTCCAGCTGGCAACTTCTTCCGGGGTGATGTCGTCGAGGTTGACGCGACGGGCACTCGGGCCGGCTTCCCAGACGATTTCCGGGTAGGCGTCCAGCGACGGCGCTTCCAGCTCGGCCGGGCCGTTGCCGTCGAGCACGAAGTGGGCGTGACGGGTGGCGGCGCAGTTCGGGATCATGCACACCGGCAAGGAGGCGGCGTGAGTCGGGTAGTCCATGATCTTGACGTCGAGCACGGTGGTCAGGCCGCCAAGGCCCTGGGCGCCGATGCCCAGCTGGTTGACCTTGTCGAACAGCTCCAGGCGGATCTCTTCGAGGCGGTTCTGCGGGCCACGGGCTTTCAGTTCGTGGATGTCGATGGATTCCATCAACACTTCCTTGGCCATGACTGCGGCCTTCTCGGCGGTACCGCCGATGCCGATGCCGAGCATGCCAGGCGGGCACCAGCCAGCGCCCATGGTCGGGACGGTCTTCAGCACCCAGTCGACGATCGAGTCGGACGGGTTGAGCATGGCCATCTTCGACTTGTTCTCCGAGCCGCCGCCTTTGGCTGCAACGTCGACTTCGACCTTGTCGCCAGGGACGATGGAGTAGTGGATGACGGCCGGGGTGTTGTCCTTGGTGTTCTTGCGGGCACCGGCCGGGTCGGCCAGGATCGAGGCGCGCAGGACGTTTTCAGGCAGGTTGTAGGCGCGACGCACACCTTCGTTGATCATGTCGTCGACGCTCATGGTGGCGCCGTCCCAGCGCACGTCCATGCCCACGCGGATGAACACGGTGACGATACCGGTGTCCTGGCAGATCGGGCGGTGGCCGGTGGCGCACATGCGCGAGTTGATCAGGATCTGGGCGATCGAATCGCGTGCAGCGGGCGACTCTTCACGCAGGTAGGCTTCGTGCATCGCCTGGATGAAATCGACGGGGTGGTAGTACGAGATGAATTGCAGGGCGTCGGCGACGCTCTGAATCAGGTCGTCTTGCTTGATCACGGTCATGCAGCGCGCTCCTCTTAAAGACGGGAACATTCAAAAAGACGCTCGACGGTGCCGACCAGCGTGTCGAAGCGCCTTGCAAGGCGCGCCGGCAGGCTGGCCGACGCAAAAGGGCGCGGCAGTATAGCGCGCCTCACCGCGCGAAACACCTGCGCGTGGTCTGGACCATGGTCGGCAGGTGGCAGGCATCCTTTTTGCTGCCGATGCGCGCTTGGCATACAGTGACCCGGTGATCGATGGAGACAGACTTACCATGCCCGAACTTTGCGTGGGCGCGCGCCGCTGGACGGTGCCGACCGGCAGCAACCTGCTCGATGCCCTCAACGAGGCCGGGCTGAATGTGCCCTACAGCTGCCGTGCCGGCAGTTGCCACGCCTGCCTGGTGCATTGCCTCGATGGGCAGCCGGCGGATGCCTTGCCCGAGGCCCTGGCGCTGGACAAGCACGCCCAGGGCTGGCGCCTGGCCTGTCAGTGCCGGGTGATCGACGACCTGCGCGTGGCGGTGTTCGACCCGCAGCAGGACGGCGTGCCGGCCCGGGTGAGCGCGCTGGACTGGTTTGGCGACGTGCTGCGTTTGCGCCTGCGTCCCGAGCGGGCGTTACGTTATCAGGCTGGGCAGCATGTGGTGCTGTGGAACGGCGCTATTGCAAGGCCTTACTCACTTGCCAGCTTGCCGGGGGAGGATGATTTTCTCGAATTTCATATCGATTGCCAACGAGCCGGTGCCTTTTGCGACAAGGGGCGTGGCTTAAAGGTGGGCGATGAGTTGCGCCTCGGTGAGTTCAGGGGCGGGGCGCTGCACTACGACCCGGACTGGCAGGCGCGGCCGCTCTGGTTGCTGGCAGCGGGCACTGGCTTGGCGCCGTTGTGGGGCATCTTGCGCGAAGCATTGCGCCAGGGGCATCAAGGCGAGATTCGGGTGGTGCATGTGGCGCGGGACAGCGCTGGTCACTATCTGGCTGAGCCGCTGAGGCAACTGCAGGGTGTGAAGGTCGAGCGGGTGCTGGCGGAACAGGTGGAGGAAGCGTTGGCGGGGTTGCGGCCGTCATCGCGGCAGACGGTGGCGCTGGTGTGCGGGTCGCCTGGGAGTGTCGAGCGGTTTGCCCGGCGGCTGTTCATTGCCGGGGTGCCGCGGGGGCAGGTGTTTGCTGATGTATTTGTCGAACATGCTTGATTGAATGGGGGCCGCAAAGCGGCCCCCACGGCTATCAGCCGACCAGCGGATCACCGACGTGCAGGATCTTCATGCCGTTGGTACCACCGATGGTGTGGTAGCTGTCACCCTTGGTCAGGATTACCCAGTCACCTTGCTCCACCAGGCCGCGCTTGAGCAGCTCGTCGACGGCTGCCTGGCTGACCTTGTCGGCCGGCAGCGAAGCCGGGTCGAAGGCGATCGGGTAGACGCCGCGGAACATGTTGGCGCGGGCCTGGGTGGCGCGGTGCGGCGACAGTGCGAAGATCGGCACATGCGAACGCAGGCGCGACATGATCAGCGGGGTATAGCCACTTTCGGTCAGGGCGATGATCGCCTTCACGCCCGGGAAGTGGTTGGCGGTGTACATGGCCGCCAGGGCGATGCTTTCGTCGCAGCGCTCGAAGGTGGTGTGCAGGCGGTGGCTGGACTTCTGGCTGGTCGGGTGCTTTTCGGCACCGGAGCAGATACGGGCCATGGCCTGTACGGCTTCGATCGGGTAGGAACCGGCGGCGCTTTCGGCCGACAGCATCACCGCATCGGTGTTGTCCAGCACGGCGTTGGCCACGTCGGACACTTCGGCGCGAGTCGGCATCGGGTTCTGGATCATCGACTCCATCATCTGGGTCGCGACGATCACCGCCTTGTTGTTGCGGCGGGCGTGCTGGATGATCTTCTTCTGGATGGCGATCAGCTCGGCGTCGCCGATTTCCACGCCCAGGTCGCCACGGGCAACCATCACCGCGTCGGAGGCTGCGATCAGTTTGTCGAGGGTCTCGTCGTCGGCTACGGCTTCGGCGCGTTCGATCTTGGCCACCAGCCAGGCGCTGCCGCCGGATTCGTCACGCAGCTTGCGCGCGTATTCCATGTCGCTGGCGTCACGCGGGAAAGAGACGGCCAGGTAGTCCAGGTCCATTTCCGCGGCCAGCTTGATGTCGGCCTTGTCTTTTTCGGTCAGGGCCGGGGCGGTCAGGCCGCCACCTTTGCGGTTGATGCCTTTGTGGTCCGACAGCGGGCCACCGATGATCACCACGCAGTGCAGGGCGTCTGCGGTGGCGGTCTCGACGCGCATGACCACACGGCCGTCGTCGAGCAGCAGTTCGTCACCGACGCCGCAGTCCTTGACCAGGTCGGGATAGTCGATACCGACGATGTCCTGGTTGCCTTCGGTCAGCGGGTGGGCGGTGGAGAAGGTGAACTTGTCACCGATCTTCAGTTCGATGCGCTTGTTGGCGAACTTGGCGATGCGGATCTTCGGACCCTGCAGGTCGCCCAGCAGTGCGACATGGCGGCCGTTCTTGGCGGCGATGTCACGGATCAGGCGGGCGCGTGCCTTGTGCTCGTCCGGCGTGCCGTGGGAGAAGTTCAGGCGTGCCACGTCCAGGCCGGCAAGGATCAGCTGTTCGATCACTTCCGGCGAGTTGCTGGCGGGGCCAAGGGTGGCGACGATTTTGGTACGGCGGATGCTCATGCACAGACTCCTATAGTGAAGCGCAGCGAAAGGCTACTCCTCAATTACGCTGTAGTCATTGTTCCGTTGCACTACCTGCGACCAATGCAGGGTGGCATTTGAACGGGCGGGAGTATCCTTGCAAAACGCTGTGAAGATTTGCCGGCAACGGCCGATATACTGGCATCAAAGGAGATACCCCATGCGCGCCCTGATCATCATCGCCCTGGCGGCCAGCACCGTCGGCTGCACCCGCTGGTCCATGGACCACCACCTGAACAACGCCTACCGCGCCTATGACCGTGGCGATTGTTCGAAGGTCATGCTGGAGTTGTCGCAGGTCGACCGCGCCAGCCGTGCGCGGCCGTTCATCCACCCGGAAGTGTCACTGCTGCGTGGCCAGTGCCTGGAGCGTGACATGCTTTATGTGGATGCCGCACAGACCTACGAGTACCTGATCCAGCAGTACCCGGGCAATGAATACGCCTATCGGGCCAAGGCGCGCCTGCAGACCCTGGAGAAGCTCGGGCACTACCGTGGTACAGAGGCGGCAGTGGCCAACCCGGTGAATACCCCTACTTGGCGTTAACGCCAAGGTGTGATTTATTTCACGGGATTTGCCCGGCGCGCTGCGCTAATCTGTAACTCAGCTGTTACAACAACCGCCAGTACCTTGCATTCCTGGCATCAGGTACGGGACTGCACTCGCAATCATGTTCATCCAGCGCCATATCGAACGTCATCAGTTGCCTTGTGTACTCAAGGTCTACAACCGCTTCACCGATCAGCCGATCGGTCAGCTGGGCAATGCCTCCGAAGACGGGATCATGCTGATCAGCTCGCTGCCTGTGCTGGTCGGCCCGGACTTCGAGCTGCAATTGCGCCTGCCGCTGGCGGGGGGCGGGTATCAGTGCATCAACCTGACCGCCAGTTGCCTGTGGTGCCGCGAAGACCAGACCCCGGGCCACTACGATTCCGGCTTCATGCTGCTGCAGGCGCCGCGCGAATACGATGAATTCGTCCGCTCGCTGCGCGACTATTTCAGTTTCCGCCCCGCCAACGCTTCCGCCTGAGCCTGTCTCCGCTAGAATCGGGTCGACCTCGAAACAGGACGACCCCGTGACTTCCAGCATCTTCTGGCACGACTACGAAACCACCGGCATCAACCCGCGCTGCGACCGACCGCTGCAGGTCGCAGGTGTGCGCACCGATCTCGAACTCAACGAGATCGAAGACCCGATCAACCTCTATTGCCGCCCCTCGGACGATATTCTGCCGCACCCGGCCGCCTGCCTGGTCACTGGCATCACCCCCGAACAACTCGCCAACCAGGGCCTGTGCGAAGCCGAGTTCATGACCCGGGTCCACGAGCAACTGGCGCGCCCTGGCACCTGCAGTGCTGGCTACAACACCCTGCGCTTCGATGATGAAGTGACCCGCTACAGCCTGTACCGCAACTTCTTCGACCCTTATGCCCGCGAGTGGCAGGGCGGCAACAGCCGCTGGGACCTGATCGACGTGGTGCGCACTGCCTACGCCCTGCGTCCGGAAGGCATCGTCTGGCCGCAACAGGACGGGCGCACCAGCCTGCGCCTGGAACTGCTCAGCCAGGCCAATGGCATCGACCATGGGCATGCCCATGAAGCGCTTTCCGACGTACGGGCCACGATTGCCCTGGCACGCCTGATCAGGCAGAAACAACCTAAGTTGTACGAGTGGCTGTTCCAGTTGCGCAGCAAGCACAAAGTGATGGAGCAGGTCCGTCTATTGCAGCCATTGGTGCATATATCCGGGCGCTTTTCCGCAGCGCGTAATTATCTGGGGGTGGTCCTGCCATTGGCCTGGCACCCGCGTAATCGCAATGCACTGATTGTGTGCGACCTGCATCAGGAAACCCTACCCTTGATAAGGGAAAGTGCCGAGGTACTGCGTGAGCGTTTGTATACTCGGCATGAAGAATTATCGGAAGGGCAATTGCCGGTGCCGCTCAAGTTGGTGCAGATCAACCGCTGCCCGGTAGTCGCTCCGCTGTCGGTATTGCGCCCCGCAGATCAGCAGCGACTGGGTATCGATCTGGCACTGATGCAATCACGCGCTGAACAGTTGGCTAATCAACAGGCGCTATGGCAAGACAAGCTGGAGATTATCTATGGCAAGGAGGATTTCGCTGCGGTTGAAGACCCGGAACAGCAGTTGTATGACGGTTTCATCGGTGACCGCGACCGTCGCTTGTGCGAGCAAGTTCGCACGCTGGATCCTGCGCAATTAGGGCACGGCCATTGGATGTTCGATGATCCACGCTTGCCGGAGTTATTGTTCCGTTACCGCGCCCGTAACTTCCCGGAGACCTTGAACAGCGAAGAGCGCCAGCGCTGGTATGGCTTCTGCCAGCAGCGCCTGAGCGACCCGCAGTGGGGCGCACCGAACACGCTGGGTGATTTCGAGCAGGCCAGGCTGAGCGCCTGGGCCAACGCCGACGAGGCCGGGCGGCGGGTGTTGGACGCCTGGCAGGTGCATGCCCGCAACTTGAGTGAGCAGTTTGCTATCCGCTGTTGAGTGAGCAAACAAAAACGCCGGCATCATGCCGGCGTTCTTGTTTGTATAGGTAGCGGGTGGCTGTGGACAATCAGTCCAGCAGGGTCGCCCAGCTTTCAACCACGTCACCACCCCATTTGGCTTTCCATTCTTTCAGGGTCTTGTGGTTGCCGCCTTTGGTTTCGATCACTTCACCATTGTGCGGGTTTTTGTATTGCTTGACCTTGCGCGCACGCTTGGTAGCGACAGGTTTCGCTGCACCGCGTGGGCCTTTGCTCAGTTTCGACTCTGGGTCGAGCAGGGCGATGACGTCGCGCAGCGACTTGGAGTATTCGCCCATCAGGGTGCGCAGTTTGCCTTCGAACTCCAGTTCTTTCTTCAGCTTGTCATCCTGCGACAGGTTGGCCAGGCGGGCCTGAAGTTCCTTGATGGCTTCTTCGGTAGCGCGGTACTCGTTGATCAGGGACATGGAGTGTTCCTTTAATGCGTGTTCAGAAATGTGTGAGGCAATAATAGACAGGCGATACTCTCAAGTAAACATATTATTCGGCACTTAACTGTTATTAGCCCTGTGACAAAATATCTCAAGATTAAGAAAAATTTACATAGGACCCTGCACTTCGAGCTGATTGTCACCCGGCTGTAGTAGCCGGGTTCACAGCCAGGCTGGCCGGGCATGGCGCTACCGGCAGGTGCAATGATTACTGCGTTTTTCTGGTCGGGCCGCTAGAATGAGCGCCTTTGCGAAGTTCTGGAGTCTTAATTCATGCGCACCTATCGTCTGGTGATCGCCTGCCCCGACCGTGTTGGCATCGTGGCGAAAGTCAGTAATTTCCTGGCCTTGTACAATGGCTGGATCAACGAAGCCAGCCACCACTCTGATGAGCAGAGCGGTTGGTTCTTCATGCGCCATGAAATCCGCGCTGAATCGCTGCCATTCGGTATCGAGGCGTTCCGCGAAGCCTTCGCGCCGATCGCCGAAGAGTTCTCCATGACCTGGCGTATCACCGACTCGGCGCAGAAGAAGCGCGTGGTGCTGATGGCCAGCCGCGAATCGCACTGCCTGGCCGACCTGCTGCACCGTTGGCACACCGATGAACTGGATTGCGAGATCCCTTGCGTGATTTCCAACCACAACGACCTGCGCAGCATGGTCGAGTGGCACGGCATTCCGTTCTTCCACGTGCCGGTTGACCCCAAGGACAAGGCCCCGGCCTTTGCCGAAGTGTCGCGCCTGGTCCAGGAGCACGCGGCTGACGTGGTGGTGCTGGCGCGTTACATGCAGATCCTGCCGCCGCAACTGTGCCAGGACTATGCCGAGAAGGTCATCAACATCCACCACAGCTTCCTGCCGTCGTTCGTCGGCGCCAAGCCGTATCACCAGGCAGCCCTGCGTGGCGTGAAGCTGATCGGTGCAACCTGCCACTACGTGACTGAAGAGCTGGACGCCGGCCCGATCATCGAGCAGGACGTGGTGCGTGTGAGCCACGCCGACAGCATCGAGGACATGGTCCGCTTTGGCCGTGACGTCGAGAAGATGGTGCTGGCCCGTGGCCTGCGCTATCACCTGGAAGACCGCGTGCTGGTGCATGGCAACAAGACCGTGGTATTCGACTGATAGTGAGTGGGGCGCGCAGCGCCCCCTTTTGACGGGGAACGAATATGGCCAAGCGTAACAATCCCACCGCCTCCCCCCCGCCCACCCTCGGCGAAGGCTGCCTGGCCCGCTACGACCCCCAAGCCCTGAGCGAAGACGACGGTACCGATTTCCCCGATGCCGCCCAATTGTGGCGCCAGCTCAACCCGCCTGACGCCGCCAGCGCTCCAGCAACGGACGCGCCAGCAGGCAGACAAACACCGGCCCGCCCGCCAGCAGATAAAAGTAGTAAGTGATCGCTCGCCAGATCAGGATTGCCGCTGCGGCTGTCGAACTGCCCACCAGCGGTGTCAGCAGGCTGGCCGAGGTCAGCTCGGCGGCACCGGCGCCACCCGGTAGCAGGCTGAACTGGCCGGCACTGAGCGCCAGCATCTGTACCAGGAAGCTCGGGATCCACGACAGCTCCACCCCCAGGCCCTGCAGCACCAAGTACAGCACGCTGTAGCGCAGGCTCCAGTGCAGGCAGGTGAGGCTGAACACCAGCGCCAGGGTGCGTTTTGGCAACTGCCAGGTCTGTGCCAGGGCATCGATGAAATGCAAGACTTTGCGGGCCCAGCGGCGTCTGCGTTTGCCAGGCATGCCCAGGCGCTGCAGCACGCGCCCGTTGAAGCGCATCAGCGCCCGGCGATAACGCAGCAGTACCACGATAATGGCCAGGGCAGCGCACAGCAGCAGCGCACTGCCCAGCAGCATGCTTTGCTGGCTGCGCCCGAGGCTGTGGAACAGGGCATAGCCGGCAATCGCCAGCATCGCGCAGAAGAAGAACAGCAGGTCGTTCAGCTGATCCATGGCAAACACCGCGCCGCTGCGCGCCGGCCCGATGCGGTCACGGGCGAGCAGGGCCATGAGGGTGATCGGGCCGCCGCTGCCGCCAGGGGTGGTACAGATGGCGAACTCGGTGGCCATCACCACGCCGAGGCTGCGCACACGGCCAAGCTGCCGCGCTTGCTGGCCGAGCAGCAGGCGCAGGCGCATGGCATTGATCACCCAGCACAGCAGGATCATGCCGAGCAGGGCCAGCAATAGCCGGATGTCGAAGGTCGCCACTCTGGGCAGCAGTTCGTTGCCGCCGAGCAATGCCGGCACCAGTAGGGCGCCGACCAGTGCCAGGCTTAGCCAGCCGAGGCGGTTCATGCGATCACCTGGCGCTCCAGCCAGGCCGACTTGGTCAGCGGCTCGCGGCCTTGCAGCAGCAGGCTGTCGAGGGTGCGCAGCCAGTAATTGCGCGCTGAGCGGTGGCGCATGTCCACCGGGTGCAAACCCAGGCGCAGGGTTTCAGCGGTGCGCCAGCGCCGGCACTGCCAGTCGCAGACCACCCGCGACAGCCCCCGGCGCCACGCGCTGCGCGCGCTCCATACCAGCCCCGGTGCCTCGAACGCGGTGAAGTCCGGCAAGCGATAAAGGTGCTGGGGCGTGCTGGTGTAGCGCAGCGGCAGCTGGCTCAGGGCCTGCCGGGTGCCTTGGCTCATCAGCCAGGCCGGGGCGACGAAGCCGGCCACTGGCCAGCCTTGCCCGGCGAACAGCGCCAGGCCTTGTTCCAGGCGCTGCAGGGCGTGTGCCTGGTCAAGGGCATAGAACTCGCCTTCATGGGTGTAGATACGCCGCATGAAGTATTCGCCGAGGCTGCGCGGCGTTGGGCCGTCGTCGGCGTGGTAAAAGCCGTGCAGGGCCAGTTCGTCACCGCGGGCCAGGCGCCGTTCGAGCAGGCGGCAGAAGGTCGGTGAGCGGGTCAGCGGGTTGCGGTGGTGGAAGTCTGGCACCACCAGCCAGGTCATTGGCACATTGCCCATCTCGTCCACGGCCTGCACGAACGGCTGGTAGTCAGGCCAGGTTTCGGGCGCAATATCGTGCAGCACCAGCATCAGGCTGCCTGCGGCATTACCGGGCTCAGCCATGGGCGCGTACCTGCGGTTGGTGGCCGAGCACGGCCTGGTAGTGCTGCAGCAGGCCGGTGACCACGTTGTCCCATGAATAGTGTTGCTCCACATGGCGGCGGGCCTGGGCGCCGAGCGTACGCACGCCGGCTTCGAACGCTTCGCGCACGGCCAGGGCCATGGCCTGGCCATCGTTGGCCTGGCACAGGCGGCCACACTGTTCGTTGACGATCTCGCCGAAGGCCCCGGCGCGAACCGCGACGACCGGCGTGGCACTGGCCATGGCTTCGAGGATGACCAGGCCGAAGGTTTCCTGGTCGCCGGCATGCACCAGCAGGTCGGCGCTGGCCATCAGGCGGGCGACTTCCTGCGGCGGGCGGAACTGGCCGATGACGCTGACGTTCTCGGGCACGCTGGCCGGCATGTTCGAACCGACCAGCAACAGGTGATAGGGCTGCCCGAGGTGTTGCATGCATTCCAGCAGCACCGGCAGGTTCTTCTCCCGTGAACCGCGCCCGGCATAGATGAGCAGGCGGCTGGTATCGGCGATGCCCAACTGGGCCCGCAGTTGCGGGTCGCGATGGTCAGGGTGGAAGGTCTGCAGGTCGACACCCAGGCGCTGCACGTGCACGTCGCGCACGCCGAGGCGGCGCAGCTTGTCGGCCATCACCAGGCTCGGCGCCAGCACCCGGTCGAAATTGCCGTACAGCTTGCTGACATAGGCTTCGACATTGGGTGTGAACCAGTTGCCCATGCGGTTGCTCACCAGCAGTGGCAGGTCGGAGTGGTAGAAGCCGATCACCGGCACGTCGAGCTGGCGCCGGGCTTCCAGCGCTGCCCAGGCGGTAAGGTACGGGTCGCCGACTTCGATCAGGTCGGGCTTGAGACGGCGTAACACGTTGCACCAGGGCGCCAGGCGCACCGGGAAACGGTAGCCTTTGCCGAACGGCAAGGGCGGTGCGGGGACCTGGTAGATGCCATCGGCATGGCTGGCGCTGGGGCCGGGGATCAGAAGGCTGTGGCGTACGCCCGCTAGCGCGTCGAGGCGATGGTGTTTGGCGTCGAGGTAAGTCCGCACGCCGCCGCTGGCCGGGGCGTAGAACATGGTGATGTCGGCGATGTGCACGATCAGCATCCCTCCGGGATCGTCTTCGGGTCTGTCATCTGGTGATGACGCGCCTAAAGGTTGACCTACCTGAAGGATAGTTTGTTCGATCGGGGTTGGGCGGGAGGGCGGTGCTGGATTGTTCGCGGCTAACGCCGCTCCCACAGGGATTTCCTCAATCCTGTAGGAGCGGCTTTGGCCGCGAGGCAGGCGACGCGGCCTGTTGGTCAGATACGGAAGCTGCCAACCAGGTGTTTCAGGCGGGTGGCCTGCTGCTCCAGGTCCGAGCAGGCGCGCAGGGTGGCCTGCAGGTTCTCGACACCTTCCTGGTTGAGCATGTTGATCTCGTTGATGTCCATGTTGATCGAATCGACCACGGCGGTCTGCTCTTCAGTGGCGGTGGCCACCGACTGGTTCATGCCGTCGATTTCGCCGATACGCACAGTCACGCTGTCCAGGCGCTCGCCGGCCTGGTTGGCGATCTGCATGCTGTCCTGGCTGTGGCGCTGGCTCTGGCCCATGGTGTCAACCGACTCGCGGGCGCCGACCTGCAGCTCTTCGATCATGGTCTGCACCTGCTGCGCCGACTCCTGGGTGCGGTGCGCCAGGTTGCGTACCTCGTCGGCGACCACGGCAAAACCACGCCCGGCCTCACCGGCGCGGGCCGCTTCGATCGCGGCATTGAGTGCCAGCAGGTTGGTCTGCTGGGAAATGCTGGTAATCACTTCGAGGATCTGGCCGATGTTCACGGTCTTGCTGTTGAGCGTCTCGATGTGTGCGCTCGAGGTGACGATCAGGTCGGACAGTCGGTTCATCGCGGCGATATTGCGCTCCACCACCTGTTGGCCTTCCTCGGCCAGCAGGCGCGCAGAGCTGGCGTGCTGCGAGGCCTGGGCGGCATTGCCGGCGATTTCCTGGGCGGCGGCGCCGAGTTCGTTGATGGCCGCCGCGACACTGTTGGTGCGGTTGGACTGCTCGTCGGAGTTGGCCATCGACGAGTTCGAGGCGCTGATCACGCGCAGGGCCACTTCGTTGACCTGCTCGGTCGCCGACGACACTTCGCGGATCGAGCCGTGGATACGTTCGACGAAGCGGTTGAAGGCCTTGCCGAGGATGCCGAACTCGTCGTGGTTGTGGATGCTCAGGCGCTTGGTCAGGTCGCCTTCACCTTCGGCGATGTCTTCCATGGCGCGGGTCATGGTGTGCAGCGGCTGCATCAGCACGCGGATCAGCAGGCCGAGCAGGCCGATGATGATCACCACCGCCACCAAGGTGGCGATCACCGCCGAGGTGCGGAAGGTGCTGAGCATGGCAAAGGCCTTGTCCTTGTCCACCGACAGGCCGATGTACCAGTTGGCCGAGGGCAGGCCCTTGATCGGGGTGAAGGTCAGCAGGCGGGCTTGGCCATTGGCGCTGACTTCGGTCAGCGCGCCGGACAGTTTCGGCGTGTCCTGCGGGAACAGGTCCGACAGCGACTTCATCACCAGGTCCTTGTCCGGGTGGACCAGGATCTTGCCCTGGTCGTTGACCAGGAAGGCATAACCCATGCCGCCGAAGTTCAGCGAGTTGATGATCTGCACCAGGCCATCGAGGGCCAGGTCGCCACCGACCACACCGACGCTGGCGGAAACCTTGCTGATGATGCCGATGACCATCTTGTTGGTGGCCATGTCGATGTACGGCTCGGTGAGAATGGTGCCCTGGGCGTTCATGCCGTCCTTGTACCAAGGGCGGCTGCGCGGGTCGTAGCCATCAGGCATCTTGGTGTCTGGACGCACGCTGAAACCACCATCGACCTTGCCCAGGTAAACGGTGAGGAAGCTCGATATCAGGGCATTCTGGCCCATCAGTGTTTCGGCGTTGGCCGGTTGCTGGGCAATGTTCTGCGCCAGGTTTTCCACCAGCTTGATACGGCCATCGAACAGGTTGCGGATGTTGGTCGAAGTGGATTCGCCCATTTCAGCCAGATAATTCTCCAGATTCTCGCGGATCGCATTACGCTGGAGGTAATCGTTGTAAAGGGTGAACAGGCTGAAGGCGAGTATCACGATCAATGACGCAGCCAAAAGAATCTTGTGGCTGAAACGCAGGTTTTTGTTCATGGCGTAATCGGTTCCGCTAAGGTTTTTATCGGGCGTTCGCACGGTGTCGCTGCAAACAGTGCAACATCCCGAAAAGTCCTTTTTCGGTTGCTCCTGTCTATTAAGGCGAATATCACCCAAAGGTATCGGCCGAATTAAGCCAAAGCTTGAGCGGGGGATTAGAGAGATGTCGGATACTTCGACCATAGTTGTAGGCGCTGACCCGAGCGGGCAGCCAGTGCAGCAAGCCATGCGCCTGGCCAATCGCCATGGCCTGGTCGCCGGTGCCACCGGCACCGGCAAGACCGTGACCCTGCAGCACCTGGCGGAGGTGTTCAGCGATGCTGGCGTGGCAGTGTTCGCGGCAGACGTCAAAGGCGACCTGTGCGGCCTGGGGGCGGCAGGTGTGCCACAAGGCAAAGTGGCCGAGCGGATTGCTGGCATGCCCTGGCTCGGGCACACGGCAAAAGCCTATCCGGTAACGCTCTGGGATGTGGCGGGGCAGTCCGGTCATCCGTTGCGGACCACGCTCAGTGAAATGGGCCCGTTGTTGCTCGGCAACCTGCTGGAATTGACCGACAGCCAGCAGGCCGCGTTGTATGCGGCGTTCAAGGTGGCGGATCGCGAAGGCTTGTTGCTGCTCGACCTGAAAGACCTCAAGGCCCTGTTGGCGCACCTGAAGGACAACCCGCAACTGCTCGGCGAAGACAGCGCGCTGATGACCACCGGCTCGACCCAGGCCTTGCTGCGCCGGCTGGCAACCCTGGAGCAGCAAGGTGCCGAGGCGTTGTTTGGTGAGCCGGCGCTGCAACTGGAGGACCTGTTGCGGCCGGATACCGATGGCCGTGGGCGTATCCACTTGCTCGACGCCAGCCGGCTGGTGCATGAGGCGCCGAAAGTGTACGCGACCTTCCTGCTGTGGTTGTTGGCCGAGCTGTTCGAACAGTTGCCGGAGCGCGGTGATGCCGACAAACCGGTGCTGGCGCTGTTCTTCGATGAGGCGCATCTGTTGTTCAACGGCACGCCGAAAGCGCTGCAGGACCGTCTGGAGCAGGTGGTGCGGCTGATCCGTTCCAAGGGCGTTGGGGTGTATTTCGTCACCCAGTCGCCGGGCGATCTGCCCGATAGCGTATTGGCCCAGTTGGGTTTGCGTATCCAGCACGGTCTGCGTGCCTTTACCGCCAAAGAGCAGAAATCGCTCAGGGCCGTGGCTGATGGCTTCCGCCCGAACCCGGCGTTCGACAGCCTGGCGGTGCTGACCGAGCTGGGGATTGGCGAGGCGTTGGTCGGCACCCTGGAAGACAAGGGCACGCCAGCGATGGTCCAGAGGGTGCTGATCGCACCACCGCAATCGCGGATCGGGCCGTTGAGTGGGGCAGAGCGCAGTGCGTTGATTGCGGCTTCACCCTTGCTGGGGCGGTATGACAAGGCGATTGACCGGGAGTCGGCCTATGAAATGCTGACTCAGCGTAAAGGTGAGGCAGTGGAGCCGGTGCCAGTGCCGAAAGCGGATGAAGAGAGTTTCGCCGACAAGGCAGGGGACTTTTTGCAGAGCGCGGCGGGGCAGGCGATCAAGTCGGCGGTGCGCCAGGCAGCCAACCAGTTGGGGCGACAGTTGGTGCGTGGGTTGATGGGGTCGTTGCTGGGTGGCAAGAAGAAATAACTTCCTGCACCCACGAAAAAGGCGCCATGAGGCGCCTTTTTCAGTGCAGCGCAATCGCTCAGGCCAGTGCCTTGGAGGCCAGCCAGAACAGCCCGGCCGCCAGGCCCATCGAGGCCGGCAGGGTCAGGACCCAGGCCAGCAGGATGGTCTTCACGGTGCCGCCTTGCAGGCCGCTCTTGTTGGCGACCATGGTGCCGGCAACACCAGACGACAGCACGTGGGTGGTCGATACCGGCAGGGCGAACACGTTGGCCATGCCGATGGCGCAGGCTGCGGTGATCTGCGCCGACATGCCCTGGGCATAGGTCATGCCCTGCTTGCCGATCTTCTCACCGACGGTCAGCACCACGCGCTTCCAGCCGACCATGGTGCCCAGGCCCAGGGCCAGGGCGACGGCCACGATCACCCAGAACGGGGCGTATTCGGTGGTGGCAGTCAGGTCCTTGCGCAGCTTCTCGAGGTCGGCCTTTTCACGGGCTTCCAGGCCAGGCAGCTTGCCGACCTTCTTCGCGGTGTCGTCCAGGCACAGCAGGTAGCGGCGCACTTCAACACGCTTCTCGGCATCCAGCGCGTGGTAGTCGGTCACGCCTTGCAGCGAGGACTGCAGGGCGGCGATGGTCGGTTCGGTCTGCTGCGGGTTGCAGCTGAACTTCTCCGGCAGGTCGGTCGACTTGGCCTTGCCCAGTGCCAGGAACTCGCCCAGGGTGGCGGCGTTGCGCTGGTAGAACTGGCTCATGTGCAGGGTGGCGTCGCGGGTGCGCTCGATCTGGTAGGTGGTGCTGTTCAGGTCGAGGACGAACTTGGCCGGTACGATACCGATCAGCACCAGCATGATCAGGCCGATGCCTTTCTGGCCATCGTTGGAGCCGTGCACGAAGCTGACGCCCATGGCCGAAATCACCAGGACCAGGCGGTTCCAGAACGGTGGGTGCTTCTTGTCGTCGAGCTTGCGGCGCTGGTCCGGGGTTTTGTGCATCTTCGACAGCGGGCGCCACCATTTCAGGCCGACCAGCACCAGCGCGGCGACAGCAAAGCCGGCGATCGGCGAGACCACCAGCGACATGGCGATGTCGATCGCCTTCTGCCAGTTGACCCCATCGCCCAGCGGGATGTCGTTGATCAGTGCGTTGGCCAGGCCCACGCCAAGGATCGAGCCGATCAGGGTGTGCGAACTGGAAGCAGGGATGCCGAAGTACCAGGTCCCGAGGTTCCAGGTGATGGCAGCGGCCAGCAGCGAGAAGACCATGGCCAGGCCATGCCCGGTATTCACATTGATCAGCAGCTCGACCGGCAGCAGGTGCACGATGGCGTAGGCCACCCCGACACCACCGAGCAGAACGCCGAGGAAGTTGAACACCCCGGAGAAGAACACGGCCAGGTGTGGTGGCATGGCTTTGGTATAGATGACGGTGGCTACCGCGTTTGCGGTGTCATGAAAGCCATTGATGAACTCGAATGCGAGCACGAAGGTCAGGGCGAGCAGCAGGCTCACCAGTACCCAGGCATCCAGTCCGCTGAATAAATCGATCATGAAGGTTGTCTGGCGGTCATAGGGGGGCGGGATTATGCCAGAAAACCTTGGCAATCGATGCACCCACTGCTGACCGATGGCGGCTTTTCGAGCGCGCTCTCAACCCAGCAGGTGACGGGATCTGGCGGAAAAAGTTCCGTTAAAAATCAGGAAATCGCCAAAAATTCGTTAAATTTCTGGGAAAATCTCTGTGCCGTAAGGCTTCAAACGGTTGTATGAAATTTGTGTAATTCCATTTCATCCTCGGCCATTCGGTAAAGATCGGCCGCGTCGAGGGCGGGTGGCCCGCGACGTGAGGGGCGGTGCAGAGGGCAGCTCAGGGCTGCTCGCTGCGCAGCTCCTTTTCCATTTTTTCCAGTTCCTGGCTGAAGGCCTGGTCCTGGACGGTGGCACGTTTGCGCCACGGCTTGCGTTCCGGTTCCGGTTGCGCGGCATAGGTGGTGACTTCACCACCGTAAACTTCCTTGTAACGTTCTGCCTGGCGCTCGAGTTCTGCGCGCAGTTCATCTTTCGTCACAGTAATACCTGAATGAGTAGAAGTGGCGGGTGTTGCATGCAGGTGCAAGTTGCCCATGCACACGACGTGCTGGTTGGCGGATGAAAGCCGGGCCAGTATTGCGCATTGCCGGCGTATCGATCCGGGCCAGCGGAATCGATTATAGCAATCGGTAAATCGCCAAACAGGGTTATTTATACAACAGTGTGCAAAGTTTCAAGACCCAGGCGGCCTGTACAAACTTTGAGCAAACAACGCCTGGAATAGTTCGCTGCCGTTTTACCGCAAGGCAGAAATAAAACGGCCCCGCACGAGGCGAGGCCGTTGCCTGGGGACTTCTACGGTGGGTACCTGACCAGTCTCTCCAAAGAAGCCACATGTGGCAGGAGAAAGGTATAAGTAAATTTGTCGGCGGTCAATTGCGATTATCGGCCGTTCGTTCGATAATCGCACGAGCCAGTGATTTTTTTGAGGTGAGCGATGAACGACGAAACCATGGCCAACGAATCTGCCAACCCAGAGGCGCCCCGTCCAAGCGCACCTGCGCTGGCACCGCCGATCGTGGCTTCGGCGGCCAAGCGCATCCAGGCGTTTACCGGTGACCCTGACTTCATGACCTCCCTGGCGCGTGGCCTGGCGGTGATCCAGGCCTTCCAGGAGCGCAAGCGCCACCTGACCATCGCCCAGATCAGTCATCGCACCGAAATCCCCAGGGCCGCCGTGCGCCGTTGCCTGCACACGCTGATCAAGCTGGGGTACGCCACCACCGACGGGCGCACCTATTCGCTGTTGCCGAAAGTGCTGACCCTGGGCCATGCCTACCTGTCGTCGACGCCGCTGGCGGTATCGGCCCAGCCTTATCTGGACCGTATCAGCGACCAGTTGCACGAGGCTGCCAACATGGCCACCCTCGAAGGCGACGACATTCTTTATATAGCCCGTTCGGCGACGGTGGAGCGGCTGATTTCGGTCGACCTGTCGGTCGGTGGTCGGTTGCCAGCCTATTGCACGTCCATGGGCCGCATCCTGCTGGCGGCGATGGACGACACCAGTCTGCGCGAGTACCTCGAGCGCGCCGACCTCAAGGCGCGCACCAGCCGTACCCTGAATGACCCCGAGTCGTTGTTCGCCTGCATCCAGCAAGTGCGGGAGCAGGGCTGGTGCGTGGTCGACCAGGAACTGGAGCAGGGGCTGCGCTCGATCGCCGTGCCTATCTATGATGCGTCCGGGCAGGTGCTGGCAGCGCTGAACGTGAGCACGCACGTCGGTCGGGTGACGCGCAGCGAACTGGAGCAGCGCTTCCTGCCGATCCTGCTGGCGGCCAGCCGCGATCTCTGCCACCAGTTGTTCGGTTGACGGCAGGGGCAGCACTGTTTCCTGTTCGATAAACGCACAGTGTCGCTTCGGGTCAATTGCGCCTCCCCCCATCGCTGATTAATGTCTCTCGCAACGGTCGGCTCTGCCGACCGATACAAGAAAAACATATGAGGCGCATCCCATGACCACTGTCACTCGACTGCCGCGGCCGCACCCGTTCGCAGTACCGTTGTATCCAGGCTGATTCAGGCCGCACTTCATCGATAATCAAGCCCTGTGCTGTTGACCCAAGTGCAGTGGCCCGACCGTGCCCCTTTCTGGATAACAACAATGAACCAACCACAGTCTGTCGGGAATAATCTCGACGTACAGTCATTCATCAATGAGCAACCGCTGTCGCGCTATCAGTGGCGCGTAGTAATCCTCTGCTTTCTGATTGTCTTCCTCGATGGCCTTGATACGGCTGCCATGGGCTTCATCGCGCCAGCCTTGTCGCAAGAGTGGGGCATCGACCGTGCCAGCCTCGGCCCGGTGATGAGCGCCGCGTTGATCGGCATGGTGTTCGGCGCCCTGGGTTCCGGGCCGCTGGCCGACCGTTTCGGGCGCAAGGGCGTGCTGGTCGGTGCAGTGCTGGTGTTCGGTGGTTTCAGCCTGGCTTCGGCCTATGCTGGCAACGTAGACCAACTGCTGGTGCTGCGCTTCCTGACAGGCCTCGGGCTGGGGGCGGGGATGCCCAATGCCACCACGCTGCTGTCCGAATACACCCCGGAGCGCCTCAAGTCGCTGCTGGTGACCAGCATGTTCTGCGGCTTCAACCTGGGCATGGCCGGTGGTGGTTTCATCTCGGCGAAGATGATCCCGGCCTACGGCTGGCACAGCCTGCTGGTGATCGGTGGCGTGCTGCCGCTGCTGCTGGCCGTGGTGCTGATGGTCTGGCTGCCGGAGTCGGCGCGCTTCCTGGTGGTGCGCAACCGTGGTAACGACAAGGTGCGCAAGACCCTGGCGCCGATCGCGCCGGCGGTGGTGGCGCAGGCGGCCAGCTTCAGTGTGCCGGAGCAGAAGGCTGTGGCTGCACGCAACGTGTTTGCGGTGATCTTCTCCGGGACTTACGGCCTGGGCACGGTGCTGCTGTGGCTGACCTACTTCATGGGCCTGGTGATCGTCTACCTGCTGACCAGCTGGCTGCCGACACTGATGCGCGACAGCGGTGCCAGCATGGAACAGGCCGCGTTCATCGGTGCGCTGTTCCAGTTCGGCGGCGTGCTCAGCGCCGTAGGGGTGGGTTGGGCCATGGACCGCTTCAACCCGCACAAGGTCATCGGCATCTTCTACCTGCTGGCCGGTGTATTTGCCTACGCTGTCGGCCAGAGCCTGGGCAACATCACCGTGCTTGCCACCCTGGTGCTGGTCGCCGGCATGTGCGTGAACGGCGCGCAGTCGGCCATGCCATCGCTGGCTGCACGGTTCTACCCGACCCAAGCGCGCGCCACAGGCGTATCGTGGATGCTGGGCATCGGCCGCTTCGGCGCGATCCTCGGGGCCTGGAGCGGCGCGACGCTGCTGGGCCTGGGCTGGAACTTCGAGCAGGTTCTGACTGCATTGCTGGTGCCGGCGGCGCTGGCGACGGTGGGCGTGATCGTCAAAGGGCTGGTGAGCCACGCCGACGCGACCTGAGCAGGCGGGGACCGCACCGCGGCCCCGTAAGCGAAGAGGGATAGTGGGGTAACATTTGGTTCGATAATCGCACGAATAGTCGATTATCGAATTGTAAGCGACCCCCCTGTCTCCTTAATCTGGGCGCAACGTAGCACCCCTGGCAGGAGAAGCCTGATGCGTGAAGTATTTATCTGTGACGCCATCCGCACCCCGATCGGCCGCTTCGGCGGCGCCCTGGCCGGCGTGCGTGCCGACGACCTGGCGGCCGTGCCGCTGAAGGCGCTGATCGAACGCAACCCGTCGGTGCAGTGGGACCAGCTCGACGAAGTGTTCTTCGGCTGCGCCAACCAGGCCGGTGAAGACAACCGCAACGTCGCGCGCATGGCCCTGCTGCTGGCTGGCCTGCCAGAGAGCGTCCCGGGCGTGACCCTGAACCGCCTGTGCGCTTCGGGCATGGACGCTATCGGCACGGCCTTCCGCGCCATTGCCAGCGGCGAGATGGAGTTCGTGATTGCCGGCGGCGTCGAGTCGATGTCGCGTGCGCCATTCGTCATGGGCAAGGCCGAAAGCGGCTACTCGCGCAACATGAAGCTGGAAGACACCACCATCGGCTGGCGTTTCATCAACCCGCTGATGAAGAGCCAGTACGGCGTCGACGCCATGCCGGAAACCGCCGACAACGTGGCTGACGACTACAAGGTTTCCCGCGCTGACCAGGACGCTTTCGCCCTGCGCAGCCAGCAGAAGGCTGCTGCGGCCCAGGCCGCCGGCTTCTTCGCCGAGGAGATCGTGCCGGTGCGTATCGCCCACAAGAAGGGCGAAACCATCGTCGAGCGTGACGAGCACCTGCGCCCGGAGACCACCCTGGAAGCGCTGACCAAACTCAAACCGGTCAATGGCCCGGACAAGACAGTCACCGCAGGCAACGCCTCGGGCGTCAACGATGGCGCTGCGGCACTGATCCTGGCCTCGGCCGAGGCGGTGAAGAAGCACGGCCTGACCCCACGTGCCCGCGTACTGGGCATGGCCAGCGCCGGTGTTGCCCCGCGAGTCATGGGCATCGGCCCGGTGCCGGCGGTGCGCAAGCTGACCGAGCGCCTGGGTGTGGCGGTCAATGATTTTGATGTGATCGAGCTCAACGAAGCCTTTGCCAGCCAAGGCCTGGCGGTGCTGCGTGAGCTGGGTGTGGCCGACGATGCGCCGCAGGTGAACCCCAACGGCGGCGCGATCGCCCTGGGCCACCCGCTGGGCATGAGCGGTGCGCGCCTGGTGCTGACTGCGCTTCACCAGCTGGAGAAGAGCGGTGGCCGCAAGGGCCTGGCGACCATGTGTGTGGGCGTCGGCCAAGGCCTGGCGCTGGCCATCGAGCGGGTTTGATCTGTACCGGCCTCTTCGCGGGTAAACCCGCTCCCACAGGGGGAACCACGCCTCCCTTTGTGGGAGCGGGTTTACCCGCGAAGAGGCCGGCACTTACGACACAAGGCCAATTGCCAGCCTGCAGGCGGAACGAGTGTGTTACTAGGTATGTCTAGACTTACCTGTGACCCTTCAGGAGTAAACACACCATGACCTCAACCTATTACACCGGTGAAGAGCGCAGCAAACGCATCTTCGCCATCGTCGGTGCCTCTTCGGGCAACCTGGTGGAATGGTTCGACTTCTACGTCTATGCCTTCAGCGCGATCTACTTCGCCGCGTCCTTCTTCCCCTCCGACGACCCCACCGTGCAGTTGCTCAACACGGCTGGTGTATTTGCTGCAGGTTTCCTGATGCGTCCGATCGGTGGCTGGATCTTCGGCCGCCTGGCCGACCGCCATGGCCGCAAGAATTCCCTGATGATCTCGGTGCTGATGATGTGCTTCGGCTCCCTGATGATCGCCTGCCTGCCGACCTACTCGAGCATCGGCGCCTGGGCGCCGGCGCTGCTGCTGCTCGCGCGGCTGATCCAGGGCCTGTCGGTGGGGGGTGAGTACGGCACCACCGCGACCTACATGAGTGAAGTGGCCCTGCGCGGTCAACGCGGCTTCTTCGCGTCGTTCCAGTACGTGACCCTGATCGGTGGCCAGTTGCTGGCGGTGCTGGTGGTGGTAATCATGCAACAGCTGCTGACCGAGGAAGAGCTGCGTGCCTGGGGCTGGCGCATTCCGTTCGTGGTCGGCGCCATCGCCGCGCTGATTTCGCTGATGCTGCGCCGCTCGCTGCACGAGACCAGCAGCGCCGAAACCCGCAAGGACAAGGACGCCGGCACCATCAAGGGGCTGTTCCGCAACCACACCGCAGCGTTCATCACCGTGCTGGGCTACACCGCCGGTGGCTCGCTGATTTTCTACACCTTCACCACCTACATGCAGAAGTACCTGGTCAACACCGCAGGCATGAATGCGAAGACGGCCAGTTTCGTGATGACGGGAGCGCTGTTCCTGTACATGGTGATGCAGCCGTTCTTCGGCATGCTCTCCGATCGCATCGGCCGGCGTAACTCGATGCTGCTGTTCGGCGCGCTGGGCACGATCTGCACCGTGCCGCTGCTGATGGCGCTGAAGACCGTGACCAGCCCGTTCATGGCCTTCGTGCTGATCACCCTGGCCCTGTGCATCGTCAGTTTCTACACCTCGATCAGTGGCCTGGTGAAAGCCGAGATGTTCCCGCCGCAGGTCCGTGCGCTGGGCGTGGGCCTGGCCTACGCGGTGGCCAACGCAGCGTTCGGTGGTTCGGCCGAATACGTCGCCCTGGGCCTGAAGACCCTGGGCATGGAAAACACCTTCTACTGGTACGTGACGGCCATGATGGCAATTGCCTTCCTGTTCAGCCTGCGCCTGCCGAAGCAGGCGCAATACCTGCACCACGATGATTAAGGACGTTGCATGAGCAACCAACTGTTCGACGCCTACTTCACCGCGCCGGCCATGCGCGACGTATTCTCCGACCGTGGCCGCCTGCAGGGCATGCTCGACTTCGAGGCCGCGCTGGCCCGTGCCGAGGCCGCTGCCGGCCTGGTGCCGCACAGTGCCGTGGCGGCCATCGAAGCGGCCTGCCAGGCCGAGCGCTATGACGTGCGCGCCCTGGCCGATGCCATCGCCACCGCCGGCAACTCGGCGATCCCGCTGGTCAAGGCGCTGGGCAAGGTAATCGCCAGTGGTGTGCCTGAAGCCGAACGCTACGTGCACCTGGGCGCCACCAGCCAGGATGCGATGGATACCGGGCTGGTCTTGCAGTTGCGCGCGGCACTGGACCTGGTCGAAGCAGACCTTGGCAAGCTGGCCGAGACCCTGGCGCGTCAGGCCCTGCAGCATGCCGACACGCCGCTGGTTGGCCGCACCTGGCTGCAACACGCCACGCCAGTGACCTTGGGCATGAAGCTGGCGGGTGTGCTCGGTGCATTGACCCGCCATCGCCAGCGCCTGCAGGAACTGCGCCCGCGTTTGCTGGTGCTGCAGTTTGGCGGTGCATCTGGCAGCCTGGCAGCCCTGGGTAGCAAAGCCATGCCGGTGGCAGAAGCGCTGGCCGAACAACTGCAGCTGAGCTTGCCCGAGCAACCTTGGCACACCCAGCGTGATCGCCTGGTGGAGTTCGCTTCGGTGCTGGGCCTGGTTGCCGGCAGCCTGGGCAAGTTCGGCCGTGATGTCAGCCTGCTGATGCAGACCGAAGCCGGTGAGGTGTTCGAGCCGTCCGCGCCGGGCAAGGGCGGTTCCTCGACCATGCCGCACAAGCGCAACCCGGTGGGCGCCGCCGTGCTGATCGGCGCTGCTACCCGCGTGCCGGGCCTGCTGTCGACGCTGTTCGCCGCCATGCCCCAGGAGCACGAGCGCAGCCTCGGCCTGTGGCATGCCGAATGGGAAACCTTGCCGGACATCTGCTGCCTGGTTTCTGGCGCCCTGCGCCAGGCCCAGGTGATCGCCGAAGGCATGGAAGTGGACGCCGAGCGCATGCGCCGCAACCTCGACCTGACCCAGGGCCTGGTGCTGGCCGAGGCGGTCAGCATCGTGCTTGCCCAGCGCCTGGGCCGTGACCGTGCCCACCACTTGCTGGAGCAGTGCTGCCAGCGGGCCGTGGCCGAACAGCGCCATTTGCGCGCCGTACTGGGTGACGAGCCGCAGGTCAGTGCCGAACTGAGCGCGGAAGAACTCGACCGCCTGCTCGACCCTGCCCATTACCTCGGCCAGGCCCGCGTCTGGGTGGCGCGCGCCGTGGCTGAACATCAACGTTTGACTGCCTGAAGGAGACCGCTGTGGCGCACTTGCAACTGGCCGATGGCGTACTGAACTACCAACTCGACGGCCCGGCCGATGCGCCGGTGCTGGTCCTGTCCAACTCGCTGGGTACCGACCTTGGCATGTGGGACAGCCAGATCCCGCTGTGGAGCGAACACTTCCGCGTGTTGCGCTACGACACCCGTGGCCACGGCGCTTCGCAGGTCACTGAAGGCCCGTACAGCGTCGAGCAACTGGGCCAGGATGTACTGGCGCTGCTCGACGCGCTGGACATCCAGCACGCGCACTTCGTCGGCCTGTCCATGGGCGGCCTGATCGGCCAGTGGCTGGGTATTCATGCAGGCGCGCGCCTGCACAGCCTGACCCTGTGCAACACCGCCGCCAAAATTGCCAACGACGAGGTGTGGAACACCCGTATCGACACCGTGCTCAAGGGCGGCCAGCAAGCCATGGTCGACCTGCGCGATGCGTCCATCGCTCGCTGGTTCACCCCGGCGTTTGCCCAGCAGCAGCCGCAAGAGGCCCAGCGCATCTGCCAGATGCTGGCACAGACCAGCCCTGAAGGTTATGCCGCCAACTGCGCGGCCGTGCGTGACGCCGACTTCCGTGAGCAACTGGGCCGCATCCAGGTGGCCACACTGATCGTCGCCGGTACCGAAGACGTGGTCACCACGCCTGAGCATGGCCGCTTCATGCAGGCCGGTATCATCAGTGCCACCTACGCCGAGTTCCCGGCCGCGCACCTGTCCAACGTCGAGATCGGCGAGGCGTTCAGCCGCCGCGTGCTCGACTTCCTGCTGGCTCGCTGAGGAATTGGCCATGGATGAGAAACAACGTTACGACGCCGGCATGCAGGTTCGCCGCGCGGTACTGGGCGATGCCCATGTGGATCGCAGCCTGGAGAAGCTCAACGACTTCAACGGCGAATTCCAGGAAATGATCACCCGGCACGCCTGGGGTGACATCTGGACCCGCCCAGGCCTGCCGCGTCATACCCGCAGCCTGATCACCATCGCCATGTTGATCGGCATGAACCGCAATGACGAGCTCAAGCTGCACCTGCGCGCCGCGGCCAACAACGGCGTGACCCGTGACGAGATCAAGGAAGTGCTGATGCAGAGCGCGATCTATTGCGGCATCCCGGCAGCCAATGCCACCTTCCACCTGGCCGAGTCGGTGTGGGATGAGCTGGGCGTAGAGTCGCGGGGTTAAACCCCGCGTATGGCCACCGGCCCGGCATTGGCTTCCACGGCCTGTTTCAGTGCCGGGCACAGGCCCAACATGAACGCCGCTTCAGCCACCACGAACAGCGGGCCGATGATCAGCCCGCTGATATCGTCGACGAATGCCGGCTTGCGGCCTTCGTAATGATGCCCGACGAACTGGATGATCCAGCCCACCACGAACGCCCCCAGCCCGGCGCTGAGCCACAGGCCAGTGGATTGCGTGGCCAGTGCCTGGCCGATCCACAGGCACAGGCCCAGCAACAGGCCCATGACCAGCCCGAAGCGCAGGTCCAGGCGCAGGTAGAACCGCACGGCAGCGGCTGCGGCGAGCAGGGCGGGGGATAACCAGATCCCTGCAACGTCCCAGCCGGGGCGCGACAGCAGCACAGTGACGGCTACCACGATCAGCGGAATGCCGACGAAGTGGGTGGTGATGTTGCGGGGGTCGCGGTGGTAGTTGGCGTATTGGCTCAGGTGTTCGACGAGGGTTTTCATTGTTGTTCCTCCCTGGGGGGCCGATGTCTCGATATAGCTGAGAATAGCCCGCAGCCACCACCATCATCAGTTCAGCGAATGGCAGCAGCGCGCATTGGCGCATCCAGCCCCACCAGGGTCTCGATCATCGCCCGTGCCGCCGGTGACAACCGGTAGCCGCTGCGGCTGACTACCCCGCAACGCACGCTCAGCACCTCCAGTGCCGGTGGCAGGTTGCGCCAGTGCAGGCGCACCAGGTGCCCGCTGGCGAGGTCGTCGGCCACGGCTTCTTCGCTGGCCGTACCCACGGCATCGCTGGCCAGCACCACGCTGCGCAACACCGCCAGATGCTCGGTCTGCAAGTGCGGGACGAAGTCGCTGCGCCCGCTCAGGTTGGCCAGGCGCTTGCGCACGCCGGGGGCGAGCAGGGCGCTGGCCAAGGGGTAGGCGAACAGGTCGTTGGTCGACAGGCTGTCCTTGGCCAGCAGCGGGTGGCCAGGGCGGCAGAAGAACAGCCCGGGGCGCGGGGTGAGCGGTTCGGTGTGGAAGTTGGGGTCGGCTTCGAAGGGGCGGATGTCGTCTACGAAGAACTCGATCTGTTCGCGGCGCAGGGCCTGGCCCAGGCGCTCGGCATTGTCCACCATCAGTGCCGTGCGGATACCGGGGTGGCTGGCAATGAAATGTTGCAGTGCTTGCGGGACCAGGCGCACGGCCAGGGCCGGGCCGCTGCCGAAATGCAGTTCACCCGCGTCGAGCTTGGTCATCTGCAGCACTTCGTTGCTCAGCTGAGTGGCGCCTTGCACCAGGCGGCGGGCGTGTTGGAGTACCACCAGGCCCTCGGGGGTAGGGGGCAGGGCTTTGCTGGCGCGGTCGACCAAGGGGCAGCCGAAGGTTTGTTCCAGGCCCTGGATGGCCCGACTGAAGGCGGGTTGGGTGATGCCCATGGCTTCGGCGGCGCGAACGAAACTGCGGTATTCGGTGAGGGCGATGAAGTAGCGCAGTTGGCGAAGGTCCATGTCGAGGCTCTGCGGTGGAACGGGGCTCAATTTAAGCGGTTGCTTAATATTCCGTCAAAGAAGGTTTATTGATTTGTTTATTTCTATTGGTTATTTGAAAGGGCTGCTGGCCTTTCGCGGATAAAACCGCGAAAGGCCAGCAGATTCAGAGAAGATTCAGCGGGTAGCTCACGATCAACCGGTTCTCATCGAACGAGTTGGTGCTGAAGTCCCGGCGCATGGTGGAGTTGCGCCACTTCACCGACAGGTCCTTGAAGGTGCCGGACTGGATCACATAGGCCAGTTCGCTTTCCCGCGCCCATTCCTTGCCGTCGGTCACGCCACCGGCGGTGACATTGTCGCCCTTGATGTAGCGGTTCATCAGGGTCAGGCCGGGAATGCCGACGCTGACGAAGTTGAAGTCGTGACGAACCTGCCAGGAGCGCTCCTTGGCATTGTCGAAGCTCGAGTTGTAGCTGTCGTTGGCCAGGGTGCCGCCACTGGTGCCGTTGACCCGCAGCCAGGCATTGTCACCGCTGACCTTCTGCAGGCCGACGTAGAAGGTGTTGCCCTTGTAGCGCGCCGACAGCATTGCCGAGGCGGTTTTGTTGTCCAGCTGGCCTGCGCGTTCCGCGCCGTCTTCCTTGCCCCAGAAGTAGCCCAGGTTGGCCCCCAGGGTCCATTCGCCCAACGGCTGGCTGTGCACCAGGTTGAGGTACTGCTGGCGGTAGATGTCCTTGAGCTGGGCGTCCCACAGGCCGATCATGGTGCGCTTGTCGTTGAAGGTGTATTCACCGCCGCCGAAGTTGAAGCGGTCCGAGGTGAAGGCCGCGCGGCCGTTGAGCGACATGTCCTCCATGCTGGCGTCGTTGCGCGGGCTGTTGCCGCGGAACTGGCCGGCATACAGGGTCAGGCCTTCGATCTCTTTCGAGGTGAGCTGGCCGCCACGGAAGGTCTGCGGCAGCGAGCGGCCGTCGTCAGAGCGCAGGATCGGCAGTACCGGCATCCATTCGCCGACTTTCAGTTCGGTCTGGGACAGCTTGGCTTTCAATGCCACGCCCAGGCGGCCGAAGTCATCGGCGGGGCGGCCGTCGTCATGTACCGGCAGCAGCTGGGTGTTGGTGGTGCCTTTGCCGCCATCGAGCTTGACCGAATACAGGCCCAGCACGTCTACGCCGAAGCCGACGGTGCCTTGGGTGAAACCGGAGCGGGCATCGAGGATGAAGCTCTGGGTCCATTCTTCGGCCTTGCCTTGCGGGTAGGCCGGGTCGACGAAGTTGCGGTTGATGTAGAAGTTGCGCAGGTTGAGGCTGGCCTTGGCGTCCTCCATGAACCCGCCATTATCGGCGGCGTATACAGGCAGGGCGCAGGAAATGGCCAACAGGCCGGGCAGCAGCTGGCGTGCGGGTTGTGAAGTGCTCATCTGTCGTAAATCTCTTGTTTTTATGGGCTGCCCGCTGCTCGGCAGGATGCGGCCTGCAGGTGCGGGTCTTTTGATGAACTTGCGAAGCGTTGCGTGGGGAATGGTGCGGGGCTGCGCGGGGGTGAGGCAATTCGCCGCAAACGGTTTTGGGCGATAATCGAACGCTATGTTCCGGTTGGTTAATTTTGCCCAAGAAAAAGCCCAGCGCGAGGCTGGGCTTGATGCTGTTGCCGGTTGATCAGCCCTTCGGCGTATCCACCGAAGCCTGCTGGTTGGCCTGGCCAGTCTGCTCGTACCAGCCACCGCCGAGTGCCTTGTACAGGTTGACCTCGCTGGTCAGCTGCGAGAGGCGGTCGGTGATCAGCGACTGCTGCGACGAGTACAGGTTGCGCTGGGCATCGAGGAAGGTCAGGTTGCTGTCGATACCGATGCGGTAGCGGCGCTCGGCCAGGCGGTAGTAGTCCTGGTTCGCCTGCACCAGGTCGCGTTGCGCCTGCAGCTGCTCTTCGAAGGTCTTGCGCGCTGCCAGGCCATCGGAGACTTCCTGGAAGGCGGTCTGGATGGTCTTTTCGTACTTGGCGACGTTGATGTCCTTCTGGATCTTCGAGTAGTCCAGGCTGGCCTTCAGGCTGCCGGCGTTGAAGATCGGCAGGTTGATCTGCGGCTGGAACAGCCAGGTACCCTGGCCACCCGCGAACAGGTGACCCATGTCGGGGCTCAGGCTGCCGGCATTGGCGGTCAGGCTGATGCTCGGGAAGAACGCTGCGCGGGCCGCGCCGATATTGGCATTGGCGGCCTTGAGCAGGTGCTCGGCTTCCTGGATGTCCGGGCGACGCTGCAGAATCTCGGACGGCAGGCCGGCCGGCACTTCGGCCAACTGGTCGGCATTGAGCTCCAGCGGCTTGGCCAGGTCGGCCGGAATGCCGGTACCCAGCAGCACGGTCAGGCTGTTGACGTCCTGGGCAACCAGGCGCTGGTACTGCGAGTACTTGACCCGTGCGCCTTCCACGGCGGTGCGCGACTGGCTGACGTCGAGCGCCGAAGCCACACCGACTTCGTTGCTGCGACGGGTCAGGTTGTAGCTTTCCTCGTAGGTCTTGAGCGTCTCTTCGGTCAGCTTGAACAGGGCCTGGTCGGCCTGCCAGGTGTAGTAGGCGTTGGCCACGCTGGCGACCAGAGCGATCTGCGTGGAGCGGCGCGCCTGCTCGCTGGACAGGTAGGTTTCCAGGGCTTGTTCGGTCAGGCTGCGCACGCGGCCGAACAGGTCCAGCTCATAGGCACTGACGCCCAGGGTGGCCGAGTACTGGCTGGTGATGCTGGATTCACCGCTGGTCGACATGTTCGCCGGCACGCGCTGGCGGCTGCCGCTGGCGGTGGCCGACACTGCCGGGAACAGGTCGGCACGCTGGATGCGGTACTGGGCGCGGTAGGCGTCGATGTTCAACGCCGCCACACGCAGGTCGCGGTTGTTCACCAGCGAGGTCTGGATCAGCTGCTGCAGTGCCGGGTCATGGAAGAACTGCCGCCAGCCCTGTTCGGCGGCGGCCACCTCGGCCGACTGGGTCGGCGAGTACGCAGGGCCTTGCGGCCACTGCGCAGCCACCGGCGATTCCGGGGTCTGGTAATCAGGGATCAGCGAGCAGCCGCCGAGAATGAAAGCGGTTACCGCCAGGGACAACAAAGACTTGGTCATTGCCCAGCCTCATAACGTGGAGTTTCAGGGGTGGCGTCCTTTTCCGGCTCTTTGCTGCCGAACAGCGACGACACTGCGACGAAGAATAGCGGTACCCAGAAGATGGCCAGCACGGTCGCACTGATCATGCCGCCGATCACACCGGTGCCGATGGCGTGCTGGCTGCCGGCGCCGGCGCCGCTGGCGATGGTCAACGGTACCACGCCGAGGATGAACGCCAGCGAGGTCATGATGATCGGGCGCAGACGCATGCGGCACGCTTCGATGGCCGAGTCGTACAGGCTGCGGCCCTGTTCGTGCAGTTCCTTGGCGAATTCGACGATCAGGATCGCGTTCTTCGCCGCCAGGCCGATGGTGGTCAACAGGCCGACCAGGAAGTACACGTCGTTGGACAACCCGCGCAGGCTGGTGGCGATCAGTGCACCGATGATACCCAGCGGTACTACCAGCACCACGGCGATCGGGATCGACCAGCTTTCGTACAGGGCTGCCAGGCAGAGGAACACGAACAGTACCGAGAGGGCGAACAGCGCCGGCATCTGCGAGCCGGAGAGTTTTTCCTCGTAGGACATGCCGGTCCAGGAGAAGCCGATACCGGCTGGCAGTTCGCCGGCGATACGCTCGACTTCGGCCATGGCTTCACCGGTACTGTAGCCTGGCGCCGGGGCACCGAGGATTTCCATCGCTTCGACGCCGTTGTAACGCGACAGCTTCGGCGAACCGTAGCTCCACTCACCTTTGGCGAAGGAGGAGAACGGTACCATCTCGCCGGCGCCGTTGCGCACGTACCACTTCTGCAGGTCTTCCGGGCTCATCCGCGAGTTGGGTTCACCCTGGATGTACACCTTCTTGACCCGGCCACGGTCGATGAAGTCGTTGACGTAGCTGGCACCCAGGGCAATCGACAGGGTGTTGTTGATGTCGGCGATGGTCACGCCCAGGGCGCTGGCACGTTCGTCATCGATGGTCAGCTGGTACTGCGGTTCGTCGTTCAGGCCGTTCGGGCGCACCGCCATCAGCACCTTGCTCTGCGCGGCCTTGGCCAGGAACTGGTTGCGCGCTTCCATCAGCTTGGCATGGCCGACACCGGCGCGGTCCTGCAGGAACACGTCGAAGCCGGTGGCGTTACCCAGTTCGAGTACCGCCGGCGGGGCGAAGGCGAACACCATCGCATCGCGGAAGCTGAAGAAGTGCTGCTGGGCACGTTGCGACAGGTTGAACACGCTGTTCTCGGCCGAACGCTCACCCCACGGCTTGAGCATGATGAACGCCATGCCCGAGCTCTGGCCACGGCCAGCGAAGTTGAAGCCGTTGACGGTGAACACCGATGCCACGGTGTCGGATTCTTCCTTGAGCAGGTACTCACGCATCTGGTCGACCACTACCTGGGTACGCTCGGCACTGGAGCCGGCCGGCGTCTGCACCTGGGCGAACAGTACACCCTGGTCTTCTTCAGGCAGGAACGCGGTGGGGATGCGGGCAAACAGCCAGATCATGCCGACCACGATCAGCGCGTAGGCCAGCAGGAACGGCACCTTGTTGCGCAGGATCGCGCCGACGCTGCGTTCATAGCCGTTGACGCTGCGGTCGAAGTTGCGGTTGAACCAGCCGAAGAAGCCGCCTTTGGCGGTGTGGTGCTCGCCTTTCTTCAGCGGCTTGAGCATGGTTGCGCACAAGGCCGGGGTGAAGATCAGCGCCACCAGTACCGACAGGCCCATGGCCGAGACGATGGTGATGGAGAACTGCCGGTAGATCACACCGGTGGAGCCGCCGAAGAACGCCATGGGCAGCAGTACCGCCGACAGCACCAGGGCGATACCCACCAGGGCGCCCTGGATCTGCTCCATGGAGCGCTTGGTCGCCTCCTTGGGCGGCAGGCCTTCCTCGGACATCACCCGTTCGACGTTCTCCACCACGACGATGGCGTCGTCCACCAGCAAGCCGATGGCCAGGACCATGGCGAACATGGTCAGGGTGTTGATGCTGAAGCCCGCGGCGGCCAGGATGCCGAAGGTACCCAGCAACACCACCGGTACGGTCATGGTGGTGATGATGGTGGCGCGGAAGTTCTGCAGGAACAGGTACATCACCAGGAACACCAGGACCACGGCTTCGATCAGGGTGTGGATCACGCCGCTGATCGATTCGGTGACCACCGGGGTGGTGTCATACGGGAATACCGCTTTCACCCCAGGCGGGAAGAACGGTTCCAGGTCGGAAATGGTCTTGCGCAGGGCCTTGGCGGTGTCCAGGGCGTTGGCGCCGGTAGCCAGTTTTACCGCAAGGCCGGAAGCCGGCTTGCCGTTGAACTGTGCGCTGACCGCGTAGTTTTCACCGCCCAGGCCGACCTGGGCAACATCGCCCAGACGCACCTGCGAACCGTCGTTGTTGACCTTGAGCAGGATCTTCTCGAACTGCTCGGCGGTCTGCAGGCGGGTCTTGCCGATGATGGTGGCGTTCAGCTGGGTACCCGGCATGGCCGGCAGGCCGCCGAGCTGGCCGGAGGACACCTGCACGTTCTGCGCGGCAACCGCGGTCTTGACGTCGACCGGGGTCAGCTGGAACTTGTTCAGCTTGGCCGGATCGAGCCAGATACGCATGGCGTACTGCGCACCGAACACCTGGAAGTCACCCACACCGGCAGTCCGCGAAATCGGGTCCTGCATGTTGGAGACGATGTAGTTGGCCAGGTCGTCCTTGGTCATGCTGCCGTCTTCGGACACCAGGCCGATCACCAGCAGGAAGTTCTTCACTGCCTTGGTGACGCGGATACCTTGCTGCTGCACTTCCTGCGGCAGCAGCGGGGTCGCCAGGTTCAGCTTGTTCTGTACCTGGACCTGGGCGGTGTCAGGGTTGGTGCCCTGCTCGAAGGTGGCGGTAATGGTCATGCTGCCGTCGGAGTTACTTTCCGACGACACATAACGCAGGTTGTCGATACCGTTGAGCTGCTGCTCGATGACCTGCACCACGGTGTCCTGCACCGTCTGCGCCGAGGCGCCCGGGTAGGTCACGGCGATGGCGATGGCTGGCGGCGCGATGCTCGGGTACTGGTTGATCGGCAGCTTCAGGATCGACAAGGCGCCGACCAGCATGATCACCAAGGCGATCACCCAGGCGAAGATCGGGCGATCGATAAAGAACTTCGACATGGTTTACTCCGCTTTGGCGTCTGCTTTGGCCGCACTGGCCTGATCAGGTTTGCCTGGCTGCTTGACGTTGGTGGCGTCGCTGACCTTGACCTCGACACCTGGGCGCACGTACTGCAGGCCTTCGGTGATCAGGCGGTCGCCCGGGTTCAAGCCTTCCTCGATCAGCCAGTCGCTGCCCAGGGTACGGCTGGCCTTGAGCTGGCGCAGTTCGACCTTGTTCTCCTGGTTGACCACCAGTGCGGTCGGCGCGCCCTTGAGGTCGCGGGTCACACCCTGCTGCGGGGCCAGGATGGCGTTGGCGTTGACCCCGGCCTTGAGCCGCGCATGCACGAACATGCCTGGCAGCAGGGTGTGATCGGGGTTGGGGAACAGCGCACGCAGGGTCACCGAACCGGTGGTCTCGTCGACCGCGACTTCGGAGAACTCCAGGCGGCCTTCCTGCTTCAGCAGGCTGCCGTCTTCCAGCACCAGCTGCACCGAGGCGGCGTTGTCGCCAGCTTTCTGCAGCTGACCGCTTTCCAGGTCACGGCGCAGCTTGAGCAGCTCGGCAGTGGACTGGGTGACGTCGACGTAGATCGGGTCGAGCTGCTGGATGGTAGCCATGGCGTTGGTCTGGCCATTGTTCACCAGGGCCCCTTCGGTAACTGCGGAGCGCCCGATGCGGCCGCTGATCGGGGCGAGGACCTTGGTGTAGCGCAGGTCGATCTGCGCGCTTTTCAGCGAAGCTTCGGCCTGCAATCGTTTGGCACTGGCATCGTCGTATTCCTGTTTCGACACCGCCTGTTCGTTGACCAGCTGCTTGTAGCGCTCGGCCAGCGACTTGGTCGACTGCAGGTTGGCCTGGGCGTTGGCCAGGGTGGCTTCGTACACGGCCGGGTCGATCTGGTACAGCTGTTGGCCTTCCTTGACCTCGCTGCCTTCCTTGAACAGGCGCTTGAGGATGATGCCGTTGACCTGCGGGCGCACTTCGGCGATGCGGTAGGCGCTGGTGCGCCCCGGCAGTTCCGTGGTCAGGGTGAAGGGTTGCGGCTGGATGGTCACGACGCCGACCTGAGGAGCCTGCGCTGCGGGCGCGGCTTCTTCTTTCTTACAGCCACCTAGCAGGGTTGCCAGGGCGACGGCGGAAACCAGAGCGGTAACGGCTGGCTTGAATTGCAT
This sequence comes from Pseudomonas sp. MN1F, assembly GCF_009391885.1. Taxonomy (GTDB): domain Bacteria; phylum Pseudomonadota; class Gammaproteobacteria; order Pseudomonadales; family Pseudomonadaceae; genus Aquipseudomonas. The sequence continues at coordinate 181,115 of NZ_VZII01000007.1, read as the reverse complement.
GAGGATCCTCGGGTCGCAAGAGCAGGGAGACGCTCAAGAGTAATGGAAGAGTCTTGTCAGAAAAAAACTATCCGGTGGATAAATAGCTTGCTAAGGAATATACTTACATTCATGGTTGTTTGTAAATACCGCTGGGTAGTACTTGGCTACTACCACAGCCCTTGATTAGCCCATCCGGGAGGCACCCTGCAGAGGTGACCCCGGCGGATTCCCCGCGAGCGCAGCGGGCCCAGATGAGGTTGTACTGCCATGGTCCGTCGAACCAAAGAAGAAGCCCAGGAAACCCGCGCCCAGATCATCGAGGCTGCGGAAAAGGCCTTCTACAAGCGCGGTGTTGCGCGAACCACCCTGGCCGACATCGCCGAACTGGCGGGCGTGACGCGGGGGGCGATCTACTGGCACTTCAACAACAAGGCGGAGCTGGTGCAGGCGCTGCTCGACAGCCTGCATGAAACTCACGACCACCTGGCGCGGGCCAGTGAAAGCGAAGACGAACTGGACCCGCTCGGCTGCATGCGCAAGCTGTTGTTGCAAGTGCTCAACGAGCTGGTGCTGGACGCCCGTACCCGGCGTATCAATGAAATCCTGCATCATAAGTGCGAGTTCACCGATGACATGTGTGACATTCGCCAGCAGCGCCAAGGCGCGGTGCTGGATTGCCATGAGGGCATCAAGCTGGCTTTTGCCAATGCCGTGCGCCGTGGCCAGCTACCTGCGGATATGGATATAGAACGAGCGGCCGTGGCTCTGTTCGCCTATGTCGATGGCCTGATCGGGCGCTGGTTGTTGCTGCCGGACAGTTTCGATCTGCTGCGCGACGCGGAAAAATGGGTCGACACAGGGCTGGATATGCTGCGCTTGAGCCCTGCGCTGCGCAAATGACACTTTGTTAAGGATTGTGAGGAAGTGTTTCCCTTGTGTATTAAGTGAGCATTAATACCTATCGGCGGCAACTGCGCAGCCCTCAGCGGCCGCGCAATTGCCGGTCCGGCAGCGCCAGGGCCGCTAGCAGCCCCAGCAAGGCAATCCCCGCACTGCCCAGCAGCAGGTGACGGAACGTTTCCAGCAGCCGCAACTGCGTGTGCGGATCCGCTTCGCCCGCCTTCAGGCTCCCCAGCAGCGGGTTGCCCAGCAACTCGAAACCACCCTGTTGCAGCAGCGCCAGCAGCAGGCTGGACATGCACGCCACGCCCATGGCCCCGCCGAGCGAGCGGAACAGGTTGGTGGTGCTGGTGGCCACCCCGATATCCTTGCTGTCCACCGCGCTCTGTGTGCCCACCAGCGAGGTGGGGAACTGCAGACCACAGGCGATGCCGGTCAGCAGCATGAACACGGCACTGAGCAAGCCAGACTGCGGTGGGGTGATGGCCATGGCGAAGATCGCCACGGGCATCAGCACGGCGCCCGCCAGAATCTGTGGCTTGAAGCGCCCGGTGCGGCTGGTCATGCGGCCACCGGTGAAGGCGCCCAAGGGCAGGCCCATGGCCAGCGGCAGCAGGTGCAGCGCAGCGCTGTCGGCACCGGCGCCGGTGATGCCCTGGTAGCGCAGCGGCATCAGCATGGTCAGCGAGATCGACTGGAAGCTGGCGAAGAAGATCACCCCCCAGCACAGCACAGCCACACGGTTGCCAAACAGGCCCATGGGCAGCAGCGGTTCCTGGCAGCGCCGCTCATGGCCGATGAACAGCGCCAGCCCGAGCACCGCGCAGGCGAACAGCGCCAGCACGGGTGGTGCGCTCCAGGGCTGCCCCTGGCCGACCAGGGTGATGCCCAGCAGCAAACTGCCCAGGCCAAGAATCAACAGCACGGCGCCGAGGTAATCCACCCGGGCCTGACGGTGCTGCACTGGCATGCCGGCCAAGGCGCGGCGGATCGCCCACAGCGCGACCAGGCCCAGCGGCAGGTTGATCCAGAACACCCAGCGCCAGGACAGGTACTCGGTCAGCCAGCCGCCGAGCACTGGCCCGGCCACGCTGGCCACGGCGTACATGCTGCTGAAATAGCCCTGGTAACGGCCGCGTTCACGCGGTGGCACGAAGTCGCCGATGATCGCCTGGCTCACCGACACCATGCCGCCGGCACCGATGCCTTGCAGCACGCGCGCCATGACCAGTTGCTGCATGTCCTGGGCCAGGGCGCAGGCGATCGAGGCCAGCGTGAACAGGCTGATGCCGGTGAGGATCATGCGCCGCCGGCCATACAGGTCGCCGAGCTTGCCGTAGATCGGCACGGCCACGGTCATCGCCACCATGTAGCCGGAAATCACCCAGGCCAGCAGGCCGACGTCATTGAACTGCGCCGAGATGGCCGGCAGGGAGACGGCGACGATGGTCTGGTCGAGGGCGCCGAGGAAGATCGCCAGCATCAGGGCGGTCAACACGTTGCGCAGGACGGTCAGGGGCAGGGCGGCAGTCACGGGGGCACCTTGTCTGGAAGGGTGACGCGAATAGCCGGATTGTAACCCGAGTTAGGTAGCTTCCTATGTACTATCTGCATCGCCTATGCAAGATCGGCATTGGCGCATTCATCCAGAGCTGCATGGCCGCGTGATATCGTTGGTATGCCACAGGGGCTGAAAGCCGCGGCCCGCACCAGCTTGGTGCAGCAATTTGCCGCAGGCTGGGTACGCCGCTGTCTCCCACACCTTTTATTCCTCTGCCTGCATGTCGAGCATGACCGCCCAGATGGCGACGGTTGGAACAGGTCAGGTAGACCCGATTCAGGGGTCGGTAGCAACCGTTCAATTTCTACATATATAAGCGGAGTGATCATGCCCAAGGCTTCCCATCAAGATCTGCGTTTTGCCTTCCGCGAGCTGCTCGCTTCAGGTTCCTGCTACCACACCGCCTCCGTGTTCGACCCGATGTCGGCGCGCATCGCTGCCGACCTGGGCTTCGAAGTCGGCATTCTCGGCGGTTCGGTGGCTTCGTTGCAGGTGCTGGCCGCTCCGGACTTCGCCCTGATCACCTTGAGCGAGTTCGTCGAGCAGGCCACCCGCATTGGCCGCGTGGCGCAACTGCCGGTGCTTGCCGATGCCGACCACGGTTACGGCAATGCGCTCAACGTCATGCGCACGGTCATCGAGCTGGAGCGCGCCGGCGTGGCTGCGCTGACCATCGAAGACACCCTGTTGCCTGCCCAGTTCGGGCGCAAGTCCACTGACCTGATCTCGGTCGAAGAGGGCGTGGGCAAGATCCGTGCGGCCCTGGAAGCGCGCGTCGACTCCTCGCTGTCGATCATCGCCCGGACCAACGCCGTGGTGCTCACCACCGAAGAAATCATCGTCCGCACCCAGAGCTACCAGAAGGCTGGTGCCGACGGTATCTGCATGGTCGGGGTGAAAGACTTCGAGCAGCTGGAGCAGATTGCCGGGCACCTGACCGTGCCGTTGATGCTGGTGACCTACGCCAACCCCAACCTGCGCGACGACGAGCGCCTTGCTCGCCTGGGCGTGCGCATCGTGGTCGATGGCCATGCCGCTTACTTTGCCGCGATCAAGGCCACCTATGACTGCCTGCGCCTGCAGCGCGGCCAGCAGAACAAGTCCGAGAACCTCAGCGCCACCGAGCTCTCGCACACCTACACCCAGCCTGAGGACTACATCCGCTGGGCCAAGGAGTACATGAGCGTCGAGGAGTGATCGGCGTGGCGCCGCCCAACCAAAGGGCGGCAGTTGAACCTTCGACCTAGTCAATACAGGTCGCGGTCCCACTCCGGTTCATCCTTGAACCGCTGCACCAGAAAATCCAGCATGCTGCGCAAGGTTGCCGGCATATGCTTGCGCGAGGTGTAGACCGCGTTCAGGTTCAGCTCCCGTGGCCGCGCGTCAGCCAGCAGGCGCACCAGGGCACCGCTGCGCAATGCCGTGGCTGCCTGGTAGGTTGGCAGCATGGCAATACCGGCACCTGCCAGCGTCGCGTTTTGCAGGGTCATGACCTCGTTGGCGCTGATGTTGCCTTGCACCGGCACGGCAATCTGCTGGCCGCCCACCTCGAAATGCCACAGGCTGTGGCCGAAATAGGCATGGGTCAGGCAGTTGTGCTGGCTCAGCTCCTCGACCCGTTGCGGCGTGCCGTGCTCGCGCAGGTAGGCGGGCGATGCGCAGATCACCGAGCGGCACACGGTCAGGCGCCTGGCGATCAGGTTCGGGTCCAGGTCGTTGCTGGTGCGGATCGCCAGGTCGATACGCTCGTCCACCAGGTTGACCGTGCGATCGAGCATCTGCAGTTCAACCTTCACGCCTGGGTAGCGCCGCACATAATCGGCGACCGCATCCACCAGCTGCGCCTGGCCAAACGACGTACTGACGCTGATGCGCAGGGCACCCTTGGGCGCATCTTCCGGTTGTTGCACGGCGGCCTGCAGGTCGCCGGCCAATTCCAGCAACTGCCGGCAGCGGGGCAGGGTTTCCTGGCCGGCGGCAGTCAGGCTGAGCTTGCGCGTGGTGCGCTGCATCAGCCGTGCGCCCACCCAGTCCTCCAGTTCGGCCAGGTAGCGCGACACCACTGGCCGTGAAAGCTGCAGCTGGTCTGCCGCGGCCGACTGGCTGCCCAGGTCGACGACGGTGACGAAAACGCGCATGGCGTTGAGACGGTCCATGATTTGCCCGATTTCAGAAACAAACTATGTCTGAGCATCGCATTTTTTGTCATGGATCGGGCAACTAAGCTGTGCGTATTCATTGTTCAACTGCTGGAGAATCTACCCATGAGCAAGATCGCAATCATCGGTGCCACCGGCCGTGCCGGCAGCCAACTGCTGGAAGAAGCCCTGCGCCGTGGCCACAGCGTCGTGGCCATCGCCCGTGACCCCTCGAAGTTGCAGGGGCGTGAGGGGGTCACCACCCAGGCGCTGGATGCCAAGGACAGTGCAGCCTTGCAGCAGGCGGTTGCGGGTGCCGATGCGGTGCTCAGTGCTGCGCACTTCTCCACCCTCGAACCCCACGCCATCATCGAGCCGGTCAAGCGCGCCGGGGTCAAGCGCCTGCTGGTGGTCGGCGGTGCGGGCAGCCTGCTGCTGCCTTCCGGGCATCGCGTGATCGACAGCCCGGACTTCCCTGAAGCCTACAAGGCTGAAGCCACTGCCGGCGTGCGCTTTCTCGAAGTGCTGCGCCAGGAGCCGACACTGGACTGGACCTTCCTGTCGCCATCGGCGGAGTTTGTCGAAGGCGAGCGCAGCGGGCACTACAAACTGGGCAAGGACCATCTGCTGATCGGCGCGGATGGCAAAAGCACGATTACCTTTGCCGACTATGCCATCGCCATGCTCGATGAGCTGGAGAACCCTGCGCACTCGCGCCAGCGCTTCACTGTCGGTTACTGAGAAAACGACTGCTCATGGGCTGGTCTGGCTCTCCAGCCAGTCCATGAGCTCCACCAGCCCCTGCGGCAAGCTCTTTGCCTGGCTCACCAGGTAATAGCCTTTGCCGGTCTGTACCTTCAGCGCAAACGGCATGCACAGCCGCCCCCCGCGCAAGTCATCACCGATCAGCGCCCAGTCACCAATCGCCACTCCGGTTCCCTGCGACGCCATGGCCATCGCCATGTCCAGCGTTTCGAAGTGCTGCTTGGGCCCCTGTGCCTCCAGGTTCACGCCTGCTGCCTGTAGCCACAATCGCCAGTCATGCTCATCCCGGGACGGGTGCAACAGCATATGGCGCGCCAGGTCCTGGATCTTTTGCAGCGGCACCGGCCCGTTCATCAGCGAAGGCGCGCACACCGGTGTCAGTTGCTCGTCGAACAGCTTGCGCACCCGCAGCCCATGGTTCGGCGCATCGCCATAGACCACGGCGGCATCGAACCCCTCACGGCGAAAATCCACACCGTGCTGCACCGTGGTGGTCAGCTCGACCGGCACGTCCGGCCGCAGCGCCTGCCACTCCATCAGCCGCGGCAGCAGCCAGCGCATCACGCAGGTCGGTGCCTTGAGCTGCAAGGTGGCGCTGCGCCCGCCCACTTCGCGCACGCCTTGTTCGACAAGGCTGAAGATCTGCTGCACCCGTGGCAGCCAGTCCTGGCCCTCGCGGGTCAGGCTCAGGCCACGCGCCTGGCGCTGGAACAAGGCGTAGCCCAGGTGTTCCTCGAGCCCGGCGATCTGCCGGCTCACGGCGCCCTGAGTGATGTGCAACTGCTGCGCGGCACGGGTGAAATTGCAGTGCTGGGCGGTGACCAGAAAGGTGTAGAGGGCGGGCAGGGGCGGTAGCCGTTTCATTGCGCTGAGCCATGATTGCAGGACATGGCTAGTATGTGTTTTTTTGCATTGTGGCGGTAGCACTGCCTTGGGTCCAATGGGCGCAGATTTCCAACAAAATCCAAGGTGACATCCGATGGCAACCTGCGGCGAAGTACTGGTCAAACTCCTTGAAGGCTATGGCGTGGACCATGTCTTCGGCATCCCCGGCGTACATACCGTGGAGCTCTACCGTGGCCTGGCGGGCTCGTCGATCCGCCACATCACTCCGCGCCACGAGCAGGGCGCCGGGTTCATGGCTGATGGCTATGCGCGTACCCGTGGCAAGCCTGGCGTGTGTTTCATCATCACCGGCCCAGGGATGACCAACATCACCACCGCCATGGGCCAGGCCTATGCCGATTCGATTCCGATGCTGGTGATCTCCAGCGTGCAGTCACGCGATCAACTGGGCGGTGGCCGCGGCAAGCTGCACGAGCTGCCGAACCAGGCCGCGCTGGTGGCGGGCGTGGCGGCGTTCTCGCAGACACTGATGAGCGCCGATGACCTGCCCCAGGTACTGGCGCGCGCCTTTGCCGTGTTCGATGGCGCCCGCCCGCGGCCAGTGCATATCGAGATCCCGCTGGACGTACTGGTCGAGCCCGCCGACCATCTGCTGCCTGGCCGCCCTGTGCGCAGTGCCCGCGCAGGTGCCGCCCCGCAGGCCGTGGCCGCCATGGCCGAGCGCCTGGCCAAGGCTCGCCGGCCGCTGATCCTGGCCGGTGGCGGTGCGCTGGCTGCCGGTGCACCGCTGGCGCTGCTGGCCGAGCACCTGCAGGCGCCGGTGGCACTGACCATCAATGCCAAAGGCCTGCTGCCGGCCAGCCACCCGTTGCAGATCGGTTCGACCCAATCGTTGGTTGCCACCCGTGAGCTGGTGGAAGAGGCTGATGTGGTGCTGGCAATCGGCACCGAGCTGGCCGAGACCGACTATGACGTGACCTTCAAGGGCGGTTTCAAGATTCCCGGCAGCTTGCTGCGTATCGACATCGACCCGGACCAGACCGTGCGCAACTATCTGCCGGAGCTGGCGCTGGTCGCGGATGCCGAGCTGGCCGCTCAGTCTCTGCTCGAGGCCTTGCATCAGCTACCAGCACCGGTGCGTGCCGAGGGCTGGGGCGTTGCCCGGGTGCAGCGCCTGCGTAATGCGTTGGCAACGGGCTGGGACCAGCCGACGCTGAGCCAGACACGCCTGCTGAACAGCATTCTGCAAAGCCTGCCCAACGCCATTCTGGTCGGTGACTCGACCCAGCCGGTGTACACCGGCAACCTGACCCTGGACATGGATCAGCCGCGCCGCTGGTTCAATGCTTCGACCGGTTACGGCACTTTGGGTTATGCATTGCCTGCAGCGATGGGGGCCTGGCTGGGCAGCGCCGAGCAAGCGGCCGAGCGTGCGCCAGCGGTGTGCCTGATTGGCGACGGTGGGCTGCAGTTCACCTTGCCGGAGCTTGCCAGCGCGGTGGAGGCGCAGGTGCCGTTGATCGTGCTGCTGTGGAATAACCAGGGTTACGAAGAGATCAAGAAGTACATGGTCAACCGGGCGATCGAGCCGGTCGGCGTGGATATCCATACCCCGGACTTCATTGGCGTGGCCCGGGCGTTGGGCGCCGAGGCCGAGCATGTGGCCGATGTCGGGCAGCTGCAGGCTGCGCTTGGCAGGGCGGTCGAGCGCAAGGGGCCGACCTTGATCCAGGTCGACCAGAACCAGTGGCAGGCGGCAGTAGCGGGCTAGTTCAGCCCACACTGGCCCGTAGCCGGGCCACATCACGGATCGGCGGTGCGCCATACAGCCGGCTGTACTCGCGGCTGAACTGCGATGGGCTTTCGTACCCCACCCGATAGCCCGCCACCGCTGCTTCCAGGCCATCGTTGAGCATCAGCCGCCGCGCCTCCTGCAGGCGCAGTTGCTTTTGGTACTGCAGCGGGCTCATGGAGGTCACGGCCTTGAAGCGGTGATGCAGGGTCGAGGTGCTGAGGTTGACCTCGCGGGCCAGGTCCTCGATGCGCAGCGGCTGCTGGAAGTTCTGGTTGAGCCAGGTGATGGCCTGGCACACCCGGTGGGTCTGGCTGTTGGCCAGGGCGATTTCGTACAGTCGATAACCCTGAGGCCCACGCAGCAGGCGGTAGAGAATCTCGCGGCGAATCAGCGGCGCGAGCATGCCGATGTCGCGCGGTGAGTCCAGCAAGCGGACCAGCCGCAGCAGCGCGTCGAGCAACTGCGGGTCGGTGCGTTCCACATACAGGCCGCGGCCGGAGGGCAGGTTGGGCACCAGCATCGGTCCGCTCTCTGCGATCAGCTGGCTGATTTCAGCCGGGTCAAGGTCCATGCGCAAGCCGAGGCTCGGGTTCTCCGGGCTGGCGTCCAGCCTCACGCCGCTCAGCGGCAAGGTCACCGATACCACCATGTAGTGCAGTGGGTCATAGGCGTACTGTTCGTCACCGAGGAACAGGCTCTTGCTGCCTTGCGCCAGGATGCACAAAGCCGGTTGAGCCAGGGTCGGCACGGATCGGACGTTTTCGGTGTAGCGCACCAGATACAGGTCGTCGATGGCCGAGGCGGGGCCGTAGGGTTCACCGGCGTGCCTGCGAATCAGGTCGGCCAGTTCCTGGCGTTGTACTTCCAGTGTCGGGTCGATGGACGGTGCTGTGGTCATGATGGCGTTCCTCTGCTGACCGACGCAGCATAGGTTTGGGCAATGGCTGGCGCTAGTCGAAAGCTGCACGTCGATTGCCTGATCCTGCCGTGCTGCAGGATCAGGCAATCGGTGAGCAGTAATGGCCTAACGCGTCGCGCGCGCCAGCCCCTAACCTTGGCAGCCTGGTATTTCCGCCCGCCTGCTTCAAGGAGATCGTGCAATGACCCTACGACAACCGGTCACCCATCTGGCTTTCATCCGTGCCAGCAGCGGTCGTTCCGCCGAACTCGGCGCCCGCCTGCGCGACCTGCTGGAGCCGTCCTTGCGCACCCCCGGCTGCCTCAGCTTCACCGTGCAGCGCTCCCAGGCCGACGCCGACCTGTGGCTGCTCAGCGGCAGTTGGCAGGATCAGCAGGCGATGAGTGGCTACTTCGCCTCGCCTACCCTCAATGTGTTCGGCGAGCTGGTTCAGGCGCAGGTCGTCAGCAGCCTCGACTTGCATACCTTCGATTGAAACACGGTTAGAATGCCGCCCCTCGATCAACAGGCGGATGGCAACATGGCACGTAAGGAATTCCCGCAGTTCGAAGCGGTTTCGGCGATGGTCCCGGTGGAAGGCGGTGGCTATAACGCCGCCATTGCGGTCAAGGCACTGGGCATGGGCGGCGCTCCGCGCTTTCACAAGGTACTCGACGAGCAAGTGTTCAAAAGCGCCGTGGCGGCTGACGAAGCCGCCTGCGCCGAGCTTGCACGCCTGCAGGGTGTGGGCGAGGAAGGCGAACTGATCTGGTGATCAGGCCTGTGGGCGAGCCATCTTGAACAGGTTGCCCAACTCGAAGTAATCCGCCGGGCCACCGCCACGCAGGATCGGCTCGGCGGCAGCGGTATCGTAGATGCCGTTCTTCAGCAGGTGCTCGGCAATGTGCACCGCCACCACTTCACCCAGAATCAGCCAGCTCGGTACCAGCTCCTGGTCGGCACGCTTGAGCTGGATGATCTGGCTCACCTTGCACTCGAAGGCCACCGGCGTTTCGCCTACGCGTGGCACCTTGACGATGTTCGATGGCACCGCAGTCAAGCCGCTCAGTTCGAACTCGTTGATATCGGCGGCGACGGCCGCGCAACTCTGGTTCATCTGCTCGGCCAGTGGCCGGGTAGCCAGGTTCCAGACGAATTCACCGGTCTGCTCGATGTTGTTCAGGCTGTCTTTGCGCCCGACGCTGCAGAAACCGATGATCGGTGGAATGTAGTTGAACGCGTTGAAGAAGCTGTACGGCGCGAGGTTCAGTTGGCCGTCCTGGCTCTGCGAGGAGATCCAGCCTATCGGGCGCGGGCCGACGATGGCGTTGAACGGGTCGTGGGGCAGGCCGTGGCCTTTGGCGGGTTCGTAGTAGTACATCTGCCAACATCCTGGGAACGAGGCGCCTAGTGTGCCAAGCCTTTGTCCGCCTGAAAATGATCAAGCCCGGCCAAGGCCGGGCTGGTAGCGCGCACAGGGGTCAGCTGATGCGGTGAGCGTTGGTGCGGTCGAAGCCATCTTCGGCGAAGCGTTGGCCGCCAGTGCGATCGAAACCATCTTCGGTGAAGCGCTGAGCGCCCGTGTGATCGAAGCCGTCTTCGGCGAAGCGTTGGCCGCCAGTGCGGTCGAAACCATCTTCGGCGAAGCGCTGTGCGCCAGTGTGGTCGAAGCCGTCTTCGGCGTAGCTGGCCGACTGAGATTGGGCGGCGGCGAAGGTGTGGGCGTTGGTGCGTTCAAAACCATCTTCGGCGAAGGCGCCAGCAGCGAATACCGAGAGGGCCAGGGTGAGGATCAGTTTGCTTTTCATGGTCGTTGCTCCTTTGGGTGCGAGAGGGTGTTTGTTTCTATGGGTTTAATGCTACGCCGATTAATTTGATTAAAAAGCGCAAAAAATAGCGACTAATAATCGAATTAATAGATATTTTAGGCCGCACGCTAGGTAATCCAGCGGGTGCTGAAGCTTCTGGATGAGGTGCTTTATGCCCAAGGCGAGCGCAATGCTTCGTCAGCCATTGCAGATTGAGGGAATGGGATTAATCGGCAGTTAAGAACGAAAAATCTAAATTTGTAACAACGTATGACGCTTTTTTCATATATCGCCAACCGATTTTTCAGGCCCTGCTCCGCACCATCGCCGCACCCAATTCCGGAGCGGCAATCAATGAACAAACTTCCGCAAATCACCTTGGCCTTCTGGGTCATGAAGATCTGCGCCACCACCCTTGGCGAAACTGCCGGTGATCTGCTGTCGATGACCCTCAACGTTGGTTACGCGGTCAGCTCGATGGTGCTGATCAGCGTGTTCCTGGTGACCTTGTTCGGTCAGCTGTTTTCGCGCCGCTATCACCCGATGCTGTACTGGCTGGTGATCCTGTCCACCAGCACGGCCGGCACTACCATGTCCGACTTCATGGACCGCACCCTGGGCCTGGGCTATGCCGCAGGCTCGGCAATCCTGATCGGCATCCTGATGCTGACCTTCCTGGTCTGGCGCCTGAGCGGCAACCCGCTCGACGTTACCCGCATCAAGAACCGCACCGGTGAAATCTTCTACTGGGTCGCCATCCTGTTCTCCAACACCCTGGGCACAGCGCTGGGCGACTATCTGGCGGACGACTCGGGGCTGGGCTTTGCCGGTGGTGCACTGCTGATTGGCAGCGCCATCGCCGTAGTGGTGCTGGCCCGTTACTGGACGCGCATCCCCGGGGTGGTGCTGTTCTGGGTGGCCTTCGTGTTGACCCGTCCATTCGGCGCGACCCTTGGCGATTTCCTGACCAAACCGCATGAGAAGGGTGGGCTGGATTTTGGCACCATCGGTTCTTCCGCGGTGCTGGGTGGCGTGCTGGTTGTGCTGGTGCTGATGGCGAGCTGGTACCAGAAGCGTGAGCCGCGTCAGGTGTTGGAGATGTCTTGAGTGCCTGGCTGAATGCTGAGGTGAGGCGGAAATCGAGCGCCGCGGGCGGCGCTCGATCTCATAGGCGCCGAGATCTCCAGGCAAGCACCTGGCAGCCACAAAAAAGGGGCGTCCGTTTCACGGAGCGCCCCTTTTTCAATCGCTGAATACCGTCAGTCAGTAGTAATCCGCGAATGCTGCTTGGTGTCCTTCATGGTTGCATACACCAGCAGCGAGCAGGCGATGCACGCCGTAACGTACCAATAGAAGCCGCTTTCCATGCCGACGCTCTTGAACCACAGGGCCACGTACTCGGCGGTGCCGCCGAAGATCGACACGGTCAGCGCGTACGGCAGGCCGACGCCCAGGGCGCGGATTTCGGTAGGGAACAGCTCGGCCTTCACCACTGCGTTGATCGAGGTGTAGCCGCTGACGATGATCAGCGCCGCCATGATCAGGAAGAACGCGCCCCACCAGGTCTGGATGGTGTGCAGGGTGCTGAGGATCGGCACGGTGAACAGGGTGCCGAGCACGCCGAAGGCGATCAGGATAGGGCGACGGCCGATCTTGTCGGACAGGCCACCGATCACTGGCTGCAGGCACATGAACAGGAACAGCGTGGCCGCCGAGATGGTGGTCGAATCGCTGATGCTCATGCCCACGGTGTTGACCAGGTACTTCTGCATGTAGGTGGTGTAGGTGTAGAAGGCCAGGGTGCCGCCCATGGTCAGGCCAACCACGGTCATCAGTTCCTTGGGGTGGCGCATGAGGGTGCGCATCAGGCTTTCCTTGGCCTTTTCCTTCTTGGTGAAGGAGGCGGTTTCTTCCATGCCGCGGCGCAGGTACAGGGCAACCACCGCGCACAGCGCGCCGATCACGAAGGGTACACGCCAGCCCCAAGCGTACAGCTGCTCGGTGGTCAGGGTCTGCTGCAGGACGATCAGTACCGCCAGGGCGATGAGCTGGCCGGAAATCAGCGTCACGTACTGGAAGCTGGAGAAGAAGCCACGGCGCTCCTTGCTGGCCATTTCGCTGAGGTAGGTAGCCGAGGTGCCATATTCGCCACCCACCGACAGGCCCTGCAGCAGGCGCGCGATGACCAGCAGGATCGGTGCGGCGACGCCGATGGTTTCATAGCCCGGGGTCAGGGCGATCACCAGGGAGCCGGCGCACATCAGCAGCACCGAAGCCATCAATGCGGCCTTGCGCCCCTTGCGGTCGGCGTACAGGCCCATCAGCCAGCCACCGATCGGGCGCATCAGGAAGCCCACGGCGAAGATCGCAGCGGTGTTGAGCAATTGGGCGGTGGAGTCGCCAGCCGGGAAGAAGGCCTTGGCGAAGTACAGCGAGAATGCGGCGTAGACGTACCAGTCGTACCATTCGACCATGTTGCCGATGGAACCACTGAAGATCGACTTGAGGCGGCTGGCGGTGGTTTTTTCAGCGGCGGGCGTGACGGCCGCCCCGGCTGGCAGGGAGGTGGCGTTATCCATCAGGGATACCTTCTCGTTGTTTTTGTGGAGCGCGCCGAGGCGCAGCTTGCCAGGGCAATTGCAGAAGGTGTGCCAAATGGGTGCGTGACGATCCAAATGGGGGCGTGAGGCCCGTGGGCACTGGGTTGGCGGCAATGGGGCGGGAAACAGCCCCCTCTGTTATCCAGGGTTGAATAAGCGGATTTCCGCTTATTGGATGTGGCTGATAGGCGATAAAGCGCTTATGGAAGAAAGTCTTCCCGCACCAACCCGTGTCGCTGCATCTTCTCGTTCAGCGTGCGTCGAGGCAGCTGCAGCGTTTCCATCACCGCCTTGATCTCTCCTGCATGCTGGCGCAATGCAGCACGCAGGCACTGCGCCTCGAACGCCTCCATCTGCTCTCCCAGCGACTGCCCGGCAGGCACCACTTCGATGTTCGGCGAGCCCAATCCCAAGGCATGCCGTTCCGCCGCGTTGGCCAGTTCACGCACATTGCCTGGCCAGTCATGCGACAGCAGTTGCGCCAGTTGCGCACCGCTCAGCGCTGGCGCCGCGCGCCCCAGCTTTTCGGCAGCCGCGCGGGCAAAATGCTCGAACAGCAGCGGGATGTCCTCACGCCGTTCACGCAGCGGCGCCAGGCGCAGTTCCGCCACGTTCAGGCGATAGGCCAGATCCTCGCGAAAACGCCCGGCACGGGCCTCTTCGAGCAAGTCAGGCTTGGTGGCGGCAATGATCCTCAGGTCGACGCTGATGCTCTGGTTGGCCCCCAGCCGCTCCAGCTTCTGTTCCTGGATCACCCGCAACAGCTTGGCTTGCTGGGCCAGCGGCATGCTCTCGATCTCGTCGAGGAACACGGTACCGCCGTTGGCGTATTCCAGCTTGCCGATGCGTTTGCCCTGGGCGCCGGTGAAGGCACCGCTTTCGTGGCCGAACAGTTCGGCTTCGAACAGCGCTTCGGGGATGGCCGCGCAGTTGAGTGCGACGAACGGTTTTTCGGCACGCGGGCCGAAGTCGTGCAGGCAACGCGCCACGCGCTCCTTGCCGCTACCGGTCTCGCCGCGGATCAGCACATTGACCGGCAGGCTGGCCAGGTCCAGCACCTGCCGGCGTAATTGCTGCAAACCCTGGGACATGCCCAGCAGGGTGGTTTCCAGGCGCGACTTGAGGTCGGCCTGTTCATGCAGCCGGCGGTTCTCCAGAACCAGCTGGCGTTTCTCCAGGGCGCGGCGCAGGCTGCCCAGCAGGTGCTGCGGGGTGAAGGGCTTTTCCAGGAAGTCGTAGGCACCGTTGCGCATCGCCTCGACCGCCATCGGCACATCCCCGTGGCCAGTCAGCAGGATCACCGGCAGGTCCGGGTCATCCGCCTGCAGGCGTTCGAGCAGTTGCATGCCGCCCATGCCCGGCATGCGCACATCGCTGATGATCACGCCGGCAAAGTGCGCGGGCAGCTGGGCCAGGCAGTCTTCGGCGCGGGCGAACAGCTGCACGCTGAAGCCCGACAGGCTCAGCCACTGCTCGACCGCCGTGCGGATGCTGGCTTCATCATCGACGACGATTACCGAATTCAACATACAGGCTCCAGGTCACGGGGCAGGGTCAGGCTCAACCGGGCGCCGCCCGGCAGGTTCTCGGCGAGCAACTGCCCGCCGGCTTCGACGATGATGCCATAGGAAATCGCCAGGCCCAGGCCCAGGCCTTCGCCCACCGGCTTGGTGGTGAAGAACGGGTCGAAGACCTTGGCCAGGTCCGCTTCGGCAATACCGCCGCCGGAGTCCAGCACGCTCAGGCGCCATTGCTCGTGGTCTGGTTCGATGCGGACCTCCAGGCGCTTGTAGCGTTTGTCGGCCATGGCGTCCAGGGCGTTGCGCAGCAGGTTGATCAATACCTGCTCGAGGCGGATTGCATCGCCCCGGACCCAGGCCGGGCGCGCCAGGTAAAGGGCCACCTCGACTGCTTCACTGCGAATGCGGGTGTCCAGCAGGTGCAGGGCCTGGTCAACCACGGTGGCCAGGTCGAGGCGTTCACGCAGGCCGACTGGGCTGTTGCGGGCGAAGGTCTTCAGGTGGCTGGTGAGCGCGGCCATGCGCGTGAGCATCTGCTCCAGCGGTTCGAGGGCCTTGCGCGCGTCGTCGTAGCGGCCGTGGTCGAGCAGCAGGCGCAGGGTCTCCAGTTGCATGCGTTGGGTGGTCAGCGGCTGGTTGATCTCGTGGGCCATGGCCGCCGACATCTGCCCCAGGGCAGCCAGCTTGGCCGATTGCACCAGGCCTTCCTGGGCGGTGCGCAGCTCGCGGGTGCGCTCCTCGACCTGGCGCTTGAGCTCTTCGCGGCTGCGCTGGCGCAGGCGGGCCAGGCGCAGGCGCTGGCTGACGAACAGCGCGGCGAACACCAGGCTCAGCCATACCGCCGCGGCGCCCAGTGCGGCGTTGCGACCGGCCGCTTCGACCTGCGGCTTGCGCAGCAGGTGCAAGGTCCAGTCTTCGCCTGCCAGCGGCAGGCTCTCCCAGAGGAATTCGGCGCTGCCTTCGGGGCTCTGCACGCGGCTCAGCTGACTGTTGCTGGCGAAGCGGGTAAGCACCTGATGCTGAAGCGGCACCAGCGGCTGCTTGTCGTATTGGCGGGTTTCGGCCAGCTCGGCGCGGTCGTCGCCAGTGAGTGGCTTGAGCTCGCGGTAGCGCCAGCCCTCCTGGTTGGCGATGAAGGTGATGCCACGGGCGTCACTGACCAGCAGGATGTCGTTGCCCTGGCGCCATTCGCGTTCGAGCTCAGGGAACTCCAGCTTGACCACCATGGCGCCGAGGAAGCGCCCCTGCTCATCGCTGACTGCGCTGGCCAGGAAGTAGCCCGGCACGCCGCTGGTCACGCCCACCGCGTAGAAGCGGCCACTGCCCTGGCTGCGGGTTTGCTTGAAGTAGGGGCGAAAGCCGTAGTTGGAGCCCACGTAGGTGGTCGGCAGGCGCCAGTTGCTGGCGGCCACGGCCAGCCCGGTGCGGTCGAGCAGCTCCAGGGTCGAGGAGTTGGCGGCACCGTTGATACGTTCGAGCTTGAGGTTGAGCGCGTGTTGCTTCTGCTCGCTGACCGGGCCGCGCAGGGCCTCGATCAGCTCCGGGTCCAGCGCCAGCACGGCGGGCAGGGCGCGGTAGCGATCGATCAGGGTGTGCAGGGCGTTGGCGTAAAGCCCCAGTTGCTGGCTGGCGCGGCGGGCATCGTCTTCCATGGCCTGGCGCTTGGCCTGGTGCATGGCCCAGCCGGCGCTGAGGACGGTGCCGAGCACAATCAGCAGGGTGATCAGCCCCAGACGCAGGGCGCGAAAGGAAAAGGGCATGGGCGGATCCAGATGCAGGGATATCAGATCCGGCCTCTTCACGGGTGCTGTGAAGAGGCCGGAACGGCGACCAACCTGTTACAGCAATTCGAAGCTCTTTTGTTGCACCGCCTCGGAATCCAGCCCGACCTGGACATTGAACTCGCCAGGCTCGGCCACCCGCTGCAGCTGGCCATTGTAGAACTTCAGGTCGTCCTCGCTGATGCGGAAGGTCAAGGTGCGCGATTCGCCAGGCTTGAGCATCAGTTTCTGGAAGTTCTTCAGCTCCTTGACCGGGCGGCTCATCGACGCCGAGACATCCTGCAGGTACAGCTGTACCACCGTTTCGCCTTCAAGCTTGCCGGTGTTCTTCACCGTCACATTGGCGTCCAGGGTATCGCCGCGCTTGAGGTCCTTGCTCGACAGGGTCAGGCCCGACAGCTCGAAGCTGCTGTAGCTCAGGCCATAGCCGAACGGGTACAGCGGGCCGTTGGGCTCTTCGAAGTACTGCGAGGTGTAGTTGCCCGGCTTGCCTGGGGTGAACGGCCGGCCGATGCGGGTGTGGTTGTAGTACATCGGGATCTGCCCGACCGAACGCGGGAAGGTGATCGCCAGCTTGCCCGACGGGTTGTAGTCGCCGAACAGCACGTCGGCGATGGCATTGCCGCCTTCGGTGCCGGAGAACCAGGTTTCGAGGATAGCGTCGGCCTGTTCACGCTCCCAGCCGATGGACAGCGGGCGGCCGTTCATCAGTACCAGTACCAGCGGCTTGCCGGTGGCCTTCAGCGCCTTGATCAGCTCGCGCTGGCTGGCCGGGATTTCCAGGGTGGTGCGGCTCGACGACTCGTGGGACATGCCACGCGACTCACCGACCACGGCCACCACCACATCGGACTGCTGGGCGGCCTTGACCGCTTCATCGATCAGCACCGCCGCAGGGCGTGGGTCATCGACGATTTCCGGGGCATCGAAGTTGAGGAAGTTAAGGTAGTCGAGGATCGCCTTGTCGCCGGTGACGTTGGAGCCTTTGGCATACACCAGCTTCGCCTTGCCCTCGACAGCGCGACGCAGGCCTTCGCGCACGGTGACCGAGTGCATCGGTTTACCGTCGGCGGCCCAGCTGCCCATCATGTCGATCGGGGCATCGGCCAACGGGCCGACCAGGGCGATGATGCCAGCCTTTTTCAGCGGCAGGGTCTGGTTGCGGTTTTCCAGCAGCACCAGGCTACGACGCGCGACGTCGCGGGCGGCGTCGCGGTGCAGACGGTCATCGGCGTAGTAGTCTTTCAGGTCGGTTTCGGCCTTGCCGATACGCACGTACGGGTCCTTGAACAGGCCCATGTCGTACTTGGCACCGAGCACCTCGCGCACGGCCTGGTTCAGCTCGTGCTGGGTCACTTCGCCAGACTTCAGCAGCCCTGGCAGCTCTTCGCCGTACAGGGTGTCGTTCATGCTCATGTCGATGCCGGCCTTGATCGCCAGCTTGGCGGCTTCGCGGCCGTCGCGGGCGACACCGTGGCGGATCAGTTCCTGGATGGCGCCGTGGTCGCTGATGGTCACGCCCTTGAACCCCCACTGCTTGCGCAGCAGGTCGTTCATCAGCCAGGTGTTGGAGGTGGCCGGCACGCCGTTGATCGAGTTCAGCGCCACCATTACCCCGCCCGCACCGGCGTCGAGCGCGGCGCGGTAGGGCGGCAGGTAGTCGTTGTACATCTTCGGCAGGCTCATATCGACCGTGTTGTAGTCGCGCCCGCCTTCCACTGCGCCATACAGGGCGAAGTGCTTGACGATGGCCATGATGCTGTCGGAGTTGGCCGGGCTGCTGCCCTGGAACGAGCGGACCATCACCTGGCCGATCTTTGAGGTCAGGTAGGTGTCTTCACCGAAGCCTTCACTGGTGCGGCCCCAGCGCGGGTCGCGAGCGATGTCGACCATGGGCGCGAAGGTCATGTCCAGGGCGTCGGCCGAGGCTTCGATGGCCGAGGTGCGGCCGACCTTGGCGATGGCGTCCATGTCCCAGCTGGCGGCCAGGCCCAGGCCGATCGGGAAGATGGTGCGCTCGCCGTGGATGGTGTCGTAGGCGAAGAACATCGGGATCTTCAGGCGGCTGCGCATGGCGGCATCCTGCATCGGCCGGTTCTCGGGGGCGGTGCGCGAGTTGAAGGTGCCGCCGATACGCCCGGCGGCGATTTCTTCGCGGATCTTTTCGCGCGGCATTTCCGGGCCGATGCTGATCAGGCGCAGCTGGCCGATCTTTTCCGCTTCGGTCATCTGGCTGATCAGATGGTCGATGAAAGCCTGCTTGTCCTGCAGGGGCGGGGCGGTTGGGGCGGCAAGGGCCGCCTGGCTGGCAAGGCCCATGGCCAGGCCCAGCAAAGACAGTTTCATCATCAATTCCATTGTCGAGGCCTTTGCCGTATCCACGGTGATACGCGCGCGGCCGAAGTTTTCAGGCGGCTATTGTTGTACGATTCGCCGGTAATTCATCCAGCGGCGGATTATGCCTGAATATGTCGGCTGCGGAGGAAGCCCCGAATGCCGGGACAACAACTATAAGAACGCTGAAGAGACCGAAGGCATGACTCCCCTCAATGAATACGAGCGCCGTCAGGTGGCCGAGGCCATCGCCCGCGTCGAGCGGCGCACCGATGCGCAGCTGGTGACCGTGCTGGCGCGACGGGCCGATGATTACGCTTACCTGCCGCTGTTCTGGGCTGCCGTGCTGGCGCTGGCCGTGCCTGGCCTGATGCACTGGCTGCTGGGCTGGCCCGGGATGCGTGGGCTGCTGGTAGCCAACGTGCTGCTGTTTATCGGCCTGTGCCTGCTGCTGCGCAGCCCGCGCGTGGCCGCCTGGCTGATCCCGCACGCCTTGCGCCGCTGGCGTGCTTCGCGCCTGGCGCGACAGCAATTTCGCGAGCAGAACCTGGAGGGCACGGTGGGGGCCACGGGGGTGCTGATCTTTGTCGCCGAGGCTGAGCGGCATGTGGAAATCCTGGTCGACCAGGGGATTGATCGCCATCTCGATGCGCAGGCCCGGGCCGTGATCGTTGCGCGTCTGGCCGAGCAAGTGCGCCAGGGGCGGACCTTGCAGGGTTTTCTCGACTGCATCGAGGCATGCGGCGAACGGCTGTGCGAACACGTGCCACGCACCCATGCACGCAACGAACTGCCCAACCGTCTGGTGATTCTCGACTGAAGCGGCGGCTGCAGGGTGTAGAATGCGCGGCATTGCGCAACGCGCCCCCTGTTATTCGAGGCACCCGTTTTCCATGTCCGCCAGTACTTCCGCTTCTTCCGCGCCGGATGCGCGCGCCCAGTTCCTCGACCTGCTGAGTGCCGCCCTGCACGGCAACACCCTGGTCAAGCTGGTACTGGCGCGCCATGTCGGAGCCGACCAGACCTTGCAGCGCATCATCGCCAAGCCGTTGCAGGTCAAGGGCCAGACCCAGCTGTCGCTGGTCTACCGCCACCAGACCCGTGACATCACCCGCAACCTGCCGCGGGACCAGGCCCAGGCGCTGGTCGCCGAGTTGCTGCCGGAGAGCTTCCGCAATGCCCACCTGTTCGATGCCGATGGCGAAGTGCAGCTGACCTTCAGCAAGAAAGGCAAGCCGATGCTCCAGCGCCACGGCGCCCAAGCACCACGCGAAACGGTTGCCAATACCGGCCATGACCGCGAGAAGAAACGCTACCTGGAGCTGTCGCGGCCATTCCTGCGGGACCTGGGCGTGACCGATGCCCAGGGCGCGCTGATCCCGTCGATGTCGCGCAAGTGGAAGCAGATCAACAAATTCATCGAAGTCTTCGACCACGCCCTGGCCAATGCCCCGGTACCGGCCGAGCAGCCGCTGCGTGTCGCCGACTTCGGCTCGGGCAAGGGCTACCTGACCTTCGCCATGCATGACTACCTGCGCAACACCCTGGCCCGCGAGGCGCAGGTGACCGGCGTGGAGCTGCGCCAGGACATGGTCGACCTGTGCAATGCCGCTGCTCAGCGCCTGGAACACCCGGGCCTGGAATTCCAGTGCGGCGACGTGCGCAGTGTGGTGCCCGAGGCCATCGAGGTGATGATTGCCCTGCACGCCTGCGACATCGCCACCGACTACGCCATCCACACCGGCATCCGCTGCAACGCCGCGATCATCATGTGCTCGCCGTGCTGCCACAAACAGATCCGCCCACAACTGCACAGCCCGGGGCTGCTGCAGCCGATGCTGCAATACGGGCTGCACCTGGGGCAGCAGGCCGAGATGCTGACCGACAGCCTGCGTGCGCTGTATCTGGAAGCCTGTGGTTACGAGACCAAGGTGTTCGAGTTCATCTCCCTGGAGCACACCAACAAGAACAAGATGATTCTTGCAGTGAAGCGCCGGCAGGCGGGGGATAACGCGGCCTTGCTAGAGAAGATCGAACAGCTCAAGGCGTTTTATGGGGTGCAGGAGCATTGCCTGGAGACGTTGTTGAGGGCGGATAAGCTGATCTGATGACAGCTAGGTATATTTAGCGACGAGCTGCCGGTACCTCGATAGCGAGTTCCTCAAACCCCAACGGGTGCGTACTGGCATCGAAGAAGTGCAGCGCTGTCCCGGTCATATCCCCGAACCGCTCGACAAAGTGCTGCTTCTGATTGATCACCGATGCCTCGCTCAACGGTCGGATGGCAATCGACAGATGCGTCGGCCGCGCCTGGCGAATGGCTTCGAGCAGGTGCTGGTCAGTGCCGTCCAGATGCTGCCCGAACAGGCACATGCCCTGGCTTTCCTGTGCCAGCTGCCCCAACCCCCAGGACAGATAGTCCGAGTTACGGATGGCGCGCAGTTTCTCGTCGCTGCGTTCTTCGTTGACGAACAACGGCACTTCACCCGGAATGTTCACGGCAAAGCCGTCCAGCAACTCGGCGCTGTCGGCGCTGCGCTGGCGGGTGCTGCCGTCGGGCAGCTTGAGCAGGTGCAGGCCGCCATGCAGGTGCAGCACGCGGGTGCCTTCGCAGCAGGTGCGGCGTACGTCGAAGAACCCTTGATCGTCGAACAGCGCGGCGAAGCCCTGTGGATTGTGCTGCAGGGCCCAGGGCAGGATCAGGTCGTAGTTGCTGGTATAGACGCTGCGGTATTCGCGCAAGGCCTGGTTGATCGACGCGAGGGTGGCGGCGGGCACCAGTGGCCAAGGCAGGTGCAGGGTGCGAATGGCGTGGATCAGGCCTTCCTTGATCGAGTAATAGCGGTTCAGCGGCGCGGTGGAGTTGATGGCCAGGGCGGCGTTGGCGCGCACGGTGTGGTTGAGGGTGGTCAGCACCGGCTCGAACAGCTCGGTGCCCAGCGACTTGAACAGGGCCTGGTCGCTGATCGCCAGGCCTTTCTTGCGCCCTGCGCGCTGGGCTTCCTCATACAGCGAGAAGTAGCCGAACGGTTTCCACAGCGCACGACTGGCGCCATTGCCCAGCAGCAGGGCGGTGCACGGGTGGCGCTGGTTGAGGTCTGGCCAAGAGGCGAGGCGGGCGTCGAGAGCTGGCATGGGCGGTCCGTTCGGTGGGGCGGGAAACGGCGGGGACTTTAGCATGTCATGCAAGGTGAGCGAGGGTTGCTGACTACAGTGTCGCCTTTTGTTGCCTGTTCCGCCAAACCCGATAAGCCCTTATCCCCGCCCGCACCGAGCCGAACAGCAGCTTGTCTTCCATCTCCCGCGCCATCCCCGAGCGCACCAGCATGCGCAGGAACGTGCCGCGGGCGCGGGCGATGGCGAAGTGGATGCCCTGTGCCGTCAGGGTGTCGCGCACCTCGCGCAGGGCGGCGATGCCGCTGACGTCGATGCTGCTCACCGCCTCGGCATCGAACAGTACTGCCTGGGGCTGGGCCTGGCTCTGCACGGCTTCGAGCAGGCGCATCTTGAAGTAGTCGGCGTTGAAGAACAGGATCGCGTCGTCGAAGCGGTACACCACCAGGCCCGGCACGGTACGGGCGTCCTTGTGCTTGCGGATGTCGACCTGGCCTTCGGTGCCCGGCAGCCAACCGAGCACGGCGTCGGTGGGCTGGTAGATGGTGTAGAGCAGGCGCAGGATCGCCAGGGTCACGGCAAACACGATGCCCGGCAGCACGCCCAGGCCGAGCACGCCGACCGTGGTCAGCAGGCACAGCCAGAATTCGAAGCGGCTCAGGCGCTTGATGCTGCCCAGCGACTTGATGTCGATCAGGCCCCAGCCGGCCATCAGCAGCACGGCGCCCAGCACCGCCTGCGGGATCCACGCCATCGGTGCGGTGAAGAACAGCAGGATCAGGGCGATGACCAGTGCCGCGATAATGCCGACCAGCTGGCTCTTGCCGCCGACCATGTCATTGACCGCCGTGCGCGAGTCGGCGCCGCTGATGGCGAAACCCTGAGAGATACCGGCGGCCAGGTTGCTCACGCCGAGGGCGACGAACTCATGGTTGGCATTGATCGCATAGCCGTGTCGTGCGGCGAAACTGCGGGCGGTGAGCATGGCGCTGCAGAAACTCACGGTGGCGATACCCAGGGCATCGCGCAGCAGGCTCTTGGTTTCGCCCAGGTTGCTGTGCGGCCAGGCGAGTTTGGGAATGCCGGACGGTACCGGCCCGAGAATGGCGACGCCGAAACGGTCGAGGCCCAGCAGGCCGACCAGCAAGGTGAACACTGCCACGGTCACCAGGGCGGCCGGCAGGCGCGGGTAGCGGCGCGGCAGCCAGATCAGCAGCGCCAGCCCGGCCAGGCCGATGGCCAGGGTCATCCAGTGGATCTCGTTCAGGCGCTGGAAGAAATTCACCACGCTGAGGATGAAACCGTCGCCCTCGATCCTGAACCCCACGACCTTGGACAGTTGCCCGGCAATCAGGCTCAGGCCGATGCCGTTGAGGTAACCGATCAGGATCGGGCGCGAGAAGAAGCTGGCAATGAACCCGGCGCGCGCCAGGCCGGCGACAATCAGCATCACCCCGACCAGCACGGTGACGATCACCGACAGTTCGGCGATGCGCTGCGGGTCACCCAGGGCCAGTGGCGCTACGGCACCCGCGATCATGGCGCAAGTGGCGGCGTCAGGGCCGACCATCAATTGCCGCGAACTGCCGATTAGGGCATACACCATCATCGGTAGCACGCAGGCGTACAGGCCATACTGCGGCGGCAGGCCGACGATCTGTGCATACGCGATGGCGATGGGGATCTGGATCGCCGCCACCGACAACCCGGCTTGCAGGTCGGCATGGAACCATTCGCGGCGGTAGTGCAGCAGGTTGGCAAGGCCGGGGAGCCAGCGGGAGAGAAACATGCGTCGTCCTTTCGAAATGTTTCACGGAACCATGAAGCATATGCGCCCCAAGCCGGTTCGCTTGCAAGCGAATTGAAGCGGAAGGTGGCCAACGCGGCCATGGGCCATATCAATGAAAGGGCAGAAACGAAAAAAGGAGCCTCGGGCTCCTTTTGACAGCGATGACGTTGCTGGAACGCCATGCGGGGGAATGCAATGTGTGGAGCGGGTAGAGGGAATCGAACCCTCAACTAAAGCTTGGGAAGCTTTCGTTTTGCCACTAAACTATACCCGCGTCTGCGCTGGACTTTTTACCAGAAGCCTCCCCGAATTAGAAGCCCAAGTTATAAAAAAAGCTTGTCGGCGCCCCATGACCTGCGGGTGTGGGGTAGGGACGCCGATGCGCTCAGATGGCCAATGCATGCTGCCCCTGGATGTATGGGTTACCGCGTTGACGGGACTCGCGCACGGTCGGCTTGAGGAAACCGAGCATGACATTGCGGGTGTCTTCACAGGCTGCCTTGTTTTCCATGTCGAGGAAGTGGCCAGCGTCGCGGATCACGCTGAACTGGCTGTTGCCTACATGTTTGCCGAACTCGCGTGCATCGTCGACGGTGGTGTACTCGTCGCGCTCGCCGTTGATGAACAGCACCGGGATGTCGATGTTGCGCGCGCCGTTCAATGCCCGTTGCAGGTCACGTTGCAGCACTTCGTTGATGTGGAAGTGCATCTGCGCGTACTCGTGGCTGTCCAGGCCGCTGACATGCCGGTAGTTGAAGCGCTTGAACAGCGATGGCAGGTACTTGCCGATGGTGTCGTTGACCAGGTTGCCGACCTGGTAACGATCACAGGCGGCCAGGTACCGGCAACCACGCTCCAGATAGTCGCGCATCGGTTCGTTGATCACCGGCGAGAACGAGCTGACCACCGCCTTCTTCACCCGCCGCGGCTGGTGCGCCAGCGCCAGCAGGGTGCTGGCACCGCCCCAGGAGAAGGACAGGACGTGGTCGCACTGGAAATGATCGATCAGTTCGAGGAGGATCTGCGCCTCGTCCTCCTTGCTGATCAGCCGTTCCTGGCGGTTGTGCGGCTTTGACTTGCCGGCATACGGCTGGTCGAACAGCACAACGTTGAATTGCGGGTGCAGGTTACGCACCGTCTGGGCGAACGAGGCCGTGGTGGCCAGCGACCCATTGATCAGTATGATCGTCTTCTCGGCCGCATCCGCGCGATAGAACTCCGTGTAAACCCGATACTGACCTTGGATATCAAGTACAGCGATTTCTGGCCTCATGTCATCGACTCCTGGCGCAAAAAGGGTAATCGCGTCACCTAGGGTGCACGTTCTTTATGACAGGTAGGCATTCGCCTGAATAAATCGGGGGGCCCTGTGTCGATCCTTGGCACACGTGTCGACGATATTGTTGTGGCGGGCAATCTGCCGTGCCCCAAGGCATCAGGGCTTTGGGTGGCCGGCAAAAGGTGTCATGAACTGCAGGCGTGACTGGTTGGTCACTCGCGGACTGACAAGTTAGGAGTCAAGCAGTGGGTCGGGGTTCCCGCAAGTGCCGTTTGCGCAAATTTGTGACTCGGGCCGCTCAGCGGTCGTATGCCTGTATTACGGCATTCAGACCGAGGCGATTTCTTCCGCTGTCAGGGCCCTGAATTCGCCAGGTTGCAGGCCTGGATCGAGGCGGATCGTACCCATGCTTTCGCGATGCAGGCCGACCACCTTGTTGTCGAAATGGCCGAACATGCGCTTGACCTGGTGGTAACGCCCTTCGACGATTGCCAGCCGTGCCTGCCGGGGGCCGAGGATATCGAGTTGGGCGGGCAGGGTAGTCAGGTCTTCGAAGGCGAAGTACAACCCTTCGCTGAACTTGGCGACATAGTGCGCGCCGATCTCGTCTTCGGTTTCCACCAGGTAGTGCTTGGGCAGCTTGGTGGCCGGCTGGGTCAGGCGCCGCGACCACTGGCCATCGTTGGTCAGGATCATCAGGCCGGTGGTATTGAAGTCCAGGCGCCCGGCGATGTGCAGGTCGTCGCGCAAATCGCAGGGCAGCAGGTCGAGCACGGTGCGGTGCTGCGGGTCTTGCGTGGCGCTGACGCAGCCCGTGGGTTTGTGCAGCATCAGGTAGCGTGCGGGGCGGCCGGCCTGCAGCAGTTGATCGTCCACTTCCACGCGGCTGAATTCCCGGACCTCGGCCTTGGGGTCGCTGACCACTTCATGGTCCAGGCGCACACGGCGCTGCACCAGCAGCAGGCGCACTTGCTGACGGTTGAAGCAGGGCAGGTTGGCGAGGAAGCGGTCAAGGCGCATGGCGGCAAGGCAGTCAAAGGAGGCGCGCAGTTTAGCGGTTTTCACCGATGACCGCAGTTGCATCAGCCACAAGCTGATCTTCCACGGCCGCGCAGCGCGGGCACAGGCAGGCCTTGTCGCGCAGTTCGGCAGGCAGGGCCTGGAGTACGGCGGGGTCGATGCTCACGCCGTAGCACCAGCAGGCCTGGGTAGCGCTGCGCGGGTCGGCCAGGCTGCACTGGTTGAGGGCGCCACAGGCGGGGCAGTGCTGGCTGTCATTCATGTTCGCTTCCGGGAATTTCACTGCAGACGCGGTTGCGACCGGCCTGCTTGGCACGATATAGCGCACGGTCGGCGCGGGTCAGCAGGGCGTGCAGCAAGTCACCCGGCTGCAAGGCGCTGAGGCCGATACTGGTGGTCAGGCGCAAAGGTTGATCTTCGTAGCTGAACGTCAGTTGCTCGGTACGACGACGGATCTTCTCCGCCACGTCGAATGCCTGCCGGCCTTCGGCCTCACGCAGCAGCACGATGAACTCCTCACCGCCCCAGCGGCAGAGTATATCCGACTGACGCAGGCTGCCCTGCAGCACGTTGGCGAACTGACGCAACACTTCGTCGCCTGCCAGGTGGCCATGGGTATCGTTGAGCACCTTGAAGTGATCGAGGTCGATCAGCAAGGCGACCAGCGGTGCGCACTCGCGCTTGGCCTCCTGCAGCGCGTGGGCGGCCAGCAGGTCGAAGCTGCGGCGGTTGGGCAGCCCGGTCAGGCTGTCGAGGGTGGCAAGCGCCTCGGTGCTGGCCTGGTGGCGCCTGAGCATGCCATTGAGCAGCGACAGCACCACCAGGGTGATCATCGCGCAGATCACCAGGTTCAGGTACAGCGAGTGGCGGATGTGGTCGAGGGCGCCGGTCTCGCGTTTGTCGACCAGCAGGTACCAGCCCAGCTCCGGCAATTGCCGCACATTGAGGAAATGGCTGTGACCTTTGCTGTCCTTGTACTCATGGCTGCCTTCGGCGGGGGTCGGGCGCTGCGCCAGCAAATCGCTCAGGTCGGCATTGTCGGTCAAGGATTGCCCGATCTTCAGGCCAGGGGGGCTACCCTCCGAGCCAGTCAGAATGACCTTGCCCTTGGCGTCGGTGAAGAACACCGCGCGCTGGTAGCGGCGCTGGTACTTGTCGATCAGCTTGATCACCGCGTCGACGCTCAGGCCCACCCCGGCGGCGCCGATGAAGCGCTGCTGGTAGTCCAGAACCCGGTAGTTGATGAACACCGTCAGGCTGTCCTGGTTGGCCATGTCCAGATCGACGTTGATTTCATACGGCGCTCTCATATCGCGCAGGCGGAAGTACCAGGCGTCGCGCCAGGTGTTCGGTACCACCTGTTTGAGCACGCCCTTGGCCTGGTAGTAGGTGAGGGTGCGGTCGGAAACGAAGAATGAAGTGAAGGTGTTCTGCTTGCCCATGACCTCGCCGAGAAAGCGAGTGATGCGCTGGGTGTCCTGTTCGCCCGCCAGTACCCAGTCGCGCAGGAAGGTGTCCTGGGCCATCATCGAGGCGATCAGCACCGGGCGGATCAGGTCTTTCTGGATTTCCGAGTAGACAGTATCGGAGGTCAGCGGTAGCTCGGTATTGACGATGCCGTCGCGGATCGCGCTGCGCGAGGCGAAATAGCTGATCAGCGATGTGGCGAGGAAGCCGCAGGTCAGCAACAGCAGCAGGGTGAGGATCAGCGAGCGCTGTGAAAACAGGGCGGAGCGTGAAGGCATGATCTTCCCGTGATGTGTGCCGAGGCGCTCATTCTAGTGAGATGACAGGCAAATGACTGCATGTTTTTCAGGGTTATTTCTACCTGTATCAATTTGTTGCTGAAATGGCACTGCACCTTGGCGCCGTTGTCTGATTCATTGTCGATGAACACATTTGCGTCGACGCTCGCCAGCGCCGCTGTTTGAGCACCCCAGCGGTCCAGGAGGCCGCCATGTCCTATCGAATTCTGTTGATCGCCCTGCTGGGTCTGATGACGTCTGCCTGCGCGCCTTACTACGAGGGTGGCGGCTATTCCCGTTCCGAATACTATTCGACCGATCGCTACGTAGCGCCGGGGTATTACCATTATGACCGCTACTACGCGACACCTCAGCCGCGCTACTACTACCAGCCGGCGCCCCGTTACTACCGGCCGGCACCTGCCCCCTATTACCGGCCAGGCCCTCAGCCGGGGATGAACCAGTGGCACGGCAACCCGCGTTACGACTATGGCAATCGTCAGCGCAATGACTATGGCCGTGATCGCGACCGCCATGACTATCGCGATGGCAGCCAGCGCTACCAGCATGATCGCTGGCATTCGAACAACCGCGGGGACAACGACCGCCAGTCAGATCGTGGGCGCGGAGGGGACCACAACTGGCAGCGCTGATGGTGTCATGAGCCCAAATCGGCCAATGGATGTCGCCCTTCCCACACCTTGGCAAAATGCGCCTCGACCACCGCCGCTGGCACCTGCGCCACATCCGGCCAGTGCCAGTGCGGCTGGTTGTCCTTGTCCAGCAGGCGGGCGCGCACACCTTCGCTGAATTCCGGGTGCCGGCAGCAATTGAGGCTCATGCTGTATTCCATCTGGAACACCTGGGCCAGTGACAGGTGCCGGGCACGCTGGATTTGCTCCCAGACCAGGTGTGCCGTCAGCGGGCAGCCCTCATGCAGGCGCTGACCGGCTTCGGCAAGCAGCGGATCAGTGTGATGCTTGAGGTTTTCCAGGGCGCGCCAGGCAGCAGCCGGGTCGGCCACATCGAGCAGGTCGTCGATCACCTGGCGCCGCGGCAGCCACTGCGCCGCCGGCAGCTCGGCCCAGGCGCGATGCTGTTCGGCCTTCAGCAGGCTGTTCAGCTGCAGGCTGGTTTGCTCCTGCCAGTTCAGTTGCAGCAGCTCTTCGATCAACGCCTCTTGCTGTTGCTCCCCGAAGAACCGGTCCGCCAGGTCCAGGTCGAGCGCATCGCGGGCATTGATCGGTGCCCCGGTCAGCCCGAGGAACAAACCCAGCTTGCCGGGCAGGCGGGCGAGAAACCAGCTGGCGCCTACGTCCGGGTAAAGGCCGATGCTGATTTCCGGCATGGCCAGGCGGCTGCTTGGCGTGACGATGCGCACCCCGGCGCCCTGCAGCAGCCCCATGCCGCCGCCCAGCACATGCCCGTGGCCCCAGCACAGCAGCGGTTTGGGGTAGGTATGCAAGAGGTAGTCGAGGCGGTATTCGGCGGCAAAGAAGGTGGCGGCCAGTGGCGGCACGCTGCCGGGGTGGGCCAGGCAGGCCTGGGCCAGCGCCCGTACATCGCCGCCGGCGCAAAAGGCCTTGGCACCGTTGCCACGCAATAGCACGCAGACCACTCCAGGGTCGTTGGCCCAGCTGTGCAACTGTTCGCCCAGCATTTCGATCATCGGCAGGTTGAGGGCATTGAGCGCCTTGGGGGCATCGAGGGTGGCGATGCCGATTCGGGCGCCATCGGCGCCGGTGAGTACCTCGCAATGAATGGCCATGGACTACCTCGCGCAAGTCATCTCCCAAGTATGGCCCGCATGGCCGATCATGCCGGTCTTCGGTCGGATCGATTGACAAGGGCAATTCGCTTACCTAGTGTCGCGCCATTGTTTACGGATGTCCCCATGACTGAAGACGATCGCATCAAACTCGAACCCGGCTGGAAGGCTGCACTGCGCGCCGAGTTCGACCAGCCCTACATGCACCAGTTGCGTGAGTTCCTGCGCCAGGAGTACGCAGCCGGCAAGGAGATCTACCCGCCGGGGCCGCTGATCTTCAATGCGCTCAATTCCACGCCGCTGGAGCAGGTCAAGGTGGTGATCCTCGGCCAGGACCCATACCACGGCCCGGGCCAGGCCCATGGCCTGTGCTTCTCGGTACAGCCGGGCGTGCCGGCGCCACCGTCGCTGGTCAACATCTATAAAGAGCTGCAGCGCGACCTGAACATCCCGATCGCCAGCCACGGCTACCTGCAAAGCTGGGCCGAGCAGGGTGTGTTGCTGCTCAACACGACCATGACCGTCGAGCGCGCCAATGCCGCTTCGCATGCGAAGAAGGGTTGGGAGTTCTTTACCGACCGGATCATCCAGGTGGTCAGCGAGCAGTGCCCGAACGTGGTGTTCCTGCTGTGGGGCGCGCATGCCCAAGGCAAGCAGAAGCTGATCGATGGCACCAAGCACCTGGTGCTCAAGTCGGTGCACCCGTCGCCGCTATCGGCCTATCGCGGGTTCCTTGGCTGCGGGCACTTCAGCCGCACCAACAGCTTCCTCGAACAGCGTGGCATGGCGCCGATCCACTGGGCGCTGCCGCCACTTTGAAGCCGGGCAGGGGCTGCCTGGCGGCCCCTAGTCCTGAGCCTTGATCCAATAGCGGAACAACGGCTCCGCCAGAAACAGCACCAGGATCAACCGCACCACCTGCAGCGCCGTCACCAGCGGCACCGACAGCTGCAGGGTTTCGGCCGTCAGGCTCATCTCGGCGATCCCGCCTGGCATCATCCCCAGGGTCAGCGAACGCAGGTCGAGCTCGGTCATCACGCTCAACCCCCACGCCGCGCTGCCGGCAATCGCCATGCACAGCGCCGTGGCCAGCAGCGTGCGCCCGAGAAAGGACGGCGCGCGGCGGAAGAACGCACGGTTGAAATGGCAGGCCAGGCCACTGCCGATCAGCCACTGGCCGATCTGGCTGGCACCATTGGGCAAGGCGATCTGCAGGTTGCCCGCCAGGCTCACCGACGCGGCGGCCAGCAACGGCCCGAACAGCCACGGGTTGGGCTGGCGCAGGCGTTGCCAGGCAAAACCGACCCCCACGCCGAGCGGCACGATCAGCGCCAGCCAACCCCAGCTGACACTGCCGGCGTGATTCAGCGGCACGCCGTCACCCAGCAGCAATTTGAACAGTGCCGGCACGCATAGCACCACAGCCAGCACGCGCAGGCTCTGCGCCGCCGCCACCTGGCTGAGTACCGCGCCATTGCGTGCGCCAAGGTTGACCATCTCCCCCGAACCACCGGGCATGCTGGCGAAGAAGGCCGTGGCGCGGTCTTCACCGGTACGCCGCAGCAGCCACATGCTGATCACGCTGGAAAGCGTGGTGAACAGGGCGCCGAAGAAGATCAGCGCGAAGTGGCTGGCGACCTGCTCGATCACCGCTGGAGTGAAGTGCAAGCCGATACCGATGCCGATGATGCATTGCCCGCACTTGCGGCCATTGGGGATTTCCGACAACTGCCAGGGCGTCAGGCAGCGCACCAGGATGATCGCCAGCAACGCGCCGACCATCCACGGCAAAGGCCAGCCGACCTTGCTGGCGGCAAAACCGCCAGCAAGGCCGACCAGCCCGGTTGCGACAAACAGCGGCAGTGGCCGATCAGGCATCCGCCAAGGCCCGGCGCTGCAGGCTGCGTTTGCGCCAGATGCGCAGCAGTGGCAGGGTCAGCATGCACAGGGTCAGCACCCACACCGACATGCTGATGGTGCTCGACCAGAGGATGCCCAGCTCACCGTTGGAAATCGACAGTGCCCGGCGCAGGTTCTGCTCCATCAGGCCGCCGAGGATGAAACCGAGCAGGATCGGCGACAGCGGGAAGTCCAGCTTGCGCAGGATGTAGCCCATGATGCCGATGCCGACCATCAGGAACAGGTCGAAGGTAGTGGCATGCACGGCATAGACGCCGATCCCGGTGATGATCGCAATTACCGGTACCAACGCCCAGTTCGGCACGGCGAGAATGCGGGTGAAGATGCGGATCATCGGGATGTTCAGGACCACCAGCATGATGTTGGCGATGAACAGCGAGGCGATCAGGCCCCAGACGATGTCCGGCTGCTGTTCGAACAGCAATGGGCCTGGGGTGATGTTGTACAGGGTCAGCGCGCCGATCATCACCGCGGTGGTGCCCGAACCGGGGACGCCGAGGGTCAGCATTGGCACCAGGGCGCCACAGCAGGAAGCACCGATGGCGGTTTCCGGGGCAGCCAGGCCGCGGGCGTCACCTTTGCCGAACTTGCCTTTTTCACCGGCGATGCGTTTCTCGGTCATGTAGGCCACGGCGCTGGCCAGGGTCGCGCCGGCCCCAGGCAGCACGCCCATGATGAAGCCCAACAGGCCGCAGCGGATGTTGACCACGAACACGGAGGCCGCTTCCTTGAAGTTGAACAGCATGCGCCCGGTGGCTTTCACCGCCTGGTGGCCATGGTGGGTCTTCTCCAGCAGCAGGAGGATCTCGCTGATCGAGAACAGGCCCAGTACCAGCACCACGAACTGGATGCCGTCGGCCAGGTGCACGCTGTCACCGGTGAAGCGGTATACGCCGCTGTTGGCGTCGATGCCGACCGCCGACAGGAACAGGCCGATCAGGGCGGCGATGAAGGTCTTCAGTGGCTTGTCGCCGGCCATGCCGCCAAGGGCGACGATGGCGAACACCATCAGCACGAAGTATTCCGCGGGGCCGAAGGCAATCGCCCATTTTGCCAGCAGCGGGGCGAACAGCACCATGCCGCAGGTAGCGATGAACGCGCCAATGAACGAGCTCCACGCCGACAGCGACAAAGCCACGCCGGCCAAGCCCTGGCGCGCCATCGGGTAGCCGTCGAGGGTGGTCATCACGGTCGAGGCTTCGCCCGGAATGTTCAGCAGGATCGAGCTGATCCGCCCGCCGTATTCGCAGCCCAGGTACACCGCGGCCAGCAGGATCAGCGCCGACTCCGGTGGCAGGCCAAGGGCGAAGGCGATCGGGATCAGCAGGGCCACGCCGTTGATCGGGCCCAGGCCCGGCAGCAGGCCGACCACGGTGCCGATCAGCGTGCCCGCCAGGGCGGTGACCAGGTTGTAGGGGGACAGGGCGACGCCGAAGCCCTGGCCCAGGTAGCTCAAGGTATCCATATGTCAGTTCTCCAGTACGCTCAGCAGGCCGAGGGGCAGGGGCACGTCCATGACGCGGTCGAACAGCCAGTAGAGGAACACGCTCATGCCCACCACCACGAGGGCGCTGTGCAGCCAGCGGCCGCCGTACAGCCGGGCCATGGGGATACCGACCAGGATGGCGCTGAGGATGAAGCCCAAGGGTTCGAACGTGCCGGCGAAGACGATCAGCAAGCCGACGCAGACGGCGATCTTGATCAGGGTTTCGCGGTCCAGTTCGGGTTCGTCGTCCTTGCGCACGATGGGCGTGGGACGGATCGCCAGGTACAGCAGGCCCAGGCCCATCAGGCCGAGCATCAGCAGTGGGTAGGCGCGTGGCCCCACCGGTTCGTAGGAAAACGCGGCCTGGTAGGGCCAGGCCATCACGGCCAGGGCGGCGCACACCGCCAGCAGGGCCAGGGCGAAGATGCGTTGCAGGATCATCAAAGAGTCCTCGTTGGGCGCGTGCCCTGGGGGTGCGGGCACGCCCGCTCCCACAGGGATCGGTGAAAGGTCGGGGGCTTACTGGATCAGGCCGAATTCCTTGGCCAGTGCCTTGTACTCAGTCACCTGCTTCTTCACATAGCCGTCCAGCTCGGCGCCGGTCATGGCGAACGGGAACAGCTCGCGCTGGTCACGCAGCTTGGCGAAGTCTTCCGAAGCCAGCATCTTGTCGAACGATTCTTTCCACCAGGCGTAGTCTTCGTCGCTCACCTTCGGCCCCAGGTAGAAGCCGCGTACCACCGGCCAGACGATGTCGTAGCCCTGTTCCTTGGCGGTAGGGATGTCCTTCATTTCCGGCTCGTCCAGGCGGTTTTCCGCGAACACCGCGAGGATGCGCATGTTGCCGCTCTGGATGTGCGGCATGGAGTCGGAGATGTCGGTGGAGCCAACCTGGATGTGCCCGCCCAGCAGCGCGGTGGCGATCTCGCCGCCGCCTTCCAGGGCCACGTAGCGCAGGTCGCGCGGGTTGATGCCGGCGGCCTTGGCGATCAGTGCGGTCTGCATCCAGTCCTGGCTGCCGACGGTGCCACCGGAGCCGATCACCACCTTGCTCGGGTCTTTCTTCAGGGCGGCGACCAGGTCGTCGAGGGTCTTGTAGGGCGAATCACTCTTCACCGCGATGGCGCCGTAGCTGGTGCCGACCGCGGCCAGCCATTTCACCGCGTTTTCATCGAAACGGCCGAACTTGCCCTGGGCCAGGTTCAGCAGCGAGCCGCTGGACCAGGCCACCAGGGTGCCGGCGTCGGCCGGGCGCTGGGCGACCACGGCGTTATAGGCCACTGCACCGACACCGCCGGGCATGTAGGTCACGCGCATCGGCTTGCTGAGGATCTTCTCCTGCACCAGGGCGCTCTGCACCAGTTTGCAGGTCAGGTCGAAGCCACCGCCGGGCGAGGCCGGGGCGATGCATTCAGGGCGTTTCGGTTCGGCAGCGAGGGCATTGCCGGCCAGCAGCAGGCAGCCGGTGGCGAGGACGAGGCGGCGCAGTGAAAAGGTCATCGAATGTCTCCGTGAGCGTTTTTGTTATGGGGTACCGCTTGGGTTACCACAGCGCTACGCTGTAGCTCACCAGCAGCCGCACTTCGTCCGCGTCGCGGGCGAAGTTGGAGCGGAAGGTGGCGTTGCGCAGGCGCACGGCGACGTTCTTCAACGGGCCGCTTTGTACCACGTACTTCAGTTCGGTATCACGTTCCCACTCCTTGCCCTCGCCACCGGCGGCGCGGCTGACGTTGTCGCCGTTGATGTAGCGGGTCATGAAGGTCAGGCCGGGCACGCCGAGGGCGGCGAAGTTGTAGTCGTAGCGGGCTTGCCACGAGCGTTCGTCTCTACCTGCGAAGTCGTTGATCTGGACGAAGTTGACCAGGTACGGGTCGGCGCCATCGATGTAGGGGAAGGCGCTGTCGCCCGACAGTTGCTGCCAGGCGGCGCTGACCTTGTGCCCGCCCAGGCTGTAGCTGAGCAGGGTGTTGAAGGTGGTGTTGTCGATGCGCCCGGCCTTGGCCGCGCCGGCATCGTCGCTGATCGCCAGGCGCACATCGGCGCCGAAGGTGCCCGGGCCCCAGGGCTGGGTGGCGAGCATGCCGATGAAGTGCTGGCGGTAGATGTCTTCGAGCTGGGCGAAGTGGTAGCTGCCGGTGATGCGGTCGGTGAACTTGTAGTCCAGGCCGGCCAGGTCGAGGTTGTCGGCGCTGAAGGTGCCGCCGAAACGGCCGTTCTTGTTGTTGAGGGCCAGGTCTTCCCAGTTGGTGTCGTTGCGGTCCTTGGCCTTGTCCAGGCGCCCGCCGGTGAAAGTCAGGCCCTTGATCTCCTGCGAGGTCAGCAGGCCGCCCTCGAAGGTTTGCGGCAGGATGCGACCATCGTTGGGCTGCAGGGTCGGCAGTTCAGGGATCAGGGTGCCGATCTTCAGTTCGGTCTTCGACACTTTCACCTTGCCGGTCAGGCCGAGCTTGGAGTACTCGTCGGCGGCCTTGCCGTCATCGTGGGTCGGCAGCAGGCCGGTGTCGGTGCGGTCGGGGCTGGAGTCGAGCTTGATGCCCAGCATGCCCAGCGCATCCAGGCCGAAGCCCACGGGGCCATCGGTGTAGCCGGACTCGAAGTTGAGCATGAAGCCCTGGGCCCATTCGTCGCGCTTGGATTGCTGCGCGCTGGTGCCGTCGCGGAAGTCGCGATTGAAGTACATGTTGCGGGTTTCGAAGGTGGCCGTGCTGTCTTCGAAGAAGGCGGCCTGGCTCAGCGGGGCGACACCGGCAAGTGCAAGGGCACTGGCGATGGCAGAAGGGCGTGCGGACAGGGAACGGCTAGGCGCGAACGCCTGAGGCTGTAATGACAGCATCGGGATGACTCCGTTTTTTTGTTCTTATTCGTTGCACCTTGCTGGTGCTTTTTTCGGTGCGTGGAGCGACCGTAGTGCGATGCTAGGCAATCAACCTTTCGCTAACCTTTCAGCGTGAAAGGTTTGTTCCGAGGGGCTTCACAGGCCCGGCGACAGCGGTACACTCCGCGCCACCGCCCCACCCGAGCAGGGAGAATCCGATGCGTGTGCTGCTGGTCGAAGACCATCTGCAACTGGCCGAAAGCGTGGCTCAGGCCCTGAAAAGCCACGGCCTGACCGTGGATGTATTGCACGATGGCGTGGCCGCCGACCTGGCCTTGGCCAGCGAGGAATACGCCGTTGCCGTGCTCGACGTGGGCCTGCCGCGCATGGACGGTTTCGAGGTGCTGGCGCGCCTGCGTGGCCGTGGCAAGACCCTGCCGGTGCTGATGCTTACCGCGCGCAGCGATGTGAAGGACCGCGTGCATGGCCTGAACCTCGGCGCCGATGATTACCTGGCCAAGCCCTTTGAGCTGACCGAGCTTGAGGCGCGGGTAAAGGCCCTGC
The DNA here is from genome assembly GCF_009391885.1 of Pseudomonas sp. MN1F. Classification (GTDB taxonomy): domain Bacteria; phylum Pseudomonadota; class Gammaproteobacteria; order Pseudomonadales; family Pseudomonadaceae; genus Aquipseudomonas. The sequence continues at coordinate 144,687 of NZ_VZII01000007.1, read as the reverse complement.
TCAGGCGCAGTGTGCTCGGTGGCGAACGCCAGCAGCGCTGCGGGCCACTGGTTTACGACCTGGACACCCGGCGCTTCAGCCTCGGCGAGGACAACCTGACCCTGACCTCGCGCGAACAAAGCGTGCTGGAGGCCTTGATCGCCCGCCCAGGCCGGGTGATGAGCAAGGAACAGCTGGCCGCCCAGGTATTCGGCCTGGATGAAGAGGCCAGCCCCGACGCCATCGAAATCTACATCCATCGGCTGCGCAAGAAGCTCGATGGCCACCCGGTCGCCATCGTCACTTTCCGCGGGCTGGGTTACCTGCTCGAGCACCGCGATGCGTGACAACGGCAGCTTGCGCGGGCGGCTGCTGGGCAACCTGGCGCTGCTGCTGGTGGTGCTGATGCTGGCCAGCGGCCTGAGCGCCTACTGGAACGGTCGCGAAGCGGCGGATACCGCCTATGACCGCACCTTGCTGGCCTCGGCGCGGACCATCGCCGCCGGGCTGTCCCAGCGTGATGGCAGCCTCAGTGCCGACGTGCCTTATGTAGCGCTGGACACCTTCGCCTACGACAGCGCCGGGCGTATCTACTACCAGGTGCTGGACATCAATCAGAAGCTGATTTCCGGTTACGAGCGCCTGCCACCACCGCCGCCCGGCACGCCGCGCACTGACGACTACCCGGCGCTGGCGCGCTTCTACGACGCCACCTACCTCGGCCAGGATGTACGGGTGGTCAGCCTGCTGAAGGCGGTGAGCGAGCCGAACATGAACGGCATGGCGGAAATCCGCGTGGCCGAGACCGAAGAGGCGCGGGTGCGCATGGCCCGTGGGTTGATGGCCGACACCTTGCTGCGCCTGGGCATGTTGGCACTGGGTGCGCTGGTCATGGTGTGGTTTGCGGTGAGCGCCGCGCTACGCCCGCTGGAGCGCCTGCGCACGGCGGTGGAGGAGCGTCAGCCGGATGACCTGCGGGCGTTGCCGGTGGTGCAGGTACAGCGTGAACTGGGCCCACTGGTGCGTGCCTTGAACCATTTCACCGAGCGTTTGCGTGGGCAGTTCGAACGCCAGGCGCAGTTCATTGCCGAGGCTGCCCACGAACTGCGCACGCCGCTGGCGGCGCTGAAGGCGCGGGTCGAACTGGGGTTGCGTTCGCAGCAGCCCGAAGAGTGGCGGCAGACCCTGGAGTCGGCGGCCCAAGGCACAGATCGCCTGACTCATCTGGCCAATCAGTTGCTGTCACTGGCGCGGGTCGAGAACGGTGCCCGAGCGATTGCCGAAGGCGGAGCCCAGCGCCTGGATTTGAGTCAGCTGGCCCGTGAACTGGGCATGGCCATGGCACCGTTGGCATACAACCGGGGCGTAGCCTTGGCCCTGGAGGCCGAGGCGCCAGTGTGGTTGAAGGGGGAGCCGACCTTGCTCAACGAGCTGCTCAGCAACCTGGTGGACAATGCGCTGGCGCATACACCGGCGGGCGGCAATGTGATCCTTCGGGTGTTGGCGCCGGCGGTGCTGGAGGTCGAGGATGATGGCCCCGGGATTCCCGAAGATGAGCGCGAACGGGTGTTCGAGCGCTTCTATCGGCGCGGTGTACAGGGCAGTGGGCTGGGGTTGGCTATCGTAGGTGAGATCTGCAGGGCGCACTTGGCGCAGATAAGCCTGCATGATGGCGAGAAGGGCGGGTTGAAAGTGCGCGTGAGCTTTATCGCCGACTGATCTGTTGCCTGCACTGATGTGTTGCCAGTACAGGTAGCGCAAGTCAGCGCAGCATGCTTCGCGCTTCCAGCAACTCGGCAACGTCCAGTTCGGTGCCAAACGGCAGCCCAAGGTGGCGATAAGCCGGCAGCGCCGCCAACGGCCGGCTGCGCGCGCGCTGGCTCAGGCATTTGGCGATCTGCACCACATCGATGTAGTCGACCTTGTCGGTACGCCGGTCCAGGTCCTGAACCTGGCTCGGCAGGTTGACCAACTGCTCGGGAAACTCCCACGAAGAGAGAATCTTGTCCCCCAGCACTGGCTGGATCTGCTCGATCACATAGTGCAGGCAGACCGGGTCGGAAAGCAGCTCGTTGTGTTCTTCGGCATAGATCAGCACTGGCAGCGCGCCGATCTGGTTGACCAGCCCGCCGAGCGTCGCCTGGTCGGGTTTCAGTTGCGTAAAGCGGCGGCAAATTTCATAGCTTATGCCTGCAACTTCAAGGCTGTTCGACCAGATATCGCGCAATTTTTGTTCAACTGCCGACGAGCGGGCATGGAAGATCTGTTCGATCACCAGGCCGATGGCCAGGTTGCAGCTGTAGTTGATGCCCAGGCGGGTGATGGCCGTGTGCAGGTCGGTGACTTCGACCGCTGCGCGCAGCAGCGGGCTGTTGACCACCTTGATCAGGCGCGCCGACAGGGCGGCGTCACGGCCGATCACCTTGCTCAGGGCGGCCACGCTGATCTCGCTGTCTTCGGCAGCCTCGCGAATGCTCAGGGCTACCTCGGGCAGGGTTGGCAGGACCAGGTCATCGTTGTCGATGGCAGCGAGCAACTGCGCTTGAACCATCTCGGCCAGCTTGTTCATGAACGTCTCAACGGCAAGGGTGGTGCACTGTTCAGCGCAGGATTTCCTGATCGCGGTCCAGCTCGTACGGCAGGCTCAGTACCTGCAGGCGAGGGCCTTCGAGGCTGCCCAGGTGCAGGTTGTCGTCTTCCACCGACTCGGCGCTGAGCACGGCAAGCAGCTCACAGCCCTGGCCGGTGCTGGCGGCCAGTACTACCTCGCCAACAGAGGATCCATGGGTCGGCGAGAAGATTTCCGTACCCGGGGCCGGAATATCCTGCTGTTCAAGCGCCAACCGGTACTGGCGGCGCTTGAGCTTGCCCAGGTACTGCATGCGCGCGACGATTTCCTGGCCGGTGTAGCAGCCTTTCTTGAAGCTCACGCCATCGACTGCCTGCAGGTTGATCATCTGCGGGATGAACAGCTCACGGGTCGGGCCCATGACCTGGCCGATACCGGCGCGCACCTGCCCCAGCAACCAGTCGTTGAGGCTGCCTTGCGGCAGCGTGGCTGCCAGCTGTTGGCGAATGCTGGCGGCCTGGTCTGCCGGTACCCAAAGCTCGGCACGGTCGGCGGAGACGGCAATGGCGATCAGGCCATCATGGCGAACGGTACTGCCCGCTGCTGCCGGCAGGTCCAGCCCCAATGCCTGCAGCGCGGCGCCGCCAGCTTGCAGGCCGAAGCGCGCCCAGGCAGCACTCTCGTCAGTGAGCGTGGCCTTGGAAAAGACGGCGTACTTCTTCAGGTCGGCCAGTTGCAGCTCCAGCAACTCGCTGGCCATGGCCAGCAGGTAGCCATTGCCCTCGGGCAGGATGCGGAAGCTCGACTGCATGCGCCCCTTGACCATGCAGCGGGCGCCAAGGCTGGCGTGCTCGAGGCTGAGGTAGTTGATGTTGCAGGTCAGCTGGCCCTGCAGGAACTTGCCGGCGTCGGAGCCGCGGACGGCGAGGATGCCCTCGTGGGACAGGGGGCTGAAGAAAGCGGAATCGGCCATGGGTGATCGCGGTGGCTAAAGACTGGCGGCCATCATAGAACGCCAGTAACAAAATAGGTAGGTGACTAGACCAACGCCCTGTGCCGCTTCGTTCGCTGCGCGGTATACTGCGCGACCATTCGAGGAGGGCCCCATGGTCGAACAAACTGAACTCAACCGGCTTTTCTGGCACAGCCGCCGCGGCATGCTGGAACTGGACGTACTGCTGGTGCCATTCACCCAGGAGGTCTATTCGACCCTGAGCGAAGCCGACCGCGAACTTTATGTCCGCCTGTTGAGCTGTGAAGATCAGGACATGTTCGGCTGGTTCATGGAGCGCACCGAGTCGGAAGACCCGGAGCTGCAGCGCATGGTCCGCATCATTCTGGATCGTGTCCAGCCCAAGTGAGTGTTTCGAGTGCCGTTGGCAGGGCTCGCGCCTGTTGCTGGCGGCCTACCTGGGTTGCCAGGTGCTGGCGCTACTGGTCTTGTGGCTGAGCGCGCTGCCCTGGTGGCTTGGCCTTTGTGTGTTTGCCAGTTGTATTGCCCACGCTAGCTGGGCCATCCCTCGTCGTATCCTGCTGACTGACCCCCGTGCTGTTACCGGCCTGCGCCGTGACGCGCTGGGCTGGCGTGTGTTCAGCCGGGCGCAGGGCTGGCAGCCGGTGCGCTTGTGCCGGGACAGCGTGGCAGTGCCGGGGTTGGTGGTGTTGCGGTTCGTCAGGGCAGGGCACTGGCTCGGCGAGAGCCAGTGCGTGCCGCGAGACGCCCTGGGGGCTGACCTGCATCGGCGTTTGCGGGTGAGGCTGAAGTTCAGCCGGCGCCGCTTCGACGCCTGTTTCAGATCGGGCTGAGGATGGTGTCCTTGGCTTCGGCCAGCATCCCCGGGTAATCCAGGGTGTAGTGCAGCCCACGGCTTTCCTTGCGCTGCATCGCCGAGCGGATCATCAGCTCCGCCACCTGGGCCAGGTTGCGCAGTTCGATCAGGTCGCGGCTGACCTTGTAGTTGCTGTAGAACTCGTCGATCTCGTCGAGCAACAGGCGAACGCGATGCTCGGCGCGCTGCAGGCGTTTGCTGGTGCGTACGATCCCCACGTAGTCCCACATGAAGCGGCGCAGCTCGTCCCAGTTGTGCGCGATGATCACGTCCTCGTCCGAATCGGTCACCTGGCTGGCATCCCAGCAGGGCAGGGCCCTGGGCATGGCGATCTGGTCCAGATGCGCCTCGATGTCCGCGGCTGCGGCCCGGCCATAGACGAAGCACTCCAGCAACGAGTTGCTGGCCATGCGGTTGGCGCCGTGCAGGCCAGTGAAGCTGGTTTCGCCGATGGCGTACAGGCCGGGTACATCGGTGTGGCCACGATCATCGACCATGACCCCGCCACACGTGTAATGGGCCGCCGGAACCACCGGGATCGGCTGGCGGGTGATGTCGATGCCGAAGGCCAGGCAGCGCTCGTAAACGGTCGGGAAGTGGCTCTTGATGAAATCGGCGGGTTTGTGGGTGATGTCCAGGTAGACACAGTCCACGCCCAGTCGCTTCATCTCGTGGTCGATGGCGCGGGCGACGATATCGCGCGGTGCCAGTTCTTCGCGCGGGTCGAAGCGCGGCATGAAGCGCTCACCGTTGGGCAGGCGCAACAACGCCCCTTCGCCACGCAAGGCCTCGGTGACCAGGAAACTCTTGGCCTGGGGGTGATACAGGCAGGTCGGGTGGAACTGGTTGAATTCCAGGTTCGCCACCCGACAGCCGGCGCGCCAGGCCATGGCGATGCCATCGCCGCAGGCACCGTCGGGGTTGCTGGTATAGAGATAGACCTTGGCTGCGCCCCCCGTCGCCAGCACGGTGAAGCGCGCGCCGAAGGTGTCGACTTCGCCGCTGTTGCGGTTCAGTACGTAGGCCCCGAGGCAACGATCGCCCGCCAGGCCCAGGCGGCGCTCGGTGATCAGGTCGACCGCTACCCGCTGTTCCAGCAATTCGATGTTCGGGCGCTTGCGGGCTTGTTCCAGCAACGTGGTGAAAATCGCCGCGCCGGTGGCGTCGGCAGCATGGATGATGCGTCGGTGGCTGTGGCCACCTTCACGGGTCAGGTGGAACTCGAAGCCACCATCATCGACGCTGTAGTGTTCGTCGCGGGTAAAAGGAACACCTTGCTCTATCAGCCATTCGATGGCTTCGCGGCTGTGCTCGACGGTAAAGCGCACAGCCTCTTCGTGGCACAGGCCGCCGCCGGCATTGAGGGTGTCTTCGACATGCGACTGCACGGTGTCGGTGTTGTCGAGTACGGCGGCGACGCCGCCTTGGGCCCAGAAGGTCGAACCGTTGGCCAGGTCGCCTTTGCTCAGCACGGCAATGCGCAAATGGCCGGGAAGGTTCAGTGCCAGGCTGAGACCGGCTGCGCCGCTGCCGATCACCAGGACATCATGTTGGAATTGTTGGCTCATGTCGGGACACTAGTAATCTTTGGAAAGGGCGCGGCACAATAGTCACGTGCAGATGGCAATGTGAAACTATCGTGAATACTGGCCGGGCTGCCTTTATAGCAGCCTGCGGTAGCCAATTTCCATGCCGGTTAGGACGTTGCGTCAATCTTTGTGGGAACTTTCCGACACGGCCGGAAATCCTATGAAGGCTGTCCGCACGCCACAATTTGCCGCGGCGACGCGGGGCGGCAGCTCTATCCGGGCTGACACCTGCGTATTCGAAACCTGATTATCGACGCAGCGGGCCGTGACCGTGCCGCGTCTTCCGTGCGAGCCGACCAAGGGCCGCAGGAAACTTGCTTGGAGGGGAGAACTTTTGCGCAAAGCCCGAGTCTATGGTTGCAGGCCTGAACAAAGGCTGTTGCAACGCTCCTTCGAGTTCACTGAGGAGTGTTCATGCTAACCCAGGAAGAGGATCAGCAGCTTGTCGAGCGCGTGCAGCGCGGAGACAGGCGAGCGTTCGATCTGTTGGTGCTGAAGTATCAGCACAAGATTCTAGGGTTGATCGTGCGGTTCGTTCACGACACCCACGAGGCCCAGGATGTGGCGCAGGAAGCCTTTATCAAGGCCTACCGTGCGCTTGGCAATTTCCGCGGTGACAGTGCGTTTTATACCTGGCTGTACCGCATCGCCATCAACACGGCGAAGAACTACCTGGTGTCCCGTGGAAGACGGCCACCAGACAGCGATGTGAGCTCCGAGGATGCGGAGTTTTACGACGGCGATCATGGTCTCAAGGATCTCGAGTCCCCAGAGCGCTCGTTGTTGCGGGATGAAATCGAAGGCACTGTCCATCGCACCATCCAGCAACTGCCCGAAGATCTGCGCACGGCATTGACCCTGCGTGAATTCGACGGGTTGAGTTACGAAGACATTGCGAGCGTCATGCAATGTCCGGTGGGTACCGTGCGCTCTCGAATCTTCCGCGCTCGGGAGGCCATAGACAAAGCCCTGCAGCCGTTGTTGCAGGAAACCTGAGACAGCGGCGACAGCCAAGAGAGGAACCGCCATGAGTCGTGAAGCTTTGCAGGAATCGCTGTCCGCGGTAATGGATAACGAAGCGGACGAACTGGAATTGCGTCGGGTGTTGAATGCCGTCGACGATGCCGAAACCCGTGCCACCTGGTCGCGTTACCAGGTAGCCCGGGCAGCGATGCACAAGGAGCTGTTGCTGCCCAAGCTGGATATCGCCTCGGCGGTCTCCGCCGCGCTGGCTGACGAAGCCGTGCCGGCCAAGGTCAAGCAGGGCCCGTGGCGCAGCCTTGGCCGCCTGGCCGTGGCCGCCTCGGTCACCGTGGCGGTACTGGCTGGTGTGCGTATGTACAACCAGGACGAGATCACCGGCGCCGAGCTGGCTGCCCAGCAGCCTGTACAGCAAGGCCTGACCCTGCCACAAAGTCAGGGCCCGGCGGTTTTGGCAGGCTATAGTGAAAGCAGTGAGCAACCGACCGGGCCGATGGCCAACGGCGTGCTGCAGAACCAGGCCGGCTGGGATCAGCGTCTGCCAGGCTATCTGCGCCAGCACGCGCAGGAATCCGCGCTCAAGGGCACTGAAACCGCCCTGCCGTATGCCCGCGCCGCCAGCCTGGAAAACCGCTAAGTAAGGAGGATCATGCGCGCGCTACCTCTCCTGTCGCTGCTGATAGGCAGCTGCATGACGGTGCCAGCGTTGGCAGCCAACTCCTCGCCCGAGGCGAGCGAATGGTTGAACAAGCTGGCACAGGCCGAGCAGAAGCAGAGTTACCAAGGCGCCTTCGTCTACGAACGTAACGGCAGCTTTTCTTCCCACGATATCTGGCATCGCGTTCAGGACGGCAAGGTCAGCGAGCGGCTTCTGCAGCTCGATGGCGCCGCCCAGGAAATCGTGCGCGTGGATGGCAAGGTGCAGTGCGTCAGTGGTGCCTTGGCGAGCGGGGTAGGCAGCCCTCCTGATTCTGCGCAGCGTTCGCTTGACCCTCTCAAGCTGATGAGCTGGTACGACCTGAGCGTGGCGGGCAGGTCACGGGTCGCCGACCGCGACGCCGTGATCGTCACGTTGACGCCGCGTGACCAGCATCGCTATGCGTTCGAACTTCATCTGGACCGCCGCACCGGCCTGCCACTGCGTTCATTGATGCTCAATGACAAGGGGCAGTTGCTCGAGCGCTTCCAGATGACTCGCCTGGACACCGACGACCTGCCTAGCGACCAGGACCTGCAAGCCAGTGCCGCTTGCAAGCCGATCGAGCGTGCGCCCACTACCGCCACCGAAGCCGTCGCTGGCTGGCGCTCAGACTGGCTGCCGCCGGGTTTCGAGCTGATCAACAGTACGGTGCGCCGGGATCCCGAGCGCAACAGCTCGATCAGCAGCCTGATGTATGACGATGGCCTGGCCCGCTTCTCGGTGTTCCTCGAACCCGTGAAGGATGATGCCGGTGCCGATGTGCGCACCCAGCTTGGCCCGACCTCGGCCGTTTCCCGGCGCCTGAACACGCCCAAGGGCAAGGTGCAGGTCACCGTGGTCGGCGAAATTCCGCTGGGTACGGCAGAACGTGTCGCGTTGTCGATGCGCCCTCAGGATGCCCAGGCGCGCCAGTAACGGCGCGCTTTTGCGGGCCGGATCAAGGGCAATGCACAGGCGAACGGACACGCGGCTGAAATGAAATTAAAGCATTGTCATTTGCAATCCTTCGGCAAATTTTCTATAGGTCAGGCTTCTAGGAGTCTGGCCTTTGCTGCTTTGTGCAGGGCTATTTCCAACTACCGCTCGTTGTGACGGGAGCCGTATGTCAATACCACGCTTGAAATCCTACCTAACGATGTTCGCCGCCGTGCTGATGCTCGGCCAGGTGCTCAGTGCCCAGGCCGATGAAGCCCTGCCGGACTTCACCACCCTGGTCGAGCAGGCCTCGCCGGCCGTGGTCAACATCAGCACCAAGCAGAAGCTGCCGGACCGCGTCGCCTCCGGGCAGATGCCGGACCTCGAAGGCCTGCCACCGATGTTCCGTGAGTTCTTCGAACGCAATATGCCGCAACAGCCGCGTTCGCCGCGCGGTGACCGCCAGCGTGAGGCCATGTCGCTGGGTTCGGGCTTCATCATCTCCAGCGATGGTTATGTACTGACCAACAACCATGTGGTTGCCGATGCCGACGAGATCATCGTCCGCCTGTCGGACCGCAGCGAGTTGCAGGCCAAGCTGATCGGCACCGATCCACGCACTGACGTGGCCCTGCTCAAGGTCGAGGGCAAGAACCTGCCGACCGTCAAGCTGGGTGATTCCGAGAAACTCAAGGTCGGTGAATGGGTGCTGGCCATCGGTTCGCCGTTCGGCTTCGACCATTCGGTGACCAAAGGTATCGTCAGCGCCAAGGGCCGGACCCTGCCCAACGACACCTATGTGCCGTTCATCCAGACCGACGTGGCCATCAACCCGGGTAACTCCGGTGGCCCGCTGTTCAACATGAAGGGCGAAGTGGTGGGTATCAACTCGCAGATCTTCACCCGTTCCGGTGGCTTCATGGGCCTGTCCTTCGCCATTCCGATCGACGTGGCGCTCGATGTGTCCAACCAGCTGAAGAAAGACGGCAAGGTCAGCCGCGGCTGGCTGGGCGTGGTGATCCAGGAGGTCAACAAGGACCTGGCTGAATCGTTCGGCCTCGACAAGCCGGCTGGTGCCCTGGTGGCGCAGGTGCTGGAAAACGGCCCGGCAGCCAAGGGCGGCCTGCAGGTGGGTGACGTGATCCTGAGCATGAACGGCCAGCCGATCGTCATGTCGGCCGACCTGCCGCACCTGGTCGGCAGCCTGAAGGACGGTGAGAAGGCCAAGCTCGAGATCATTCGCAACGGCAAGCGCCAGACCTTGGACGTCGCCGTCGGCCCGATGCCGGATGACGATGCCGACATCGGCACCGGTAGCAGCCCTGAAGGCAGCGCCGAGCGCAACAGCAACCGCCTGGGTGTGTCGGTATCGGACCTTACCGACGAGCAGAAGAAGACCCTGGAACTGAAGGGCGGCGTGGTCATCAAGGAAGTCCAGGACGGCCCGGCCGCGATGATCGGGCTGCGCCCGGGTGACGTCATCAGCCACCTGAACAACCAGGCGGTCACTTCGGCCAAGCAGTTCACCGAGATCGCCAAGGACCTGCCAAAGAACCGTTCGGTGTCGATGCGCGTGCTACGTCAGGGCCGTGCCAGCTTCATCACCTTCAAACTCGCTGAATAAGCGGGTTCAGAAGTAGGAAAGGGCAGCTCTGGCTGCCCTTTTTCATGAAAGTTCACAATTGCAGGCGCGAATGCTGTGTACAGTCCGATAGAGGAATCTCCCATATCCCAGCAGCTTAAGGTACAATTCCCGGCTATTTTTCGGCGGGCGTCCGGCTCGCAGCCTTTTCCGAGTGTTGACCCGTGAGTGATTTGAGTCATATCCGCAATTTCTCCATCATCGCCCACATCGACCATGGCAAGTCGACGCTGGCCGACCGTTTCATTCAAATGTGCGGTGGCCTGTCGGCGCGCGAAATGGAAGCCCAGGTACTGGACTCCATGGACCTGGAGCGCGAGCGCGGTATCACCATCAAGGCCCACAGCGTCACGCTCAACTACAAGGCGCAGGACGGCAAGGTCTACCAGCTGAACTTCATCGACACCCCCGGCCACGTCGACTTCACCTACGAAGTCTCGCGTTCGCTGGCGGCCTGTGAAGGCGCGCTGCTGGTGGTGGACGCCGGCCAGGGCGTCGAAGCCCAGTCCGTGGCCAACTGCTACACCGCCATCGAACAGGGCCTGGAGGTCATGCCGGTCCTGAACAAGATGGACCTGCCCCAGGCCGACCCGGACCGCGTGAAGGACGAGATCGAGAAGATCATCGGCATCGACGCCACCGACGCCGTGGCCTGCAGCGCCAAGAGCGGCATGGGCGTGGACGAGGTGCTCGAGCGCCTGGTGCAGACCATCCCCGCGCCGGAAGGTGATATCGAAGCGCCACTGCAGGCGCTGATCATCGACTCCTGGTTCGACAACTACCTGGGCGTGGTCTCGCTGGTGCGTGTGCGCCACGGCCGCGTCAAGAAAGGCGACAAGATCCTGGTCAAGTCCACCGGCAAGGTGCACCTGGTCGACAGCGTCGGTGTGTTCACCCCCAAGCACACCCAGACGGCTGACCTGAAAGCCGGTGAAGTAGGCTTCATCATCGCCAGCATCAAGGACATTCACGGTGCACCGGTCGGTGACACCCTGACGCTGTCCTCGACGCCTGAAGTCGAAGTGCTGGCCGGCTTCAAGAAGATTCAGCCACAGGTCTACGCCGGCCTGTTCCCGGTCAGCTCCGATGACTTCGAGGACTTCCGCGACGCCCTGCAGAAGCTGACCCTCAACGACTCGTCGCTGCAGTACATGCCGGAAAGCTCCGACGCTCTGGGCTTCGGCTTCCGTTGCGGCTTCCTCGGCATGCTGCACATGGAGATCATCCAGGAGCGCCTGGAGCGCGAATACGACCTGGACCTGATCACCACCGCGCCAAGCGTGATCTATGAGCTGGAACTTAAAACCGGCGAAACCATCATCGTCGACAACCCGTCCAAGCTCCCAGACGTGTCTGCGGTGGCCGACTTCCGCGAGCCGATCGTCACCGCGACCATCCTGGTGCCGCAGGAACACCTGGGCAACGTCATCACCCTGTGCATCGAGAAACGTGGCGTGCAGCGCGACATGCAGTTCCTCGGCAGCCAGGTGCAGGTGCGCTACGACATGCCGATGAACGAAGTGGTCCTGGACTTCTTCGACCGCCTGAAGTCGACCAGCCGCGGCTATGCTTCGCTGGACTATCATTTCGATCGCTACCAGTCGGCCAACCTGGCCAAGCTGGACGTACTGATCAACGGCGACAAGGTAGATGCCCTGGCGTTGATCGTGCACCGCGACAACGCGGCCTACAAAGGCCGTGCGTTGACCGAGAAGATGAAGGAGCTGATCCCTCGGCAGATGTTCGACGTGGCGATCCAGGCAGCCATTGGCGGCCAGATCATCGCGCGGACGACCGTCAAGGCGCTCAGAAAGAACGTACTGGCCAAGTGCTACGGTGGTGACGTCAGCCGTAAGAAGAAACTGCTGGAGAAGCAGAAGGCCGGTAAGAAACGCATGAAACAGGTGGGCAACGTGGAGATTCCACAGGAAGCCTTCCTCGCCGTGCTCAGGTTGGATAGCTAGGTCCTATGTCGCTAAATTTCCCGCTGTTGCTAGTCATCGCCGTCTTCGTCTGCGGTCTGCTGGGCTTGATTGATCTGCTGTTCCTGGCTCCGCGCCGGCGGGCAGCGATCGCCAACTACCAGGGCAGCGTCACCCAGCCAGAAATGGCGGTGGTCGAGCGCCTGAGCAAAGAGCCGCTGTTGGTCGAGTACGGCAAGTCGTTCTTCCCGGTGCTGTTCATCGTGCTGGTGCTGCGCTCGTTCCTGGTCGAGCCGTTCCAGATCCCTTCGGGCTCGATGAAACCGACCCTGGAAGTGGGCGATTTCATCCTGGTGAACAAGTTCTCCTACGGCATCCGCCTGCCGGTGATCGACAAGAAGGTCATCGAGGTGGGTGACCCGCAACGCGGCGATGTGATGGTGTTCCGCTACCCGAGCGACCCGAACGTCAACTACATCAAGCGTGTGGTCGGCCTGCCGGGCGACAAGATCAGCTATACCAGCGACAAGCGGCTGTTCGTCAACGGCCAGCCGATTGCCGAGCAACTGGTCGGTGCCGAGCCGGGTACCCTGGGCAGCGCCGAGCTGTACAAGGAAAAACTCGGCGAAGCCGAGCACCTGATCCGCAAGGAAATGACCCGCTATCGCATGCCGCCGGACCAGCAATGGACCGTGCCGGCCGGCCATTACTTCATGATGGGCGACAACCGCGACAACTCCAACGACAGCCGCTACTGGGATGACCCGAAAATCCCTCAAGCGCTGCACGGCATGGTTCCGGACCGGAACATCGTCGGCAAGGCCTTCGCGGTCTGGATGAGCTGGCCAGAGCCCAAGCTCAGCCACTTGCCCAACCTGTCGCGGGTCGGCCTGATCCATTGATACCCTTCGGCGCTGTCCTGCAGACAGCGCCGAATGCATTTCTGACATAGGCTGTGTTCTCAAGGAACGAGAGATTCGCCGCTCGCCGCGACGGACCACAGCCAAACAGTCTTTCAGGATGTTGATTTGAACAACGCGTTGAATAACCAACGGGTGGCTGCATGACTGCTTCCCTTGCCCGTCTCGAGCGCAAGCTCGGCTACACCTTCAAGGATCAGGAGCAGATGCTGCTGGCCCTGACCCACCGCAGCTACGCCGGGCGCAACAACGAGCGCCTGGAGTTCCTCGGTGATGCCATCCTCAACTTTGTCGCCGGCGAGGCGCTGTTCGAGCGCTTCCCGCAGGCCCGCGAAGGCCAGCTGTCGCGCCTGCGCGCCCGGCTGGTCAAGGGTGAGACCCTGGCTCGCCTGGCCCGTGGCTTCGACCTGGGCGATTACCTGCGCCTGGGCTCGGGTGAGCTCAAGAGCGGAGGCTTTCGCCGCGAGTCGATCCTGGCCGACGCCCTGGAGGCGCTGATCGGTGCCATCTACCTGGACGCGGACATGCAGACCGCGCGCGAGCGTGTCCTCGCCTGGCTGACTGACGAGTTCGAAGGGTTGACCCTGGTCGACACCAACAAAGACCCGAAAACCCGCCTGCAGGAGTTTCTGCAATCGCGCAGCTGCGAGCTGCCGCGCTACGAGGTGGTCGACATCCAGGGCGAACCGCACTGCCGCACGTTCTTCGTCGAATGCGAAGTGGTGCTGCTGAACAACAAGAGCCGCGGCCAAGGCGTCAGCCGGCGTATCGCCGAGCAGGTCGCCGCTGCTGCTGCATTGATCGCCCTGGGCGTGGAGAATGGCAATGACTGATAACAATCCGACCCGCTGCGGTTACGTGGCCATCGTCGGCCGCCCGAACGTGGGCAAGTCGACCTTGCTCAACCACATCCTCGGCCAGAAGCTGGCGATCACCTCGCGCAAGCCGCAGACCACCCGCCACAACATGCTCGGTATCAAGACCGAGGGTGACGTGCAGGCGATCTACGTCGACACCCCGGGCATGCACAAGGCCAACGACAAGGCCTTGAACCGCTACATGAACCGCAACGCCTCGGCAGCCCTGAAGGACGTCGACGTGGTGATCTTCGTGGTCGACCGCACCAAGTGGACCGATGAGGACCAGTTGGTGCTGGAGCGCGTGCAGTACGTGACCGGCCCGCTGATCATTGCCGTCAACAAGACCGACCGCATGGAAGAGAAGGCCGAGTTGATCCCGCACCTGCAGTGGCTGCAGGAACAGCTGCCGAACGCTGAAGTGATGCCGATTTCCGCGCAGCAGGGCCACAACCTGGAAGCGCTGGAAGCCCAGATTGCCAAGCACCTGCCGGAAAACGATCACTTCTTCCCGGAAGACCAGATCACCGACCGCAGCAGCCGTTTCCTCGCCGCCGAACTGGTACGCGAGAAGATCATGCGCCAGCTGGGTGCCGAGCTGCCGTACCAGATCACCGTGGAAATCGAAGAGTTCAAGCAGCAGGGCCACGTGCTGCACATCCATGCACTGATCCTGGTCGAGCGTGATGGCCAGAAGAAGATCATCATTGGTGACAAGGGCGAGCGCATCAAGCGCATTGGCTCTGAAGCGCGCAAGGATATGGAAGTGCTGTTCGACTCCAAGGTCATGCTCAACCTCTGGGTCAAGGTCAAGGGCGGCTGGTCCGACGACGAACGCGCCCTGCGTTCGCTGGGCTACGGCGACCTGTAATCAAGATTGTTGGGGCCGCTTTGCGGCCCATCGCAGGCAAGCCAGCTCCCACAGGGACTGCACATGACTTGAAGTCGATGCGGTCGGGGTGGGAGCTGGCTTGCCTGCGATGGGCTGCACAGCAGCCCCAACAAGCAGTATTACCGGGTGCAGGTAACGAGTGATCTTTATGGAACAGCCAGTCGGCCAGCCCGCTTACGTCCTGCACAGCCGTGCCTACAAGGAAACCAGCGCTCTGGTGGACTTCTTCACGCCACAGGGCCGCATGCGTGCGGTGCTGCGCCGTGCGCGCGGCAAGGGTGGCAGCCTGGTGCGGCCGTTCGTGCCGCTGGAAGTGGAGCTGTTCGGCAAAGGTGAGCTGAAAAACGTCAGGCGCCTGGACACTGTGGGCATTGCCGCGTGGCTCAATGGCGACGCGCTGTTCAGCGGCCTCTACCTCAATGAGCTGCTGATGCGCTTGTTGCCCGCCGAGGCACCGCAACCCGAACTGTTCGAGCATTACGCCCTGACCCTTCAGGCATTGGCAGCAGGAAGGCCGCTCGAACCCCTGTTGCGCTCCTTCGAATGGCGGCTGCTGGAAGACCTGGGTTACACCTTTTCGCTCAGCCACGACATCAACGAAGACCCGATCGAAGCCGTCGGCCTGTACCGCCTGCGGGTCGACGCTGGCCTGGAGCGGGTGTACCTGGCCCAGCCTGGGCTGTTCAACGGCACCGAGCTGTTGGCCCTGGCCCAGGCCGACTGGGATGCCCCTGGCGCCTTGCTGGCCGCCAAGCGCCTGATGCGCCAGGCACTGGCGGTGCACCTGGGGGCAAAGCCGCTGGTCAGCCGGGAACTGTTTCGCAAGCGCTGAGCACGTCGTATGCTGTGTGGCTCAATCTTCAGGAGAGCCTTTCGTGACTCACAGCAACCGCATGCTTCTCGGCGTCAACATCGACCACGTGGCAACCCTGCGCCAGGCCCGCGGCACCCGCTATCCGGACCCGGTCAAGGCTGCGCTGGATGCCGAGGAAGCGGGCGCCGATGGCATCACCGTGCACCTGCGCGAAGACCGGCGGCATATCCAGGAGCGCGACGTGGTGCTGCTCAAGGACGTGCTGCAGACGCGCATGAACTTCGAAATGGGCGTCACTGAAGAGATGATGGCCTTCGCCGAGAAAATCCGCCCGGCGCATATCTGCCTGGTCCCCGAAACCCGTCAGGAGCTGACCACCGAGGGTGGCCTGGACGTGGCCGGCCAGGAGGCGCGGATCAAGGCGGCGGTTGAGCGCCTGTCGCGTACCGGTGCTGAAGTGTCGCTGTTCATCGATGCCGACGAGCGGCAGATCGAGGCTTCGCGCCGTGTCGGTGCCCCGGCCATCGAGTTGCACACCGGGCGTTATGCTGATGCCGAAACACCGACCGAAGTGGCCGAGGAGCTGCAGCGCATCGTCGATGGCGTGGCGTTTGGCGTGGGTCAGGGGCTGATCGTCAATGCCGGCCATGGCCTGCATTACCACAACGTCGAGGCAGTAGCGGCGATCAAGGGCATCAATGAACTGAACATCGGCCATGCCTTGGTTGCGCATGCGCTGTTCGTCGGTTTCAAGGCCGCTGTGGCCGAGATGAAGGCGTTGATCGTCGCGGCTTCGCGCTGATTCATCGGCTGCCTGTACTGGCCTCTTCGCGGGTACAGGCAGCCCTTTATTCCGCTTGAAACACCAAGGTGAACCGAGTTGGCCCTTCAAGCCTGCTGCGGACCTCGACCCGCCCCCCATGCAACTGCATGATCGACTTCACGATCGCCAACCCCAGCCCCGTCCCGCCCTCCAGCCGCGAACGCCCCGACCCCACCCGGTAAAAGCGCTCGAACAACTGCGGCCAATGTTCTTCGGCAATCCCCGGCCCCTGATTCTCCACCCACATCAGTACTTCGCTGCCTTGGCGCTCGACGCCCAGCCTCACCGCCTGTCCGTCTGGTCCGTGCCGTATGGCATTGCTCAACAGATTCGACAGCGCCCGCTGGAACATCAGCCGATCCACCAGCGCCGTCCCCCAGCCCTGCAGACGCAGCTCGATATCCTTCAGCTCGGCACTGAAGGCAAACAGCTCGCTCACCTGCGCCGCTTCGTCCGCCAACGCCAGCGGCTTGAGCGCCACCTGCGCCTGGGGCTGGCTGACCTGGGCGAGGAACAGCATGTCGTTGATGATGCGGTTGAGCCGGGTCAGCTCCTCGATGCTGTCTTCCAGTACTTCCCGGTAGTTTTCCGTGTCGCGCTCACGGGCCAGGGTGACCTGGGCTTTGCCCATCAGGTTGCTCAGCGGGGTCCGGAGCTCGTGGGCCAGGTCGTCGGAAAACTGCGACAGCTGGCGCACGCCTTGGTCCAGGCGATCGAGCATCACGTTGATACTGCGTGCCAGCTCCGCCAGCTCCTGCGGTAACCCGGTCGCGGGCAGCCGGTGTTGCAGGTCCTGGGCTGAGACCTGGCCGGCGATGCGGCGAAAGTGGCGCAGTGGCTGCAAGCCGCGTTGCACGAGCCACCAGGCGCCGGCGCCGATCAGCAGCAGCAACAGGGGCAGGGCCAGCAGCGTCGAGTGCAGGTAGGCTTGCAGCAGGGCATGGTCGTCGGCGCGGTTGAGCGACATCATCACCCGCACCGGGGTGTCGTCGCGCAGGCGCATCTGCCGGGTGACGGTGAGGATCTGTTTGCCGCTGCTGTCACGCCACTCGTGGTAGTTCAGCCGTGAATCGGTATGCAGTTCGCCTACCCGGGACTCAAGCGCAGGGCCGAGGCTGAGCAGGTGCGGGTGGCGGCCCTCAAGGGCCAGTACGCTGAGGCTGAGGTTGTCATGGCCCATCACCAGGTCGAGCAACGGATGGGCGCGGCTGCCAAGGTCTTCGCTGCGCAGGTCGACCCGCAGGTTGTGTTCCACCTGCAGCATCTTGCGCGCCAGGTCCTTGCGGGCGCGGCTGTCCAGTTCGTGGTCGAGGGCGAACACTGCCAGGCAGGCGAGCAGCAACACCAGGGCGGCGCCCATCAGGGTCACGCTCAGGCCCAGGCGCAGTGACAGGCTGGCGTGCTTCACACGCGGGCCTCAAGTACGTAGCCGACACCGCGCAAGGTGTGGATCAGCTTGTCTTCGAACGGATCATCGATCTTCGCCCGCAGGCGGCGGATCGAAACCTCGACCACATTGGTGTCGCAATCGAAATTCATGTCCCACACCAGCGAGATGATCTGCGTGCGTGACAACACCTCGCCGCTCTGGCGCATCAGCAGGTGGAGCAGGGCGAATTCCTTGGCGGTCAGGTCGATGCGTTTGCCAGCGCGGTAGGCGCGGTGGCGGCCTGGGTCCAGCTCAAGGTCGGCGACGCGCAGTGTGCTCGGTTGCAGTTGTTGATCGTTACGCCGCAGCAGGCTGCGAATACGGGCCAGCAACTCGGGGAATTCGAACGGTTTGAGCAGGTAGTCATCGGCGCCCAGGTCCAGGCCTTTGACCCGGTCTGACAGGCGACCATGGGCCGTCAGCATCATGATCCGCGTGGCCGATTCGGCGCGCAGGCGCTGCAGCACTGTCCAGCCGTCCAGCTCGGGCAGGTTGACGTCGAGGATGATCAGCTCGTAGGGCTGCTGGCGCGCCAGGTGCAGGCCATCGGTGCCAGTGTGGGCGCAATCGACTACATAGCCGTTTTCGCGCAGGCCTTGTTGCAGGTAGTCGGCGGTACGCAGTTCGTCCTCGATGATCAGTAGGCGCATGGGCGGGGCTCGGTGTGCTGGAAAGGGCAGGATTCTCAAGCCTGTAGGGGCTTCAGGGTCAAGCCGCAGGATGTTACGGCATGCGAATGCCCCATCGGCCTAGATAACGGATTTGTAATCCTGGTGTTAACTGGCTGCCTGCCAAGGGCACATTGCAAGACTGTAATGTCCGCCTCACCTTGGCGTTAGCTGCCCCTGGGTAGGATTGCCCTGTCTGATCGGTTATCAACGAGGCAAGCACGATGAACCTGACCAAATACCTGCTCCTGGCGGCCCTCGCCCTGGGCAGCGCCAGCGCCTACGCCGAAGGCGGCGGCGAACGTTCCAAGCAGTTCTGGCAAGCATTCCGCCAGGACCAGGAGCGCCTGCACGGCGACAAGCAACAGGCCATCGCCGAGCGCGAGCGCAAGGCACAGGAGAAGGCCCGCGAGGTGGCCAAGGACTGAGGCAACAGCAGCTGTGCCGGCACTGCTCCCCGGCACAGGTGTGATTCGGGCGTCCATAGGGACGCCCTTTTTATTTGCGCGCCAGCAGGGTGGCGCGGCGCGGGGCGGGCAGGCCTTCGATGGTCTTGCTGTGGTCGTTCGGGTCGAGGAAATCGCCCAGCGACTGGTAGCGCATCCATTCGGTACTGCGCTGTTCCTCGATGCTGGTGACGCTTACATCCACGCAACGCACGTCAGTGAAGCCGGCGCGGCGCAACCAGCGTTCCAGGGCCGGTACCGACGGCAGGTACCAGACGTTGCGCATCTGCGCGTAACGGTCTTCGGGCACCAGCACCTGGTTTTCGTCACCCTCGATCACCAGGGTTTCCAGCACCAGCTCGCCGCCTTTGACCAGGCAGTCCTTGAGCGCCAGCAAGTGCTCGATGGGTGAGCGGCGGTGGTAGAACACGCCCATGGAGAACACGGTGTCGAAGCCTTCAAGGTTGGCTGGCAGCTCTTCCAGGGCGAAGGGCAGGTGCCACGCGGGCAGTTCGGGCAGGTATTGCTGCACGGCCTGGAACTGGCAGAAGAACAGCCAGTTGGGATCGACGCCGATGACCATGTCGGCACCGGCACCGAGCATGCGCCACTGGTAGTAGCCGTTGCCGCAACCGACATCGAGCACGCGCTTGCCCTTGAGGTCGAGGTGCGGGCCGACCCGCGACCACTTCCAGTCCGAGCGCCATTCGGTGTCGACGTGCACGCCAAACAGGTCGAATGGCCCCTTGCGCCAGGGCGACAGGCCCATCAGCGCCTGGCGCATCTGCGCACGGGTGGCGTCATCACATGCGCAATCCAGGCGCAGGCCGTCAGTCAGGTCGATTTCGCTGGGCTGCAGGTTCGGCAGTGCGTCGAGCGCGCCGCGCCAGCGGTCGAGGTCGCCGTGGCCTTTTTCCAGCTTGGCTTGCAGTTGTGCTTGCAGGCCCTGGGACCAGGAAGCCAGGGGCGTGCCCGCCAGGCGGCGGACGAGGGGGGACAGATCGATCATGGCAGGGCTATCAGCGAGGCAAAGTTGAGGCATTGGAACCACGGCACCACCTTGGTGAAGCCGGCCGCGTGCAGGCGTTCTTTATGGGCTTGCAGGGTGTCGGGCTTCATCACGTTCTCGATGGCGCTGCGCTTCTGGGCGATTTCCAGTTCGCTGTAGCCATTGGCCCGCTTGAAGTCCAGGTGCAGTTCGTTGAGCAGGGTCTGCTCTTCGTCATCGGCGAAACGCAGTTTCTCCGAGAGGATCAGCGCGCCGCCGGGCAGCAGTGCCTGGCGGATCTGGCTGAGCAGCGCCAGGCGTTGTTCAGGGGCGATGAACTGCAAGGTGAAGTTCATTGCCACCACCGAAGCCGGTTCGAAGGGCAGGGTGAGGATGTCGGCTTCCAGCACGTCGACCGGCAGCAATTCCTGGAACATCGAGTCCTGGGCGGTGAGGTACTGGCGGCAACGCTCGACCATGGCGGCGGAATTGTCCACTGCGATCACCCGGCAGCCGTCGCTGCGTACATGGCGGCGCAGCGATTGGGTGACGGCACCCAGGGAGGCGCCCAGGTCATACAGCGCAGTGTTCGGCTGGGCGAAGCGCGCGGCCAGCACGCCGAGGTTTTCGACGATGGTCGGGTAACCGGGCACCGAGCGCTTGATCATGTCCGGGAACACGCGCACCACGTCTTCGTTGAACACGAAGTCGGGGACTTGCTCCAGAGGTTGGGCGAAAAGGCGGTCGGGTTGTTTGCTCACGGTGAATCCAGGCGGCTGGCAATATGCAGGGCCGGCATTCTAGCCAAACCGCGACGTGGATGCATGGTTGGCTGACCAGCGCTTTGCGTTTAGTTGACCCGGATGGCGCAATCGAAGGTCTGTACCGGGCGCACTTCCGGCGCCCAGGGCTGCTGGTAGACCAGGACCAGGTGGCCTTCACCGGCGGTGCGGGCCTGGTAGCGCCAGGTCGAGATGCCCGAGCTGCCGACGATACCGGCGTCCTCGGGGGCACTGTAGACCTCAGGGCCCAGGCTTTGCAGCACGTTGGATGCAGGGTTCTGTACCAGCCAGCGGTAGCCGGTGGTGGGGTTGCTGGGCAGGGTCAGGGTGAGGCTCTGGCCGACCTGCAGGCGCTTGGGGCATTCGCTTTCGGCGTCCAGTTCGACGGTCTGTTTTGGCTGCTGGGCGCAGGCAGCGAGCAGGGCGAGGCTCAGGGGAACGAGCAGACGAGATGCGGTCATGGTGGCTCCGGAGGCTGGCGATGGCCTGAGGATACCCGATGCTGGTGGGGTTTTGTGTTGTCAGTGCTGGCCTCATCGCGGGTTCACCCGCGATGAGGCCGGTGCTGGTCAGAACAGGACTTTGGCGACGTCGGAGAAGCGCTTGGCGAAATGCACGGTCAGGCCTTCACGCAGGTAGTCCGGCAGTTCTTCGAAGTCCCCGCGGTTCGGCTCCGGCAGGATCAGCTCGAAGATCTTCTGCCGCCGCGCCGCGATCACTTTCTCGCGCACGCCGCCAATCGGCAGTACCTGGCCGGTGAGGGTGAGCTCGCCAGTCATGGCCACACCTTTTTTCGGCGCCTGGTCGCGGGCCAGCGACAGCAGCGCGCTGGCCATGGTCACCCCGGCACTGGGGCCATCTTTGGGCGTGGCGCCCTCGGGCACGTGCAAATGGATGAACGCTTCATTGAAATAGCCAGGTGTGCCACCGAACTGCTTCAGGTTCGAGCTGATGTAGCTGTAGGCGATCTCCGCCGATTCCTTCATCACATCACCTAGCTGCCCGGTGAGTTTCAGCCCGCGGTTGAGGCTGTGGATGTGGGTGGCCTCGATCGGCAGGGTCGCACCGCCCATGCTGGTCCAGGCAAGGCCGGTGATCACGCCTTTGCCAGACAGCACCTGCTCGCTGCGGAACACCGGCATGCCCAGGGCGGCCTCGAGGTCCTTGTTGCCGATCTTGAGCTTGGCGTCCGGGGCTTCCAGCAGCTTGACCACGGCCTTGCGCACCAGCTTGCCCAGCTGTTTCTCCAGCTGGCGCACCCCGGCTTCACGGGCATAGCCCTCGATCACCGTGCGCAGGGCACTGTCACTGATGCTCAGGCTGGTCTTGGCCACGCCGGCCTTTTCCAGCTGCTTGGGCCACAGGTGGCGCTTGGCGATGGCCAGCTTCTCTTCGGTGATGTACCCGGACAGGCGGATCACTTCCATGCGGTCGAGCAGCGGCCCGGGGATCGAGTCGAGGGTGTTGGCGGTGCACACGAACAGCACCTTGGACAGGTCCAGGCGCAGGTCCAGGTAGTGGTCGAGGAAATCGACGTTCTGCTCCGGGTCGAGGGTTTCCAGCAACGCCGAGGCGGGGTCGCCCTGATAGCTCTGGCCCATCTTGTCGATCTCGTCGAGCATGATCACCGGGTTCATCACTTCGACCTCCTTCAGCGCCTGCACCAGCTTGCCCGGCTGGGCGCCGATGTAGGTGCGGCGGTGGCCCTTGATTTCGGCCTCGTCGCGCATGCCGCCGACGCTGAAACGGTAGAACGGCCGGCCGAGGGATTCGGCGATGGACTTGCCGATGCTGGTCTTGCCCACCCCGGGCGGGCCCACCAGCAGTACGATCGAGCCGCTGATCTCGCCTTTCCAGGCACCGACGGCGAGGAATTCGAGGATACGTTCCTTGATGTCGTCCAGGCCGGCGTGGTGCTGGTCGAGCACTTTGCGCGCATGCTTGAGGTCGAGTTTGTCCTTGCCGTATACCCCCCAGGGGAGGGCGGTGGCCCACTCCAGGTAATTACGGGTGACAGCGTATTCGGGCGAACCGGTCTCGAGGATGGCCAGTTTGCCCATTTCTTCGTCGATGCGCTTTTGCGCTTGCTTGGGCAGGGTCTTGCCGGCAAGGCGCTGCTCGAACTGTTCGAGGTCGGCGCTGCGGTCGTCCTTGGTCAGGCCCAGCTCCTGCTGGATGACCTTGAGCTGTTCCTTGAGGAAGAACTCGCGCTGGTGCTCGCCGATCTGCCGGTTGACCTCGGCGGAAATCTCGTTCTGCAGGCGCGCGACCTCGACCTCCTTGCGCAGCATCGGCAGGACCTTCTCCATGCGCTTGAGCATGGGCACGCAGTCGAGCACTTCCTGCAGCTGATTACCGGTGGCGGAGGTAAGCGCGGCGGCGAAGTCGGTGAGGGGCGACGGGTCGTTGGGGCTGAAGCGGTTGAGGTAGTTCTTGAGCTCTTCGCTGTACAACGGGTTGAGCGGCAGCAGCTCCTTGATCGCGTTGATCAGCGCCATGCCGTAGGCCTTCACCTCGTCGGTCGGCTCGGCCGGCTGGCGCGGGTATTCGACTTCGACCAGGTACGGTGGGCGATGGTGCTTGAGCCAGGTGCGGATGCGCACCCGGGTCAGGCCCTGGGCAACGAACTGCAACTTGCCGTTTTCACGGCTGGCGTGATGAACCTTGACCAAGGTGCCGTACTCCGGCAGGGCCGAGGTGTCGAAATGGCGGTGGTCTTCCGGCGGGCTGTCCATGAAGAACAGAGCCAGCGAGTGATGTTCGGTCTTGGCCACCAGGTCGAGGGTTTCGGCCCAGGGCTCTTCGTTGACGATTACCGGCAGCACTTGCGCGGGGAAGAACGGGCGGTTGTGGATCGGGATCACGTAGACCTTGTCCGGCAACTGCTGGCCGGGCAGGGCGAGGGCGTGGCCGTGGCCGTGGCCGTGGCCGTGGCCGGTGTCGGCCTGGGTGTCAGGCTGTTCGATTGCGCTGTGTTCGTCGGGTTGTTCCGGGAAATCCTGCTGGTCGCTCATGGGGCACCTGCGTGAATGACTATGGTGCTTAGATGGGGCGCGGGGGGATGGGTTTCAATGGTAGACGAAGGGCGCAGGGGGAGGGTTTCATCTTTGTTGGCCTGTACCGGCGGCATCGCCGGTACAGGTAAATGAGCCCCTGAGCGGGGCTCGATGGCGTTACTCAGCCAATTTGTAAGCGATGATGTAATCGCCCATTTTGGTGCCCAGCGAGCCATGGCCGCCGGCGACGATCAACACGTACTGCTTGCCGTCCTTGCCGGTATAGGTCATCGGCGTGGCCTGGCCACCCGCTGGCAGGCGGGCCTTCCACAGTTCCTTGCCGTTGTTCACGTCATAGGCGCGCAGGTACTGGTCGAGGGTGCCGCTGAGGAAGCCGACGCCACCGGCGGTGACGATCGAACCGCCCATGCTCGGTACGCCCACCGGCATGCCGATCGGCACCGGGGTGCTGTCGCGGGTAGTGCCGTTCTTGCGCTTCCATACCACCTTGTTGGTGAACAGGTCGATGGCTGCCACATAACCCCAGGCGGGTGCCTGGCAGGGGATGCCGATCGGCGACATGAACGGATGCATGGTCACTGCGTAGGGCGCGCCGGTGTTCGGCTGTACACCGCTGGTCTCGCTCTCGCGCTTGCTGCCGGCGGCCACCTGCTCACGCGGCACCATCTTCGACACGAAGGCCATGTAGTTGGGCGAGGTGAACAGCAGCTGGCGCACCGGGTCGACCGACACGCCGCCCCAGTTGAACACGCCGACGTTGCCCGGGTAGATCAGGCTGCCCTGTTCGGACGGCGGGGTGTACTGGCCCTCGTAGCGCAGCTCGCGGAACTGGATGCGGCAGAGCATCTGGTCGAATGGCGTGGCACCCCACATGGCCTGTTCGGTCAGCTCAGGGCCCAGCAGGTTGAGGTCGGAGCGGGCCTGGGTCGGGGCGGTGTGGTCACCCTTGACCGCGCCCTGCGGCACCGGGATCTCGCGAATCGGCACGATCGGTGTGCCGTCGCGGCGGTCGAGCACGTACAGGCTGCCCTGCTTGGTCGGCACAATGATCGCCGGCTTCACCTCGTCCTTGGTCTTCAGGTGCACCAGGGTCGGCTGGCTACCGACGTCCATGTCCCACAGGTCGTGGTGGGTGAACTGGTAGTTCCAGCGGGCCTTGCCGGTGGCCAGGTCGAGGGCGACCACGCCGGCGCTGTACTTCTCGGCGCCTGGGGTGCGGTCGGCGCCCCACTGGTCAGGGGTCTGGTTGCCCAGCGGCAGGTAGACCATGCCTAAGTCTTCGTCGACGCTGGCCAGCGACCACATGTTGGCCGAGTTGCGGCTGTACATCTTGCCCGCGGCGAGCGGTTTGGTGTCGTCCGGGTTGTTGCTGTCCCAGTTCCACACCAGGCGGCCGTCGTGCACGTCGTAGGCGCGGATCACGCCGGACGGTTCGTTGGTCGACTCGTTGTCAGTGACATGGCCACCGATGATCACCAGGCTGCGGGTGATCGCCACGGGCGAGGTGGAGTAGTAGCCGCCTGCGGTGAACGGGCCGATGCCGGTGGTCAGGTCGATCGCGCCCTGGTTGGCGAAGCCTTCGCAGACCTTGCCGTTGTCGGCGTTGATGGCGATCAGGCGGGCGTCGGCGGTCGGCAGGTAGAGGCGGCGTGGGCAGGCCTGGGCCACGGCCTGGCCGGCGTCGGACACCTTCGGTGCCGGGCTGCCGTCACGGCTGACGTAGCTGTTCTCGTCATAGTACGAGACGCCGCGGCAGGTCATGTGGGCGAAGCCCTTGAACGTGCCGACCGGGGTTTTGATCTGTGGGTCATAGCGCCAGATTTCGGCGCCGGTGTCCGGGTCCAGGGCCAGCACCTTGCTGTGGGCGGTGCAGGCATAGAGCATGCCGTTGGCCTTCAGCGGGGTGTTTTCGTTGGTCAGTTCGACCGGGTCGTTGTCGGTCGGCAGGTCGCCGGTGCGGATGCGCCAGGCTTCTTCCAGGCGGTAGGCGTTCTGCGGGGTGATCTGGCGCAGCGGCGAATAGCGGTCGCCGTGCTCGGTGCGGCCATAGGCCTGCCAGTCGCCATCCGGCATGGCCGGTGCGGCGCTGCCCATTTCGCTGTTGTCGCGGCCGAGTTCGCCAAACACTTCACCCGGGTGGGTGAACTGGCTGCCCAAGGCACAGGCGCCCGAAGCCAGCACGGCAACGCTCAGCAGCGCGGTGTTGGCCCTGGATGCAGGGCCGGTCAGCGGGCGACGGGCCCACGGCAGTAGCAACACCACGCCGATGGCGAACCAGATGGCCAGGCGCGGCACCAGTTGCCACCAGTCCAGGCCCACTTCCAGCATCGCCCACACCGTACTGCCCAGCAGCACCACGCCATAAAGGCCCAGGGCGAGGCGGCGCTTGGCCAGCAGCAGGGCGCCCGACAGGGCAAAGCCGATACCGGCAATCAGGTAGTACAGCGAGCCGCCCAGCTGGCTCAACTTGATGCCGCCGGCCAGCAGGGCCAGGCCCATCAGCAACAGCAACACGCCCATCAGGCGTGGCAGCCAGCGGGTTCCTTGGTTGGCACCGTCAGTGCTCATCGTAGGTTCTCCCTTTTTTGAAGGTAGTCAGTGTGAAGGTGGTCAGAACGTGCTTTGAATCTTCAGGCCGCCGATCAGCGCGCTGTCAACCTGCGACACCCCGCCCGGATGGCGGATGTACTGCAGGTTCGGGCGCACCGTGAGCCAGTCGGCCAGGTGAATGCCGTAATAGAGTTCGGCGCTGTACTCGGTGTCTTGCACCGGCAGGTAGCCCGGGTTGTCGTAGTCGTCGAGGCCGGCCACCTGATTGGCCAGGCGGGCATTCTTGCGGTAGGCCGGGTTGGCGTGCACGCGGGCGACGGCGAAGCCGATGTCGTCCTTGGCACGGGCGTCGAAGGGGCCCTTGTAAACCAGTCCAGCCTGAACGTAGTTGTCGATGACATTGGTCTTCTTGTCGTGCACCGTGGCGTTGGCGAAAAGGCTCAGGCCGCGCGACTGGTCGGTGGCCTGCGAGGTGACCTGCTGCTGGGCCCCGAGCCACAAGCCGTGCTTGCTCGAACTGCTGCGGTAGGCGGCGCCGCTGAGGGCAGCCGGCTGGCCGTTGCTGTCCTTGAGAACATCCTGTGCCTTGGCATTACTGTAGTAGTAGCCGGCGCGATATTCCCCTTTCAGTTCTTGGATACGTGGGGTCCATACCAGTTCGATCGGCATCACCGCGCCCTGCGTGCCGCTGCCGCTGAGCTTGAAGCCGTTGCCTGATTCGAGATTGGATGGGTTCTGCTCATACACGCCTAGCTGGGCGTACAGCTCGGGGTTGAGGTTGTAGCGCACGCGCATGGCCCACTGGCTGACCGGCCAGTTGTACCAGATGCCACCGACCCAGTTGCCCACCTGCGAGCCGCAGAAGGCCAGGTTCTGGAAGTCGCAAGGGAAGCTGTTGAAATCCTCACCTTCGCCGAAACGGCCGACTTTCACGTCCAGGGCGCCGTCGAAGTATTGCTGCTTGATCCACATTTGCGTCAGCCGCCAGGTTTCGCCACGGCCCCAGACCTCCTGGGCCGAAGTGAAGCCGCCGACCCGCGGGTCGTTGATACGGTCGTTGCTGATGTTGTCGCCGTGGCGTTCGGTGATAGTCAGCTGGAACTCGGTGTCGTTCCAGCCGAGGATCTTCTCCAGGTCCAGGTGGCTGCCAAAGGTGAACTGGTCGCTGTAGCGTGCCGTGCGGTCGTGGTCGTAGCCGCCGTGCAGGTTGCTGCCCATCTCGCCGGTGTAGCCGAGGGTGAAGTCGTAGCCTTTTTCCAGCAGCTCGGTGCGGCTGCCGCCCCAGTCGCCGAACATCCAGGGGGAGTCCTTGGCGAAGGGTTCGCTGGCGCTGGCCGTGCCTGGCAGGCTGGCGGTAAAGGCGATGAGGGCAAAACTGGTGTAGCGGGTTTTGGGCAGCTGGAACATGAGATAGCGCTATCTTTTGATTGTTGAGCAAATGGCAAGCGCACCGATGAGCGGGCTCTTCGATGGAAAAGGCAATTGGGAATGCTGGATGAAGCGATTCAGCTTGCGGCGGGGAGAATATAGGGGAAGTTGTAAGAAAAAAAGACAAATTGTCGCAGTTGATTGTTGCTGATCCGGTAACAGTCCGCTGAGAAAGGGGCTGCTTGGCAGCCCCCTCGCGGCTTAGAAGCTGGTCCGCAGTCCAACTTCCACGCTGCGCCCCGGTGCTGGCGCGATATCCCGCAGGATCGAACTGGCATAGCGCACGGTCTGGTCGGTCAGGTTCTCGCCGCGCACGAAGGCCAGCCACTGGCTCTGGCCGATGTCGAAGCGGTAGCCGACGCTGGCCCCGAGCGTGGTGTAGCCATCGGTACGGGTCTCGTTCTCAGGCTTGCGATGCTGTGATGCGGCATGTTGCACATCCACCCGTGCCTGCCAGCGGTCCAGTTCCCATACCAGTCCGCTGTTCAGCCGTAGTGGGGCAATACGCGGCAATGGCTCGCCGCTGTCGAGGTTCTTGGCCCGGGTGTAGTCGCCCGACAGTTCCAGCGCGAAGCTGCCATAGCGGTTTTCCAGCAGCTTCCAGCGATCTTGTGCCTCGATGCCGTAGAAGCGTGCACGCACGCCTTGGTAACGGTATTCGGGGAAGCCACCATCGTCATGATCGTGGTCGTGATCATCCTCGTCATGGTCATGGCCTTCACGCAGGTTGCCCGTACCGATCAGGCCGATGTAGTTGCGAAAGTGGCTGTAGAACACCCCGACGCTGCCCTTGTGGGTGCCGTTGTCGAAGCGCAGGGCCAGGTCGGCGGAGATGGCTTTTTCCTTGTTCAGGCTGGCATCACCGACTTCGAAAGCGCCGGTGGCCACGTGGGCGCCGTTGGCGTAAAGCTCGTAGAACGTCGGGGCGCGTTCGGTGTAGCCGAGGTTGGCAGCCAGCGACCAGATCGGGTCGAGCTGGTACACCGCGCCTGAGGACAGGCTGAACGCATTGAAGCTGCTGGCGCTGTCGGCATCGACGAAGTTTTCATTGCCCTTGGCGTCGGGGTCGACCCGGGTATGTTCCAGGCGGGCGCCAAGGCTCAGGTTCAGGCGCTCGGTGGCCTGCCATTGTTCGAGCATGAACAGCGCCAGGCTGTCGGTGTCGGTGTGCGGAACGAAGGCTTCCTCGCCCAGCGCCGAAAACGCGTTGCGACTGACCTGTGCGCCGATCACGCCTTCAAGCGGGCCGAGCGGCTGATGACGGGCTTCGATACGGGCCTCATAGCCCTTGTTCTTGAAGGTGGTGTGTACCTCGCCTTCCTCGATCTCGCTGTGCTCGTAGTCGGTGTAGCCAGCATCGACCTTGACCGAGCTGAACGGGCCGTCCAGGTCGCGCAGTTCCGAGGCAAAGGCGTAGTGGTCCTGCTTCATGTCCAGGCGCACGCCAGCCTCGGCCACCGAGCCGTAGTTGCTGTCGTAACGGCTGTAGGACAGCCCGGCATAGCCATGCTCCCAGTTGTAGGCGCCGCCGATCGCGCCACCGTCCTGGCGGCCGTCGCTGTTTTCCAGGCGGTGGCGGCTGCCTGGCGCGTCGGCGTCACGGACCTTGGCGCTTTGCGCGTAGCCGGGAATGCGCAGGTCATTGAACTGGCGGCTGTTGGCGTCCAGGTGCAGGGCGAAGGTGCCGTCACCGGCTTCCAGCTTGCCGGCACTGCTGCGGGTGGTGTCGGCACCGCCGTAGCGCAGTTCGCCGGCACCGTGGATGCCCTCGATCGGCGAATCGGGGATGCGATTGTCGAACGTGTTGACCACGCCGCCGATGGCATTGCCGCCATAGAGCAGGGCGGCCGGGCCGCGGACGATTTCCACGCGCTCGACCGTGACCGGGTCCAGCGGCACCGCGTGGTCGTAGGACAGCGACGAGGCATCCAGAGCACCCACGCCATTGCGCAGGATGCGAATGCGGTCGCCATCCAGGCCACGAATTACCGGGCGGCTGGCGCCGGGGCCGAACCAGGTGGAGGCTACACCGGGTTGCTTGTTCAGGGTTTCACCGAGGCTGCCGTGCTGCTGTTGCAGCAGGTCGTCACCTTCAAGCACGGTGCTGGGGGCCGCCAGTTGACGGTTGCCCAGCGGGTTGGCGGTGATGACCTGGGGCTCCAGTTCCACGGCTTGGCTGGGTGATGAGGCGAGCCACAGGGCGACAGCGAGGGGGGAGAGGCGAAGCGGGATGTGCAGCATGGGGATGAGGCGTTCCTTGGCAGATGCTTTTTAGTGTTACAATATAACATCACTATTTCAGCACAGAGGTTTTGCGCCTGGCCAGCGCTTTTTCCGCAGGCAACACGGATCCCACCTGCCACTACACTCGTGTAAGGTGCGCATCTTTCCTACGGAGCACTGGCATGAGCACGGCCCAACACAACGCGCTGCACGGCAAGACCCTCGAACAGATCCTCACCGAACTGGTGGCGCACTACCAATGGCAGGGCCTGGCCGAACGCGTTGACGTGCGCTGCTTCAAGAGCAACCCGACGATCAAGTCGAGCCTGACCTTCCTGCGCAAGACCCCCTGGGCGCGGGAGAAGGTCGAGCAGTTGTACGTGAAGCTGCAGCGCCAGGCCTGATATGCCACGGCGCCTCTGGCTGACGTCGATGGCGTTGCTTGGCTGGTTCGGCCTGGCGGTGCAGGTCTACCTGGTGCTGCTGGCACGCTGGCAGGAGCAGGCCAGCCTGATTGGCGGGCTGATCAATGTGTTCGGTTATTTCACCGTGCTGACCAATACCCTGGTGGCGACGGTACTCAGCTACGCAGCCTTTGGCCGGGCGTCAGCGGCGAGGCGCTTTTTTTTGTCGCCCTCGGTGAGTTCTGCGGTGGCGGCCAGCATCGTGCTGGTGGCACTGGCTTATAGCGTGTTGCTGCGGCATCTGTGGCAACCAGAAGGCTGGCAGTGGCTGGCGGATGAGTTGCTGCATGATGTGATGCCAGTGCTGTTCGCCTTGTACTGGTGGTTCGAGGTGCCCAAGGGCAGCCTGCGGCTCCGGCACTTGGCGGGGTGGGCGCTGTACCCGGCGGTGTATTTTGGCTATGCGCTGTGGCGGGGGAGTGAGATAGGGGCGTATGCCTACCCGTTCATCGATGTGGCGAGCCTGGGGTATGGGCAGGTGATGCTCAATGCCCTGGGCGTGTTGGCGGGGTTCTGGGGGATTGGCCTGGTCTTGCTGGGGCTGGATCGGTGGCGGGCAAGGTATGGATTGGCTTGACCTGCGCTGGCCTCTTCGCGGGTATATCGAGGCGTCGAACCGCCGCGAAGAGGCCGGTACAGAAGAGCGCAGATCACTCGTCGTCTGTGGTCCCGTCGGCACGCCAGTAAGCGGCTGCCTTCAGGGCATCCTCTGATACGCCCTTTTCCAGAAGCAATGCCTTGGCCAGGCGGGTCAGCGACTTCTCCAGCGCGACCCAGCTGTACAGCTTGCCTTCGGGCAGGTTCAGCTCCTTCAGCAACGCCAGCAGGTCCTCATCTCGTTTTACCCAGATGACTTCCACCTGCGCCGCACTCGGCAGCGGCTGGCGCTCCTGCTCATCCTCGATCTGGATCACCGCCAGCACGCGGCGGCCCGCTGGCAGCGCCTCCAGGCGCCGGCCAATCGCCGGAATCGCCGTCTCGTCACCCACCAGCAGGTAGCTGTCGAAGATATCCGGCACCACCATCGATGCCCGTGGCCCGGCGATGTTCAGGGTTTGCCCCGGTGCCGCCTGCGCAGCCCAGGTCGAAGCAGGGCCGTCGCCGTGCAGCACGAAGTCGATGTCCAACTCGTTGGCCACCAGGTCGATACGGCGCGGCGTGTACTCGCGCATGGTCGGCCGGGCACCGCCGTCACGGCCCAGGTTGCGGGCGTCGATGGCTTGCTGCTGTTCGGCCGTTTCAGCGAACAGCAACTTGATGTGGTCGTCACTGCCCAGGCTGGTGAAACCCTGCAATTCGTCACCACCCAGGGTGATGCGGCGCATGCGCGGGGTGAGGTCGGTAACCCGCAGTACCTGTAGGCGACGTTGGCGGATTTCGTGGTTGACGCGGTGAATGGTGTCACTCATGGGGATTCTCCCTGACTGGATCGGCCGGCCCGGAGGCAATGGCCTTGGCAGTGTCGTTGAGCAGGTTGCGCACCCGTTCGATTTCTTCCGGCGTCCAGCGGCCACTGTGCATGTGCAGGGCATGGCGCAGGTTGCCGACCGCTTCGTGGATTTCTGGCGGGCGCTCGTGGCCACGCAGGGCGCGCTTGCTGACTTCGATGCGCATGCGCACGCCATCCAGGGCGACGGCCTGATCGGCCAGTGCGTTACGGCCGGCAGCGGTGATGGCGTACAGGCGTTTGCTGCCGTGCACCTGGCCGCTGATCAGTTCGGCTTCTTCGAGGAAATTGAGGGTGGGGTAGATCACGCCGGGGCTCGGCGTGTAGCTGCCGTCGAACAGGTTCTCGATCTGGCGGATCAGGTCATAGCCGTGGCCCGGTTGCTCGGCCAGCATCGACAGCATCAGCAGCTTGAGGTCACCCGGGGCGAAAACCCGCGGGCCACGCTCGCCTCGGGCGGGGCGGCGTTCAAAAGGGTCATGTGCGCCATGGTCACGCATTTAGAGGCTCCCTGTGTTTCGATATATCGAAAGATATTACTCAAGATATATCTAAACACAAGCCGCTAAATGCCGATGATTATCATCTATGTTTTAGATGAATCGTTGCCATGCATGGCAACCTGCGGTGGTTTGCACTCGTTCGGGTTACCCGGCTGCAAGTACGGCATCAGGATCGGCGCCATGCCCTTGAGCACCTGCACCGGCAGCGCCGAGGTGAACTTGAACGCTTCTGCCGAGCGCCCTGGGACGAAGGCGGTCAGGGTGCCGAAGTGGTTTTCACCCAGGAAGAACACGAAGGTGGCGGTACGGTTGAGCGAGCGCGAGCCGATCAGCCGGCCACCAGCGCCGAAGCTTTCGATACGGTTGTCGCCGGTGCCGGTCTTGCCCCCCAT
Organism: Pseudomonas sp. MN1F; assembly: GCF_009391885.1. Taxonomy (GTDB): domain Bacteria; phylum Pseudomonadota; class Gammaproteobacteria; order Pseudomonadales; family Pseudomonadaceae; genus Aquipseudomonas. The sequence continues at coordinate 111,918 of NZ_VZII01000007.1, read as the reverse complement.
CACCAGCGGTGTGCCGTCGTTGAGCTTGAAGCTGCCGGAGATGCGCCGTGCGGTACCGGCATCGACCACCTGCGACATGGCGCCTTTCAGCGCGCGGGCCACTTCCACCGGCAGGATTCGCACACCGCGGTCCGGGTCGCTGACCAGTTTGGTCTCGTAGGGGGTATTGGCGGCGAAGTGCAGGGTGTCGATACGCAGCGTCGGCAGGCGCACGCCGTCGTTCTGGATGATGCCGACCAGTTCCGACAGCGCGGCCGGGCGGTCGCCGGAGCTGCCGATGGCGGTGGCCAGCGAGGGCACCAGGTGATCGAACGGGTAGCCCACGCGTTTCCAGCGCTGATGGATATCGAGGAACGCCTCGATCTCGACCATGGTGCGGATGCGGCTGTCACGCGCACCCTGGTGCCGGCTCTTGAATAGCCAGCTGTAGACTTCCTGGCGCTCGAAATGGCTGGCATTGACCATTTCGGTGAGCGTGGAGCTCGGGTGCTTCAACAGGTAGCCCAGCAGCCACAGGTCCAGCGGGTGGACCTTGGCGATATAGCCCTGGTCGGGCAGGTCGTACTTGCCGGGGCCGTAGGCTTCGTACATTTCCGCCAGCTTGCCGTCGGTGAGTTTGCCCAAGGCGATCTTGTCATCCTTGCTGTGGGCACGGACGAAGGCGTTGAAGGTTTCCTGGCCGGCTTCCGGGAACAGGTAACGGTGCACCGCAGCCAGGCGCTGCGGGGTGGCGCGCATGCTGTCGAGGAAGGTATCCAGGCGTTGCTGCGAGGTCTTGCGCTGGTATTTCTTCCAGAAGCGCATCAGGTAGCTGGTGCCTTCCTTGTCGGCGAAGCGGGCCAGGTATTCCTGGCGACGCGGGTCGGAGTCGTCCTTGAGCAGCGGCACGCGGTTGAACGGCTGCTGGTAGGTGACGTAACGCACCAGGTCGCGCATCAGGCGGATGAACGGCAGGTTGATCGACTCGCGCAGGGCATCCTTGAGGGTCGGGTTGCGGTTGTTGTCTTCCTTGCGGAAGTTGTTGAATACGTGCATGCCGCCGCCGGTAAAGAACGCCTCGCCAGTGTTGGCCGAGTACTTGCGCTCCAGTGCCGCATCGAGCATGGCGTCCAGGCTCTGGTTCTTGCTGTTCTGTGCCAGCCATTCCAGCGACCACTGGGTGATGCGGTCGAGTTCGGCGACGTCGACTTTCTTCAACTCGGCTGCAGGTTTGCCGGCGTACTTGTCGTGCAGTTCGGCGATGATCTCCAGATAAGTCGTGAGCACTCGCAGTTTGGCGGTCGAGCCCAGTTCCAGTTTGCTGCCTTCGTTGATATCGAAAGGCTGGTTGGTGCTGTCGGTCTGCACCCGTACCCGCGAGCCATCGGCGGTGCGCTCGAACAAGGTGAAGCTGTAGCTCACCTGGTCGGTGGTCTTGGCGGTGAGCAGGCGTTCGCCGATCAGGCCGATCTGCGCCGCGAATTCGGGGTCGGCAAGGTTTTTCAGGTACTGGCTGACTTGCAGCTGCAGGTCGGCCTGCAGGGTACTGGTGGCCGACACATCCAAGCGGTCAAGGTCGTACAGCGGCCGGTTGAGCATGGCCGCCAGGCGGTTGCGGGCCAGGCTGATGCCTTTGTTGGTGATGATCGGCACGATGGTCGGCTGGGCGACCCAGTCGCGGTAGACCGCCTTGCTGGCCAGCGCTGCATCGGCCAGCGGTTGCTCGATGATCTTGGCGGCCGCCAGCACGCGGATGTGCGAGTCGGTGAGCTCGGCCAGTTCGACGCGGCCCTTGGACAGGTAATGCGAAGGTCGGCGCTGGGCGATCATCAGCGACAGCACCTGGCGCAGGGCCAGGCCGCGCGCGGCCATGCTGTCCGGGTCGGTGGCGGTGGAGGTCAGCGCCTGGTTGACCTGGTCGAAATCGGCGCCGTACCACACCCGCAGGCCCTCGGCCATGCCATGCACCTCGCCATGCCCGGGCACAGCCGACAGCGGCACGCTGTTGAGGTAGTCACGCACGATCCGGTGGCGCGCTTCGCTGGTATCGGGGCCACCCTGGTAGGCGCGCACGCTGGCCGAGATCATCTGGCGGATCTTTTCGGCACCATTGACGGTCAGGCCATCCGGCGAATGGCGGTACTTCTCCAGCTGGGTGGCGAGGGTGCTGCCACCCGCCGACTGACCGGGCAGGGCCAGGTACTTGGCTACCTGGCTATAGGCAGCCTTGGCAAAGCGCGGCCAGTCCACGGCCGGGTTGTTCTTCACGTCCTTGGTATCGAGCAGGTCGCGGTTTTCGATGAACAGCAGGCTGTTGACCATCACCGGCGGGATGGAGGCGAAATCAGGGTACAGGTGCTGCGGGTAGTTGTACTGGTACAGCATCTCGCCCCGGCAGTCGGTGATCGACAGGCCGGCCTGGATCTTCTCGATATAGGGGGCGAACAGACCATGCTCGACATAACGCATCAGGGCCGGAGAGAACTGCACCTGTTCGCTGATCAGGTAATCGCGTTTCAGCAGGCGTGGCAGGAACTCGCCCAGCCCGCTGTAGCCCAGGCGCTTGTCGAACGGCCCTTCGCCCGGGTAGATGATTGCATCGCTCGGCCCTGGCTGCAGCGAATAGGTAAGGGTGGTGGCCAGCTTGCTGAATTCGCGCGATTGCAGGTTGGAGGTGCGGAACTCGTCGTAGGCAGCGAAACCGATGGCGATCAGTGCGACCAGCAGAATCAGGAAAATCAGCCGCCACCAAAGCCTGCGCTGACGTGGGGGCTGCGGTTGTGGCGTCTTGGCCGGAGGTGCTTCAGATGCTTCCGTTCTGGTTGGTTCCGATTGCCACAGTGCGCCCATAGTCTTCTATCCGGCCAGGTATTTTCGTCTTGCTTGTCTGAAGCTTAGACGTTGGCGGGAACAGGTGAAAAAATTGTAGGAAGCCGAGAAAAGTGGCTTAGGCCATGCGGCTTTGGTGTGGGTTTATTCCTGCGGCGTTGTTGTTAGGGTGGCAGCGGAACCGGGGTTGGTGCAGTCACCTCCGAAAAACTCTCTGAATTTTCCTGTTTATACAGCGAAAACCCCTGTATCGGACTTCCTATACTGCTCGGCCCTTCGCCCTGCCGGCCGCTCTAGACCGGCACACAGGCCGGCCCACGAGGCCAGCCTGGCAAGCCAACGCCACGCCTATCGGCATGGCCGGTGCTGCACGAAGGCCAACTCCAATAACAAAATGAGGTTGTATTGCTATGCCAGTCGGCAACCATCCTGCCCCTGCCGAGCCCTCCGAGGGCGGCCCGCTCAAGCGTGAGCTGGGCGAACGGCACATTCGTCTGATGGCGCTGGGCGCCTGTATCGGCGTCGGTCTTTTCCTTGGTTCGGCCAAAGCCATCGAAATGGCCGGCCCCGCGATCATGCTTTCCTACATCATTGGTGGCCTGGCGATCCTGGTGATCATGCGTGCCCTCGGCGAGATGGCCGTGCACAACCCGGTCGCTGGCTCGTTCAGCCGCTATGCCCAGGACTACCTTGGCCCGCTGGCGGGCTTCCTCACCGGCTGGAACTACTGGTTCCTGTGGCTGGTGACCTGCGTCGCGGAAATCACCGCGGTAGCCATCTACATGGGCATCTGGTTCCCTGACGTGCCGCGCTGGATCTGGGCCTTGATGGCGCTGGGCAGCATGGGCGCAGTCAACCTGATCGCGGTCAAGGCGTTCGGCGAGTTCGAGTTCTGGTTCGCCCTGATCAAGATCGTCACCATCATTGCCATGGTCCTCGGTGGCATTGGTGTGATCGCGTTCGGCTTCGGCAATGACGGCGTCGCCGTGGGCATTTCCAACCTGTGGAGCAACGGCGGTTTCATGCCCAATGGCGTGACCGGCGTGCTGATGTCGCTGCAGATGGTGATGTTCGCCTACCTGGGCGTGGAAATGATCGGCCTTACCGCCGGCGAAGCGCGCAACCCGCAGAAAACCATCCCCCAGGCGATCGGTTCGGTGTTCTGGCGCATCCTGCTGTTCTACGTCGGTGCCCTGTTCGTGATCCTGTCGATCTACCCGTGGGACGGCATCGGCAGCCAAGGCAGCCCGTTCGTCATGACCTTCGAGCGCCTGGGCATCAAGACTGCTGCCGGCATCATCAACTTCGTGGTGATTACCGCCGCGCTGTCATCGTGCAACGGCGGCATCTTCAGCACCGGGCGCATGCTCTACAGCCTGGCGCAGAACGGCCAGGCTCCGGCCGCCTTTGCCCGCACCTCGAAAAGCGGTGTGCCGCGCAATGCGCTGCTGCTGTCGATCGCTGCCTTGCTGCTGGGCGTGCTGGCCAACTACCTGGTGCCGGAAAAGGTGTTCGTCTGGGTGACGTCGATTGCTACCTTCGGCGCGATCTGGACTTGGGTGATGATTCTGCTGGCGCAGATCAAGTTCCGCGCCAGCCTGTCGACCGCCGAGCAGAAGGCGTTGAAATACCGCATGTGGCTGTGGCCGCTGAGCTCCTACCTGGCCCTGGCCTTCCTGGTGCTGGTGGTGGGCCTGATGGCGTACTTCGAGGACACTCGCGTGGCGTTGTACATCGGCCCGGCGTTCCTGGTCGTGCTGACGGTGCTGTACTACACGCTGCGTCTGGCACCGCGCCAGGAGCCCGGCGCGGTCAACGGCCTCGCCTGAACCCAAAAGCCCCGGCCTGGAGCCGGGGCCTTGCTGTCAGCGGCTCGCTGCCGTGCCTGCTGGCGCCAGGCCCTGGGCCAGGATCATCAGGCTGATGCCCAGCAGCGCGGTGTCCTTGATCAGGAAGCTCCCATAGTGGTTCAGCCATGGGAAACCACCGGATTCCGCTTCCCAGATGGGGACGCTGAGCATGGTTGACAGGGTGATGATGAACGTCAGCGAGCACAGCGCCCCCCCGGCGATGGCTATGCGACTGTGCCAGCGGAGGCTGTGGGAATCGGCGGTATGCGTTGTGCGCGGGCACTGCTGTTCGCAATGCCCGGTCATTCGCTTGGCAGCGACTGAGCTATTCAGGCGGCTTGTGGCTCGAAGCTGTCGGCCCGCGCCATCTGCCACATACGCGAATAGAACTGCCCATCGATCTCGCCGGTCAGCAACTCGCCCGGCTTGAGGAACACATGCATCTGCGAGAACAGCTTGATCTCGGTGGCCGAAACCCGCCGTACCAGGTGCTTGGCCTCCAGTTGCGCCGGGTGCTCAAGGCCCGCTGCGGCCAGCATCTCGGCCAGCGCCCGCAGGGTGTTGTGGTGGAAGTTCAGTACCCGCTGGGCCTTGTCCGGCACCACCAAGGCGCGCTGGCGCAGCGGGTCTTGGGTGGCCACGCCGGTCGGGCATTTATTGGTGTGGCAGCTCTGCGACTGGATGCAGCCGATGGCGAACATGAAGCCGCGCGCCGAGTTGGCCCAGTCGGCGCCGATGGCCAGCACGCTGGCAATGTCGAAGGCACTGACGATCTTGCCGCTGGCACCGAGCTTGATCTTGTCGCGCAGGTTCAGGCCGACCAGGGTGTTGTGCACGAACAGCAGGCCTTCGCGCAGCGGCACACCGATGTGGTCGGTGAACTCCACCGGCGCGGCGCCGGTGCCGCCTTCCTTGCCATCGACCACGATGAAGTCGGGCAGGATGCCGGTTTCCAGCATGGCCTTGGCGATGCCCATGAATTCCCACGGGTGGCCGAGGCAGAACTTGAAGCCTACCGGCTTGCCGCCGGACAACTCACGCAGTTGGGCGATGAAGTGCATCATTTCGATCGGGGTGGAGAAGGCGCTGTGGCGCGAGGGGGAAATGCAGTCCTCGCCCATCAGCACACCACGGGTTTCGGCAATTTCCTGGGTCACCTTGTGCTTGGGCAGGATGCCGCCATGGCCGGGCTTGGCGCCCTGGCTCATCTTGATCTCGATCATCCGCACCTGCGGGGTGCGGGCTTGGGCGGCGAAGCGTTCCGGGTCGAAGCGGCCATCAGCGGTGCGGCAACCGAAGTAGCCGCTGCCCAGTTCCCACACCAGGTCGCCACCGTTTTCGCGGTGATAGGGGCTGATGCTGCCTTCGCCGGTGTCGTGGTGGAAGTTGCCCAGCTTGGCACCCTTGTTCAGGGCGCGGATGGCGTTGGCGCTGAGCGAGCCGAAGCTCATGGCCGAGATGTTGAAGATCGACGCCGAATATGGCTGGCTGCATTGCGGCCCGCCGACGATGACCCGGAAGCTTGCCGGGTCGGTCAGTGGCGCCGGGCGCATGGAGTGGCCGATGAATTCGAAGCCCGACTCGTAGACGTCGATCAGGGTGCCGAAGGGTTTGTCCGAGGCTTCGTTCTTGGCCCGGGCGTACACCAGCGAGCGCTGGGCGCGGGAGAAGGGCAGGGCGTCGCTGTCGGCTTCCAGCAGGTACTGGCGGATTTCCGGGCGGATGGCCTCGACCAGGTAGCGGATGTTGCCGAGGATCGGGTAGTTGCGGCGCACCGCGTGGCGTTGCTGCAGCAGGTCGAACACCCCGATCAGGCTGAGTACCCCGGTGGCCAGGGTGAACGGCCACAGCCATTCGTGGTGGAGGAACGGCAGGCTCGCCAGGGTGAACAGTACACAGGCGGTGAAGAAGGCATAGCGGCTGAGAAGTGACAGGCTCATACGGGATCCTTGCGATGGCGCGGTCAGGCTCAGGGCCTGGAGCAAACCCCGACCATAGCCAACTTGCGTGGCAGTGCAAATCAAAATCGGGGTAGCGAAAATCATTCTCGCCCGGCGTTGATGCGGGGTGGCCATGGGTATTGGGTGGCCACCCCTGAGTTCACTGGCGCATGCCCAGTTCGGCGTCATCCATCAGCGCTTTGGCCATGGCACTCAGGTAATGGGAGGCCCAGATCATCATAGGCTTCTCGTCCATCAGGCCGATGATGGTCAGTTCGCGGACATAGCCCATCAGTTCTGAGGCTTGCTCGCGGGCATCGCGGCAAGGAATGCCTGGCTCGATGCGGAACAGGGGATGGGTCTGGTGTTCGCCTTGGAAGAACGTGGTTTTGCCGACAGTGATTTGGGTGTCGTCTGTGGTCATCGATTCCTCTCCTGAAATTTCTCGACTGCCTGTTATGGCCTCTTCGCGGGCGTGCCCGCGAAGAGGCCCGCAAAACCAACCTCAATGCAGGTTGGTACTCCTCTCCAGAGCCAGTGACAGCGCATCCGCCTGGCCCCAGGCAATCTGCATGGCACGCAACCCGTTCACCAGCGACTCCCGGGTGCGGTCATCTTCGATGGCATCGAGGATTCGGTGGCAATGGTTATAGGCAAGCATCAGGTAATGAGTGACGTTCATCACCACGTGATCGATGGGCACGATGCCTTCGCTGACGGCGTTGGTGAGGGTCTTGTCGAAGTGATGGGGTGGATCGGGGACTATTTTCTTCATATGGAACGACTCGTATGGTTACCAATTGGCCGACCTATCCGATTCCACACGGAAGGGTGGCAGTTGTACGCGGTGTGGAATCCAGGCTACGAGTAAACCCGGTAGGCTTTGCGGCCTCCCGCGCACAACTGCCATGACGACAGCAACTCAGTAATTGACCAGGATTCCACCCCCGGACGCTAAACATCAGCGACCAGAAAAGCCTAAAGGGCGGTGTTTCCAGGGACAATCAGACGCGAGTCGACAGGGCTTGTAGGATATTTTCCTCAGCTCGGGATCGCCAGTTCATATGCGTAGGAAATGTCTGAATCCTTCGTCAGAAGCAGTTAGTGCGTGTCACGCAGCAATTTCTGCTTCCAGTCTTCCTGCTCCTGCGCCGAGGCATCCACCAGATAGCTGTAACGCCCAGCCACCCGCACCGCCACCGGCACGCCATCGCGATACAGCAGCCGGTTGCCACCGACCGCAGGCACTTTCGCCCCAGGCAGTAGCGAACCGATCAGGTTCAGCGGGTCGCTGGCACTCACCACCACCAACCCTCCATCCAAGGCTCGCCGGCGTACCTGCCGCAGCAGCCCGACCGCCTCCGGCAAGGCGAACTGCTCACCGGCCAGCCCGGCAATGAAACGCCCGCCACGAATCTCGCCACGCGCTTCCAGCCGGTGATAGCAACGCAGCAGTTCACGCCAGGGCGGCAGTACATCGCTCTCTCGCTCCAGCAACCGCCAGCAGACCACCCCATAGCGCCGCAACAGGGCGCGGGCGATGTGCTCCAGGCGCTGATGCTCGTCGACATTGCCGCTGCCCCGCCGCAACAAGGCCCAACGCCCGGCGTGGGCCATGCTGCTGGACAGCGACGGGTGGCCGCGCCGGCTGTTGCGCGAGGTGCGCTTGGCCGCCGGGGTAATCAGGCTGCGCAGGCCGGTGAAACTGTCGGCGCCTACCAGGCCGGCACCGACCAGCTCTTGCAGCGCCGTTTCCAGCTCGCTAGGCAGCAGGTGGGCATCAACGGTCAACTCGTCAAAGAACAACGCACCATGAGCCTGCAACGCCTCAAGCACGCGTTTTGCCCGGCCGCCAATGGCTTCTGCAGCCGGCTCAGGGGCGAGGCTACGCCACAGCCCCATGTGCTCACGCGGCAGCAACACCAACGGTGTGCTGGACAAGGTATTGCTCGCCAGCGTCGCCGCTAGCCGGCTCCAGGCAAACTGCCCGCTGCGGCAGGCATCGTCCAGCCAGTGCGGGCTGTAGTCCTTGATGCGTGCGGGTAGCAGTTCCGCTTCCCAGGCGCCAGCGGCACAGGGAAAACCCTCCAACTGCCCCAGCACTTCGGCCACTGCCTGGGGACCGCGCAGGCGCTCGTCAGGGGCCAGGTGCTGCCAGTCGAACAGAAAACGCATGAAGTCCTGCAGGCTGACCGGCTCGATCTCTCGGCGCAGGCGTTTCACCGTGTAGCGATGGATACGCGCCAGCAGGTGGCGCTCACACCATTGCACGGCCAATGCGCCTGGGCTGAAGTGACCACGCAGCACATAGCCTTCGGCTTCCAGGCGGGCCAGCGCCTGCTCGACCTCAACAGCAGGCTTGCCCAGTGGTGCGGCAATCTGCGCCATGCTCAACGGGCCGTAGCCGCTCAGGCGGGCGCGTAACAGTTCGCTCAGTGCGCGGTCCGGGTCGATGGCCTGGTCGAAGCCGGGCAGTACCCCCAGTGCGGGCTCCAGGCGCGCTGCCGGATACAGCGTTTGCAGCAGGTTCAGGCGTTCGCGCGCCAACCAGAGCTTTTCATCGGCCAGGCGCAGGGCACGCCCGGCCTTGGCCAGCTGGCGCAGCAGCAAGTCCCAGCTGGGGTTGGCCTGGACTTCAGCATGGCTGATGGCGCCCAGGGTCATCAGCGCCTCGTGCATCTCGTCAGCATTGCCCGGCTGCGGCCAGGCCTCGGCCTGCACGGCGGTGATGGCATCGGCGTCCAGCGCGCCGAGGTCGTCGCCGTCATGCACTTCATTCCAGCGCCGGTTGAGCACCGCTTGGGTGCGTCGCTCCTCCAGCGGGGCGTTGTCGAGGAAGGTGTAGGGCCGTGCATTGAGAATCGCCGAGGCCAGCGGCGAGGGGGCTGGCAGGACGCGGCACAGCAGGCGCACCTGGCCGCTTTCCATGCGCCGCAGCAATGCCAGCCAGCCTTCGCTGTCCATGGCCTCGTGCAGGCAGTCGTCGAGGGTCTGCTCGACCAGCGGGTGATCGGGGATCTGCCGTTCACCGACGATGTTTTCCAGGCAGGCGATCTGGTCGGGGAACACCGCAGCGATCAGGTCTTCGCTCTTCATGCGCTGGATCTGCGGGGCCACCTTGCGCCCGCCGACGAAGCGCGGCAGGGCCATGGCCACGCCCGCATTCCAGCGCCAGCGCACGCCGAACAAGGGCGCGTCGAGCACGGCCTGGATAAGGATCTGTTCGGCGTTGCGGCTGTTGAGGTAGCGCCACACTTCATCGAGTTCGAAACTGTGGCTGGTCGACAGCGACAGCACGATGGCGTCCTCGCTGGCCGCGGCCTGCAGCTCGAAATTGAAGGTGCGACAGAAGCGCTTGCGCAGGGCCAGGCCCCAGGCGCGGTTGATGCGGCTGCCATAGGGCGAGTGGATAATGAGCTGGGTGCCGCCAGACTCGTCGAAAAAGCGCTCCATCACCAGGGTCTGTTGCGAGGGCAGGGCACCCAGCACTTCACGGGTGCGGCCTAGGTAGTCGAGCAATTGGCTGGCGCTGGTTTCGCTCAATTCAAAGGTGCTCTGCAGCCACTGCAGCACCGCTGCAAGATCGCCTTCGTTCAGCCCAAGCTGTTGGTCGATGCGCGACTGCAAGCGAGCGACCGCAGCGGACAGTTCATCGCTGCGCCCTGGTGCTTCGCCAAGCCAGAACGGAATGGTGGGTGGCAGGCCCTGAGCGTCCTCGACCCGAACCCGGCCAGGCTCGACCCGCAGGATGCGGTAGGACGCGTTACCCAGCTGAAAGATGTCGCCAGCGATGCTCTCCACGGCGAAGTCTTCGTTGACGCTGCCGATGTTCAGCGCCTGCGGTTCGAGCAGCACCGCATAGTCGGCATTCTCGGGAATGGTGCCGCCGCTGGTCAGCGCCGTCAGTTGGCTGCCTCGTCGGCCGCGCAAGGTGGCGCTGACCGCATCGCGATGCAGATAGGCGCTACGGATGCCCTGGCGGCCGTTGTAGCCTTCGGCGAGCATGCGCAGCAGCGCCTGGTAATGCGCTGGGTCGAGCTCCGCGTACGGCGTAGCCTGGCGCAGGCAGTCGAACAACGCCTGTTCCTGCCAGGCCTGGTTGCTGACTTCGGCGACGATCTGCTGGGCCAGCACGTCCAGCGGCGCCTTGGGTATATGCAGTTCGTCGAGCTCGCCCAGGCGGATACAGTCGAGCAAGGCTACGCATTCGATCAGGTCGTCTCGCGAGGTTGCGAACAGCCGCCCTTTGGGAATGCCGTCGACCTGGTGCCCGGAGCGCCCGACACGCTGCAGGAAGGCGGCGATCGAGCCGGGCGACTCGATCTGGCAGACCAGGTCGACATCGCCGATGTCGATACCCAGCTCCAGCGAGGCGGTGGCCACCAGCACCTGCAACTGGCCGTTCTTCAGGCGCTGTTCGGCGTCCAGGCGCAGTTCCTTGGCCAGGCTGCCATGGTGCGCGGCCACCGCTTCCTTGCCCAGGCGGTCGCTGAGGTGACGAGTGATGCGCTCGGCCAGGCGCCGGGTGTTGACGAATACCAGCGTGGTGCGGTGTTCGCGGGCGAGGGCCGCCAGGCGGTCGTAGACCAGGCCCCAGACGTCCGTGGCCATGACCGCGCCGAGCGGCACCGGCGGCACTTCGATGGCGAGGTCGCGCTGGCGCGCATGGCCGACGTCGACGATCGCGCAAGGGCGTTGCTGGCCGACCAGGAATTGCGCCACGCGCTCCACCGGCCGTTGGGTGGCCGACAGGCCGATGCGCCGCAGCGGGCGCCCGCACAAGGCCTGCAAGCGTTCCAGGCTCAGCGCCAGGTGGGCGCCGCGCTTGTTGCCGGCCAGGGCGTGAATCTCGTCGACGATGACCGTGTGCACGCTGGCCAGGCCTTCGCGGCCGGATGCCGAGCCCAGCAGCACGTACAGCGATTCGGGGGTGGTCACCAGAATATTCGGCGCCAGTTTGCGCATTGCCGTGCGCTCCTTTTGCGGCGTATCGCCGGTGCGCACGGCGGTGGTGATGCGCGGGGCTTTCAGGCCCAGCCCCTGGAGTGCCTGGCTGATGCCTTCGAGCGGGGCCTGCAGGTTCAGGCGGATGTCGTTGGACAGCGCCTTGAGTGGCGACACATAGACGACCTGGGTTTGCGCAGGCAGCTCGCCGCCATGCTCCAGTCCCTCGCGGAACAGTCCGTCGAGCACGGCCAGGAAAGCGCTCAAGGTCTTGCCCGAACCGGTCGGCGCGGCGAGCAGCATTGATTGGCCGTCATGGATCAGCGGCCAGGCACGGGCCTGGGCATCGGTGACCGTGGCGAAGTGGCGGCGGAACCAGGTGCCGACGGCCGGGTGGAACAGCTCGAGCACCGGGTGCTGGTGGGCTGGCAGGTTCATACGTTGGTTATGGCGGGTCGGCGTGCGCTTGGCAAGGGGCCGTTCGTCGTGGATCTTCTGTAGACTGTCGCCTTTTCAGCGAGCCCACCCATGCCCAACATCATCCGCATCGCCGCCGCCCTGTTGATCGACCCGCAAGGCCGCACACTGCTGGTGCGCAAGCGTGGCACCCAGGCGTTCATGCAACCTGGTGGCAAGATCGATGCCGGGGAGTCGCCGGTTCAGGCACTGACGCGCGAACTGTTCGAAGAGCTGGGCCTGCGCATCGACCCCGCCCAGGCAGTGCACCTGGGCCAGTTCAGCGCGCCGGCCGCCAACGAGCCAGGCTTCGAGGTGCAGGCCGAACTGTTTCGCGTCGACTGCGCCGAGGCCGTGGCCCCGGCGGCGGAGATTGAGGAAGTGGTGTGGTTGGCCGCCGACCAGGCACCGGTACTGGAGCTGGCACCGCTGACCCGCGACCTGATCCTGCCGCTGTACCGCCAGGCCGTCAGCGTACCGCGCTGACACCGTCGAGGGTGGCGAACGAGGTGTCCTTGGCGGTCAGCAGGAAGTCGCGCATGTAGGGCGCATCGAGCATGTCGGTGCGCACCGCCGCATACAGCGTGGCAAACAGGCCTTTCTCGCCCAGGCGCTTGCCCTTCACATAGCCGCGCGAGCTGTACTCGTGCAGCGCCCAGTGCGGCATGCCGCACACGCCACGGCCGCTGGCCACCAGCTGCATCATCATCACCGTCAGCTCGGACGTGCGCACGGCAGCCGGCTCGATGTCGGCTGGCTCCAGGAAGCGGGTGAAGATATCCAGGCGGTCGCGCTCCACCGGGTAGGTGATCAGGGTCTGGTCGAGCAGGTCCTGGGGCACGATGTACGGTTTGCTGGCCAGCGGGTGCTGGTTGGCCACGGCGAGCATGGCTTCGTAGGTGAACAACGGCACGTAGGTGATGCCGGCCAGGTCCAGCGGGTCGGAGGTCACCACCAGGTCGAGGTCGCCCCGGGCCAGCGCCGGCAAGGGGGCGAATGCAAAGCCCGAGGCCAGGTCCAGCTCCACTTCCGGCCAGGCATCGCGGAACTGGTCGATGGTTGGCATCAGCCACTGGAAGCAGCTGTGGCATTCGATGGCCATGTGCAGGCGCCCGGCAGTACCACCGGCCAGGCGGGCGATGTCACGCTCGGCGCCGCGCAGCAGCGGCAGGGTGGCATCGGCCAGTTGCAGCAGGCGCAGGCCGGCGCTGGTGAAGCGGATCGGCTTGCTCTTGCGCACGAACAGTGGCAGGCCCAGGCGCTCTTCAAGCTCCTTGAACTGATGGGACAGCGCCGACTGGGTCAGGTGCAGGCGTTCGGCGGCCTCCACCAGGCTGTCGGCCTCGCGCAGGGCATGAAGGGTTTTCAGGTGGCGGATCTCCAGCACAGCTGACTCCGAGCAAATTTTAAAGGAAAACGGGCAATGAGTTGAGTTTCGCTCATGTTGCCCCAGGCTGTCGACTGGGCGATTGGCCGCACCGCTCGGCAGGGTTCATCAAACTGTCACTGAACTGTGGCAGCGCGCCCGAATTAAATTCATCAGACTCGCGCTCTACTGGGGATCTGCATTCTGGTGTTTCTTTCATGCGGGCTTTTCTGCTGTTTTTCTTTCTGCTGTTCAGCGCTTCGGCAAGCTTCGCCGACACGCGTTGCGACGCCCATGTGCCGGTACAACGTGCCGAAATCGGTGAGCTGAGCCTGGTTTACCAGAGCGTCGGCGCGCCTCGTGATCCGGCCTTGCTGCTGGTCATGGGCCTGGGCGGGCAACTCATCCATTGGCCTGACGATGTGGTCGAGGCGCTGTGCCGCCAGGGCTTCCGGGTAATTCGTTATGACAATCGCGATGTCGGCCTGTCGCGCTGGAACCAGCTGCCGCCTTCGGCCAACCTCACGGTCGAGCTGTTGCGCTACAAGCTGGGCCTGCCGGTATCGGCGCCCTATACCCTGACCGACATGGCCAATGACGGCCTGCGCTTGATGGATGTACTGGGTATCCGCCAGTTCCATGTGCTGGGGGTCAGCATGGGCGGGATGATCGCCCAGCACCTGGCAGCCATGGCGCCGGAGCGGGTGCGTAGCCTGACCCTGGTGATGTCCAGTTCGGGAGCGGCCGGGCTGCCGGCGCCGGCCCCGGCGTTGGTGCAGTTGCTGGCGCGGCGCAGTGCACCGAATCGTGAGGTGGCCATCGAGCAGCAGGCCGACCTGCTGGCGGCGTTGGGCAGCCCTGAAGTGCATGACGACCGGGCCGCATTGTTGCAGCAGGCGGCGGTGGCGTATGACCGGGCGTTCAACCCGGAGGGTGCCAAGCGCCAGATCATGGCGATCCTGGCCGAGCCGAGCCGGGTGCAGTTACTGAATGCGTTGCGCGTGCCGACGCTGGTGGTGCATGGCACGGCCGACCCATTGTTGCCGGTGATGCATGGGGTGCATTTGGCGGCGCATATCCAGGGGAGCCAGCTGCGGCTGATTCCGGGGTTGGCGCATCGCTTCCAGGAGAAATTCAAGGCGCCGCTGCTGGCGGCGGTACTGCCTTACCTGCAGTCGCATCGGCAGGATGTCAGCCATATCGCCGGCCTTTGATTTGGCGTCGCCGGCTCTTCAGCCGAGCCCGTACTTCTTCACCTTGTCGAACAGCGTGGTCTTGGCCATGCCCAGCTCCTGGCTGGCCTGGCTGAGGTTGCCGCCGGTGCGTTGCAAGGCATCGCTGAGCAGGTTGCGCTCGAACGCTTCCACCGCCTCGGCAAACCCGACCCCTTGGCTGGCGCCACCGCTCGGGCCTTTCTTGAACGCTGGCAGCCCCAAGGCATAACGCTCGGCCACGTTGCGCATCTCGCGCACGTTGCCTGGCCACTCATGGGCCATCAACCGCGACAGGGTCTGGCTGTCCAGCGTCGGCGCTTCGCGGTCGAAGCGCAGCGCCGACTGCTGCAGGAAGTGCTCGAACAGCTGCAGGATGTCTTCCCGGCGCTCGCGCAGCGGCGGCAGCTCCAGGGTCACCACGTTCAAGCGGTAGTAAAGGTCGCTACGGAACTGCCCGGTCTGGCCGAGGGCGTCGAGGTCGGATTTGGTGGCTGCAATCACCCGGCAATCCACCGCAATGCTCTGGTTCGAGCCCAGGCGCTCCAGGGTGCGCTCCTGCAGCACGCGCAGCAGCTTGATCTGCAGGTTGATCGGCATGCTCTCGACCTCGTCGAGAAACAGCGTGCCACCATTGGCGTGTTCGATCTTGCCGATGCGGCGCTTGCCAGCACCGGTGAAGGCGTTGGCTTCGTGGCCGAAGATCTCGCTCTCGAACAGGGCTTCCGGCAGGCCACCACAGTTCAGCGCTACGAACGGCTGGCCTTGACGCCGGCTGAAATCGTGCAGGCAGCGGGCGACCAGCTCCTTGCCGGTGCCGGTTTCACCTTCGATCAGCACGTTGGCCGAGGTATCGGCGACGTTGGCGATCAGCTCGCGCAGGTGCTCCATGGCCGGCGAACGGCCGATGATGCGCCCCTCCAGGCTGCTCTGTTCGGCCAGCTGCCGGCGCAGGGCCACGACCTCGCGTGACAGCCCGCGCTGCTCCAGCGCACGGCGCACCACATCGACCAGGCGCTCGGGTGAGAAGGGCTTCTCCATGAAGTCGTAGGCGCCGTTGCGCATGGCACCGACCGCCATGTCGATATCGCCATGGCCGGTGATCAGCACCACCGGCAGGCTGCGGTCGCGGGACTTGAGGCGGTTGAGCAGCTCCAGGCCATCGATGCCCGGCAGGCGGATATCGCTGACGACGATCCCGGCAAAATCATCGCCGATGCGCTCCAGGGCCTGTTCGGCACTGCCGACGCCCTCACAGGCGATGTCTTCCAGGGCCAGCGCTTGCTGGCAGCCGAGCAGCACATGCGGGTCGTCTTCAACGATCAGGACGGTAAGTGGCGCTGGATTCATGGTTGCTCTGCCGATTCGCTGGGGGGCGTGACCAGGGGCAGGGCGAGGACGAAGGCTGTGCCGCCGGTGGCGGGGTGCTCGACGTTCAGGCTGCCCTTGGCGGCGGCGGCAAGGCTCGCCGACAGGGTCAGCCCCAGGCCCAGGCCGTGTTCGCCCGGTTTGGTGGTGAAGAAAGGTTCGAACAGGTGCTTGCGGGTTTCGGCATCGATGCCGTGGCCGTTGTCGCGCACCCGCAGGCGGTACTTGTCGCCTTGCAGCTCGCCTTCGAGCCACAGCTCGGGCAGTGGCTGGGTGGCCATGGCATCCAGGGCGTTGCCGATCAGGTTGACCAGGATCTGCTCCAGGCGGGTCTGGTCGATGGCCAGCTGCTGGTCGTCGAACTGATTGTGCAACTGCAGATGGCAGCCGGCAATGCGGTTGCTCAGTACCTGCAAGGACGCCTCCACGGCCTTGGCCAGTGACGCCTGGCCGCTGTCGTCACCGCGCCGGGCGAACGAGCGCAGGCTGGCGGTGATGCGGCCCATGCGGTCGATCAGGTCGTTCATGGTGCGCAGGTTGGTGCTGGCGGTTTCCAGTGCGCCCCGCTCGAGGAAGCGCACGGTGTTGCCAGACAGGGTACGCAGTGCCGCCAGCGGCTGGTTGAGCTCGTGGGCGATGCTGGTGGACATCTGCCCGATCGCCGCCAGCTTGCCGGCCTGGACCAGTTCGTCCTGGGCATGGCGCAGGGTCTGTTCGGCATGCCGGCGTTCACGGATCTGGCCTTTGAGCCGTTCGTTGCTGGCGCGCAGGTCGGCGGTGCGGTCGGCGATGCGCCGTTCCAGCTGGCTGTTGGCTTCTTCCAGTGCCTCGCGGGCGGCCAGGCGCGTGGCAACGACCTTGCGCCGCTCGTTCCAGGCGATACCGAGGATGGTCAGCAGGGCGAAGGCCACGCCGACCAGGATGCCTTGCACCATGGACTCGCGGCGCAGGTCCTGCAGCGGGGTGAGCAGGGTGAAGTGCCAGGGCGTATCGGCCAGGCGCCGGGTCTGCGCCAGGTAGCTTACTTCGTGGGGCTTGCCGCGGGCGGTTTCGGTGTTGGCCGGGAAGGTCAGTTTCTCGACACCATCGGCCAGGGTTTCCCGCGCCAGTGGCTGCAGTTCGTTCAGCGGCCACCAGTAATACTGCAGGCTGCGCGCCAGGCGCTCCTTGATCTGCGGGGTCAGCGGGCGCACCGATTTCAGGCGCCGTGCCGGGTCGCTGGAGAGAATGATGATGCCGTTCTCGTCGCTGACGAAGGCTTCCAGGCGGGCGCGCTGCCAGCGCTCTTCGAGGGTGTCCAGGCGGACCTTGATCACCGCCACGCCGATGATCTTGCCGTGTTCTTCCAGGCCGTGGGCGAGGTAGTAGCCAGCTTCGCCCGTGGTGCTGCCGATGCCGTAGAACCGGCCCGGTTCGCCGCGCACGGCGCTCTGGAAATAGGCCCGGAATGACAGGTCTTCACCCAGGAACGAATCGGCATCGCGCCAGTTGCTGCTGGCCTGCACCCGGCCGTTGGTGTCGAGGACGAAGATCGCCCGGCTGCGGCTGCGGCGGTTCAGGCCTTCGAGGTATTCGTTGACGGTCTGCCGATTGGCGCCATCTGGGTCGGTGAGCAGCAGCGAGACGCTGTCTTCCAGCTCCAGCAGGCTCGGCAGGTAGGTGTACTTGCTGATCTCGCTCTCGACCGTGCGCGCATGCAACTCCAGCGCGCGCTCGCCGCTTTCGCTCAAGGTGCGGATGCCGTTGCTCTCGCTGATCAGGAAGCCGGCCATGCCCAGCCCGACCATCAGCAGGATGATCAGGGGCGGCAGCAGCAATTGGCGAATCAGACGGGATTTCACGGCGGGCTTGGCAGGGAGAAGAAGCGAAGGGTCGCATTTCATCACAGTGGCCTTGTCACGGCCAGCATCCGCTGCCGGGCGAACCCTGGCAGCGGTGCCGTTGTTGCCGAATCAGTGTTGCAGGATCTTGCTGAGGAAGTGCTGGGTGCGTTCGTGGCGGGCGCTCGGGTTGCCGAAGAAGTCTTCCTTCTGGCAGTCCTCGATGATGTTGCCCTTGTCCATGAAGATCACCCGGTTTGCCACTTTGCGGGCGAAGCCCATTTCGTGGGTCACGCACATCATGGTCATGCCTTCGTTCGCCAGTTCGACCATCACGTCCAGTACTTCGTTGACCATCTCCGGGTCCAGCGCCGAGGTCGGTTCGTCGAACAGCATGACGATCGGGTCCATCGACAACGCGCGGGCAATGGCCACGCGCTGCTGCTGGCCACCGGACAGCTGGCCGGGGTGCTTCTTGGCGTGGGCGCCGAGGCCGACCCGGTCAAGCAGGGCCAGGCCCTTCTTGGTCGCTTCCGCCTCGCTGCGGCCGAGCACCTTGCGCTGGGCGATGGTCAGGTTCTCGGTGATGCTCAGGTGCGGGAACAGCTCGAAGTGCTGGAACACCATGCCGACCCGCGAACGCAGCTTGGGCAGGTTGGTCTTGGGGTCGGCGATCGAGGTGCCATCGACCACGATGTCGCCTTTCTGGAATGGCTCCAGGGCGTTGACGCACTTGATCAGGGTCGATTTGCCCGAGCCCGAAGGGCCGCAGACCACAACCACTTCACCCTTCTTGACCTCGGTGCTGCAGTCGGTCAGCACCTGGAAGTCGCCGTACCACTTGTTGACGTTCTTGATGGAAATCATACGGTGATCCTTTTTTGCAGGCGCTTGACCAGCCACGAAGCGGAGAAGCTGATGACGAAGTACACGACCCCGGCGAAGATCAGGAACTCATGGGAGCGCCCGATGATGTCGCCGTTGGCACGTGCCGAGTTGAGGAAGTCCACCAGGCCCACGGTGTATACCAGCGAGGTGTCCTGGAACAGGATGATGCTCTGCTGCAGCAGCAGCGGGGTCATCTTGCGGAAGGCCTGGGGCAGGATGATCAGGCGCATGGTCTGGCCGTAGGTCATGCCCAGGGCCTGGGCAGCGCCCATCTGGCCCTTGGAGATCGACTGCACACCGGCGCGGACGATTTCGCAGAAGTAGGCGGCCTCGAACATCATGAACGCCACCACGCACGAGGTGAATGCACCCACCGGGGTGTCCTCGCCGGTGATCCAGCGCAGTACGAACGGCACCGCCAGGTAGAACCAGGTGATCACCAGCAGCAGCGGGATCGAGCGGAAGTAGTTGACGTAGGCACCGGCCAGGCGCGACAGCAGCTTGCTCGACGACAGGCGCATCAGCGCCAGGATGGTGCCCAGCACGATGCCGCCGACCACGCCCATGATCATCAGTTGCAGGGTAAGGATCATGCCGTCCCAGAGGGCGGGCAAGGCGGGGATGATTTCGCTGAAATCCATGTCCATTTACTTGCCCCCCACGGAGATCAGGCCAGGCACGGCGACTTTCTTCTCGACCATGCGCATCAGCAGCATCAGGCCCATGTTCAGGGTGAAGTAGATCAACGTGGCCAGGGTGAAGGCCTCGAACAGGTTGGCCGAGAATTCGGCGGTCTGCTTGGTCTGCGCCAGCAGCTCCATCAGGCCGATCAGCGAGGCCACCGAGGAGTTCTTGAACACGTTCAGGAATTCCGAGGTGAGCGGCGGAATGATGATCCGGTAGGCCTGCGGCAGCAGCACGTTGTTGTAGATCTGCGGCAGGCTGAAGCCCATGGCGCGGGCGGCGGCTTCCTGGCCGCGGGGCAGTGCCTGGATACCGGTACGCACCTGTTCGCAGACGCGGGCGGCGGTGAACAGGCCCAGGCAGATGACCACGCTGATCAGTGCCGAAGTGGTCGGGTTGAGGTCTTGCTTGAACCATTCCTGCAAGCCTTCGGGCAGCAGGTCCGGCACCAGGAAGTACCAGATGAACAGCTGCACCAGCAGCGGCACGTTGCGGAACAGTTCCACGTAGGCGGTGGCGATGCCCGATACCAGACGGTTCGGCACGGTACGCATGACGCCGAGGACCGACCCCAGCAGCAATGCGATGATCCAGGCGGTGATGGCGATGGCGATGGTCCAGCCCAGACCGGTGATGTACCAGTCCAGATAGGTCTCGCTGCCCACGCCGGTGGACTTGAAGAACACGCCCCAGTCCCAGTTGTAATTCATCGGGATTTCCCCTCAGACGGTTGTTTCACGGGCACCTTCCAACATCCGAGGGCGTAAGGCCCTCGGATGAAAGGTTAGACACTAACA
Source organism: Pseudomonas sp. MN1F (assembly GCF_009391885.1). GTDB lineage: Bacteria > Pseudomonadota > Gammaproteobacteria > Pseudomonadales > Pseudomonadaceae > Aquipseudomonas. The sequence goes on along the minus strand of NZ_VZII01000007.1, from coordinate 91,786 downwards.
GGTGGCCTGCTCGTTTAATTCGCGCGTTGCAGCGCGGCAGGCCACGGGCTGGGGATCAGGACTTCTTCTCGTCCGCGGCCTTGTCGGTCGGCTCGGCGATCAGTTTCTTCAGCTCGTCGCTCATCTGGAAGTTCAGGTTGAGGCCCTTTGGCGGGATCGGCTGGGTGAACCACTTGTCGTAGCTCTTGTTGACTTCGCCCGACTTGTAGTAGGCAACGATGGCGTCATCGACCGCTTTCTTGAAGGCCGGGTCATCCTTGCGCACCATGCAGCCGTAGATTTCGTACGACTGTGGAGTACCGGTAATGACCCAGTCCTTCGGATTGCGGGCCTTGGCCATTTCACCGGCGAGCAGGGCGTCGTCCATCATGAAGGCCACGGCGCGGCCGCTTTCGAGCATGTTGAAGGCTTCACCGTGATCCTTGGCGGAAATCACGTTCATCTTCATCTGCTTGTCGGCGTTCATCGCCTTGAGCAGGCGCTCAGAGGTGGTACCGGCAGTGGTCACCACGTTCTTGCCGGCCAGGTCCGGGAAGTCCTTGTAGGAAGGCTGACCGTCCTTGACCTTGGTCAGCAGGCGGGTACCCACTTCGAAGATACCGACCGAGAAGCCGACCTGTTGCTGGCGCTCGACGTTGTTGGTGGTGGAGCCGCACTCAAGGTCGACGGTGCCGTTCTGCACCAGCGGGATGCGGGTCTGGGAAGTGACGAGGTTGTACTTGACCTTGATGTCGGTACCCAGTTGCTTCTTCAGGGCATCGACCACGGCCAGCTGGATGTCGTGGGAGTAGCCCACGGGCGTTTGACCGCCGGCCAGGTAGGAAAATGGAATGGAAGAGTCGCGGTGGCCCAGGGTGATGGTGCCCGAGTCCTTGATCTTCTTCAGGGTACCGGTCAGTTCTTCGGCCATGGCTGGCGAAGCGATGATCGCGGCGGCGATGGTTGCGCCCAACAGATGACGAACGATACGCATCAAATTTTCCTCGACGTGTTTGTTTTTTTTATGGAGCCGTTGGCGGACTCTTTCGTTCAACGAATACCGCTAGAAGCGATTGCATTCGGCTACCAAGTGTAGAGCATGAGTCGTGCCAAGCTCCGAGACCGATCATAACGCCCCGTGTTTACAGGATGGCAATGCCTGTGAGCACTAATTTCAGCTGAGTTCGTCATGCGGATTTCCGAATGAATGGTCGCGTGCCGTTCGGAAATCCGAATGGGTGAGCGGGTGTGCCATAGCCTGCTTTGGGGCTGCCTGCGCTAGCTTCAACTACCACCTCGCCAGTCAAGCTCGATGCTCTGATGCCGCTTTCCTTACCTGGAGAGCGCAACCTTGAATGCCACTGCTATTTTTCCCGAGGGGTCGGTCGACCACCTGATCGCCCGCCAACTGCCGCCTTGGCTGACAAGCGCCGAGGCCGAACATCGTCAAGGGTATCAGCGCGCGCTACTGGCCCAGCAGGCGGCAGCAGATCGCCTGCAGCAAGTGCTGCAACAGATACCCGCCCTCGACGATTTTGCTCTGCCCCGGCTCGAGCAGGCATTGCAACGGGCCGGAGTGGATCATGTCGAACCACAGCATTGCTTTGTGGACATCAAGGAGCAATTCGAACTGCCCTCGGCGTCAAAATCGCACAAGCCAATGATCACCTACCGCTCGCGGCAAACCCTGCTTGCTGCGGCCTTGCATAACTTCGATGAGGAGGAAACCAGGTCCTGGTTCCTTCGCGAGGCTCAGCTGACGGGGGCCAAAGGGGAGGTGCTGAAGTTGTCCTTCAGGCACTACGCCAAGTTATGCAGGGACCTTGATATTGGCGGGAAGTACCAGGCATTGCTCACGAAAGTACTGAAGCCTGTGCCACCCCGTGGCCAGCCTGAGGACACCAATCACAAAGTAGTAGAGAAACGCTTCGCAGAAAGCTGGCGCACCCGCATGCGTGTGTCGGTCTACGCGTCGCGAATCAACGGCCTTGTCGACCAGGCGGATCTGCAACGTTTGCTGAAGTTGCTCGACAGTGAGGCAGGCGCGCCAACCCAGGGATCCCACTGGACGGCCTGTCAGCTCTACCTGCTGGGCAAACCGGTGGTCGGTGTGGTGGCATTGGAATACCGGCCCGCGCCGGGAGGCGAGCTTGAAGAAGTGGCCTTGTGGATCCCGGACGATCCCGTTCGGGAGTTGCATTTCCACGATACGTGGGCTGGCGCCTACGAGGCGTTGGCGGCCCGTTTGCGCGACCAGGCCTACCGTGCGTTTTTCCAACGTTTCATCAAGGCAGAGGACCTGCAGGGTTTTGCCGGGCACTTTGCTGATGCCGTGAAGAGAGCCGGTGCTCATGCTCCGCCGCAACTGGATGGGCGCAGTTTCCCGCTTGAGCGAGACCTGTTCCTGTTCCTGGGCGCCGAGCAGATCAGCAAGATCTTTGCCGATGCTTCGTTCATGGCAGTGCCTACGGATGTCGAGGATCGCAAAAGCCGGCATGAGCGTTTGAACCGCATGCTGAACGCCGGTCTGGACTTGCTGAACATGGCCGCATTTTTTGTGCCTGTGCTTGGCGAGCTCATGCTGGCCGTGAACGCCGCACAGTTGCTGGATGAAGTTTACCAAGGCTATCAGGCCTGGCGGTTGGGTGACCGGGCAGCAGCAGTCGACCACCTGTTCAATGTCGCCGGGAGCGTGGCGCTGGGCGTCGCCAGCGCCGGTGCGATTCACGCCGTGCGGCGAGTGCCTTTCATCGACCAGTTGGCGCCTGAAGTGCTTGGCCACGGTGGTGTGAGGCTGTGCAAGGCGCAGACGACTGCTCAGTTCGATAATGCGCCATCATCCTTGCTGCAGGGGCTGGATGCCGATCGCTTCGCGGATGTGCTCTCGACAGAGGCTAGCACGCTGATGCGCGTGACCGGCCTGGGGGCTGAGCAATTGCGGCGCCTGTGCGTCGAAGGCGCGCCTGTTCCAGCGCGGTTGCTGGACATCCACGCACGGCTGAAACTGCACGCCAGCGAGCCGCTTCTGTATGGCAAAGGGTTCGAGCAGAAGCTTGCCAGCCTGCGCGAGCAGCCCAGCGCCGACCAGGCGTTGCTCATCCGTGCTTTCAAAGGGCTTACTCCGGACGCTGCGCAGGAAATCATTGAGCACACCAGCAGCGAGCACTTGCAGGCACTGCGCAGCACACAACGCCTGCCACTGAGCATGGCGGAGCGCGCACGTGGTTATTTGCGCGAAAACCGGCTCGATAAGGCTGGACTGGGCATAGCCTTGGGCAAACTGGCCAACACTGACAGTGAACGCCTGGTGCTGGGCATGATCGATCACCATGCACCATGGCCAGCCTCGGTTCGCGTGGAGCTGCGTGCCGGCAAGCGGGATGGCCTGCTGCTGTTCGCCAGTCAAGGCAAGGAGGCTACGCAGGTCCACACCCTCATCAGGCATGAGCAGGGGTACGCGGTGGCCGAGGCAGCAGGGGAGCAGCCGACCTTGCCTGGCAAAACGTTGCTGCAGACGGTATTGCAGTGCCTGGACGAGCAACAGAAAACCGCACTGGGGGATCCGGCGTTACGGGTAGTCCAGTTGCGTGACTGGTTGCTCGAAACCATCGCCGCGCAGCGTGAGGCGTCTGCCAGGCTCATCGGGCTGGCGCCAGAAGGTCATACTGTGCGTCCACCTCGGCGGTTTGCCGACGGGCGACTGGGTTATCAGCTCAATGGCGCCAGCGGTGAAAGCAGCCAGCAGGCGATCCGGCGCGGCATTCATCAGATATTTCCCACGCTCAGCCAGCTGCAGCTCGATGCCTACCTGAACGCCGTGCGCCAGCGAGGCGAGAGCTTGTGGGACCATTACATGATGTTGCAGCGGCAGCTGAGTGAGCTGCGTGATGTGCTGCAACAATGGCAGGCCGGGCGTCGAAACCCCTTCGATGGCATACGCCGCCGGCGCGTCGCGGACACCCTGCGTCGCAGCTGGCGGCGCAAGCTGGTCGATGACAATGGCCATTACGAATTGAGGATTGACGGCGAGCGTGTCGCTCAATTGCCGACCTTGCCGGCGGGGATCGACTTCGTCCACGTGCAACGGCTGGCGTTGCGCAACATGCACTTGCAGAGCATCGACGCGGCATTCCTGCGAATGTTTCCCAACCTGGTCGAACTCGACCTCAGCGGCAACCAACTCACCCAGCTGCCTGAGGGCATCGAGCAGCTCTCCCGGCTGCGCAGGCTCGACCTGGGCAATAACCAGATTGTTCTGGATGATGCCGGCAGCCTGCGGCTGGCCCGCCTGCAACGCCTCTACAGCTTGAACCTCAGCTTCAACCCGCTTGGCGACGTTCCGGGGATATCGGCCTTGCATCATGTACGTGAGGTCAGCTTGCGTGGCACTGGCCAGGTCGACTTGGGTAGAGTCGTCCAGAACATGCCGTTGCTGGCGCATGCCGATTTGCGTGATAACCGCATCAGCGAGCTGCATCATGAGGTGCGAGGGTTGCGCCAGCGCCTGAGGCAGTTGAACCTGCATGACAACCCTTTGAATGAAAGCAGCGCAGAACTTCATGATCAAGCCCGTGGTGTCAGCAATAGCCGAGACCGGGGCAGTGCAGCCTATGTTCACGCATCGGTCACTGCCGATACCCGCACTGCGTGGATAGGCCGCCAGGAGCCGGTTCTGCGTGCGCAACGAGAAGCCACCTGGGACCGCTTGCGAGAAGAGCCGGGCTCAGCGGGGCTGTTCACGTTCCTCGCCGACTTTGCCGAAGGCGATGACTTCGAAGAGCAGCCGCGCCATTATCGGCGCCGAGTGTGGCGTCTGCTGAACGCCTGCGAAAGTAACGAAGTGCTGCGCGAGCAGGTCTTTCGCGAGGCCGAAGCTCCGCGCAGTTGCGAAGACCGCCTGTTGTTGATGCTCAATCAGATGGAGGTGGCGGTACTTGTTCATCAGGGCATTGACGGCGTCCCAGTTGCAGTGCGCGCCAGCCGATTGCTGCGCCTGGGCAGGCAATTGCATCGTCTGGACCTGCTCGATGCGATTGCCACGCGGCACGTGAACAGGTTGCGCGCATCGGCAATGGTCAGGGTCGACGAGATCGAGATACGGTTGTACTACCGTGCACAGCTTGCCGGCGCGCTTGATCTACCCGTTGCGCCAGATGAGATGTACTACGCGGCATTTGCCCGTGTCACGCCAGCCGATCTGGCACAGGCACAACTGGAAGTGGTGAGCACGGATACGGATGTGGCCATGCTTGACGCCTTGGCGCGGCGCCCCTTCTGGCAGGCCTATCTGCGCGAGACCTATCCTGAGCGTTTCGACAGCGTGCTCGAACCCTACCATGAGCGCCTGGAGGCACTTGAAGCAACGGCCAGGGGCGGCCAGGAAGGTGCCTATGCCGCGCAGGCTGAAAACTTGATGCGCGAGCATCAAGCCGAGGAGGCGGCCATGATACGTAACCTGACGACCGAGGTATGGGCGAGTGCCCGAGGGTCTCGTGGCTGGGGGCCACGAGACCGCTCTGCATCAGGCAGCCTGCTCGTGCCTGGACTCCTCCAGGTAGTGCTTCAATGCCTGCTGTTCGCTCTCACTGGTAAACAGCCCGAGCTTGGTGCGACGCCAAAGGATATCTTCGGCGTCGCATGCCCATTCCTGACGGCGCAGATAGTCCACTTCGAGGCTGAACAATCCGCCGCCAATGGCCTGACCCAACTGTTCCGGCCCCTGCACACCGTCGAGCAACTGCCACACGCGGTAGCCATAGGTCAGCACCCAGCGCTTGGCGATATCCACCGGCAACCAGCCATGGCGCGCCAGCACGTCATCTAGCAAAGCCTGCACGGTAGTCATGTTCTCACCACCCGGCAGTGGCGCGCTGGCCGTCCAGCTGCCACGCATGTGCGGGAAGTGTGGCTTGAGTTCGGCCATTGCCGATTCGGCCAGCTTGCGGTAGGTGGTCAGCTTGCCGCCGAACACCGACAGCAAGGGTGCCTGGCCTTCACTGGCCGACAGCGCCAGGGTGTAGTCACGGGTCACGGCGGACGGGTTGTCGGATTCGTCGTTGCACAGCGGGCGAACCCCGGAGTAGGTGTGCACGATATCGCCACGCACCAGCTGATGGTTGAAATGCTCGTTGACCACCTTGAGCAGGTAGTCGGTTTCCTGCTCGGTGATCGCCACCTTGGCTGGATCGCCGCTGTATTCGCGGTCGGTGGTGCCAATCAGGGTGAAACGCTCCAGGTAAGGGATGCAGAAGACGATGCGTTGGTCTTCGTTCTGCAGGATGTAGGCATGTTCGCCTTCGTACAGGCGCGGCACGATGAGGTGGCTACCCTGGATCAGGCGGATGCCATAAGGCGCATCGAGCTTGAGGTCGTCCTTGATGAAGCTGGCGACCCATGGGCCGGCCGCGTTGACTAGTGCCCGGGCACGGAGGGTCTGCAAGCTGCCATCGGCGTGCTGCAGTTCCACTTGCCACAGGCCATCCACGCGCTCGGCGCGCAGGCAGCGGGTACGGGTGCGGATGTGCGCGCCGTGCTCACGTGCAGCCATGGCGTTGAGCACTACCAGGCGGGCGTCGTCCACTGCGCAATCGGCGTATTCAAAACCGCGGGTGATTGCCGGCTTGAGCGGATAGCCCGGGCCGAAGCGCAGGCTGCGCGAAGCACCCAGGCGCTTGCGCTTGCCCAGGTGGTCGTAGAGGAACAGGCCGGCGCGGATCATCCAGGCCGGGCGCAGGTGCGGGCGGTGCGGCAACACGAAGCGCATCGGTTTGACGATGTGCGGGGCCTTGGCCAGCAGCACTTCACGTTCGGCCAGCGCTTCACGCACCAGGCGGAATTCATAATGCTCCAGGTAGCGCAGGCCACCGTGGATCAGCTTGCTGCTGGCCGACGAGGTGTGCTGGGCCAGGTCGTCCTTCTCACAGAGGAATACCTTGAGGCCACGCCCGGCGGCGTCGGCAGCGATGCCCACGCCATTGATGCCACCGCCAATCACGGCGAGGTCATAGCAGTCGGCGAGTGGGGGCTGGGACGAAACGGGCTGGGACACGGGCAAGGCCTCCTGAGGCTGTTCACATCGAATATGAACATATATGTTCGTTTCCGAAAATATTAGCGCAACAGAAAGCCGACTGCCAGTCGGTCTTTATAGAAAAAACTGATCAGATGGCAACAAAGTGAACATTTACGAAAATTCTGGGTGATCGTTTTGAGAGAGTTGTCGCCTGTGAGACCGAGCGCCGCGCGGGCGGCGCATGGTCTCAAAGGCGTCTCATGGCATGCACCCAGAGGCCCTCACACCACCTCAAGCCGAATCTTGTACTGGTTCAGCAATTGCGTGAGGGCAGGCGCAGGTGCCTGGTCGGTCACCAGGCAGTCGACCAGGCTGATCGAGCCCAGGCGCACCATGGCATTGCGCCCGAACTTGCTGGAGTCGGCGGCAAGCACCACCTGGCGGGCGTTGGCGATGATCGCCTGGGAAACCCGCACTTCCTGATAATCGAAATCGAGCAGGCTGCCGTCTTCATCGATGCCGCTGATGCCCACCAGGGCGAAATCGACCTTGAACTGGTTGATGAAGTCGACGCTGGCCTGGCCCACCACGCCACCGTCACGACGCACCGTGCCGCCGGCTACCAGGACCTCGAAGTCATCCTTGGCGGCCAGGATCGCAGCCACATGCAGGTTGTTGGTGATGACCTTCAGGTGGTTGTGATTGAGCAATGCCCGGGCAATCGATTCGGTGGTCGTGCCGATATTGATGAACAGTGAGGCATGGTCGGGAATCTGCCGCGCCACGGCTTCGGCGATGCGCTGCTTTTCGTCGCGCATCTGGTCGGCGCGCATGGCATAGGCAGTGTTCTCGATGCTCGAGTCATAAGCCGCACCACCATGGTAGCGGCGTAGCAGGTTGAGCTCGGCGAGCTGGTTGATGTCGCGGCGGATGGTTTGCGGGGTTACGACGAACAGCTGCGCCATTTCTTCGATACTGACGTAGCCGCGGTCGCGCACCAGTTCGAGGATTTGTTGTTGGCGTGGAGGCAGATTCATGGGCGGTCCTTTGGGGCTGCCGGACAAATTCTGCAATGATGCCGTAGGATGGGGACTACGGCCAGTAGACGATGGGGCCGCATTGCGGCCCCAATCTGTGTTACGCCTCGTGATCTTCCCAGTCACGGGTACGGTCGACGGCCTTTCTCCAGCCAGCGTACAGCTGCTCTTTCTGCGCCTCATCCAGCTGCGGGCTGAACTCGCGCTCGATGATCGCCTTGTCGCGCAGTTCTTCCAGGCCGCTCCAGAAGCCACAGGCCAGGCCTGCCAGGTAGGCGGCGCCGAGGGCGGTGGTTTCGCGCATTTTCGGGCGCTCGACGCAGGTGCCGAGGATGTCTGCCTGGAACTGCATGAGGAAGTTGTTGGCCACTGCGCCACCGTCCACGCGCAGTTCCGACAGGCGCTGGCCGCAGTCCTGCTGCATGGCGTCGAGCACATCGCGGGTCTGGTAGGCGATAGACTCCAGCGCCGCACGGATGATGTGGTCGACTTTCACGCCACGGGTCAGGCCGAACAGCGCGCCGCGGGCATACGGATCCCAGTACGGCGCACCCAGGCCGGTGAAGGCTGGCACCAGGTAGACGCCGTTGCTGTCCTTGACCTTGCTGGCGAAGTATTCGGTATCCAGCGCATCGTTGACGATTTTCAGCTCGTCACGCAGCCACTGCACGGTGGAACCACCGTTGAAGACCGCGCCTTCCAGGGCATAGGCCACCTCGCCACGCGGGCCGCAGGCAATGGTGGTGAGCAGGCCGTGGGAGGACTTCACGGCCTTGTCGCCGGTGTTCATCAGCAGGAAGCAGCCGGTGCCGTAGGTGTTCTTCGCCTGGCCTGGCTCCACGCACATCTGGCCGAACAGCGCGGACTGCTGGTCGCCGGCAATACCGGCGATGGCGATACCGCTCTTGGTGTGGCCGTAGACTTCCGACGACGGGCGCACCTCGGGAAGCATCTGCCGCGGGATGCCGAGGATTCCCAGGAGTGTTTCGTCCCACTGCAGGCTGTGGATGTTGAACATCAGCGTGCGCGAGGCGTTGGTGTAGTCGGTGACATGCACCTTGCCGCCGGAGAATTTCCAGATCAGCCAGGTATCGATGGTGCCGAACAGCAGCTCGCCGCGCTCGGCGCGTTCGCGAGCGCCTTCGACATTATCGAGGATCCATTTCAGCTTGGTGCCGGAGAAGTACGGGTCGGTGACCAGGCCGGTGGCTTCGCGGATGTACTCTTCATGGCCATCACGCTTGAGCTGGGCGCAGATCTCGGTGCTGCGGCGGCACTGCCAGACGATGGCGTTGTACACCGGGCGGCCGGTTTCCTTGTCCCACACCACGGTGGTTTCACGCTGGTTGGTGATGCCCAGCGCGGCCACCTGGGCATGGCTGATGCCGGCCTGGGCCAGGGCCTCGACCATGGTCGCGCTCTGGGTGGCGAAGATCTCCATCGGGTCGTGCTCGACCCAGCCAGCGTGCGGGTAGTGTTGGGCGAACTCGCGCTGCGAGGTACCGACCACATTGGCATCGCGGTCGAAGATGATCGCCCGCGAGCTGGTGGTGCCCTGGTCCAGGGCGATGATGTAGTTCTTATCCTGGGTGTCTGTCATGGTCGTAGGCCTTGCATAAAGAGGAGTTCAGGGCGGTCGGCATCAGTTGGCTTGAGTATCGCCCTGGCGATTGTCGGTTGTCTCGGCGCTTGCGCTTTGCACCGTCGGCAGGTTGCGGGCGATAAGGCCGCGATAGCTCGCGGCGCCCAGGCAAGCGCCGAGGATCGGTGCGAACACCGGAACCAGGAAATACGGAATGTCCCGACCGCCAGTGAAGGCGATTTCGCCCCAGCCAGCCAGGAAGGTCATCAATTTGGGCCCGAAATCGCGGGCCGGGTTCATCGCAAAGCCGGTCAGCGGGCCCATGGCACTGCCGATCACGGCAATCAGCAGGCCGATCAGCAACGGCGCCATGGCGCCGCGCGGCAGGCCGTTGTTGTCATCGGTCAGGGCCATGATCACCGCCATCAGGATCGCGGTGATCACCACTTCGACCAGGAACGCCTGGCCAGTGGACAGTGACGGGTGCGGATACGTCGAGAATACCGAGGCCAGCTCGAGGCTCTCGGCGCTGCCACGCAACATGGCGTGGGCCTGTTCGAAATCGAAGAACAGGTTGCTGTAGAGCGTGTAAACGAGTGCGGCGCCACAGAATGCACCGCAGATCTGGGCAAGCGCGTAGAACGGCAGCTTGCGCTTGTCGAAGCCGGCGAACAGGGTGAGTGCGATGCTCACGGCCGGGTTCAGGTGCGCGCCGGAAATGCCGGCAGTGAGGTAGATCGCCATGCTTACGCCGACGCCCCAGATGATGCTGATTTCCCAGAGACCGAAGCTGGCGCCAGCGACCTTGAGCGCGGCGACGCAACCGGTGCCGAAGAAAATCAGCAAGGCGGTGCCGAGAAACTCGGCCAGGCATTGGCTGGACAGTGTGGGTTCGCGTAGAGCAGTCGTCATGTATGACCTCGTTGTTTTTGTTGTGAGGCGCAAAGCGCTCGACAGCAAAGCCTGATGTCTATCCCCATTGACCTCAGGCGGGAGTTAAGAAGCGCACCTTAAAAGAGCACCATTTATTCAGAAACGAAAAAATATAGACAAGAAACGCTGATGTCAAAGGTCGAAAGTGAACGGGTAGTCACGTTTTGGTCGCCTGTTTCAGAGGCTGATGCCCGTAGTAGAGGCCTGCGTCAGCCATTGGCTGGCTGGGATGTAGGATTTGCCCTAAAGTAGCCGCGAGCTGTCCCAGACCGGAGCACTGCATGACCCCCGCACTCGACCTCTTGAAAAAAGCCCGCGCCGAACATCGCGTGCACAGTTATGAACATGACCCCAAGTCGGCGTCATATGGGCTGGAAGCGGCTGAAAAGCTAGGGCTCGAACCGCAGCAGGTGTTCAAGACCTTGCTGGCGAGCAGCGAGAAGGGCGAGTTGCTGGTGGCGGTGGTGCCTGTGGTGGGGACGCTGGACCTCAAGGCCCTGGCCCATGCGGCGGGGGTGAAGAAATGCGAGATGGCCGACCCGGCAGCGGCTCAGCGGGCAACGGGCTATCTGGTGGGTGGAATCAGCCCGTTGGGGCAGAAGAAGCGCCTGCGCACTTTCATCGATGATACCGCGCAGAACTTTGCAACCATCCATGTCAGCGCCGGGCGGCGGGGGCTGGAGGTCGAGTTGGCGGCGGCGGTGCTGGCCGAGCATACCCAGGGCAAATTCGCCGGAATCGGTAGAGGCTGACATAGCTGGGGCTGCAAAGCAGCCCCAGCTATGTGAATCAGGTCGCCGAACTGTACCGGCGAACCCCATTCTCCTGGCGGGCCAACTGTGCCGAGACACTGCCCGGCACCGGGAACAGCACCAGGTGGTCGGCCTTCACCGCAATCCCCACATCCTCACCGACCTGGTGGTCGATATGGCTCGGGAAGATCGCCTCGAGCTGGCTTCCAGTGGGCAACTGCAGACGGTACAGCGTCGACGCGCCAAGGAAGCTCTTGCCAACGATATTCGCCTGCAGTGCGCTGCCTGGGGCCGGCACGATGTCATCAGGGCGCAGCAGCACATCCACCGAGCTGCCTGGCGCCATGGTGTAGGCGCGGTTGCCACGCAGCTCGCCCAGTTCGGTATTGACCGCTTCATGGCTGCTCATCTGGCCACGGATGAAGTAACCCTGGCCGACGAAGCTGGCCACGAACGGTGTCTGCGGTTCGTGATACAGGTTGTAGGGGGTATCCCACTGCTCCAGCCGGCCTTCCTTGAACACGCCGACGTGATCGCTGACGGCAAACGCTTCTTCCTGGTCATGGGTCACCAGGATTGCACTGGTGCCGCGGCTCTTGAGGATGTCGCGCACTTCGTGGCTGAGGCGCCGGCGCAGTTCCACGTCGAGGTTGGAGAACGGCTCGTCGAGCAGTAGCAGTTGAGGCTCAGGGGCCAGCGCGCGCGCCAGGGCCACACGCTGTTGCTGGCCACCCGACAGCTCGTGCGGGTAGCGCCCGCCGAGGCCGCCGAGCTTGACCAGTTCGAGCATCTCTTCAATCACTTTCGCCTGGCTCGGGTGCTTGGCGATGCCGAAGGCGATGTTCTGTGCAACGGTCAGGTGCGGGAACAGGGCGTAGTCCTGAAACACCATGCCGATCCGGCGTTTTTCCGGGGCCAGGGTGAAGCCTGCGCGGGAAATCACCTCGCCAGCCAGCTGGATTTCACCCTCGTGCACCGGCTCGAAGCCGGCGATGGCACGCAGGGTGGTGGTCTTGCCGCAACCCGACGAGCCCAGCAGGCAACCGATGTCGCCTGCGTTCAGGTGCAGGTTGAGGTTCTGGACGATGCGCTGCTCGCCGTAGCCGCAGGCGAGGTTGCGCAGGTTGAGCAGTAAGGGTTGACTCATGCGTGGTGGTAAGCCGGTTCGACAAGAAATTCGAGAAGGGCCTTCTGTGCATGCAAGCGGTTCTCAGCCTGGTCCCAGGCGACCGAGCGAGGGTCGTCGAGCAGGTCATGGCTGATTTCCTCGCCCCGGTGGGCGGGCAGGCAGTGCATGAACAGGGCGTCAGGTGCCGCCAGGTCGAGCAGTGCGCGGGTGACCTGGTAAGGCGCGAAATGCGCCAGGCGCCGTGCAGTTTCCTCTTCCTGACCCATGGAAGTCCAGACATCCGTGGTCACCAGGTGCGCACCGCGCACGGCTTCTTGCGGATCGCGGACGATCTGCACGTGGTCGCCACCCAGGGCCATGAAGCGTGGATCGGGCTCATAGCCTTCCGGGCAGGCGATACGCAGCTGGAAGTCGAACTGCTTGGCCGCTTCGATGTACGAGTTGCACATGTTGAAGCCGTCACCGATCCAGGCCACGGTCTTGCCCTGGATCGAGCCGCGGTGCTCGAGGAAGGTCTGCATGTCGGCCAGCAGCTGGCACGGGTGCGACTCGTCGGACAGGGCGTTGATCACCGGCACGCGGGATTTGGCGGCGAATTCGGTCAGGGTGCTGTGGGCGTGGGTACGGATCATTACCACGTCAAGCATGCTCGACAACACGATGGCGCTGTCGCCGATCGGTTCGCCACGGCCCAGCTGGGTGTCGCGCGGCGAGAGGAAGATGGCCTGGCCACCGAGCTGGATCATGCCCGCTTCGAACGACACGCGGGTACGGGTCGAGGACTTCTCGAAAATCATGCCCAGCACGCGGTTTTTCAGCGGCTCGAACAGCACGCTTCGCTTGCGCAGGTCCTTCAGCTCGATGCCTCGGCGGATCACACCGAGCAATTCGTCGGTGGTGAAATCCAGCAGGGAGAGAAAGTGCCTAGCGCTCATGATTGACTACCTTATCTGCAACGGTATGCAGGTCGACCGTATGGTTTTTTTTGACAACGGGAGTGACCTGCGGCGTAAGCCGCACGGGGCGGACGAAATGGGGAAAGGCGCAATACTATAATTAAATGTCGCCTGAAACCAAGAGGGGAAACAGCAGCTCGTTCATAAGATGTTGCAAAGGGTGTCGTACCCCTTGAGCCTGTGCTGTTTTTTATTTGCTACAGAAGGTTGTACACGGCTTGCTGGCAATTTGGCAAATGGCTGTCGCGAATCGCGCGCCTGATGTCGCGGGATTCACGCCGCGAAGCGCGCTGGCCGGCGCAAGGGCTGCGGCGCATAGTCATTGCTCGACGACCCCTTACAACAACAAGGCAGAGGCGGCCATGACCAAGACCCTGCATCACCGTGCCTGTCACCTGTGCGAAGCGATCTGCGGCCTGAACATCGAAGTCAGCCACGAAGACGACGGGCGGGCGCTGATCAGCTCGATCAAGGGCGACCCGCAGGACCCGTTCAGCAGGGGGCACATCTGCCCCAAGGCGGTAGCCCTGCAGGACATCCAGAACGACCCGGACCGCCTGCGCCAGCCGCACCGGCGGGTAGGGAGCGAGTGGCAGCCGATCGGCTGGGGCGAGGCCTTTGCCTTGGCCGCCGACAGGCTGTGGGCAGTCCAGCAGGCGCATGGGCGCAATGCCGTGGCGGTCTACCAGGGCAACCCCAGCGTGCACAACTATGGGCTGATGACTCACAGCAACTACTTCCTCGGCCTGCTCAAGACCCGCAACCGCTTCTCTGCCACCTCGGTCGACCAGTTGCCGCAGCACCTGACCAGCCACCTGATGTACGGCCATGGCCTGCTGTTGCCGATCCCGGATATCGACCACACCGACTTCATGCTGATCCTCGGCGGCAACCCGCTGGCGTCCAATGGCAGCATCATGACCGTACCCGATGTCGAGAAGCGCCTGAAAGCCCTGCGGGGGCGAGGTGGACGCCTGGTGGTGGTCGATCCCCGGCGCAGCGAAACCGCCGCCATGGCCGACCATCATCTGTTCATCCGGCCCGGCGGTGATGCGGCCTTGCTTTGTGGCCTGCTCAATACCTTGTTCGATGAGGACCTCGCGCGCGGCTCGCATTTGCCGGTCAGCGGCCTGCAGCAAGTGCGTGAAGCGATCGCGCCGTTCAGCGCAGAAGCGATGAGCGCACAGTGCGGCATCGCCGCCACCCAGATACGCCAACTGGCGCGGGACTTTGCCGCTGCGGACAAGGCGGTCTGCTATGGGCGCATGGGGGTTTCGACCCAGGCGTTCGGCACCCTGTGCCACTGGCTGGTGCAGCTGATCAACCTGGTGACCGGCAACCTCGACCGAGAGGGTGGGGCGCTGTGCACAGAGCCTGCGGTGGATCTGGTGGCGACCACTTCAGGTGGCCATTTCAATGCCTGGCAGAGCCGGGTTTCGGGCTTGCCGGAGTACGCTGGCGAGCTGCCGGTGGCGGCCCTGGCCGAGGAGATGCTGAGCCCCGGGGAAGGCCAGGTGCGCGCCCTGGTGACGGTCGCCGGCAATCCGGTGCTGTCTACGCCCAATGGCCGGCAGCTGGATGCGGCGCTGGAGGGGCTCGAGTTCATGCTCAGCATCGACCTCTACATCAATGAGTCCACCCGCCACGCCGATCTGATCCTGCCTTCGACCTCGGCGCTGGAAAACGACCATTACGACAGCACCTTCAACCTGCTGGCCGTGCGCAATGTGACCCGTTTCAATCGCGCTATCCTGGCCAAGCCGGCAGGTGCCCTGCACGACTGGGAGATTTTCGTCGGCCTCGCGCAGGCGTTCGCCAAGCGGGCCGAACTGGAACTGAAACCGACCTGGCCGCCAGCGCAGATGATCGACCTGGCCCTGCGCAAGGGGCGCTATGGTGAAGCCAGTGCCTGGAAGCTCTCGCTGCAGGCGCTGGACGAGCACCCTCACGGGCTTGACCTGGGGCCGTTGCGCGCCAACCTGGCGACGCGCCTGGCAACCGCCAGCAAAGCCGTCGAGGCGGCGCCACAGGTGCTGCTCGATGACCTGCAGCGGTTGGCCCTGCAGGCGCCTCCTGCACCGGGCGAGTTGCTGCTGATCGGTCGCCGTCACGTGCGCAGCAACAATTCGTGGATGCACAACTTCCATCGCCTGGTCAAAGGCAAGCCGCGTCATCAACTGCTGATGCACCCGCAGGATATGCACAGCCGGCAATTGCAGGATGGCCAGCGGGTGCGTATCCGCTCGCGTACCGGCACGCTGGAGGTCGAAGTGCAGGCCAGTGAAGACATCATGCCCGGGGTGGTCAGCCTGCCCCATGGCTTCGGCCATGGTCGCCAGGGCGTGCAGCTTCAGGTTGCCCAGGCACAAGCCGGTGTGAGTGCCAACGACCTCACCGACGAGCGCCTGCGTGACCCGGTTTCCGGTAATGCTGCGCTCAATGGCGTGCCCGTGCAGGTCGAGGCCGCATGAGCAATGGTAAGGCCGAGCACGCTGCTCGGCTTTCCGATACAATGCGTCACCGTGCCGACGATAGCGTCGGAAAGTTCAGCTGAGGTGCTAGATGGATATCATCGATACGATCAAAGAGCAGATTGCCAACAACACCATTCTGCTTTACATGAAAGGCTCGCCGAATGCCCCGCAGTGCGGGTTCTCGGCCAAGGCATCGCAGGCTGTGATGGGTTGCGGCGAGAAGTTCGCCTACGTCGACATCCTGCAGAACCCGGAAATCCGCGCCAACCTGCCAAAATACGCCAACTGGCCGACCTTCCCGCAACTGTGGGTAGCCGGTGAGCTGGTTGGCGGTAGCGACATCATGCTGGAAATGTTCGAGACGGGTGAGCTGCAGGCCCTGATCAAGGACGCCGCCGCCAAGGCCAAGGCCTCCGAAGCCTGATCATCAGGCAGCCATAAAAAAACCCGCTCAACGCGGGTTTTTTTATGGGACGAGAATCTTATTCTTCGCCCATCTGCGACTGCAGGTAGTTCTCGATGCCGATCTTGTCGATCAGGCCCAGCTGGGTTTCCAGCCAGTCGATGTGCTCTTCCTCGGATTCGAGGATGTCTTCGAGCATGTCACGCGAGCCGAAGTCGCCAGCGGTTTCGCAGTGCGCGATGGCAGCTTTCAGGTCGGCCAGGCCTTTCTGTTCGATCTTCAGGTCGCACTCGAGCATCTCTTTGGTGTGCTCGCCGATCAGCAGCTTGCCCAGGTCCTGAACGTTGGGAATGCCTTCGAGGAAGAGAATACGCTTGATCAGTTTGTCAGCGTGTTTCATCTCGTCGATGGATTCTTTGTACTCGTGCTTGCCGAGCTTGTTCAGGCCCCAATCTTCGTACATGCGCGCGTGCAGGAAGTACTGGTTGATCGCGACCAGCTCGTTTCCGAGGATCTTGTTGAGATGCTGGATGACGCTTACGTCGCCTTTCATGTCGGGTTCCTGCCCTGTAGAAGTGTGCCAATACCGCGAAGTTTGAGCCTGTGACGGAGTGCTGTCAAACCTAAGTGTTTGAATAATAAGTGAAAATTAATAGGAATAAGAATGTTTGTGAACCGCGTTGGAAGGCTAACTTATTGATATTCAGGCATAAAAAAACCGGACACGAGGTCCGGTTCTTCAAATTCTGTAATATCAGGCAGCAGTAAATTCCACCGGATAGGGCAGGGCGGCTTGCTGGCTCACCTGCAAATCGGTGAGGGTCTCGCGGACCACCTGCTTGGCCAGGCAGGCGCATTTGCCGCACTGGCTGGCGACATTGGTCGCCGCTCGGACTTCCTTGTAACTGCAGCATCCTTCATAGATCGCATCGCGGATCTGTCCGTCGGTGACGCCGACACAAAGACACACATACATAGGGGCTGACCATCGCGGGTTGAGTCGATGGGTTGGAGCTTAATGTTAATGAGAATGCTTGTCAAAGGACTTTCTGAAAGGGCCGTCCTTGAGCGACCGACGGTTGCATTCGGCCTGTCACTGGAAGCCGTGTATGATGGTCAGCCTTTGTTGGATGTCGGGCAAGCCTGCTTGGCCCGGCAAACGGTTTTCCACTCTCACTAGGAGATTACAATGAGCGTACTCGTTGGCAAACAAGCCCCCGACTTCACCGTCCCAGCCGTCCTGGGCAACGGCGAAATCGTCGACAGCTTCAACCTGGCTTCGGCCATCAAGGGCAAGTACGGCCTGGTGTTCTTCTACCCACTGGACTTCACCTTCGTCTGCCCGTCCGAGCTGATCGCTCTGGACAACCGCATCCCTGACTTCCAGGCGCGCAACGTTGAAGTGATCGGCGTTTCGATCGACTCGCACTTCACCCACAACGCATGGCGTAACACCCCGGTCAACGCCGGCGGTATCGGCCAGGTCAAGTACACCCTGGCTGCCGACATCACCCACGAAATCTGCAAGGCCTACGACGTCGAGTCCGAAGGCGGCGTAGCCTTCCGTGGCGCCTTCCTGATCGACACCAACGGTGTTGTGCGTTCGCAGATCGTCAACGACCTGCCACTGGGCCGTAACATGGACGAGCTGCTGCGTCTGGTCGACGCCCTGCAATTCCACGAAGAGCACGGCGAAGTCTGCCCTGCCAACTGGAAAAAAGGCGACCAGGGCATGACCGCTTCGCCAGAAGGCGTTGCTGCTTACCTGAGCGAGAACGCTGGCAAGCTGTAATTGCCGCGCGCATGAAAAAACCGGCCCATGTGGCCGGTTTTTTTTGCTTCAAGGTTCAAGCGGCAAGCTACAAGTAAAACGCACAGCGCATGCGGCCTGCTTTTCCTTGTCGCTTGAAGCTTGCAGCTTAATCGTTGAAGTCGCGCCAGCCGCCCATTTCCTTCCAGCGGTTGACGATGCCGCAGAACAGCTCGGCCGTCTTCTCGGTGTCGTAACGCGCCGAGTGCGCCTCACGGCCATCGAAGTCGATGTCGGCGCTCTGGCAGGCACGCGCCAGCACGGTCTGGCCGTAAGCCAGGCCAGCCAGGGTCGCGGTGTCGAAGCTGGAGAACGGGTGGAACGGGTTACGCTTGATATCGTTACGCGTTACCGCCGCATTGAGGAAGCCAAGGTCGAAGCTGCTGTTGTGGCCGACCAGGATCGCCCGTTTGCAGCCATTGGCCTTAAGCGCCTTGCGCACACCACGGAAGATGTCGGTGAGCGCGCTTTCTTCGCTCACTGCCATGCGCAGCGGGTGGTCCAGCTTGATACCGGTGAACTCCAGCGCGGCCGGCTCGATGTTGGCCCCTTCGAACGGCTCGACCCGGTAGAAGTAGGTGTGCTCGGGGAACAGGAAGCCCTTTTCGTCCATGCCAATGGTCACTGCGGCAATTTCCAGCAGGGCGTCGGTGGCGCTGTTGAAGCCGCCAGTCTCGACATCCACGACTACCGGCAGATAGCCACGGAAGCGCTCGGCCATCGGGTGGCGCGAACCGCTGCCGACCTGACCGTCCTGGTCGTCTTCGTACAGGTCTTCGCTCACGCGTTGTCCTCCAGCAGGCGCCAGCGCAGTTTCTCACCGGCGCGCAGCGGGATCACGGTCTGCTCGCCGAATGGCAGGCTGTCCGGGGCGGTCCATTCTTCGCGGACCAGGGTGATGGTGTCGGTGTTTGCCGGCAGGCCATAGAAGGCCGGGCCGTGCAGGCTGGCAAAGCCTTCCAGCTTGTCCAGTGCATTGCGCTGCTCGAATGCCTCGGCGTACATCTCGATGGCAGCGTATGCGGTGTAGCAACCGGCGCAACCGCAGGCGGCTTCCTTGGCGTGACGGGCATGCGGTGCCGAGTCGGTGCCGAGGAAGAACTTCGGGTTGCCGCTGGTGGCCGCGTCCAGCAGCGCCACCTGGTGGGTGTTGCGCTTGAGGATCGGCAGGCAATAGAAGTGCGGGCGGATACCGCCGACCAGCATGTGGTTGCGGTTGTACAGCAGGTGCTGGGCCGTGATGGTCGCACCGACGTTGGCCGGGGCTTCGGTGACGAACTGCGCGGCGTCGCCCGTGGTGATGTGCTCGAACACCACTTTCAGGGTCGGGAAGCGTTCGACCAGGCGGCGCATGTGCTCGTCGATGAAGCGCTTCTCGCGGTCGAACACGTCGATCTCGCTGCGGGTCACTTCACCGTGCACCAGCAATGGCATGCCGACTTCCGCCAGTGCCTCGATGGCCGGGAAGATGTTGTCGATGCTGGTCACGCCCGAATCGGAGTTGGTCGTCGCGCCAGCCGGGTACAGCTTGGCGGCGTAGACGATACCGCTGGCCTTGGCCGCGCGGATGTCCTCGGGGCTGGTGCGGTCGGTGAGGTACAGTACCATCAGCGGTTCAAAGCGGCTGCCAGCCGGGCGAGCGGCAAGGATGCGCTCACGGTAGGCGCCAGCTTCGACGGCATTGCGCACCGGCGGAACCAGGTTAGGCATGATGATGGCACGGGCGAAAGTACGCGCCACATCGCCAACGGTATGGGGCAGGACGGCACCATCGCGCAGATGGATGTGCCAGTCGTCGGGACGCAGGAGGGTCAGGCGATCGGACATTGGGAATTCCAGGCGGGTCGAACTCAGGCCCCAATGCTACCGGAAAACCCCGGTCCGAGCACGGCTATCAAGTTTTCCGGCAAGCGTCCGATAGCCTGCCTGTAAGCCGTCAGAATTTGTGGAGCCGCCCGTGCGCCAGCGTTACCTAGCCCTGTTGACCCTTGTCGCCAGCCTGCCGGCCGGCGCACTGACCTTCCAGACCCGCATGGAGAATGTCGCCTGGAAAGTCGAGGGTGACCAGTTCGAATGCCGCCTGATCCAGCCGATCGACGGTTTCGGCAGTGGCGAGTTCGTGCGCAAGGCTGGTGAGCAACCGGTGTTCCAGCTGCGTTCGCACAGCAATGTGCTGGGTGCAGGTTCGGCCACCTTGCTGGCTGCCGCTGCCCCTTGGCAGCCGGGGCGCAGTGATGTGAACCTTGGCGCCGTCCGCATGGCCCGCAGCGGCGTGCTGTTCAGCTCGTCGCAGAGCCAGGCCAGCCGCCTGATCAACGGCCTGCTCGATGGCCGCAGTACGGTGGTGCGCAACTACACCGGCGAAGGTGGGCGGGCGATTGAAGTACGCGTGCTGCCGGTCAGCTTCGCCAAGGCGTACAGCGACTATCAGGCCTGCGCCAGCAAGATGCTGCCGATGAACTATGACCAGGTGCGCCAGACCCAAGTCGGCTTCCCCGGCGGTGGCTTCGACCTGGACGCCGATGCCCGTGCGCGGCTGGACGTGATCCTCGATTACCTGAAGGCTGACCCGACGGTGAACCACATCGAGCTCAACGGCCACTCCGACAACAGTGGTAACCGCCTGACCAATCGCGACACTTCGCGGCGTCGGGCCTTGGCTGTGGCCGATTACTTCAAGGCCCATGGTGTGCCGGAAGAGCAGATTGTCGTGCGCTTCCATGGCGAGCGCTATCCGCTGGTGAAGAACAACAGCCCGGCCAATCGGGCGCGTAACCGGCGGGTGAACATCGAACTGGATCGGGTGGCGATGGCGGAGAAGCCGGTGGTGCAGCCAGTGCAGCAGCAGGTGCCAGCAGCGGCTCCTGGGGCTAAGGCGCCCTGATATCGGCATGGCTGGCAGGTGCATGCATCAGAACATTTGTCGCCTGTGAGACCGAGCGCAGATGCTGCTGCGGCAAGCACGTCGCGCCGCTGACCGTTCCTGTCGCTTTGTCGTCAGAAGCTGTCGCCCCACTGTAAATTTATCCGCAACGCCGGTAGAATCGGTCCCTTTCCGTACAACCCCGTGGAGTGATGGCATGGCGGACGTAAAAAAGGTCGTACTGGCGTATTCCGGCGGCCTTGATACTTCGGTGATTCTCAAGTGGCTGCAGGATACCTACAACTGCGAAGTGGTGACCTTCACCGCTGACCTGGGTCAGGGCGAAGAAGTCGAGCCGGCCCGCGCCAAAGCGCAGGCGATGGGCGTAAAAGAGATCTACATCGACGACCTGCGCGAAGAGTTCGTGCGTGATTTCGTCTTCCCGATGTTCCGCGCCAATACCGTATACGAAGGCGAGTACCTGCTGGGTACTTCCATCGCTCGCCCGCTGATCGCCAAGCGCCTGATCGAAATCGCCAACGAAACCGGCGCCGACGCCATTTCCCACGGCGCTACCGGCAAGGGTAACGACCAGGTCCGCTTCGAGCTGGGTGCCTACGCCCTCAAGCCTGGCGTCAAGGTCATCGCCCCATGGCGCGAGTGGGACCTGCTGTCCCGCGAAAAGCTGATGGACTACGCCGAGAAGCACGGCATCCCGATCGAGCGCCACGGCAAGAAGAAGTCGCCGTACTCGATGGACGCCAACCTGCTGCACATCTCCTACGAAGGCGGTGTCCTGGAAGATACCTGGACCGAGCACGAAGAAGACATGTGGCGCTGGAGCGTCTCGCCAGAGAATGCCCCGGACCAGGCTACCTACATCGAGCTGACCTACCGCAATGGTGACATCGTCGCCATCGACGGCGTCGACATGACCCCGGCCACCGTGCTTGCCGAACTGAACCGCATCGGCGGCGCCAACGGTATCGGCCGTCTGGACATCGTAGAGAACCGTTACGTGGGCATGAAGTCCCGTGGCTGCTACGAAACCCCTGGTGGCACCATCATGCTCAAGGCGCACCGCGCCATCGAGTCGATCACCCTGGACCGCGAAGTCGCTCACCTGAA
This sequence comes from Pseudomonas sp. MN1F, assembly GCF_009391885.1. GTDB lineage: Bacteria > Pseudomonadota > Gammaproteobacteria > Pseudomonadales > Pseudomonadaceae > Aquipseudomonas. The sequence continues at coordinate 69,728 of NZ_VZII01000007.1, read as the reverse complement.
AGACGAGCTGATGCCGAAGTACGCCAGCCTGATCTACACCGGCTACTGGTGGAGCCCGGAGCGCCTGATGCTGCAGAAGATGATCGACGCTTCGCAGGTCAACGTTAACGGCGTCGTGCGCCTGAAGCTGTACAAGGGCAACGTCATCGTGGTTGGCCGCAAGTCGGACGACTCGCTGTTCGATGCCAACATCGCGACCTTCGAAGAAGACGGCGGCGCCTACAACCAGGCCGATGCTGCTGGCTTCATCAAGCTCAACGCGCTGCGCATGCGTATCGCTGCCAACAAAGGCCGCGAGATGCTCTGAGCATCTGGCTGAAGTGGCAAAAACAACCCGGCTCTGGCCGGGTTTTTTTTGCCTTCTGAAACGTGCTCTGATCAGCGGCCATGGGGGCGATCCTCAGGCATGCGGGTGGTGGAAAGACGCACGCACTGCTGCAGATCCATATTGCACAGTTGCCAGTGCCTGTTTTCGACCTGCGGTTGCTTAATGGCTTGCATGATTTGTTGTTCTATAAGTTTCTGCGCGTCTGGGCCGGAGAACATCATGGTTACAGTTTCTTGCATGTCGGGATGTACCGCTTGTTCAGGGATGTTCTTCTGCTCGGCCAGGTCAGGTTTGTAAAAGGATTTGTAGTTGAAGTTCAGGGTGAGAAAGAACAGGGCAGTGAGAAAGAATGGGAACCCTACAAGGAACCAGGTGTAGTACGTCTGACTTTTTTCACTGAGAAAAGGCAAGGTTGCCAAGGCAGAAGCTTCGATGATGCCAGCGAAGATGGCGATTATCGTCAGCGGAGCCACTGGTTGGTTATCGGTCATGGTTATTGCCTCCTGCTTGTTCCGCTTATCAATAACCTACTGACTGGCTCAACTAAATTGTGGAATTTTTCCCGGGGAGGGAATTTGTCGACGTGGTTGATGGGGTGAGCGAGTCGATCAGGTTTGATTCGCGAGTTCGTAAGCACATTCTTGAGAAGGCTTTAAATTTTTCTTGTAGGAAAATTCCCAAACCGACGTAAGGTTCATCTATTCGGCTACTTGGGCGGGGAATTGACGCGCCATTGAGCGTTCTGCTCGGTTATGGTGAGGCAGTCGTCAAAGCAGAATAATGAATGATGGATATCGCATGAATAAAGTCCTTATCGTGGATGATCATCCGGTCATACGCTTGGCAGTGCGCATGCTGATGGAGCGACATGGCTACGATGTTGTTGCGGAAACCGACAACGGTATAGCGGCCTTGCAGCTCACTCGCGAACACCTTCCCGATATTGTTGTACTGGATATCGGCATCCCCAAACTCGACGGGCTGGAGGTCATTGCCCGCATGGCCGCGGCCAGCCCTGGCAGCCGAGTTCTGGTGCTGACTTCCCAGGCACCGGGGCATTTCTCCATGCGCTGCATGCAGGCGGGGGCCTCAGGCTATGTGTGCAAGCAGCAGGAACTTACCGAACTACTCAGTGCCATCAAGGCTGTGCTCTCTGGTTACAGTTACTTCCCGAACCAGGCATTGCACAAGTCCCATGGCCGGGTGGGGGGGGCCAGTGAGGCGGAAATGGTTGATCGCCTGTCGGCAAGGGAGATGATGGTGCTGCAGCAGCTTGCACGCGGGCGCTCCAACAAGGAGATTGCCGACAGCATGTTCCTCAGCAACAAGACGGTCAGCACCTACAAGACCCGCCTGCTGCTGAAGCTGAATGCCCACTCGCTGGTGGACCTGATCGAATTGGCCCGGCGTCATGGTCTGAACTGAGCCCTGCATCCACAAAGCCTCCGCGAAGGAGGCTTTGCGTAAGGCTACAGATCGTAGTCGAAATCGGCGAGTTGCCGTTGCAGGCGTCGCTCTTCGAGAAGGTTGTCAATGGTACGACGCTTGCTCAGGTTGGTCTTCGCGGTTTCTACCTGAGGCTCCGCTTCGTCGTCAGCGGTAGCAAAGTCATCTTCGATCGACAGGTCGTCTTTATCGGTACTCATGAGTCGCTCCAAGCCAAAGGGCCATTGGCCGTCCTTATAGCGAGAAAGCGAAGTCCGGTAAAAAAGATTTTTTCAATCGCAATGCAGCTGTTTTTGCTATTGGCTCAATCGTCGGAGGTCTTGTGCTTGTATTCGCACAAATCTTCGATGCGGCAGCTACCGCAACGCGGCTTGCGTGCCTGGCATACGTAACGGCCATGCAGGATGAGCCAATGGTGAGCGTCGAGCAGGTAATCCTTGGGGACGAACTTGACCAGTTTCTTCTCGACCTCGAGCACGGTCTTGCCAGGCGCGATGCCGGTGCGGTTGCTGACCCGGAAGATGTGCGTGTCCACGGCCATGGTCGGCTGGCGGAAGGCGGTGTTGAGCACCACATTGGCGGTCTTGCGCCCCACGCCCGGCAACGCTTCCAGTGCTTCTCGGGTCTGCGGCACTTCGCCGCCATGGCGCTCGATCAACAGCCGGCACGCCTCGATGACGTTCTTGGCCTTGCTGTTGTAGAGGCCGATGGTCTTGATGTATTCGCTCAGCCCTTCGATACCAAGCGCGTAGATGGCTTGCGGCGTATTGGCGACCGGAAACAGGCGCGCGGTGGCCTTGTTGACGCCGACATCGGTGGACTGCGCCGAAAGCGTCACGGCAACCAGGAGCTCGAATGGGGTGGTGTAGGCCAGTTCCGTTTTCGGGTCCGGATTGTCTTCGTGCAGCCTGCGAAAGATCTCCAGGCGTTTGGCGGCATTCATGGGGTCAACGCTTTCCTTGACGACGTGTGAGGGTGGGGCGTAGCCGATTGTACAGGGCCAGTAGCGCGCCGAGCAGTAGCAGCCCACCGGATGGCAGGATGGCCAGGTGCATGCCTGCTATCTCGGCCAGCCATTGGCGACTCGCGCCGAGCAACAGGCAGGCGAGCAGCAGGCCACTCAGGTGGAGCAGCAGTTGCCGCCAGCGCCCTTCTTTTGGCAGCAATGTGTCGATGACAAGGCATTGCAGGCAGATCAGTGCCGGAAAATAACCAAGCGTCAGCGCCAATGGCAATGCCCAGGCCCGCAGGGCCAGTTGCAGGCAGCTGGCAAGCGCAGCAAGCAGCAGCAGGCTTGCCAACCAGTACCTCGCGCCGCTGAGTGTTGGCCGCAGCAGGCTCAGCGAGGCTTGGTGGAAAAGGGCTAGCACGAGCATGCACGCGCCGATGCCTGCCGCCTGGGTGAAGGTGCGGGTGGCGCCAAGCAGCGCAGCCAGGCCGGTTACCAGCAGGCAGAATCTATTCATGGCCGGGGGCTCCGAGCAGTTCGCTGCGGTGCTGGTCAAAATAGCGCAACGCCTCCTGTTGGGCGTCGATGACGGCCCGGGACGTAACGGTTGCCCCGGCCAGCTGGTCGAAGTCGCCTTGGTCGCGCCTGAGCGCCCAGCGATCGCCAAGGCCGTGCTTGGCAAACTGGGCCAGCCAGCCAGACTGCGGATCGGCAATCTGGCCGCCCAGCCCAGGGCTTTCCTGCTGTTCGATCACCCGGGTGCCGATCAGGCGGCCTTCAGCGTCGATGGCAATGCTCAGCTTGATCGGGCCGGCATAGCCCTGGACCTGGCTTACCAGCACGATGGCTGTTGGCAGCGTGCCTTGGGTCGCGCGGTACGCCGCGAGGATCGTGCTGTGCAATGGCTGTTCGGCCGGCAATGGCAACGCGCTGTCCAGGGGGCGGTTGTCGTAACTTTGCGCGGGCAACACCGCCAGAAACCGGCGTGCCAGTAGCCGGTGCTCGGCATCGACGATGGCGGGGCGAGTCCAGTGCTGCCAGGCCAGCGTGAACGCTATTGCCAACCCGCCGACGGCAAGTAGCAGCAGGCTGCTGCGAATGGGGGCGATCATGGCGAGGCCTCTTGGCGGCGCAAGGCGAAGCGATCCAGGGCGGGCGCCGCCAGGTTCATCAACAGGATGGCGAATGCCGTGCCATCCGGGTAGCTGCCCCAGGTGCGAATCAGGTAGATCAGCGTGCCTGCGCCAAAGCCGAACAGCAGCCTGGCCAGGTTGGCCTTGGGGCCAGACACCGGCTCCGTGGCGATGAAGAACGCCGCCAGCATGGTTGAGCCGCTGAACAGATGCAGCAGTGGCGAGCCGTTCGAATCCGAGCCGGAGCCATTCCAGGCCAGCAGGCTGAACAGGAACAGGCCGGCCAGCAGGCCTGCCGGGGCATGCCAGCTGATGACCTTGCGCTGCCAGAGAAACAGCCCACCGAACAGTAATGCCAGATTGATCCATTCGCTGCTGCGGCCGCCCACATTGCCAAAACCGGGGTGGCTGGCGAACAGCTCTTCGATGGTCAGGCTGCGGTTGTGGCGCAGGCCATCGAGAATGGTCGGCCCCGCCCAGGCATCGATCTGGTTGCCAGCGCCAGACACCAGCTGCAGGCTGTCGAAAAAGCCAACGGCGTGGTTGGGCCAGTGGGTCATGTGCAGCGGAAAGTTCAGCAGCACAAAGGCGTAACCGACCATGGCCGGGTTGAACAGATTGCGGCCCACGCCGCCAAAGGCCTGCTTGCCGACGCCAATGGCAATGCCTGCAGCAGTCACTGGTAACCACCAGGGCGCTGATACAGGCAATGCAATGGCCAGCAGCACGGCAGTCACCAGGGCACTGCCATCGTTCAGTGCCGTTACAACAGGCTGGCGACGCACCGCCAGCAGTACCGCTTCGCAACTCAATGCACTACTGGCGCACAGCAACAGGCTGAACAGCACGCCCCAGCCCTGCGTCCAGAACGCTGCGAGCAGGCCGGGCATGCAGGCCAGCAGCACCAGGCCCATCGCTTTGCGTTGCCGTGGGTCAGGGCTTGCCATGGTCGTGTCTGGCCGCCGTGGGCGCAGCATCGGCAGCGGCGGCTTTTTGCGCCTTGATCCGTTCGAGGGCGGCCTTGATCGGGTCTGCCGCGCCCTTTGTGGCGTCGGCCGTACGTGCCAGGCGCTGAGCCTCTTTGCGAGCGATATCGCGTTGCAGGCGGGCGTTTCGCTGTTCATGGCGCTGGCGCGCATGATCGCGGCGCTGGTGGCGGGCCTGCAGCTGCTCGGGGGAGTGGGCCAGGCCGCTGACAATCGGCACCACTGTCGGCGGCAGAGGCTGCATGTCGATGCAGTCGACCGGGCAGGGAGCCAGGCAAAGGTCACAGCCGGTGCATTCGCTGGCAACGACCGTGTGCATCAGCTTGGCAGCGCCGACAATGGCATCGACCGGGCAGGCCTGTATGCACTTGGTGCAACCGATGCATTCGGCCTCACGAATGTAGGCGACCTGCGGTGGTGCGCTACCTCGCAGCGGGTCAGGCGCAAGCAGTGGCGCCTCGAGCAGCGTGGCCAGCGCGGCGATGGTCTCGCTGCCGCCTGGCGGGCACTTGTTGATGGCCTCGCCCGCTGCCAGGCCTTCGGCGTAGGGCCGACAGCCGTTGTGGCCGCATTTGCCACATTGGGTTTGCGGCAACAGGGCATCGATGCGTTGAATCAAGTTCATTGCGTGAAAAGTCCGTTGAATCCGGAGAACGCCAGGGCCATGACACCTGCGCCGATCAATGAAATGGGCAAACCGCGCAGAGCGGCCGGTATTTCAGCGTGCTGGCAGCGTTGGTGCAGGTCGTCGAACAGTACCAGCGCAAGCCAGAAACCCAGGCCGGCCAATGCCCCCCAGCGCAACGTTGCAAGTGCTGAGGTGTCATCTCCCGTCACTTGCAGCGCCAGGCCCAGCAGCAAGGCGTTGCCCAGCAATGGCAGCGCAAGGTTGCTGGTCGGCCACTGCGCACGCAGCCTGCCCAGCACCTGCGGTACGCCCCATGCCAGGAGTGCCAGCCAGGGCAGTAGCAGGAACAGGCGCAGGTCCTGCAACTGCCAGGGCGCCACGATCAGCCGTTCCAGCGCTAGCCCGCCGCTTGCCCCGAGTGCGATCGACAAGGCGCCTGCCAGGCCACACACCTGCAGGCGCAGCCGGCTCAGCGGCTGTTGTTGCAAGAGCAGGTGGCTGAACAGCGCGGCGCTGGCCAGGATCAGCAGGTAGTCGTTCATGTGAATGACGATAGCCGGGAATCGCCTGCAACGTCCGGCATTGGCGCTGCAGATGGAGTTGCCCCGGCGGTTGGGCCGGGGCAGGAGGCTTACTTGATGCGCTGACCTGGCTTGGCGCCGCTGTCAGGGCTGAGCAGGTAGATCTCTTCGCCACCAGGGCCGGCTGCCATGACCATGCCCTCGGACACGCCAAAGCGCATTTTGCGCGGCTTGAGGTTGGCCACCATCATGGTCAGGCGGCCTTCCAGCTGGGAGGGGTCCGGGTAGGCCGACTTGATGCCGGAGAACACGTTACGGCGCTCGTCGCCGATGTCCAGGGTCAGTTGCAGCAGCTTGTCGGCGCCAGGCACGGCCTCAGCCTTGACGATCAGCGCGACGCGCAGGTCGACGGCGGCAAAGGTGTCGAACTCGATTTCGGCAGACAGCGGGTCCTTGCTCAGCTCGCCGTTGCCGGCCGGCGCTTGGGCTTCGGCGGCCAGCAGGTCTTCCTTGCTGGCGGCGACCATGGCTTCGACCTTCGCCGGTTCGATACGGCTCATCAGGGCCTTGAACGGGTTCAGCTGGTGGTTTTCCAGGCGCGATTGATGGTCGTTCCAGGTCAGCGGCGCGACGTTGAGGAACGCCTCGGCATCCGCGGCGAGCAGCGGCAGCACCGGTTTGAGGAAGATCACCAGTTGGCGGAACAGGTTGATGCCCTGGGCGCAGATGGCCTGGACTTCGTCCTGCTTGCCTTCCTGCTTGGCCAGCGACCACGGCGCCTTGTCGGCGATCCAGGCGTTGGCGCGGTCGGCCAGGGCCATGATCTCGCGCATCGCGCGGCCGAAATCGCGGCCTTCATAGGCTTCGGCAATCGACGGGGCGGCAGCGAGGAAGGCCTCGGTCAGCTCCGGCGCAGCATCGCCAGCGACCATCACGCCAGCATTGCCCTTGTGGATGAAGCCGGCGCAACGGCTGGCGATGTTGACCACCTTGCCGACCAGGTCGGAGTTGACCTTCTGCACGAAGTCCTCGAGGTTCAGGTCGAGGTCGTCGACGCCACGGCCAAGCTTGGCGGCGTAGTAGTAGCGCAGGTATTCCGGCTGCAGGTGGTCCAGGTAGGTGCGGGCCTTGATGAAGGTGCCGCGCGACTTGGACATCTTGGCGCCGTTCACGGTCAGGTAGCCGTGCACGTTGACCGCAGTCGGCTTGCGGAAGCCGGCACCTTCGAGCATGGCTGGCCAGAACAGGGCGTGGAAATTGACGATGTCCTTGCCGATGAAGTGGTACAGCTCGGCCTTGGAGCCTTCGTTCCAGAATGCGTCGAAGTCCAGCTCCGGGCGGCGTGCGCAGAGGTTCTTGAAGCTGGCCATGTAGCCGATCGGCGCGTCCAGCCAGACGTAGAAGTACTTGCCCGGCTCGCCCGGGATCTCGAAGCCGAAGTACGGCGCATCACGTGAGATGTCCCACTCCTGCAGGCCGGAGTCCAGCCATTCGGCGAGCTTGTTGGCCACCGCGTCCTGCAGGGTGCCGCTACGGGTCCACTGCTGCAGCATGGCCTGGAAGTCCGGCAGCTTGAAGAAGAAGTGCTGGGAATCGCGCAGTACCGGGGTGGCACCGGAGATCGCTGACTTGGGGTTCTTCAGTTCGGTCGGGGCGTAGGTGGCGCCGCACTTTTCGCAGTTGTCGCCGTATTGGTCTTCAGCCGCGCATTTCGGGCAGGTGCCCTTGATGAAGCGGTCGGCGAGGAACATGCCCTTTTCGGGGTCGAAGTACTGGGTTACCGAGCGGGTGGCAATGTGCCCGGCGTCGCGCAGGCGGCCGTAGATCAGGCTCGACAGCTCGCGGTTTTCGTCGCTGTGGGTAGAGTGGAAATTGTCGAAGTCCACCAGGAAGTCGGCGAAGTCGGCGCTGTGCTCGGCCTGGACATTGGCGATCAGCTGCTCCGGGGTGATGCCTTCTTTCTCGGCACGCAACATGATGGCCGAGCCGTGGGCATCGTCGGCGCAGACGTAGATGCACTGGTTGCCGCGCAGCTTCTGGAAGCGCACCCACATGTCCGTCTGGATGTACTCCAGCATATGGCCAAGGTGGATGGATCCATTGGCATAGGGCAGGGCGCTGGTAACGAGAATCTGACGTGGCTCGGACATGGTGGCTCGGCTACTTATCTGGCTCGGGTAAAAATGAGGGTGATCGGCCACTATAAAGGGCCGGCGAAGATATTTCACCCCAAGCACGCATCTGCTGACGATTGACGGGTTAGGATAGGCGTCTGTTTCGTACTCAGTTTGCCAATGGGAGTGTCCATGAGTGCCGTCACCCGTGCCGCCGTCGAAGGCGTGCTTCGCCAGTACACCGACCCCTACCTGAACCAGGACCCGGTCAGCGCCGGTTGCGTGCGCGCCATCGACATCCAGGGCGGGCAGGTCGCTGTGCAGCTGCAGCTGGGCTATGCTGCCGGCCTGTTCAAGAACGGCTGGGCCCAGGTGCTGCAGACCGCGATCGAGAATCTCGACGGCGTCAGCTCGGCCCAGGTGTCGATCGACTGCGTGGTCGCCGCGCACAAGGCCCAGGCCCAGGTACCGGCCATGGCCAACGTCAAGAACATCATTGCCGTGGCCTCGGGCAAGGGCGGGGTCGGCAAGTCGACCACCGCCGCCAACCTGGCCTTGGCCCTGGCCCGTGAAGGCGCCCGCGTGGGCATTCTCGATGCCGACATCTATGGCCCCAGCCAGGGCGTGATGTTCGGTATTGCCGAGGGTACCCGCCCACAGATCCGCGAGCAGAAGTGGTTCGTGCCGATCAAGGCCCATGGCGTGGAAGTCATGTCCATGGCATTTCTCACCGATGACAACACGCCGATGGTCTGGCGTGGGCCGATGGTGTCCGGTGCGTTGCTGCAGCTGGTGACCCAGACGGCGTGGGACGACCTGGATTATCTGGTCATCGACATGCCGCCGGGTACTGGCGATATCCAGCTGACCCTGGCGCAGAAGGTGCCGGTGGCCGGTTCGGTAATCGTCACTACGCCACAGGACCTGGCCCTGCTGGATGCCAAGAAGGGCGTGGAGATGTTCCGCAAGGTCAACATCCCGGTGCTGGGCGTGGTGGAAAACATGGCCGTGCACATCTGCTCGAACTGCGGCCATGCCGAGCACCTGTTCGGCGAGGGCGGTGGCGAGAAGCTGGCGGCGCAGTACGGCGTCGACCTGCTGGCCTCGCTGCCGCTGTCGATGCTGATCCGCGAGCAGGCCGACAGCGGCAAGCCGACGGCGATCGCCGAGCCGGAAAGCCAGATTGCCATGGTCTACCAGGAACTGGCCCGCCAGGTGGGCGCGCGGATCGTGCTGCAGGAAGCGGCGGCGCCGGCGATGCCGAGCATCACCATCAGCGAAGACTGAGGCAGCACTTGTGGGAACGGCCTTGCCGGTCCCACAAGGCCGCAGATGCTTTGCAGTCAGGCATAAAAAAACCCGCCAGAAGGCGGGTTTTTTTGAAAGCTAGGAAGCTGAGATCGACTTAGGCGATCTGAACTTCTTCAGCCTGCATGCCTTTCTGGCCGCGGGTAGCGACGAAAGTAACAGCCTGGCCTTCTTTCAGGGTTTTGAAGCCGTCAGCTTGGATGGCTTTGAAGTGCACGAACAGGTCGTCGCCCGACTGAGGGGTGATGAAGCCGTAGCCTTTCTCATCGTTGAACCACTTAACAACACCGGATTGACGGTTGGACATTTTTCTGTCTCCTTGGACAATTTGATAACGGTCAGGAAAAACCCTGCCCGGGACTGAGCGCAAAGAGAGCAGAAAATTCAGCGATGGGCCGATCAGGATCGTGCATCAAACTAGAGATTCTCGGTGTCACGTGCAGCACAGTGGCGCCACCTTACCCCACTTTCCACGAGCTGCCAATGGTCTGTGAACGCTTTACGCAAATTCGGATCGACGGCGGCTGTAGCCCCCGTCCGGCGCGGGATAAGGCACTGGAACTTTAACCCGGGCGCCGGGACCGGTAAGATGCGCGTCTGGATTTTCCCCTCGCAACTCTTCAGGACACCCCGCCATGAGCATCAAATCGGACAAGTGGATTCGCCGCATGGCGCAGGAACACGGCATGATCGAACCGTTCGTCGAGCGCCAGGTGCGCGGCGAACAGGACAGCCGGGTCATCTCCTTCGGCGTCTCCAGCTACGGCTACGACGTGCGTTGCGCCGACGAGTTCAAGGTGTTCACCAACATCAACTCGGCCACCGTCGACCCGAAGAACTTCGACGCCGGCAGCTTCGTCGACATCAAGAGCGACGTCTGCATCATTCCGCCAAACTCCTTCGCCCTGGCCCGCACCGTCGAGTACTTCCGCATTCCGCGTGACGTGCTGACCATTTGCCTGGGCAAGAGCACGTACGCCCGTTGCGGCATCATCGTCAACGTCACCCCGCTCGAGCCGGAGTGGGAAGGCCACGTGACCCTGGAGTTCTCCAACACCACCACGCTGCCGGCGAAGATCTACGCCAACGAAGGCGTGGCGCAGATGCTGTTCCTGCAGTCCGACGAAGAATGCGAAGTGTCGTACAAGGACCGCGGCGGCAAGTACCAAGGTCAGCGCGGCGTCACCTTGCCGCGTACCTGATCCGACGAGCGCGGGGAATTAGTTTTGCGGATGGCACTCCAACAGGTTGCACAGTGCCGATACGTATGCAGCGTGTCGGCCCTCGTTCAGGAGCTGCCAATGAAACTCAACCCCGCAATCACTGCGAAGCTGGCCGTGTTGCAGCCCAACCAGATCGGGTTGCTGGCCTGGTCACTGCTGGCGCACCCGCTGCCCATGCAGGCCGGTGGCGTGCCGCACCAGCCTGATCCTGATACGCCGCAGCCGCCGGAGCCCGGCGAACATCCTCCGATGGAGCCAGGCGAGCCTACCCTGCCCGACGAGCCACCACCGTCTCCTGTCGCCTGACTATTCGGCCAGCGCCCAGACCTGATCGCCTCCGGCCAGGAAAACGCGAGTGCCGGAGCCCGGCTCGACCCGCCATCCCCCGGTGAACTCACCGAAGGCCGGCAGCAGGCTGACCTGAGCATCGATCAGGAAGCACGGTAGCCGCAGCCGTTGCCGTGCCCGCCCGCGCAGCACATACACCGGATGCACGTGCCCGGCGAGCACCGGGTGGCTGGGGTGAGGCTTAGGGTCGTGCTGCAGGGCAAAGGGGGCCAGCAGCAAAGGTTCGTCCCTTACCTCGATCCGTAGTTCTGCCGGCGGATCACCGGCGTGGCGATCATGGTTGCCACGCACCAGCACCATCTTCACCGCGCGGTGCCGGCTTCTCCAGGCGTGAAGGCTGGCCAGCGTGCCCGGCGAAAGCGCAGCGCGTGCGTGCAGGAAGTCGCCGAGGATGATCAACTGCTCGCAGTCATAGCTGTTCAGTAATGTCTCCAGGCGTGCCAGGGTCGCGGCGGTGGTGCCGCGCGGAACGGGTTGATGCAATGCCCGGTAGCTGGCGGCCTTGCCGATATGAACGTCGGCCACCAGCAGTGTGCGGCGGGCCGGCCAGTAGATGGCCTTGTCCGCTAGCAGCCAAAGCGTTTCGCCACAGTGTTCCACGGGATAGGTATTCATGGCCGGTTTGCCGCTTTTTCCAGGTCGCTCACCATCCGCGCAATGCGGTCCGCCAGCTTTTCCGTGCTCAAGGTCTCGCGCATGCCTTCGACCAGCAGGGCGAATGCCAGGGGGCCAGGCCGTTGCAGCATGCGCAGGTCCAGTTGCAGGCTGTGCATCTTGAGCAGCTGACGGTGCAGGCGTTCGATCTCCAGTTCTTCGCTGAGCACTTCATCGCGTGCCTGGCCGAGCAGCAAGTTACCTGAATCATGCTTACGGAATACCTCGAAGAACAACCCGCTGGAGGCTTGAATCTGCCGCGTGCTCTTCTGCGCGGCGGGGTAGCCGCCAAAGACCAGTCCGGAGATCTGGGCGATTTCGCGGAAACGCCGCAGTGCCATTTCGCCAGCGTTCAGACTGGCCAGCACATCTTCCAGCAGGTTTTCGCCGGACAGTGCTCCCGGCAGGCAACTGGCCCAATCCACGGTGCTGGGGCTGAGCAGTTCGAAACCATAGTCGTTCACGGCAATGGATACCGAGAGCGGCTGCACCCGGCTCACCCGCCAGGCGATCAGGTTGGCCAGGCCCAGGTTGGCCATGCGCCCGGCAAAAGGGTAGAGGAACAGGTGCGAGCCCTGGCGCGATCCCAGCGTCTCGGCCAGCAGCGTGCCGCGGGTGGGTAAGGCTGACCACCGCGCCTGCAAGGCCAGCAGTGGCTGTACGGCCTGCATCTCCGGGCCGAGATAGGCCCCATGCGCGGCTGCATCGAGTTGTGCGACCAAGGCGTCGGCCAGCTCGCTGGACAGCGGCATGCGCCCGCCATTCCAGCGTGCCACCGCGGCGTTGCGCGCGGTGCTGCGGCGCACATAGGCGGTCATGCCTTCTACCCGTACCAGCTCCAGGACTCGCCCGGCGAACACCAAGGTATCGCCAGGGCGCAGGCGGGCAATGAAGGCTTCCTCGACACTGCCCAGGTGCTTGCCGCCACCACCCTTGCTCCAATATTTGAGCTGCAGGCTGGCGTCGCTGACGATGGTGCCGATGCCCATGCGGTGGCGCCTCGCCAGGCGCTCGCTGGCCACCCGCCAGACCCCATCAGGGTGCGCCTCGACCCGCTGATAATCGGGGTAGGCAGTCAACGCGTGGCCACCATGATTGACGAAGTCCAGCGCCCATTGCCACTGGCTGTCGCGCAGGTCACGGAACGCCCAGGTGCTGCGGACTTCCTCAAGCAGTTCAGCGGGGCGAAAGCCACTGCCCAGGGCCATGCTGACCAGATGCTGAACCAGCACGTCCAGGCACAGGCGCGGCGAGCGGCGCGCTTCGATATGGCCAGCAGCTAGTGCGGCGCGGGCGGCGGCGGCTTCCACCAGCTCCAGGCTGTGGGTCGGCACCAGGGTGATGCGCGAGCGGCGCCCCGGCGCATGGCCAGAGCGCCCGGCGCGCTGCATGAGGCGGGCAATGCCTTTGGCCGAACCGATCTGCAGCACCCGTTCGACCGGCAGGAAGTCCACCCCCAGGTCCAGGCTGGATGTACAGATGACGGCCTTGAGCGTGCCTTGCTTGAGGCTCTGCTCGACCCAGTCGCGGGTCGCCCGGGCCAGTGAGGCATGATGCAAGGCAATCTGCCCGGCCCAATCGGGGCGGGCGTCGAGCAAGGCCTGGTACCAAAGCTCGGCCTGGGCACGGGTGTTGGTGAACACCAGGCTGCTGGTGCTGGCGTCCAGCTCATGGGCCACCTGATCGAGCATCTTCAGGCCCATGTGCCCGGCCCAGGGGAAGCGCTCGATGGCTTCGGGCAGCAAGGTGTCGACCAGCAGCTGTTTGTCCTGGCGGCCTTTCACCAGCAGGCCGCCGCTGGGCAACAGCACGTCCAGGGCGTGCGACAGGTTGCCGAGCGTGGCGGACAAGCCCCAGGTCATCAGGCCGGGATGCCAGCGGCGCAAGCGGGCCAGGGCCAGTTGCAGCTGTACGCCGCGCTTGTTGCCAAGCAGTTCGTGCCATTCATCCACCACCACCAGGCGCAGGCTGGCGAAGTCTTCGGCGGCCTGTGCCCGGGTCAGCAGCAAGGTCAGGCTCTCTGGCGTCGTGATCAGGACGCTTGGCAAACGCCGGGCCTGGCGAGCGCGTTCGGCACTGCCGGTATCGCCGCTGCGCACGCCGACCGTCCAGTTCAGGCCGAGCTCATCCAGTGGCGTTTGCAGAGCACGCGCGGTATCAGCGGCCAGTGCGCGCATGGGGGTAATCCACAGCACTTGCAGCGCGGCGGGCTGGCGCCCGATGGCTGGCTTGGCGAAGGCGCGCAATGCAGCCAGCCAGACCGCATAAGTCTTGCCCGCCCCCGTGCTGGCATGCAGCAGCCCTGATTCACCACGTCCGACCGCTGCCCAGACTTGGCGCTGGAAGGCGAAAGGCTTCCAGCCGCGGGCGGTGAACCAGGCATTGGCAAGGTCGGAAGAGGTAGGCATGCGTGCGAGCGATCCTGGGAAGGCTGTGCTTCTACAGACCACTCGCCGTGCGCATTGGTTTTAACCGATCAGTTGGCCAGCAGGTAACCGCTGCGTAACACCTGTTCACCAGCGACGTGGGCGATGACCATGCCGGCCGTGGCCATACGCCGCACGCTGCGGGCGTAAAGCAAGCCGGGCTGGCTGTTGCGTATGGCCGTCACCCGGTCGCTGAGCGGGTCGATGACTTCAGCGATCAGTTGCCCTGCCTCCAGGTGCTGGCCGGGGCGAGCGTGGTACACCAGCAGCCCACCAAGCGGGGCTGCCACGGGTTCGACGGCGGCCAGCGGTGTGGCCGGGCGTACCAGCTCCGGCAAAGGGGCGGCGCTACCTTCGATGACGTTGAGGTGGGTCAGGTAGTCGAGAATCGCCTGGCAGTCCTGGCCGGCCAGGTCATGGCTTACATCGGCCTGGCCACGGAGCTCCACGGTCACCGCGATGCTGCCCTGCGGGATCGGGTAGCGCTTGCCGAAGCGTTGTTGCAGCTGCCACCAGACCAGGCTGAAGCACTCGTCGAACGATTGGCCCCCGGAGTCGGTGGCCAACAGGCTGGCCTGGGCGCCCAGGTAGCGAGCCAGTGGCTCGACCTGCGGCCAGGCTTCCGGAGTGGTGTAGAGGTGCTCGACCGCCTCGAAATCACAGTGCAGGTCCAGCACCAGGTCGGCATCGCAAGCCAGCCTTTGCAAGGTCAGTCGCTGGGACTGCAACGGCGTGCGCACCAGATGGGCATCCAGGCCGCGACGCAGGTACTCGCGAATCAACGCCAGGTTGTGGGCCGGGTCCTGGGTCAGGTGGCCTTCGATCTGGTCGCCGATGCTGTCGGACAGGTCGACGAAGTTGCGATTGAAGTTCTCGCCGCTCTGCAATTCGAAGCGGCCCAGGGGCGCGTCCAGCATTACCTGTTCCAGGCCGACCGGGTTGGCCACCGGAACCAGGATGATCTCGCGCAGCAGGCGACCCTGCTGCTCCAGCTCGGCCAGGCGGCGCTTGAGGTGCCAGGCGACCAGCATGCCGGGCAGTTCGTCGGCATGCAGCGAGGCCTGGATATACACCTTGGCGCCACCGCGTGGGCCGAAGTGGAAGCTGTGCAATTGGCGGGAAATGCCCGGTACGGGCGAGAGCAGGTCGTGGGTCGAATGGTGCATGGTGGTCCTGGCTGCGTGGCGAAAACGTTCTGCGACACGGGTCGGCACAAAGATAGAAGCATAATTTGCGTTATCGCGCCTCACCGTGTTGCCTTCTTTCAGACCAGCAATGCCTGCAGGCTTGCCAGGTCGTCGGCTTCATCGACCGGTTTGTCCAGGCGCCAGCGCAACATCCGCGGAAACCGCACGGCGATACCGCTCTTGTGGCGTTTGGACAGCGCGATGCCCTCGAAGCCCAGCTCGAACACCAGCGTCGGGGTGACGCTACGCACCGGCCCGAAGGTTTCCACCGTGGTCTTGCGAATGATCGCATCCACCTTGCGCATCTCTTCGTCGCTGAGCCCGGAATAAGCCTTGGCGAAGGGCACCAGCGCGCGGTCGGGCGTGCCGGCTGGCGCGTTCCACACCGCGAAGGTGTAGTCGCTGTAAAGGCTGGCACGGCGGCCATGGCCGCGTTGAGCATAGATCAGTACTGCATCGACGCTGAACGGGTCGATCTTCCATTTCCACCACAGCCCCATGTCCTTGGTCCGGCCCACGCCGTACAGGGCATCCCGCTGCTTGAGCATCAACCCCTCCACACCCAGCTTGCGCGATTGTTCGCGTTGCCGCGCCAGGTCGCTCCAGTCGTTGCCTTCGAGCAGTGGTGAAAGCAGCAGGGGGGCCAAGGGATGCTCTGCCACCAGGCGCTGCAATTGCTGGCGCCGCTCATGTTGTGGCCGGCTGCGCCAGTCCTCGCCTTGCCATTCCAGCAAGTCATAGGCTTGCAGCACCACCGGGGCGTCAGCCAGCAATTTCTTGCCCAGCGTCTTGCGGCCGATGCGTTGTTGCAGCACGGCGAACGGTTGCACTGCCGGTACGCCGGCATCGACGCCTGGCTTCCAGACCAGGATCTCGCCGTCGAGCACCGTGCCGTCCGGTAGGGTTTCGGCCAGGCCATGCAGCTCGGGAAAGCGCTCGGTGACCAGTTCTTCGCCGCGTGACCAAACCCACAGCTGGCCATCACGCTTGACCACTTGAGCGCGAATGCCATCCCACTTCCATTCGATCTGCCAGGCATCGGGCGGCCCGAGCAGGGTTTCGAACTGCTCTGGCGGGGCCTGCAGGGCGTGAGCGAGGAAGAATGGATAGGGTTGGCCACCACGCTGGCGATGTTCATCAACGGACTCTTCGGCGATCAGCTGGTGATAGCTGGCGGCCGTTGGCCGGTGGCCAATGTCGGTGTAGCCGACCAAACGCTGGGCCACGCGCTTGGCATCAAGGCCCGCCAGCTGTGCCAGGGCGCGGGTTACCAGCAGCTTGGACACACCGACGCGAAAGCTGCCGGTGATCAGCTTCAGGCACAGCATCAGGCTGGGGCGGTCCAGTTGCGACCACAAAGGGGGCAGGCGATGCTGGAGTTCCTCGGCTGGCAGGCCGCGCAAGGGCAGCAGTTTGGCCTCGACCCAGTGTGCCAGGCCGTCATCATGGGTTGCAGGTGCTTCTGGCAACAGCAGCGAGATGGTCTCGGCCAGGTCGCCGACGGCCTGGTAGCTCTCCTCGAACAACCAGTCGGGTAACCCCGCCAATGCCGTGGCCAGCTCGCGCAATGTGCGGGTCGGCACCAGTTGGCGAGGCCGCCCGCCTGCCAGGAAATACACGGCCCATGCGGCATCCTCGGCAGGGGCCGTGGCAAAGTAGTCGCGCAACGCTTGGAGCTTGGCATTGCTGGAGGTGGTCGCATCCAGGCGCAGGTACAGTTCGGCAAACGCTTTCATGCCCCAGGCTCCGTGGCCGGGATGTCGTCTTCTTCGCCGTATTCGGTGACGAAGGCGCGGGCGTCCAGGCCTTGTTCGTTGAGGTAGCGCACCAGCACATTGACCGAGCCATGGGTGACCATGACCCGCTCGGCCCCGGTCTGGGCGATGGCCCACAGCAGCCCCGGCCAGTCGGCGTGGTCGGACAGCACGAAACCACGGTCCACGCCACGCCGTCGGCGGGTACCGCGCAACAGCATCCAGCCGCTGGCAAAGGCATCGCTGTACTCACCGAAACGGCGCATCCAGCTGCTGCCGGCGGTTGAAGGTGGCGCGAGGACAAGGGCCTGGCGCAACAGCGGGTCGCCGCGCGGGATATCGCCGACATAGTGGGTGGCAGGCAGGTGCACACCGGCCTCGCGGTAGACCCGGTTCAACGGCTCGACGGCGCCATGCACAAGGATCGGCCCGATGTTCGGGTCCAGGCCGTGGAGTATTCGCTGAGCCTTGCCGAAGGCGTAGCAGAACAGCACGCTGGCCTTGCCTTGCTCACAGTTGCTTCGCCACCAGGCATTGATCCCGGCAAAGACATTCGCCTGGCTGGGCCAGCGGTAGATGGGCAGGCCGAACGTCGACTCGGTGATGAAGGTATGGCAGCGCACTGGCTCGAAGGCAGCGCAGGTGCCGTCCGGTTCGACTTTGTAATCACCCGAAGCGACCCACACTTCGCCCTGGTACTCCAGACGCACCTGTGCCGAGCCCAGCACATGGCCGGCCGGGTGCAGGCTGAGGGTGACGCCGTGATGCCGGAGGCGTTCACCGTAGGGCAGGGTCTGCAGGGCGATGCCTTGGCCCAGGCGGCTGCGCAGGATGCCGGCACCGGGGGCGGCGGTCAGGTAGTGATGATTGCCGGTACGGGCATGGTCGCCATGGCCGTGGGTGATCACGGCGCGCTCGACCGGGCGCCAGGGGTCTATGTAGAAGTCGCCAGGGGGGCAGTACAGGCCTTCGGGGCGGGCGATGACGAGGTCCATGGCTGGGTGCGCAGGTTGCTGGGAGTAACCGTTAGGAGCGATGCGGGCGTAAGGAAGTTCGAGCGGTTTGATTGAAGGAAGTGGACTACACGGCATACAGAAATGCAGAAGCGGCATTCGCGGTTAACTATGGACTCCATTGATTTGCGCAACAAAAATGTTGCGTTCTGGGTGCGTACCATTTCAAGGTTTACCTCGGTAATCGCCAGACGATTTTCCCGGACCATGGAGCCAAAGAGATTGGCGAAGGGCTCAGAAGAAAGATCCTCAAAGACCTGGGCCTGAGCGAATGTTGAAATCAGGGGAGAGCACAATGACCTTCGAATATCCAGTGATCATCCACCGAGAGACGGGCAGCGTCTGGATCAGTTGCCCGGATGTGCCTGAGATGTCCAGTGCAGGCGATACCGAGGAAGAAGCCCTTTTCGATGCTGTTGACGCCATGGAGTCGGCGCTTTCGTTCTACGTTGACCAGAAGATAGCGATACCGCTACCTGCATTGAGATTGGCTGATCAGCCTGTCGTACGCTTGCCGGCCCTCACGGCGGCGAAGGCAGCCCTATGGAATACCATGGTAGAGCAGAAAGTGAGCAAAACAGAGATGGCGCGGCGGCTGGGTGTCAATCGCCCTCAGGTTGATCGCTTGGTGGATCTGTTGCATCGATCCAAGATCGAGCAGGTCGAGCATGCATTACATGTGCTCGGTCAGCGAATCGAACTCGCGGTCGTCTCTGCTTGATGCATCCTCGGAAGAAAAAGCCGCCAGTCCAGGCGGCTTTTTATCACTAGCGCCCCGGCACCAGCGTCAACCGTTGGCTACCATAGGTCCGCCCGAAGTTCTGCGGCTGCAGCGGCAGGCTCATGAATCGCCCCTTGAACCAGGCGTCCAGCCCATCGCTGTAGTGCGAGCTGGCCGGGTTGCCCGACTGGCCGTTACTGGTCAGTACCTGCAGCGGCTCGGCCTGGCCGAAGTCGACGATCATTCGCGCCGAGGCCGGCAATCGGGTATCGAAGTCGCTCCCCCAGGCATAAGGGGCCAGGGCCGGAGTGCTGAAGTCGCCACCGGCGGCCATCGGCGAGCGACTCATTGCATCGCCCAGGCCGTGGTAGGCAGGCGCCGGCCAGCGGTACTGGTGCAGCTTGCCCCATTGCCAGGCGCGTTGGTCGCTGCCCAGTTGCGCGGTGCCGGCATCCACGGCGGCTGCCAGGCTGCGAGCGAGGATGGCCGGTTTGTCTTCTTTTTGCGGCGTGTTGCGATCGTCCCAGAACGGGCTGTCGTCGCGGCCCAGCAAGTGGTCGGCCTGGGCCGAGTACGACAGGCGGGCGTTGCTGACGAACGCCTGCCAGGCGGGGCTCGACTCCGGGCCGAGGTCGTCGAGGAAGGTCTGCCGGGTCACTTCCTGAAGGAACAGCTCGTACAGCGCGGCATCCGCCGACACCGGGCTCAGCCGGCCATCAAAGGCCTTCAGCCGGGCCAGGGTGTCGCGCGCCTTGTCACGCTGGGGCGCAGGCAGGGCCTCGATCGCTTGCTTGAGCGGCTGGGCCATGCCGGGGGCGTTGAACATCTGCTTGAGCTTGTCGGCCAGCAATGTCACCTGGTCGTTCTGCAGGGCCATCAGGCTGCGGCTGTCGTGACGGCCGTTGCCGGCCAGCTGGCCCAGGCGTTCGGCGCGCTCAGGGTAGTACCAGGTGCTGGACAGCTGCATGCCGTAGCCACGCGGCAGGCTGCGCTGGTTGGCGTGGGCGATCCAGCCGGCCGGTGGGTCCTGGTCATAGGGATGCAGCATCGGGTCGGCATAGCCATCCCAGTCATAGCGCCCGTCCCAGCCCGGCGACGGCAGCAGGCCCTGGCCTTCGCGGCGGTTCGGGTAGCGACCGCTGACTTGCCAGCCGATGTGTTCGGGCTCGGCGAAGACGAAGTTGAGTGCGGCAGTGGCGACTTCACGGGTGCTGTCGAAGGCGCGCTCGACATTTTGTGCGCGGGTCAGGTCGAACAGCGCATCGAGGCTACGGTCGCCCTTGAGCTGTGGCAGGCTCAGGGCCAGGCCCAGGTTGGCGTTCCCCGCCTGGGGCAGCAGGGTGCCGTGGCGGGTGTCGTACATCACCTCGCGCACTGGGCGCTGGCCACGGACGAAGAAGGTTTCGCTGCGGGCGCGGGCTGGCAGCCACTTGCCGTCGGCCAGGTAGGTCACCTGGCTGCCGGCGCGGCGCAACTGCTCCAGGTACAAGTCCTGATTGTCGGCCATCACCGCGCTGCTGCTCCACGCCAGCTTGCCGTTGTAGCCGGCCAGCACGATGGGCAGGCCCGGTAGTGACAGGCCGCCGACCTGATACTTGCCGGTGTGGATCTGCACCGGGCTCAGGGCCCAGGTTGCGCGGCTGTCACTGGCCAGCAGGCTCTTGCCGCTGCGGCTGCGTTGCGGGCCCAACGCCAGGTTGGCCGAACCGGGGCTGCCGAGCAGGTCGAGGTCGGCGAGTTTCTGGCTGGCTGCAGCCAGCGCGGGCAAACCTGGTAGCTGGCTGCTCAGGTTCAGGCCTTTGAGTTTTTCCACCTCGGCCTCGGCCAGGGGCTCGTCCGGTGCGCCGGGCAGCAACCAGGGCAGCTTGTCGTTGCCGACCTTCTGCGCCAGGGTCAGGGCGCTGAGTTCTTCCTGCAGGTTTACCGACTGGCTGAAGGCATACAGGCTGAAGATCAGTGCCGAGTCTTCAGGCTTCCAGTATTCCGGGCGATAGCCACTGCTGGCCAGGTTGGCCGGCAGCTTGTCGCGGTAGCGGAACAGGTAGGCGTTGACCCCGCGGGCATACACCTCGAAGAAGCGCTTCAGGCGTGGCGAGGCGTCGGCGTACTGCTGGGCAGCGCTTTGCTTGAGGTTGGCGGCGCGCATCAGCCGGTCGATATCCAGCGCTTCGCTGCCGGCCAACTCCGCCAGGCGGCCCTGGGCGAGCAGGCGCATGGCGAGCATCTGCTCGATGCGATCGCCGGCATGCACATAGCCGAGGGTAAACAGGGCGTCATGGAAGCTGCTGCTTTCGATCAGTGGCGCGCCCATGGCGTTGCGCCGGACCGAGACATTCTGCGCCAGGCCCTTGAGCGGCTGCACGCCGGTGGTCGGTGGCACGCTGTCCTGATAGCCACCCATCTGGCAGCCGGCGAGCCCGAGCATGCCGAGCAACGTGGCGGCGGCGCTGAGCCGCGGGCGGAAGGGAGGAAGGACGGGGGCGGCCATGACAAGGGCTCCTGCAAGGCGTGGCGGGTTCGAAAGGCGCTAAGGTAGTGAGCGCGCAGGCGCCATGCAAGGTGCGGTGGAGCTTTATTTACCAGCGGTACCTGCACCGCCGTCATCGCCGCTGCAGGTACCTGCGTTCAAAGGATCAAGCGCCGTGGCACTTCTTGAACTTTTTCTGGCTGCCGCACGGGCACGGGTCATTGCGGCCGACGTCCTTCAGGGCGTTGCGCACCGGCTCCTGGTGGCCGTGATTGCAGTGCGGGCCGTGTACATGGCCGTGGTCGTGATCATGCTGATGATCGTGACCGTGGTTGCAGTCCGGGCCATGAACATGGGGTTGCTGGGTCATTGCAGGGTTACTCCGGTATGAGATCGCCGGGGATTATCTCACCACTGCGCGACAAGTGCAGGTCCTGATGGAAGATCAGCCCGGTCTCCAGCTCGCCCTGCAGGCGGTAATGCAGCGGCTGCCCGCTCTTGAGCAGCTTGGCCAATGGCTTCAGGTGCTGCCACAGGTTGGTCCGCGCGGTGATCTTGAAGGTGCGTCGGGCATGCCCGCCGACGCTGCGCCAGAGGCTGACTTCGTCCTGAGCCAGCAGCAGGTCGTCGAGCCACACCGAATAGCTCAGGTTGCGAATGAACAGGCGGCTGTCGTTGGGGTTGTCGACGCGCAGGTGCAGGACGAATTCCTGCTGCAGCAGCCGCGCCTTGACCGTTTCCACCTTGTCCAGATGCAGTTCCGGCTCGCGCGTATCATCGTCGCCCCAGCTCGCGCAGCCCGCCAGCAGCGTCAGCAGGGCGCTGAGCAAGAGCAGGCGGGTGGCGGCAATCATGTTCAGTTACCGACGTAGCTGGCGCAGCATTTCTTGAATTTCTGCCCGCTGGCGCAGGGGCAGGGGTCGTTGCGGCCGGCCTTGAGCGCAACCGTAGGGTCGATGAAGTACCAGCGCCCCTCATGCTGTACGAACGCAGAACGCTCGCGGTGCTGATGGTCACCCTCATGGTCATGCCAGCGTGCGGTGAAGGTCACGAAGGCGTGCTCGGGCTGGCCACCGAGTACCTCGGCGTTTTCCACTTCCAGGCCCAGCCAGGTGCTCTGGGCGCTCCATGCTGCCATGGCAGCGCGGTCCAGCCCGTCCTGCTGGGCCGGCAGGGTGGTGGCTACCAGGTAGTCGACCAGCCCCAATACATAGGCGCTGTAGCGCGAACGCATCAGCGTCTGGGCGTCGGGAGCCGGGGTGCCGGCATGGTAATGCCCACAGCAGGCGTCGAGCAGGTTGCCGCTGCCACAAGGGCAAACCGAGACACTCATCATCACCACCAATACTTGCCGAAGTTTTCAGGGTTGGCCCAGAACTGTGAGGGGCATGGTGGCAGGCCAAGCGTAGCGGGCTTCATAGAGGACCTCAAGGGATTTGGTGACAAAGCTGGTGACAGTGTTGGTGACAGTTGACCAGACCGCAAGGGCGAATTGACTGGGGTCTTTATGGCGCCCACAGGCACCCATGCGATGGCCTACGGGGGAACCTGCGCGGTATTGTTTATTGAGGTGGTCGCTCAGATTTTTCTGTCAGATTCTTGCAGGGCCTACCGGCGACCACACGACCACAGCCAGAGGGCCACACGGACGACCAGACAGGCCCAGCAGATGGCCTGTAAGTAGTCCATGGGGTTCTCCATAAGCGGTTAGGGTTGGAGCGAACGATGAAAGCTGAGGTCGGTCAGGCCAAGCTGTTGGGCGACCTCAAGGAGCGCTTCGTAGCTATCAGGCCAGCTTGCTTGGTGGGGATTATCTGACGCACCGGATTGGAGCAAGGCATAACAAAGCGCTGCGTAGGGCGTCAGCGAGGTAACGGCAATCTTGGTGACCACTCGTTTGCTTCTGTAGGTGTAACAAAGCGTGAAGCTCATCAGGCGCCCTACACATACCGGAAGGACGGCCAGAGTAAACTGTCCTGTGCCAATAGCGGAAGACTGCCAGTTAATCAGCGGACACGCTTTAGGCCCAGCTCAGCGGCTCTCTCAGGTGTCAGATTGCCTCTCGCTACGGCGGCCCGTAGACCCTTCTGGGAGTTCCTGTGAGGCCGCTTGATGGCGCTCCAGTCGCACTTATCATTGAAGATTGAACGCTCAAGGATGGCGGCGCTATGGTCATTGCCCATGCTGCGCATCTTGTCGGCGACCAGTACGGCCACCTCTGGCATCTCAAGGATGGCCTCGAAGGCGTCATAGACCATTGTCTCGAAGTCTTCGGAGACCCAACCGGCATACGCCAGGGTTGCCCTCTTGGTGGCCTGAGTAACAGAACCAGCACGCCCTTTGTTTAACGAACCGATATTTCCGGTTTGTTCCAAGGACTTGGCCTTCTTGGTGTCTACCCACTTACCCGGCTGTTTACCTTTCGGCAGCTCCAGGGTCTTCCAGATGTCTGTCAGGTCCCATTGGCCCGCATCGTTGGCCTTGAAGGCTTGACCCTCGATGATGATGACGTGGGAAGCGTGCTTGTGTTTGATGTCGATGGACATGGTGTCGTGACTCCTTTTGATTGCTCCCTGAGTTCGCTCCCACAGGCCAGCACAGAGACCCACAACACGAGGGACTGGCAGGTGGCACAGGGGGCAATCAGAAAGACTCTGTTAGATGGATGCCCAGCGACGGGCGAATAGATCATCCGGAGATTTCCGGAAGGTGAAGCGGGCCCCTGCCGATCACTCTCGGGTCGGTCTTACGGGGCATCTAAAGGCAATCCCTTAGGTCAACTTGATGTTGGTGATCATCGGGAAGGCCACAGTCTCGGTCTGGAGGCCGTCAGCGGTCAGCTTTACCCGGACCTTGCCGTTGGCCACGATGTCCACCACAGCCATGATCTCAAGGTCCCAGCACTGGTGATTGCCGTTGCGTGTCGCCTCGATCTTCCATATGTCACCGTTGGCACGCTCACGGTAGCTAAGGCTGGTGAACATCTTCGGCAACAGGAACAGACCATGATCGGTGCCGTTGTAGGGCTGAACGCCTGCGCCAATGAGGGTCTCGATATCCTCTACGCCAGCACGCTGAGCAGCACGTTCAAGTACAGGCAGCAGGGATACAGGCAGCAGGACCACGAAGTCAGCCAGAGAGGTGCCTACGGTCTGGTTGATGTTCATGGTCAGGATGTCGATGAGGTCCTCAGCGATTTCTACAGGCTTGCCGGTTGGCTTGGCCTCGGAGATGCTTTCGGTACTTGGAGCAGTCGAGAGAATCGCAGCGATCTTCCCAGCGGCGCTCAGTTCGATGTCCCGAAGGATCTTGTCAGCGGTCTGCGCTAAGGAGCCCTCGGTGAAGCCTGCTTGAATGTTGTGGTCGAGGATGGTGGCACGGTGGCTGATGACCAGGGCGGTATCAGTCGCCTCGGTGAAAATCATAGACCCGGCCAGGACTTCGCCCTTGTCGATGGTCTGGTTATCCCAGTTCCTGCGAGGGTCGAAGGTGACAGTACGATCAGCCATGGCGATGATTTGCTGACCAGTAGCCTCAGAGCCAGCCGGACGGAACTCACAAGGGGTTCGCTCCATAGCTTCCTCTCGCCACTCGTCGCCGTTCAAGTATTCCTCAGCGGCATCTACCAGGGCTTGCACATAGACAGACGGATCGGTGGCCGCTTCGGTCTCAGCTCGGACATCGGCAGTATTGAAGCGAATCGACCCGGTGTTTCCATCCACGATGGCGGTGGTGTAGGTCGAAGGTTTGACGTATTGGTTTGGCTTGAACATGGGAATGGGTCTCCTGAATTAAATGAAGTGGGATGCGGTTGGATGTCGAGGCTTACCAGCCAGCATTACGACGATTGGCAGCACGGACACGCTCGCCTTGCTCTCGAATGGCAGCCGCTCGGTCTTCCCTGTCTTTCTTCGCCTGAGCCAGTTCACGGGGCGTCCATTCGCGGAATCGCTCAGCGTGGGCATCGGCCTCAGCTTGTCTACGGGCCTGCTCACGGGCCTTCTCTACCTTGTCCGAGGCGTACTCTCGGGCGACCTCGGGGACCGCTGAGAGCGACAGACCGGCCTCATCGAAGGCCTTAACGACCTCGAATTGACGGCCCTTCACGGTGCCGCATTGGGCGACCAGCATGGGCAGCATGATGTTCTCGGCGTACTCACGGGTCAGGGTCTGGCCGCATACGGTGACTTCGTTTTTCAGGACTTTGGTGATTTTGATTTGCATGGTGTAGGGACTCCTTGCGGTGACCCATTCGCTCAGCCTTGGCGCCATAGACGCGCACGACAAGACGGCAAGGAGAGAGCCGCGTGGGCATCTTCCAAGGCTGACGAATAGGTTCTTGATTTGGGTTGGATGTTGCTGATGCTGGATCAGGACATGGCGGGCCTGGGAGGGCATCTTTGAGTTATCAGTGAGGCGACACTGAGTTATTGCAATGGGCGACCCGTGAGGACCACAGGAACGCCACGGACGGTCCGGTAAAGACTGAGTAAGTCGAGACCAGTAGCAGCCGACACGGCCTCAAGGGGTTCCATGAGGTACGCCCCAAGTCTGCCCGACACGAATGCCGTAGCCGCCTCTGGGCTCTGGTTGGAGAAGACGTTAAGGTTCTTCAAGTCGAACACTGCGAGGCGGGTACGACCATTCAACATGGCCGCTTCGATGGACAACAGGCGAGTAGCATGGGCTGAACTGAGACCATCTAACTTGAAGTGGTAGCGCATAGGGCCTCCTTAAAGATGGACTTGGAGAATAGGGATTATCATGGTCGCCAGACCAATCCCTAACTTAGAGAAATCTAAAGATAAAGAATAAGGATTTAATTAAAGATAATAATTATAGGGTTACTCAATGAGTAATCTTTAAGATCTTTAAGTTAAAGGCCCCCGTGCAACTTGAGCAATACACGGTGGCCCCAATCCCGTGCAAGGTCTCCCAGCGGTGTCCTCCATGGACATCGGCTAACGGGTGACAATATCAAGCTGCGCTCCTTCCTACTGGAGCCAGACATCCCGCGTAGGGGTCTGCTTACCGGGGAACGGTTGAGCGCTTGGCGTGCCTCCCATGAAGGGTGGTCGCACTGGTCGTCTCGGTCGTCTCGGTCGCCCGTGGTGGGCGGTAGGAATCTGGAAGGGCATCTCAGAGAAATTTATTTTGTTCTCTGGGTGCTCTCCCAATAGTGAGGGTCTAATAACTTCCTATTGACATGAGCCCACTACTTATGATTGGCGCCTACTCGTTTCTTGCGAATTCACCGTGTGACTCTTTGCGCCGTGTCTTCAGGTAATTCTTGGCTGCCCTGATGTTAGCCAGCTCGGACACGTGAGGTTCGCCATTGATCGACACTTGGACTCGATACCAGCCGTTGGGCAACTTCGAGATCCCTTTTGGAAGATCGGAAGACTTTGCGTACCTTCTGGAGTTCCACTTGTTTTGTTGCTGGGTACAGGCTCGGAGGTTTTCAACATTGTTATTGAGGCAGTCACCATCTCGGTGATCGATAACAAGTTCAGCCGGGTCAATTCCAGTGTGCATATAATAGATGACTCGGTGGGTACGATAGAACTGGCCGTTGAACTGCATACGGTAGTAACCATCTGAGCCGAGGCTAACGACTGGGCCTACCCGGCCATTGCGGCCAGTTGTGGCTTTGATACGGGACAAGCCCGAGGGGCTCGCTGGGTCGATCTCGTAGCGGGCCTGAAGGTCGGCCAGGGATGGCATTGCGGTTGGGTTGAACATGGTAGGGTCCTCCTGAGGGTTGGTTGGGTGTCTCCCAATAGTGAGGACAAATTGACCCAGTATCAGAAATGACCAAAACAGATTGAGCAGTCACGACCCAGCAGCAAGAGGCCTTAACGATCTCCTTGAGTTCAACCACCTCACCGCGCAGGGCTTTCAGCTCATCCATGATGCCCACGGCTATCGGGTTGTCCGACTCAGCCGCGTTGTACGAGCCGGTCTTGCGGATGGTCGGAGCCACTTCATCAGCTATCCACGAGCGGAAGTCATTGGCGGATTTCAGGTCACCTCGCATGAGCATCTGATAGACCCAGCTTTCAGTGCCCATCCACGAATTAACTTGGATGACCGAGCTATTGGGGCGGCCTACCAATTGTTGGTAGACCCCATCGACATTCTTACAGTCTCCCAACGAGTGGTAGACCGACAGAACCTCTCGGAACTGGATGAGACCCTTAACGTCCGCATTGTGCGACCGGAAGGAGGAAACAGCGTTGCTTGGGTTCTTCAAGCCAACCGCTCTGGCCACCTGGGTTGAGATGAACAGCAGCTCATGCTCAGGGTGACCCACCAGGACATCCAGCTCGATGCCCATGAAAATGCGTTTCTCAAAGCAGGCCTACCGGCAAGCGGTAGACCCTTCACTTCTTGGGCTTCCCTTGCAAAGCGGATACCGCCCTACGCGCAAAGGACAGCACTACGCCCCAGCGAGTCCCGTAGATTTCACGTAGGAACGCGGTACGGGTTACTTGGCGACCAGGGCGAACGCCTTCACGAGCGCCTCATGGATAACCTTCACGGGCAGCCTCTGGGTCCTCGCATAGAGGTCATTGGTAATGTTTCCAGCACTATGCCCAGTGACGGCCTGCATGATCGCCTCTGGAGTCACAGCGGCCTTCATGAGCCCAGAGATGGAGTGCCGCAGCGAGTGGAATGACTGGTCACCACCAGCTTTCAGCCCCAGAGGTTCCCTGAGGGCATCGTTGAGTGGCTTGTTGAAGTAGTGTTCTTTTTGCTTGAACAGGCGTCCTTGGTTCCCCTTGACCCACTCAAGGAAGGCCGCAAGGGAGAAACCATAGGCCCCATCGACCAGCGGAACGAGCCTCACGGAGAACGGGGTCTTCACCGACTTGCCCGTGTTCTCGTCCTTGTTGATGTCGATGACCGTGATGCCATCCACCTGCCTCACGTCCTCTTGAGTGAGCTGGTAAAGCTCCCCAATGCGAAGCCCTGTGAGGACCCCAAGGGACAATGCCCAGCGCTTCCAATCATCCACAGGCAGGCCGTTGGCGTGGTCCATCAGGGTCGCCACTTGCTCCCGTGTTATCGGTTTACGGGTGCTCTCAGCGCCTCGCTCGATCTTTAGGCCCTTGTCGAAGGAACGCTCAAGAAAACCATTGTTAACAGCCCAATCCATGACAGTTGATAAATGGCCCAGCAGCTTGTTAATCGTCAGCGGCTTACGGCCTTCCACGACCTTTTCCTTGAGGGCGACCATATCGGCCCTCGTGTGGGTCCTGAGGTCCAAATCTCCAAGGAGGCCGCTGAGAACTCGACAGTTGGAGCCAATCGTATCCAGCGTGGAGTCGGTGACGTTGCCCTGGCGCTCCTTGAGGAACATCTCGGAGAGGCCCTTGAAGGTGATCGGGTCATGGGACAGTAATACAGATTGGGACGGAGAAGGGGCCACAGGCGTGCTACAAGACAGCTCCCCAATGATCCCTATGAGTTCCTGAGGGCGACCCTCCAGACGATCCTGAGCAGCTCTAAGGACCCGCTGGCCTGTGCCGATTGCCCTGTGCTGGGTCTGAGTGAACCGACCAAGCGAGGCAGCCTCAGCGAGGTGGTCGCTCATCTGGTCGTAGAGTTCCATGTAGAGGCCCCGTGAGTCCTCGCTATGGCCCTGTAGGGCGTCCTCAGCGATCTCCTTGAGCCGCTCCTTGAGGTCCTCCCACGAAGCCTCAGGGCGGTCGAGGTGGAAGACAGCCAGTGTCTTGAGGATGTCCTTGGAGAACTGCATAGCGGTTGGCCTATCGGTGGAGCGGAGAGAGAGGGTGAGGCTACGCGATGAGCAACCCCGTGGACGGACTCGAAGGTAGTAGATCCCTGAGCGTCGATAATGCCAGACAGAAAGGGCCTGAGCTGGTCGTTGGTGACAAGGCTGGTGACAGGCTGGTGACAGTTGGCCCTGCTCTGGCGTAGCGCTGATAGTGTTCATGGTGAGGTAAGCCCTTGATATTCATGGGTTTACCACCAGTACTTCCCAAACATTTCCGGGTTGGCCCAGAACTTGGCGTTGAGCCAGTCCGGGACCTGCTTGTAGTCATGTAGATCATAGGTGAACAAGCTCAATACCTGCTCATCACGGCGGAATTTCTCGCTGGCCGACAGCGCGAGGGAGAAGAAGTCGGTGTCTTGCCACCCGCAGGCGGGCAGGTCGGCCAGTACGGCAACCCGGCTTGCGTTGAGGTTGCGGATGCCGCCCAGCAGTTGCAGGCCGGTGCGTTTGGGCAGGTGTTCCAGGCAGTCCACCAGCACCGCCAGGTCGAAACGTTGCGCAGCCAGCACAGCCGGCAATGGCCCCGGCGCACAGGTTTCGATGGTCACCTGGGGGTGAGCCTGGGCAAAGGCCTCCAGGGCCGGGAAGCGGGTGCCCACCAGCAGCAGGCGCTGCGGGGTGAAGCGCTCTAGCAGGGCGGCCAGGGCTTGTTGCGGCGTGCGCTGGGAAAAACCGTCGGTCATTGCCAATCCTCGTTCAAGTCATCCAAGACTAGCGGGCTGCTGTCCGCCGGCATAGAGGCAAGTGGCCGCGTCGTGGCTTATTGCTGGCAGGGATGGATTGCGCGGTCTTTACTCCCATAGATCGGTCTTATGCCGATTCCCCTAGGAGAAGCTACGAAAATGAGCATAGTACGCACAGCGTTACCCCTGGTACTGCTCACCAGTGTGTTGACTGGTTGTGCAGGTTTGCAAAAAACCGACTGGCCCAAGTGCGCTGCCGTCGGGGGCGTCGCCGGTGCCGGCCTGGGTGCCATCGAGAGTTCCAGCTGGGCTGGCTGGGGCGCGCTGCTCGGTGGTGGCCTGGCGGCAGGCTATTGCTGGGCTCACGGCGATGGCGACGAGGACGGTGATGGCGTGCCGGACAGCCGTGACAAGTGCCCGCATACGCCGCACGGCGTGAAGGTCGATGCCAATGGCTGCCCGCCGCCGCCACCTGTGGTCGAGGAAGTGGTTGTACAGAAGGAAGAAGTGATCGTCATTCGTGATGTGCACTTCGAGTTCAACTCCTCGCGCCTGACTGCGGCCGACAAGGAGCGCCTGAACACGGTTGCCACGCGCTTGAAGCAAGAGGCCCCGAGTGCCCGTCTGACCGTGACCGGCCACACCGACAGCGTGGGCTCCGACAAGTACAACCAGAAGTTGTCCGAGCACCGTGCCCACTCGGTAACCGATTACCTGATCGAAAGTGGTGTGCCTCGCTCCAGCTTCGTTTCGGTGGTAGGTGCTGGCGAAACCCAGCCAGTGGCAGACAATGCCACGGCCGAGGGGCGTGCCATGAACCGTCGTACCGAAATCAAGATCCAGCGTTGACGCCTCGGCGCCCGCGCCTTGAGAAGTGGCGCGGGCGCGTCTTTAATCCTGCTAGCCGGTTGCGGCCGATGACACAGGAGCATTCATCATGAGTGTAATGTCGAAGGCGGCGTTGCCATTGCTGGTGGTGACCAGCCTGCTTGCGGGCTGTGCCACCCACAGTGACGGCAGTGCGCCCCTCAATCAAAGGACTTGGCCCATCTGCAGCCTGCTCGGTGGTGCGGTGGGTGGTGGCCTTGGCGCCATCGAAAACTCGAGCTGGGCGGCCGGCCTCGGTGCCCTCGGCGCGATCGCCGGTGGGCTGATCTGTTAT
The DNA here is from genome assembly GCF_009391885.1 of Pseudomonas sp. MN1F. Taxonomy (GTDB): domain Bacteria; phylum Pseudomonadota; class Gammaproteobacteria; order Pseudomonadales; family Pseudomonadaceae; genus Aquipseudomonas. The sequence goes on along the minus strand of NZ_VZII01000007.1, from coordinate 38,876 downwards.
GCCCAGGATGGTGACGAGGATAAGGACGGTGTGTTCGACCGTCGCGACCGCTGCCCCGATACCCCGGCCAACACAGCGGTTGACCACATGGGCTGCCCGCTGCCGCAGTATCCGCCATCCAAACCTGCACCGCAGGCCGAACCCGAGGTGATCACCCTCGACGACCAGGGCCAGGTGATGTTCGCCTTCAATTCCGCCGACCTCACCCCAGGTAGCGAGGAGCGCCTGAAAAGCCTGCTACCGCGCCTCAGCGAGCTGGGTGTCACGCGCATCAAGGTGGTCGGGCATACCGACAACGTTGGCTCCGACAGCTACAACCAGGCGCTTTCCGAGCGCCGTGCCGCCAGTGTCGCCGAGTACCTGATCCGTCAGGGCCTGGCGCCGCAGAAGGTGACCAGCGAAGGCCGTGGCGCCCGTGAGCCGATCGCCGATAACGCCACCGATGAAGGGCGTGCGCACAACCGACGGGTGGACTTGCACCTCAACTGACTGCGCTGGCGCGTGCCTGGGCATGCAGGTAGTGTTGGCTGCGCGGCGCGCTTGCTCGGGCCGCGTAGACATAACAATAAATAGACACGTAGGGGCGGGGTATGAAGTTCATCCTGGGCCTGGGCAAGGTCCTGACCGTGGCGTTCTGGGGCGTGGTGCTGTTCAACCTGATGATGCCGCAACCGTTGCCGTTGAATCTGTTGATCAATGCCTTGGGCATTTTTGTGTTGAGCCTGCATTTTCTTGAAGTGCTGTTTTTCAATGGCAGCTTGCGTGGCCGCAGCCATCGCTGGTTCGACCGGTTGCAGATCCTGCTGACCGGTATTTTTCATGTCATGTCCGTTCCCCGTCCGCAGGAGGCGCCTCGCCATGCGTAAATTGATGTTGCTGGCGGTATTGGCCGCACCCATGGCCCAGGCGCAGAGCCTGGAGGTTGCCTCCCATTCCATGCTGCGCCTGCCGAACAAGTCGGCCAGCGTGCACCTGGAACAATTGCGTGTAGCGGACTCGGCGACCTTGCTGCTGCCGGCGACCTTGACCGAGCTGAAGGTCGATCATCTGCAACTGGGCCGCGATGCGCGGATTGCCATTGCGCCTGCCGACGCACCGCTGCTCATCGATGTACGCAATGCTGTGCTGAGTGAGGGCAGCGAGATCAGCGCGCCAGGGGCGCCCGGCACCTATGAACGGGCTGCACGCTCTGGGCGCAACCTGGAGTTGAAGTTCGCCAAGGTCGATGCCGAGCGCCTGGCCATCGATGCCCGTGGTGGCGCCGGGGCGCCGGGGCGCCGGGTTACATGGGCCTTGATGGCGCCAATGGCCAGGCTGGCGGCTGCACCTGGGGCCAGGCAAGCAAAGGGGCGAATGGCGATGACGGTGGCAACGGGCATGATGGTGCGCCTGGCGGGCGAATTCGCCTGAGCCTGCCGCAGGGGTTCGCGCAGGAGCGCGTTGTGGTACGCCTGGAGGGTGGTGCGCCGGGCAAGGCCGGGGCCGCTGGCAAGGCCGGTAAAGGCGGGGCGAGCAAGGGTTGCCTGGTGTATCGCACCGATGCCGGGGCCAATGGTCGGCCGGGGCAGGAGGGTCAGCCTGGGTTGGCTGGCGCTGAGGGTGAACTGATTTTGCAGCGTCTCTGAGGCCGAGCGCCTGACTTTAGAGTTCTAGGGCCTGTGAGATCGAGCGCCGCGCGGGCGGCGCTCGGTCTCACAATCGCCGCAAATGCAGCGTAGAACGTCACATCACCAACCGCGAACTGGCCACCGCGACGACCGCCAGGCCCAGCAGCAGGTTGATCCCCACCATCCGTCGAATGCGTCCGAGCACCGCAGCGCCCGCCGGCCAGTCCTCGGCCTGCACCGCCGCCTTGAGCTCGGGCAGCAGCAATGCCTGAATGCGCATGAACAGCGCGAACATGGCAATCCCGCCACCCATCATCACATGCACATATCTGGGCGCAGTCTCGAAACCGCTGAAACGCATGTGCAACATGCCGATACCACTTATCGCCAGAATCGCCACGGCCAGCCAGACCCAGACGAAGAAGCGTCGGAAAACTTCCACCCACAGGCGCAGGCGGGCAGGCCCTTCGAGGGCTGCAACCGTTGCCGGGCGCAACACCAGCCAGGCGAAGAACATGCCGCCGACCCATACCAGGGCGGCGAGGACATGCAATGTGTAGGGCAGGGCAAAGGCAAGCATCCGGATCTCCATGCGGCACAAAGGGCAATAGCGGGGTATGATAGCCGCCCCATGCGAAACACTGAAAATATATCCAGCCCTCCGGGCGCCAGCAGACCATGATCAGCAACGAACTCAAAGCCACCATCCAGGGCGCCTACACGCGTTTTCTCGAAGCCAAGGGCCTCAAACCGCGGTATGGCCAGCGCCTGATGATCGCCGAAGTGGCCAAGGTGCTCGGCGATATCGCCTGTGACGACGAAGGCCGCCGTGCGGGCGAGCCCGCCGTGGTTGCGGTGGAGGCGGGCACCGGTACCGGCAAGACGGTCGCTTACGCGCTGGCTGCGATCCCGGCCGCCAAGGCCGCCGGCAAGCGCCTGGTGATTGCCACCGCGACCGTGGCCTTGCAGGAGCAGATCGTCATCAAGGACCTGCCGGACCTGATGCGCAACAGCGGCCTGAACTTCAGCTTCGCCCTGGCCAAGGGCCGCGGCCGTTACCTGTGCCTGTCCAAGCTCGATATCCTGCTGCAGGAGGGCCACGCACAGTCGGCCACTGCCCAGCTGTTCGAGGAAGAAGGCTTCCACATCGAGGTCGACGAGCGTAGCCAGAAGCTGTTCAACAGCATGATCGAAAAGCTCGCCGGCAACCGTTGGGACGGCGACCGCGACAGCTGGTCGGAGGCCGTCGAGGACCAGGACTGGGCCCGCCTGACCACTGACCACAGCCAGTGCACAGGCCGCCACTGCCCGAACTTCCAGCAGTGCGTGTTCTACAAGGCCCGTGAAGGCATGGGCAAGGTCGATGTGATCGTCACCAACCACGACATGGTCCTGGCCGACCTGGCCCTGGGCGGTGGCGCGGTGCTGCCTGACCCGCGCGACACGGTGTACGTGTTCGACGAAGGCCACCACCTACCAGACAAGGCCATCGGCCACTTCGCCCATTATTCGCGCCTGCGCTCCACTGCCGACTGGCTGGAACAGACGGCCAAGAACCTGACCAAGCTGCTGGCCCAGCACCCGTTGCCGGGCGACCTGGGCAAGTACATCGAACAGGTGCCGGAACTGGCCCGGGAAGTGCGCACCCAGCAGCAGTTCATGTTCACCCTGTGCGAGCAGGTCGCCGATTTCCGCCCGAGCGAGGACACCGAAGGCCGAGAGCGCCCGCGTTATCGCTTCGAGGGCGGTGTGGTGCCGGAACAGATCCGCGAAGTCGGCATCGAGCTGAAAAAGGGCTTCGCCCGCCTCAATGACCTGTTCACCCGCCTGGCCGACCTGCTCAAGGAAGGCATGGACGGTGAGGTCAACATCGGCATCGCCAGCCATCAGGCCGAAGAGTGGTACCCGCTGTTCGGCAGCCTGGTCACCCGCGCCCAGGGCAACTGGGAGCTGTGGACCGCGTTCACTGCCGAAGACCCGGAAGACAGCCCGCCCATGGCGCGTTGGCTGACCCTGGCCGAAAGCGGCGCGCTGTTCGACATCGAGGTCAATGCCAGCCCGATTCTTGCCGCCGAGATGCTGCGCCGCAGTCTCTGGAGCGTCGCCCATGGCGCCCTGGTGACCTCGGCCACGCTGACCGCACTGGGCAAGTTCGACCGTTTCCGCATGCGCTCGGGGCTGCCCCGCGATGCCGTCACTTGCGTGGTGCCCAGCCCGTTCGTGCACGGCGATGCCGGCCTGTTGCGGGTCCCCGACCTCAAGGCCGACCCGCGCGACGCGGCGGCACACACTGCGGCGATCATCCGCGAACTGCCAAACATCGTCGAAGATGCCCGTGGCGCACTGGTGCTGTTCTCTTCGCGCAAGCAGATGCAGGAAGTGTTCGACGGCCTGGACCGTGACTGGCGCAAGCTGGTGCTGATCCAGGGCAACCTGTCCAAGCAGGAAACCTTGAACAAGCACAAGGCACGGGTCGACGACGGCCAGCACAGTGTGCTGTTCGGCCTGGCCAGCTTCGCCGAGGGTGTCGACCTGCCAGGTGCCTATTGCGAGCATGTGGTCATCGCCAAGATCCCCTTCGCCGTGCCCGACGACCCGGTCGAGGCGGCCCTGGCCGAATGGATCGAAGCCCGCGGTGGCAACCCGTTCATGGAGATTGCCGTGCCCGACGCTTCGCTGCGCCTGATCCAGGCCTGCGGTCGCCTGCTGCGTACCGAGCAGGATCGCGGCGTCATCACCCTGCTGGATCGGCGCCTGGTCACACAGCGCTACGGCAAGGCTATTCTCAATGCGCTGCCGCCTTTTCGGCGGGAGATTTCCTGACGGCCGGAGCACGATGCGCCGGCCCGTTGTCCATCACTCAGTCGCGGGCCCATGAGGGCCTGGAAGGAGAGCCCCAGCCCTATGATCCGCCGCACCTTGCCCGTGGTATTCACTCTGTTGTTCAGCGCGCCTTTGCTGGCCGGGCAACAGACGCTGTTCAGCTTCGTCCGCCCGGCCTCGGTGGTCAATGTGGCGACCGAAGGCACCGGCATGCCGCAGTACAATGCGGAGCAGACGGCCGAGGGCGAGGTGCTCAGGCGGGTGGTGTTCAATCCGGTCGAACGGCCGACCTTGCGCCTGAGCCCGCAGAGCGGCATGTGGGACTGGTCGGCGGGGCAGTTCCTCACCTTGCGCATGCAAAGCGCCCAGGACTGGGCTTTGACCGTCGACGTCACGCTGCTCGGCAGCGATGGGCGCATGCTGACCAGCCGTATCGACCTGCCTGCGGGGCCTGCGCAAACCGTCATGGTGCCGCTCAGGGCCAGTTCGCCGCTGAGCCAGGGCATGCGTGCGGGCCCGCCGATGCCATGGGTCTACGATGGGCAGCGGTTGCTGTTGACCAGCAGTGCTGGTGAGGTAGACCTCAAGCAGGTGGTGTCCGTCAGCCTGACCATACCCAACCCGAAAGTGGCGCAGAACCTGCTGATCGAGAAGGTCGGCATCCAGGACGACGACCTTGCCTACCAGGCGGCCTACCACGAGTTGATCGATGCCTACGGCCAGTCCACCCGGGGGCATTGGCCCGAGAAAATTGCCAGTGACGATCAGCTCAAGGCCGCTGACACTCGCGAACAGCAGCAGCTCAAGAGCTGGCTGGCTGAGCGTCAGAAGCAGCAACTGGACAGCTACGGTGGCTTGCTGGCCGGGCCGGCGTTCGCAGCCAAGGGCTTTTTCCGCACCGAGAAGCGCGACGGCCGCTGGTACCTGGTCACCCCGCAAGGGCACCCCTTCTACTCGCTGGGCGTCAATGCCGTGGCCGCCGATGGTGGGCGCACCTACGTTGCCGGCCGCGAGCGGATGTTCAAGGCCTTGCCTGGTGAAGGCGACGCACTGACGGCCTTTTATGGTGAAGGTAACAACGACGATGGCAACGCCTCGTCGCAAGGGCGCAGCTTCAAGCAGGGGCGTTGGTTCGATTTCTACGCCGCGAATATCCAGCGCACCTATGGCAAACCTTGCCCGCCAGCCGTGGAGGGGCAAGCAACCCCTGCCTGCCCACCGCTGGCGCTGGATGCCGAGCGTTGGCAGGCTCACACGCTGGACCGGCTGCAGGCCTGGGGCTTCAATACCCTGGGCAACTGGAGTGACCCGGCTATCGACCAGGCCAAACGCATGCCCTATACCTTGCCGCTGTCGATCGTCGGTGACTATGCCAGCATCAGCACTGGCATGGACTGGTGGGGCCGCATGCCTGACCCGTTCGACCCACGTTTTGCCATGGCCACGGAGCGCGCCGTGGCCATTGCCGCGCGCGATCACCGTGACGATCCCTGGCTGATCGGCTATTTCGCCGACAACGAGCTTGCCTGGGCGGCGCCTGGCAACGACCCCAAGGCGCGTTATGGCCTGGCCTACGGTACCCTGCGCCTGACCACCGACGTGCCGGCCAAACGCGCCTTCCTCAAGCAACTGCGCGACAAGTACCGCAACCAGGAGGGGCTGTCCAAGGCCTGGGGCATCGACCTGCAGGCCTGGGAGCTGATGGAAGACCCAGGCTTCGAGGCGCCGCTGCCGAATCCCGAGCACCCGGAAATCGAGCGTGATTACCAGTATTTCCAGCAGGTATTCGCCGAAACCTACTTCAAGACCATTTCTGATGCACTGAAATGGCATGCACCTAACCACCTGCTGCTGGGTGGCCGCTATGCCGCGAGCACGCCGGAAGCGGTCAAGGCCTGCGCCGAGTTCTGCGATGTACTGAGTTTCAACTTCTATACCCTCAAGCCCGAGGATGGTTATGACTTTGCCCGCCTGGCCGAACTCGACAAGCCGGTGCTGGTGTCCGAGTTCCAGTTCGGCTCCCGCGACCGTGGGCCGTTCTGGCCGGGGCCGGTGGAAGTGGCCAGGGAAGAGGACCGCGGGCCGGCCTATGGCAACTTCCTCAAAGCTGCCCTGGCACAGCCGATGATCGTCGGCGCGCACTGGTTCCAGTACCTCGACCAACCGGCCAGCGGGCGCTTGCTCGATGGCGAGAACGGCCACCTGGGCCTGGTGGCGATCACCGACGTGGCGTACCCGGGGTTCGTCGAGGCGGTGCGCAAGAGCAACCTGCAGGCCGTTGGTCAGTTGCGCAGCGAGCTGGAGAAAAAGGCCCCCTGAATGTCTACCGGGGGCGCTCAGCGCCCCTGGCACATTTGACCCTTGCGTATCGGCACCGACCATCCAGCCTTGCCCAGTAGGCAAAACCGCCAACTACTGAAACAATGCACGCCTTTGTCAGCATGGTCGTACGGAGAACAGCGGGTGCAGATCCAGGGTCACTATGAGCTGAAGTTCGAAGCGGTGCGTGAAGCGTTCGCAGCATTGTTCGAAGATCCCCAGGAGCGTGGTGCTGCGCTGTGCATCCAGGTTGGTGGCGAGACCGTGGTCGACCTGTGGGCGGGCAGCGCCGACAAGGACGGCCAGCAGGCCTGGCACAGCGATACCATCGCCAACCTGTTTTCCTGCACCAAGACCTTCACCGCCGTGACTGCGTTGCAGCTGGTGGGTGAGGGCAAGCTTGCCCTGGATGCCCCGGTTGCCCGTTACTGGCCGGAGTTCGCCCAGGCCGGCAAGCAGCACATCACCCTGCGTCAGTTGCTCAGCCACCGTGCCGGCCTGCCGGCCATCCGCGAGCTGCTGCCGGCTGAAGCCCTGTATGACTGGCAAACCATGGTCGATGCCCTGGCCGCCGAAACGCCCTGGTGGGCGCCCGGCACCGAGCACGGCTATGCCGCCATCACCTATGGCTGGCTGATTGGCGAACTGATCCGCCGCGTCGATGGCCGTGGCCCGGGTGAGTCGATCGTCGCCCGTACCGCCCGGCCGCTGGGCCTGGACTTCCACGTCGGCCTGGCCGACGAGGAGTTCCACCGCGTGGCGCATATTGCTCGTGGCAAGGGCAACGCGGGTGATGCCGCAGCCCAGCGCCTGCTGCAGGTGACCATGCGTGAACCCGAGGCGCTGTCGACTCGCGCCTTCACCAACCCGCCGGCAATCCTTACCAGCACCAACAAACCCGAATGGCGGCGCATGCAACAGCCGGCGGCCAATGGCCACGGCAATGCGCGCAGCCTGGCAGGCTTCTACGCGGGCCTGCTCGACGGCAGCCTGCTCGAATCCGAACTGCTCGACGAACTGACCCGCGAACACAGCCTGGGCCAGGACCGTACCTTGTTGACCCAGACCCGTTTCGGCCTGGGTTGCATGCTCGATCAGCCCGATGTGGCCAACGCCACCTTTGGCCTCGGCGCCCGTGCTTTCGGCCATCCAGGCGCTGGCGGCTCGGTCGGCTTCGCCGACCCGGAGCACGATGTGGCCTTCGGCTTCGTGGTCAATACCCTTGGCCCTTACGTGCTCATGGATCCAAGGGCCCAGCAGCTGGTGCGTGTGCTTGGCACTTGCCTTTGATCGGGTAAAGCGGGTATTACGCAACCCCTTTGACTATCCTCAATGCCAACGCCTGATGTGCGTTGGCAAAATATCTTTCAATTTCATGGTGTATCGCTGATGTCTTCACATAAAACCTTAGCTCTCGCCCTGTGCCTGGCCGCTATGACCGGTTGCGCCAGCCATTCCCAGGACGCCTCCAAGGACGGCGGCAGCAACTGGTGGCCGTTCGGTTCGGACAAGGTTGCCGACAAGGAAGTGAAAGCGGCGGTTACCGAGAAAGTCGCCAAGGCCGACGCCAAGTCCGAGAGTGCCAGCCACTGGTGGTGGCCGTTTGGCGGTGATGACAAGCAGGCCAAAGGGCCGGTAGTGCCGAAGATCGACGAAAAGGCCACCCAGGCCTGGCTGGACCAGTACGAACCAAAGCTGCGTGAAGCCGTCAAGGACAGCAAGCTTGAGGTTGAGCGCCGTGACAACGTGCTGGTGGTGACCATCCCGGTCGACAGCTCGTACAACCCCGACCGCCCGAACATGCTGCTGCCGATGACCCTGGCCCCGATCACCCGCGTGGCCAAGGCCGTCGAAGGCGACTCGAAGACTGCCGTGCTGGTACTCGGCCATGCCGACAGCAGCGGTGTAGCTGCCGCCAACCAGAAGCTGAGCCTGGAGCGGGCTGCCTCGGTATCGGCGATCTTCCGCCTGAGTGGCCTGCAGCGTGACCGCCTGTCGCTCAAGGGCATGGGCTCGGAAATGCCGCGTGCCGCCAACGACAGCGCCGAAGGCCGCGCCCTGAACCGCCGCGTGGAAATGCTGCTGACGCCGCAGAACACCATGGTTGCCCTGCTGGCCAAGTATCAGCACGCTGCCCCGGTGGCAACTCCGGCTGCGATGGTTGCCGTGCAGGATGCCAAGGCGCCTGCCGCCAAACCTGTAGAGACGAAGAAACCGGCCGCCAAGCCAGCAGCGAAGAAAACCGCTGCCAAACCTGCAGCGAAGACCACTGCCAAGAAGAAAGCCGCGCCAGCCAAGCCTGCCGCCAAGAAAGCCGCTACCACCGACAAGAAAGTAGCCGCCAACAGCCCTGCGAAGACCAACTGATCGTCAAGGAAACGCAGCCATGACCCAATCCCTGGCCGATATGCGCCGCGACTACACCCGTGATGGCCTGGCCGAAGCCCAGGCCCCGGGTGAGCCGTTCGCCCTGTTCCACCAGTGGTTTGCCGACGCGGTGAAGACCGAGCAACCACCGGTGGAGGCCAACGCCCTGACCCTGGCCACGGTCGATGGCGAGGGCCGCCCACACTGTCGTGTGCTGCTGCTCAAGGGCCTCGATGACCGTGGTTTCACCTTCTTCACCAACTATGACAGCGCCAAGGGCCAGCAACTGCTGGCCAACCCGTTCGCTGCCATGACCTTCTTCTGGCCGGCCCTGGAGCGTCAGGTACGGATCGAAGGGCGGGTGGAAAAGGTCACGGCCAAGGAGTCGGACGACTACTACCAGGTGCGCCCGCTGGGCAGCCGCCTGGGGGCCTGGGCTTCGCCGCAGAGCCGTGTCATTGCCAATCGTGAGGAGCTCGAAGGCCTGGTCAAGGCCACCGAAGCACGCTTCTCCGATACCCAGCCGCATTGCCCGGAACATTGGGGCGGCTACCGCTTGCTGCCCGAGCGGATCGAGTTCTGGCAGGGGCGCGCCAGTCGGCTGCATGACCGCCTGAACTACCGTCTGGTCGACGGGCAGTGGGCGCGGGAGCGCCTGGCGCCGTGACATCCCCGGGGCTGCCAGGCAGCCCCACCCCCCCCCTCTAGCCAACACTTCTTCACACATGATGAAGTAATCCGTGGCTATCCTTGGTCTGAGCTGTAACGCCCGCATTACTGGCTATCAAGGCTGTACAGGGGCTGAATGGAAATAATTTTTTTGTGCTGGCGCCGTGACAGCGGTCAAGGCGCAGCGTCTAATGGACACCTGTTTTCTGGAGATTGTACCCATGCGTAAATCCGCTTTGCTGGTGGCGACTTTCACCACCATGTCGCTGCTGCTCGGTGGCTGTGCCTCGAGCCTGACCGGTGACAGCTACTCCCGTGATGAGGCCCGTCGTGTGCAGACTGTGCGCATGGGCACCATCGAATCCCTGCGCCCAGTCAAGATCGAAGGTACCAAGACCCCGATCGGCGGTGGTGCTGGCGCCATCGTCGGTGGCGTGGCCGGCAGCGCCATTGGCGGTGGCCGTGGCAGCATCGTCACCGCGGTGATCGGTGCCGTGGCCGGTGGCCTGGCAGGTTCGGCCGCTGAGGAAGGCATCACCCGCACCCAGGGTGTTGAAATCACCGTGCGTGAAGACGATGGCAGCATGCGCGCCTATGTGCAGGCCGTGCAGGAGAACGAAGTCTTCCGCGTTGGCGACCGCGTGCGCATCATGACCGTTGACGGTACAAGCCGCGTTTCGCACTGATCGTAGCGGTAAATAAAAACCCCGAACAGGCCAGGCCTGTTCGGGGTTTTTTGTTAGTCCTGCACTGGCTTCACAGGCCGAGCATGTCGCGAGCCACGGCCTCGGCAATGCGGATGCCATCCACACCTGCTGAGAGAATCCCCCCGGCATACCCCGCACCTTCACCTGCGGGGAACAGCCCCTTCATGTTCAGGCTCTGGAAGTCCGCACCACGGGTAATGCGCAGTGGCGACGAGGTGCGCGTTTCGATCCCGGTCAGCACCGCATCATGCAGGTTGTAGCCTTTGATCTGGCGGTCGAAGGCCGGCAGCGCCTCGCGTATCGCCTCGATGGCGAAGTCCGGCAGGCTTGGCGCCAGGTCGCCCAGCGTTACACCCGGTTTGTACGACGGCTCGACGCTGCCCAGCGCCGTGGACGGTTTGCCAGCGACGAAGTCGCCCACCAGCTGCGCTGGCGCCTGGTAGTTGCTGCCGCCCATCACATAGGCGTGGGCTTCCAGGCGCTCTTGCAGTTCGATGCCGGCCAGTGGCCCGCCCGGATAGTCGCGCTCGGGGTCGATGCCGACGACGATGCCCGAGTTGGCGTTGCGCTCGTTACGCGAATACTGGCTCATGCCGTTGGTCACCACACGGCCCGGCTCGCTGGTGGCAGCCACCACGGTACCGCCCGGGCACATGCAGAAGCTGTACACCGAACGGCCGTTCTTGGCGTGGTACACCAGCTTGTAGTCGGCAGCGCCAAGTTTCGGGTGGCCGGCGTATTTGCCCAGGCGTGCCTTGTCGATCAGCGTTTGTGGGTGCTCGATACGGAAACCCACCGAGAACGGCTTGGCTTCCATGTACACGCCCTTGGCGTGCAGCATGCGGAAGGTGTCTCGGGCGCTGTGGCCCAGGGCCAGGACCACATGGCGCGAGTGCAACTGCTCGCCACTTTCCAGCACCACGCCGGTCAGCTGACCGTCTTCGATCAGCAGGTCGGTGACCTTTTCCTGGAAGCGCACTTCGGCGCCGAGGGCGATCATGTCCTGGCGCATCTGCTCGACCATGCCGGTCAGGCGGAAGGTGCCAATGTGCGGTTTGTTGATGTACAGGATCTCGTCCGGCGCACCGGCCTTGACGAACTCTTCCAGGACCTTGCGGCCGTGGTGGTTCGGGTCCTTGATCTGGCTGTAGAGCTTGCCGTCGGAGAAGGTCCCGGCGCCGCCTTCGCCGAACTGCACATTGGACTCGGGGTTGAGCACGCTTTTACGCCACAGGCCCCAGGTGTCCTTGGTGCGCTGGCGCACTTCCTTGCCGCGTTCGAGGATGATCGGCTTGAAACCCATCTGGGCCAGCAACAGGCCGGCGAAGATGCCGCACGGGCCAAAACCGACCACGATCGGGCGTTCCTGCAGGTCGGCCGGGGCCTGGCCAACGAACTTGTAGGTGACGTCGGGTGCCACGCTGATGTTGTGATCGTCGGCGAACTTGCTGAGCAGCTCGGCTTCGTTGCTGGCTTCCAGGTCAATGGTGTAGATGAACAGCAGCTCGCTGTTCTTCTTGCGCGCATCGTAGCTGCGCTTGAACAGGTTGAAGCTGAGCAGTTGCTCGTCGCGGATGCCCAGGCGCTGGACGATGGCTTCACGCAGGGCTTCGTCGGGATGGTCCAGGGGCAGCTTGAGTTCGGTGATTCGTAGCATGGCAGGGTCCAGTATCCCGGCCATGGGCGGCCGGCGGCTTTACACAAACCGCCAAGTATAAGCTGTTAGCCGCCCTGACTGGCAGGATAAAAGCGCCCGGCGATCAGTTGTCGCGCGCGCCGCCGTAGTAACCGCAGCCGCGCAGGGTCTGGCCGTCGATGCGCAGCTCGGCGCGCAGGTGACGCACGGCGCCGGTGGCGCCATCGACGCAGCGTTGCGGGGCGACCCACAGTTCCACGTGCTGGCCGTTGGCTTCGCTGGTCAGGGTCAGGCCGCCGCCGGGCACTTCTTCTTCGAGGAACGGCAGGGGCAGCGGGTCCTTGCCGACGCGGTTGAGCACCATGCCCTTGCCGCTGGCCTTGATGTCCCAATCCGGTTCGTGGCCATTGGCGCGCAGGGTCAGTTGCTTGAAATTGGGGTCGTCGCAGGCACGGGTGGAGGGCTCCAGGCGGTACAGGCGGCTGACCTCCAACTGGCCATCGTTGTCGGCCTGCTTGCTGCCGGTAAGGCGCCCGCGCACGTCGGCGAACAGTTTGGCGTTGGCGTTCTTGGCCAGGTTGACGGACTCCTGGAGGATGCCGGTGCCAGCGACGTCGTTGATCACGAAGTGGCGGCTTTCACCGCAGGGCTTGAACAACAGACGGCCGCCGCCTGCGCTCAGCTCGCCCTGCATGCGCGTGGTACCGATGTTCGGGTCACGGGGCTGCTCGGCCAGCAACTGGCAGCCGGCGAACAGGGGCAGCAGGGCAGTGAGCAGCAGGGTAGGGGTGAGGCGCATGGGGCGGGCTCCGGGGAATCTTTGCCAAAGAGCTGGCCACGATACACGTCCTGCAGGCAGAAAAAAGGGCCCGAAGGCCCTTTTTCATTCAACCACCCAAGTACGCGTCGCGCACTTTCGGGTCGGTCAGCAGGGCTTCACCGGTGCCCTGCATCACCACCCGGCCGTTTTCCAGCACATACGCCCGGTCGGCGATCTTCAGCGCCTGGTTGGCGTTCTGCTCCACCAGGAACACCGTCACGCCGTCACGGCGCAGCTGTTCGATGATGTCGAAGATCTGCTGGATGATGATCGGTGCCAGGCCCAGTGAAGGCTCGTCGAGCAGCAGCAGCTTGGGCTTGCTCATCAGCGCCCGGCCGATGGCCAGCATCTGCTGCTCGCCACCGGACATGGTGCCGCCGCGCTGGATGTAACGCTCCTTCAGGCGCGGGAACAGGTGCAGGACCTTGTCCAGCTGCTCCTGGTAGTCGCCCTTGTCGGTGAAGAAACCGCCCATGGCCAGGTTTTCCTCGACGGTCAGGCGGGCGAACACCCGGCGGCCTTCCGGCACTACCGCGATGCTCTTGCGCATGATGTGCGAGGACGGCTGGCCGACCAGCTCTTCACCGAGGTACTTGATGCTGCCGCTGTGCGACTGCGGCGAACCGCACAGGGTCATCAGCAAGGTCGACTTGCCGGCGCCGTTGGCACCGATCAGGGTGACGATTTCGCCCTGGTTGATCTCCACGTTGACGCTGTGCAGCGCCTGGATCTTGCCGTAGAAGGTGGAAACGTTCTCGAACTTCAGCATTTACGCTTCCCCCAGGTAGGCTTTGATCACGTCAGGGTTATCGCGGATCTCCTCCGGCGTGCCGTGGGCCAGGGGCGTGCCCTGGTTGATCACGACGATGTGGTCGGAAATGCTCATCACCAGCTTCATGTCGTGCTCGATCAGCAGCACGGTGACGTTGTGCGACTCACGCAGGTAGGCGATCAGTGCCTTGAGGTCTTCGGTTTCCTTCGGGTTCAGGCCCGCAGCCGGTTCGTCGAGCATGATGATCCGTGGCTGGGTCATCATGCAGCGGGCGATTTCCAGGCGGCGTTGCTGGCCGTAGGCGAGGGTGCCGGCGGTACGGTTGGCGAACTCGGTCAGGTTGACCTTCTCCAGCCAGTACTGCGCGCGCTCCATGGCCTCCTTCTCGCTGCGGCGGAAGTTCGGGGTCTTGAACAGGCCGGCGAAGAAGTTGGTGTTCAGGTGACGGTGCTGGGCGATCAGCAGGTTCTCCAGCGCGGTCATTTCCTTGAACAGGCGCACGTTCTGGAAGGTCCGCACCACGCCCTTGCGGGCGATCTGGTGGCCGGCCAGGCCCTGGATCGGCTGGCCGTCGAGCAGGATGGTGCCGCCGCTGGGCTTGTAGAAGCCGGTCAGGCAGTTGAACACCGTGGTCTTGCCGGCGCCGTTTGGGCCGATCAGCGCCACCACTTGTTTTTCCTTGACGGTCAGGGCCACGCCGTTGACCGCCAACAAGCCGCCGAAGCGCATGCTCAGGCCGCTGACTTGCAGAATTTCGCGGCTCATCGACGCAGCTCCATGTGGGGACGTTGCATAGGCAGCAGGCCTTGCGGACGCCAGATCATCATCAACACCATCAGCGCACCGAACATCAGCATCCGGTATTCGCTGAACTCACGCATCAGCTCCGGCAGCAGGATCATCACGATGGCCGCGAGAATCACGCCCAGTTGTGAGCCCATGCCGCCGAGCACGACGATGGCGAGGATGATCGCCGACTCGATGAAGGTGAACGACTCCGGCGTCACCAGGCCCTGGCGCGCCGCGAAGAAGCTGCCGGCGAAACCGGCGAAGCAGGCACCCAGGGTGAACGCCGAGAGCTTGATCACGGTAGGGTTCAGGCCCAGTGCACGGCAGGCGATCTCGTCTTCACGCAGCGCTTCCCAGGCACGGCCGATCGGCATGCGCAGCAGGCGGTTGATCACGAACAGCGCCAGCAGCGCCAGCAGCAGGGCGACCAGGTAGAGGAAGATGACCTTGTTGATCGAGTTGTATTCCAGCCCGAAGAACTCGTGGAAGGTCTGCATCCCCTCGGCGGCCTTGCGCTCGAAGGTCAGGCCGAAGAACTCCGGCTTGGGGATGTTGCTGATGCCGTTGGGGCCGCCGGTCCAGTCGGTGAGGTTACGCAGGAACAGGCGGATGATCTCACCGAAGCCGAGGGTCACGATCGCCAGGTAGTCACCGCGCAGGCGCAGCACCGGGAAGCCGAGCAGGAAGCCGAAGGTAGCCGACATCAGGCCGGCAATCGGCAGGCAGACCCAGAAGCTCCAGCCCAGGTAGTGCGAGAGCATCGCGTAGCTGTAGGCACCGACGGCATAGAAACCGACGTAGCCAAGGTCGAGCAGACCGGCCAGACCCACCACGATGTTCAGGCCCAGGCCCAGCAGCACGTAGATCAGGATCAGCGTGGCGATGTCGACCGCCCCGCGCGAGCCGAAGAACGGCCACACCAGGGCCGCGACGATCAGGCCCATGATCACATAGCGCTGGGTTTTCGGCAGGGTCAGGTAGTTGCTGACGGCTGGCGGGATCAGCTTGCGGTCCGAGCGACGGCCCATCACCGAGCTCCACTGCTTGTCGAACAGCACGCGCAGGAACATCAGCACCGAACACACGGCGATGATACTGATGGTGAACGACCCTTGGCTGTGCACCGCCAGGCTGATGCCGTCGATGCTCAGTTTCAGGCCCAGTACCGGGAAGGCCACGGCCCACACCAGCAAGGCGCTGAAGAACGCCTGTTTGAGATTTCTGTTCATACTTTTTCAACCTCCGGGCGGCCCAGGATGCCGGTCGGCCGGAACAGCAGGACAAGAACCAACAAGCCGAATGCCACCACATCCTTGTATTGGTCGCCGAAGATGTCGGCGCCGAAGGCTTCGGCCACGCCCAGCACCAGCCCGCCGAGCATGGCGCCCGGGATGCTGCCGATGCCGCCCAGTACCGCCGCAGTGAAGGCCTTCAGGCCCACCAGGAAACCGGCGTTGGGGTTGATCACCCCGTACTGCATGCTCAGCAGTACGGCTGCCACGGCCGCCAGGGCGGCACCGATGACGAAGGTCAGGGCGATGATGTTGTTGGTGTTGATGCCCAGCAGGTTAGCCATCTTGATGTCCTCGGCACAGGCGCGGCAGGCGCGGCCCAGGCGAGAACGGGAGATGAACAGGGTGAGGCAGGTCATGGCCACCAGGGTGACCACGAACACCAGGATCTGCATGTAGCTGATCAGGACTTCTTCCGCGCCGCCCGGCCCGAAGGAGAAGCTCCCGGGGATCAGGTTGGGGATGGATTTGTCCTTCGAGTCTTGCGACAGCAAGACCGTGTTCTGCAGGAAGATCGACATGCCGATGGCGGAAATCAGCGGGATCAGGCGGTTGCTGTTGCGCAGGGGGCGGTAGGCAACCCGTTCGATGCTGTAGCCATAGGCACTGGTGACGCAGATCGTCGCGACGAAAGCGACAGTCATCAGGATCGGCAACGAATGGATACCCATCATGGCCAGGCCTGCCAGGGCAATGAAGGCCACGTAGGAACCGATCATGTACACCTCGCCGTGGGCGAAGTTGATCATGCCGATGATGCCGTACACCATCGTGTAGCCGATGGCGATCAAGGCATAGGTGCTGCCGATGGTCAATCCATTAACCAGTTGTTGGAAGAAATGGTAGATCTCAGGCATTACAGCGCTCCTAAAAACCTGATTTGCATTTCGCTGGCGGGGGTAGGCCAGGAAACCGCGGGTGACGGTTTTAAGATTTTCAGGTGGGTCGGCCCCCGGATCGCGGGGATCAGGCCCATGAACCTCATAAAACAAAGCCCACTGCTCGCACAGTGGGCTCGTAGGTCAGCTATTAGTCACGCAGTTACTGAGGGGAGACTTCGGTCTTCGGCTTGCCGAAGTGCCATTCGTAGACCACGAACTTGAAGTCTTTCAGGTCGCCTTTCTCGTCATACGACAGGGTGCCGGTCGGGGTCTTGAAGGAGCCGGCGTGGATGGCGGCTGCCACCTTGTCGGTGTCTTCGGACTTGGCGGCTTCGATGCCTTTGGCGATCAGTTCGACTGCCGAGTAGGCCGGGAACACGAACGGGCCGCTTGGGTCCTTGCCGTCAGCCTTGATGGCGTCGACGATGGCCTTGTTCTCAGGGTCGGCGTCGAACGACTTCGGCAGGGTCACCAGCAGGCCTTCGGAGGCGTTCTGAGCGATCTGCGAGATGGAATCGTTACCCACGCCTTCCGGGCCCATGAACTTGGCTTTCAGGCCTTTTTCCTGGGCTTGGCGCAGGATCAGGCCCAGCTCTGGGTGGTAGCCGCCGTAGTAGACGAAGTCGACGTTGTTCTGCTTGAGCTTCTGAATGATCGAGGAGAAGTCCTTGTCACCGGCGTTCAGGCCTTCGAAGACGGCAACCTTGGTGCCTTTCTTCTCCAGGGTCTGCTTGACCGCGGTGGCGATGCCTTCACCGTACTGCTGCTTGTCGTGCAGAACGGCAACCACTTTCGGCTTGACGTGGTCGGCGATGTAGTTGCCGGCGGCCGGGCCCTGGGCGCTGTCCAGGCCGATGGTGCGGAAGATCAGCTTGTAGCCACGGGCGGTGATTTCCGGCGAGGTGGCAGCCGGGGTGATCATGATCACGCCTTCGTCTTCGTAGATGTCGGACGCTGGCTGGGTGGAGCTGGAGCACAGGTGACCGATGACGAACTTGACGCCGTCGTTGACCACTTTGTTGGCGACTGCCACGGCCTGTTTAGGGTCGCAGGCGTCGTCGTATTCCTTGGCTTCGAGCATCTTGCCATCGACGCCGCCCTTGGCGTTGATATCCTTGATGGCCTGCTTGGCGCCGATGAACTGCATGTCGCCATACTGGGTCACAGGGCCGGTCTTAGGGCCCGCGATCCCGATCTTGATGGTATCGGCGGCAAACGAATGGCTGGCTACCCCGGCCAGTACCATTGCGGCGAACAGCTTGGAAATCTTGATCATAGTGCTCCACTCATTCTGTTGTAATTCTTATAGTCCTGGCGGCCAGGGCTACAGACCGGGCGGGATTTGCGGTATGGCCACGCCACACTGCATGCCCACCTTCCCCCGGAACATGTCCCGGAACTGTACCGGTACAGTGTAGAGCGCTGGTCGCGCGCTTGAAAAGCGGGCAAAAAGTGCCTGTTCCGCGGGTTGTCGCATGATCGACACAAAGATACAGAAAAGCGCCATCACTTTGCCTGCATCCTCGGCCCCACCCCACAACTTCGGGGCCAATCGACCAAATTACATATTTGAAACCGGGTTTTTCTGCAAAAATGCCGGCCTTTTTTCATTAGCCAAATTTGCGGGTAGAAACCCATGACTGATCAAACAAGCACCCTCTATGCCAAATTGCTCGGCGAGACGGCGACAATCGAGTGGAAGGCTTTGGAGCGTTTCTGGGCCAAGGGTGACCTGATTTGGGTCGACCCTGGTCTCGACCTGATCGAGGTTGCTGCGGCAATGGCCGAGAATCGCAGCGAGATCTTCGCCAAGTGGCGCAGTGATGGCACTGTCGGGCCGCTCAGTGCCGAGCAGGCGCTCGACCTGCAAAGCCGCGATCCAGAGATCTGGGCGGTGGTGGTTTCGCCGTTCATCGTGATTCAGGTCAAGCAAGCGGAATAACGACGCGCTTTTTTAGTGCGTAAAAATACGCAGCCGCCCCATGCTGGTGCTTGTTGACGCTCACGTAAGGTGGAAGTTGGTAACAGTGGTGGGCTGATTCGGCGCTGCGGTAACAGTTTACGGGATGCGTAATTGGGGCCGCCAAGCGGCCCCGGCAATTTCAGTAGTCCACTCGCCCGGTATGGCTGTTCAGCGAAATCACCCGGGTCTTGCCAATGCGGTGGCGGAAGATCTCACGCAGGTACTTCACTGCCTTCTTCACGCATTCGCGAGACAAGCGAATATCGTTGATCGACACGAAGCGGCTCTTGTCGTTGATCAGCTCGCGATACTTCTTCTCGTACATCGGCTTGATCGCGTACCAGTTGGTGTCGAGGATCTTCGCCGGGTTCTCGAACTCGCTGAGCAGGTCGTCGATGCGCTCCTCCTCGAAGTGCTCGCTGGTGATGAATTCGAGGATGGCGTTGTCCAGGGTGTCATCGAAGCGGTACGGGGTGCGGGCAAAGCAACGCTTGATGAAGGCCACGATCAGGGTCAGGAAGTCGTCCGACAGGCACGGGCTCTTGGCGATCAGGGTGGTCAGCGACAGGTTGGCCGAGGCGCCGATCACCAGCGCGTAACGCTTGAGCGTGGTATTGGGGAACAGGCTGTTGAGGTGCGTCTTGAGCCGGTTCAGGTCCATGTACGACAGCTTGTAGTCCTTGGGCAGCGAGACAATCGACACCACCGACGAGCAATTCTTGAAGAAGTGCAGGTCATGCAGGGCGGCGGCGTCGTACCCCGAGGCCTGGTATTGCTCCAGGGCCGCGCGGTAGCGGCGCGACTCGATCGGCAGCAGGCTGATGCCTTCGATGGCCTGGGTCTGCTTGTTGAAATGCGGCAGGTCGATGGAGCGCAGGAACAGGTCGTCGATGTCCAGGCGCGGGGTTTCGCGTTCGAACACCTTGAACTTGTCCGTGCCTGGCGCAGCTACTTCGGGCACCACCGATTCGGCATAGGCAATTGCCACCGGGCCGGCCAGGCTCATGAACAGGTCGTTGGCGTCCAGGCGGATGGTTTCGCCAATGTCGATGCCGGCGCGGCGGAAGTAGTTCTGGTCGTAGTCGGTGGTCACCGCCTGGGCGGTGAGGATGTTGAAGATCTGCTGGGAGATGTACTGGTTGGCGTGCTTCTCCATGGCGTTGACGTCGATGTTGTGGATGGTGCCGTCATCGCTTTCTTCGGCGTAGCGCATGATGTCGTTGGAGATCAGCATCATCGCGTTCCATGGGCGGATACGGCCCATCACGCTGGCTTCGCTGCTGTCTTCGTTATCGAAGTTGTACGAGAAGTCCCATTCTTCCGACAGGTATTTGCACAACAGCCGGCCGGCGTTGATGTGCAGGGCTTCGGACATTTCGCTGCGATGGTCCGTAGCATTGGGCAGCACGCAGATCCCGCTGGTGAAGATCGGCTCGAAGACGAACGAGTGCCCGCTCTTGCCGTCGTTTTCGTCGGCAGGCTTGGTATCGAAGGTCTTGTTCATGTACGAGTACTGCTGGGCCAGGCCGAACTCTGAAGCCATGCCTGAACCGGTACCGCCACCGGCACTGAAGATGTAGAAGTACAGCCGCGACTGGTTGGCCTTGATGCCGCAGGAGTCGATCAGGTACGAGTGGATCAGCTTCCAGTCGGCGCTGGAGAAGCGCTGGGTGTCCTTGTTGAGGATGATCTTGGCCAGGTACTGGCCAAGGATCGGCGCGTTGCCGGCACCGCCTGCATGCACCTCGGACAGGTCCATGATCTTCATCTTGCTGTAGTCGCGCAGGAACTCGCCGCGCTCGCCCTTGCGCGAGAAGCGGATACGCCCGGCGATGTCCTTGTCCAGGTCGCCGAGCATCACCAGCGGCTCGACCAGGAACACCGGCTTGACGCCCTTGTTCTGCACCAGGCGCAGGTTCTGGCGGATCCAGCGTGCCGGGCTGTAGCCCGACTCGCCCTTGAGGCGGTCTTCGTTGTTGAACTCGTTGAGGAAGAAGGTACGGGCGTTGTAGACCAGTTCGGCCACGTCCAGGGCGATGTTCGAGCCGCAACGGCCCAGGCCGATCAGGCAGACCGACGGAAACTGCTGCTCCAGGCGCAGTGGGTCGTCGTCCTCGATGTGCTGGTTGCTGGGGAATACCAGGTCACGCAAGCCGTCGAGGTTGTCGAGGATGCGCTGGATGTCCTGCTCGGTGAAGTACAGGTACTGCTGTGCCGGTGAGCTGCGTGTCGGCAGAGTGTCACGAACACCACTGGCGGTCGGTAAGTTGGGGAGAGTCGAAGACTCGGGGACCGCATTGGCAGAAGTGTTCGTAGAGGTCATAGTGCGCCGTTTGCCTGGTGTAAGTGATTATCAGAGGGTTATGCCATATGGCCATCACGCAAAACGCCGCGACTCTATCAGTGCGCCATTTGCGGATGCGATAGGGGTTTCCCTTACTTGTTTTAAGGAATTTTTTGTCGAGCTGGCATTGCATCGCCCGTTTGTCACGCTTCTTTAATCTTCTGACTGGAGTCGTTCATGAGTACTGCACTGCCTTCGTTGGGATTCGCCGGGATTGGCCTGATGGGCTTGCCTATGTGCCGGCGCCTGTTGGCTGCGGGTTATTCGCTGACGGTGTGGAACCGCAGCCCGGACAAATGCGCCGCGTTGGTGGCCGCCGGTGCGCGCTTGGCGGCAAGCCCCGCCGAGTTGTGCCGTGACAGCGACATGGTGCTGCTGTGCCTGGCCGACACGGCGGTGGTGCGCGAGGTGGTGTTTGGCGAGCAAGGCATCGCCGAAGGCGGGCGCAGCGGGCAGTTGCTGGTGGATTTCTCCAGCCTGGAGCCGACCGCCACCCGGGAAATGGCTGCCGAGCTGGCTGCGCTGTGCGGCATGGCCTGGCTGGACGCCCCGGTTTCCGGTGGCACGCCAGGGGCCGAGGCCGGCACCTTGGCGATCATGGTGGGTGGCGAGGCTACGGACCTGCAGCGGGCGCGCCCGGTTCTGCAGGTGCTTGGCCAACGGGTGACGCACATGGGCGGTGTGGGGGCAGGGCAGGTGACCAAGGCCTGCAATCAGATGATCGTGGCCTGCAATGCCCTGGTGATTGCCGAAGTGGTGGCGTTGGCCGAACAGTCAGGCGTCGACGCTACCTTGATCGCCGAGGCCCTTGCCGGTGGCTTTGCCGACTCGAAGCCGCTGCAGATCCTCGCGCCGCAGATGGCCGAAAGCCGTTTCGAGCCGATCAAGTGGCATGTGCGCACCTTGCTCAAGGACCTGGACGGTGCCGTCAAGCTCTCCCGCGAGCAAGGCACGGCAACGCCGCTCAGTGGCCTTGCCGCGCAGTTGATGCGCTTGCACGGTAGCCAGGGGTATCTGCAAAAAGATCCGGCGACCCTGGTAGAGCTGTATCGCAACAAGGCTTGAACACGCTGTCCTGGCGCTCGAGCCGATCGAGCAGCGAGCGTAGTTCGCTCAGCGGCACCGGGCGACTGAGCAGGTAGCCCTGCAGGTAGTCGCAACCATTGCTGGCGAGGAATTCGTGCTGCTCGACGGTTTCGACGCCTTCGCTGACCACTTCCAGGCGCAGGGTGTGGGCCATGGCGATGATGGCCTGGATGATCTCGCGATCTTTCAGGCTGCCGGGCACATCCTGCAAGAATGAGCGGTCGATCTTCAGCACGTCCAGCGGCAGGCGCTTGAGGTAGGCCAGCGACGAATAGCCGGTGCCGAAATCGTCGATCGACAGGCTGACACCCTGGCCGCGAATGCGTTTGAGCAGGCTGACGGTGTGCTCGATGTCACCCATCAGGGCATTTTCGGTGACCTCCAGTTCCAGGTGGCGAGGTGCCAGGCCTGCCTGGAACAGCGCTACTTCCACTTCGTTGGGCAGGTTTTCATGGCCCAGGGTCACCGCTGAACAATTGACCGTGACCTTGAGGCTGGTGAAACCATGTTGCTGAAGCCGGGCCAGGTCCTGGCAGGCATGGCGCAGCACCCACAGGTCGAGGTCGACGATCAGGCCGTTGGCTTCGGCAATGCCAATGAACCGGTCAGGCCCCATCAGCCCGTGCAGCGGGTGCTGCCAGCGCACCAGCGCTTCGAGCTTGGCCACCTGGCCGGTGCGCAGGTCGAAGATGGGTTGGTAATGCACGCACAAACCTCGTTCTTCGAGCAGGGCAATGCGCAGCTCTTCCTCCAGCTGCAAGGCCAGGCTGGCACGGCTTTTCAGGCTGCTGTTGAAAAAGTGCAGGCTGTTGCGCCCGCTGCCTTTGGATTGATAAAGGGCCAGGTCGGCATGCTTGAGCAGTTCTTCGGCGGTCAGGCCATCATCGGGGTAGATGCTGATGCCGATGCTGGTGGTCATGACCATGCGCCGGCCGCCCAGATCAATCGGGTCCTTCATCCGTTGCATGATGCGCTGGGCCAGGTGGCGCGCCTCGTCGCGGTTGTTGAGGCTGGTGACCACACAGAATTCGTCGCCGCCGAAGCGGGCGACCAGGTCGTGGCTGCGGGTGGCAGCCTTGATATGGTTGGCGATCACCTTGAGCAATTCGTCACCGGCATCGTGGCCGAGGCTGTCGTTGATCCGCTTGAAGTGGTCGATGTCGAGGAACATCACGGCCAGGCGGTGCTCGCCAGGATCCTGTTGGGCCAGGCGTTCGGCGAAGATCTGGTTGAAACCACGGCGGTTGACCAGGTTGGTCAGGGCGTCGTAATGGGCGGCCTGCTGCAGGGATTCGCGGGCCTGGTCCAACTGGCTGAGCAGCACACCGTAGCGGCGCAGGTCGTCTTCCTTGCTCTGCAGTTTCTTGTCGGCCAGGGCCGCGCTGATGCTGCTGCCGCTGATCAGCAAGGTGATGAAGGCTACGGTCAGCCCCAGCTGCAGGCTGTTGTCGGTAGAGGGCAGGCTCAGGGCGGTGGAGGTGGGGATGACCAGGGTCATGGCGGCCATGGCGGTGAAATGGGTGGCGACGATACCACTGGCCATCAGCAGGCTGGCGCCATACTTCATGGTCTGGTGCAGGCGGCCGCTGCCATTGCGGAAGTAACGGGCCAGCAGCAAGGCGGCGAAGCTGGTGAGCAGGGCGATGGCGGCACTGCTCAGCAGCAGGGTGGTCTGGTAGTACTGCTGGGCACCGGTCTGCAGCGCCGCCATGCCGACGAAATGCATGAGGATGATGCCCAGGCCGATGAGCAAGGCGCTTTGCAGGTAGTGGTGCGCACGCATCTCAGTGCGGTCGAGGCTGGTCATTGCCAACCACGCCACCACCAGTGCGATCAGCAGTGACAAGCCGGTCAGCGACACGTCGTAGTGCATTTCCACTGGCGCCTGGAAGGCCAGCATGCTGATGAAGTGCATGGCCCAGATGCCGCCAGCCAGGCAACAGGCACCCAGCATGCGCCACTGCCGCTGAGCAGCGGGGTGTTCGCTGTGGGATTGGCGTTCGGCCATGTCGAGGGTGGCGAAGCAGGCAGCGCTGGCCACCGCAAAGGCGATCAGGATCAGCAGCGGTTCATGGCTGCAGTCGATGACGATGCGCCCGGTTACCGGCAGTTCGGTGAACAGTTGCAGCCCCAGCCATTCCATTGCTTGCCCTTTGCTCGAGTTTTCACTCGTCTCCGTTCAAGCGTTGTGGAGACTGTTCTGGGGCAGTATAGAAACAGCGGGTTAAACCTTCCTGAGTAATGGCACTTTGGGTGCAATGATTTGGTTCTGAAGGCGATAGCCAGCTGGCATAACGAACTGGGGGGCGCCTAGCGCCCCCCAGTCATGTGGCCAGTCGATCAGCCGGCGACCAGTACACGAATCGCTTCGAGGCGCAGCGCGGCCTTGTCGAGCATCGCCAGGCCTTGTTCACGTTGCTTGCGCAGCGCATCGATCTCGCTGTCACGCACGCTCGGGTTGACGGCCTGCAGTGCGGTCAGGCGTGCCAGCTCTTCATCGGCCTCGGCGAGCAGGCGACGCTGGGCTTCGGCCACACGCTCGACGTGGACTGGCATGATCTTGGCCTCACCACCGCTGATGCGCTGGGCCAGCACGTCACGCTGGGCCTGGACGAACTTGTTGGCGCTGGCCCGTGGCACGCTTTCGAGTTGGTCGTTGAGGGTTTCGAACGCCACGCGCGAAGCCAGGTCGTTGCCGTTGGCATCGAGCAGGCAGCGCAGTGCCGCTGGCGGCAGGTAGCGACCCAGCTGCAGGCTGCGCGGCGCCACCACCTCGCTGACGAACAGCAGTTCGAGCAGCACGGTACCCGGCTTGAGTGCCTTGTTCTTGATCAGCGCAACGGCGGTATTGCCCATCGAACCGGACAGCACCAGGTCCATGCCGCCCTGCACCATCGGGTGTTCCCAGGTGAGGAACTGCATGTCTTCACGCGACAGGGCCTGGGCACGGTCGTAAGTGATAGTCACGCCTTCGTCGTCGCCCAGCGGGAAGCTGGCGTCGAGCATCTTCTCGCTCGGTTTCAGGATCAGGGCGTTTTCCGAGTGGTCTTCGCTGTCGATGCCGAAGGCGTCGAACAGGGTTTCCATGTAGATCGGCAGGGCGAACTGGTCGTCTTGCTCAAGAATCGCCTCGACCAGCGCCTGGCCTTCACCGGCGCCACCGGAGTTGAGCTCCAGCAGGCGGTCACGGCCGCTGTGCAGCTCAGCCTCCAGGCGCTCGCGCTCGCCGCGGGCTTCGCTGACCAGTGCGGTCCAGGCCTTGGCATCGCCACCTTCGAGCATTGGCAGCAGGCGTGGGCCGAACTGGTGCTGCAGGGCGTTGCCGGTCGGGCAAGTATTGAGGAAGGCGTTGAGGCCATCGTGGTACCACTGGAACAGGCGCTCCTGTGGGCTGTCCTGCAGGTACGGGATGTGCAGTTCGATGGTGTGCTTCTGGCCGATACGGTCGAGACGGCCGATGCGCTGTTCGAGCAGGTCCGGGTGGGCCGGCAGGTCGAACATCACCAGGTGATGGGCGAACTGGAAGTTGCGGCCTTCACTGCCGATCTCGGAGCAGATCAGCACCTGGGCGCCGAATTCCTCGTCGGCGAAGTAGGCCGCGGCGCGGTCGCGCTCGAGGATGCTCATGCCTTCGTGGAACACCGTGGCCGGGATGCCGGAACGCACGCGCAGGGCGTCTTCCAGGTCCATGGCGGTTTCGGCGTGGGCGCAGATCACCAGGACCTTGGTGCGCTTGAGCATCTTCAGCGTGTCGATCAACCAGTCGACCCGTGGGTCGAAGCGCCACCAGCGTTCGTCATCGCTGACTTCACCCTGGGCCTGGAACGCCACTTCAGGGTACAGCTCGGCGTGTTCGCCGGCTGGCAGGTCCTGGTATTGCTCAGGGTTGGCCAGCGGATACGGGTGCAGCTGGCGCTCGGGGAAGCCCTGGACGGCCGCACGGGTGTTGCGGAACAGCACGCGGCCGGTGCCGTGGCGGTCGAGCAGTTCGCGGATCAGGCGGGCACTGGCCTGGGTATCGCCATCATTCACTGCAGCCAGCAGCGCTTCGCCTTCGGCGCCGAGGAAACCCTGAATGGTGGCATGGGCCTTGGGTGACAGGCGGCCTTCTTCAAGCAGCTCCTGCACGGCCTCGGCTACCGGGCGGTAGTTTTCACTCTCGGCGCGGAACGCCGCGAGGTCATGGAAACGGTTGGGGTCGAGCAGGCGCAGACGGGCGAAGTGGCTGTCCTGGCCGAGCTGTTCGGGGGTCGCGGTCAGCAGCAGCACGCCCGGGATCACCTGGGCCAGTTGTTCGACCAGGCCGTATTCGGCGCTGGCCTGCTCTTCGTGCCACACCAGGTGGTGCGCTTCGTCGACCACCATCAGGTCCCAGCCGGCCGCGAACAGCGCGTCCTGGGCCTTTTCGTCATCGACCAGCCATTCCAGGGCGACCAGCGCCAGCTGGGCATCCTCGAACGGGTTGCTGGCGTCGCTTTCGATAAAGCGCTCGGCGTCGAACAGGGCGACCTGCAGGTTGAAGCGCCGGCGCATTTCCACCAGCCACTGGTGCTGGAGGTTTTCCGGGACCAGGATCAGCACGCGGCTGGCGCGGCCCGACAGCAGCTGGCGGTGAATCACCAGGCCGGCTTCGATGGTCTTGCCCAGGCCTACTTCGTCGGCCAGCAGTACGCGCGGGGCGCTGCGGTCGGCAACTTCGCGGGCGATGTGCAACTGGTGGGCGATCGGTTGCGCGCGGCAACCGCCCAGGCCCCACAGCGACGACTGCATCTGCTTGCTGGTGTGGTGCAGGGTGTTGTAACGCAGGCTGAACCACGACAGCGGGTCGATCTGCCCGGCGAACAGACGGTCGCTGGCCAGGCGGAACTGGATGAAGTTCGACAGCTGGGTTTCCGGCAGGGTGCGCGCCTGGTTCTGGGCATCCAGGCCGTGGTAGACCATCAGCCCGTCGATGTCCTCGACCTCGCGCACGGTCAGCTTCCAGCCTTCGAAGTGGGTGATCTGGTCACCCGGCGAGAAGCGCACGCGGGTCAGCGGCGCATTGCGCAGGGAATACTGGCGGGTGTCGCCAGTGGCCGGGTAGAGCACGGTCAACAGGCGGCCATCCTGTGCCAGGATGGTCCCCAGGCCAAGCTCCGCTTCACTGTCGCTGATCCAGCGTTGCCCCGGTTGATACTGCTGCGCCATACTGCCTGAACTCCCGCGATGAAAAGCCGGCTATGTTAACGGATAGGCCGGGCGGACCATAGACCAGAAGTCCATGAGTCTAGCTGTTTCATCGCAGATTACGTCTTGCTGACGAGGGCTTCGCACCGATATGCCGCTCAAGCACCGCTGGTTGCACACCTCCCTGGCCATGGGCAGCTTGCTGCTGCTGGCTGCCTGTGAACAGAAAAATTTTGAAACCCTGCCTGCGATCCCGGTCGAGCAGCTCGAAGTGCTGGGCGTGCAGACGCCGATCAAGAGTGTGCACTTCCGTGACCGAGACGGCGAGGGGCTGCTGGTGCTCAGCCGCAACGATGGCCAGGCGGTCGATGCCGAGTCCGAGCAGGAGGTCGACAAGGTGGTGCTCAAGGCCACCCTGTACGGCCGCACCGCCGAGCGCGACGCGTTCAAGCCGCGCTGGCAGATCGAACAGGAAACCACCTGCCCGGGGCTGGACCTGGATGTCGACTTCTATACCGATGTCAGTGACGTCAGTGACCTGAACAAGGACGGTGTCGCCGAAGTGACCGTGGCCAGCCATGCCTTCTGTGGTGGCGGCATCGATCCGCACGACATCGCCATCGAAATGCGCGAGGGGCAGAACGCCTACACCATCACCGGCCAGTCGCTGATCACCCCGGCAGGTGAAGAACCGGTTGGCGGCGAGCGTGAAGACAGCGCTTCGTTGAAGAACGCCCCACAGGTGCTGCGAGAGCACATGGATTCGGTCTGGCAGCAGGTCTACAAGCGGCCCTGGAGCGAAGCCAGCCCGCCAGCCGACGACGACGACCCTGAGGAAGAAGCCGAGTAACGGCTGTCTATACTGGCATGGCGCGGCCGTGAGTGGCCGCACATCCTCACTTTCGACGCTCAAGCTGGCTAACGGATGGCCGATACAGTGGGCATAGGAGAATTTCCATGCTGCCGCCGATCATCCCGCTCAGTGCTGCCCCGGTGACTTCGCAACTGGACCCGGTGAAACAGACGCCCGACATCAAGCCGGTGGTGCCGGTGCAGCCTTCGTCCAATGAAAGCGCCATCGACCTGAAGCAGCAGCGCGACCCGCAGGAGCAAGTCCTGTTGCTGCGCGAAGAGCAGCGTCGCCAGCAGCGGCGCAACAACAAGGGCGAAGCGGAGCTGTACAGCGCCTTGCCGGGGGACGAAGTAAACGCCGACAACACCGTGCCGGTGGCGCCGCTGATGGGTGAGAACCCACGCCAGGGCCTGCTGGTCGACATCGAAGTCTGACGCGGGGCTGGTCACGGCCAGCGCCTGGCTTCATGATGCAAGTCTCTGTAGATCGTCGAGCCCACCCATGAGCCAAGACAACCTCATCGACTTCGATGCCGAGCGCGCCAAGCGCATCCATGACCTCAAGGAAAAACGCCTGAACGAAGTGCGCCAGGCGTTCGAGCAGGCCATGCCGCTTGCCACCGCGAAGAAGAAGAAGCCCAAGGGCAAGCCCAAGAAGCGCTGAAACTTGACGCAGGTCAACCCTGCACCCGCCTCGCGTGCCCGGTCCCGGGCAGCATTGACCCTGATCAATTTTCCCCGCCCCCGTATTCGTTACCTTGCATCCATCGGACAACGGCAAACGAATCGGGAGGCCAGCATGTTCTTCGACAATGTGGTTATCGCGGGCGTGGTAACGGTCGGGTTGATGTTTGCATTCTTTGCCGGTCTGGGCATTTTCATCTGGAAGGACTCGCAAAAGCGCAAGCCGCGCTGACCTTTCGGATTCACGAGCACGCAAGGCATTTAGGGCGACTTCGGTCGCCCATTTTTTTGCCTGCGTTTTTTGTCGACAAAGATGATTAGCTAGCTAATTAATCGTCTTGGCAGTATCCTTCGCGCTGTTGTCTATCGTTTATCCAAACATCCCCCGCAAGGTCCGTTTCGTGCCCATCACCTTCCAGGCCCTGTTTGCACCCAGCAGCCTCGCCATCAAGTTCGCCATCAAGACCCTGCTGGGTGGGGGCCTGGCACTGTGGTTGGCCATGCGTTGGGGGCTGGAGCAACCGTCCTGGGCATTGATGACCGCATTCATCGTCGCCCAGCCGTTGTCGGGGATGGTGGTGCAAAAGGGCCTGGCGCGCCTGGCCGGCACCTTTGTCGGCACGCTCATGTCGGTGGTGTTCATCGGCCTGTTCGCCCAGACGCCATGGCTGTTCCTGATCACCCTGGCGCTGTGGCTGGCCTTGTGTACGGCGGCTTCCACGCAATTGCGCAGTGCCTGGGCCTATTCGTTCGTACTGGCCGGCTACACCGCAGCGATCATCGCCTTGCCTGCCATCAATCATCCCTTGCAGGTGTTCGACCAGGCGGTGGCGCGTTGCACCGAAATCTGCCTGGGGATTTTCTGCGCCACTGCCAGCAGTGCCCTGATCTGGCCGATGCGGGTCGAGCAGCAGCTCGCCGGGCAGGCCCGTCAGGCCTGGCAAAACGGCTTGCAGGCGGCAAGCGCCATGCTCGGCGGCGAGGATGAAGCACGCAAAGGGTTACTGGACAGCCTCGGCCGCATTGTCGCCATCGATACCCAGCGCGAGCACGCCTGGTTCGAGGGCCCGCGCGGGCGGCTGCGGGCCAAGGCCATTCGCGGCCTGAGCCAGAAGCTCATGGTATTGCTGCGCATTTCACGTTCGGTACGCCGACAGTGGCGGCAACTGGACGAGCACGAAGCCGGGCGCCTCGGTCCTTGGCTTGAAGAGCTGCGTGCCGTGCTGGTCAGCCCCGATCAGCCGAGCCTGCTGGTGTTGCGCCAGCGTATCTGGGACGCCGCGCATGATGAGCAGATCAGCTCTGCCGAGCACTTCTGCCTGGCACGCATGGCCTTGCTGCTGGACTTCGCCATGGCCGCCACCCAGGCCCTGGACGATGTCGAGGCGGGCAGGGCGCCGAAGGATGTTGCCCAGGGCCTGGCGGTGCACCGCGACTGGTCGCTGGCCTTGTTGTTCGGTTCACGCAGTGCCTTGGCCTTCCTGGTGATGAGCAGCTTTTGGCTGGCCACTGCCTGGCCGTCGGCGCCTGGCGGCCTGGTGCTGACCTGCGTGGTCTGCAGCCTGTTCGCCAGCCGCGAGAACGGCGCGCAGATCGGCCTGAGCTTCTTGCGCGGCATCTTCCTGGCGATCCCGGCCGCCTTCCTGGTCGGGCAGATCATCCTGCCGCAGTGGAGCAGCTTCGCCATGCTCTGCCTGGGCATGGGCGTGCCGCTGTTCTTCGGGGCGCTGGGCATGGCCCATCCGCGTACTGGCGCCACCGCCACCTCTTATTGCCTGCACTTCATCGTGCTGGTTTCACCGCTCAATGCCATGACGTTTGGTGTGGCGACCATGCTTAACAGCGCCCTGGCCATGTTGGTGGGCGTGGGCGCTGCGGTGCTTGCGTTCCGTCTGTTGGTGTTCCGTCACCCGGCCTGGCTTGGCCGGCGCCTGCGCGCGGCGACCCAGAGTGACCTGGTGCGCCTGACCCGGCGCGATCTGCGCGGTGCCGACAGCTGGTTTGGCGGGCGCATGGCCGACCGCCTGATGCAGCTGGCTCGGCATGCCAGCGAGTTGCCAGCCACCGAACGCAAGCGCTGGGATGATGGCCTGCATGGGCTGGATATCGGTGACGAGCTGGTGCACTTGCGCATGTGCCTGGCGGTGGCCCAGGTGCCATTGGCCGGCGCCGAGCGCGAATACCTGCAGCAGGTCGAGGCAGTGCTGGCCAAAGGCCCGGCGGCTGACCGCGGGCAGCGCCTGGATGTGGCCAGCGAGCAGTTCATCGCGGCTTTGCAGCGGGCGCCGGCCAGTGACCCGTTGCGCCTTGCCCAAGGCGCTGTGCTGCAGTTGCAGAAAAGCTGGGGGAAATGGTGCCGTTCGCAGGAGGATGCCCATGGGCTTGCGTGAGTGGGAGCTGGGCGGTGTGCTGTTCAGCCCGTTCCTGATTTATGTGCTGATGGCGCTGGCGCTGACCGGCGTGCTGCGCCTGGTGGTACAGGCCACGCCGCTGGGGCGCTGGATCTGGCATGAAGCGCTGTTCGACACGGCGTTGTTCGTTTGTGTGCTGTTCCTGGTAGTTCGCCTGCTGGGGCCTTTGTAAGGAGTGATTCAATGCGTGCCGTCGTCCGTACCCTGGTGACCTTGTGCGTGGTCGCCGTTGCCGTTCTGGCCGGCTTCAAGCTCTGGCAGTACTACATGCTCACGCCTTGGACGCGTGATGCCCGGGTGCGCGCCGATGTGGTGGTGATCGCCCCGGACGTGTCTGGCTGGGTGCGTGAGCTGAAGGTGCAGGATAACCAGCAGGTCAAGGCTGGCGACCTGCTGATGAGCATCGATCGCGAGCGTTTCCAGGCGGCATTCGAACAGGCCAGCGCGGTGGCTGAAACCCGCGCCCAGCAGCTCCACCTGCGTGAGCGTGAAGCGGCGCGGCGCACGGCATTGGGCCCGGAGGCGATCAGTGCCGAACTGCGCGAAAACGCCCAGATCAATGCCGCCGTTGCCCGGGGTGAACTGCATGAAGCCGAAGCGCAGTTGCAAGTGGCCAGGATCAACCTGGCACGCAGCGAAGTGCGGGCACCGCGTAGCGGGCACATCACCAACCTGCGCCTGGCCCAGGGCAACTATGTGAATACCGGTGAATCGGTGATGGCCCTGGTGGATGATTCGACGTTCTACATCCAGGCCTATTTCGAAGAGACCAAACTGCCACGCATTCGGGTTGGCGATGAGGTGAAGGTCTGGCTGATGGGCGCAGGCGATGCGATGCAGGGCCATGTGGAAAGCATCAGCCGTGGCATCACCGACAGCAACAGCAACCCGGACAGCCAACTGCTGCCAGTGGTGGAACCGACCTTCAACTGGGTGCGGCTGGCGCAACGGATTCCGGTGCGGATCAGGCTGGAGCAGATTCCCGAGGGCGTGCACCTGAGTGCGGGGATGACTGCCAGTGTGCAGGTGCATGAGCATCAGGCGCAACAGTGATGGCCATAGGGCCGGGCGGCTGCTGGCGTCGCAACTCGACCTGATGCCAGACGGCGAAAACCTTGGCACAACGATGAGCACATGCGCTAGTCTGCCCACTGCGCGTCGCCCAACAGAGGCGGCCGTTACCTGCCTGGCGTGCGTCACTTCCGTTCATTTGCGAGGTTACGTCATGGCCATCACTTCCCAGGACATCTGCAGCGCTGCCGACCAGCTCAATGGCTTTGTCGGTTTTCATGGCAAGCGCGGCGTCCATATCGTGCGGTTTTCCGAGGACGCGTTCGGCATGGACGTGGCGGATGACAGCATCACCCCCTGCAGCGAATTCGTCTGGCGGCCGCAACAAGGCGCACGCATGGCGCTGTGCCGGGAACGGCTGGCACTGTTGCTGGAGCAGCATGTGGACGACCGGCTGAACATTGGCGAGCCGTTGCGTATCTACCTGCGGCGCAGTGACCTGCCGGAAATCGTGGCTGAACGTTCGCTGCGCTGAGCCGCGGTTCAAGAAGCGCCTGCGGCGCCCCCAGGTTTCTGTTGCAACAATTGCTCGAAGCCGGCCTTGTCCAACGGTCGGCTCAGGTAGTAACCCTGCACTTCATGGCAGCGGTCTTTCTGCAGCGCCCGTAATTGCTGTTCGGTTTCCACGCCCTCGGCGGTTACCGTCAGCCCCATCGCCTCACCCAGGCTGATGATCGCCTGCACCACGGCGCGGTCGCTGCCAGTGCTATTGGCCAGCCCGGCGATGAAGCGCTTGTCGATCTTGATGCTGTCGAACGGGTAGGTCCGCAGGTAACCCAGCGAGGAATAGCCTGTGCCGAAATCATCCATGTTCAGCCGCACGCCCAGCTCCTTGAGCGCGAGCATGGTGCCCAGGGCGCCTTCGATGTCGTTGAGCATCACGTTCTCGGTAATCTCCAGCTCCAGCCGCTGGGCAGGGAAGCCGGTTTGCAGCAGGGTTTCGCGCATGTCGGCCACCACGTCACTGCGCATGAACTGCGCCGGTGACAGGTTCACCGAAACCAGCAGGTGGTCCGGCCAGTCGCGGGCCGCGCGACAGGCTTCGCTCAGCACCCAGCGGCCCAGGGTGACGATCAGTCCGCTTTGCTCGGCCAGCGGGATGAAGGTATCCGGTGCGAGCAGGCCTTCTTGCGGGTGCTGCCAGCGCAGCAAGGCTTCGACCGAGACGATGCGCAAATCGCTCAGGCGATAGCGTGGCTGGTAATGAAGGACGAACTCGTTGTTCTTCAGGGCGCGGCGCAGATCGTTTTCCAGCTGGCGGCGGTACTGGATCTGCTGGTTCATCGCCGCAGCGAAGTAGCGCCAGGTGCCCTTGCCATCGACCTTGGCCTGATACAGGGCGATATCGGCGCAGCGGATCAGCTCGCCGGCATCGAAACCCTGGCTGTGCGTCTGGGCGATGCCGATGCTGACACCGATGTGCAGTTGCTGGTTTTCAAAGGTAATGGGTTGCTGCAGCAGTTCGACCAACCGCCGGCACAGGCGGTCGACTTCACTGTGGCTATCCATGCCTTCCAGTACCAGGACGAATTCATCACCGCCCAGGCGTGCCACCAGGTCGACGTCGCGGGTGGTGTCGCGCAGGCGTGCGGCCACTTCCTGCAGCACGGCATCACCCGCCGTATGGCCGAGGGAGTCGTTGATCGGCTTGAAGTTGTCCAGGTCGAGCAGCAGCAAGGTCAGCGGCGGTGACTCGCTGCCATACAACAGGGCCTGTTCCAGGTGCCTGGCCAGCTTGTTGCGATTGGCAAGGCCGGTCAGTGGGTCGTGCATCGACAGGTGCTGGATGCGCGCATGGGCCTCGACTTCATCGGTGATATCGCTGGCCGTACCGCGAAAGCCGACGGGCTTGCCATCGAGCCGGATTGCCCGTGCCGATATGCGGCAATAGCGGCTCAGGCCGTTGTGGTCGCGGTAGGCGCAACGCAGGTTGGCCGGTTGTTCCGAATCGGCCTCGATCTGGCCATCGAGCCAGGCTGACAACGGCGTGGTTTCACAGCTGAGCAGTTGATTGAGCGGTTGGCCAAGCCAGGCCTCGACCGGGTCGCCGGTAACCCTGACGAAGCGCTGGGAGAGGTAGGTGAGCCGCTGCTGCCGGTCAGTTTCCCAGATCCAATCGGAGGCGGCCTCGGCCACTGCGCGAAAACGCTGCTCACTGGCTTCCAAGGCCTGATTGCTCTTCTGCAGGCGCTGCAGGCTGAGATCGATGGCGCGGGAGCTGCGCAACGCAAGGCGAAACAGGTAAAGCATCACCAGGCCCAGTATCAGCAGCGCGCAGAGCAAGGGCGGCAACACCGCCCAGAGCAGCTGCCGCCCGGGCATCGGGCTGATCCAGGCCAGGCGATAACCGGTGTCGCCCAAGGCGATGTGCTGGTGACCGCGCTCGTGCTCCTCGTTCTTCTCTACATGCATGTGCGCAAGGCCAGCACCTTCGCCCAGGTGCGCGAGCTTGGCCTCGGTGAGTTGGTCGACGAACAGCATCACCGGGGCCTGGCTCACGTCTGCTGCGCTGACGTCCTTGTCCGGGCGCACGGCGGCGGCGCTGAGTACCGCCGGCCAGTTGTTGAACAGGACGAAACGGGTGATCTGCTCGCGGGCGCTGGCGGCTGCGCGTGCGGCCTCGATGATTTCCGCCAGGGGCGCATCGATGAAACTGCCCGCAACTGCTTCGGTAGGCGCACCTTTGAACAGTGCATAGGTGGTGCGCTGGTCATCGACCACAAACACCCCTTCGTAGCCGCTGGCACTGTACAGCGATTCACCAACGTTCTTCTCTTTATAGGCCCACTGCCAGTCGACCTTGCCTGCCAGGTGCTCGAAGGCGGCGTCCCACACCGCGTAGCTGGACAGAAACTGCCGGGAGGCCAGCAGGCGTTGCTCCAGCGCCTGGGTGGCATGGAAGGCGCTGCGTTGTTTCTCCTGCTGGTCGAGGGTGGCCGCGATGTTGAACAGTGCGCCCAGGGTGACCAGGCAGGCGAGGCCGAAGACCACGCAGAAAACGCCGATCAGGCGACGGACCTGAAGGCGAGGGAGAGGGCTGGCGGTCCTGGCCATGCGCAAACGACTCCTTGATGACTGCAACGCCCTGCCGAGCAATCAGCAAGGAGGTTCAGTCAGGATAGGCCAGCCTGAGCGGGGTGGCCTCGCCTTGGGCGAAATTGACCTGGTCGCGGCCGCGGCGCTTGGCGCTGTACAGCGCCTTGTCGGCCTGTTCCAGCCAGTGCTCGGGGGACTGCAGGCCGGCGTGGAAAGCTGCCAGGCCGATGCTCAGGCTGATGCGCAGGTGCGGCAGCTGTGGGTTGCGGTAGCCCGCGACCTGCTCGCGCAGACGCTCCATGGCCTGGCAGGCCTGGGCCTCGCTGGTGGCGGGCAGGATCACGCAGAACTCATCGCCGCCATAGCGCCCGGCCTGGTCGGATTCGCGCAGGTTGCGCTTGAGCTCCTCGCTCATCTGGCGCAGCACGCAATCGCCGACCACATGGCCGAAGGTGTCGTTGATGGCCTTGAAGTGATCGATGTCGATCAGCGCGATCACGGTGGATGACTGTTGTTGCCGGCAGGCCTGGAACCTGAGCAGCAGCAGGTCTTTCCAGGCACCGTGGTTGAGCAGGCCGGTCAGGCTGTCGGTCAGGCTCAGGGCGCTCAGGCGACGCTTGTGCTCGCCCAGTTTGATCGCCAGGCGGTAGCAGACCCAGCCCAGTGCCAACGGGTACAGGGTCAACATGGGCAGGCAGGCGTAGATCTGCAGCGCCGTGGCGTTCAGCTGCAGCCCGGTGCCCAGCAATGCGCTGGCCAGCAGCATGCCGGCCAGCTGAGCCATTACCCCGCGAACGATCAGGCGCTTGCCGCCCGCGGCCACGTTGTTCATGGTCATCATCGACAGCACGGTCACGCTCGGCAGCGGGTTGAAGTGCATGGCTGCGGTCCAGAAGCCGCCCAGCAGCGAGTCCAGCAGTATGTTGCGCTCTTCCGCCTGATAAGGGGCCGCCGAACGCGATGCCCACTGATAGGCGACATGTGGCCAGAGCAGGCCATTGAACAGCAGCAGCGCCCAGACCCAGCTTGGCGGCGACAGCGGTGCCACGGCAGCGGCTACGCTGAACAGGCCGATCCCCAGGCCGATGACACGCGGCAGGTAGATGCGCTTGACGAAAGAAAGTCCCTTGCCGCTGCGATTGTCCATCATGGTCGTTGTTCTTCTGCTGGGGTGCCGTTTATCGCATAACTCACGTGAATATTGTTGAACAGTGTTTCATCGACGAAAAATGACCTTACAAGCCAATTCACGGTTGATGTGATCCCTGTGGGGTAACATGAAGCCTTTCCTCTTGCTTGGAGTGTTGCTGCTCATGGCTCCCATGGCTAATCCTGGCGACCGATCGGCGCCACAGCGGGACGGACGTTTTCACAACCAGGCCAGCCTGCCTCAGGATGGCGTGCTTAAGAAGCTGCGCATCGGCCTCAAGTACCTGCTGCTGCGCAAGCCGCCGCAAACTCGCCCGGCAGCAGCGCTCAGCGTGCAGCCCATGACCCGCGAGCAGGTACTCGATGCACCGGACCACAGCCTCTGGCGCCTGGGTCATTCCACAGTATTGCTCAAGCTGCGCGGTCGCTACTTCATTACCGACCCGGTTTTCGCCGAGCGCGCCTCGCCGGTGCAATGGGCCGGGCCGCAGCGCTTTCATGCGCCACCGCTGGGGCTGGATGAGTTGCCGCCGCTGACGGCGGTGATTTTGTCCCACGACCATTTCGACCACCTCGATGAGCAGGCGATACGGCGGCTGGCCCCGCGTGCCGAGCGCTTTCTGGCCCCGCTCGGGGTGGGTGACCTGCTGATCGAGTGGGGAGTGCCTGCTGCAAAGGTGACGCAACTGGACTGGTGGCAGGAAACCGAAGTCGAGGGTGTACGTTTCGTCGCCACCCCCGCGCAGCACTTCTCCGGGCGTGGCCTGTTCGACAGCAACCGCACCTTGTGGGCCTCCTGGGTACTGATAGATGACCAGACGCGGGTGTTCTTCAGCGGTGATACCGGTTACTTCACCGGCTTTGCTGAAATCGGCGAGCGCTACGGGCCGTTCGACCTGACATTGATCGAGACCGGTGCCTACAACGTGGCCTGGCCCAACGTACACATGCAGCCGGAGCAAAGCCTGCAGGCACATCTGGATTTGCGAGGGCGCTGGATGCTACCGATCCATAACGGCACCTTCGATCTTGCTATCCACGGCTGGCAGGAGCCGTTCGAACGCATTGTCGCCCTGGCTGGGGCGGCCCAGGTGCGGCTTAGTACGCCACAGATGGGCGAGCGGGTGAGCATCGACTCACCCCACGAAGGGCAGAACTGGTGGCAGCCGCACCCGGCGCCTCAGCGGGGCAGGGCGGTCGAACGGGCATTGGCGGCGGACTGAGTTCAGTCCTGGCCTGGCTGACGCTCTTCGTTCTTTAATAGGTGCGATGGCGGCTTGCCGCTGTCGCTGCGTACCTGAGCATGGCTGATCAGGGCGAAGATGCAGCTGCCGCCGATGATATTGCCCGTCAGGGTCGGCAAGGCGAACTCCAGCCAGAAGCTGCGCCAGGTTTCGTCGCCGGCCCACACCAGGTAGGAAACTTCCACCGAGCCGACGACGATGTGGGTGAAGTCACCCAGTGCCATCAGGTAGGTAATCATCAGGATGATCCAGATCTTGGCATGCTCCATGGACGGGATCATCCAGACCATGGTGGCGATCATCCAGCCCGATACGATGCCTTTGGCGAACATCTGACTGATGTCGTTCTTCATGACCTTGCGCCCGATCTCGAGGAAGGCCACATCGGTCTTGCTGTCGAAGATCGGCAGTTCGAGCATTACCCAGGCCACCAGCAAGGTGCCTGCCAGGTTGCCGAGCAGCACCACGCTCCACAGCCGCAGCAAGCGCCCGAGGTTGGCCAGGGTTGGTGTGGTCATGACGGGCAGCACGGCGGTGAGGGTGTTTTCGGTAAACAATTGCTGGCGTGCAAGGATCACCGCAAGAAAGCCGGCGCTGTAGCCGATGCTGGCGATGACCTGAGCACTGTCGCCTTCAGGCAACCGGGCATAGAACAGCCCCATGGCCATCAGTGACAGGCCCATGCTCAGGCCGGCGGCAAGGGCGGACCACCAGAGCGCCGCCAGCGTACGCTCCAGTTCCTGGTCGCCCTGGTAACGAATGATCTCGTGCAATACTGCTGCCCGCGGCGGCTGGTTATGGCTGACTTCCATCTCTTCGTCCGCCGACAGGCCGGGGGTTTTTTCGCTCTGCGCATCGCTCATGGCCGTTATGCTCCACGGGGTGGTTCTCTACAGAGCAGCGCTTGATGCATTTAGTTGCCAGGTGGCCGCAGATGAATATCGAAAGTTTTTTCAGATCAAGGTGTTGACTCTGATTTCAAAGCGCGTATTATTCGCCTCCTCGCAGCGTTGAACGCAACGAGGCAAGCGGTAAGTTGTTGAAGTTGAACGCTTTTGAAAGAAAGCAGCTTCGGAAAAACTTCAAAATAAACGCTTGACAGCAAATGAGGAAAGCGTAGAATGCGCGCCTCGGTTGAGACGAAAAGCTCTTAACCAAACGCTCTTTAACAAATCGAATCAAGCAATT
>NZ_VZII01000064.1 GCF_009391885.1 Pseudomonas sp. MN1F | reverse complement strand
TTGGTGGAGCTAAGCGGGATCGAACCGCTGACCTCCTGCATGCCATGCAGGCGCTCTCCCAGCTGAGCTATAGCCCCACAATGTCGCTCTG
The DNA here is from genome assembly GCF_009391885.1 of Pseudomonas sp. MN1F. GTDB lineage: Bacteria > Pseudomonadota > Gammaproteobacteria > Pseudomonadales > Pseudomonadaceae > Aquipseudomonas. The sequence goes on along the minus strand of NZ_VZII01000064.1, from coordinate 53,771 downwards.
AACAGAAGCGCTGGCTGGGTGCCTGGCGTTTCGTTTTCGTTCATCGCTGTGGACGGGGCGCATATTAAGATCGGATTGCAGGGCTGTCAAACTAATTTTTGAAAATATTCAAAATTTTTTTCACAGATAACAATCACTTACCGCCCTGCCCCGCTGCCTGGGGGTATTCGCTCCCGCAGGAGCAGGCGAGCCTGCTCCTGCAAGTGCCATGGGCAAGCCTCAGGCGATGGTCGCCAGCAGCTTTTCCCATTCCTTGTTTTCTTTCTTCGACACACCACCGAGCAGGTCCAGGGCCTGGCGCAGACGGTAGCGAGTCAGGTCAGGGCCAAGGATTTCCATGGCATCGAGCACCGACACCGAGCTGGCCTGGCCGGTAATGGCGGCGAACATCAGCGGCATGGCGTCACGCAGCTTCAGTTCCAGCGCTTCGACCACGGCCTGGATGCAGCCGGTGATGCGCTCTTTCTCCCACTGGCGCAGGCTTTCCAGTTTCCACAGGATCAGCTGCATCACCTGGCGCACCTGGTCGGCGGACAGCTTCTTGCTTTCGAACAGCTTGGCATCGAGCTTGAGCGCGCCTTCGAAGAAGAAACCACCCAGCGGGGCGACCTGGCTGAAAGTCTCGACCCGGCCCTGCACATGCGGGGCGATCTTCATCATGTAGTCGCTGTTGAACGCCCACTTCTGTACGCGCGCCGCGAATTCTTCCACCGGCAACTCACGCAGCCACTGGCCGTTGAGCCAGGACAGCTTCTCGATGTCGAAGATCGGGCCACCCAGGGAAATGCGCGACAGGTCGAAGTGCTCGACCATCTCGGCCAGGGAGAACTTCTCGCGCTCGTCCGGCATCGACCAGCCCATGCGGCCCAGGTAGTTGAGCATGGCCTCGGGCATGAAGCCCATGCGCTCGTAGAAGGTCACCGACGTCGGGTTCTTGCGCTTGGACAGCTTGGACTTGTCCGGGTTACGCAGCAGCGGCATGTAGCACAGCTTCGGCTGCTCCCAACCGAAGTACTCGTACAGCTTGATCAGCTTCGGCGCCGACGGCAGCCACTCTTCACCACGCAGGACGTGAGTGATGCCCATCAGGTGGTCATCGACCACGTTGGCCAGGAAGTAGGTCGGCAGGCCGTCGTTCTTCATCAGCACCTGCATGTCCATGCGGTCCCATGGAATTTCGACATCGCCACGGAGCATGTCCGGCACCACGCAGATGCCTTCGCTCGGCACCTTCATGCGGATCACGTGCGGCTCGCCAGCGGCCAGGCGGCGCTGCACTTCTTCGGCGCTCAACAGCAGGGCACGGCCGTCGTAGCGCGGGGTTTCACCACGGGCCATCTGCTCGGCGCGCATCTGCTCCAGCTCTTCGGCGGTGCAGAAGCAGTAGAAGGCATGGCCGGCATCGACCAGCTCCTTGGCGTACTTGGCGTAGATCTCGCCACGCTCGCTCTGCCGGTACGGGCCGTGCGGGCCGCCGACATCCGGGCCTTCGTTCCATTCGATGCCGAGCCAGCGCAAGGCGTCGAAGATCTGCTGTTCCGACTCGCGCGTGGAGCGCAACTGGTCGGTGTCTTCGATACGCAGGATGAACTCACCGCCGTGCTGCTTGGCAAAGCAGTAGTTGAACAGGGCGATGTAGGCGGTGCCGACATGGGGGTCGCCAGTGGGCGATGGCGCGATACGCGTGCGAACGGTGGTCATGAGAGTCTCGAACGAAAGATGAAACAAAGGCGGGATGTTAGCAGGGAGCAGGCACCGGGCTCCAGCAATGGCGCGAACGACACTTGTCGGATGGCCATCTGCCGCTGTTAAATTTAATTACATTTCTGGAACGATAGTCCTCATGCCTGCCCAACTCAAACGCCGCCTGGCGATCTTCTTCACCCTGGTGGCCCTCATCGCCCTCGCCTTCCTGGCCGAGTGGTATTTCAAAGGCCGTTTCTACGAGAGCACCGACAACGCCTACGTGCAGGGCGAAATCACCCGTATCTCCAGCCAGCTCGGCGCACGCATCGACGAGGTCCGGGTCGACGACAACCAGCACGTCAACAAAGGCGACCTGCTGGTGCGCCTGGAGGCCGCCGACTTCGAGCTGGCCATTGAGCGCGCCCGCGCCGCCCTGGCCACCCGCGAAGCCGAATATGCCCAGGCGCAAAGCCGGCTGACCCAACAAGGCAGCCTGATCGCCGCCGGTCAGGCACAGGTGGCCGCCAACCAGGCCACCTTCGACCGCTCGCGCCTGGACCTGAACCGCGCCGAAAAACTGCGCAAGCCCGGCTTCATCTCTGAAGAAAGGGTGACCACCCTGTCGGCAGACAGCCACGTGGCCGGCTCCCAGGTCGACAAGGCCCGCGCCGACCTGCAAAGCCAACGCCAGCAGATCAACGCCCTGAATGCCGACCTCAAGCGCCTCGACGCGCAGATCGCCAATGCCCGCGCCGACCTGGCCCAGGCCGAACTGAACCTGAGCCGCTGCGAGATCCGCGCGCCGCTGAGCGGCACCATCGGCCAGCGCAATGCCCGCAACGGCCAGGTAGTGCAGGCCGGCGCCTACCTGTTGTCGATCGTGCCCGATGAACACATCTGGGTGCAGGCCAACTTCAAGGAAACCCAGATCGGCAAGATGCAACCCGGCCAGCGCGCCGAACTGCTGTTCGACAGCTACCCCGACACCCCGATCGAAGGCCGCGTCGACAGCCTGTTCGCTGCGTCCGGCGCGCAGTTCAGCCTGTTGCCGCCAGACAACGCCACCGGCAACTTCACCAAGGTGGTGCAGCGCATTCCGGTGAAGCTGACGTTCGCCGCCGACAACCCGCTGCATGGGCGTATTCGCCCCGGCATGTCGGTCACCGCCACCGTCGACCTGCGCCGCGAAGACGAAGGCCACGATGGCCGGTGATCAACTGCTCCGCCCGACTGCGGAGCCGACCCGGCGCGACTGGATCGCGGTCATGAGCGTGATGCTGGGTGCCTTCATGGCGGTGCTGGACATCCAGATCACCAACTCCTCGCTCAAGGATATCCAGGGCGCGCTGTCAGCGACCCTGGAGGAAGGCTCGTGGATTTCCACCTCGTACCTGGTGGCGGAGATCATCATGATTCCGCTGACCGCCTGGCTGGTGCAGTTGCTGTCGGCGCGGCGCCTGGCGGTGTGGGTGTCTGCCGGCTTCCTGCTGTCCTCGCTGCTGTGCTCGATGGCCTGGAACCTCGAGAGCATGATCCTGTTCCGGGCCCTGCAGGGCTTCACTGGCGGCGCGCTGATCCCGCTGGCGTTCACCCTGACCCTGATCAAGTTGCCCGAGCACCACCGTGCCAAAGGCATGGCCATGTTCGCCATGACCGCCACGTTCGCCCCGTCGATCGGGCCGACCCTTGGCGGCTGGCTGACCGAGAACTGGGGCTGGGAGTACATCTTCTACATCAACATCCCGCCCGGGCTGGTGATGATCGCCGGCCTGCTCTACGGGCTGGAGAAGAAGGAAGCGCACTGGGAACTGCTGAAAAGCACCGATTATGCCGGCATCGTCACCCTCGGCGTGGGGCTGGGCTGCCTGCAGGTTTTCCTTGAAGAGGGCCACCGCAAGGACTGGCTGGAGTCCAACCTGATCGTCAGCCTGGCAGCTGTTGCCCTGATCAGTTTGATCACCTTCGTCATCCTGCAGCTTTCCAAGCCACACCCCTTGATCAACCTGCGCATCCTCGGCAACCGCAACTTCGGCCTGTCGAGCATTGCCAGCCTGGGCATGGGCGTGGGGCTTTATGGGTCGATCTACCTGCTGCCGCTGTACCTGGCACAGATCCAGGGCTACAACGCCCTGCAGATCGGCGAAGTGATCATGTGGATGGGCATCCCGCAGCTGTTTCTGATTCCGCTGGTGCCGCAGCTGATGAAGGTGGTGTCGCCCAAGTTGCTGTGCGCCCTCGGCTTCTGCCTGTTCGGTGTCGCCAGCTTTGGTTCGGGGGTGCTGAACCCGGACTTTGCCGGGCCGCAGTTCAACCACATCCAGATCATCCGCGCCCTCGGCCAGCCAATGATCATGGTGACCATTTCGCTGATCGCCACAGCGTACATCCAGCCTCAGGATGCCGGGTCGGCTTCAAGCCTGTTCAACATCCTGCGCAACCTCGGCGGTGCGATCGGCATTGCCTTGCTGGCGACCTTGCTGGATGCGCGGACCAAGGTGTACTTCGATTACCTGAGGGAGTCGGTGGTGCCGAGCAACCCGCAGGTGGCCGAACGGCTGGCACAGTTGGCGGAACGGCTGGGCAACGACAATGCGGCGCTGGGCAAACTGAGCGAGATTGCCCACCAGCAGGCGCTGATCATGGCCTACAACGATGCCTTCCACTTTGTCGGGATCGGGCTGGCGGTAAGCATGGTGGCGGTGTTGTTGACCCGCAAGCTGCCGGAAGGGTTGAAGGCTGGGGAAGCTCATTAGTCTGTACCGGCCTCTTCGCGGCGGTGCGGCAAAGAGGCCGGTACAGCCAACGGTTAATCAGCTGGTGATCAGGCGCTCGCGCAGCTGGGTAATTTCGTCACGCAGTTGCGCGGCGGCTTCGAATTCCAGGTCGCGGGCAAACTGCATCATCTTCTCTTCCAGCTGCTTGATGCGCTTGGTGATCTCGCCCGGCGTGCGCAGCTCGGCCTCGTAACGGGCGCTCTCCTCGGCTGCCTTGGCCATGCCCTTGCGCTTCTTGCTGCGCGCGCCGGGCACGGTGGCGCCTTCCATGATATCGGTGATGTCCTTGACCACGCCCTTGGGCACGATGCCATTGGCCTGGTTGAAAGCGATCTGCTTCTCGCGGCGCCGCTCCGTCTCGTCGATGGCACGCTGCATGGAGCCGGTGATGTTGTCGGCATACAGGATCGCCCGGCCATTGAGGTTCCGCGCGGCGCGGCCGATGGTCTGGATCAGCGAGCGCTCGGAACGCAGGAAGCCCTCTTTGTCGGCATCGAGAATCGCCACCAGCGATACCTCGGGCATGTCCAGGCCTTCGCGCAGCAGGTTGATGCCCACCAGCACATCAAAGGTGCCCAGGCGCAGGTCGCGGATGATCTCCACGCGCTCCACGGTGTCGATGTCCGAATGCAGGTAACGGACTCGCACATCGTGGTCGGCCAGGTAATCACTGAGGTCCTCGGCCATGCGCTTGGTCAGCGTGGTGGCGAGCACCCGTTCGCCTGCCGCGACACGTTTGCGAATCTCCGACAACAAGTCATCCACCTGAGTCAACGCCGGGCGAATCTCGACCTGAGGGTCGACCAGGCCGGTCGGGCGTACCACCTGCTCCACCACCCGGCCAGCATGCTCGGCTTCGTAGGGGCCTGGGGTGGCGGAGACGAAAATGGTCTGCGGGCTGACATCCTCCCACTCGTCGAAGCGCATCGGCCGGTTGTCCAGCGCCGACGGCAGGCGGAAGCCGTATTCGACCAGGGTTTCCTTGCGCGAGCGGTCGCCCTTGTACATGGCGCCGACCTGCGGAACGCTGACGTGGGACTCGTCGATCACCAGCAGGGCATCAGGCGGCAGGTAGTCGTAGAGCGTGGGCGGCGGCGCACCGGCCGGGCGCCCGGACAGGTAGCGCGAGTAGTTCTCGATGCCGTTGCAGTAACCCAGCTCGAGGATCATCTCCAGGTCGAAACGGGTGCGCTGCTCCAGGCGCTGGGCTTCGACCAGCTTGTTGGCCTTGTGCAGGTACTCGAGCCGGTCCTTCAGTTCTACCTTGATGCCCTCCACCGCCTCCAGCAGGGTTTCCCGCGGGGTCACGTAGTGGCTCTTGGGGTAGAAGGTAAAACGTGGCAGCTTGCGGAAGACCTCGCCGGTCAGCGGGTCGAAGGCGGCGATATTCTCGACCTCGTCGTCGAACAGCTCGATGCGGATGGCCTCAAGGTCGGATTCGGCCGGGAAGATGTCGATCACATCCCCACGCACACGGAACGTGGCACGGGCGAAATCCATCTCGTTGCGGGTGTATTGCAGGTCGGCCAGCCGGCGCAACAAGGCGCGCTGGTCGAGTTTGTCGCCGCGGTCGACGTGCAGGACCATCTTCAGGTAGGTCTCGGGGCTGCCCAGGCCGTAGATGCACGACACCGTGGTGACGATGATCGCATCGCGCCGTTCCAGCAGCGCCTTGGTCGCCGACAGGCGCATCTGTTCGATGTGGTCGTTGATCGAGGCATCCTTCTCGATGAAGGTGTCCGACGACGGCACATAGGCCTCTGGCTGGTAGTAGTCGTAGTAGGAGACGAAGTACTCGACTGCGTTGTTCGGGAAGAATGCCTTGAACTCGCCATACAGTTGCGCCGCCAGGGTCTTGTTCGGCGCCAGCACCAGGGTTGGCCGCTGCACCTGCTGGATGACGTTGGCGATGCTGAAGGTCTTGCCCGAACCGGTCACCCCGAGCAGGGTCTGGTGCGACAGGCCCGCGTCGATACCCTCGACCATCTGGCGGATGGCCTCGGGCTGGTCGCCGGCCGGCTGGAAACGGGTGACGAGCTGGAACTCGGACATGACGGACCTCGCGGTAACGCAGCAACTGTAAATTTAGCCAGTAGTCTATACCCAAATGCGCCCGCCGGGGGCCGGAATCAAGGCCAGGCTGTGAGCGTGCATTACGGTGGACCGGGCATTTCGACCAATGGTCAAAAAATATTTGCGCAAATCGCCGGAAAACCTGCGCCAAGCTGTCGCAGTGACCGGTCGGTATCACTATACTGACTCCCCGTTTGTGCACCGCTTCAGTGCATTCGGCTGGAGCGTGTACGCCCTATCACTCTCCAATCAGAGCCGAAGTAACAATGAGCCTGTTTTCCGCTGTCGAGCTGGCACCCCGCGACCCTATCCTGGGCCTCAACGAAGCATTCAACGCCGACCCACGTACCGACAAGGTCAACCTGGGCGTAGGCGTCTACTGCAATGAGGAAGGCCGCATTCCGCTGCTGCGCGCCGTGATCGAAGCCGAGACCCAGCGTGCTGCCCAGCACGCCTCGCGCGGCTACCTGCCGATCGATGGTATCGCCACCTACGACCAGGCCGTGCAGAAACTGCTGTTCGGGGCCGAATCGCCACTGCTGGCCGCTGGCCGCGTGGTCACCGTGCAGGCCGTTGGCGGCACTGGCGCTCTGAAAATCGGCGCCGACTTCCTCAAGCGCATTTCGCCGAATGCCGTGGTGGCCATCAGCGACCCGAGCTGGGAAAACCATCGTGCGCTGTTCGAAAGCGCGGGTTTCCCGGTACAGAACTACCGTTACTACGACGCCCCGAGCAACGACGTCAACCGCGCCGGCATGCTCGAGGACCTCAACGCCCTGCCGTCCGGCTCGATCGTCGTGCTGCACGCCTGCTGCCACAACCCGACCGGCGTCGACCTGACACTGGACGACTGGAAAAACGTTCTGGAAGTGGTCAAGGCCAAGGGCCACGTGCCATTCCTCGACATGGCCTACCAGGGCTTCGGTGACGGCATCGCCGAAGACGCCTTCGCCGTGCGCCTGTTCGCCGAGTCAGGCCTGGAGTTCTTCGTCTCCAGCTCGTTCTCCAAGTCGTTCTCGCTGTACGGCGAGCGCGTTGGCGCACTGTCGATCGTCACCGCCTCGAAAGACGAAAGCACCCGCGTGCTGTCGCAGGTCAAGCGCGTGATCCGCACCACCTACTCCAACCCGCCGACCCACGGCGCAACCATCGTCGCCACCGTGCTGAACAGTGCCGAACTGCGCCAGATGTGGGAAGCCGAGCTGGGCGAGATGCGCGAGCGCATCCATGGCATGCGCAAGCAGATGGTATCGCTGCTGGCCGAATACGGCGCCAACCGCGACTTCAGCTTCGTCGGCCGCCAGGTGGGCATGTTCTCCTACTCGGGCCTGACCGTTGAGCAGGTTGCTCGCCTGAAGAACGACTTTGGCATCTACGCCCTGGACACCGGTCGTATCGCTGTCGCCGCGCTGAACCAGAGCAACATTCACGTGGTTACCAAAGCCATCGTTGAAGTGCTGTAACTGATTGATTTGTCAGGAGGTCGCTTGACTTCCTCCTGGCAATCGGTAAGATACGCGCAGATTCCGCGATAGCTCAGTCGGTAGAGCAAATGACTGTTAATCATTGGGTCCCTGGTTCGAGTCCAGGTCGCGGAGCCAAACACTGAGAAAGCCCCCGAATGCGCAAGCATCGGGGGCTTTTTCGTTGTCTGGCGACGAAAATCCCTCGCCAGCCCCGACATCAGTTTCCAACCGGCTCGGTCACTGGCTTGCCATCATCCACCAAACTCCATACCAGCAACTCTGCAGGCCGGGTCTTGCTGGCATTGCGCGACACCCTGTGTACGGTGCCAGGCGCTTCGTACCAGTATTCGCCGGCCTTGTAGGTCTTCTCCCGCTCATCATTGAGCTTTGACACCACTGCGCCTTCCAGCACATAAGCCATGACCGCCCCCGGATGCTGGTGGGCAGGCGAGGCCTGCCCGGGGGCATAGCTGACCGTGAGCATGACAGCGCTCTTGCCCGGGGCATTCGAGGGTTGTTGTTGCTGCAGGACTGTTACCTGGTCAGCAGCGTCGCCGTGGGCCCAGGCTGCGGACTGACCACCGAACAGGCCAGCGGCAATGAGCAAGGCAAAAGAAAATTTGGCAGATTTCACGGGGGTTCTCCTGATTGGCAAGTGCCTGCAGGTTAGGCCCAGTGGCACAGGGCGCAAACGGCCAATCAGGAGAAAAAGCAGGGGGCCAGTCGGGAGCGCGCTCAGCAATTGCGCCCGATCGGGTAAAACACACCATGGCTCCATACCCCGAGCCATTGCGCGCCATCAATCACCCGCACCACTGCCAGGTCGACCAATTGGTAGAACACATTGCGATGGATCAACGCCTCGAGATTGCTGCGCATCAGCACATAAGGCGACGGCTCCTGAGTATCGGGATCGATCTCGACCCGCAAAGGGTTCTGCGGCCCCGCTTCGGCCTGATCCTCGACATTGCTGGTAAAGCGCAGCACCTGCGCCTCACCACTGCCCAGCACCTCCAGCGTCACGGCCACGAATGGCGCATCATCGACGCGGATGCCGACCTTCTCCACCGGGGTGATCAGAAAATAGTCATCACCATCGCGGCGAATGATCGTGGAGAACAGGCGAACCATCGGTTTACGCCCGATGGGTGTACCCAAGTAGTACCAGGTACCATCGCGGGCAATACGCATGTCGATATCGCCGCAGAAATCCGGGTTCCACAGATGCACCGGCGGCAGCCCCTTGTGCGTGGGGATCTGCGCCAATAGATCGTTGGCCTTGCCGGCATCCGTCATCACCCTGCCCTCACTCGCTCATGCCCAGAAGGCTACGAGCGTACTCGCGCATCGGTGCGCCAAGCAAATCCTGCGGCGACTGGTCGTGGAACGTCAACAAACCGCCACGGCTCTTGATCCGTGCGGTGTCGATCAGGTAACGCGTGTTGGTCTCGATCAGCATCATCTGCACGACACCGGTGTCCCAACCCACGCGGTCGACGGCCTGCTCGTCATACCATTCGTCGCCATTACCGATACGGTCATCCGTGCGGGCGAAGCGGGTATACAGCACATAGTCGGCGCCCACCGAGCGGGCCTGGGCGATCGCTTCCTCAAGCCCCAGCGGCCCTTGGGCGCGACGCACCAGCGGGAAATACTCGACGAAGCTCTTGAACGCCTCTTCGGCCACCGCATTCTGCTTCGGCACCGGGCCCTTGCCTGGCGGCATGAATGCGCCTTGGCCGATGAAGATGAACGAATCAGGCTGCAGGCGAATCGACAGGGTACGACGGGTATCGCTGTGGTCCAGCAAGCCGGCATCGCTCATGTGGTAACGGACGCCCTCGCCCATATCGCTGACATTCATGCAACCGCCCAACGCCATCAGCGTCAGCAGCAAAACCAGGCTACGCATCTTTCCTCCAGTGGCCGGTGACGAAAAACCGGCGAATAGCCGGCGGATGCAGCTTTTGCGCCAGCTTCAGCCGCCAATCACCTTCATCACTGTTACCCCCCCGGAAAACGCCAGCTCCTGCTTGTCTGCCAAAGCTTTTACCAGCAGCCGCTGCAAGCCTGGCAGGGCCTGATGGCGGGGCTTTTCCAGCAGATCGCCGACAAAGTGACGATTGCCGGAAGACAGACAGCCGTGCAGCCAGCCAGTAGAGGACAGACGCAGGCGCGAGCAAGTGCGGCAGAACGGCACGCTTTCATTGGCGATGACGCCGAAATGGCCACGCCCGGGAATCTGGTAGCGCAGCGCCGTGGCATCCAGCGGCGCGTCGACCTGCTGGTAGCCATACCGGCCGCCGATCACATCGAGCAATGCATCGAGCCCGACAAACTGCTGCAGGAACGCATTGTTGTCCCGGGCCAGGTGGCCCATGCGCATCAGCTCGATGAAACGCAGCTCGAAACCACGCGCCATGCAGTAGTCGAGCATCGGCAGCACCTGATCGAGGTTCTGACCACGCATCGGCACCATGTTGACCTTGATCCGCATGCCCATGGCACTGGCCTGGTCCATGCCTGCCAACACGCTGGCCAGATCACCGCCACGGGCGATGCGGCGAAATGCCTGGGGGTCGAGGGTATCGAGGGACACGTTCAAACGGCGAATGCCGGCCGCTTGCAGTTGCGGCAGCTTGCGCGCGAGCAGCTGCCCGTTGGTGGTCAGCGTGATGTCGTCAAGGTCGAGCTTCGACACCGCCGCCAGAAAGGCATCCAGCCGAGGGCTGACCAGCGGCTCGCCACCGGTAATGCGCAAACGCTCGATACCGGCAGCTTCGATGAGATAGGCCACACCGCGCGCCAAGCTTTCCGCCGACAGTTCATCCTGGGCCGCGACCAGGCGCTTGCCATCCGGCACGCAGTAGCTGCAGGCGTAGTTACAGGCAGCCGTCAGGCTGACGCGCAGGTTGCGAAAACGCCTGCCTTGACGATCGACGATCATGGATGACTCCGGCATTGGATGAATCGGGGCCGGCAAAACTTGACTCATGGTTCAAGTTTTTGCAAGTCCCCATTTCACGCCAGGCTCACCCGGTGACGACGAGTGCCTTCAGTGGCTGGCTTCCGGATCACGCTTGCGCTTGTTGCCCATGCGCACGCCGATATCCATGAGGAACTGGAAGAAACCTTCCTGATCTTCCAGCACATTGCTCCAGAACGGCGAGTGGTACAGCGCTACGGCGCCGTGCACCAACGCCCAGGCGGCGCAGTAGTGGAAGTACGGCGGCACGTCTTCGAGCTTGCCTTCGCTGATGCGGCCCTCGATCAGCTCGGTCAGGCGCTTGAAGTTGGACGCGCGGATGCTGTGCAGCTGCTCGACCATTTCCGGTACCTGGTTGCCCTTGACCACCTTCTCTTCCAGGCGGTCGAACAGCCGGTAGCGCTGCGGGTCGCGCATGCGGAACTCGAAGTAGGCGCGCGACAGCGCCTCCTTGTCGCGATCGACATCGGCCGAGTGCAACAGCGCGTTCAGGTCACGCTCATAGTCGAGCATCAGGCGCAGGTAGATCTCCGCCTTGGACTTGAAGTGCTTGTAGATCGTGCCTTTGCCGATACCCACGGCGTCGGCGATCATCTCGACTGTGACGCTGTCTTCACCCTGTTCGAGGAACAGCTTCAGCGCTGTGTCGAGGATTTCCTGTTCGCGACGGTGAAACTCACGGACCTTACGAGATTCTTTCTGCATAGGAAGGACTGGATGACATTGAAGCGGTTTATTATGCCTAACTTGCGGCAAATTGCACGGATCATCCAACCATGTCTATGTTTCACGATGAGTTCGAACAGGCGCCGGGGCTGCGTTACCTGAACCACGCGGCCATCGCTCCCTGGCCGCGCCGGGCCAGCGAGGCGGTGGCGCGCTTTGCCCGAGACAACGTGTACCTGGGTGCGAGCGACTACCCGGCATGGCTGGCCACCGAACGCAGGCTGCGGGAAAGGCTGGCGCGCCTGGTCAATGCGCCTTCCTGGGCAGACATCGCGCTGGTAAAGAACACCTCCGAGGCACTGTCACTGGTCGCTTTCGGCCTCGACTGGCAAGCCGGCGATCAGGTTGTGATCAGCGACGAGGAGTTTCCCTCCAACCGGGTCGTCTGGGAAGCATTAGGCGCGCGTGGAGTCGAAGTAACCGAGGCAAGCCTTGCCGGGCCTGACCCGGAAGCCACACTGCTCGCGGCCTGCGGCCCGCGTACGCGCCTGCTGGCAGTGATGGCCGTGCAGTTCGCCAGCGGCCTGCGCCTGGACCTGCCCCGCCTCGGCGAGGGCTGCCGGGCGCGCAATGTCCTGTTCTGCGTCGATGCCATCCAGCAGATTGGCGCCCTGCCCTTCGACGTGCAGCGTTATCAGTGCGACTTCGCCATGGCCGACGGCCACAAGTGGATGCTGGGGCCAGAGGGCCTGGGTGTATTCTATTGCCGCGCTGCACTGCGCCCGCAGCTCAGGTTACACGCCTATGGCTGGCATATGCTGGAGCGTCTGGGCGACTTCGACCGCCGCGAGTGGCAGCCGGCACGTAGCGCCAGGCGCTTTGAATGCGGCAGCCCGAACATGCTGGGTGCATGCGCCCTGGAGGCCAGCCTGTCATTGCTGGAGGAAATTGGCATGGATGAGGTTGGCCGGCAATTGCAGCTGCGGGTCGAGCAACTGCTTCAAGGCCTGGGCGGTATTCCCGGGGTACACCTGCATAGCCCGGCATCCCCGGAAAAACGGGCGGGCATCGTTACTTTCAGCCTTCAGGGGCAGGACAGCACGGCTGTCTATCAAAGCCTGTTGGCGGAGCAGACGATCTGCGCAGTAAGAGGGCCAGGTATACGATTTTCGCCACATTTCTATTCCAGTGAGCAGCTGATCGACGAAGCTGTGCAGCAAGTGCGGCGCCTGGCCATGCACTGAGGGAGGAAGGGACGGCGGGCGTATTCCAAATCTGTTTAAAAAACGAACAGAGAAGCACTGGCACTGTGCCAAACCTGACCAATACTTGAAGTGTTGGCGCGGCGCATCCCCCCCAAGTGGCGCGCCGATAAAGGTGCTCAGGGACCGCGTACCTTTGTTTTACTCCTAATGGTCTTAACCCGGATTCCCCCCCCAGAACCCGGGTTTTTTTTGCCCATGCCCTGACGCCTGGGCTACCGCGCACTTAGAAGCAAAAGCAGAGCAAAAGCGATTGGCTTGGTTCAGGCCACTCGTGCCAGCGGGAACAGGCGCTTGAAGTTGCCCGTGGTCTGCTCGGCCAGTTGCGCATAGCTGACCCCACGCAACGATGCCACATATTCCGCCACCTCCCGTACATACTGCGGCAGGTTCGGCTTGCCACGATACGGGATCGGTGCCAGGTACGGCGAATCGGTCTCCACCAGCAGGCGGTCGACCGGCACTTGCCGCGCTACCTCGCGCAGGGCATCGGCATTGCGGAAGGTGACGATGCCAGACAACGAGATGTAATAGCCCAGGTCCAGCGCCGCCTTGGCCATGTCCCAATCTTCAGTGAAGCAGTGCAGCACGCCCGCCTGCGGCAGGTTCGCTTCACGCAGCAACGCCAAGGTATCGGCCCGCGCCGCACGGGTATGCACGATCACCGGCTTGCCTGTCTGGCGCGAAGCCTCCAAATGCAGGCGGAATGATGCCTGCTGCAACTCCGCGGCTTCCGGTTCGTAGTGGTAGTCCAGGCCGGTTTCGCCAATCGCCACCACATGCGGGTGCGCCAGCTCGCGCAGCAGCCATTCCAGCGCCGGCGTCTCACCCGGCGCCAAGTCCAACGGGTGCACGCCCACCGAGCAGTCAACATCGGCGTACTGCTCGCTCAGGGCCTTCACCGCTCCGGCATTTTCGGCGCTGACGCCAATGCACAGGAAATGCCCGACCCCACGCTCGCGCGCTGCCTGCAGCGCTGCATCGAGGGAGCCCTGATGGGCACTCAGGTCAAGACGGTCGAGGTGGCAATGGGAATCTACGAGCATGGCAGGCGGCACACATGAAAAGATGGAAAATCAGCGGGAACCCGGCAGCTGTACCCAATGGGCCAGCAGCGCTTCCAGCAGCAATACGCGATTGAGGTTGGCCTTGCCGAGCACCTTCTGGCGCTGTTCGAGGATCCACGCCTGGACCTCCAGCACCTTGCCCTGACGGGCCTTTTGCGCCAGGTATTGCACCACCTTGCGCATGTCGGCCAAGCCCAACCCCTCTTCATCCTGGGTCAACTGGTAGCGCAGGATCAGGTGCGACCAGTCACAGAACCAGTCGAACAGCAACAACAACGGCACACTGCTCCAGGCCTCGGCCAGCTGGCTGGGCGATTGCTGCTGCTTGAGCAGCTTCTTCACCCCGTCGGTCACCAAGGCCCGTTGCTCACGCACACCTTGCGCCTGCAGACTGACAGCCATCAGCGGCGAGCCGGCAGCCAAGGTCAGCAGCTCCTCGCGCTCGGCCTCGTCGCTGTCGGGCAATGCCGTGGCCAGCCAGGCCTGGCTCTGCGCCAGGCTCGGCTGCGGGCAGACCACTTGCTGGCAGCGGCTCTTGATCGTCGGCAACAGGCGGCTGGGCTGGTGACTGACCAACAGCAGCACGGTATCGCCCGAAGGCTCCTCCAGGCTCTTGAGCAAAGCGTTGGAGGCATTGACGTTCATTGCCTCGACCGGCTCGATCAACACCACTTTACGCCCGCCCAGCTGCGCCGTCTGCACCACGAACGACACCAGTTCACGCACCTGGTCGACCTTGATCGGCTTGTCGGCCTCCTCCGGCTCCAGCACGAAGTTGTCCGGGTGGCTGCCGGCCTTGAGCAGCAGGCACGACTTGCACTGCCCGCAAGCATCCAGCCCCTGCGGCTGCTGGCACAGCAAACGCGCCATCAGCCGCTCGGCCAGGGCGCGTTTGCCGATGCCCTGGGGCCCGTGCAGCAGGTAGGCATGGGCGTGCCGGGCACGGCCGGCCAGCTGCTGCCAGAGCGCCTGCTGCCAGGGGTAGGCCTCAGCCACGGCAACGCCCCACAATGCCAGGCAGCAGTGCATCGATGGCACGCTGCACAGCCTCCAGGGGCTGGGCGGCGTCGAGCAGGCTGTAGCGTTGCGGCGCGCCGTGGGCGCGTTGCAGATAGGCTTGGCGCACGGCTTCGAAGAAGGCCTGGCCTTCCTGCTCGAAACGATCCAGGCGACCGCGCGCGGCGGCACGGGCCAGGCCGACTTCCACCGGCAGGTCGAAGACCAGGGTCAAGTCCGGGCGCAGGTCACCCTGGACGAATTGCTCCAGCGCAGCGATACGCTCTACCGACAGGCCGCGGCCACCGCCCTGGTAGGCGTATGTGGCATCGGTGAAGCGATCACAAAGCACCACCGCACCACGGGCAAGCGCCGGGCGAATCACGCCGGCAAGGTGCTGGGCACGGGCAGCGAACACCAGCAGCAGCTCGGTATCAGCGGCCATCACTTCATCACTCGGCGCCAGCAACAACTCGCGGACTTTTTCAGCCAGCGGCGTACCGCCAGGCTCGCGGGTCAGCACCACGTCCAGGCCCTGTTCGCGCAGGCGCGCGGCCAGGTAATCGCGGTTGGTGCTCTTGCCCGCGCCTTCGGGGCCCTCAAGGGTAATAAACAAGCCGCTCACAGGCAGTCCTTAATGTTGTTCGTCAGGCGTTGGCGCGTCGGCCGGCTCGGCCTCGCTGGCAGGATCCTGCTCAGCTGGCTCGTCCGCGTCCGCAGGTGCGCTTTGCGGCGCCGGGCTGGAGCGGTAATCCGCACGACGCTTGAGCTGAAACTCGCGCACCGCCGAGTTGTGATCGTCCAGGTCATCGGAGAACACATGGCTGCCATCGCCACGGGCGACGAAGTACAGGCTGGTGCCGTCGGCCGGGTTGAGCGCAGCATGGATCGCCTCGCGCCCGACCATGGCGATCGGTGTCGGTGGCAGGCCGGTCATGGTGTAGGTGTTGTAAGGCGTCGGCTCACGCAGGTCGGCGCGGGAAATCTTGCCGTTGTAGCGCTCACCCATGCCGTAGATCACCGTCGGGTCGGTCTGCAGCATCATGCCCATGCGCAGGCGGCGGACGAAAACGCCGGCAATCTGCCCGCGTTCCTGGGGGATACCGGTTTCTTTCTCCACCAGCGAGGCCATGATCAAGGCCTGGTAGGGGTCACGGTAAGGCAGGTCGGTGGTGCGCTCTGCCCACTCTTTGGCCAGCACTTCGTCCAGGCGCATGTACGCCTGTTGCAGCAGCTCGACGTCGCTCATGCCGCGCACGAAGCGGTAGGTGTCGGGGAAGAAGCGGCCTTCAGGGAACACACCGGTGTGGCCGAGCTTGTCCATCACTTCGGCGTCGGAAAGGCCATCCAGGGTGTGCTTGAGCTTTTCATGCTTGGCCACCGCCGAACGCACCTGGCGGAAGGTCCAGCCTTCGACCAGGGTGAGGTTGTACTGCACCACATCGCCACGGCGCCAGACGTCGAATAGCTCCTCCACCGTCATGCCGGGGGTGAGGCGATACTCGCCGGTATGCAACTGTGTGCCGGCCATGTTGAAGCGCCAGTACAGGCGCAGCCAGAGGGCGTCATCGAGCAAGCCGTCAGCCTGCATGCGATAGAACATGCGGTTGGGGTTGGTGCCACTGGGCACGTCGAGCAGGCGCTCTTCGGCCACATGCAGGGGCTGCTCCAGCACCGAGTTGATCTTCCAGGCCGACCAGCCCAAGGCCAGGCCGGCGAGGATCAAGCCCATTTCCAGCAGCAGCAGGAATTTGCGTCTCACGAATTCAGGTATCCAGTAACGTACGGGCAACGGCCTGCAGTTTACGGGTGAGCGGGCCCGGCGACCAGTTCAGCGCGGCAATTGCACGCACAGGCCAGACACCGTAGACACTGTTGCAGACGAACACTTCATCCGCCTGTTGCAGTTCGTCGAATGCAATATCACGCACCTGTACCGCCATGCCCAGCCGTTGCGCCTGCTCCAGCAGGGCAGCGCGCATCACGCCGGCAACGCCGCAACGGCTGAGGTCAGCCGTGAGCAGCACGCCATCGCGCACCAGGAACAGATTGCTGTATACGCCTTCGACCACCCTGCCCTGCCCATCACGCATCAGGCCTTCGGCATGTTCGCTGTCCTGCCATTCGGCACGGGCCAGCACCTGCTCCAGGCGATTGAGGTGTTTGAGACCGGCCAGCAACGGTTGCTCCCCAAGCCGGGTCAGGCAAGGGAACAGCCGCACGCCGTGCTCGGCATGTTCGACAGGATAGCTGGGCAGCGGGCTGCCCTGGAGAATCCGCCGCGGCGCAACGCCGGCAACCGGCGCGTAGCCACGCTGGCTGTCGCCACGGGTGAGGACCAGCTTGGCGACACCGTCACCCAGCTGACTGGCAAAGCGCAAAATTTCATCACGCACCAGCGCCAGGTCGGCGTCGATCATCAGCCGCTGGCAACCCAGTGCCAGGCGGGACAGATGGCCGTCCAGCAGGCTGGGCCGGCCAGCGCGCACGGCGATGGTCTCGAACAGGCCATCACCGTAGGCCAGGCCGCGGTTCTGCAAATTGATCGCAGTCGCGGGCTGGCCGTCGATCCAGCTGTGCATCAACCGGCGAACCGGCGGAACACCAGCGAACCGTTGGTGCCGCCAAAGCCGAACGAGTTGGACAGCACCACGTCGATCGGCATGCTGCGAGCTTCATGCGGCACGAAGTCGAGGTCGCAGCCTTCGTCCGGCTCGTCGAGGTTGATGGTCGGCGGCGCCATCTGGCTGTTGATCGCCAGCACGCTGAAGATCGCCTCGACTGCACCGGCCGCACCGAGCAGGTGACCGGTCATCGACTTGGTCGAGCTGACCGCCAGCTTGTAGGCATGCTCGCCGAACACGCGCTTGATCGCCGCAACTTCGGCAATGTCGCCGGCCGGGGTCGAGGTACCGTGGGCGTTGATGTAGCTGACGGCTTCAGGCTGGATGCCAGCGTCGCGCAGGGCGTTGGCCATGCAACGGGCAGCACCTTCACCGCTGTCGGGCGGCGAAGTCATGTGGTAAGCGTCGCCGCTCATGCCGAAACCGACCAGCTCGGCATAGATGGTCGCACCACGGGCCTTGGCGTGCTCCAGCTCTTCGAGCACCAGGGCGCCAGCACCGTCGGAGAGCACGAAGCCATCACGGCCCTTGTCCCACGGGCGGCTGGCACGGGCTGGCTCATCGTTGCGGGTCGACAGCGCACGGGACGCACCAAAGCCGCCCATGCCCAGGCCACACGCAGCCATTTCGGCGCCACCGGCGATCATCACGTCGGCTTCACCGTAGGCGATGTTGCGCGCAGCCATGCCGATGCAGTGGGTGCCCGTGGTGCAGGCGGTGGCGATGGCGTAGTTCGGCCCCTGCAGCCCCAGGTGGATCGACAGGAAACCGGAGATCATGTTGATGATCGAACCCGGCACGAAGAACGGCGAAATACGGCGCGGGCCTTGCTCGTGCAAGGTACGGCTGGTTTCTTCGATGTTGGTCAGGCCGCCGATACCCGAACCCATGGCCACGCCAATGCGCTCGCGGTTGGCGTCGGTGACTTCCAGGCCGGCATTACGCACCGCCTGGAAACCGGCCGCCAGGCCGTACTGAATGAACAGGTCGAGCTTGCGGGCCTCTTTGGCCGACAGGTACTGCTCAACCTCGAAGCCTTTCACCGAGCCGCCAAAACGGGTGGAGTAGGCAGACAGGTCCGTATGCTCGATCGGACCGATGCCACTGCGGCCAGCCAGAATGCCCTGCCAGGTGCTCGGTACATCGGTACCCAGTGGCGACAGCATGCCCATACCGGTGACCACGACGCGTCTACGCGACACAGTACTCTCCTTTTCTAATCACAGAGTTTCTTGCCATTGCATTCAAGCAATGGAATGAAATGGCAACAAGCTCTCGTAGCAAGCGATACGACGGCGCTGGCTCGCAAAGAAAAAACCGCACGCCGGCAAAGGCAGTGCGGTTCTTCTCGACAAGAAGCGTCGACTACAACGTCTTAAGCCTGGTGGTTTTTGACGTAGTCGATTGCAGCTTGAACGGTAGTGATCTTCTCGGCTTCTTCGTCAGGGATTTCGGTCTCGAATTCCTCTTCCAGAGCCATCACCAGCTCAACGGTGTCAAGCGAATCGGCACCCAGGTCATCGACGAAGGACTTCTCGACAGTCACTTCCTCTTCCTTGACGCCTAGTTGCTCGGCGACGATTTTCTTGACGCGTTCTTCGATGGTGCTCATACCTAGTTTTCACTCCTAATGGACATATGTCAGGCAGCTGGCCGGTGACCAAGTTTATAGAAAGACGTTCGCTTTTCAAGCGGAACGCACCTTCACTTGAGCCACCCTACCCGCTGCCTGGAATCTGGTTGCAGCTTTATAACGGATTTTAGGCTCGCAGTATGACTCTTTTTTGAAGCAATCCGTCACATTGCGTTGCAGTTTTACATGTACATCCCGCCGTTGACCGGCACGGTGGCGCCGGTAACGTAGCCAGCGCCGTCCGACGCCAGGAACGAAACCACCTTGGCGATTTCGTCAGCCTGGCCCAGGCGGCCCAGCGGAATCTGGGTCTGCAGGGCTTCGCGCTGCGCTTCTGGCAGCTCGCGGGTCATGTCGGTGTCGATGAAGCCCGGGGTCACCGAGTTGACGGTGATACCGCGCGAACCCACTTCACGCGCCAGGGCGCGGCTGAAGCCTTCGAGGCCGGCCTTGGCCGCCGCGTAGTTGGCCTGGCCGGCGTTGCCCATGGCACCGACAACCGAACCGATGCTGATGATACGACCCCAGCGCGCCTTGGTCATGCCACGCAGCACGCCCTTGGACAGACGGTAGAGGCTGTTCAGGTTGGTGTCGATCACGTCGAACCACTCGTCGTCCTTCATGCGCAGCATGAGGTTGTCGCGGGTGATACCGGCGTTGTTGACCAGAATGGCGGGGGCGCCGAACTGCTCACCGATGGCAGCCAGCACGGCTTCCACGGACTCGGCGCTGGTGACGTTCAGCTCCATGCCGGTGCCGGCGATGCCGTGCTCTTTCAAGGTGGCAGCGATACGCTCGGCACCGGAAGCCGAAGTGGCGGTACCGATCACGGTAGCGCCCTGGCGGCCCAGTTCGAGGGCGATGGCCTGGCCAATACCACGGCTGGCGCCGGTGACCAGTGCAACTTTACCTTGCAGGCTCATGCAAGCTTCTCCAAATCAGGCCAGCGCCGCACGGGTGGCGGCGACAGCATCAGGGGTATTGAGGTTGTAGGTGGTCACGCCGTCGGCGCAACGCTTGTTCAGGCCAGCCAGGACCTTGCCCGGGCCGCACTCGACCAGGTTGACCGCACCGTTGGCGGCCAGGGTCTGCACGCATTCAACCCAGCGTACCGGCTGGTACAGCTGCGCCAGCAGGTCCTGCTTCAGGGCATCGAGGTCGGCGGCGACGGCGGCGGTGACATTCTGCACCACCGGGATCTGCGGGGCCTTCCAATCGATGGCGTTGACGAATTCGGCAAAGCGCTCGGCAGCCGGCTTCATCAGGGCGCAGTGCGACGGCACACTGACCGCCAGCGGCAGGGCGCGCTTGGCGCCCTTGGCCTTGCACAGCTCCATGGCGCGGTCGACCGCTGCCTTGTTACCGGCGATGACCACCTGGCCTGGCGAGTTGAAGTTCACGGCACTGACCACTTCGTCTTCGGCCGCTTCGGCGCAGATTTCCACCACCACGGCGTCATCCAGGCCCAGGATCGCAGCCATGGCACCGTGACCGGCAGGCACGGCTTCCTGCATCAACTGGCCACGACGCTCGACCAGGCGCACGGCATCTTTCAGCGACAGGGCGCCGGCAGCGACCAGGGCGCTGTATTCACCCAGGCTATGGCCGGAAACGAAGGCCGGCTGCGCGCCGCCCTCTTCCAGCCACAGGCGCCACAAGGCGATGGAGGCGGTGAGGATCGCCGGCTGGGTCTTGTCGGTTTGGTTGAGTTGTTCTTCCGGACCTTCCTGGACCAGCTTCCACAGGTCATAGCCCAGAGCCTCGGAAGCCTCCTTGAAGGTCTCGATGACCACCGGCTTTTCAGCGCCGAGCTCGGCGAGCATGCCCAGCGACTGGGAACCTTGACCGGGGAAGACGAATGCGAGGGATGCAGACATTGAACAAGCCCTTATGATCTTGTCGTCGGATAGGGTGCGCCGGGCCTTGGGCCGGGCGCGGAATCTGAAAACTTGGATGGAAACACAGACCAAGCGGTCACATTTAAGCACTTCATCGGCGAAATGCCTAAGGCAACAAATCTTCGAGACGGCCATGCAGCCGCTGCGGGAGGTTTTCCTGGATCTCGATCAGCGCCCGCTGGATCGCGCTCTGGAAGCCCTGCACGCCTGCCGAGCCATGGCTCTTGATGACGATGCCCTGCAGGCCGAGGAAGCTCGCGCCATTGTGCCGCGCCGGCGCCAGGTCGGCCTGCAGGCGCTTGAGCAACGGCATCGCCATTGCCCCAGCCACCCGCGACAACGCGCCGCCCTTGAACAGCTTTTCGATGCGCTCGCCGATCATGGTCGCCAGGCCTTCGCTGGACTTGAGCAGGATGTTGCCGACGAAGCCGTCGCACACCACCACGTCCGCTTCGCCGCGGTACAGGCCATCACCTTCGACAAAGCCGACATAATTGAGGCCGCGGGCATTCTGCAGCAACGTGGCCGCCAGCTTGACCTGCTGGTTGCCCTTGATGTCCTCGGTACCGATGTTCAACAGCGCCACGCGCGGCCGGTGAATACCCAAGGCCTGGGCAGCCACGGAGCCCATGACGGCGAACTGGTAGAGGTTTTCGGCACTGCAGTCGACGTTGGCGCCCAGGTCGAGCAGTTGGCAGTAACCCGCCTGGGTCGGGATCGCCGCGACCATGGCGGGCCGATCGATACCCGGCAGGGTCTTGAGCACGAAACGCGACAACGCCATCAGCGCCCCGGTATTGCCGGCACTCACGCAGGCCTGGGCCTTGCCGTCACGCACCAGTTCGAGGGCGATGCGCATCGACGAGTCCGGCTTGCCGCGCAACGCCTGGGATGGCCGCTCGTCCATACCGATCACCTCACTGGCGGCGACAATTTGCAGGCGCGCGCGATCCGCAGCCGCAAGGCCGCTGACAAGATCTTCAAGGAGGGAGGGTTGACCGACGAGGGTCAGGTGCAGCGAGGGTGTAGCCGAAAGGCAGGCAATGCTAGCCTGGACAATGCTGCGGGGACCGAAGTCCCCGCCCATTGCGTCGATCGCGATGATCTGAGCGGACAAGGATTACTCGTCAGCGCCCTTGTCGATCACTTTACGACCACGGTAAACGCCTTCTGGCGAAACGTGGTGACGCAGGTGTACTTCACCAGTGGTTTTTTCTACCGACAGCGC
The DNA here is from genome assembly GCF_009391885.1 of Pseudomonas sp. MN1F. Lineage (GTDB taxonomy): Bacteria > Pseudomonadota > Gammaproteobacteria > Pseudomonadales > Pseudomonadaceae > Aquipseudomonas. The sequence goes on along the minus strand of NZ_VZII01000064.1, from coordinate 31,412 downwards.
GTTTTCCGACAGGGCGTCGTGCGAACGGCGCATGTCACGGGCAGAGCGGGATTTTTTGTTCTGCTGAACAGCCATAATTGATTAACTCCTAAACGTTTGGGTCACGCTTTAACTGCGCCAAAACACTGAACGGGTTGGACCGCGATACCTCGTCCTTGCTCGATTCGGGCTCGTCTGCGCCCGCCGGCTGCTGGCATTCTTCCGGATGGTGAGCAGGCACGATAGGCAAGGCGAGCAGCAGCTCCTCCTCGACCAAGGCCTGCAGATCCAATGGATCTTCGCCCAGTTCCAGCACGTCATAGCCTTTCGGCAACGACTGGGTATTCGCACCCTCCTTCACCACGGCGTAAGTACATTCGCTGCGGATCGGTAGGGTGACCAGCTCAAGACAACGCTGGCAAACCATTTTGACTTCGACGTCCAGCTCGCTGTGGATAACCACCACGTGCTGTTCATCTCGTTCAAAATCGAACTTCGCCTGCACCGTACCGACATTGTCGGAAAGCGGGTCGCAGAGTCTTTCCAAATCAGCGAGTTGCAGCGTACCAGTGATGGATACGCCTCGGTCGGCTAATTTGCGCGGGTCAACGTGAGGTGGAATCGGGTCATTCAACATAGGCGCAGCATTCTAGGGATGCCCCCCGCCCCTGTCAAAGGAAATTAGGCGACATCTCGCATGTTAGAATCAGGTTCAACTGACCAGGAGTCTATCATGCTGCCTCTGTTGCTGGCTTCCAGCTCTGCCTACCGGCGCGAACTGCTCGCGCGCCTGCGCCTGCCCTTCACCTGGGCAAGCCCCGACCTAGACGAGCAGCGCCTGCCTGACGAGCCCGCCGTGGAGCTGGTAAGGCGCCTGGCCAGGCAAAAAGCCGAAGCACTTGCCGCCAGCCATCCGCAGCACCTGATCATCGGTTCCGACCAGGTGGCGGTACTGGGCGAGCAGATACTCGGCAAGCCGCACACCTTTGATCGCGCCTGCGAGCAGCTGCTCGAAGCCAGCGGCCAGCAGGTGACCTTCCTGACCGGGCTGGCGCTACTCAATAGCGCGACCGGCCATTGCCAGGTCGATTGTGTGCCGTTCACGGTGACAATGCGCGAGCTGGATCGGGAGCGGGTGGAGCGTTATGTGGCAGCGGAGCAGCCGCTGGATTGCGCGGGCAGCTTCAAGGCGGAGGGGTTGGGTGTGAGTTTGTTTCAGAGCACCCATGGGTGCGATGCGACCAGCCTGATCGGGCTGCCGCTGATTCGGCTGGTGGATATGCTGACCCGGGAAGGCGTGGTTGTTCCTTAGCCCGGCGTGAGGGTTTTGCCACCAGTGAGATCGAGCGGCGCTCGATCTCACTGGCGGCGCAAAACGCGCGCAGAACTCAGCGCAACTGCGGCCCCTGGAACCCCATCCACATGGCCAGATGCTCGGCCACGCTGGCACCGATGCGCTTGGAGAAGCGATCGAACGGCGATTCCTGCACGGTGTAATCGACCAGATCCTTCTCACCCACGATCTCGCGCGCCACATAGCTGGCACTGCCCAGCCCATCCACCAACCCCAGCGCCTTGGCCTGCTCACCCGACCAGACCAGGCCGCTGAACAGCTCCGGATGCTCCTTGTCCTTCAGGCGATCTCCTCGCCCCTGCTTGACCATGGCAATGAACTGCTGGTGCGTGGTGTCCAGCACACCCTGCCAGAACGCTCGCTCATCAGGCTTTTCAGGTGAGAACGGATCAAGGAAAGCCTTATGCTCGCCAGCGGTGTAAGTGCGCCGCTCGACACCCAGTTTTTCCATTGACCCCACGAAGCCGTAGCCGGCCGCCGTCACCCCAATGGAACCCACCAGGCTGGCCTTGTCGGCATAGATCTCATCCGCCGCACTGGCGATGTAGTAGGCACCGGAAGCGCCCAGATCGGTAATCACCGCATACAGCTTGGTATCCGGGTGCTCGCCACGCAGGCGACGGATTTCGTCATACACATAGCCCGCCTGCACCGGGCTACCGCCCGGGCTGTTGATGCGCAGGACCACCGCCTTGGTCTTGGGGTCCTTGAACGCATCGCGCAGGCTCTTGACGATATTGTCGGCGCTGGCCGCTTCCTGATCGGCAATCACCCCGCGCACCTCAACCAGGGCCGTGTGATTACCACTGCGCGACGCAGCCTTGTCCACATCCATGAACGGCAGGAACAGGGCGAGAATGCCGAACAGGTAGACGAAGGTCAGCAGCTTGAAGAAGATCCCCCAACGCCGCGACCGACGCTGTTCCTGAACCCCGGCCAGCAGGGTCTTTTCCAGCAGCTTCCAGCTCTTCTGCTCGACACGCGCCTCTTCGTTCTGCGCTTCACGCGCTTCACGAGCGAGGCGCTCCTCTTCGGTTTCGTTAACCGGCGCTTTCCACTCGTCAGCCATGCTCACCTACCTTGGAATTGGACTTGCCTGGAACCAGCCAGCCACTCGCGCAGCTGGGAAAAATGATCGATGCATACCTGCGGGCCAAACTCGGCCAGTGCCTGCAGCGACATGGCACCGTAGCCCACCGCCACCGAATGCATGCCGGCATTGCTGGCCATCTGCAGGTCGAATGCCGAATCTCCGACCATCAGTGCCCGCCCGGGTTCGACGCCGCAATGTGCGAGGATTTCCTCAAGCATCAGTGGGTGAGGCTTGCCACGGGTTTCGTCGGCGGCACGGGTAATGTCGAAGAACTGCTCCCAACCATTGGCCTTGAGCACGCGATCCAGCCCGCGGCGCGCCTTGCCGGTCGCTACCGCCAGGCGATAGCCCTCGGCACGGAAGGCATCCAGCGACTCGACCACACCCTCGAACAGCGGCGAAGGCTGCTGATCCAGGGCCATATAGATGTCGGCGTAATGCTGGCGGAAGGTTTCGACCTGCAGCGGGTCGAGGTGTGGGTACAGCGTCGAGATGGCTTCCCCCAGCGCCAGGCCGATGATGCCCTTGACGGCGTCTTCAGGGCTTGGCGCCTCTGCGGCACGCTCGGCAGCGGCATTCATCGCCTCGACGATACGGCCGATGGAATCGGCCAGGGTGCCGTCCCAGTCGAAGATCAGCAACTCATAGTCACGACGCACTCAAACGCTCCACGGTCTTCGCCCAGACTTCGTCCACAGGCGCTTCGAGTTTCAGCTCGCCGCCATCTGGCAACGGCACGGTCAATGCGTAGGCATGCAGGAACAGGCGCTTGCCACCCAGCTCGCGGATCTCGCGGCTGAAGTCTTCGTCGCCATACTTGCTGTCACCGGCGATCATGTGCCCGGCATGCAGGGTATGCACGCGAATCTGGTGGGTACGGCCAGTGATCGGGCGCGCCTCGACGATGGTGGCGAACTCGCCGAAGCGGCGCAGCACGCGGAACAGGGTCAGCGCTTCCTTGCCTTCGTCATTGACTTCGACCATGCGCTCGCCGGAGCGCAGGTTGCTCTTGAGCAGCGGCGCGTTGACCTGTTTCTTCGATGTTGGCCAGTGGCCACGCACCAGCGCCATGTAGCGCTTGTCCACGCCATCACCGCGCAAGGCAGCATGCAGGTGGCGCAGCATGCTGCGCTTCTTGGCGATCATCAGCAGGCCAGAGGTGTCACGATCCAGGCGGTGCACCAGCTCCAGCTCCTTGGCGTCCGGGCGCAGCTGGCGCAGCGCCTCGATCACGCCGAAGCTCAGCCCGCTGCCGCCGTGCACGGCAATGCCGGACGGCTTGTTCATCACGATCAGCGCCTTGTCTTCGTAGACGATGGCCGCTTCCAGGCGCTGCAGCAGCCCCTGGGCCACCGGCGCCGGCTCGTCACGCTCAGGCAACCGGACAGGCGGCACGCGCACGATATCGCCGGCCTGGATCTTGTACTCGGGCTTGACCCGACCCTTGTTGACGCGTACCTCACCCTTGCGCAGGATGCGGTAGACCAGGGTCTTGGGCACGCCCTTGAGCGCCGTGATCAGGAAATTGTCGATGCGTTGGCCGGCAAGTTCCGGCGCGACTTCGATCAGCTGAACGCCGGAAGTCGGAGGGGTATTGGTCGTCATGGCGGGGATCATAACAATTATTTATGGAATTGAAGCACTTAATCATTACTGCTATAGTCGCGAACGCCGCCAAAAGCGGCAGGCCAGTGAAACCAGGCCCTGGGCCGGTTCCTGACCTACGCAGTTCTCCAGGACGCGAGGCCGTCCTACGGGGTTTTCGCCAGTTTACCGAATTGCCTGGAATCGCCACCAGCGCTGTGTAGAGAAGACCGAAAAAAAACGACAAGTGTGGTTTTTCACCTGCTTCCCGATTCTTTTCGCTGCACCTCTGCCCGCCCCCGTCGCTTCCACGCAACGCAAGGCGAATGCTTCGGAAATACCTGCCTTGGATATGTAATGGCGTCAGCTTCCCGTTTGAAGCTGGCGAAAAATGCAACCCGTTGCGGATTCAGCGCGCGGCAGCACCCGAATTATCAGGGATACGTGCAGGGTGGAGATGCACAGCCCTCGGACCGTGTAGCACCGCGTCCGGCCACCGGCCCACTGATATGGCCGGCGAGCGGATAAGGTCCTGAACAGATGCCCCCGGGCGTCCACGGCTGACGGTTGATTCCTCCTCCTGACTGAGTGCACGAGGCCCGCTTGGTTGATTCGGATACCCATTCGAAGCCACCGGGGCCTGGTAGGCACCGCAGCAAACAGGACGCGTCGTCGCGACAACGGCAGGCTGGGCAACCGGCTGGTGCCGAACGTTGCTCGACACGGGGGTGGCCCGGCCACCCTTTGCGCACCTTGGCACCGACCATGAGAAGTCGTGTGTGCCGCACGCCGTTTCCGGCAGCCCGGAAACCGACGGTACAACATGAAAAGAATGCTGATTAACGCAACTCAACCCGAAGAGTTGCGTGTAGCCCTGGTGGACGGCCAACGTCTCTACGACCTGGACATCGAGTCCGGCGCGCGCGAGCAGAAAAAGGCCAACATCTACAAAGGCAAGATCACCCGGATCGAGCCCAGCCTCGAAGCCGCCTTCGTCGACTTCGGCTCCGAACGTCACGGCTTCCTGCCGCTGAAGGAAATCTCCCGCGAATACTTCAAGAAGTCCCCTGAAGGCCGGGTCAACATCAAGGAAGTCCTGAGCGAAGGCCAGGAAGTCATCGTCCAGGTCGAGAAGGAAGAGCGCGGCAACAAAGGCGCCGCCCTGACCACCTTCATCAGCCTGGCTGGCCGTTACCTGGTGCTGATGCCCAACAACCCGCGTGCCGGTGGCATTTCCCGCCGCATCGAAGGCGAAGAGCGCAACGAACTGCGTGAAGCCCTGAACGGCCTGACCGTGCCGGGCGACATGGGCCTGATCGTGCGCACTGCCGGCCTTGGCCGTAGCAGCGAAGAAATGCAGTGGGACCTCGACTACCTGCTGCAACTGTGGACCGCCATCAAGGAAGCGTCCCTGGACCGCGCCGCGCCATTCCTGATCTACCAGGAAAGCAACGTCATCATCCGCGCCATCCGCGACTACCTGCGCCAGGACATCGGCGAAGTGCTGATCGACAGCATCGATGCCCAGGAAGAAGCCCTGACCTTCATCCGCCAGGTGATGCCGCAGTACGCCAGCAAGGTCAAGCTGTACGAAGACAGCGTGCCGCTGTTCAACCGTTTCCAGATCGAAAGCCAGATCGAGACCGCCTTCCAGCGCGTGGTCGACCTGCCGTCCGGTGGCTCGATCGTGATCGACCCGACCGAAGCCCTGGTATCCATCGACATCAACTCGGCGCGCGCCACCAAGGGCAGCGACATCGAGGAAACCGCACTGCAGACCAATCTGGAAGCGGCCGAGGAAATCGCCCGCCAGCTGCGCCTGCGTGACATTGGCGGCCTGATCGTCATCGACTTCATCGACATGACCCCGGCGAAGAACCAGCGCGCGGTAGAAGAGCGCGTGCGTGAATGCCTGGAAGCCGACCGCGCCCGCGTCCAGGTCGGCCGCATCTCGCGCTTCGGCCTGCTGGAAATGTCCCGTCAGCGCCTGCGCCCATCGCTCGGCGAGAGCAGCGGCATCGTCTGCCCACGCTGCTCCGGCACCGGCATCATCCGTGACGTCGAATCGCTGTCGCTGGCCATCCTGCGCCTGATCGAAGAAGAAGCCCTGAAAGACCGTACTGCCGAAGTACGCGCCCAGGTGCCGATCCCGGTCGCAGCCTTCCTGCTCAACGAGAAGCGCAACTCGATCACCAAGATCGAACTGCGTACTCGCGCACGCATCATCATCCTGCCGAACGACCACCTGGAAACCCCGCACTTCGAAGTCCAGCGCCTGCGCGACGACAACCCGGAAGTGCTGAACAACCAGTCCAGCTACGAAATCGCCGCCTCCGAAACCGAAGAAGCGCCGCAGCCGACCGCCACCCGCACCCTGGTTCGCCAGGAAGCCGCGGTGAAGACCGCCCCGGCCCGCGCCAACGCCCCGGTACCGAGCGCCGCCGAAGAGCAGCCCCAGCCGGCCGCCCCGCTAGCCCCTGCACCGAGCGCACCTGAGCCAAGCCTGTTCAAGGGCCTGGTGAAGTCGCTGGTCAGCCTGTTCGCCGGCAAGGAAGAACCTGCCGCCGCACCGGTCGTTGCTGCCGCCGAGAAGCCGGCCGCCGAGCGCAGCCAGCGCAACGAAGAGCGCCGTAACGGCCGCCAGCAGAGCCGCAACCGCAACGGCCGTCGCGATGAAGAACGCAAGCCGCGTGAAGAGCGTGCCGAGCGCGCCCCGCGTGAAGAGCGCCAACCCCGCGAAGAACGCGCACCTCGTGAGGAACGTGCTCCACGTGAAGAGCGTGCCCCTCGCGAAGAGCGTGCTCCACGTGAAGAGCGTGCACCACGCCAGCCACGTGAAGACCGCCGCGGCAACCGCGGTGAAGAACGCGTACGCGAACTGCGCGAGCCGCTGGACGTTACACCGGCAGAACGCGAAGAGCGTCAGCCGCGTGAAGAACGTGTAGCCCGTGAAGAGCGTGCACCTCGCGAAGAACGCGCCCCGCGTGAAGAACGTGCCCCTCGCGAAGAGCGAGTAGCTCGTGAAGAACGCGCCCCACGCGAAGAGCGCGCTCCTCGCGAAGAACGCGCCCCGCGTGAAGAGCGTGCGCCTCGCGAAGAACGCCAGCCTCGCCCAGCGCGCGAAGAGCGCCAGCCACGCCCGGCCGAACAAGCCGCCGAGCAGGCTGCCGAACTCGCCGAGGAGCAACTGCCGAACGAAGAGCTGCTGCAGGACGAGCAGGAAGGCACCGATGACGAGCGTCCGCGTCGTCGCTCCCGTGGCCAGCGTCGCCGCAGCAACCGCCGTGAGCGTCAGCGCAATGCCAATGGCGAGCTGATCGAAGGTAGCGACGAAGAAGGCAGCGAAGAACAGCCACAACAGCACCAGGCTACCGAGCTTGGCGCCGAACTGGCTGCCGGCCTGGCCGTCACTGCCGCTGTCGCCAGCAGCCACATCAGCGCCAATGCCGAAGCTGAAGCCAACCAGCAGGCCGAACGCGCCAGCGCCGAAGCCGTAACCACCGAAAACAGCGAAGTCGCCCAGCCGACCGAGCAGGTTGAAGTGGTTGCTCAAGCCGAGGAAGCTGTGATCGCTCCAGTGGTCGAAGTCGCACCGCAGCCGGTGGTTGAAGAAGCCCCTGCCGCTGCTGAGCCAGTGGTCGTTGCTGAAGCACCGATCGAAACGCCTGCAGCTGAAGCAGCGCCAGTTGTCGAAGCAGCGATCGTCGAGGCGGGTGAGGCCGAGAAGCCCCAGGTAATCGTCGAGCAAGCACCGGTTGCCGAGCAGCCAGCGCCTGTCGCCGAAGCCCAGCCTGAAGAGGCTGCAGAACCTGCACCTGTGGTCGTCGAAGCCGCACCGGTAGCTGTCGAGCCGGCCCCGGTGGAAGCAGCAGCGGCCGAAGCCGCCACCGTGATGCTGCCAAACGGCCGCGCGCCGAACGACCCACGTGAAGTGCGTCGCCGCAAGCGTGAAGCCGAGGCCGCAGCCAAAGCCGCTCAGCAAGCTGCCGAGCCAGTGCTGGAAACCGCCGATGAGCACAAGCCTCATCACGGTTGATAGCCAAGGCTGAATGAAAAAGCCCCGCCAGTGCGAACTGGCGGGGCTTTTTCTTGGCTATCTGCTTACCTGCGGGGAGGCCAACACAGGCAGAACAATCAGTAGAGGTTGGGCTCCATCTCCAGCACCACCCCGAACCGCTCCAGGATATCCGCCTGAATCCGCTGCGCCAGCGCATGCACCTGCGCCCCGCTCGCCTGGCCATAATTGACCAGTACCAACGACTGCATCCGATGCACACCGGCATCGCCCTCGCGGTAGCCTTTCCAGCCCGCCTGTTCGATCAGCCAGCCCGCGGCCAGCTTCACCTGGCCGTCAGCCTGGGGATAGGCGACCACACCCGGATACTGGGCACGAATGCACTCCACCCGCTCTGCTGACACCACCGGGTTCTTGAAGAAGCTCCCGGCATTGCCCAGCTCGGCCGGGTCCGGCAATTTCTCGCGACGAATGCTGCAAATGGCGTCACTGATCGCCTGCGCAGTCGGTTGCTCGACGCCCTGCTCCACCAGACGCTGGCGCACAGGCCCGTAATCCAGGTGGGCCTGCAAACTATGGCTCAAGGCAAAGCGCACGCGCAGGATCAACCAGCGCCCCGGGTTGCGCTTGAACACGCTGTCGCGGTAGCCAAAAGCGCACGCAGGCAGGTCGAAGTCTCGCAGCTCACCGGTATCACGATCCAGCGCGGTCAACCCGGCGAACACATCCTTGATCTCCACGCCATAGGCGCCGACGTTCTGCATCGGCGCAGCACCCACGGTGCCTGGGATCAGGCTGAGGTTTTCCAGGCCACAATAGCCTTGCGCCAACGACCATTGCACGAACGGGTGCCAGGGTTCGCCGGCTTCCGCTTCGACCACCACCCGCTCGCCGTCGTCGCTCAGCACGCGTCGACCACGGCTGGCCATGTGCAATACCACGGCATCGATATCGCGGGTCAGCAGCAGGTTGCTACCACCACCGATCACCTGCACCGTCAACTCACGCTGACGCGCCTGGGCCAGCGTCTCGCGCACTTCGTCATCGCAGTGCGCCTGGGTGAAATAGCGGGCTTTTACATCAATGCCGAAGGTGTTGTAGGCCTTCAGCGAAACCTGTTCCTGCCAAACCGCTGTCATAGCCGCCCCTTGATTTCCACGACCAGCTCGCGGCACGCAGCCTCGATCAGGTCGAGCACCTGCTCGAAGCCTTCGGCGCCGTCATAGTAAGGGTCCGGCACTTCGTCCAGGGCCGCACCGTAGCGGCGCAGGAACAGGTCGAGCTCGCCAGCGGCGTTGTGCGGGCGCATGGCTCGCAGGTGACCGAGGTTGCTCTCATCCATGGCCAGGATCAGGTCGTACTCAGCGAAATGCGCCGCCTTGACCTGCTGGGCACGTTGCTGCGACAAGTCATAACCACGCGCCTGCGCAGCCTTGCAGGTGCGGCTGTCAGGGGCCTTGCCGACATGCCAGTCACCGGTACCGGCAGACGCCACATGCACCTGCTCAGCCAAGCCAGCCACCTGCAACTGATGGCGCAGCACGCCTTCGGCGGTGGGCGAGCGGCAGATATTGCCGAGGCAGACGAACAGGACGCGCATCAGGCCTCCAGCAAGCGCCGTACGCGCTCCAGGTCTTCAGGGGTATCGACGCCCACGGCTGGCGCCTCGATGGCGTCTTCGACGTGGATACGCACGCCATGCCACAGCGCACGCAGCTGCTCCAGGGCCTCGGTCTGCTCGAGCCAGCACGGGCCCCAGCTGACGAAGTCCTGCAGGAAACCGACGCGGTAGGCGTACATACCGATGTGGCGGCGATACGGCACGCCTTCCGGCAGCACGCTGCGGTCCTTGGCAAAGACATCGCGGGCCCATGGCAGCGGCGCGCGGCTGAACGTCAGGGCCAGGCCGTTCTTGTCGCTGACCACCTTGACGGCATTGGGGTTGAACACCGTTTCCGGCTCATGGATCGGCTCGGCCAGGGTGGCGATGCCGGCTTCCGGGTGAGCGGCCAGGTTGGCAGCCACCTGGTCGATGATCACGGGCGGGATCAGCGGCTCGTCACCCTGCACGTTGACCACGATGGCATCGGCTGGCAGGCCGAGGTGCGCGGCCACTTCGGCCAGGCGGTCGGTGCCCGACTCATGGTCGGCGCGGGTCATCAGCACTTCAGCGCCGAAGGCCTGGCAGGCTTCGAGGATGCTGGCGTCATCGGTGGCGATGACCACGCGGCAGGCGCCGCTCTTGCGCGCCTGCTCCCAGACGTGCTGGACCATCGGCTTGCCGGCGATTGGCAGCAATGGCTTGCCCGGCAAGCGCGTGGAGCGCAGCCTGGCAGGAATGACCACGGTGAAATTCACGCTCATTTGTCCAGACGCTCATCGTCGGTCAGGGTACGCGCCTCGCTTTCCAGCATCACCGGGATGCCGTCGCGGATCGGGTAGGCAAGGCCCGCGCCCTTGCTGATCAGCTCGGTCTTGTCGGCGCTGAGCTTGAGCGGGCCCTTGGTGATCGGGCAGGCCAGGATATCGAGCAGTTTGGTGTCCATGGAAGCGTCCTTGAGGCCGGATGGCCGGAAGTTGAAGAAGGGCTCAGGGCGTGCGCAGCAAGCGCTGCAGCTGGCTGTCGAACCAGGCGCCGAAGGCCGGCGTGGGCTGTGCCTCGACAGCCAGGTACCACCAGTCATCGGCAGCGAAGGCCCGGCATTTCACCGCATCCTTCTCGGTCATGACCAGCGGCAACGGCGGGCTGAACGCCAGGCTTTGGGCGCTGAACTGCGCATGGTCGGCAAAGGGATGCGGCACCGGCTGCCAGTTTAGCCCCAGCAGAGTATTGAAGAAACGTTGCGGGTTGCCGATGCCGGCCACCGCGTGCAGGCGCTGGCCTGCCGGAAAATGATCGAGCTCGCGGCGCTTACCGCTGCGCAGGTTGACCAGGGCGGATGGCTGCAGGCGGAAAGCAAAACCCTCGGCGCAGTCTTCACTGGCGCCGTTGAACAGCACGGCGTCAGCTTCCTGCAGGCGCTCGGCAGGCTCGCGCAGCGGCCCGGCCGGCAGGCAACGGCCATTGCCCAGCCCACGGGCAGCATCGATCAGCACCAGTTCAAGGTCACGGGCCAGGCGGTAGTGCTGCATGCCATCGTCACACAGGATCAGGTCCAGTGGCTCGCTGGCCAGCAGCGCCTGTACTGCGGCGCAGCGGTCAGGGTCGATCATCAGCGGCACGCCGGTGCGCTGGACGATCAGCAAGGGTTCGTCACCGGCCTGTTCGGCTGGCTGGCTCGCCTCTACCCGCCAGGGGTATTGCGGCGGCTTGGCACCGTAGCCACGGCTGACCACACCGACCTTGAGGCCCTGGCGGCGGCAATGTTCGATCAGCCAGAGGATCATCGGCGTCTTGCCGGTGCCGCCCACCGTGATGTTGCCCACCACGATCACCGGCACCGGCGCCCGATAGCTGGCACTTTCACCACTGAGAAAACGCGCACGCTTGCGGGTCACCACGCGCCGGTACAGCGCTTCGAGCGGACGCAGCAGCGCCAAGGCCGGATGCCCGGCGTACCAGGCGGCAAGCAAGCGGTCGGCGAGCGCCATCAAGGTGTCCCCTGGGCGGCCTCGACGGTGGTCATGCGCAGGTGGCTGAAACCGAGCTTGCCGGCAGCATCCATTGCGGTGATCACGGCCTGGTGCGGGGTCTTGCCGTCGGCGCTGATGGCCAGCGGTAGCTTGTTGTCGCCGCCGGACTCACGCTCGATGGCCTCGGTCAGGGTCGCCAGGTCGCTCTTGGGCAGCAGGTGGTTGTTCACCGAATACACGCCATCGGCGCTGATGGTCACTTCCACCAGCTTGCCCTGGTCCGCTGGCGCTTGCTCGGCGCTGGCCGCCTCGGGCAGCTCGACACGCAACTGCGTCTCGCGGGTGAAGGTGGTGGTAACCACGAAGAACAGCAGCAGGACGAACACCACATCAATCAGCGATGCGAGGTTGATGTCGACGTTCTCCCGCTGGCGATTACGCCGGAACTTCACGCCTTGCCTCCGGCCACTTCCACTTCGCGGTCGCCCTGGATCACTTCCACCAGCTTGATCGCCTCCTGCTCCATGCCCACCACCAGCTCATCGATGCGGCGCAGCAGGAAGCGGTGGAAGAACACTGCCGGGATACCGACCATCAGGCCGGCCGCAGTGGTGACCAGAGCCTTGGAGATACCACCGGCCAGCACAGCGGCGTTGGCGGTCATCTGCGAGCCCATGAAGGCGCTGAAGATATCGATCATGCCCAGCACGGTGCCCAGCAGGCCAAGCAGCGGCGCCATGGCCGCGATGGTGCCGAGGGCGCTGATGTAGCGCTCGAGTTCGTGGATGACGCGCGAGGCGGCTTCTTCGATGCACTCTTTCATGATCTCGCGGCCATGGCGCGAGTTGGCCAGGCCCGCCGCGAGGATTTCGCCCAGCGGTGAGTCGGCGCGCAGGGCCTTGAGCTTGTCACTGGTGAGTTGCTTGTCCTTGATCCACATCCACACCTGGCCCAGCAGGTGCGGCGGGGTGACGCGGCTGGCGCGCAGGGTCCACAGGCGCTCGACGACGATAGCCATGGCGGCGATCGAGCTCAGAATGATCGGCAGCATCATCCAACCACCGGACTTGACCAATTCCCACACAGTAAACGCCCCTCTGGAAAAAGGCCGCCACTCTAACACAGGAGCGCAAGGGGCTCATCTGCCGGAGGTCAGGGAAATCAACCGCAGCCTGCATCACGCCAGAAACGTCGCTGCCGGCGCACACCTTCAACTTCACCTTGCCCGCCCAAAACCAAGCGCAAAGCCCCGTCCACCGCCGTGTCATGCACCACTACCCCATGCCGCCCATACCGCTCGACCACTTGAGCATGCGGATGCCCGAAGCTGTTGTTACGCCCCCGCGAAATCAGCACCCCACGCGGTGCCGTGGCGCGGACGAAGGCTTCGGTGGACGATGTACGGCTGCCATGGTGCGGCGCCTGCAGCCAATCGATAGCGGGCGTTTCGGTATCCGCCAGCCAAGCCCGCTCAGCGCCGGCCTCCATATCCCCCGCCAGCAACATCCGCTCGCCTTGTGCCTCGACCATCAGCACGCAGGAACGGTCGTTACTGCTTTGCCCGTCCACCCAGCGCCACAGCGAAAAATGCACGCCGTCCCAGGTCCATTGCTCGCCACTGGCACAAGGTTGCAACTGCACATCATCCAGCGCTTCTCCGCCAATCGCCCGCTTGACCGGCAAGCCTGCCTGGATGGCCGCAGCGCCCCCCGCATGGTCGGCATGGGCGTGGCTGATCAGCATCAGGTCCAGGCGGTACACCCCCAGCTTGCGCAGGGTCGGCAGCACCACCCGTTGCCCCAGGTCGTTTTCGCCCTTGGCCGGCCCGGCGTCGTACAGCAGGGTGTGGTGCCGCGTGCGCAACAGCATCGCCAAGCCTTGGCCAACGTCCAGCTGCCACACCTCGACCTGCCCATGCGGTACCGAATCCCGCGGCAGCCAAAGGGCCAGCAGCATGACCCCACCAAGGCCACGCAACGGCACACCACGAGGCAATAGCAGCAGCAGAGCCCCAATACAAACCAGTAACCAGGCCAACACTGGCAGAGCTGGCGGAGTCCATACCGGCTGCCATTGCGCCATCAGGGCAAGCAGTCGAAACAGCATTTCCAGCAAGCCCCCCGCAATCCACAGCAACCCCTCGCCAATGCCCGCCAGCGGCAACAACAGCGTACCGAGCAATGCCAGTGGCAACACCGCCAGGCTGACCCAGGGCACCGCCAGCACATTTGCCACAGGCGCACTCAGGCTGACCGGCAACCCCGTCGCCAGCAACACCGGCAGCAGGCCAACAGCGATCACCCACTGGGCCCGCGTCCATGCCTGCCAGGGGCGCCAGCCGCCAAGCCGTGCAGCAAAGCTGTAGATGAGGATCGCCACCGCCGCGAACGACAGCCAGAAGCCGGGGAGCAGCGCCGCCAGGGGTTCGGCCAGCAATACCAGGTTCAACGCCAGCAGCAGTGGGAACATCGCCCCCAGCTGGCGAAAGCGCAGACGCCACAGCAGCACCACCGCCAGCATCAAGCAGGCACGCTGCACCGGCACGCCCGCACCGGCCAGCCAGCCATAGCCCAACGCCGCCACCAGTGCCAGGCCGCACGCCCACGGCAACCATGGCCACCCCCGCGGCCAGAGCCCCCAGCGCGCCAGGCTCGCGACCAAGGCATACAGCAAGCCCGCGACCAGGCCGATGTGCTGGCCGGAAATCACCAGCAAATGCACCGTGCCGGTGGCCTGCAACGCTTGCCATTGTGCGCGGGCCAAGCCCGCTCCGTCGCCGAGCACCAAGGCGACCAATGCCGCTTCCTGCCCGTGGGCATCGACCTTCAGCAGGCGCTCGCGCAGTGCATCCCGCCACCCCGGTGCCACCGCGTGCACCCGCTGGCCCGCCTTGACCGTGCCCGTGGCGCCGATCCGCCTGGCCAGCAGCTGCGCCTCGCGATCCGCGCCATGCGGGTTCAGCAACCCAGCCGGGCGCTGCAAGGTCACCGCCACGCGCCAATGCTCGCCGGCCCGTATGGTCGGGCCATCGAACCAGCTCAGTTGCAGGCGCCGAGGCAGCTCGGCGCGGCGCGAATGCGGCTGTGCCAGCTCGAAGCGTACGCCCTGTGCGGTAGGTGTCGGCAACCCGACAACCTGGCCTTCCAACCATAGCGTGCGGCCATCCAGGCCCGCTGCCAGGCGGTCGTCCAGCGCCTGCTGGGCCGACCAACACGCCCAGCACAGCCCCAACAGAAAACAGCCCAGCGGCCGCAGCCTGGTGAACAGGCAGGCCAGACCACCCAGCAACAGCAGTAAAAGCCACCCGACCGACGGCAACTCGGGGAGATAGCCCAGGCACAACAGCCCGAGCGCGAGCGCAAACATCCCTGTGCGCATGAGGTAGAGCTCCAGAAGCACAATCGCTTACTGAGGCTTAGACGAAAAGCCGGCATTGCCCGCTCAACAATTGTCACAAACTCTAAACGAGGCTGAACGCGAATCGAGGCATACTGCCCCGATCAACGCTCCGGGAGCCTACATGCCGCGCCGACTTTTCAAACGCTACATGCCGGACCCGACCAGCATTCGGGAACACAAGTCCTTACGCTTTTTCGGCAAGCTGCTGCATGACCCGAACCTCTGGCACCTCAACCGCCACTCGGTGGCGCGGGCCATGGGTGTGGGCCTGTTCGCGGCGTTGATCCCGATCCCCATGCAGATGCTGCTGGCCGCAGCACTGGCGATACCGGTACGCGGCAACCTGCCGATCGCCGTCAGCCTGGTCTGGCTGACCAACCCGCTGACCATGCCACCGGTGTTCTTCGTCACCTACATGACCGGCGCCTGGCTGATGCAGATCCCACCGCGCTCCCTGCCCGACGAACTGACCTTCGAATGGATCACCGACCAGCTGGCCACGCTGTGGCAGCCGTTTCTGCTGGGCTCGGTGGTGTGCGGGGTGGTGCTGGGCGTGGTCGCCTACTTCGCCACCCTGCTGTACTGGCGCTGGTGGATTGGCCGGCAGTGGCGCCGGCGCAAGCAACGGCTGTCAGGCGCGCATGCCGCGGCCGCTGACCAGCAGGCGAACGCACAGCACGTAGAGCACTGCAGTGGCCACCAGCATGAAGGTGATCGCCGTGCCAATACTGATGTCCGACACCCCTAGGATGCCGTAGCGGAACGAGTTGACCATGTGCAGCACCGGGTTGGCCAGCGACACGGTCTGCCAGAACGGCGGCAGCAGGTTGATCGAGTAGAACACCCCGCCCAGGTAGGTCAGCGGCGTCAGCACGAAGGTCGGGATGATCGAGATATCGTCGAAGTTGCGCGCGAACACCGCGTTGACGAAGCCCAGCAACGAGAAGATGGTCGCGGTCAGCAGCACCACGATGACCGTCACGCCCAGGTGATGCACCTGCAGGTTGGTGAAGAACATCGACAGGATGGTCACGATCACGCCCACCGCCAGACCACGCAGCACGCCGCCCAGCACATAGCCGACCAGAATGGTGTGCGGCGACACCGGCGACACCATCAGCTCTTCGATCGAGCGCTGGAACTTGCTGCCGAAGAAGCTCGACACCACGTTGCCATAGGAGTTGGTGATCACCGACATCATGATCAGCCCCGGCACGATGTACTGCATGTAGGTGAAGCCGCCCATGTCGCCGATCTGCCGACCGATCAGGTTACCGAAGATCACGAAGTACAGGACCATGGTGATCGCCGGCGGCAGCAGGGTCTGCGGCCAGATGCGCAGGAAGCGCCGCACTTCGCGGTAGACAATGGTCTGCAGGGCGACCCAGTTGGTGCGCAGTTCCACACTCATACGGCCACCTTCGACAGGTTTTTTTCCACCAGGGACACGAACAGCTCCTCGAGTCGGTTGGTCTTGTTGCGCAGGCTCTGCACCTCGATGTTCTGCAGCGCCAGCTGGCCGAACAGTGCGGTGATGCCGATGTCTTTCTCAACCTGCACTTCCAGCGTATGCGGGGTCAGCAGCCGGCACGGGTAGCCCTGCAACAACGGCGCCGCAGCCAGGTCCTGCTTGAGGTCGAGGACGAAGGTCTCGACATGCAGCTTGCCCAGCAACTGGCGCATGCTGGTGTTCTCGACGATGGTGCCGTGGTCGATGATGCCGATGTTACGGCACAGCTGCTCAGCCTCCTCCAGGTAGTGGGTGGTGAGGATGATGGTGATGCCCTTCTGGTTGAGCTCGGTGAGGAAGCTCCACATCGAACGGCGCAGCTCGATGTCCACGCCCGCGGTGGGCTCGTCGAGGATCAGCAAGCGCGGCTCGTGGATCAACGCGCGGGCAATCATCAGGCGGCGCTTCATGCCACCGGACAGCGAACGCGAAGGCACGTCGCGCTTGTCCCACAAGCCCAGCTGGGTCAGGTACTGCTCGGCGCGCTCCTTGGCGACCTTGGCCGGAATGCCGTAGTAGCCTGCCTGGGTCACGACGATGTCGAAGCACTTCTCGAACTGGTTGAAGTTGAACTCCTGCGGCACCACACCCAGGCAGCGCTTGAGCGCCGAGGGCTCACGGTCCAGGTCGTGGCCGAACACGTTGACCGTGCCGCTGGTCTTGTTGACCAGGGTCGAGAGGATGCCGATGGTGGTGGACTTGCCGGCGCCATTGGGGCCGAGCAAGGCGAAAAAGTCGCCTTCGGCGACATCAAGGTCGATGCCCTTGAGGGCCTGGAAGCCGTTGCCGTAGGTCTTGGTCAGCTGTCGGATGGACAGGGCGGAACTCATAGCGGGTCACTTACCGAAAAATTAGGTTCAGGACACGCCAGGGCAGATCACTGGCGCAGTGAGTGCGGCCATGGTGCAAGGCCAGGCCGCACAAGTACAGTCATGTGTATTGATAGTGACTATCGAAACAGCCGTGGTGTTCGATCAGGTCAGCGCGGTCATCACCGCAGCCTGATAAGCCGGGCGGGCCTTGAGGCGCTCATACCAGGCTTCCAGGTGGCGCATGGCCGGGCGCTCGATGGGCAGTTCGAACCAGGCGTAGACGAAGCTACCCAGTGGGATGTCGCCCATGCCGATCTGGTCACCGGACAGGTACGGTTGTTTGGCCAAGGTTTCATCGGCGATGGCCAGCAACTGGGCACATTGCTTGTGTGCGGCGTTGATTGCCACCCAGTCGCGCTGGTCTTCCGGGGTGCGCAGCAGGCCCCAGAACAGGGGGCGGAACGGGCCGGCGAAGGACGAAGTGGCCCAGTCCATCCACTTGTCGGCCAGGGCGCGCTGGCGTGGGTCTTCCAGGTACCAGCCCTGCTCCGCGCCGTATTCGGCGCACAGGTAGCGGACGATGGTGTTGGACTCCCAGAGCGTCAGGTCACCGTCTTCGAGCATCGGTACCAGGCCGTTGGGGTTGCGGGCGCGGTAGTGCGGCTCATTGACCACGCCGAAGGCGCCACCGGCGTCGATCGACTCGAAATCCAGGCCCAGTTCATGGGCGACCCACAGCGCCTTGCGCACATTGCTCGAATTCTTGCGGCCCCAGATCTTCAGCATGGCAACGTCCTTATGAATGCGGAGGTGGGACAGTCTACTCCCGGCACAAGCAAACAATGAACTGAAACTCCCGCCGCCACACCCTGTCACTGTTCTGATCCTGCCGTTCACAGCGTTGCGTCTAAGCTGTCTGGGACGGCTCAAGCCCTGGTTCCAAGGAGGACCGATTATGTTGCTGTTGTGGTTGGTAGTGCTGGTAATCGGCGCGGCGTACCTCACGCACCGACGTCTGGCGCCCTTGCAGATTCTCGGCATCATGGCGGCCTATGTGCTGCTGATGGGCATTTTCAGCCACGCCCCCGGCTGGCTGCTGACCCTGATCTGGATCATGCTGGCGCTTAAAATCGCCCTGGTGGCGCTACCGGAGTGGCGGCGCAAGGTGTTCACCGCCCCGGTGTTCAACTGGTTCCAGCGCACCCTGCCGCCGATGTCACAGACCGAGCGTGAAGCTATCGACGCCGGCACCGTGTGGTGGGATGGCGAGCTGTTCAGCGGCCGCCCCGACTGGCGCACCCTGCTCAGCTATCCGGCACCGAAGCTGACCGAGGAGGAACAGGCTTTCATCGATGGGCCGACAGAAGCGCTGTGCGCCATGGTCAGCGACTGGCAGATCGGCCAGGACCTCGACCTGCCGCCCGAAGCCTGGGCGCATATCAAGCAGAACGGCTTCTTCGCCCTGATCATCCCCAAGGAATATGGCGGCAAAGGCTTCTCCGCCTACGCCCACTCCCAGGTAGCGATGAAACTCGCCACCCGCAGCGGCGACCTGGCCTCCACCGTGATGGTGCCCAACTCCCTGGGCCCGGCCGAGCTGTTGCTGCACTACGGTACCGACGAACAGCGCAACCACTACCTGCCGCGCCTGGCGCGTGGCGAGGAAATCCCCTGCTTCGCCCTCACCGGTCCGCTGGCCGGCTCCGATGCCGGCGCCATGCCCGACACCGGGGTGGTCTGCAAGGGCCAATGGCAAGGCGAAGAAGTCATCGGCCTGCGCCTGAATTGGGAAAAGCGCTACATCACCCTCGGCCCGGTCGCCACCCTGCTGGGCCTGGCATTCAAGGCCTACGACCCGGACCACCTGCTGGGCGAAGAGGAAGAGCTGGGCATCAGCCTGGCCCTGATCCCCACCGATACCCCCGGCGTGGAGATCGGCAAGCGTCACCTCCCCCTGGGCGCCGCGTTCATGAATGGCCCCAACAGCGGCAAGGACGTGTTCGTGCCGTTGAGTTTCCTGATCGGCGGCCAGGCCATGCTCGGCAAAGGCTGGATGATGCTGATGAACTGCCTGTCGGTCGGCCGCTCGATCTCCCTGCCCGCCGTGGGCACTGGCGCCGCCAAGTACACCAGCCTGGTCACCGGCCAATACGCCAATATCCGCGAACAGTTCAACGTGCCGCTGGCAGCCTTCGAAGGCATTCAGGAATCGCTGGCACGCATCGGCGGCAACGCCTGGCTGATGGACAGCGCGCGCCTGCTGACTGCCAAGGCCGTGGACCTGGGCGAAAAACCCTCGGTACTGTCGGCGATCCTCAAGTACCACCTCACCGAACGCGGCCGCGAGTGCATCCAGCACGCCATGGACGTGCACGGCGGCAAGGGCATCATCATGGGCCCGAACAATTACCTGGGGCGCAACTGGCAAGGCGCGCCGATCTTCATCACTGTGGAAGGTGCCAACATCCTGTCGCGCAACCTGATGATCTTCGGCCAGGGCGCCATCCGCTGCCACCCGTTCGTACTCAAGGAAATGGCCCTGGCCGGGCGGGAAGACCATGACCAGGCGCTGCGCGAATTCGACGACTTGCTGATGAAGCACATCATGTTCGCTGCCGGCAACGCAGCCAGCACGCTGGTATTCAACCTGGGGCTGGGGCGCCTGGAAAGCGTGCCGGGCGATGCCTTGAGCCAAGGCTACTTCCGCGCCCTCAACCGCCAGGCATCCGCTTTTGCGCTGCTGGCCGACCTGTCGATGATGCTGCTGGGTGGCGCGCTCAAACGCCGCGAACGCCTGAGCGCACGCCTGGGTGACGTGCTGAGCTACCTGTACCTGGCCAGCGCCGCGCTCAAGCGCTATCACGACCTCGGCTCACCGGAACACATGCAGCCCTTGCTGCGCTGGGCCATGGAAGAAAGCCTGGGTCAGGCGGAAAAGGCCCTGGACCGGCTGCTGGACAACTTCCCCAACCGCTTTGTCGGCTGCGCCCTGCGCGTATTGGTATTCCCCTTTGGCCGCCGCCATACCGGGCCGAGTGATGAACTGGATGCCGAGGTGGCGGCATTGATCGGCCGCAGCAAAGGCGATCCTGCACTGGAAGAGCTACTCGCCGGCTGCTTCAGGCCACAGGCTGACGGTGACCCGGTGGCGGCGCTGCAACGGGCCTGCGACTTGCTGGATGAAGCGGCGCCGCTACACAAGGCGCTGCATCAGGCAACCAAGGAAGGCAAGGTGCGGCCGGCACCTGGGCAGCCGGTGATCGATGCAGCTGTTGACGCCGGTGCATTGCAACCTGGCGAAGGGCAGCGGCTGCAGGCAGCGGAACAGGCTCGACGCAAAGTGATCGATGTGGATGCCTTCGACAAGGCGCAGTTACTGCCGGAACAAGGCAAGGTCCGCTGAGGCATGGGGCCGCTTTGCGGCCCCTTCTCCATCCCGCGTATACTCCGCGCCCGTTTCAACCATCCCGAGGACCGCCCCATGGCCAATCCCCACCTGGAATACCACCTGCAACTGCTGAACCACCTGCGCACCATCCTGGTAGCCCTCGGTGAGGCCGAGCAGGTGCCGGAGGAAAGCCACGCCCTGTTCCTCGAACGCTTCGACGAACTGCTGACCTTGCTGCCGCAAGAACCGCTGGAAAGCCAGTACCTGGGCCAGGACCTGCTCTGCCAGGTCATCCAGCGCTACCCGCAGATCGCCCACCTGGTGCCGCGCGACCTGTTGTGGTTCTTCGGCGGTGACTGCCTGCACTACATGCCCGACGAAGAGCTCGCGCTGTACCAGCAACTGGAGGAACTGCGCTACGAAGCCTCCGAGCGGGGCGAGCCATTCGACTGGCACCAGCAGAAGCAGCTGCTGAGCCTGCCAGACAACAGCCACAATCACTGACGCCACGCTCCCCTGCCAAATGACAGGGGACATCGTTGTAAATATCCCCCGATTTGCGCGACTCGGCTTACAGCTAGACGCCGTCGCAGTCCCTACCCTGATCGGCGCACCGGAATCATCCAGTCGCCGTGCGTATGGCGCACGCCAACCCTCAGCGTAGGAACGAGCTTCATGAAAATAAACATAATCCCCCTGGCCCTGGCGTTCGCCAGCACGGCTGCCTTGGCAGCGCCAGAAGTCGGCACCATCAATTTCTATGGCAAAGTAGATGCTGGCAGCCCATGCCCCATTGAGGTCATCGACCCCTCCACGGGCGCCAGCCGTATCGAATTGGGCTCCCCCAACTCGGCCCACTTCGCGAACGTGGGCGACAAGTTCGAAGTGCGTGATTTTGCGCTCCAGATCACCCCCAAGGCCGGTGTCTGTACTATCCCGCCAGGCACAGAAGTGGACGTCGTGTTCGCCGCACTAGGCAGCCCTGTCGGCGCGGCAAACGACCTGTATCCGCTGTTGCCGGGCTCCACCCCGGATATCGCCGTCTCGATCCTCGACAAGAACAACACGCGCCTGGCTCCCGGCGATGCCTCGGCAAAATACCAGATAGACGAATTGCGACCCACGCTCATGGCGTTCTCCGCCCATTACGAAGCCATCAAGGTACCGGTTACCGAGGGGTCCGCGCTGGCCAACGTGAACTTCACCGTCAACCTTCCATAACGCTGCAATCCGGGCACGCAAGTGCCCGACCTTGCCCCACAATCGCCAGGCCAATCCCATGCCCCTCACATTTCCTCTCCTGCGCTCGGCCGCCTGTCTGTTCGCCCTGCTCGGCTGCCTGAACCACGCCCATGCGGCGCTTACCCTCAGCAACAACCGCATCATCCACCAAAGCGACAAGAACAGCAGTTCGGTCACGGTCGGCAATCATGCCAAGAAAACCTATGCGGCGCAGGCCTGGGTCAATACCGAAGCAGACGATACCACCACCGCCGTGCCGTTGATCGCCTCGCCCGCCCTGTTCCGTATCGCGCCGGGCGACGAGCAAGCGGTGCAGATCAACCGCCTGCCCAACGACCTGCCGCAGGACCGCGAGTCGCTGTTCTTCTTCAACCTGCAGGAAATCCCCCAGACAGAGCCTGGTGAGGCGAGCAATACCCTGAACATTGCGCTGCGCACCCGCATCAAGCTGTTCTACCGGCCTAGCCAGTTGAAGGGCAACCCTCAGAGCCTGATCAAGGACCTCACCTGGTCAGTGCAACGCATCGAGGGCAAACCGCACCTGGTAGTGGACAACCCAACACCCTTCCACTACACGTTCGGCCTGCTCGAAGTGACCGGCAACGGCAAGTCCGAACAGCTCAAAGGACGCGAAATGGTGCCGCCGTTCGGGCGCCAGCGCTACGCACTCGCCAGTACCGCGCCGTCAGCCAAGCTGTCGGTGACGTTCACCACCTTCAATGATTACGGCGGCGTCAGCCCGGCGATTACCCAGCCCTTGGGCAACATCACACCTTGAGGCAGCCCGTTATTTGAGGGTCAACTTCATTTCCTCGAAGCTCGGGACAAGTGGCCAGGTATGACCATCGTCATAGCTGAGCGTACAGCTCACTACCAACTGCGTTCCGAGCTCCAGCCCCTTCACGAAATCCAGGTCGATGGTCACGTCATCTCGGCTGCCGATACCCCCGGTCACGTCCAGGTCGATCAACTTGTAGCGGGTCAGTACGGGATGAGTGACCCAACCGGAGGGTGTCTTGCCTCTCGCCTCGAGCGTGATCCGCTGGTCGGTGGAAATATGCTTCCACTTGGCCAGGGTGACCCGAGGGTTGGAGGTCAACTTCCACACTTCCAGTGAGTCGCCGGTACGCTCCGGGATCTGCGGCGCGGGCAGCTTGTTACGGGGCATGGGTAGCACTGTCACCTCACGCTCACCGGAGTCCAGCGTGTCGTCAGGTAAAACAATCCGATAACGCAACTTCACCACCTGGCCTGCCATGGCGACCACATTGCGCATCGGAACAGCATATTCGCGCTGCCCTTCGACCCAGGGTTCGAGCCAGCTTCCGAAACTGCCCTCCTCCCCCAGGAGCAGCTCCACATGCTCCCCAGCTTTTATGACCGCGTCCGCTGGAATGATCACATCGAGCGGCGCGGAAAAGTCCAACAAGGCCAGTTCGACCGACGTCCTGTCACCCAACGTGGGGGTTTCCAAGGCTGGAGTGTGACGCGGCAATGGTTGCGCAGCCACATCCAGGCTCGCTGGCACGGGATAGGGGCTGGAATTGCCAGCGCGGTCGCGGATGAGATAGTGCGCATAGCGCAGACCGTCGAGTCGGTCGCGGATCATCCCGCCCTCATAGACGAACTGCAGGGGCTTGCCAAGGTCGTCTTCGCTCAGCGTCCAGTGACCGGCCTCATTGTTCTGGTACGGGGCACTGTCCCAGTAGTAGGTGATCTCATCCCCCACCTCGGCAACCGCGTAATCAGGTATCAAGGCCAGCAATTGGTCATCGTGGCGGAGCAGGAAATCCTCCGTAAGCTGACCGCCGCCCAACGCGGGAAACTGCAAGCGCCCATCATCGTCGCCCAGTTCGGGTTTCGTCTTGTCGACCGTCACGGTGAGCTCACCCGAGCTCAGTTCGGCGTGGTTCCACACATGCCCTACATAGTCAAACCGTAGTGTCCCCTCTGCGAAGTAGCGAGGCTCGATGTCCACGAAGCGCTCGCTTTCGGGCAAAGCCTGCGTCCATTCCCTGTGGCCCACATTGACCGCTTCGCCGTCGTTATCGACACAGTAGATATCGACCCACTCGGGCCAATCGGGACTGGGTTTGGAATGGGTCCACAAGGTGAATTCGACACGCACCGGACCGGCCAGCGCCTCGATGGGGATCAGGTTAGGCGCCCCGCCCGGAATGTCCTTCATGGCATCCGGAATGACCGGTGCTGGCAGATCCGCGACAATGTCTGCCGATAGAGTGTTTGTCATACGCATGGGCCTGCTCCCAATCCGCAGCAAAAAAAAGGGTAGGCCCATTGCCTACCCTGTATTCAGGTCCTACCAGCTGTAGCGCACCCCGACATTCGCCCCCCAGGGCTGTTCGATGTGATCGCCATTGCTGTAGTCGAAATCGGCATGCAATTGCAGCCTTTCGTTGAGCGATACGGCCAGCCCCGCCCCCAGCTCACCGCGCGAGCCGGACAAGTCGTTGTCGAAGCGGTTGTCATTGACCTTGACGTCGTTACCGTTGACGAACTCATGGGCATAAGCCAGGCGCAGGTAAGGCTGCGCAAAGCGGCCCTGGCCCAGATCGAAGGTACGCCCCGCGGTGGCACCGACCTTGCCCAGCAGCGAGCGGGTGTCATCACCCTGTGCCTGCAGGCCGTTGTCCAGGTGGTAGTCCTTGCCCTGGATGGTGACGGCGGACCATTGGGTATAAGGCGCGACGAAGTAGCCATCGTCCAGTTCGAACTGGCGGCCGAACTCGGCGGACACACCCAGCCCGAGGTTGTTGTAGTCACCTTTGGTACGCTTGCCGTCACTCAGGGTCACATCGGACGAATTGTCGAACCGGTTGAGCTTGACCACGCCATCGAAGTAGTAACCGCTGGCGGCGTCCAGCCATGTCCCATACAGGCCCAGGTAGTAACTCTTCACCTCGGCCGAGGCACCGCGCTCAAGATTCAGGTCCGAGCTGCTGTGGCCCGCCATCACACCCGCCAGCCATTGCCCGTCACCAAATGGCAGTACGCCATCAGCGCCGAGCGAGAAACCCTGCTGGACCTGCTGATAGTCACTGCCGGTTGCGGTCGCGACATTGAACTTGTTGCCATAGGCCCTGCCCCAGGCGCCCGACTTGCCTTGATCCCGACGCACCTCACCCATGCGGCTGCGCAACGTCGTCAGTTCGCCATACCAGACCGTGGGCGAGGTGTTGAACAGGGCAAGGACAGAAGCCGTTCCCGGGCTGATGATCTTGCGCGAACCGTCGAGGTACCAATCGTTGCCACGCTGCACCAGTTCGTAGGAAAACGCACCAAGATCGACAGGCCCATTGAGCAACGAGAACTGCGCATCGCCGCTGGCCGTGTGAACCAGATGCAACTGGTTTTCCGCCACCGGATCGGCGCCGCTGCTACCCACCAGCAGGCTGTGCTGCCCCGTGGCCGAGCCGGTCACGTCGAGGAAATCGGTTTGCCCCGTACTGAAATCGGCATCCATGATGAAGGTACCGTTACCGCTCAGTTCGCCGACCGTCAGGCGCTGGTACTGCCCGGCCTCGCCGAAGCGCACCGAGCCTGCATTCAGGGCCAGGCTGCCCACGCTGCTGTCTTCGACCATGTTCCAGCGCGCCTGGTTGGCCACGGACAAGGCCTCGACATTGTCCAGGCGCCCGGTCAGGCTGGCATGGTTGTCCAGGCTGATGCTGGCGCTGGAGCCCGCTTCCACTTTGACGTCCCCTACCAGGTCACTGGCATCGACCGCCAGGGTCGCCGCCGAGTTGCCCTGCACTTCCAGCAAGACGCCATTGCTGCCTACCAGGTTGGACCCCGCCCCCACCTTGATGTCGGCCTTGGCGGCAAGGCCGGGATCGCCCACGACGATCGCCGACCCGTTCCTGCCCTCCACCGTACTGCCCACCAGGTTGACTTGCGCCGCATCGCTGAAGGTGTCGTCAGCGGATACCTGCACGCCGGCACCGGCCCCCACCAGGTGGCTGCCCTGGGCATTCAGTTCGGCATTGCCGAACAGCACAGCCGCACTGGACGTGCCGGTGCCCACCAAGGTACTGCCCTGCAGGTTCAGGACCGAGTTGCCCGAAAGCAGCGCCCCGCCTTGTGCACCTTCCACGTAGCTGTCAACCACGGTGGCCGTGGACCCGTCGAGGCCCCTGCGCTGCAAGCGCAAGCCTGTCCTGTCGCTGACGATCCTCGACCCGCCGTCGATGTTGGCCTTGGCATTGACCAGTGCCACGCCATTGGCACCGTTGGCCGTTACGGTGCTGCCTGTCATCTGCAGGCTCGCCCCTTCACGTACATCGATAGCTTCGGTCGTAGCCTGTTCGGCGACCAGTTTCCCACCCGGGCTGACCCGATAGCTGTCCACCGGGGTGCCCTGGCCGATGTTCAATTCTCCTTCGACCAGCGTCAACGCGTAGGCGCCTGGTGATGCCGTGACCGCCGAGGCCAGCAGCAACGCACGGGCGAGCGGATGCATTCCTGAATATCCAGGAGTCATGGGTTTACCTCGTTAATGCTTCGTTCAAATGAAAGTACGGTTAAGACGAAGTTACGAGCCTACAAACTTAGATCCGAAATACCTGTAGGAAAATTCTGATACTGCACAGGATTTATCCTCACCGTCGCGTGCATCGCAATGTTATTCAGGGTTTGGGCCGTAACGGGCAACTTCCTATCCCGTTGTGCATGACAACGAAAACTTCACGCACAGCTGACTCCCTGGGTTTTCCACCTACAGTGAAAGAGATTTTCACTCGCCCACGACCCTCCGGTTGCGCGGGCGTATAAACCTGTTTCACGTATGTTTCGAAGGGGATCCGCCAGACAAAGCCATTTATATTTGTCTCGTCCAGCGTAATGACGGGCTCGTAGAGGGCGCCGTCGACCGGGTCGTTACTGCCATCCTCGCCATCGCCGTGCACTGCAGACCAGTGCATGGTTATCTTGTCAGTTACGACGAGACCGTATTGGGTGAGGTCATCAACCTGAACTCGCACGGCCGGGTCCGTGTCATCGTCATCTTCATAAATTGATTGGCAAGTCAGCAGCGTCAGTCCACCACTTTGCACAACCCCCAGGAACTCAGGCTGGACGGGATACACACCCACAGCCTCGACCAACACATTGGTATCGAGCGACCGGATCGGGTTAGGGTTACTGGGTCGCTCTACCCGGTAATGGACGGGCACGTTGCCATTGCGGCCGGGCTTGATGACGTCATCCCAGCTGACCGTTTTGGTGATCGTGGTCCCGGGTTCGCCAACCTGGACCTCATGTTCGAGACCTGCAATCAGTGCCCCCCCCCAATAAAACGTGAGCACATCCTTCGCTTGCAAGGTGGCGTTGATCACAAGCGTCAGCGTTGCATCCTCGAACTCGTCATCGGGATCGGTCAGGTGGTTGTCCTCACCCGATGCACTCGTAATCGTCACCTTTTCCAGGTACTGGTTTTCCGGGTCGGGTACTTCGGGTTCAGGATCCACGGGGTCCACCGGCCCGAAGCGCTCGAGGTTGACCTTCACAGTGGTATCCATCGTGCCTTGCGGCACGGTGCCACGCCGAAGCTCGTAGGTGACTACGGTGTCCTTTTCCCCCGTGCCGTCTACGCCATAGTCCGCATACAGCACTTCTTTGCTCAGGGTGAATTCCACCGGGAATGTGCCCGTATCAGACATCGCACGCCATTCCGAGGCGGGCTGGTTCCCCCAGATGACGCGCAGTTCGTCCTTAGGCTTCCAGTTGTCAAATGCCAATACCTGCACAATGACCCCGGCAAAAGCATCGTCCTTGATGATCCGTCCTTTCGCAGCCTGCGGCACGACAGGGGCCTTGAGATTGGCAGGTAGAGCGCCCAGAGCGACGCCTACGTAGGTCGGAAAGGAAAAGTTGCTTCTATTGCCCGCCTTGTCGATCAATACATACACGACTGCGATGCCGCCATCCCCGGCGTCATCAATCACTGCTTTGGAAACAGGAATGTTCTGGGGGCGTGACGTGACCTCCACAGCAATATGCGGATCAAGATCTTCGGGAATCTCGGTAACTGAAGCGTCCAGCCACCAGACTCCTACCTTGTCTTTGGGCTTGAAATCAGCGTAATCGGGCAACTCGATTACAACCTTGTCTTTATTGGCATCCGTGACCGGTGCGATATCCGCCATCTTTTTGGGCGGTGTCTGGTCGTAAGGGGCCTTGCGGTCGAAGATAAGGGTCAGGGGCAGCGAGTCACTGAAATCTCCGTGACCATGTTCAACCTCATAGCCGAACGTATGAACACCCTCTCCCAAACTCTCTATGAAGTCTTTCGGCACAGTAATAGGAAAGGGGAATAGCGTTTCGTCACCCTTTGTAAAGAAGTCAGAGCTCAGCGCATTACCACTTGGCAAATGAATAAGCTTTAACTCATCTTGGAACAGCGTACTTCCTGGCAATTGCCAGGGATCTTCAACAATAACAACCAGCTCCAAGTCCGGCTCTGCGAGGTACTTCCTGAATACAGTGTTATCCGCTCTATCCGCTATCAACTTGTCGTCTACGATCAATGCATCCAGCGTCGCCCTGCGCACTCGAGGGGCGACGGGGTTGACGTCAGCGGATACCGAATCTTCGTTATCGTTCATGATTATCTCCCGGAGAAATACGCATGCATCGACGGTTCAATTAACCTTCGACCTACTCCCATACTGTTATCCCCCCCGCCGTCACGCAACTGGCATTTTTATCAGGTTGACAATTAACTTACCCATAAAAAAGCCCGCCTTCACGGCGGGCTTCAAACAACTTCAGCGGGCAGACTCAATATTCCTCGCTGGTCAACCTGTCCAGCGGATCATAACCGTATTTCACCACTTCCGCGTTCGCCACACTGACGCACCACAACAGCCTGCCGCCCTTCTCCCTCACGGCCGTCAGCAACTCCCCTGCCGGGCTACGCATGACCCTGAAGGTATCGACCGGGTGGGTCGCCGAGGGCACATCGACCCTGATCACCCTGCCCTGCTCGTCAGCAGTGAAGCGCCGACCGTCCTCGTCCCATACCCGATTGCCGTGCTGGTCGAACGCCTCTTCGATCAGCGCCGGTACTTCGACATTGATCAAGCGGCCCAGCCCATCGTAGGTCAACACCCGGCCGGCATCATCGAGCGTGAGGTTGCCGTCCTTGTCATAGTCCAGCGGTATAGTGGCCGGATAATCCGGATGATCATTCTCGATACGGCTCAGTTGCGCCGGGTCTTCATTTTCGAAGTAATACCTGGCCTGATTGAGCCCCTCGGCAAAGCGCGTATTCACCCGAGTAATGTTATCGATTTCATCGTGCCGGAAGACTTGCTCCTGCATGACGTTGCCGTACTGATCCACCGGAGAAAGCCTGCCCTCGCACAGATACTTGCGCAGCCGGCCACGCACGTCGTATTCATAGGTTTCATGGCGCAGCACCTCGTGAATATCGCCTTCGGTCAGTGTCTTCCAGACAATCGCGTCTTCGACATCGTAGCCCTGTGTCAGTGACTGCAACGTACCGCCAATGTCGAACTGGCGTTGCACTTCCCTGTCGAACGCGTCGAACATCATGACCGTTTCCAGGCGTTGCCCCCCGCCCTGGGTCAGCGTCCTGCACATCCGCCCCAGGCCATCGTATTCGAAGGTGGCGACCGAAGTCTCCAGGGTCGTCTGCCGCAGCCTGCCATAGCCGTCATATTCATACACTTGAGGCACATCGCCCACGTCGGTGTAGCCCAACTGGCGGCCCAGCAAGCTGGTCTGGTAGTGCATCTCGGAGGTCTCACCCTGATATTCACGGGTCTCGCTCAGCACTTCCCCATTGCTGGAGTACTTGCGCTTGAGTACCAGCCCTTGTTCCTCGCAGCGCTCGAGGAGCGCATTTTTGTGGTCGTAATCGTAATCGGCCTCGATGCCCTCGGCAGCGATCCGCCGAAGCTCCGGCTCGTCACTCAACTCAGGCCGGTACCGATACTCGATCAGTTCCTTTCTTGGCGTCAGTACTGTATTGGGCTTCATCTGCCCTGGCTCGAACCCGAACACGCGCACGCGCCCTCCAGTAATCGACTCGACCATGCGGTCCAAGCCGTCGAAACGCTGCTCGCCCAGCACCACGCCATTAACACTGATCTTTACAGGCAAGTCCTCGCGGCTATGCGGGGCGTAGTCGCGATGCACCACGCTGTCATCGGCGAGGGTTTCATCCACCAAGCGGTTGAACACATCATAAACATAGTGCTTGGTTTCATTGCGCGCATTGACCTCCCGGGCCTTGCGTTGCAAGCCGTCGTAGTAGGTCTGGCTGACGCTGTACGACGCATCGCTGGCGTCGAGCCGTTCGATGCGAGCCGGTTCATCGAACAGCGTCAACCAGGTGACAGTGGTGCCGGTAGCCTGCTGGCGATCAGCAGACTCGCGCCATTGCGTTCTGATGGGCCCTTTCGAGGCCGAGGTGCCAATCGGATCGTAGCGGTCATGGTGACGTACCTCATCGACTGCGATTTCGCAGTACTGCCGGCCCCAACCGTCGAACAGCCTCTGCCGCGGCAAGGCCAACTCGCGTGGCGGCTGGTTCGGGTAGTCGAGCCAGTCGTAATCGGTTTCGCTTACCTTGTCACCCAGCGCGTCGTAGCTCGCGGCATAGGTGGGGCGCAAGGCCGCGCGCTTGCTGATGTCGGCGTTATCAGCATCCTGGCGGAACTGCGCGATGGCACGGTTGAGCCCGTCGACCAGCGTGCGGGTAATCACCCCTTTGACATCCTCGGCCGTTTGCGTGGCCTGCCCGCCGGCCTGGCTGACCAAGGTATAGGTGTACTTGCGCGAGGCCTTGAACCCATTCTCGTCATCATCATCGGGCGAGACTGTTTCGACAAGCACCCGGCGCAAGGCGTCATAAACGTAGGCGATCTTCACCTCATTATCGTCATAGTTCTGCAGCGGCTGGTTGATCAGTACGGAATGAAGGAGCGTCTGTATCTTCTGAGCGTGACGAACAGCGCCATCTTCAAGCTCAAGGCCATGGTCGAAGCCCGTGAGGGTACGTATTTCTTCAAGCACCTCCTCACCCAACTCTGGGCGCTTGGCAAAACGGTGCTCGGTGGTCGTTTCGTGGTCGTTGAGTATCTTCCTCTCCTCGACCATGCGGCCGTGTTGCAAGGGCTCGCCAGGCAGGTCCTGGTACTTGCGGAAGGTGAATTGCTGCGGTTGTTCCTGCTCGCTCACCAGTTGCGACAGTTCTTCCTCATGGGCCACGAGCCAGCCCTTGCCCAACGTCGACCCAGTCAAAGCCTTCAGGGACCGGTAACGATACCGCGTGCGCGACTTGGCTGCCTTGCCCTCGTCGGTCCTGGCCGGGTGCTCGGTACTGGTCTTGCGGCTGCGGGTGAACAGTAGTGGGTCGGGCGGGCAATCTTCACCTTCACCGGTCTGTGGATAATAGGTATGACGGGTATAGACCGTG